>CAXXFG010000006.1:0-1201614 GCA_963678885.2 Desulfobacterales bacterium | reverse complement strand
GGACCGGTGCGGGACAGGGCTTTTGTTCAGGCCCGCCGAGCCCTTCTGGCGGTGGGAGGGTTCATGCTGCTGGTCAGCGTCTGGACTCCCTTGCACAACCCCCAGGTGTCGGCGCGGTGGTTCAGTGCCCCCAGGGTCTATTTCATCTGGCTGTTTCCCGTCCTGGGCGCGGTGGCGTTTGTCATGCTGCTGCGCGCAATCTCCCAACGCCGTGACGGCAGCCCCTTCTTATGGGGTGTTCTGCTGTTCTTGTCCGCTTACGTGGGATTGCAGGCTGCGGTGTATCCCAACGCCGTGTTGCCGGATGTGACCATTTACGAGGCGGCCGCCCAGGCAAAAACCAGTTGTTCACCCTTTGGGGGGTCCTGGTGGTGCTGCCGGCGGTGCTGGCGTACACCGCTTACAGCTATTGGGTGTTCAGAGGGAAGGTGAGCGAGGAGATGGGGTATCACTGAGGCGGCCCGTAAACGCTGCCTGCCTACCGCACCACCATCCCCTGCTGCACCGCATAGAGGGTGAGGGCGGAGGTGTTGTGCAGGTCGAGCTTCCGCATCAGGTTGGCCCGGTGTTTCTCGACGGTTTTGAGGCTGATGCACAGGGTGTCGGCCACTTCCTTGTTTTTGTAGCCCTCGGCGATGAGCTTCAGAACCTCCCGTTCCCGTTGGGTGAGCATGTCGATCTGGGACCGGTGCGGTTGCTGCTTCTTGCCTTCCAAATACCCCTCGATGACCTTACCCGATATGCTGGGGCTTAAAAAGCGCTTGCCGGACAGCACCTGGCGGATGGCCATCAGCAGCTCGTCGTGGGTGGCGTCTTTGAGTACGTATCCGTCTGCGCCGGCCTGGAGTGTCATCAGAATGTATTCTTCGGTGTTGTGAACCGTCAGGGCGATGATCTTGATGTCGGGCTCGGATTTCTTGATTTCCTTGATGGCTTCGAACCCGTTCATCTTGGGCATGGACAGGTCCATCAGCACAAGGTCGGGGTGCTGGGCGCGCACACACCGGACAGCGGACCGACCGTCCCCCGCGTCTCCCACCACCCGCATGTCCTCATGCTCCCGCAGGAGGGAGCGCAGTCCCTCCCGCAGAATGGTGTGATCTTCCACTATAACGATGCGATGCGCCTGTTTCATGGGTGCCCCTCCATCCAACGCAAGCAGATCCGGCAGATCGAAGACGAACGGTCAAGCAGATGTCGACTGGGTCGATGGGCCTTTGGAAAATACACACTTGGCTTTTCGAAAATACACGAATGACCCTATTTATCACAGGATCTTCCATTGGTAAAGTGATCTTACAAGTCGCATCCCCAAGGATCCGGGACACCTGGCCCCGCCGGTCAGGGGTGGGTGAGTGACGGGAGGTCTATGTTCACGACACTTATCGTTGAAGACAACGAATCGTTTCGAAATGCATTGCTGGCTTTTCTCAAGAACAGGTTCCCTTCCATGCAGTTCGAAACGGCCTCCGACGCACCGGAGGCCATGGAACGGATGGCGGCGACGCGGCCCCGGCTCATATTCATGGACATTCACCTCCCGGGCACCAACGGACTTCTTTTGACCCGGCGGATTCGCGACCGGTGCCGCAGCACCGTCATCGTCATGATGTCGCATTCCGACGCTTCGGAATACCGGCGGGCCGCTTTTTTGCACGGTGCGGATTACTTCTACTCAAAAGACGGCTTGGTCATCGAAGATCTTCTGGCGTTGGTGGAGAAGGTGGTGGCGGCGCCGGATGGGGCGTTTCGGGCGGTCCATGGGCAAGCCAGGCAACCAGGCGGCGAAGGCCTTCCCGGGTGGACACCCGGGGGACGTATCCCAGATCGTTTCTTGCAGCGCTGATGTCGAACCAGTGGGACGTTGACAGCTCGTGGGCCATAAACCGGGTCATGCGGGGCGCGCCCTGCAGCCTGAAGGCTTTGTGCATCCATTCCAGAACACGCCCGGCCGTCACGGCCGCAGAAACGGGTATTTGCCCCCGCACCGGCGGCTTTCCGGCGGCGGCGAGAATGGCGTCGACCATCCACCACAGGGGAACCGGCTCCCCCTGGCTGATGAAGTAGATGTTTCCCGACAGCGTCCTATCGCGGGCCAGGCCCCGGGCCGCAAGGACATGCGCGTCGGCGGCGTTGTCGATATAGACCGTATCCACCAGGTTTCGCCCGTCTCCGACCCGGCGCAATTTGGGTGCCTGTTGGAGGATCTGCGGAACAAGGTGATTGTCGCCAGGGCCCCAGATCAGGTGTGGACGCAGGATAACGGCGGGCAATCCCTCCCTGGACGCCTGTCGCACCAGTTGTTCCGCCTGGGCCTTGGTGGCAGGATACGCCGCCGTGTAGCGTTTCGGGTAGGGTGCTGTTTCGTCCGCCCCCGCCATATCCTTTCCGTCGAATACCACACTGGGCGAGCTGGTATGGACCAGAAGACTCCCGTGGCGGCGACAGGCCGAGATCACATGCCCTGTTCCGGTGACGTTTATACCGTAAAATGCGCCCGAATCTCCCCACACCCCCGCCTTCGCGGCCGTGTGAAACACCATCGCCGCACCCCTGCACGCCCTGTCCACAACGGATGCGTCCCGGATGTCTCCGGTAAACTGTGCGATCCCCATGGATGCCAGGTCCGGTGACCGGCGTCTGGAAAGACTGCGGACCCGGAAACCGTCTCCCAGCAGGCGTTGGGCGATTGCCTTTCCCAGAAATCCGTTGCCGCCGGTGACCAATACGGTCTGATGGTCAGGCATCGTTTCGGTGTGCATGCCGCTGTCCTGTCGCAGTGGGGTCCGGGGCTGGGGCGCTGACGGGGGTGGCGGGGCGCCCGCCGGGGTCTGGACCGAGTTTTCGGGCGGCCCAAACAGCCAGTTTTTCACGGAATATCTTTGCGTTATGACGAATATCAACCGGGAAGGTCTTGCACAGCAACATGATGCGGATCGGTCGGGTGTGCACATGGGCATCGGCCAGTGCGAGCAATGCGTCGCGCAAGGCGCCCTCGTTTCGTTTTGCCTCCCGGTAATTGACCGGTTCGATGCAGATGACCGGCAACTGGTGGCCCCGCGGGCCGATTCCCACCAGGGCACTGCGGTGCACCTGGGGGTGCCCGTTGAAGACGGCCTCGCAGGGAATGGTGAACAGGGTCTCGGTTTCTGTGACGATCCGATGGCTTTTTCGGCCGCAAAACCAGATGCGGCCGATTTTGTCTTTCCAGCCGAGGTCGCCCATACGGTGCCAGATGCCCCGGGGGTCCCGGATCTTGGCGAGGGCGTCGTGTCGGGGCCGGCGAAAATATTCCCGGGTGACCACATCCCCCTGGGCCGCGATTTCCCCGATATCGCCAGGCGGCAGCAGCAGGGAATCGTCCCAGGTGGCAATGGGGGCGTCGGTGAGGGTGATGATTTCCACCCGGATGCCATCCAGTGCACGGCCCACGCAATTGCCGAAGCCCTGTTCGCTTTTCTGTACCGTGGCAGGTGAAAGAATTTCCCGGCTGCCGATGCTGGTGATGGGCACGCATTCGGTGGCGCCATAGGGGGTGAGAATTTCCGCGCCCTCGGTGAGCATCGCGGAAAACTGGCTGATGTTGGCCGGGGAGACCGGGGCTCCGGCCGATACCACCCGTTTGAGAGAGGGCAGGCGGATGCCGTGCCTTTTTCCATAGCCCCCCACCCGGTGGAGCAAGGCGGGGGAGGCGAACATATTGGTGACGCCCTGGTTCTCCACCGCTTCGATGATGCGCTGGGGATTGACCGAGGCCGGTCGGGTCGGATCCATGTCCGGAATCACCGCCGTCATGCCAAGGGCCGGGTCGAACAGCGCAAACAGTGGGAAGGTGGGCAGGTCGATTTCCCCCGGTTGGATACCGAAGGCGGTTCGAATGTGCTGGATTTGGGCCGCGAAGGTGCCGTGGGTGTATACCACGCCCTTGGCCGGACCGGTGCTGCCGGTGGTGAAGAGGATGGCGGCCATGTCGTCCCGGTGCGTGCGCGCCAACGGGTAAGGCCGCCAGGCGGATTTCAGCAGATGCGCCAGGGTCGGCCCGGCCCCCGGTACCCGCCATCCCACCGTCACACAATGTTGCACTGTCTTGAAATATTTTGGGAACACCATTCGCACCAGGTGGGCGATGGGAATGCCGACAAAGGCCTTGGGACGGCTTTCCTCCAGGCATCGGATCATTCTGCCAAGGCCCATGCCCGGATCCACCATTACCGGAACGGCGCCACATTTAAACAGGGCAAAGGAAACGGACATGAACTCCAAACCGGGGCGGAGCATGACCACCGTGCGGGTGCCCCGGTTGATGCCGATGGTGTCAAAGGCGGCGGCCAGGCGGTCGGAGTCCCTGTCCAGTTGGGCCAGGGTCAGGTGGGTATAGGCGATCCTGCCGGTCTTGTCACGGCCGGTGGGGACCACCACCGCCCGTTGATGGGGGCGTGCGGCGGCCGCTTGTTTCATCAGCGCCGCAATGTTCAGGGGGGGCGGCGGTGGCTGGGGAATCTGTGTGTTTGCCATAAATATCGATTGCCGGACGGCCGAATCGTCCTATTTAAGAAGGTCTTTCAATCGGTCCACGGGTGTTTTCGGCGTGCTGACGCGAATACGACTGGTCTCGGCACGGGAGATTTCGATGGCCTCATCAAGGGCCGCGGCCAGGCTTTCCATTTCTTCCTGGATCAATGCGTGGCCCTTCTCCGCATTAAGGGCGTAGGCCACGAAGAAGGCCTCGACGCGTTTTTCCGCCGTGGCGGCGGCTTGGGCGAGGCGCTTTTCAATGGATGTCCACAGGACTTGTTCGGGCCGGATAAACCGCTTCTGATCCGGGAAGTCGTTTTCCAGGGCCGCGATGCGTTCCAGCTCCCCCTTGACCAGGGTCATTTCCCGGTTCAGCCTTAAGAGCCGGGGATAGAGGGCCGGAATTTTGTCGAAAACAAAGGTGACCACCTGTTCGTTCAGGTTGATGTGCGTGAAGGCGACCTGGGGGGGCAGGTCGCGGGTCTGCCGGCTTTTGAGCACAAAAAAACCGGCGCCCGCCGCAACGAGCAATACGATCAGGACAATCAGCAGTACGACGGCGGATACGCCTCTTTGGGATTGCATCGTCTGACTCCTTCGGTTGTTGCCGTCAACAATCTTTGGGGGCTTGCGCCGCCTGGTGCTTCATATCATGAAACCCATGTTTTGAAAACGATGCCATATCAGGGATGGTGCGCGAAGAAAGCCGCCATGGCCGCGGTTACCTCTTCCGGCGCGTCTTCGAGAAGGTAGTGGCCCGCTTCCTGGAACATGTGGGCATGGGCGGCGGGAAACCGCCGCCGCCATTCATCGAAGTAGTCGCCGTCGAAAACGAAATCATGCTTTCCCCAGCAGATGAGCATGGGCACGTTGGACAGGCGGTGAAGGGCGTGTGCCACCCGTTGCACCGTCTGGTAGCTGGGGTCTCCGGGCTTCAAAGGAATGTCACGCACAAACCGGTAGGTGGCGATTCGGTTACGCCAGCTGTCATAGGGGGCGATGAGTCCCTCGCGCACCTGCTTGGGAAGGGCCTTTTTCGGAGCCATCACCAGGGCGCTCCTGGCAAAGAGGTTCAGCCCGCACACGGCCGGTTTGGACAGCACCGGCAAGTGACGCAGCAGCCGCAGCCGCCAGGGGAGGGGCTTGCCGTTCGGCGGCGGGAAGGCCGCCGTGTTGGTCACGACGATGCGTTTGAAGCGCTGCGGATGGCGCACGGCAAGGGCCAGGCCCATCATGCCGCCCCAGTCGTGCACCACCAGGGTGATGTCCTTTTCCACACCGAGCACCGACAGCAATTGCTCCAGGTCGCCGATCCGCTGGTCGAGTGTATAGGCATAGCGGTGTGCCGGTGGTTTGTCGGAAAGTCCACAGCCGATATGGTCCGGGCAGATGGTGCGGAACCGGGGGGAAAAGGCCTTGATCAGGTGCCGGTAGTAGAAGGACCATGTGGGGTTGCCGTGCAGCATCAGCATCGGCTCCCCGTCACCTTCGTCGATGTAGTGCAGCCGGTGTTCGCCGATGGTCGTGTACCGGGAGGCGAAGGGATAAAGGGAACGAAATCCGTCGTTTCCGTAGGTGTCGGCGGCTACCATGTGACCCCCAGCATCAGGCAGTTCAGTCCGCTGCCGATGCCCAGGAAGCCGACCTGGTCGCCGGCAGCGAGAAAATGCCGTTCTTCGGCGATGGCGGCGGTGATGGGAAGGGAGACCGTGCCGATATTGCCGAGAAAGGGGTAGGTGGCGAAATCCCGCTGCCGGTCGATGCCGGCGGCGGTGAGAATGTTTTGCTGGTGGGTGGCCCCCACCTGGTGACAGATGATTTTATCGGGGGCCTGTTCCGACCAGCCGAGTTTTTCACGAAACCGTCGAAAGGTTTCCATGCCCAGGGCCACGCCGTGTTTGAGGACACCGATGGCGTCGGTTTCCATTACCAGAGGCATGGTGGCGGGCATGCCGGTGTCCGGGCCCCAGGTGCAGAGTTTGTAATGGGCGGGGGCACAGCCCGCGGCGCCGCCCAGGAGGCGGTGGCCCTTTGGTGACAGTTTGCGGTGGCAGAGCACTACCGCAACGGCGCCGGAACCGCCGGTGAGGGTGGCGATGCACTTCTTGAAGGTTTCCATGTCCTGGTGCTGATGCAGCCGCGCGATGGTCGCCTCCACGATCTGGCGGGCCGATTCGCAGGACACCACCATGCCCGCCTCGATTTGCCCCAGCTCGATGGCATTGGCGATCTGCACCATGCCGTTGACCACCCCGAGACAGGCATTTGAAATATCGTATAAAATGGTTTCCGGACCAAGCCCCAAACCGGCGGCGACCTTGCAGGCCGTGGCGGGTTCCAGCTGATCCCGGCAGACCCCGGCGTAGACGAGCATGCCGATGTGCCCGGGGCCGATGCCCGATTGGTGTGTGGCTTTCTCCAGGGCGGTTTTGCCGGCCAGGAGGGCGCCGTCGCCCACGGAAAAGTCCGGATCCCACCAGCGGCGCTCGTAAATGCCGGTCATGGCTTCGAGCTGTCCGTGCTGGAGGTGCAGGCGTTTGTAAACCGTTGCCAGGCGGGATTCAAGGTCGGCGGTGGCGATAACGTTGGGCGGCAGTTCGTAGCCGAAGGCGTCGATGACAACGTGCTTGAAGATCATAATGTCCGTTCGGTCGGCTCCGTGGAGCCGGCATCGGCAGGGGGCCGCACCGCGTCGGGGCGGGGGACCGGGTTGCCGGGTTGATGTGCGGCCGTGATCCGGAGACCGAAATGATCCATCCGGTAAATGGGAAGCCCGTCCACGGTCAACACGCCGTTTGCCCAAAGGACCGGGGCGGGACCGTCGTCAATGGCCGTTACGGTCGCCGCCACGGTTATCTGTTGATTGCCGGGGGTGATTTGACCCCGGTAGGACCACTGGTGGGGACGGCCGCACATGAGTTCAAAAATGTGACTGTGGCGGTACTCCGGCCATTTTTCGCGGGCGATCCATTTCATCAGTTGCAGCAGCGACTCGATGCCGAGACTTCCCGGACATACCGGATCCTGATGGAAATGGGCACGAAAAAACCATGCGTCCGGATCCACCTGTTGGACGGCCCGGGCGTACCCGAGGCCGGCGATACCGCCCTGGGGCTGCCAGATGTCCACGGCATCGATCATCCGCAGGGCCTTTGCGGGCAGGCACAGCCCCTGCCGGCCGGCGGCGATGGCGTCCAGGGGCATGCCGGCGGCCGCGGGATCGGGTGGGGCATCGATCCAGGGGGCATGGGGAAGGTCTTCCGGTAATTTCCAGGAACCTTCTCCACGCGGCAGGCTGTCCTGGGGGGCGCAGCCGAGGTCCGCGGCGACCGGGGTCAGGCCCGCCTGGCGGGAAAGCGCGTCGGGGGTGAAAAAGCCGAAATGGGTGGACCCTTCGAACAGCATCCTGTCCCTGAGCCGCACCTGGAAATCGAAATGCTCGATGATCATATCCGCGGCCGTGGACACCTTGGTCATGCGGGCCCGGACGGTCACTGTTTCGCCGGCGGCCCTGGGGGCGGCGTGCAGTGTCGCTTTTCCGCCGAGGTTGCGGAAGCGAAGATCCCGGCTGCTTTTCAAAGCGCTGCCGGCCCAGGCGGCAAGCCAACCGCACGGTTGCAGCGCGATTTCCAGGAGAATGGCATACGGGATGGCTGCGTTGCGGTCCGCATGGAAATACCAGGCGTTTGGGGGAACCGCGTATTCCGCCGTAATCCACCCGCCGGGAGCAAGGACCCACGGCGGCGGCTCGGCGGCGGTTACATGGGTCAGAAAGGAATACGGCGGTCGGGGCAGCCGGGCGATGAACCGGTCGCGATCAAAGGGCGCATACGCGGGGCCGAAGGCTTCCGACGGGTTTCCTTCTGCGAAGGCGAGCACCTGGCGGTGGTTGAAAACCGGCGCCGGCGCGGTGTCAAGGGCTGATCGTTGCGTCCGGTGTCGGCGCCAGAAGGCTTCAATGCCGTTGCGGTCGGTGCCGGAAAGCTTGAGGGACATGTTTTCGAAATAGACGATGCGCTGTCCGTCGGCATACATGTGGGCATCGGCCACGGCGTAGGGTTCTGGATCGTACCCAAGGCTCTTGACCGCCACCTCATACACCACTTTCCGGGTGCGGGGGGTGACCGGTCCCCTGCACTTGAGTCGGCTGTGGACGCCGGGTTTCGGCTCCCAGCACGCATCGGGGTTGTCGGTGAGCCACCCCATGCGCATGAGCAGCACCCGCAGGGTGTGCATACAGCACTCGTACATGAGGGTGCCCGGCATGACGGGGTCATCCACGAAATGGCAGGTCAGAAACCATGCTGCCGGATCGATGTCCGCTTCGGCCCGGATGAGACCCCGTCCATACGGTCCTCCGTTCGGTGTCAGGGACGACACCCGGTCGATCAGGCGCATCCTGCCGCCGGGCAGGGTCAGGGCGGCGGCGGCCTGCACCCCCGCAAACGCCGCGCCGAAGCAGGCCGTAAGATCCCCGCGCCTGAGGGCGTCCAACTGGTCCGCATTGTAGGCGGCCTGTGCCAAGGGCACCGGCGGTTGCCAATCGGCGCCAAGGGCGTCGTCCGGTTCCATGGGCGCGGAGCCTGTGTCGGTGTCGAGGATGCCCCCGGAGTTGCGAACCTCTTCTTCGGTGAAAAAACCGGCACATCCGTTTCGCATGCGAATCAGTGGCGCGCCGTCGATGGTGCCGTCGAATCGGAAGAAAAACAGGTACGTATCGCCTTGTCGCATGAACTTTTCAATGCGGATGTCATAGCGGATGACCTCTCCGGGCCGGGGAAGGCTCCGGAAAAAATCCACGGTGGCGTCCAGCAGGCGGTAGGTGCGTTTTCCGCAAACCCTGAGATCGATGCCCATATAGGCGCACAGAAACAGATCCGCCTGCCCGGCTTCCACGGAAATGCACGAGGGTGCCCGGCCGCCGTCAAGATACCAGGCATCCGGCAATACGTCGTGCTCGGTGATCACGCGGCCCGCACCCAGCACTCCCTTTTCCGCCGTGATGGAAAGAACGCGGTCCACCAGCATCAGGGGGGCGTCCGGAAGTCTTACCCGGGCCGGGAAGGTGTCGACCACGGCGAAGTCGGGTCCGAACACGTCGCTGACGGCTCCCACGGCAAAAGTCATGCACTGCTCTCTGGTAAAAGCCGGATGCCCGGGCGGTGGTTTCATCGCCGGGGCCGTTGGGGCGGCCGCCGCCGGTGCCGTGGAATATCCGCCGGACAGAAGGGCCAATTGGCCCCGGACCAGATCCCGGTAAGCGTGTTGCATGGTCTGGGAAAATTCCAGAAACTGTGCGTGGGCCCGGGCCGTGGCTGCAAACGGGTCTTCCATGCGTCGGAGGGAAGAAGGGGATGCCGATGCGGCGGGCGGCACCCGGCGCTCCGTTTCGGGCCGGGAGGTGTTTGCGGAATCTGTCTCGGGCGCGTGCGTTTCCTGCGCCGGGGGCGCCTGGGGAAAGGGCATGATTCCGCCCAAGGTGCGAAGGGCGATTTTAGAGCGTGCCTGCGGTGCCGCTGTTTTCACGGTGCCACATATTTCCGCCGCTTCCATCAGAATACCCGAGGCGATGCCGTCGGTGCTTTGGCAGACACAAAGGGCCCGGCGGGGGACATCCCCGGTTGCCGCCGGCCAGGAGCAGGGGCCGTCACCGGCGCCCGATTCCGGGGTGTCCGCCGGCGGCAGCACCTTTCGATGCAGGCAGAGGCACGCTTTGGCGATACCGGCAAGGCCCGCAGCCGCCACCGGATGGCCGATGAGGGGGGAAAGCCGGCTCATCCTGGTAGGCTTGGGGAAAAGATCCGAAAGCACGGCCGCCGGTTTCGCTGCGGATTGTGGCAGACAAATTTCGACGTAGCCGACGGCGGCGCCGGGGTCCGGGGTGGTGGCGGACGCTTCCGACATGCATTGCCGGATTGCCCTGCCTGCGGCGCTGTTTGTGCCGCAGGCCGTTGCGATGCCGCGAATGACGCCATAGATTCGGTTCCCGTCTTCCATGGCCTGGTCCGCGGGCTTGAGCACCAGCGCCACGGCGCCTTCGCCGGGGGGAAGGCCGCCGGAGCGCATCCACTGGGCTAAAAGCGTGCGCACATCCCCGGCCATGTCCACGGCGCCCACCAGCATGGTTTCGGCCCGGCCGGTTTGGATCAGCCGAACGGCGATTTCAAGGGCCGTCGTGCCGGCGGCTTCTCCGGCGGACACAACGAAGCTGGGGGCACCGAAGCGAAACGATTTGGCGATCCGGCTGGCCACCATGCTGCCGAGGTTGCCGATGGTTCGGGTCGATGTGAGGGGTGGGGCAGCGGCGTTCTGAAGCGCGTTGAGCCACCGGTCCATTTCCGGTCCATCGGTGCTATTGGCGAGTTTGTTTTCCCGCCGCCATTTTTCCACCAGTTCGGGGACGGCCCAGCGGAAATGGAAGTCGGTGGCGTCTGCGTCAAAGCCGATGCCGATGAGGGCGCCCATCGCGGGCCTCTCCGGCCCCACGTCCAGACCCGCGTCGGCCATGGCATCGCGTGCCATGTTGAGCATCAGCAGGTGTTGGGGCGAGACGTCGGACAGGGCGTTGGGGGGGATTTGGTAGGCGCCGAGGGGAACGGACACCGTATCCATGTAAGCGCCGACATCTGCCTGGGAAACGTCAACGAGGCATTGCGCGGCACTGTCGCAGCCCTTCCACCGGTGGGGCGGGCGCTTCCGGAAGGCCGGGCGGTTTTGGAACACCGCTGTTTCGAATGCGTCGCGGTCCGTTGCCGTGCCGAAGGCACAGGCCATGCCCACCACGGCCACGGCGGGCGCGGGCGGGCGTTTTGCAGCCGCGGGGCGTCGTGTCGGTCGGGGGTGATGGGCTTCCAGGAGCAGGTGTGCGTTGATGCCGCCGAAGCCGAAGGCGCTCACAGCGGCCCGGCGTGGTGTGGATTTGCGGGGTGTCCAGGGCTCTGCTTCGGTCTGCACCCGAAAGGGGCCGGTTTCCAGGACGCTGCCGGCAGGTGGGTTTTGAAAGTTGAGGGAGGGGGGCAGCTGCCGGTGCCGCAGCGCCAGCAGCATCTTGATGGCGCCCGCAGCACCCGCGGCGGTCAGCGTGTGGCCGATCATGGACTTGATGGACCCCAGGCGGCAGGGTGATGTGCCGGTGCCGGAAACGTCGTGCCAGAGCGTGGCGAGGCTGCCCAGTTCGATCTGGTCGCCCACGGGTGTACCGGCGCCGTGGCATTCGATCATTTGTACGTCCCGGGGCGACCATCCGGCCTGGGCATAGGCCTGGCGCATGGCGGCTACCTGCCCCGGCGAAAGGGGTGCCAAAAGATTTCCCCCCACATCATTGGACAGACCGATGCCCCGGATGACGCCGGTGATGGTGTCGCCGTCCCGGACGGCATCGTCCAGGCGCTTTAGAACAAGGATGCCCACTCCTTCCCCCACCACCAGGCCATTGGCATCACGGTCAAACGGGGCACAATGTCCCGTGGGCGACAGGGCCTGGAGTTGGGAAAAACCGATTTGGGTATACAGGCATTCCGGCCGGGAAACCCCCCCGGCGAGCATCACGTCGGTGCGCCCCGCATGCAGGGCATCGCAGGCCAGGGAAATGGCGTAGAGGGAAGAGGCGCAGGCCGCATCCAGCGTGTAGGCGCCACCGCCCAAACCCAGTGCCCTGGCCAGCAGGGCGGCGGGATAGCCGGTTACCTGGGCTGCTTGGGCCATGATGCGGGCCTGATCAATATCAATGGGCGCGGCGGGGGCCTCCTTGAAAACGGCTGCTTTCGCTGCTGTGGAGAAGAGCATCCGGGTCCATGCCGATGCACTGTCGGTGGGCAGGGCGATGGCGGCCAGAATCACGCCGGTTCTGCCGTGGGGCTTTGTTCCGGCGCTGTCAAAAGACCGCACTTGCCGTAACGCTTCCCGGCCGGCGTGCAGCACCAGGTGGTGCATGGGGTCGAGGGCGGCGATCTCGCCGGGGAGGAGGCGAAAACCGGCAGTGTCCAATCGAAAGTTGCAGACCAATCCCGCGCGCCGGGTAAAGGCCTTGTCGGGGTGCGCGCCTGCGGCCACCACCCGACCGGGGTCGGCAATCCATCGCTCCGGCGGCACCTTGTCGATGGCAGAGCGTTTGTGGAGGATATTGTCCCAGAAATGATCGGTATCAGGGGCTCCCGGGAAAACACCGGAAAGACCCACCACGGCGATGGGGGAAAAAGCTGTCATGGTCCTCTGCCGGAACACCCGGCGGTTGTCTGGGGCGTTTTTCAGCCCCGGCATGCACCGTCAGGCCCTAGCGGCAACGCCGCCCCTGCCGGTGCGCAGGCATCAAAAGGTCTTCTCTATACAAAAGGTCGGGCGGGAAGGCAAGGAGAAGGAAAAAGGGAAACAGGAATTGCCCCTTACACCGCCGTCTTACATGTAGCGGGTGGGGTCGGGAACACCGGCGTCGGTGAACCCCTTTTTACGGATTCGGCAACTGTCGCACCCGCCGCAGGCCAGTCCTTCCGGGGTCGGGTCGTAGCAGCTGTGGGTCATGCCGTAATCGACGCCGAGGCGGTGGCCTTCACGGATGATGTCCGCCTTGGACATATGGATGAGGGGGGTCTGGATCCGAAGTTGCCGCCGGTCTTCAACACCCGACCGGGTGGCCAGGTTGGCCATGTGGCCAAAGGCTGCGATGTATTCGGGGCGGCAGTCGGGGTAGCCGCTGTAATCCACGGCGTTGACACCGATGAAGATGTCGAAAGCCTTCAATACTTCCGCCCAGGCCAGGGCATAGGACAGGAAAATGGTATTGCGTGCCGGCACGTACGTGACGGGGATGTCGGCCGCTGCCTGAGATGCGGTGCGGCCCTTGGGAACAGCGATGTCGGCGGTCAGCGCCGAGCCACCGATTTGGCGCAGGTCCACCTGGACCACGAGATGCCCGGCCACTTGAAAATATGCGGCCACCGCCGCCGCCGCTTCCAGTTCAAAGGCGTGACGCTGGCCGTAGTTGAAACTGAGGCTGTACAGGGTAAAGCCCATGTCCCTTGCGATGGCCATCACGGTGGTGGAATCGAGGCCGCCGCTGGATAGAATGACCGCTTTTCGTGTGTCCTGCATGGTGCGCCCCTTTATCGTCCCCGATCTTCTCCGGACCAGATGTGCTTGTGCAGCTGCAGGTGCAGGCGAACCGCCAGGCGGTCCCCGAGAATCCAGTCCGCCAGTGTGCGGGGCGGCAATTGCCCGGATACCGGGGAGAACAAGACATGATCGACGGGAACCCGGGACGGCACTTCGGCCAAGGCGACGCGGGCGAATTCATAGTCCTCTCGGGTGCCCAAAACGAATTTAACCTGGTCGTGCGCCGTGAGACGGGAGAGGGTGTTCGGATGGTGCCGCCCCGCTTCTCCGCTGGACGGGCATTTGATGTCCACGATCTTGACGCATTGCGGATCCACCGCGAAAGGATCGATGGTGCCGTTGGTTTCCAGCAGGACTTCATGGCCGCCGGCGATGAGCGTTTTGATCAACCGGGGTGTTTCGGGCTGCAGCAGCGGTTCCCCGCCGGTCAGTTCCACCAGGTTGCAGCCGAAAGCGTTCACTCTTTCCAGTATCCGCGCCTCTGCCAAGGATTCTCCCGGCGCATGGGCGTAGGTGGTATCACAATATCGGCAGCGCAGGTTGCATCCCGACAGTCGGATGAATACGCACGGCCGGCCCGCATGCAGGGATTCGCCTTGGATGCTGTGGAATATTTCGGTGACTGCCAGGGACATGTGGTTTTAAATATTACTCCGATGTTATCTGCGGCCGTTGCATCGACATTGCCGGCGGCGAAGCGGAAAGCCCCGGCTCCGATGCATGCCCCCTATAGCAGGCGCACTTCCATAAGTAAACATGCCCTGGAACCAAAAGAGGAGGGGATCTGTTGGGTGGCGGCGGCGGACCCCGGCGGGGCGGGGTCCGTCCGCTTATCCGACCTTTAGAAAAATTTCATGCGGCAGGCTGTGGTACAGCACCGTCTCACTGTTGGTGGCCGGGAAATCGTCATAATATTGTGCGTTGGCCCTGAGTTTGCAGTCGGTGCAGGCCCAGCAATCCCAGGCCTTCATAATCGCGAAATCCAGGCACTGGCAATAGTTGGGGCAAAAAAGGTTGCGTTCCCCTTTTTTGGCGACGGGGTTCGGACCGTTATGCCGGCTTCGTCTTCTCAGCTTTGCGACCTTGGACGCGCCTCTTGCTTGCATATCGTCCTCCTTTCTGCATGATGGGGGCAACCGATACCACAGCCTGGTTGTCTATCGCTCACCGTTTGTCGGATAACTACCTTCTGTCCATCGCAGCAAAAATAAATTCTGTTGATTTTCACCTTATGGAGAACACGTCAAAAGATAAATAAGGTAAACACCCTATTTCTAATGGGGAAAAAACCCTAATTGGTTGGTGGCGAACGGAATGTGGCGGTGCGGCAAATGACTTGCGGCGGGATTTTATCAAGGAGGCATGGAAAACAAAATGACTATCCAATAGAAAAAAGGAGGGCCGTCCCGGCCGATTCCATGCCAGGGGCGGTGGGGGGTCAGGTCCCGGTCTTCTTGTTCATGAGGCCGGCCAGGGCGTCGAGGGCCAGGCGGTAGCCCATTGGTCCAAGCCCGGTGATTTGCCCGGTGGCCGCGCCTGCAATCATGGAATGGTGGCGGAACGCTTCGCGCTTGTAGATGTTGCTCAAATGGACCTCGATGACCGGAATTGCCAGTAACAGAAGGGCGTCCCGGATGGCGATGCTGGTATGGGTGAAGGCCGCCGGATTGATGATGAGGCCGTCGCAACCATCCGCGCAATCCTGGATTTTTTCGACGAGGTCGCCTTCGTGATTGGACTGGAAACACGACACGGCGATGGCCATGTTCGCGCCCCGCTGCTGCAGGTCCGTATCGATTGCTTCCAGGGTTTCCATGCCGTAGATGGCTGGTTCCCGCTTCCCCAGCATGTTCAGGTTGGGGCCGTGGAGCACTTGTACCTTTTTATGCTCAGCCATCGGTGCCATGCACATTTGCCTCGATGAGGGTGCGAAGGGTGGAAATGGCGGCTGCATAATCATTCGTGCCGAAAATGGCGGAGCCGGCTACGAACACATCCGCCCCCGCGGCGGCGGCGGCGGCGGCGGTGCCGGCGTTGATGCCGCCGTCCACCTGGATGAGGGTGGGCAGGTGATGGCTGTCAATCATTTTTCGGAGCGCCCGTATTTTGTCCAGGCAATTTTCGATGAACACCTGGCCGCCGAACCCGGGGTTTACCGTCATGACAAGCACGTAGTCAAGCATCTCCAGTACCCATTCCACGGCGGAGAGGGGCGTGGCGGGGTTCAAGGCGACACCGGGTCGGGCACCGGCTTGCCGGATCAGCTGAACGGTGCGGTTCAGGTGCGTGCAGGCCTCGGCCTGGACACACAGCCACTGGGCCCCGGCGGATGCGAATTCGGAAATATAGCGTTCCGGATGCGCAATCATCAGGTGAACATCCAGCGGCAGGGTGGTCACCTGCTTCACGGCGTTGACAACGAGTGGGCCCATGGTGATGTTGGGAACGAAATGGCCGTCCATGACATCCACATGAATCCAGTCGGCACCGGCGGCTTCAACCAGACGCACGTCTTCTCCGAGCTTGGAAAAGTCCGCGGACAGAATCGATGGGGCAATCAGTTGCATGCACCTTTTTCTTTCGATCAGTGAAAAGGAACCGAAACACGCGCATCGGCATCGGCGTGCGGGCGGATGAAAAACAGCGCGATCTTATCAGAGGGCGCGTGCAAGTTCAAGAAATATGATCACTCCATCACCCGGCTGAACACAAGACGGTCATCCTCGTACAGAAAAACGCTGGTGCCAGGATCCGTGGGAACAAGGCACCATACGTCCCGGTTGGGTTTGAGGAAGCCATCTTGCAGGGTCAAAGACAGGCCAAAGCAGTTGAGATGGATGCGCACGGAGTGGTTGAGAAAGCCGGGGGGGACACGGTGGCGCAGCAGGAAAAGTCGACCGTGGCGTTCGAAAAGGCTTTGGGCGCCTGGCATTTTCCGGGAAACGGTCAGCGTGGTGGTTTCCTGTTCCGAAACACGGTTTCCAGGTAGCGGGTATTGGGTCACCACATGGTTGGGGGCTTGGGCGGCGTTTTCAACGTTTCGGATGACGCCCAGCTTCAGTCCCTGCGCTTCAGCCAGCACGACGGCTTCCCCAAGGGGCAAACCGGTGAAATCCGGCATGGCAAAGGCACGGGGACGCCTACCCCGGCTCACAAGAAGGTTCACCGGTGTTTCCCGGTCCATGATGGTACCGGGCTCTGGTGTTTGCGCCAGAATACGGTCCGCCGTCATCCGGGGATGGTAGGCATGGGCGCGCATGCCCTGGGAAAGGCCGTTTTCTTCGAGAACGATGCCGGCCTGGGGCATGGACAGGCCGGTCAAATCCGGTGCGAGGATGGTCCTGCGGCCCTTGGACAGGGTGATGCGTACATCCCGGCCGGGTTTTATTTCGGTGCCGGGCGCGGGGTCCTGAAACAGAACGTGGTGTTTGGGAACATCCGGCGCGTAGGAAACCCCCTTGATCTTGGTGTTCAATGCCAGATCAGATAGGCGTTCAAGGGTCTCCACCACATGCTTGCCGGTGACGTCGGGCACCACGACGGCCGCTTCCCGGTCCATCATCCAGGCGAGGCCCAGATATCCCCCCACGGCGACGGTTAAGGCAAAGAGCGCCACCAGGCAGGTTCCGTAGACGAATTTGCCCATCATGTCAGCGGTGTGCCACCCGTAGGACTTCTTCGATGCTGGTCATGCCCTGGAGAACCCGCTGAAAGCCGTCGTGCATCAGGGTGACCATGCCCCGGGCCACTGCTTCGGCCATGATGCGGTTGGAATCGTGGGTTTTGAGCACCACGGTTTTCATGTGGCCGTCGAGCTCCAGAACCTCGAAAATGCCGCTGCGGCCACTGTACCCCTTGAAGAGGCAAGCCTCGCAGCCCTTGGGACGGTAAAGGGTTCTTCCGGCGAACTGCTCCGTTGGCAGGCCCACGGCCTTGAGGGCGTCGGTGTCGGGCACGTAGGGCTCTTTGCACTGACTGCACAGTTTGCGCACCAGACGCTGGGCCACCACGGCGATCACCGACGAGGAAATCAAAAACGGCTCCACCCCGATGTCCACCAGGCGGGTGATGGCGCTTGCGGAGTCGTTGGTGTGGAGGGTGGAGAACACCAGGTGACCGGTGAGGGCGGACTGCACGGCGATGTCGGCGGTTTCCCGGTCCCGGATTTCGCCCACCAGTACCACGTCCGGGTCCTGGCGCACGATGGAACGAAGCCCCCGGGCGAAAGTCAGATCGATTTTCGGGTTCACCTGGATCTGGCTGATGCCCTTGAGCTGGTATTCCACCGGATCCTCGATGGTGATGATGTTCACATCCGGTGTGTTGATGCTGGACAATATCGCGTACAAGGTGGTGGTTTTGCCGCTACCCGTGGGGCCGGTGACCAGCATGATGCCGTTGGGGGATTTCACCAGTCGTTTGAGCCGGGCCAGGGTGTCGGCGCTGGGTCCCAATTCACCAAGCTCCAGCACGGAGCCGGACTTGTTGAGAAGCCGCATCACCACCCGTTCACCGAAGGCGGTGGGAATGGTGGAGATACGCACGTCGATTTCCTGATCCCCGATGCGCACTTCCAGCCGACCGTCCTGGGGTAGTCGCTTTTCGGCGATGTTCATCTTGGCCATGACCTTGATGCGGGAAATCAGCGCCGCCTGGATCCATTTGGGCGGCGTGAGCAGGTCGTAGAGAATGCCGTCCACCCGGTTCCGGACCTTGAAGCCGGTCTGGAAGGGCTCGATGTGAACATCGCTGGCCTTGGATTTCACGGATTGGGAGATGATGTGGTTGACCAACTTGATGATGGGGGCGTCACTGGTGTCATCCAGAAGATCCGCCGTGTCCTCGATCTGGCTGAGGATGGCGCCGCCGTCTTCTTCAAGGTCCTGCACCAGTTGCTCGGCCGAGTCCCCTCTCAGGTCGTAGCACAGGTTGATGGCCGACAGAATCGCCTCCCGGGTGGAGAGCACCACGTGCAAAGCGGGCATTTTCAGAAGCCTGGCCAGGTCGTCCACGGCGTGGAAGGCGGACAGATCGTTGACGGCGATGATGTAGGCGGGGGGGGTGTTGTCGTTGCCCGGGGAGGAGTTCTTTTCCTCTTTGCGGACCAGGGGCACCAGGACATGTTTTTTCAGAAACTGGATGGGCACCCGGTCGGCAAAATCGGTGCGGATCTGGTCCAGTGGCAGGTCCGCCCAGAAGGGGTAGCCGTATTGCGCCGCCAGGGCTTCCAGGCGCTGTACGTCGGTGATGATCTTTTTTTTGACCAGCATGCGGCCCACAGCGGCACCGTGGGCAGCCTCCAAGGCCGCTGCCTCGGCCGCCTTGTCTTCGGCCAGATCAATGACCTTGGCAAGCGCGTTTTGAAAGGACCGTGTGGATGTCATCTTAATGGTTCTCGTGGGCGGCGTTGGTGTCGTCGGCCCGCTCCGGTGCACCGGTGCTCTGGTCCGTGGGCGGCTTGCTCTTTGGTCCATAGAGCTTGACAAGCCCGCTTTCAACCGGTGACATGCTTTGTTCTTTTTCTCCCAAAAGGGCTTTTGCCTCGGCCGGGTTGTTCACCACCCGGGGCGTAATGAAAATATAGAGATTTGTTTTATTGTTGGATTTTGATTCGGAGCGGAACAAGCGGCCAAGAATTGGAATGCTGCCCAGCACCGGTACCTTGGTCACGGTGTTGGTGATATTGTCGTCGATGAGTCCGCCGATCACCAGCATGTTCTGATCCTGGACGATGACCGTTGTGTCCACGGAGCGCTTGAGTGTCGTCGGGGTGTTGGTCAAGACTTCGGAGGTGCCGGTGAGCGCGGTGAGTTCCTGTGAAATTTTCAGGCGCACCATGCGGTCTTTACTGATGTGGGGGGTGATCTTGAGGGTGAGGCCCACATCCCGGTACTCGTAACTGTTGTAGGTATCGTTATCGCTGGTGGATGTCTTGGTCTGGAAAGCCACATTTCTGCCGACGATGATGGTGGCCTCCTCGTTGTCCGTGGTCAGGATCTGCGGTGTGGAGAGGATGTGCACATCTTCGCTGCTTTCCAGCGCCTTGATGATGGCCCCCAGGTTGGGCAGGGTCATGGTGGTGCCGCCTGGCAGCGTCACATCCACGCCGCCGGTGACGATGCCCATGCTCATGCCGGTGCCCGTGGCAAGAGAGGCCACATCCAATCCACCGGATCCGCTGAAGCTGCCCCCCACAACCCCTTGGTTACCGTCAACGGAGGTGGTGCCGAAGGCGGACCATTCCACGCCCAGATCAAACCCCTTGTCGACATTCACCTCCATGATCAAGGACTCAATATAGACCATGGACCGGGGGATATCGAGCTTTTTAATGATCTCTTCGATGACCAGGTAGTCTTCGCCGTCTGCCATGATGATGAGGCTGTTGGTGGCCTTGTCGGCGGTGATGCTGATTTTTTCCGATACGAAGGGGCCGTCTTTTCCCTTGTCACCCGTAGTCGTCTTGGTGGGGAGGTCCTGGAGCACCTTGGCCATCTCTTCGGCGGTGGCGTGTTCCAGATAGAAGACACGGATTTTTCCCTTGTCACGGGGTGTGTCCTGATCCAGAAGCGCGATCAGCTGCTTGACCCGAAAGGCGTCGTCCTCGCTGGCCAGAAAGATGATGGCGTTGGTGCGCTGGTCGGACACGAACTGGAGGGGGCGCTCGGTGACGCCCTGTTCGCCCTTGGTGGTGGGGCGGAAGATGGATGACAGGGTTTTGACCAGCTTGTCGGCGTCGGCGTATTGGAGGGGAATCACCGTCACCTCCCGCCCGATACCCGGCACGTCGATGGCGCTGATGATGTCCATGAGGCGTTTGATGTTGGAGCTGGCATCGGTGACGATGAGGGTGTTGGTGTCACCGTAGGACAGCAACACGCTGTTTTTACTCACCAGGGGCGTGAACAGGCGTTTGACCTCGCCGGCGTCCGCGTACGTGAGGGGGATCAACTGGGTGACCAACTTATCTGCGGGATCGGTGATGCGAGCGGTGCCCTCCGCCTTGAGCCTGGTTTCGATGTTCTTGGAACGGGCGTCGGGGGACGGGACGATCTTGGTGACCTTTCCGGCGGGCACGGTGGCGAATCCGTTGACTTCCAGCACCGATTCGAAGACCCGGTAGGCTTCGGCAACGGAGATTTTGGCCGGGCTCATGATGGTGACCTTGCCCCGCACCCGGTTGTCGATGATGAAGTTTTTTCCGGTCAGTTCACTGATAAACTTGATGAGCACGTTGATGTCCACGTCGTTGAAATCAATGGTGACGCTTTTTTCCGCCTCCGATGCGGGCGGTGGGGCCGACGGGGAGGCCCCGGTCATTTGGGGGGGGGCGGCGAGGCACACCCCCGCGGCAAAGCAGAGGCAGAACATCAGTGGAAGAGCGCGGCGGGCCCGGAAAAGCGGCCGTCGTTTCAAACGATTTGGTTGCATCATCAATCCCTTTTTTCCCCATCCCGGCCGGGCCGGGGGCGGCGGTCGGCGACTCGCGATTGTCATTGTGTTCGAAATTATTAGCAGGCTTCATGCCCAAATGGCAATGGTTCGCATCCCTTGGGACATTTGCAGGCGGCCTCCTTACCGGATATTGTATTCGATGACGGTGGGCCGCCCCTTGCGTTTTATCTCCACCATCGCCTTGTCGGAGGCTTTCAGATCCTCGTACAATTTCAGGGCGTCATCCACGCTCTGGATACTTCTGCCGTCCACGCCCGTCAACACATCCCCGTTTCTCAGCCCCATGCGTCGGAAGATGGAATTAGGCTTGATGTTGGTCAGCATCATGCCGTCGGGCACGCCGTTTTCCACATGGGGCTGAATGTTGATCTGCCCCATGAGTTCGTTGAGATTGCCCAGGGCGCCGTCCACCTGGCTTCGGCTCAGGCTGATGCGGCGCCGGGGCACCGGCCGGCCGGCTGCCGGCGTGGGGAGGGCCCTGGCGGCAAACCGGGAAGCAGGCGCTTTGGCCTCGATGTTTTCCATCTCCAGGACCTCGTCTTTGCCCATCACCGACAGGACCACCTTGTTGCGCAGAATCAAGCGGAGCGTGGCGTTCTGAATGCTGTCCCCGGTGCGGTAAAGCTGCTGTTCACGCTTGCTTTCATCTTCGATCACGGCAAAGGCGGTGTCCCCGTTTCCCACAACGGTCCCCCAGAGTTTCAGACTGAGCTTGGTCTGTTCCAGACTCTCCAGCTGCACATCGGGTGCAGATGCGGCCTTTTCTCCGACCCTCTTGGTGTGAAAAAGGTTTCGTTGCACAATGGGACGGTAGGCCGCCAGTGGCGGTGCGCTGACCTGTTGGCTGGGCGAAACCGGTCGCCGGGCCGTTGGCGGCGGGGGGCTGGTGTCGGCACCCACGGCAAGCATGGTGTAGAGGGTTGCCACCACAAGGTACGCCGCCACGGTGATGAGGGTAAGGTGGACAAGGGTTACGACCCGATTGGCTGGTATCATCATCTTCTTCTCGCCTCTATCGCAGCCCCCCGAACGCCACCCGGGGGGCTTCCCACCGGCCGGTGACGATCAGATGGAATCCATCGCCATCGTTTCCCGGTCCGTTGAGCAATCCGGCCGGGAGCGTTTGGCTGAGCTTGGCCAGCAGCACCCGGTGGGGGGTGACATGGATGTCGAGGGAGATATCGCTGGCCGGTAACGGGTTTTCGAAGCGTAGCTCTCCGGTAATGTCGGCGTTGAGGTCCGGTCCCCGGAACACGCTTTCACGGATCAGGGCCCGCCGGTTTTCCAGGGCGGCTGCGACGGTGACGGTTTCAAATCGGAGCTGATCGATATCCACGGGCAGTGACGATGGCACGAGCACACAGTCGGATACATGAAACGTTGTTTCTCCGGACAATCCATCGGCCGGATCCGCCGTCAGTGAAAAAGTGCCGTCCAGGGTGCCGGACAGATCCGCTTCGGCCAGGTCCCGAAGGACCGGTAGCAGGGCGAGCCGAATGTCCGCAATTCGACCCCGGGCGGTCATCAGGCCGCTATTGTCCCATCGGATTGCTCCGGCGGTGCTTCCCTCCAGGGCCGTGACCCGAAATGCAACGGCTTTTTTCATCAGCAGCGTGCGCCAGCCGGGCCAAACGGTCATCCGATCGACGGTGGTCAGGGCCATGCCCTGGTAGGTGACGGCGACATCGGTGAGCCGGAGGCCGGGCGGAAAGGCGGGCGACACGGTCCCCACCGCTATCCGCAGTCCGGGAAAGGCCCGGGCAAGGGTTTGCTCCAGGCGGTTTTTAACCGCCTCGGCGGGAAAAAGAAGGTACAACAGTAAAACGAACACCGCCGCCGCATAGAGCGCATATCCGAAATATTTTTTAGGCCCGCTCATATCGCCTTTCGCGTCCGTTAGGATTCAATGGTTTCCACCTGCAGTACCACGTCCACAAAGCCTTCTGGTTTGCCGGTTTCAGAGATGGAGGCGCGCTTGACCACCAGGTGGTTGTCCGAATGCTCCACCTGGTACAGCAGGTTCATGATCTGTTCGGTGGTCACCGCCCGCAGTTTGAACTCGACGATGGATAGCTTTACATTGGTGTCCTTTTGCACGGTGGTGGACGGTTTCATATAGGTGACGTTTTCCCGGATACCCGTCTGGCCCACCAGGCGGTCGAGAAAGGAGAAGAGGGAGAACCCCGCTTCCCGCTTGGCAATGGAGGCCCGGGCCCGATCGGCTTGGCGCTGCAAACTTTGGTATTCCGCCTGGAGGGCCTGGATCTCGGAAAGATTCATTTCTTTCTGGGCTGCGACCCGGTGCAGGCGCTTGCGGCTGTCCGCCAGGGGAAAGATTACCAGCTGGAAGAGTAACAGCACCACCAGGCATGCGACGGCGGCGGTCACCGCGTATTTTTCCCGTCGGTTCAAATGGAGGCGTTTCATGCGTCTTCTTCCATGCGGGGTTGAATCTTCAATTTGAACCGGATGCGGTTATCGTTCCTGTCCATGTCCGCAGAGGTGATTTTCACCGACAAAAATCCTTCGAAGGCTTCAAGGTTGTTCTTGATGTCGTCCACGATGTTGAAGGAGGCCGTGGTGCCGGATATCAGAATGCCGTCCTCTCCCGCTACGAGCTTTGTCAGGTGCACGTCCACGGCCGGCGGAATGCGGGCGCTGATTTCCCGGAGCATGTCGATGGTCCGGAGGGCGGGGGGGGCACCGGCGGGTCCAAGGGCGGTGTTCTTTAATTCCTGAAGACCGGTGCGCATCTGGTGCACAGGATCCACAATGGTGCGCACATCGGGAAAGGTGCTTTGAAAAACGCCTGTAATACGGCGGTCCAGTTCCGTCACCTTTCGTTTGAGCGCGTAGGATTCGGCTGCCATGGCGCCCAGCCACAGGGCGGCCACCACGGCGGCATGGACGGTAAGCCGTGGCAGCCATTGCCGGTAGGCGGCGAGTCGGCTTTTGGCGGCGAGAGGCCCCTTTCGGAAGTTCAGGCCGCTGAAGCCTTCGATTCCCAGGCTGACGCATCCCAGCGCCGTGTCGTAGTGTGCCGGCTGCCAGTCATCGCCGGCGGTATCGGCGCGGTCCCAGCCGGCGTCGGTCAACAGGTCGGGCATGGCCGTCGGAAGGTGGCCGATTGAAGACGCCATGGGCGCCAACAGCGCCGGTGACAGGCCGTGCATCACCGTTTCCGTGACGGAAAGGCGGGTTTCAAACAGCGCTTCGAACCCGCCTAAGGTACGCAAGATCTCTTTTTGGAGAACGCCGGCCAGGTCCGGATCGCCGGCCGACAGGGGAAACCCCCGGATCAGGCCGACGGTATCGCCGGTGGTCAGGAGCACAGTGCAGTCCGCGCCGTCGTAATCGATGACAAGCCGCTGTCGGCCGTCGGCCTTGCGGGTGCATAGCCAGGCGGCCAGGGGATAGCCCGACGGGACGATGATGCCCGGGCTGATGCCGGCGCGGCCGAGGCTGTCCAGGGTTTCCGACAGCCATCGGGTTTCCACCCCCGCCGCGATGAGGGGGGTATCCCCGGTACTGGTGGTGAATGGTAGTTTCTGAAAATCGAACAGGAAGGATTCCACCGGCCCGGGAAGGGTGGCTTCCAGTTCGAACGGAAGCACCTGTTGAATCTTTTTTCCGTCCGAAAACGGCACGGAAAGGTTTCGAAACAGAAAACGGCTGGCGGGAACCGACAGCACGCAGCTGCTGCCCGAGATGTCGAACCGTCGGGACAGGGTCTGGAAAAACGAATCCCAACGGTTTTCAAGGGATCCGGCGGTTGCATTGTCCGGCGGCAGCGGCATGTGCACGTGTCCCACCACCAGGTTCTTTTTCAAACCGCTTTCCATCAGCACCGCCGAAACGGCATTGGTGCCCATATCGATTCCGAGAATTGTTCTGCTCATAACCTGATTTCGTTCGGTTGTTCAAGGTATCCGGCCGTTTGTAGCACTGTCCCTGGAAAGGAGCAAGGCCGTCTCCCCCTACACGCAGGTCATCCTACGCTATATGGACGACCAAGACAAGACCTTGCACCGCCATTTCCCTGTTTTTTCAATCTTTTCTCTTTGAACAACCGCGGTGGTGGTCAGTGCGGCCTCTCCCAATGTGGCGGTGCAGGTGATACGGAACAAGTCACTGGCCGTGGTGATCAGGGCGGCGTCCAAGGACAGATCTTCCAGCCCCGGCACGCTTTTGTACCAGGTGGCCGATGTCAGGTCGTTGAGAAATACGTCGCCGGCCTTTTCCAATCGGAACTCGACCATTTCTTCCCCGTAGGTGTCGTACTCTTCGGGCAGAAGGGCCGTTAACACCGCCGCACCCGCTGTATTGATGTTCACCTTTCCGTCATAGGTGTAGGTAGTGCCCTCCCTGGCCACCGCGCCGAAGGGGGTCAGGATATCCGAGACTTGGGGCAGATCGCCGGCACCGGAAAAGAGTTCCGGCGGAAATCCCTTGACGGCGGCCAGGTCGTCCAGGTGCGCAATGGGGGCGTTGCGGCACGGATAGGGCGGGTCGAGATCCTGGTAATAGGACGATTCCGCACCGGAAAGTCCGGTGATGGCGTCGTCGTCTCCGCTGTCGATCCAGTCTTTCAGGCTGTTGATCATGACCATATAGTCCACATCCTGCAGGGGTTCGTAGGTGCGGACCATCAGGTCCAGCATCCGGTCCCAGATTCTGAACTGTGAGGGATTGAATTCATGTCCCGGCAGTGCCACCAGGGCGTTGACCTGGATACGGCTGCGTTCGTCCGAGATGTCCACGGAAACCTTGCCCGCTTCGTAATGCAGCAGGGACACCGCCTCGGCCACCACCTCGGGGTTCGCCCAGTCTTCCTGGACCGAATCGATTTCAGAATCCTGTTTGTCCTGGATGAGCATTGCCATGGCCAACTGGATGCCGCCGGCGGTCATGTGGGAAAGACGCGTGCGGATGCCCACGGACACGGCGGCATCGAGGGCGTTGTCCATTTTGCGGTGCAGGGAAAGTGCCAGGGCCACCACGACGGCAATGACACCCAGGGCAACCAGGAGGGCGATGCCGCGTTCGTTGCGATGACATGCGGGCGGCGGGGTCATTCCCTTTCCTCCCGGTATACCGGCAAGTGGACCCGGGTGCGCAGCACCCGGAAAGACTCCGCCGTGCCCACATGAAGCGTCAGCGTCACCGACCGGGGCGTGGCGTAGCCGAAGGTTTCGGCGTCCGAGTCCCAGGTGTCTTCTTCCCGGTCCTCCGCACCCGAGAATCCCACGGAAAATTTACGCACGTTCTTGCACAAAACGGGATCGCTCTCCCGCTCTTCGAAATCCGGGTAGGGGAACAGTCGGTCCGAACGCCTGAGCACAACGGTATCGTTCTCGCCGGCGGACGGGTAATAGACGATTTCCGCAACCCCCTGGCGGCGGTCGGCGCCGAAGGGCAGGTGCTCCCAGGAGGTGAAGCGCAGTTGGGTGTAGGCCTCCCCCGATAGGTACTGCTCACTGGCGGTGAAGCGGTAGGGGTCGGGTGGGTCTGCCATTTCCGGGGGTTGGTAGGTGGGGGCGACGGCTACGTAGACGGACTCGAGATCGGCGGCCATGCGCGCCAGGCAGACCTGCCCCATCTCTTCATCGGCGCGTCCCCGGCCGAGAAGCTCGGTGGAAGAGGAAATGGTGCGAAAGGCGCCGAACACCATAGGCACCAGCAGCGAGAAGATGACCAGGGCCGTGAGCACCTCCACAAGGGTGAACCCCTGCTGTGACCTCAACGCTTCCATTTCAAGGCTCCTCGTCGAACAGAACGGCGGTCTGGAGGTGGAAGGTGCCGGCCTGGGCGTCGGCACGCACCCATACATCGATCAGGTGGAGCCGGCGCGCGGTTTCCCCCAGCAGCTCGGAAGAGACCTGCGTTAATGCCACTTGCCATTGGTAGCCGGGAAAGTCCTCCCCGAAATCCCCCTGTTCCGATTCGGTGCCGCCGGACTGAAGAACGTCGGCCACCTTTTGTCCGGCAAGACCAGGGGCCACCTGGTTGAACTGGGCGCGTGCGCCCAGGTGAATGCTCTGGCTTTGCAGCTGAAAGACCCCCAACAGTGCGATGACGGTGAAAAGGAACGCCACCAGCACCTCAAACAGTGTGAAGCCTCCATCATTGCTTAAAATCGACATACCCTTCCTTGAGCTCCGCCTGGATCAGAAAAGGTTCCACCAACAACGACCATTGCGTGCCCCGGTCGTTTTCCAGGTGCAGCAGCACCCGATCCGAATATCCCTTGGGGTAGAAACCGATGGCGAACACCCCGCTGCCGGTCGTGTCGCCTCCCGCCGGGACCACGTCCAGGATGCGAACGCCTTCCGGCAGCAAATGGGCCTGCTTGAGTGCGGCCTCGATGTCGGTGTCGTTCATTTCCGCATGCGAAATCCAGAACAACTGTTCGCTCAGGTCGACGTTGAGAAAATAGACTTTTTTATGCAGCCGGGCCATGCTCTTCAACCGTGGTACCTGCACCATCAACCATTGGGCGGTTTTTCGGGTGTCGTCGGCAAAGCTTTGCTGAAACCGCGGGATGGCCATGAACAGCATCAGGGAAAGCAGCGTGACGACGACGACCAGCTCCAGGAGCGTAAACCCCATGGAATTGCGGCGGGAATGCCGCGGACCGGCGCTGGAAGCCGGCACAGGCGCCGGGCGTTCACGCATCCGGGTCCCAGCTGGTAATGTCCCGGTTTTCATCTTCGCCACCGGCCACGCCGTCGGCGCCGTAGGAGAGGATATCGTAGTCACCGTTGACGCCGGGCGACAGGTAAATATATTCGTTGCCCCAAGGGTCTTTCGGCACGGCGCCTTTTTCCAGATAGCCGCCTTTTGGGAAGTTCTTAAACTCGCCCCCCGATGCGGGGGGGGAGATGAGGGCCTGGAGTCCCTGTTCGGTGGTGGGATAGCTGCCGTTGTCGAGCTTGTAGAGTTTGAGAGCCGTGGCGAAGCTTTCGATCTGCATCTTGGCCTTGAGCTGCTTGGCCTGTTCGGGCCGGTTCATGATTCTCGGTACGATCAGGGTGGCCAGTATCCCCAGGATCACGATGACCACCATGAGTTCGATCAGGGTAAAGCCTTTCGGGAGCCCTCTCAAGAACGGCGGGTTGCTTGCCATTACCTTTCCTCCACTGAAGAAATAGACGGTTGCGTGCGTGTTGGGCATATACCATGTCACCCCGAACCGGTCAAACGGATAGCGGGGATTGCCCCGGGGGTGCCCGGATCAGGGAAACAAGAAAGACAGGGCGAACAGCGCCCAGTTGCCGGTCAGGTGGATGACCAGCGGGGTCAATATACTTTGTTCCCGTTCCCGGGCCGCGGCGAACAGGAGGCCGCCTGCAAGCTGGGTGACCGGAACCGTTGCGGAGGCATGAAGTCCCGCGAAAACGGCGGCGGAGACGAAGACGGCCGGCCAAGCGCCCCATCTTCTTAAATAACCGAACACGGCACCCCGGAAAAAGAGTTCTTCGGCAACAGGCCCGATGCCACCGCCAACGGCAAGAAAAAGCCACCGGTCAAGTGCCTGGGAAGGCAAGGCCACCCGCACCATGGGCAGGGGGTTGACATCGATCAGGCGGCAGAGCAGAAAGCCCCCGCACGTGGCCACGGCGATGCCGGCGCTCCAGACAAGACCACGGCCGATACCGTGCCGCCAGCCGGCGCTGTCAATGCCGGCGAGACCGCCGCGGCTCTTCAGAAGATACCCCAGCACCACTGTTTCGACCAGCCGCATGCCGACCAGAACCTGCAACGGTGGGACGTTCAATCGCGTTGCGGTCAGATGCCCGGCCAGTTCGATGCCCAGCACCCACCCAACGGCGTTCAAAAGGACGGTCAAGGGGACAAGGACTGGTGCCATCCGAGCCTCTTTAGGGTTCTGTACGCATACCATTGCACGTACCAGTGATCACTGCGCCGGATGCCATCCCGGATAGGGCCCGCATCCGCGGGGTTCCCATGCCGGCCAAGGGCTTCGTAGGCCATGCAGCGGACGTTGGCCTGGGGGTCGTTCAGCAATATGTAGAGGACGTCACGGGCGGCCGGCTTGCGGCTTGCGCCCAGGGCCTTTGCCCACCAGAGGCGCTCCGGGACCGACGCCGTCGGCGCTGCGGGCGGGGCCGGCAGCAAGGTCAGGGGGTCTGTGCCCTGTTCGGTAAGCAGGCGCAGGGCCTGGGTTCGTACGGCGGTGTCCGGGGAGTGAAGCGCTGTGGCAATTGCGTCCGGAGAGATTTCCGGGGCGGATAGGTGGTGGCGGGAAATGCCCGCCGCACCTGCCGCAAGGGCCAATGCGCAGACAGCTGCCCACCGCTTAGGCCCGGGGCGGCGCAGGGCCGAAAAAGACCGGGACAATATCCAACCCGCCATGGCGAAAAAGATTGCCGGCAATCCCCATTGCAGGGAAAAGCCGATCATGCGCCGGAGAAACCATTGCCGATCGCTGCTTATGGACACCGTGTCCAGGATTTTTTCGGGATGCTGAAACAACGCGTCGGGGGAGGTCGCCGCCACTTTGCGTCCCCGGCACCAAAAGGAAACCAGGGCCTCCGAGACGGCAATGTCCAGATGGGGGGAAGGGTCGTTTTCGACCACCAGAACATCCCGGTCCGCGAGCAGCCTTTTCAGCGACCGGGCCTTGGAAAACGACGGCGGGGTGGTCAGGGTACAGGTGGTTATCTGTCTTTGGGCCATGGGTTTGATCACTTCGGCGGGGTAAAGGGTGTAGCGGTAATAGATTTCCGAAAAATGACGCCCCACGGGGTTGGACAATAACAGCCGGTCCCGGACGGCGATGAAATGACCGGTGTCCCACGGCCCGATCCACACCGCACCCGCCAGGGCGGCGCATAGTCCTAGAACGACTGCTGGCCGCGCATCCACCGGTGGCGGCGCCTTGGGGAGAAGGAACGCCGTTGCGGCATACACGCTCACCGCGGCGGTCAGAAACCACACGGAGACCACCGGGTTCGCTCCGCGGGTGTTGATCAGCCAAAGACAGGTGATGGTGCCCCCGGTCAAAAGGGCTTGCCAAACCCTTCGGTTCCGGCTGCATCCTGCGGTGATCCACGCGGCGGTGACGGCGGCGGCGGACAATACCAGTCCCACCGTCAGGGTGAAGAACAGGCCACCGGCCAGGGCTGTCTGGAAGGAACGGAGGCTGGGCAGTATATGGGCGTTTGGAACGGCCAGGTACCCGGCCGCCAGAATGCTGCGCGTGTGGTGCCAAAGCGCCCGGTTGGCGTCGTGGACCATACCTGTGAAGAAAAACTGGGTGAGCAACAGCCCGATGCAGACCGGTATGAGACAGATGGAAAAGCGCCGGGTCATGGGGACTATCCTCTTGGGCGTTTCGTCATAAGCAACCATGGCCTTGGGTCAGGAAACCAACTGGTTCATCTCCAAAATGGGCAGCATGATGGACAGCACGATAAAGCCGACCATCACGCCCATGACGAGGATCATGACCGGTTCGAGCAATGCGGTTAACCCAAGGACCGCTGCTTCGGCTTCGCCCTCGTAGATGTCCGCAACCTTGTTGAGCATGGCTTCCAATCCGCCGCTTTGTTCTCCCACCTGGACCATCTGGACCGCCAGGTGCGGAAAGACATTGTGTCCGGAAATGGCCTGGCTGAGCCCCTGGCCCTTTCCTACCTCCACGGTGGCCGCTTCGATGGCGTCCGAAACCAAGACATTGCCCACGATGTTCTTGACGATCTCCAGTGCGGTGAGCATGGGCACCCCGTTTTCCAGAAGCGACGCCAGGGTTCTTGAAAAACGGGCCACGGCCAGCTTCCGGGCCAGGGGGCCGGTTACGGGGAACGCCAGTTTGATCTGGTCGTACAGATGGCGTCCCCTGGCGGTTTTTTTGAGGCGGTTGAAGGAAATGCCCAGGGCGATGAGGCCAAGGATCAGCATCCACCAGTACGCGGAGAACACGGCGCTGGCGCCGATGAGAAAACGGGTGGGGGCGGGAAGGGTTTTCTCCATTTCCGTGAAAATGGAGGTGATGTTCGGGACGATAACCGTCAGGAGGAAAAAAAGAATGGCGGCGCCGAAAATGGTCATGAAAATCGGGTATACCATTTTGGAGCGGATTCTGGAGCGCAGGGCTTCCTGCTTTTCAGTGATGTCCGCGAGCCGGTCCAGGACGATTTCGAGGGTGCCGGAACTCTCTCCGGCATGCACCATGTTGATGTAGAGAGCGGAGAAGATGCTCGGGTAGGCCGACAGCGCGTTGGCGAAGCTGCCGCCTTCCACAACGGCGGTCTTGATTTGGGCCAGTGCCTTCTTGAAGGTCGGTGAGGCGATCTGGGACAGGAGCGAGTCCAGGGCAGTGACCAGGGGGAACCCCGCTTCCAGCAGGGTGGCAAGCTGCCGGGTCATCATGGACAGGTCCGCCGATTTGACCCGGTCGAACAGCCGGATTCCCTTTAATCCGCGGCCTTCGGTGCCGACGGCTTTTTCGACCTGGCGAATGGAAACCGGGAAGAGCTGGTTTCCGCGCAGTTTTTGACGCGCCACGGCGGCGCTTTCGGCATCGATGATGCCCGTGGTGGTTTTGCCCTTTTTGTCGAGGGCGTTGTATTCATAAACCGGCATAACCGTGCATGATCCTGTGAGGGTGACGAAGATTACAGGGACGTGTCAGGCCTTCTATAGTCGATTCCCCCCTATTTGTAAAACCGCCGGCGTTTGAGCCGGGCGCAGAAAAAGCCATCCATATCGAGGAGAGCGGGCCATGTGGTGAAAAAGCCTTCCGGGGTGATGCCCGCGGCGGGGATGGCTGGGACATCCGTTATCGGCCATATTTCAAACATGGGCGCGGCGGACAGAAAGGCGCGGATGACGCTTCGGGTTTCTTCGGGTTCGGTGCTGCACACAACGTAGGCGAGGGTTCCACCGGGTTTGACCAGGGCCGCCGCCTGGGTTAACAGGCGCTCTTGAACGGCGGCCAGGCGGTGCAGCGCCTTGGCGCCGGCGGACCATTTCGTGTCCGGGTTTCGGCGCAGGACACCCAGTCCCGAGCAGGGGGCGTCGAGAAGAACACGGTCAAAGGCGCCGTCGGTGGACAGGGGGGCGGCCTCCGATACTGTTTCCAGGTCCCGTGCAAGGGATTGTACCACGTTAATCCCCAGGCGCGCCATTTCCGTGCAGAGGCGGGAGAGCTTTGCCGGTTCCCGGTCTACGGCCGTTACCAGGCCCCGGTTGTCCATCAGTTGGGCCAGGTGCCCTGTTTTTCCGCCCAAGCCGGCGCAGGCGTCCAGAACACGCTCTTCGGGGCGCGGGGCGACAATATGGCCGATCAGTTGGGCTGCTTCGTCCTGGACCTGGAACAGGCCCTGCGCGTATGCAGGCAGATCGGGCACGGCGCGGGTGAGGCCCCGGAGGAAAATGCCTTCGGGCGCGCAAGAACAGGCGGACACCATTTCGGCATAGGGCTGGAGGGCGGCGAGCAACGCCTCCCGGTCGGTGCGCAGGGTGTTGGTGCGCAAGGTGACGGGCGGAATTCGGTTGACGGCCTCACAAACGGTCGTGGCAACCGCCAGACCGAAGCGATTGATCCAGCGATCGCACAGCCACCGCGGGATGGCGGCCTCCAAGGCCAGGCGTTCGGCCGCTTTTCGGGGCGGCTTCCGGTAGGGGGGCAGGGGGGGGCGGGAGGCTGCGTTTCTGAGGACGGCGTTGACAAAGCGGACCGTCCAGGGGGCTGCGAAGGCCTTGGCCAGGGCAACGGATGTGTTGACGGCAGCGGAGGGGGGAACCCGGTCCAGGTAATAAAGCTGGAACAAGCCCACCCGGAGGATGTTATGCACATGGGGATCAATTTTGTCCAGCCGGATCTTGGACAATTGGGCCAAGGCCCCGTCCAGGCGACTTTTCCAGCGCAGCACACCGTAGACCAAGGTTTGAAGAAACGCACGGTCGCGCCTGTCGGGAAAGGGCGTCTGCTGGTCCACCGCTTCCATCAGGTAATCCAGGGTTTTGTCCCCGCTTTCCAGCCGGCCGAGTATCTCGACGGCGATTTTCCTGGCGGATGCGGTCATGGTATTCGTTCGCATGGCAGTGCCGGTGGGTCAGGTGAGCCGGTCCCCGGGGTTGATGCCGGCGCCTCTGAGAAAGGCGGCGGCGGACATTCGTTTTCCGGATGCGCCCTGGAGTTCCAGAACGGACAAGACGCCGTTGCCGGTGGCCACCCGCAGTTCACCGGCAAAGCCCGTGATAACGGTGCCCGGCGGCGCCGTGGCCGGTGCGGGAACCGGCTGCACGGAAAACAGTTTCAATCTCCGGTTGTTGTGAAATGTGTAAGCCCCGGGCCAGGGGGTGACGCCCCGGATAAGGCAGTCGATCCGGTCGGCGGACAAGCACCAGTCGATATGTCCGTCGGTTTTGGTCAGCATGGGGGCATAGGTGGCTTCGGCGTGATTTTGGGGCACGGGGCGCACCGTGCCATTTGCCAGCTGTGCGAGGGTATCGGTAAGCGCTTCTGCGCCGGTGTGGGCGAGGCGGTCATGGAGCGTACCGAAAGTGTCTTGGGGGCCGATGGGGACACGCCTGCGCCCAAGGATGTCCCCGGTGTCCATGCCGGTGTCCAGGTGCATGGTGGTCACACCGGTCTCGGTTTCGGCGTTCATGATGGCCCTTTGAATGGGCGCGGCCCCCCGGTATTTGGGCAACAGCGAGGCATGGAGATTTACGGCGCCGAGTCGGGGGACGGATAGAAGCTCTGGGGATAAAAGATGTCCGAAGGCTACCACCACGTACACATCCGGGTGCAGTCGGGCCAGTTGGTCCGCCAGCCTGGGCGCGGTGAGGCGTTCCGGTTGCAGGACTTGACAGCCCATTTCCAGGGCCGCGGTCTTGACCGGCGGCGCAGCGGGCCTGCGCCCCCGTCCCTTGGGCCGATCCGGCTGGGTGATGACCAGGCATGGCGTGCCGTACGCTCGGTGCACGGCACGCAACGCGGGAACGGCAAATTCGGGGGTGCCCATGAACACCCAGCGCAACCGCGTCATGACGTGCGGCCCACTGCTTTCAGGCGGCGCTTTTTGTACATTTGGCGTTTCAGACTGCTGATGCGGTCGATGAACAGCTTGCCGTCGAGGTGGTCGATTTCATGCTGGAGCACGATGGCGTGGAAACCGTCGGCTTCAATGCGCAACGGATTTCCGTCCCGGTCAAGGGCGTCCACCAGTACCCGGGCGAAGCGTCTGACATTGGACCGGAAATCAGGAACACTCAGGCACCCCTCATCCTCGGATAGGATCTCACCGCTGGTCTCCACGATCTTTGGATTGATCAGCACCGTGTAGAGGCCTGTTTTCTCGGATGCCGCGATATCATACACCAGCACCCGGCGATCGAGTCCCACCTGGTTGGCGGCAAGGCCCACCCCCGGGGCTTCGTACATGGTCTTGGCCATGGCATCGATCTTGTCCTGAAGCGCACCATCGATTTGTACGATGGGCCGGGAGACGGTCTGGAGGATCCGGCACGGAAACGTCAGAATGTCGAGAATACTCACGATAACTGGCTCCTGTGATCATATAAATAAAAACATAAACAAGTAAACATACCCCAGGTGGAAAGGAAAATCCATAGGCGATCGACAAATGGCAGGGCGCTGCCAATGTCATGGTCCGTGTAATTAAGCGGCATGCGGTGTCCAACGGCATCGGAAGCGGGCGGGGGCGTAAAGCCGCTATTTGCCGGTGGTGTTGTGGGAAACCCGAAAGATGTTGATGCTGAGCGCCGCGGCCGATACGAGTCCGGCGATGATTACCGGGAACATCTGCACCGCATGGTTTGCCAGGGTGAAGCCGGCGGCCGTCTCCCCGGCGACACCGAACAAAGAGAGCGCGAACACGCCCCCTGCTTCCCACACGCCCCAGAAGCCCGGTACCGAGGGCAGGGCGATGAAGATGCAGATGACGGCCATCACCACGGCGAACTCATGGAGAGCCAGTGATACCCCGGGGCAGCCCATTGCCATCACCTGGTATGAAAATACCGTGGTTGCCCAGACGGCGCTGGAAAGAAAGACACACCCGGCCAGTTTCCACGGGTCCCGGAAAAAGGCGAGTCCGGAAGCGGCGTGATCCAGCACGCCCAGCGCGAAGGGAACCAGACGGCGGGTGATCAGGGGGCGCAAGGCCGGGGGTAAGCGCCGGCCCATGCAGACGCCGATGCGCTCCAGCAAAGCCTTGATAAATCCGCGCGGCCGGTCCATTCCCACCAGGATGCAGCAAATCGTGATGAAAATGCAGAGCTTGAATAGCCCTTCGCCGAGCGTTGTCAGTGCATCGCGGTTCAGTTCGACCCCGGCGAAGGACACGGCGGCGGCCGCGCTCATGGGCACCGTCGACAGGGCGGTGGCCAGCATCAGCAGCAAAAACAGTGCGTCCAGCAAACGTTCCGCGGCGACGGTGGCGATACCCGTGGCGAAGGGCAGGCCGATCTCCCGATACAGGATCAGGGGCCGCGCCGCTTCCCCTATGCGTCCGGGCAAGATGCAATTGAGCATGAATCCGATCATCAGGGGGTGGTAGGTCTGACGGAAGGAAACCTTTCGGGAGGCGGCGAGAATCAGTTGCCAGCGCATGGTGCGCAGGACGAACCCGAACAGCACAAGCGCACCCGAGGGCAGCAGCCACAGGTAATTGATGGCCCCGAGGTAATCACCCAGCTCCGCCAACGGAACGTTGCGAAACGCGAGAAAAAGCATGACCAGGGACAGGCCCACGCCGAAGACAAGTGAAATATGGATCTTTTTTTTCATTTATGCAGCAGGCGTTCGGCGGCGGCGATGTCTTTTCGAATCTGATCGGAAAGCCGACGGATGTCTTTGAATTTCATTTCGTCGCGGATGCGGTCAATGAAGTTGACGCGGATTTTTTGACCGTAGATGTCCTGGTTGAAGCCAAGGAGGTGTACTTCGACGGTGTAGATGTGGTCGTCGAAGGTGGGGCTGTAGCCGATATTGGCCACGCCGTCGTAGGTGGCGTCAATGCATTCCACCGTGACGGCGTAGACGCCGGTTTTCGGGCAGAGTTCGTCTTGCAGCTGGACATTGGCCGTTGGGAATCCCAACAGCTTGCCGCCCCGGTCCCGCCCGGTCACCACGGCACCCCGGATCTGGTAGCGGCGTCCGAGAAGACCCGCAGCGGCCGCCACCTTTCCTTCCATGACCAGCTCCCGGATACGGGTGCTGCTGATGCGGTCGGTGCCGGCGCCAGAGAAGGGGACGTCTGATAACGGCAGGACATCGAATCCGAGCCTGGCCGCTTCCCCCCGAAGAGTCGCCAGGTTTCCCTCCCGATTCCGGCCGTAGGCATAGTCTTCCCCCACGATGATTGCCCGCATGCCGATTTTTTTATACAAGATGTCTTCCACAAAGCGGCCCGCCGGAATATCGGCGAATGCACGGGTGAAGGGAATGCAGATCAACACATCGATGCCCGAGCGGGCAATCAGCTCCGCCTTCTGCTCAAAGAGCGTGATCAGGGGGAGGGTGGTCTCCTGCCCCAGGGCCCGGGAGGGGTGCGGCTCGAAGGTCATGGCCACGGCGGTGCCGTGGATGCGGCGCGCCGTCTCGATGGTTTTCCGGAACAGGGCCTGGTGTCCGATATGGACCCCGTCAAAATTGCCGATGGTAATGGCCGTGGGGCCGAAGGAGGGGCCAACCTTTTCCAAATCATTGATCAGTTTCATAAAACAAACAGCTCGGCTTTCCTTGTAGAAAAATCGTCCGGAGACACAAAAAAAACAGATTCAGCTTGACACGTTCAAAAGAAAGGAATATATAGGCCATCTCTTGGCTGAAAGCAATCTTTTTCAGTCGGGGCGATGACTTGCCGAAGTGGCGGAACTGGTAGACGCGCTAGGTTCAGGGTCTAGTGGGAGTACTCCCGTGGAGGTTCGAGTCCTCTCTTCGGCACCAGCTAACAACAAGGTTCCGGCCTCAGGCCGGAGCCTTTTTGCTTGCCCGCAAAATCCGCTTTTTTTTCAACAGGTAGCCGTATCCTAACAACATTCTCCGAAATGAAGTTGTTGACTTGCCCGAACCTTTTCGCATAGGGTTCCATTTATTACCAATTGCGTGATGCATGACGATTCAGCGAGGCGATCATATGCAAAGAAGTCGCAATACAAATCAGGTGGAACGAAGGCAGTACAAGCGCTTTGCCGTCAAGGATGTGGCGTTCGCGGTATTGAAAACAGATCAGGACGAAGAGCTCGGACAGATCGTCAATGTCAGTATGGGGGGGTTGGCGTTTCAATATTTCGTCGGAAACCGTGAATTCACCCCGTCCCATCGGTTGGACATGCTGTTGGCGGACAATCAGTTGCATGTGGACAATATCGTTTTCAACCTGGTGGAAGACCAGGAGTTGGTCAATGAACTGCCCTTCAGCTCCATTACAAAACGGCAGCAGCGCGTTTGCTTCAAGAATCTGACCGAAAAACAGAAAGCCGGTATCCGGCATTTTATCCAGAACCACACCTGCCCGGAATGAACGGTTTTCAACAGGGCTGTGATGCAAAAGGCTTCGCGGCCGTACTGGAAGTGCCGAAGACCGGTGCGATTGGACGTCGTTGAATGGGATTTTTAGGAAAACTGGTCGGCGGAACCATTGGGTTCGCCATCGGCGGCCCCCTGGGGGCGTTGGCGGGTGCCGCATTCGGTCATACCTTTGACAGGGCGGGGGAAGTGGATGCGGTCTATTCCGCGAGCCAGCTTCCCGGGGAACAGGCCCAGGCCCAGTTAACGTTTTTTGTGGGCACTTTTTCCATGCTGGCCAAACTCGTGCGCAGCGACGGGCGTATCGCCCCGGAAGAGGTGGACTCCATCGAGCGCTTCATGGCGGTGGACCTGAGCCTCGATCCGGAAAGCAGGCGGGCCGCCCGTCAGATTTTCAACCGGGCCCTGGAAGCGCCGGAGCGGTTTGAGGATTACGCACAACAATTCTATGGTCAGTTCCGTGGAGAGCCCCATCTGCTCGAAATGATGGTGGACATCATGTTGCGGATTTCCATCGCCGATGGAGGCCTTTCGGATACCGAAGCGTCTCTGATTGCATCGGCGGTGCGTATTTTTCATCTAAGCGACGATACTTATGCCAAGATAAAGGCGCGCTACCAGATCGATTCCCTTGAAAAATATTATTTGACCCTTGAAACGACCCCTGCGGTACCCGATGATGTGATCAAAAAGCAATACCGGAAGCTGGTGTCCGCCTACCACCCCGACAAGATCGCTTCCAAGGGGCTGCCCGAACCGTTCATCCGCTTTGCCGGTGACAAGTTCCGGGAAATTCAGGAGGCCTATGAAAAAATCAAGGCCCACCGGGGCATGTCATAACGCCGTCGCCAGAACCCCTCTGCTTCCCAGCCGCCGGTCCACGTGAACCGTCGCCATGGTGTTTTTCCGCCCGGCCGCGTTCTCCAACAGCACCGGAAGATAGTTGGCCGCCCGCGCCCTGACCAAACCGCTGGTGTCCGGATGATCATCTTCGATCAGAACCGCCACCGTTTTTCCGATGAAGGCGTCGTAGAAGGCCTCTCGTTTTCGGTTTCCGATTTCCCGCAGAACCGCCGCGCGCTGCTTGGAAACCGCCGGGGCCACCTGGTCTGAAAATCCCCAGGCCGGGGTGGTTTTTCGGGGCGAGAAGGGGAACACATGCAGGTAGGTGAGCGGCAGCCGGCGGATCAAGGCGCAGGTGGCTTCGAATGCTTCCTGGTGCTCACCCGGAAAGCCCACCATCACGTCCGCACCAATGGCCGCTTCTGGCAGAGCTTTGTGAATGCGATCCACCAGGCGCTCAAAATCGGCACTGCTGTAGGGTCGGTTCATTTTCTTCAAGATGCCGTCGTGTCCGCTTTGGAGGGGGATGTGAAAATGGGGGCACAGGCGCCGCGCACCGGCCACCAACGCGATGAGGGCGTCTGAAATTTCAGCCGGCTCAATGGAACTGAGGCGAATGCGGTCCACGGGGCCCAGGTCGTCAATGTGCCGGACCAGGTCGAGGAGGCTGGTTGCCGGTGCGAGATCCAAACCGTAACACCCCAGGTGGATGCCGCTCAATACCACTTCCCGGTAGCCTTTTTGCCCCAGGCGGGTCAGCGCCGCCGCCACCTGCTGGGGGGGCATGCTGCGGCTGCGGCCGCGCGCCCGGGGAACGATGCAATAGGTGCAGCAGGCATTGCAGCCGTCCTGGATTTTCAGAAAGGCCCGGGTTCTGGGTTCGAAGGCGCCGCCGGCATGGTCGGCGCAAGGTGCCGGGGCAGGCACCGCCCAGCGTGGGGCGGTGGTGTCGCGGGCCGGGGCGGCGGGGTCGGCCAGCAGCAGGGGGATGCGGTGTTTTTCTTCCCGGCCCACCACCAAATGCACCCCAGGGATTTTGCGGATTTCTTCGGGCTGGGTTTGGGCGTAACAGCCGGTGACAACGATTTTGGCATTGGGGTATTGGCGGATCAGTTGGCGAATCGCCTGGCGGGACTGGGTCGAGGCCCTTTCGGTCACCGTGCAGGTATTGACGATGCAGACGTCCGCCTGGGTTGTTTTTTCGTCCGCAGCTGGGTTTTCCTCAACGGCCAGCATCCCTTGGTCGTGAAGCACGGCGGCAAGGGCGTCGGATTCCGATTGGTTGACCTTGCAGCCCAGGGTTCGGATGGTAAAGTATTTCATGCGGTAATGACTCCGGCCCCGACGACTTTGTCTCCTTGATAAAAAACCGCACCCTGGCCGGGGGCCGGGGCCTTTTGGGGATGATCGAATCGAACGGTTGCAACGTCTGTATCTGTCAGGTGAACGGTGGCCGTTGCGCCCTGGTGGCGATAGCGCAGTCGGGTGGTCACCCGCAGGGGAACGTCCGGCCGGGCCACCAGCCAGTTGAGGCGATGCACCCGGACGCGGTCGGCATACAAATCCGTTTTTCGTCCCACCACCAGCGTATTTTCGCCCGGGTGGATGCGCACAACGTAATATGGTTCGCTCGATGGGCAGTTGAGGCCGCGGCGTTGCCCCACGGTGAAGCCGTGAATCCCCGGGTGGGTGCCGATGCGCTCGCCGTCGAGGGTGAGGATGGGGCCCGGCCCATGTGCCACGTTCGCCCGGGTGGCCACGAATGCGGCACAGGTCTGGTTTCTTACAAAGCAGATGTCCTGGCTTTCCTGTCGGTGGGTTGGGTGTAGCCCCTCTTGCGCCGCCAGGTGGCGCACTTCGGTCTTGGTCATGTCGCCCAGCGGAAAAACCGCTGCGGAAAGTATCTTCTGGTTCAGGAATCCGAGGAAATAGGACTGGTCCTTGGCCGCATCCGCGCCTTTGTGCAAATGGCAATGGTGGCGGGCGTCCGGGCGCACCCGTGCGTAATGACCGGTGGCAAGGGCCTCCGCTCCCAGCTCCCGTGCCGCCGTCAGGAGTGCGCCGAACTTGATGGCCGTATTGCACGCCATGCACGGGTTGGGGGTCTCGCCTGAAAGATAGGTCCGGACAAAAGGATCCACCACTTGCTTCCGAAATGCGGATGAGAGGTCGACCGGGTGAAAGGGGATATTGAGCCGGAAGGCAAGGCCGGCGACAGCATCCGGGGTGTCCTTGTCCGTCTCGAAGCCGGTGGTGAAATGCAGTGCAATGACCTGCTTCGCGTAACGTTTCAACAACCAGGCGGCCACAAGAGAATCAATCCCGCCGCTCATGGCCACGGCGACGACACGGTTCATTCAAAGAAGGCCTGGTCGGTGGGCTGGACTTCCATGGCCCTTGGCGGACAGGCGGAAACACACAGCTCACAGGCGCTGCATTTGCTCTCGTCGAATTCGATGGTCAGCTGTTTCCGATCGACGTACAGAGCGCCGGTGGGGCATACCGCCGTGCAGCTGCCGCAGTGGGTGCATTTGCGCTTGTTGCGCTTCACCTTTCTGCCGGCGTTGGTGACGTCGACACCGTGATTCTTGAGGAAGCTGACCCCGGCCTGGAAATTTTTCCGTTTGCCGGACAGTTCGAGTACCATGACGCCTTCTTTGCGGGGCAGTATTTCCGCCTTGAGAATATTAAAGATCAGGTCAAAGTTCTTGGCCAGTTGGCAGACCAATGGTTTCTGGACTTCCGTGACCGGAAAATGCAGAATTAGGATTTTTGAATACACGCCCATCCTCCGAAAATTGCTTTCCTTTCAATTGTAAACTCTGTACGATAGAACCTATTCAATATGTTGTCAACTTATGGCGGATAAAAAACGGCCGTAACATGTTCCGGCCCGTCCTGTAACGATGAACAAGCTTGCCTTTCGCACCACCGGACTAATCGTCAAGACCCTCCTCAACCTGTCCAAGGCCCGTCTTTCCCTCCACGGAACAGAGCATATCCCCCGTGGGCCGTCCATTTTCGTGGTCAACCACTTCACCCGGCTCGAAACTTTTTTATTCCCCTACGTGGTCTACACCCTGACCAAAAAGCCGGTCTGGTCTCTGGCCAATGAGGCGTTATTCCGTGGTGCATTCGGGGATTATCTGAAACGGGTGGGGGCTCTGTCCACCAGGGCCCCGGACCGGGACACCCTGATCGTGCGTTCCCTTTTGACCCATGCGGCCAACTGGATTATTTTCCCGGAGGGCCGCATGGTGAAAAGCAAGAAAATCGTTGAAAAGGGGAAGTTCATGGTGTCCTACGCCGGCGGCAAGCATCCGCCCCATACCGGGGCTGCCAGCCTGGCACTTCGCAGTGAGTTTTACCGGCAACGTCTTCTGGCCCTTGCCGCGGCGGAATGCGGCGAGGCCGAACGGCTTCTCGCCGCCTTTAACCTGCCCCACATCGGCGTGGTCAGTGAACGGCAGGTACGCATTGTCCCGGTCAATATTTCCTATTACCCCTTGCGGGCGCGGGAAAACCTCCTCAGTAAGCTGGCGGTGAGCCTGGTGGGAACTCTTCCAGACGGGCTCCAGGAAGAGATGATGACCGAAGGCGCCATGCTGCTGTCCGGGGTGGACATCGATATCCGGTTCGGTGCGCCCATCGCTCCTGCGGCACATCTTGACAGACCGGTGGTGGATGCCGACATCGTGTCCGAAGAGGGGTTCGGCTTCGATGATCCCATCCGGGCCCGGGGCCCCATGCGGCGGGAAGCGCTCAAGGTGATGCAGCGCTATATGGCCGCCATCTACAGCATGACCACCGTAAACCATGACCACCTGTTCGCTGCGATGCTGCGGATGATGCCCCGACGGCGCTTTGGGGCCCAGGCATTTCGAAAGCGTGTTTATCTGGTGGCATCCCGTGATTTTACCGATGTGCCGGTATACAAGCACAAGAGCCTGGAGGAAAATCAGGTGTCGCTGATTACCGATGACCGTTTTCGGAAATTCGCCGATTTTCTCGATGTCGCGGTGGAAAAGAAGGCGGTGATACCGGAAAACGGCGGGCTGCGAAGAACGTTGCCCAAATTCACGTCACCCAAGGATTACCATCATGCCCGCATCAGTAACCCCGTGGCCGTGATGGCAAACGATGTTGAAGCCCTCAAACCCCTTCAGCGGTCCTTGCGGCGGGCCGCCCTGATGCCCATGTGGCGGGTGCGGCGGAGCATTGTGACGCAGTTGCTGGAGAGGGAGAAGGTGCGCTTTGAAACGGCCTACCAGCGCCATTACCAGCAAGGCGTTTCCAAGAGCCGGGATATCGGGAGGCCCTTTTTTCTCAAGGGGCGGTCCAGGGCCGTTGGGGTGCTGCTGCTGCATGGCTATATGGCGGCTCCGGCCGAGATGCGGCCGCTGGGCGATTTTCTTGGTGCCCGGGGGTTTTGTGTCTATGGTGTGCGAACCGCCGGTCATGGGACTGCTCCGGAGGATCTGGCCCGGACAACCTGTGAGGACTGGATCGAATCGGTGGACACGGGCTATGCGATTCTGGAAAACCGGTGCCGGAAGGTGGTGGCGGTGGGTTTTTCGGGCGGCGGCGGTCTCGCCCTGGAACTGGCGACGCGCATTGAAATCCTGGCAGGGGTGGTGGCCGTCTGTCCGCCCGTGCGCATCCGGCACCCCATGGCCCGGATGGCGCATGGCCTCGATTCCCTGAACAAGTCTCTTCACCGGGTCAATATCGGTGCTGGAAAATCTTTTATTCTGAACAGCCCGGAAAACCCGCACATCAACTATCTGAAGAACCCGGTGTCCGGTGTGCGTCAGCTCGAACGGCTCATGGACAATGTCGCACAGAAAGTGCCCCGGCTGCAGGTGCCGACCTTGATCCTCCAGTCGAGCGGAGATCCCACGGTGGTGCCGGAAGGCAGCATGCAGCTGGCGGCGCGTGTGGGCGCCCAGGACCGCACTTATATGGAAGTGCATCGGGACCGCCATGGCATTCTGTCCGGAGAGGGCGCCATCGCGGTGCACCGGACAATCGGGGCGTTTGTGGAAAGAGTGGGGCGCCGCACACCGCGCGTTTGAGGGCAGAGGGCCTCCGGCACCCGGAAGTGGGGGCCGGAGGCAGCGGGATCAGTGGTCGGTGATCAAAAGGCTTTCGGGATCCAGCAGCAGGGACGTGGCCTGCTGTGCGCGGACCGGGCCCTTGATGGCATGGATGAAGATCTTGCTGTCCCTGGGCTGCAACTGAATGACGGCGTCGAACAGGTGGCTGGACGCGGCGAAGCTTTCCGGAAGCCCTGTTTCGTCGGTCTGCTCGTGGCGGTGGGTGAGCACGGTCATCCAGATGGGGAAACCGCCGGCAAGGGACAACTGCTTGAGGGCCTCCAGTGTGGGCGCGGCCTGGTTCCCCAGGGGGAGGCCGTCGATGATAATCATGTCCGGGGAAAAAATATTCTGGGCCGTCATGTCCGTCATCCGCTCCTGGAGCTTTGGTACGCTGAACCCTTCCACCTGGAAGGTCATGATGAAGCGCAGGGGCAGCAGTGTTTGCAGCACCTCGTCTCCGGGAGGGATTTGGTATTGGTCGGCAATGTGGCGCAATACCTCTTCGTACCAGAGGGTGACCTTGTGAACGGGGTCGTCGAGGCTGATGTGCAGCACCCGTCTTTCATGGAGCATTTCGTTGAGGGCCAGCTGCACCAGGAAGGCTGTTTTGCCGACGCCGGCCCTTGCCAGCACGGCGCCGAACTGTCCGGCATTCAGCTGTTCATCGGTATCGCCGCCGAGGAGGCGCAGGGGATTACGGAGAATGAGATCTTTTTTCAGCATGGTAAAGCTCCTGTCTTTCAGGTGAATGACCTTTGCGGAGGTACCGGCGGCCGCGCAACCGCTGCCGGTGCGCATCCGAAACGCCTCTCCGGCGGATTGGGACGATGACGGCTCTTTCATCACGGTACTATGCCACTTTTTTCTTTTCCTGGTACGCCTTTTCCAATATTTCCGCCACCTGCTTGGGCACCTGTTTATATGTCTCGAATTCCATGGTGAACTGCGCCTGCCCCTGGGTGAGGGAGCGGATCACCGTGGAATAGCCGAACATTTCCGCAAGCGGTACGTGCGCCTCGATGCTGCACATGGGCCCCTCGTCCTGTGAACCGATGATCATGCCCCGGCGTTGGTTCAGGGATCCCATGACGGATCCCTGGAACTCGGTGGGCGTTTCCACCACAACCTTCATGACCGGTTCGTGAATGACCGGTTTGGCCTTGGCATATCCCTGGAGGAATGCGCCCCGCGCCGTGGCCTGGAAGGCCATTTCCGAAGAGTCCACCGCATGGGAGGCGCCGTCGTTGATGACCACCCGGACACCGGTGACGGGGTATTCCATTTTGGGTCCCTTGGGCAGGCATTGCCGGAAGCCCTTTTCACATGCCGGGATGTAGTTGGTGGGAATGGCGCCGCCGGTCACTTCGTTGACGAACAAGAACTCATCTTCGGGGGCCGGTTCCATATAACCGGCCACGCGGCCGTACTGACCGGCGCCGCCGGTCTGTTTCTTATGGATGTAATCGAATTCCGCACGTTGGGTGATGGTCTCACGATAAGCCACCTGGGGCTGGCCGGTGGTGACCTCGGCGTTATACTCCCGTTTCATTCGTTCCACGTAAACCTCAAGATGCAATTCGCCCATGCCTTCGATGATGGTTTCGTTGGTTTCGTCGTCCACATAGGTCCGAAAGGTGGGGTCTTCCTTTGTGAAGCGGTTGAGGGCTTTGCTCATGTTGATTTGGGCCTTGTTGTCCTTGGGCAGGATGGCCAGGGATATGACCGGTTCGGGCACATACATGGAGGTCATGGTCAGGTTCATCCCTTCGGCGGTGAAGGTGTCACCCGATGCGCAGTCGATGCCGAACATGGCCCCGATAAAACCGGCGGGAATCGTGTCAATGTCTTCCATGGTGTTGGCATGCATGCGACAGAGACGCCCCACCTTGTATTTTTTGCCGGCCCGTACGTTGATGATGGTGTCGCCCTTGGAAATGCTTCCCTGGTAGACACGGATGTAGGTCAGCTGGCCGTAGGCGCCGTCTTCAAGCTTGAAGGCAAGGGAGACGAGGCGATCCTCGGTTTTGCCGGAAAGGATGATCGGTGCCTCGTCCTTCTTCATGTCCAGGGCCGTGTTTTCCACGTCCAAGGGGCAGGGAAGCAAGGCATTGACGGCATCGAGCAGGGGCTGGATCCCCTTGTTTTTATAGGCGGAGCCGAGAAAGACCGGGGTGATTCGCCGTTGCAGAACGCCTTCCCGAAGGGCGGCGATGAGAAGTGCGGTGGATATTTCTTTTTCTTCGAGGATCGCCTCGGTCAGCTCGTCTGAAAAAAGGCTGGCGGCATCCACGAGCGCCTCTCTTTTGGCCAAGGCCTCGTCCAACAGGCCCTCCGGGATGGCTTCTTCGCGAACGACTTCGCCGTTGTCTCCGTCGAAGTACAGCGCCTTCATCGTTACCAGATCCACCACCCCCTTGAAATCGGCCTCGAGGCCGATGGGCATCTGCATGGCCACCGCCGCGTGGCCGAGTTTTTCCCGCAGCTGGTTGGTAACCCGGTTCGGATTCGCGCCGCTGCGGTCGCATTTGTTGATGAAGGCGATGCAGGGGACTTTGTACCGTTTCATCTGCTGGTCCACGGTGATGGACTGGGATTGGACCCCCCCCACTGAACACAGCACCAGGATGGCGCCGTCCAGGACGCGGAGGGAGCGTTCGACCTCAATGGTGAAATCCACGTGTCCGGGGGTGTCGATGATGTTGATTTCATGGTTCTTCCATTGGCAGAACGTCGCGGCCGAGGCGATTGTGATGCCGCGTTCCTTTTCCAGCTCCATGGAATCCATGGTGGCGCCGACGCCGTCTTTGCCCTTGACGTCGTGGATGGCGTGGATGCGCTGGGTGTAGAACAGGATGCGTTCCGTCAGTGTGGTTTTTCCGGAATCGATGTGGGCGCTGATGCCGATGTTGCGAACCTTTTTAATGTCGTATTTCATGACGATCACCTAATTGTATGTCTGGTACTGTCCCCTGTTGAAGTGGTACTACATGACTTTACCGGAAAGGCCCATGCCTGTCATGGACTCCGTAAAAAAAACCTTTTCCGGCAAACCCCTGCGGCCGGGAAAAGAACATCTGTTTGAGCCCGATCGAGTTTGAACGCGTGAGGTGTTCGCGGAAACTGCAAGAATGGGGCGGTTGATGCTACAGTCTGTCCTTAAACAACATTATCCGAATAAATATACGCGCTAAATTACATTGTGTCAATAGGAAACCGTTTGTTTTTCTGCCTCGGCACTGGCCCATGCCGGCGGCGGCAATGAAAAAGAAATTGGTTTTTCGACCAAATTGGGGTAAGGCTATCAACAGATAACCGAATCGGCGGTTGTTCGTTCCGACGCGAAATCCAAAACGCCGGTCAGGCTCATTTGTTTTCAACGTCTAAAAGATACCAATGCGTCCCCCTAAGGTCAATGTTGCAGGTCAGAAAATTGGGGGTGTTGACATCGGGAGGACGGTAGCGGAGAGGTTGGATGGAAGCGTTTGCCTGGATCAAGGACCATGCCAGAGAAAAACTGGTCGGCGCCGAAGTGGCGGTATCGAAAATAAAAAGGGGGAGCCGTGTGTTTATCGGCACCGGCTGCGGAGAGCCCCAGCACCTGATAAAGCACATGGTCGCGGACATGAGTCTTCAGGACATCATGTTGTACCAGATGCTCTCTTTCTCCCTGGCATCCTATGTGGATGACCCTTCGTTTCTGCGCCGTTTTCTCGTTCGCCTCTTTTTTATCAGCCAGGCCATGCGCAAGGCAGCCTTTGAGGGGAAAATAGAGTACGTTCCGGTCTACCTGTCCCAGATTCCGGAATTGTTCAACAGCCATCGCCTCGGCCTGGATGTCGCATTGGTCCAGGTAAGTCCCCCGGACCGCTTCGGCTATTGCAGCCTCGGGGTGTCCGTGGACATCACCAAGGCCGCCTTCGACAATGCCCGCATGGTCATTGCCCAGGTCAACCCCAACATGCCCCGTACCTGGGGGGACAGTTTCGTGCATGTGGACGAGATTGACTACCTCGTCTGGCATGAGGAGCCCATTGTCACTTCCATGCCCCGGATCCAGGAGGATCCCATTACCCGGCGGATCGGGCATTTCGTCTCCCAGTTGGTGGACGACGGGGCCACCTTGCAGATCGGGTTCGGTTACCTTCCCTTTGCGATCCTTCAATATCTTGAAAAAAAGCAGGACCTGGGCATCCACACCCAGCTGATCACAGATGGATTGATCCCCCTCATTGAAAAAAGGGTGATTACAAACAAGAAAAAGACGCTTCTGCCGGGGCGTATCGTGGCCTCCCTGTGCATGGGGTCCCAGAAATTGTATGATTACGTGAACAACAACCCCATTTTTTATTTCCGGTCGTCGGATTTTGTGAACGATCCAACGGAAATCGCCAGGAACGACAATTTTATTTCCATCAGTTCCGCGTTGGAAGTTGATCTGACCGGGCAGGTGTGCACGGATTCCGTGGGGCACCTGTTCTACAGCGGCATCGGCGACCAGGTGGATTTCATACGCGGCAGCGCCATGTCACGGGGGGGGTTTTCCATTATTGCCCTGCCGTCCACGGCTAAAAACGGGACCGTTTCAAGAATCGTCCCCCACCTGAGCGAAGGGGCGGGGGTGGCCACCACACGGGGGGACGTGAATTTCGTCATTACCGAATACGGTATCGCGGAACTCCAGGGCAAGGGAATCTATCAGCGGGTCATGGAGCTCGCCCAGATTGCCCATCCGAAATTCAGGGCATCGTTGATCGAGGTCGCCAAAAAGCGCCATTATATTTTTTCAGACCAGGTGCCGCCGGCCCAGGAAGATCTGTTGTTCCTGGAAAAATACAAATGCACCATGGAACTGAAAAACGGAAAGTGCATCGAGGTCCGCCCATTGCTGCCTTCCGACGAGTTTGCGTACCGGAATTTTTTCTATTCCTTGCAGGAGAAGACCATTTATGCCCGCTTTTTCTACCGCATGAAGTTGTTTTCTCACGAGGTCGTTCAGAAGCAATGGTCTGCGGTGGATTACCGGAAGAATATGTCGGTGGTGGGGTTGTTACAGCGAAAGGGACATAAGGAGATCGTGGCCATCGGTTCCTATGCGTCTGCTGATGAGCGTTTTGCGGAAGTTGCCTTCGTGGTGCGGGAGGACATGCAGGCAATGGGCGTTGCAAGTTTTATCCTGGCCTTGCTGGAAACCATCGCGCGGGAAAACCGATATGCCGGCTTCATTGCGACGGTGCTGCGGGAGAACCGCTCCATGTTGCATGTTTTCCGAAAACGATACCCGGAGGCCAAGACCAGCAACACCGGTGCCGGAGAAGTGACCATCCGGATGGAATTCGATTTGTCCGCGCCGCCGCCCATGGACTTGGCGGATACCAGTGAATTTACCGAGTAGGGGCGCCGGGTGTGATGTCGTCCGCTTCGGAAAAGAATCTTGAGATCGGCGCGCCGGCCTGGCGGGAAATGCTTGTGGCCGGGGCGGCCGCGCTGCATGTGCCCCTCACCGATGCCGCCGTGGACAAGATGGTGCGGTTTGCACAGTTAATGCTGGAATGGAACCGAAAGATCAATTTGACGGCCATCCGCGCACCCGGGCAGGTGGCCCGCAAGCATTTTATCGATTCCCTGGCGGCCCTGCCGTATTTGTCCCGGCCCGCCCTGCTGCTGGATATCGGGTCCGGGGGCGGATTTCCGGGATTGGTGCTGGGCATCGCCGCGCCGAAGCTCCAGGTGGTTTCAGTGGACAGCGTGCGGAAAAAAATCAGCTTCCAGCAACATGTGCTCCGCACCCTTGGGCTGTCGAATGTTCGGGCCATTCATGCCCGGGCCGAGACCCTTGCCGATGCAGGGGATGTGCCGACGCATTTCGATGTGATTGTCAGCCGTGCATTCAGCGCCCTGGATCAATTTGCGGCGTTGGCCATGCCGCTGCTAAGGCCCGGTGGGACCATGATTGCCTACAAGGGGGCCGACGGCGAAACGGAAGCGGCGGCTGCGCTTTCCTCCGAAGTCCTTTCAGGTTGTCGGATCTGGTTGGAACGCTATGAACTCCCCGTCTCTTGTGACAAGCGCTCCCTGGTGTTTATGACATCGGACTCCGGGCAGCGCCGCTAGGGTTTTTCCGCCACCGCCGGGGCCGTGGCTGTCGTTTTCTCTTTCCTGTCCATCCGCAACGTTCGCCAATCGTTCATTTCCTGCAAGGTTTGCGACAGCTGGTAGGCGCCGTTGGCAAAGACCGCATAGTCTCCACCGCCGCCCATGGCCGAAGAAAACCGGATGGTGTTGGCATACAACAGCCAGATATCGCACCATTTTTTTTCAATACCTTCGTCAAAGGGGTTGTGGCCTTGCGCCCCACCAAGGGCCAGCCCCTGTGCCCAGACGTCCTGCATGAGCTGTGTGGCGGTGCGGGTGGCAGCATTGGTCTGTTGGATGGTGCTTTCGAAACGGCGCCAGTGGCCGGCGATCCATCCGGTGCCGTGGCAATTGCCGCAGACGCCTTGCATGGCTGTCCGGCGGTTTTCCTGCTCGGTGCGGTCGATCAGGTGCTCTGAGGCAACCGTACCGTCAAAGGCGGTGGGCAACGGTGCGCCATCCTTGTTTCGAATGTGGGTGAGGTTCGCTGCCTTGGGATGCGGGTGGGCGTAGATGAGGCCGAACAGACGCCAGGGAAGACGGTCGTTCATGCGGTGGCTGCGGGTTGCGGTCACCTCGCCGTCGGGGGTCGTCACCAGGCTGATGTGGCAGGTGGCGCAGGTGGGGGCGGAAAAGTCGGTGCCGGCACGCCAGGGCAGGGCATCGAAGTCCCATTGGCCGTGCTCTGTTTCAAAGATGTTTCCGTGTTTGCTGGCGCTGTATACCTTATAGGCCGGTACATCCGGCCCAACATGGCATTCCTTGCACGTATAAGGCTTGCGTGCGGTTGCGATGGCGAAGCGGTGGCGCGTATGGCAGGCCGAGCAGGTGCCCCGGCTGCCGTCTGGGTTGTGGCGGCCAACCCCCTGGTTGGGCCATCCTGCAATGACCGGAAAATCAAGTGCGCCCGCCACCGTATCGCGGGTGACGGTGCCGGTGACCCGCAATACGGTGCCATGGCAGTATCGGCAGGCCTGGGCATTGGTGTGTTTGTCAACGGCCCCGTAAGTGACGGTTTCGCCGTTTAGGGCGGGGGTGCCGATGATGCTTTGCCGGAGCTGGGCATAGAGTGCGTTGTTTTCAAGGTTGTCGGCTGCATGGGACATGATGTTTTCGGAAAATTCGCGGTCCTCGGTCGGATGGCAGACGGCGCAGTCCCGGGGGGTCACGACGGTGTGCACGCTATAGCCGTTGTGCGCGAAGCTGTCCGGGTGCTGTAACGGGTGAGCGGTATGGCATTCCGCACAGCCCACTGCCGTCGACAGGAGCGCATCGGCAACGGTGTTCGCGGACATGCGTTTTTCCAGGCCTCTGACGGAAAGTCCCCGGGCGGGGCTTGTCCGGGCATGGCGGCTGCGGCGCCAGTCCGCGACGATGCCCGGATGAAACATTTCGTGGCAGCCGATGCATTCCCGGGTGGCGTCGCTGACCGGCGGCGGCTCGGAAGTGTCCGCGGCGGGCGCCGGTGCCGCAACGGCGCCGATCCAGATGAGCAGCGCGCCGACAAGGCGCGTAAAAAGGTTTCCGCGGAGGCGGGCGGCGGTGTGAACGATGGCGGGCGGCGGTTTCATTTTAAAGATCGATGCGGTTGACCCGGAACGTGTGGCCGGTCAGGGTGATGGTGGCGACGGTGATGGGTAGACTGAAGCGTCGGGGGCCGGCGCTGCCCGGATTGAGAAAGGTGACCCCTTCCCGGTCGAACAACGCGGGCTGGTGGGTGTGGCCGCTGATGACCATGTGTACCTCCTTGCCTTTGACGTCGATGGCCAGGCGCCCCAGGTCGTGGAGCAGGAAGAAGCGCAGCGGACCGATCTCCACCAGTTCGGTTTCATTGAGAAAATGGGCCAGAATGCCCCGGTCCATATTGCCGCTGACCGCTATCACCGGCGCCAGGGTTTCCAGGGTTTTGAGCACCGCCATGGTGCCGATGTCCCCCGCATGCAGAATCAGGTCCACGTGCCGGAAGGCATCGCACACCTCCGGCCGCAACAGGCCGTGGGTGTCTGAGATGACACCGATGGTTTGCACGGCTTTTTGTCTTGTTACCGGTGACGGCATGGTGGATAATCCTTCGGTGCCTGGTTTCCCGAATGAAAGTTCCCGGGGTGGCTGTGAGTCGTGGCGGCATCATAAGGTGGTTTGGGCGGCAATTCAACCTGTTTTCGGTTTGCGCGGGTTGCCGCGGCTCCGTTTTCGGGCGGCGACAGGAGGGGGGTGGGGTTTTCGGGTCAGAATGTGCTTCTGCTGTTCTTTTTCGAGCACATTCCGTTCCACGAAGACGGGACGCCCGGAAAAAGGATCCCGCCCGGTCCAGTACATGAGGCTGGAATAGGTGGACGGGGTCGGTGTGAACACCTGCACCTGTTCCGGGGAGATCTGCAACCGGCTGCCGGAAAAGGTTTTCAGGGCTTCCATTTGCTGCCGCCCGCATCCCGGGTGGGCGGCGATGAAGTAATAGGTCAGGAATTGTTCTTTGCACGCCTTGCGGGAGTGTTCCTCAAACCGCCGTTTGAAATCGAGAACACTGTCAATCGGTGTTTTTCCCATCAGGGCCAGCACCGCGGGATCCGCGTGCTCCGGGGCCACCTTGAGCTGGCCCGATACGTGCCAGGCGGCCAGTTGGCTCAAGTACCGGTCGGCAAATTTCTTGTCGGCGGCCACCAGGTCGCATCGGATACCCGAGCGGACAAACACCTTTCGCACACCGGGCAGACGCCGGATTTTTTCAAGCAGATGCAACTGGGGCTGGTGCGAGACCGGAAGCCGGGCGCAGGTGTCGGGAAACAGGCAGCGCCGGTTCCGGCAAACGCCCTGGGTGTGTTTTTTTTTGCATTCGAAGCCGTACATGTTGGCGGTGGGCCCCCCGACATCCTGGACAATGCCTTTGAACCCCGGCAGTTTCGTGAAGTTGCGGACTTCGGCCAGGACAGATGACGGACTGCGCCATTGCACGGTGCGGCCCTGGTGAACGGTGATGGCACAGAAATTACATTCGCCGTAACATCCCCGGTGGGTGGTTACGGAAAAACCAATGGTTTCAAGGGCCCTTATGTTTCCTTTGGCGATTGCTTCCGGATGGGCCGCATGCTGAAAGGGCAAAGCATATACGGCGTCCAGGGCCATTTGATCAAGAAGGGGGGACGGTGGATTTTGAACCAGATAACGGGTGTCCTGTCGCTGCACCAGACCCGTTGCCGTGACCGGATCGTTCTCTTGGTAGAACCGGTGGAACATATCGGTGAAAAGCGCCTTGTCGTTGGCCACTGCGGCAAAGGACGGCAGTTCCTGATATCCGTCTGGTTTTTCTATGGAAGGGTAGCAGATGCCCCGCACATCGCGCACGTCAAGCCCTTTTTGCAGCCGCCGGGCGATTGCCAGAACCGCTGTTTCCCCCATGCCGTACACCAGCAGGTCGGCTTTCGCGTCGAAGAGAATAGAGCGGCGGATCCGATTGGACCAGAAATCGTAATGGGCGATACGGCGCAGGCTGGCCTCGATGCCGCCCAGAACGATGGGGCGGGTTTTCTTGAAATGGGCGCGGATCAGATTGCTGTAGGCGATCACGGCCCGGTCCGGGCGCCTGGTGTTCATCCCTCCGGGGGTGTGGTCGTCGGTTTTTCTGCGTTTGCCGGTGGCGGTGTAATTGGCCACCATGGAATCCACGCTGCCGCCGGTGACCCCCCAGAACAGGAGGGGTTCCCCCAGTCTGCCGATATCTGCCCCGGAATCCAACGCCGGCTGGTCGATGATGCCCACCCGGAACCCGGCGGCCGCCAGTACCCTGCCGATGACGGCCACACCCGTAAATGGGCTGTCGATGTAGGCGTCTCCGGTCACCAGAACGACATCGGGGCGATGCCATCCAAGGCGGGCCAATTCGTTTTGGGTGGTGGGAAGAAACATGGAATCCCTTCAGTGGATGGCGGCGGACCGGGGCATCGTGCGTCGGGCCGGTCCACGGCACCGTGCGGTGGTAATAACGTTCAAAAATATTGGGCAGTATACCGTCGAAGCTTCCGGTTGTCACCAGCCGATTTCCTGGAGCGGATCCGTTTCCAAATATCGTAGGTGATGGCCCCGGCGTTGGTGGTGTTTCGTCTTGACGCGGGCAGACAGCCTCTGGCATGATGGAAATAGCATCGCGGTTTTGTTCGCGACACTGAATGAACGATAGCGTCGGCATGTTTTGATCCGCCCGGCATCGTGACACCCGTTTACGCCTGGCGGCGGTATTTGCCACCAATCCCTGTCCGCTGTTGCCGTTGTCAGGCAGAGGAGCGCCGCGCATGCATAAGAATGCTGATCCGAACGCGTCCCCCCCCGTTTCTCCGGACGATTGCCGGACGATCCGGGACGATATCAAACGCCACATCCGGTTTTCCCTGGGAAGCGATCCGGACCGTCCCACCCGCTATTCGTGCTTTATGGGCCTTGCCTACACGGTGCGGGACCGGTTGATGGCGCAATGGCTCGATACCCAAAGCGCATTTTATGAAACGCTTGCCAAAAGGGTTTATTACCTTTCCATGGAGTTTCTGCCGGGCCGTTTCCTCAAGAATTACATAACGAACCTGCAGATTGCGCCCCAGGTGAGAGACGCCCTCAACACCTTCGGTTTCGATTTAGACGACATTGAAGAGGAGGAATGGGACGCCGGTCTCGGCAACGGGGGACTCGGACGCCTGGCTTCGTGCTATCTCGATTCCATGGCCTGCCTGCGCATTCCCGCCTACGGATACGGTATCCGTTATGATTACGGCATATTTCACCAGGTGCTGGAAGACGGATACCAGCGGGAGCAATGCGACAATTGGTTGCGGCGGGGCAGTCCCTGGGAAATCCAGCGCATGGAGGTTTTAATGTCCGTTGGGTATTACGGACGCAGCGAGGCATACACGGACCTCGACGGTTGCATTCGGTACCGCTGGATTCCGGGGGAGACGGTCATGGCCCGGGCCTGTGATTTTCTTGTGCCCGGCTACGGGGGACGGTTCGTGTCCAACATGCGGCTTTGGACGGCGCAGTCCAGCCGCGAGCTCAACCTCACCGAGTTTAATCTCGGCGACTATATCGGGGCCGTTGAAAACAAAGTCACCAGTGAGACCATCTCAAAAGTGCTCTATCCCAGTGACGAGGCGGAATCCGGCAAGGAACTGCGGCTGAAGCAGCAGTATTTCCTGGTGTCCGCCACCTTGCAGGACATTGTGCGCCGGTGCCGCAAACAGCGTCTTACCCTTTCCGATCTTCCGGAATATGTTGCCGTTCAGCTAAACGACACGCACCCCGCCATTGCCGTGCCGGAGTTGATGCGTCTGCTGGTGGACGAGGAGTGGATGCCCTGGCAGGCCGCCTGGGAAATCTGTGAAAAGACCTTTGCCTACACGAATCACACGGTGTTGCCCGAAGCCCTGGAAACCTGGCCAGTGGAACTGCTGGGACGGGTCTTGCCGCGACATCTTGAGATCATATATGAAATCAATCACCGGTTCCTTGAAGACGTGCGGAGCCGTTATCCCGGAGATACAGATTTGGCCGCCCGGGTGTCCTTGATTCTCGAAGGGCCGGCGCGAAAGGTTCGGATGGCCCACCTGGCCATTGTCGGCAGCCACGCGGTCAACGGTGTGGCCGCGCTGCACACGCGGATTTTGAAGGCAGGGTATTTCCGGGATTTCGACCGGCTGTTTCCGGGGCGCATCCGGAACGTTACCAACGGCATCACCCCCCGCCGCTGGCTGCTCCAGACCAATCCCGCCCTGAGCGCCCTGATCACGGAGGCCATCGGACCCCGGTGGGTCACCCACCTGGATGCCTTGAAGCAACTGACGCCCCTGGCGACGGATGCCCAGTTCCAATCCCGGTGGCGCGCCGTCAAGACGGAAAACAAGCAACGGCTGGCCCGCTATATCCTCCGGAAAACAGGAGAGGGTGTAAATCCCGGCACTTTGTTTGACGTGCATGTGAAAAGAATGCACGAATACAAGCGTCAGCTTCTCAACCTATTGCATGTCGTCACGCTGTACAACCGCCTGAAGGCCGATCCGACCGCCGACGCGGTGCCGAGAACCGTTTTTTTCGGCGGAAAGGCCGCCCCTTCTTACGCCCAGGCCAAGCTGATCATCAAGCTGATTACATCCGTGGCCGAGGTGGTCAACACGGACAGCGACGTTGCCGGGCGCCTCAAAGTTTTATTTCTGCCCAATTACTGCATTTCCCAGGCGGAAAAGGTGATTCCCGCTGCGGATCTGTCCCAACAGATTTCCACGGCGGGGCTAGAGGCGTCGGGCACGGGCAATATGAAGTTCGCCCTCAACGGAGCCCTGACCATCGGGACATTGGACGGAGCCAACATCGAAATCATGGAAGAGGTGGGGGCGGAAAATATTTTTATTTTCGGTTTGACCACCGAAGAGGTGAACACCTACCGGAACAAAGGCTACGCCCCCCGTGAGCGGTATCGGGAACTGCCCGCGCTCAGGCAGGCACTCGACATGATCGGCGGCGGATTCTTTTGCCCATCGGCGCCGGACCTGTTCCGTCCCATTCTCTCTTCCCTGCTTGACCATGGGGACCATTTCATGGTGCTGGCCGATTACAGGGCTTACGTGGAGGCCCAGGACAAGGTGGGACAACTGTTTAGGGATCCGGCAACCTGGTGTGAGAAATCGATTCGCAACACCGCGGCCATGGGAATGTTTTCCAGTGACCGGTCCATTGGGACGTATGCCGAAGAGATTTGGCGGGTCCGGCCCCTTGATTGAAATCCCCCGGCGCGCCGATGCGGTGCCGCCCCGGTAGGGGGTGAAGGAGACAAACCATGCATGATTCCGATAAGCCGGTTGACGCCCTTTCCTTTGTCCGCCATCCCGTGTTCGACCAGAACCGTAAGCTTTGGGGGTACCAGATTTGCTGTATCGACAGAAGCGGGGATGCCACCAACCGGTTGCAGGCGGAAGGGGATGTGGCGGGACTGGTGTCGTCCACCTCCTTTATAGGACTTCGTAAACTGCTTGCAAGGGGCAAGCGGCTCTTGGTGCCTTTCAGGGCGGAGAGCATTTGTGAAGGGATCCCCTACGCGTTGCCGCCTGCGTTCACCGCCGTCAAGGTTGCCGAGCCCATGCAGCTGGACAGGGCGCTACTTTCAGCCTTGTCCAAGCTCAAACAGGATGGATACATGATTGCCGTGGGCCATGCTTCTGGCCGCCCCCAACTGACACCGCTGTACGAGATTGCGGACATTGTCTGTCTCGGGGTATCCGGGAAAAGCAGCCTTGCCATTGCCCCCATCGTGGAGCGGCTCCATCCCTTTTCAGTGGCGGCCATGAGCGAGCAGATCGAAGACCAGGCGCATTTCGACCGGTGCGCCGGCATTGGATTTTCCCTGTTCCAAGGCGCTTTTTTCAAACGGGCCGAGCAGGTGTCAGTGCGGAAACTGGCGGCCAACGAGGCGTCACGGTTCCAGCTGCTAAAGATCATTGAGACACCGACGCCGGATTTCGACAAATTGACAACGGCCATCCAATCCGATGTGACAATCAGCCTGCGGCTGCTCAGCTATCTTAATTCCGCGTCCATGGGACTGCCCCAAAAGATTGCCTCTATTCGCCAGGCCATCGCGCTGCTGGGGTGGGAAAATATGAAAAAATGGCTTCGGGTGGTGGTGCTGTCGGATGTCAGTCGGCAGAAGGGGGCGGAAGAATTGGTTCTGTTGTCTGTCCGCCGGGGGAAGTTCCTGGAGCTGATTGTCCGGCATCACGATTACTGGGGGTTTTCAGAGGACAGCTTGTTTTTGTTGGGGATCTTTTCCCTTCTGGATGCGTTGCTGGGGATGCCGATGGAACGCGTGGTGGAGAATTTGCCTTTGGAGGAAAAGCTCAAGGCGGCGTTGTGCGGGGATTCGGCCAGCGAATACCTGCCGCTGCTCCAACTGGCGGAAGCCATGGAGGACACCGATTGGTTCCGTGCGGATCGGTTGATACGGCAGCTGAGTCTTTCACCGGATGTGGTAAAGGCGGTTTTCCATGAAGCAGTGGCTTGGGCCGATGCGCTGTCTTCCTTGCAACCATAGGCCATGGCAGGCCGGAAGAACCCCGGTTGTTTTTTGCGATGGCCAGGGCGATCGCAAATAGGTTTTTTCAAAGGATTGTCGGGCCGGCGCAGCGGGCGCCCTCCCCCCTGTACAGGGGCGGCCACATTCAGTGCCCCGCAAGATCGCACGATAGGCATTCGCCCCAGCGCCGGACAGGCCTCTCATTGCACGACCATCCCATCGGCAAGACCTGCCGCACGATGAGCGCACCTCCCCCCCCGGTTGCAATGGTCCGGTGCTCTTGAGAGGCGCCGTCAACTGTGTTATCAACACATTTCGGGCAATCCGTTTGGGCATTGCCGCGAGTGACGGGGAATTCTGCACAGGAAAATTTTTATGGCCGACAAACAAAAACCCGCTGTTCAAACCGCGGCGAAACGAAACCCGCATATTCTATTGTCGTTCCTTCTGCTGCTCGTCGGTTTTGTGGCGGGGGTGGTGTTCACCTCCTACCGGCTGGGAGGCAGCGATATCCAGTCGCCTATGGACATGCCGCCCCACGCGCACACGGGCATGGGGGCGCCGGCCATTTCCGCCGAACATGCCGAACAGCTCGCCCGCCTTGAGAAGGCCACCGAGGCGGCACCGGATGTGCCGGCCGGATGGGTCGCCCTGGGCAACGCCTATTTCGATCACGACATGGTGGACAAGGCCATTGCCGCCTACAAGAAGGCGTTGGCGATTTCTCCCGGCAATGCCCAGGTCTGGACCGATCTGGGGGTGATGCACCGCAGGGCCGGCAATTTGACAGAGGCGCTGGCGGCTTTTGACAAAGCTTCGGCATTGGCGCCCTCCCTCGAAGTGCCGCTCTTTAATAAGGGCCTCATTCTGATGCACGACCAGAACGATGCCGCCGGGGCCCTTGCCGCCTGGAAGAAGCTGCTCGCCGTCAATCCAGAAGCCCGTACCCCCTCGGGGATGCTGATCAAGGATCTGGTGCGGAAGTTGGAATAGGCGCGGCTCCGGGAAGGCGCCGTTGTGGTGGGAGGGGGGAGCGGCGCCGCCTACATGGTGGCGCTGCGGTGTTATTACAAGCTATCTCAAAAAAAAGATCGCGCCCACTGACAAGGTGTGGGGCGATGAAAAAGCGCAGCATATATGTAATATGTGAGCATTTTGAAGCGCCCGACAACGCCGTCAGGGGGTGCTATATTTATTTTGAGATAGCTTGTAGACAATATCTTTTCAGTGATCGCCCCGGCCGTCCTTGACCGCCGGGGCGCTTCCGATTCCCCAAGACGTCAATAGCGATAATGGGCCGGCTTGTAGGGTCCGTTCGCGTCCACGCCGATGTAAGCGGCCTGCGCATCCGTCAGTCGGGTCAACTGAACCCCCAGTTTTTCCAGGTGCAGCCTGGCGACTTCTTCGTCCAGGGTCTTGCTGAGGGTGGTCACGCCGATGGGGCGGGGATTGGTCCACAGGTCGATCTGGGCGATGGCCTGGTTGGTAAAGGAGTTGGACATCACAAAGGAGGGATGACCGGTGGCGCAGCCGAGGTTCACCAGGCGTCCTTCGGCGAGCAGGTACACGCTGTTGCCGGTGGGGAAGGTGTATCTGTCCACCTGGGGTTTGATGTTCTCCTTGCAAATGCCGGGATATGTTTCCAGGGCATCCATTTGGATCTCGTTGTCAAAGTGACCGATATTGCAAACGATGGATTGATCCCGCATCTTTTCCAGGTGCGCGATGCGGATCACGTCCCGGTTGCCCGTTGCGGTGACGAAGATGGTGGCCTCGGCCAGGGCCGCTTCCACGGTGGTCACTTCGAATCCCTCCATGGCCGCCTGGAGGGCGCAGATGGGATCGATTTCCGTCACCAGCACACGGGCGCCGAAGCCGCGCATGGACTGGGCGCAGCCTTTGCCCACGTCTCCGTATCCGCAGATGCAGACCACTTTACCGGCCACCATCACATCCGTGGCGCGCTTGATGCCGTCCGCCAAGGACTCCCGGCATCCGTAAAGATTGTCGAATTTGGACTTGGTCACGGAATCGTTGACATTGACGGCCGGAAACAAGAGCGACTTGTTTTCCATCATCTGGTACAGGCGGCCCACCCCGGTGGTGGTTTCTTCGGACACGCCCCGGATGTCTTTGACCCGGTTGTGCCAGAAGGAGGGATCTTGTGCGTGTTGCCGTTTCAACAGCGCGTTGACGATGCGCTCTTCCCGGTTGTCGGTGGGTACGTCCAGAAGCGCCGGGTTTTCCTCGGCTTGGAAGCCCCGGTGCACCATGAGGGTAGCGTCCCCACCGTCGTCGACAATCAGGTGGGGGCCTTTGCCGCCCGGGAAGTTCAATGCCTGGCGGGTACATTCCCAATATTCCTCAAGGGTTTCTCCTTTCCAGGCGAAGACCGGGATGCCGCTTTCGGCAATGGCGGCGGCGGCATGGTCCTGGGTTGAGAAGATATTGCAGGAAGCCCACCGCACCTCGGCCCCCAGCGCGGTCAATGTCTCGATCAGCACCGCCGTCTGGATGGTCATGTGCAGGGATCCGGCGATTCTGGCCCCCTTGAGGGGCTGCTGGGGGGCGTACTTTTTCCGGACGGCCATCAGCCCCGGCATTTCCTGCTCGGCGATGATGATTTCCTTTCGGCCGAAAGCCGCCAGGGAAGGGTCCGCCACTTTGTCGGCAAGCCCGGTGTAGTCCGGCAAATCAATGCCGGCATTGTTCTCTTTGTGCATTTTATTCTCCTTACGTCTCAAGGATATAGTCGAGGAATAGATCGACGCATTCGGGGCACAGCTGGGTTTCCCTTACGTCGGCGATAATTTGAAGGGCTTTTTCCTGGGGAAGTCCCTTTCGGTAGGGCCGGTCGCTGGTCAGTGCGTGGAAAGTGTCGGCCACAGCGGTGATCCGTGCCCAGAAGGGAATGTCTGTTCCCTTGAGGCCTTCGGGATATCCCTTGCCGTCAAACCGTTCGTGATGACTGAGCACGATGGGAATGGCCTTTTCCAGGCTGGGAATGGGTTTCAGGATTTTGGCGCCTACCACCGGATGCCGTTTGATCATGGCGAATTCCGCGTCGGTGAGCTTGCCGGGTTTGAGCAGCACTTCGTCGCGGACCCCGATTTTGCCCAGGTCGTGGAGCCTTGCCGCAATGGCGATGTCTTCGAGTTCGTCCGGCCTCACGTTCAGTCTCTTCGCCAGTTCCACGGCAATTGTCGACACCTCCTCTGAATGCCCGCGGGTATACTGGTCCCGGGCTTCCAAGGCCTGGACAAGACTTGAGATGCTGGCCAGCATGGCGTGGCGTTCGGTTTCGAGCCGTTCCCGCTCCTTGAGCATCAGCTGGAAATGGTCGGACAACAAACGTTCCACCATGATGATCAACTGCTCCACATTGAACGGCTTGACGATGTAGGTGGCCGCTCCGCTTTGGAGCATCTGCCGCATGCGGTAGCGGTCGCTTTCGGAGCTCATGGCGATGAAGGGGATGCCAGAAAAATGGGGGAGGGTCCGAACGGTTTTGCAGAAGGCCAGACCGTCCATGACCGGCATGTTCAGGTCGCTGATGATCAAGTCCGGCTCATGGCTGTTGAGAAGATCCAGGGCCTCGCGTCCATTTGCGGCGGTGAGCACCTCGAAGCCTTCTTTGTGCAGTCCTTTTTGGATGACGTTGATGATGATGCGGGAATCATCAACCACCATGATGAGGCGTTTTCTGAGCAGCGTCACTTTTTGCAGCATGCTTTCCACCACATGGGGCAGCTGCTGCTGGGCGTTGGTTTTTGACACGTAGGCGGAGGCGCCAACCTCGAAGCCATGCTCGATGTCGGTGTCCTTGTCGTGTGAGCTGAGGATGATAACCGGCACACCGTTGATTTCCGGGCTGGATTTGAGGGCGTTGCACAGCGTAAAGCCGTCCATCAGCGGCATGTCCACGTCCGTGATGACCAGGTCATAACTGTTGCGGTGTGCCATTTCCAGACCGACCTGTCCGTTTTCAGCTTGGTCGATACGGGGATTAAGATGCCGAAGGGTTCTGACCAACGCATGGCGCATGGCCGCGCTGTCATCTACAACCAGGATTCTGTATGGAACGTCCATAGAGGGCACAATTATGTTCCGCTGTTGAAATTAACCGTCCAGGATCCATATCACTGTTGCGGACGGATGTCAATCATCAGAATTTAAAGGAGATTCTCAACCGGTGTATGGGGGATGGCAAAGGCCTCCGAAACACCGGGGCAGGTGACGGCGCCGCTGACGACGGCGGCCCCTTTCCGGATGGCGGTGTTCCGGCGCATGGCCTGCCGCCAACCCAGGTCGGCAATAATAAGGACGTAGGGGAGGGTGGCGTTGGACAGGGCCAGGGTGGATGTCTTGGGCACGGCCCCGGGCATGTTGGTCACGCAATAATGTACCACCCCGTCCACTTGGTAGATGGGGCGGTCGTGGGTCGTGGGACGACTGGTTTCAAAGCAGCCGCCCTGGTCGATGGCCACGTCCACCACCACGGCCCCTTTTTTCATGGTGCCGATCATGGGGCGGCTGACAATCCGCGGGGTCTTGGCCCCGGGAATCAGCACCGCACCGACCACCACATCCGCGCTGGTTAGAAGCGTTCTGAGGGTTTCCGGAGCTGCCGTGAGCAGAAAACAATTCGCCGGCAGGACATCGCTCAGGTAACGCAGTCGTTCCAGGTTCGTGTCCAGTAGATAGACCTTTGCCCCCAGCCCGCAGGCCATTTTGGCAGCGTTGACGCCCACGGTTCCGGCACCGATGATGACCACCGTGGCCGGGTCGACGCCCGGCACCCCACCCAACAGCACCCCCAGTCCCCCGTGTGTCGTTTCCAGGTATTTGGCTCCCTGCTGGATGGCCATGCGGCCGGCCACCTCACTCATGGGGGTGAGCAGGGGAAGGGAGCCGTCTTCTGCCTGGATGGTTTCATAAGCGATGCAGATTGCACCGGTATCGATCAGGGCCCGGGTCAGGGCCTTGTTCGCCGCCAGGTGCAGGTATGCGAATACAATATGATGGGGGCGAAGCAGCGGCCATTCGGAAGGCGCCGGCTCTTTGACATGGAGAATCATTTCGGCCCGGGAGAAGATCTGTGTGGTCCGTGCCGCCAATTCGGCGCCGGCCGCTTGGTAGGCGCTGTCCGAAAAGCCGCTGGCGGTGCCGGCACCGGTTTCCACGACTACCCGGTGCCCGCGGCTGCACATGACTTCCACGCCTGCCGGTGTCATGGCCACACGGTTTTCCTCCTTCTTGTGTTCTCTGGGGATGCCGATAATCATAAGCCCTCTGCGTGCCTCGGGAAAAAGTCGGTGCCTCTTCCGGTGCGGACTTCTTTATCACTATAGCCGAAAATATCCCGCTTTTGCAAAATTGATGGGGCGTTTGTGAAGCGTTCCGGCTTTTTGGAAAAAAAACGATCTTGTGCTAAGAGCGGGGAGCGGCGGGTTGTCCGCACCCCGTCGCTGGTGCGGTCCAAACAAGACTTGAACGAAACGGCCTTTTTCAGGAGGCGGCGCATGCGGTTCATCACGACCCATAAGCACAGTGATCTTGACGCTCTGGCATCTGTGGTGGCGGCGACGCTCCTTTTTCCAGACGCGGTGCCGGTGATGCCAAAACCGGTCAATCCGAACGTGAAGGAATTTCTTGCGCTGCACAAGGACCTGTTTCGGGTGCGCACCTGGAAAGAGGTGGACAGCCGCCGGGCCAGCGCACTCGTGGTGGTGGACGCGGCCGCGTGGGACCGCATCGGTGTGCCGGCGACCGTCCGGGAGCGGTCGGACCTTGAGGTCGTTGTGTTCGACCACCATCCCGGCACGGGCGATATTGACGCGACATGGGCGGTTCAGGAGGCCGTGGGCGCCAATATTACGCTCATGATGCGCCATTTGCTTCAGAACCAAGTGCGCCTCAGTCCCGTGCATGCGACGCTCTTTCTTGCGGGGCTCTACGAGGACACCGGCAACCTGTCTTTCAACGGCACAACGCCGGAGGATGCCCGCACCGCTGCCTACCTGCTTGAAAACAAGGCCGACTTGAACATCGTGGGGCACCTCTTGCGGCCTGCCTACGGGCAGAAACAGAAAAACGTGCTGTTCCGCATGCTCGAAAAGGCCCAGCGCCGGCGCATTGCGGGGCATACCATCGGCATGGCAGAGGTGGAGATTGAGGGGTTCGTGGACAATCTGGCAGTGGTGGTGCACATGTGTAGGGAAATCCTGAACGTGGATGCCATGTTCGGCCTTTTTTCCACGGAAAAGCGTGACAACTGCATCGTGATCGCACGGAGTAATACAGACAGTATCAATGTCGGCGCCATGATGCGCAGCATGGGCGGTGGCGGCCATCCCGGCGCCGGTTCGGCCCTGATCAAAACCAAGTCTGCGGAAGCCATCGCGGACTTGATCAGGGAGTTGCTTTCCGGCAACCAACGTTCATCAATTCAGGTGAGCGACCTGATGTCCTTTCCCGTTCTGACCATCCCCGATCATGCCGCCATGAACGATGCTGCATGCCTGCTAAGGGAAAAGGGATGCACGGGGGTTCCGGTGGTGAACCGGGAGGGGCATTTGGTGGGGGTTGTTTCACGGCGTGACTTCCAACGAAAGATCAAGAAGGAAGAGCAGCTTCGCGCCCCGGTCAAGGCCTTCATGAGCACCGCGGTGGTGACCATCCCGCCCGGGAAGAGCCCGGCGGATGCATCGGGGTTGATGATCCGTCACGACATCGGTCGTCTGCCGGTAGTGCAGGACGGTCGCATTCTCGGGATCATCACCCGTTCGGATATCATGCGCTACTGGTATGACCTGATGCCAGACTGAAAAAAACGCCGCGCTTTTTCATGCTTGACATTTTGATTTTCGCTCCCATTTTATTCCTGTTGATTGTACCTGTCACCCCGAACCCTATCAGAATCATTATGTTCCCGGAGGCCCGGGAAACCGGCATGGAGATAAGATGCAGAACAAGAAAGAAACCCGGCAATTTCAAACCGAAGTCCAGCAATTACTGAACCTGATCATCAATTCCCTCTACTCCCACCGGGAGATTTTTCTCCGGGAACTGATTTCCAACGCTTCCGATGCCATCGATAAGCTGCGGTTCGCGGCCCAGACCCGGCCCGAACTCCTTGAAGATGGTGCCGCGTTTTCCATTCGTATCGAACCGGACAAGGAAAAACGGCGGTTGACCATCATCGACAACGGCATTGGAATGACATACGAGGACGTGCTGGAAAATATCGGCACCATCGCCAAGAGTGGGACCGCAAATTTTATGGAGGCACTGGCCCGGTCCAAGGCTGAAAACGGGATTGCACCCGAGTTGATCGGCCAGTTTGGTGTGGGATTTTACAGCGCTTTCATGGTGGCCGACCGCATTGTGCTGACCACCCGGGCGGCTGGTGCCGCCCAGGGCGTCCGATGGGAATCCACCGGGGACGGAACCTATACCATCGAGAGCGTGGATACGGCGGCCAGGGGAACCGCCATCATGTTGGAGTTGAAGCCGGTTGAGGAGGGAGAGCAAGATTTTAGCGACGCGTGGACGCTTCGGCAAATTGTCAAGACCCACTCGGATTTTGTGGGGTACCCCATCGTGATGACGGTTGAATCCCACGCGGCCATACCCGACGCGGAACGACTCAAGGACAAGGACGGAAAACCCATTGGCGAGGCAACACGGGTGGTGCAGAAGGACGAAACCCTCAACTCCATGAAGGCCATTTGGGCCAGGGACAAGAACGATATCACCCAAGAGGAGTACAAGGAATTTTACACCCACCTCAGCCATGATTGGAACCCCCCCCTAACCCATTTGCATGTCAAACTCGAAGGGGCCACCGAGTACAGCGCGCTGCTCTACATTCCGGCCAAGGCGCCGTTTGACCTGATGACGCCCGAGCACAAACACGGTGTCCATCTGTACTGCAAGCGGGTGTTTATCATGGACAACTGCAAGGAGCTGCTTCCCGAGTATTTCAGCTTCGTAAGGGGCGTGGTGGACGCACCGGACCTGAACCTGAACGTGAGCCGCGAAATCCTGCAGCAGGATCGCTTGGTCAGGAATATCCGGCGGAATCTGGTTAAAAAGATATTCGACCTGCTTGCCGGCATGGAAGAGGACACCTACCGGTCGTTTTACGCGGAATTCGGACACGTGCTTAAAATGGGGATCCACACCGATGCAGAAAACCGCGACAAACTGGCCGATCTTTTGCGTTACCACACCACCGATTCCCTTGAGACCCCCGTGTCGCTGAAGACCTATGTGAAGAACATGAAGCCCGAACAGGAGGCCATCTATTTCATCACCGGCGACAGCCTGACGGCGCTTGCCCACAGTCCGCATCTGGAGCAGCTGAGGGAAAAGGGGTTCGCAGTGTTGCTGATGACCGATCCCGTGGATGAATGGGTGGTGCGCAGCCTGACGGAATATGAAGGGAAAAAGCTCAAAAGCGCCGAAACCGGTGATTTGGATATCGACGCCACAGACGCCGACAGCGCAAAGACGTATGCGGGCCTGTTCACCTTCATCAAAAATGTTCTTCAAGACAAGGTCAAGGAGGTCAAGGCTTCTGCCCGGCTCAAAGATTCCATGTCCTGTCTTTCCGGCGAGGCTTCGGACATCAGCGCCTACATGGAGAAGATCCTCAAGGCCTCCGGCCAGGAGGCCCCGACGGTCAAACGGGTCCTTGAACTCAATACCCACCATCCGGTGATCCAACAAATCAACCATCTGTTCGAACAGGACAGCAAAAATCCGGCGCTCGCGGATTACAGCCGCTTGCTGCTGGACATGGCCATCATCGCCGAGGGGGGCAAGATCGAAAACCCCGCCGCCTTTTCCCAGACCGTGGGGCAACTTGCCGGCAAGGCGTTGACGGAATGACTTTAAATGAAGCGCTTGATATTCCCTTCTGTTCGGGGTATATTCAATAGATTATTTTTTTAAAAGGATGTCCGTTCCTGCGCTGCCGGGCGGGCATCCCCTTTTGTTGAACTTTCAAGACACCAGGTATCGTGGCATGGAAAAGCGAACGGCGACCATCGCACGCACCACCAAGGAGACCAGTATTCGTCTGGACTTGAATTTAGACGGACGGGGAATGGCCGAAAATATCACCACCGGCGTGCCATTTTTTGATCACATGTTGACGTTGTTCAGTGTCCACGGTTTTTTTGACCTGGATATCGCGGCCCAGGGGGACATCGCCGTGGATGCCCATCACACGGTGGAGGACCTCGGTTTGGTTCTTGGAGATGCGCTTGCCCAGGCGATAGGCGACCGAAAGGGCATCCGCCGATACGGGCACGCGGTCACGCCCATGGACGAGGCCTTGTCCACCGTTACGGTGGACCTGTCGAACCGTCCCTATCTTGTTTTCCAGGCGCCGTCCGTATTGACCCGGCAGGGCAACAGTCTCACCTGTCTTGCAAAGGAATTTTTCAGAGCCTTCGCCACCCGGGGGGGGATGAACCTGCACATCCAGGTAGCCTACGGAGAGAACGAGCATCACATCATCGAATCCATTTTCAAATCAACGGGCCGGGCGTTAAGCGAGGCCGTGGGGTTCGATGCGCGAATAAGGACCGTGCGCTCATCCAAAGGCACGCTATAGGGGAGGGGCATCATGCCATGCGTGCAGGGAGGCCGACTCGGAGCAGTTGGACGGGGGGGGGTGCTCCTGGCTGTGGCGGTTTTGTTGACCGCTTGCGGGGCCCAACGCTCCGGGCCAATGGCTGTTTCGCCAAACCCCGGCATCCGTCGGATCCTGGTGCTGCCCTTTATAAATCAGGCCCGGCTGCGGGGGGAGAATGCCACTTTTCGGTGTTCCCTTTGCAACACGGTCTTGACCACCGGCAGTGTTGCAGACGGCGCGGCGCCATTTGTTACTGAACAGGTCGTGCGTCTGTTGAGCCGACGACCCGGCATTACATTGCTGGGGGCAGACTGGCACGACGCCCCGCATGCCCAGCGGTTTCTCGACGACGGAACCGGCGCACGGGATCTGGCCCTGCTGTTGGAGACGGCGCGGCACCTGGGGGCCGATACGGTGCTGACGGGCAGCGTGTATCGATTCGAACAGCGGCAGGGCACCGGGTTGGCCGCTCAATCTCCGGCATCCGTCGGCATCCACCTGGACTTGGTCGATGCCGCGACGGGGCGGGTTTTGTGGCAAGCCAAATTTGACGAAACGCAGCAGTATCTCACCGACAACCTTTTAAAAATAGGCACCTTCATCAAGCGGGGCGGCAAATGGGTCACCGCGGAACAACTGGCCGTCACCGGTCTTGAGGTGCTTCTCGAAAGATCGACCATTCCATGATCGTCATTCCGGCTATTGATATCAAAGACGGCAACTGTGTCCGCCTTCTCCAGGGGCGCATGGACGCTGAAACGGTTTTCTCCGACGACCCGTTGTCTGCAGCCCGGACCTGGGCGGACAGCGGCGCTGAACTGGTTCACGTGGTGGATCTGGACGGGGCCATTGGAAAACGCCCCCGGAATTTTGACGCCATCACGGCCATCGTCCAGCATTTGGAAGTGCCCATCCAGGTGGGCGGCGGCATCCGCAACATGGAAACCATCGACCTGTACCTGGGGATCGGGGTGCAGCGGGTGATTATCGGCACCGAAGCCATAAACAACCCGGACCTGGTTGCCGCGGCATGCAAAAAATATCCGGGCCGCATCGTTGTGGGGATTGACGCGCGAAACGGCATGGTGGCCACGGAGGGGTGGACAAGAACCACGGACACCAAGGCGGTGGATCTTGCCAGGCGTTTCGAAGATATCGGGGTGGCGGCCATTAATTTCACCGACATTCATCGGGATGGGATGCAGACCGGTCCCAATATCGAGGAGACGCAACATTTGGCGGAAGCCGTCACCGTTCCTGTGGTCGCCTCCGGAGGAGTGGGCACCCTCGATCACATCCGAAACCTTCTTCCCCTTTTTGCGGCCGGTGTGGTCGGGGTCATTACCGGCCGGGCGTTGTATGCCGGCAGCCTCGATTTGAAAGCGGCCATCGCCCTGGCCAAGACAGCCGCCGGGGCAGGAGCGATTGCGGGCCGGGGTAAATAAGCTTGCGGTCGCCTTGACATTGTTTTGTCGGGTAATTATTCTAAAAGGTTAGCAATTGTAAAAACGTTGGACAGGGGGCCAAAGACGGAGCCCATCAAAATCGGATAATTTCGGTAAGGGTCCGCCTGTCGCTCCCAGTGACCAAAGAAATGGTGTGACAAGGGTTTCCGGAGGACAGTCTTTTTGGCAACGTTCATTCCCGAGGACAAAATTCAGGAGGTGCAGCACGCTGCGGACATTCTCGAGATTGTATCGGAATCCGTCGCGCTGAAAAAAACAGGGAAGAACTACCAGGGGCTTTGCCCCTTCCACGCTGAAAAAACCCCTTCCTTTTCCGTGAATCCAGGAAAACAGATTTTTTATTGTTTTGGATGCGGCATTGGTGGGAACGTGTTCAGTTTTCTGATGAAGAAGGAGGGGATGGGGTTTCCGGAAGCGGTGCGCGAGCTTGCAAAGCGATATGGGGTGCAGTTGCCGGAACCCCGGCTGACGCCGGAACAGAAAAGGCGCATTGGTGAGCGGGAGCAGATGCTGGGCGTCAACCGCATGGCCGCGGCGTTTTTTCATCAATGCCTTCTGGGCGCCGGCGGCGACGCTGCCCGTAAGTACCTTCACGGCCGCGGGTTCACCGATGAGACGATCGTGCGCTTCCACATCGGATGCGCGCCCGACGGATGGGACCACCTCAGTCGGTTTTTGATGTCCAAAAAGGTGCCCCTGGAGATTGCAAAAAAGGTGGGGTTGGTGGCTCCGCGCAAAAGCGGGAACGGTTATTATGACGCGTTTCGAAACCGCGTCATTTTTCCCATCGCCAATGCCGGGAAACAGGTCTTGGGCTTCGGGGGACGGGTTCTTGGTGAGGGGCACCCCAAATACCTCAATTCGCCTGAGACTCCCGTTTACAACAAACGGCGTTCTCTCTACGGCATCGATCAAGCCCGTCAGGCAGCCCGGGAGATGGAGACCGTGTTCGTGGTGGAGGGATATCTCGACCTTCTGGCCATGCACCAGCACGGTATTTCCAATTGCGTGGCCACCCTCGGCACCGCCTTGACAGTGGAGCACACCGGCCTTCTCAGGGGCCTGGTTGGGGCAAGCGGTAGGGTGGTCCTGGTATTCGATTCGGATGCCGCAGGCATCAGCGCTTCGGAAAGAAGCATCGCCGTGTTTTCCAGCGGCTATGTGAATGCACACATTCTGGTGCTGCCCGACGGACACGACCCGGACTCTTTTTTGTTCGCCAGCGGCGCGGAGGCTTTTCATGCGGCGAGCCAACGGTCCCTCGATGCGGTTTCTTTTTTGATGGAAAGTGCCGTCAAGCGCCATGGAATGAGCTTGGAAGGGCGTCTGCGGGCCATGGAGGATATGAAAAAGCCGCTGGCCGCCATTGAAGACCAGGTGGCAAGGTCATTGTATGTAAAGACCCTCAGTGAGCGGCTGGGCATCGACGAGATGGCGGTTTCGCAAAAGATTTTCGAGGTCGCGGCGCAAGGCGGTTCCCGGGAAGGTGCCGGGGTGTCGTCGCGGCCCTGGAGCAGCGGCCAATTGAAGGGGGGGGGCGCCTGTGTCGGCGGGCGCATACGCATGGAACGGCAGATCGTGGCCATGATGCTGCGGTTTTCGTCGATAGTGGAAGCGGTGCTGGCCCGGGATTTGCTGTCCTTGTTTGAAGACAAGACGTTGCGGCTGTTGGGGGGGGAAGTTGCCAAACGGCGTGAAGGGACGGGCGCTCCGGCGGCTTTTATCAGCAGCCTCCAGGACCCGCACCTCAAGGCCGTGGCGGCGTCTTTGGCCATTGTGGACGAACAGTGGAGTGAAGCGTCCTGTCATCGGCTGCTCAACCAGTTCGCTTCCGGGCGTAGACGCGGTAACAGCCGGTTGCTCAATGATATCAAGGCTGCTGAGGCGGCCGAAGACCAGGAGACCGTACTTCGGTTGCTGAAAGAGAAGCAGCTGCAGGCAAGACAATCAATAAAAATTCGACCGAAAGCCATATGAGGCATGATCATCCGGTCCGTCCATTGCGGACGCAATGTGATTCGGTGACACCATATCGGCATGTGACGAATAAACTGTACGCTTACGGAGGCGAACGTTTATGGCAAAAAAGAAGGAAATGAAACAAGAAGATCCGAGGGGTGAAAAGGACCTGGATCCAAAGGCATTGACCGCCCTGATTTCCAAGGGAAAAAAACAGGGGCACCTCACATACGAGGAAATCAATGCCGCATTGCCCGAGGAGATGCTTTCTGCGGATCAGATTGATGAGACCCTGATGTTGTTCGATGATTTGGACATCGAGATCCTCGATGAAGACAAGATCCCGGTGTCCAAGAAGTCCTCGGATTCCCAAACGCTTTCCGAAGAACCGGAACCAACGGATTTCGGCACCGTCACCGATCCGGTAAAAATGTATCTGAGGGAAATGGGGCTCGTCACCCTCCTGAGCAGGGAAGGGGAGGTGGAAATCGCCAAAAAGATTGAAAGCGGTGAGCAGGAAGTGCTCAAGGCGATTTTGGAGACCACCACGGGAGTGGACGCCCTGGTTGCATTGGGAGACAAGATCGAAATTCAGGAGATTCGGCCTAAGCATGTGCTGCGGGATCTGGACGAAGGGGATGCCTATATTGATGAGGCGCTGCAGATCGAAAATTTCCTTAGCACCATTCACAGCATCAAGGAGATCGATTACGAAAACAGGGAGCTTCGCGAGCGCCTGTTCAATGAACAAATGCCGCCGGATGAACGGCGCCGCGTGCGGCGCAGTGTGGCCCGACGGAACCGGAAAATTTTCGACCTGATGAAAAACTGGCGTCTGGAGGGGGCCGTCATCGACAAGATGGAGGAGACCATCCGCGGCCAGATCGGCTGGTTCGACGACATGGAGGAAAAGCTTGTACGCATCGCCCGGACCTATGATGTGCCGCTCAGCGAATTGCGCCTGCATCTCGGCTCCAAAAAGGAATTTGACAAGTGGGCCAAGACCCAGCCACGGTTCAAGGACGCGGATATCGGCGTGGTGTATGAGAAGATTGCAGCCATACAAGCCCAGATTGCCGAGGTGGAAAACACCCTCAAGGCCAAGGGGCGGTCCCTCAAACGCATCATGTCGGGCATTTTCGACGGTCGGCAGCGGGCAAAATTCGCCAAGAGCGAATTGATTAAGGCAAACCTGCGGCTGGTGGTGAGCATTGCCAAGAAATACACCAACCGGGGGCTTCAGTTCCTTGACCTGATCCAGGAGGGCAATATCGGTCTGATGAAGGCTGTGGACAAGTTCGAATACCGGCGGGGGTATAAATTCTCCACTTATGCCACGTGGTGGATTCGCCAGGCCATCACCCGGGCCATTGCCGATCAGGCCCGCACCATCCGAATTCCGGTGCACATGATCGAGACCATCAACAAGCTGATTCGTACCTCCCGCTATCTGGTCCAGGAGTTGGGACGGGAGCCGTCCCCGGAGGAAATTGCCGAAAAAATGGAGATTCCCCTGGAGAAAGTGCGCAAGGTGCTGAAGATCGCCCGGGAGCCAATTTCCCTGGAAACGCCCATCGGCGAAGAGGAAGACAGCCACCTGGGCGATTTTATCGAAGATAAGAAATTCATGCTCCCGTCGGATGCGGCGGTGAGTCTGAACCTCGCCGAACAGACCCGCAAGGTGCTGGCGACATTGACGCCAAGGGAGGAAAAGGTTCTGCGCATGCGTTTCGGCATCGGTGAAAAAGCCGATCATACCTTAGAAGAGGTGGGACAGGATTTTGCGGTCACCCGGGAGCGGATTCGACAGATCGAGGCCAAGGCGTTGCGGAAACTGCGGCACCCCACCCGCAGCAGGAAGCTCAAGAGCTTCATTGATTATTGATACCGATCCCGCAGCCGGGGACGGGTGCGGATTTACCAATTGACAAATCACCCTGCTGCCGATAGTAAGTCAAACGCTGTTTTTGTTTGGGGCCCATAGCTCAGTTGGTAGAGCCACCGGCTCATAACCGGTCGGTCCCTGGTTCGAATCCAGGTGGGCCCACTTTTCTATCCGGACGGGCATAACACCACGCCGGGGACACCGAAACGGGCATGCCATGCGGTTGCAACCACTCAGGGCGGGACATTTCAGAGAATTTTTCGGGCGTGGCGCCATCGATGCCACGCCTTTTTTTTAGGCTGGAGGTAGCGTATGCTCACACCAACTGTCGCCGATGTCATCCGGGTCGTGGATGCGGTGGCGCCGCCGTCCCTTGCCGCGTCTTGGGATAATTGCGGGCTCCAGGTGGGTGATGTCGCTCAGCCGGTGCATCACGTTATGGTGGCACTGGACCCCAGCCTGGAGGTGGCGGCCGCCGCGGTCGCAGATGGGGCGGACCTCCTCGTCACACATCACCCCCTGCTGATCGCGCCCATCAAGACCATCGACACTGCGCATCCACCCGGGGACGTGATTGCCCTTGCCCTTCGGCACAAGCTGGCCATCTTCGCCGCCCACACCAATCTGGACGCTGCCGCGGACGGACTCAATGCTCTTTTGGCGGCACGGATCGGTCTCGAACATCCTGCGCTGTTGGCGCCGTCGGATGCGGACGCTTGCGCGGGTCTTGGCCGGGTCGGCGCGCTGCCGGCGCCGGAGTCGCTGGAAGCACTTTGCCATCGTGTCAAAGATCTTTTCGGCCTTCGGCATTTGCGGATGGTCGGAGATCCGTCCATGCAGGTGCGCCGAGTGGCGGTGTGCGGCGGTAGCGGGGGGAGTCTTCTGGGGGCTTTTTTCAACAGTGATGCCCAGGTGTTCATCACCGGGGACGTCCGTTACCATGATGCCAGGGCGGTTGAGGAGCGGAAACGGGGCATCATCGACATGGGGCATTTCAACAGCGAGCAGTTGGTGGTGCCCTTTTTACGTACCTGTCTCCAACAGGGGCTCGGGGGGGATTTTCCCGGCGTTACCATTCGCCTCTGCGGCGTTGAAAAGGATCCTTTCCGGGTAATGTGAGGCCCGGGGGAAGGAAAGGCAGACATGAAGGTCCAGATAGAAAGATTGCTCGAATTCCAGTCCATTGAGACCGATATACAGCGGCGAACGGCGGCGTTGGCGGCGATTCCAGAGCGGATTGCGGAAAAAGAGGAGGAAACACAGCGTCTGCGCCGTGCATTCGAGGGGGAGAAGGAGGTTGTCGGTGCTCTCAAAAAGAAGTACCGGGGGCTGGAGTCCGACGCCGCATCCAATGCCCAGCGTATCGCCAAGAGCCGTGAAAAACTGAGCGTGGTCAAGACCAACAAGGAGTATCAGGCGATGCTCAAGGAAATCGACGACATGACCGCAGCCAACAGCGCCCTCGAGGATGAGATGATCGGTTGCTTGGATGAAATGGACCAGATGGACGAGCGCCTGCGGCGGCAGGAAGAGGTTCTCAAGTCCGTTTCCGCGAAACTCGCGGACGAGATGGACGTGTTGCGTGCCGAGGCTGCGGACCATCAGGTACGGCTCGGCGAAGAGCGGCGGCTCAAAGACCTGCTGGCTCAGGAAGTGGCTTCCGACCTGATGCAGCATTATCATCGCGTCAAACGCATGGTGCGCGGGCCGGCCCTTGTGCCGGTGGCAGATACGGTTTGCCAGGGGTGCCACCTGAACATACCGCCTCAATTATACAATGAGTTGCAACGGGCCGATGCGTTGAAATTTTGCCCCCATTGCGATAGAATGATTTACTGGAGCGCATTGTTATAATCGCTCCGGGATTTTTTGAAGAACGGAAACGGCCGGAGCCGTCGAGACGATCGCTGGTTTCGTTATCGCGGAACTGGAGGAAAGTCCGAACACCACAGGGCAGGGTGCTCCATAACGTGGAGTCGCGGCGACGTGAAGGAAAGTGCAACAGAAAGCAAACCGCCCCGCTGTCGGCGGGGTAAGGGTGAAACGGTGCGGTAAGAGCGCACCAGTTCTTCGGGTGACCGGAGAAGCTCGGTAAACCCCACCCGGTGCAAGACCAAATAGGGGAGTGCTTGAGGGCTGCCCGTCCAAGCTCCCGGGTAGGTCGCGACAGGTGCCGGGCAACCGGCATCGTTAGATGAATGATCGTCAACCGCGGCGGGGTAACCCGGCGCGGGAACAGAATTCGGCTTACCGGCGACTCCGGCCGTTTTTCGTTTTTTTAACAGCTGCTGTTAAACCTTTTAGCGATGACACCCGGCGTGCAGCCGGCCTTGGACGATGACTTTTAAAGACACCAGTTGCGACATATCCTTCGCCGAGAAGGTGAAAATCTTTTCTCATGATTATCTGAAATGCTGTAGCTATATTTCCGGTATGGAGAATCCCCAGTATTTTTTCACCAAGAAGCTGTATACGGAAATGATTTCTTCCTCCCAGTTGTTGGAGGATTTTTTGGATTTTCATGGTGCCAAGAACAGTAAGGACTGGTATTTCTACCGCGAGCTTGCCGCCGCCATCAGGCATCTGACCACTGCTGCATACAGCCAGAAGCATATTGCCAACAGGCTTTCCTTCTACCTGCTCAGCGATACTGAAGAGTTCGAGAAGGACGGGGCCGAAACCCTCGAGTTCTTGAACCGTACCCTCATGAAGATCGCACCAGTCATTCTTGAGGAGGCAGAGCGCTTGGGGATTCCCGTGCCGGAGGAAAGGTTCACACCTGCGGATTTTCCAGGTGTCACAACCGGGGAAATGCTTCCTTTTGACATAGACGATGAAGACAAGGACCAGCAAAAAGAACACATTGTTTATATCGCAAGCGAGTTTTTGAATATTTCGAAAAAATTCGACGAGATCAATTTCTTCGAACCCCAAACGTCTGAGCAGATTCTTGCCATCGTTCCAAAAAAGGTGAACGAGGTCGAAATGCGGCGGTTCGAAATGCTGGTGCATAACCTTCAGTCGGCCTTTGACACGTACGTGATTCACGGTGGATTTCGTTTCGGCAACCGCAAGCTCAAGCAGATCCGAGGTCATTTTTCAGTGGTCTTCCACTTGCTGCAGGGGATCGGTCGGCTGCTGCATTTCTACGAACGGCATTTACACGATGCCGGTTTTAAAAATCTATACAAGCTGGTACACGATCGGCTCACCGCTCTGGTCGATCCCAACAGGCTTTTGGACAGAACCGTCAATTACGCCCTTTACTATGTCTGTCATTTCGTTTCCACCGGAAAGGAACTCGCTCGGGAGATACTCAACGAGAACATCGAACGGGGGAGCATCACCGTCGGTATCCCCCAGAAGCTCGGATTTCACAGCCGGCCGAGCTTGTTGGTCGCAAAGATAGTCCAGTACTACGGCGGGCAGGTGGAATTGTGCGTTGGGGGGGACCGTTTCGATGCCAGCAGCGTACTGGATATTCAGTGGGCGGGGGGGAAGATTCAGAAGGAAAACATCCAGCAGGTGGTGTTTGAGGGGGATTTGCGGGCCCTGAAGGACATAGAAGTTTTAGCCGATGTGAACTACGGGGAAGATACCCTTGGAAAGGGTGTGCCGTTGCCCAGGCAGATCAGTTACCTGCGATAGCGGCTTTGGACGCGCCTCTTTTCCAGTGCGGTTGTAACGGAGATGGTTTGGTTACCGCGATTATCGTAGCCGCAGGAAAAGGTCTGCGCATGCAGGCCGATGTCCGGAAGCAGTATTTACTGCTGGAAGGTGAGCCCATTGTCGCTCGCACGCTACGGATCTTCGATCGCATCTCCGCCATTACCGCCGTGGTGCTGGTGGTGCCGCCTGAAGACATGACCTATTGCCGCCGGTTGCTGGTTGAAAAGGCGCCTTCGCCCCGCCGGGTGCCCTTGCAGTTGGTGGCGGGGGGGGGCACCCGTCAGGAATCCGTGTATCATGGGCTTTGTGCCGTTGCGCCCGGTGGTCGCAACGGCCTGGTGGCCATTCACGACGGGGTCCGTCCATTTGTGACACCGACGCAGGTGGAAGCCTGCATCGCCCGTGCCCGACGCACCGGCGCCTGCATCCTTGCTGTTCCCGCAACGGACACACTCAAACAGCTGGACCCGGGGGGGCATGTTGCGACGACCCTTGCGCGTGACCGTATATGGTTCGCCCAAACGCCCCAAGTTTTTCGCTACACGGTGATCTTGGGGGCCCACGAAACGGCGCGGGAACAGGGGCTGGCGGCCACGGACGATGCCGCCTTGGTGGAAATGATGGGCGGGCAGGTGGCCGTCTGCCCGGGGGGCGGTCAGAACATCAAGATTACGACCCCGGAAGATTTCACCTTTGCCGCGCTCTACGCCAACGCCTGTGCCGGCACCTGATCGTGCCGGCAAGATCTCGGCTTCGCGCGCTGCCCCGCGACGCTGTTTATGGAAACAGGCGGGCAATCCACTCGATGACCGACGCCACGCTGTCGGCATACACGAGCCGACCGTTTTTCCGGTAGGATGACAGCTGGGTGATGGGCTGGTAATGCAGAAGCGCCACGGGTTTCTCCAATTTGAGGGCCAGGGAGATTTCGGACATGGTGCCGGCGCCACCGGGGCACGCCACCACCACATGGCTGGTCAGCACGTTGATGGTGTTTCGCGCTTGTCCCATTCCGGTGATGATGGGGATGTCGATATACCGGCTGACCTGACAGGCGTCGCTGTCGGGCAGCACCCCGATGGTGAGGCCTCCGGATTCCCGCGCGCCCCGGGCCGAAGCCTCCATGATGCCGGTGTTTCGGCCACCGTTGAGCAGCACCCAGCCCCGCAGAGCAATTTGTGTGCCCAGTTGCCGGGCGTCTTCCAGGTCTTTGGGCCGCCCCTTGCCGCCCCCCATCACACCGACAATCAGCGGTCGCGCGGTCACGGTGCCGCCGTTTTATGCCGGGCCATCATGTGCCGTACCAGCTCGGCCAGACGCTTGGCATCGTGACGGATGACACCGCCGGATGTGTTGAGCATGGGGGCGCCGTATAACGCATAACCTTGCCAATAGACCGCGTCGGGAACCACATGCACAGGCTCCGCCCTCTCGGACCGGTAACGTTGCAGCAGCGCCTCTTCGGGGAGCTCGGTGTTGTACAGGACGGAATCAATGCGTCGGCCAATGCAGGCTTCGATTTTTTCGATGAAATCAATGGGCGAGAAATCGTTGGTTTCACCGTATTTGGTCATGATGTTCATGGTATAGGAAATGTGCGCCGGTGTTTTGCGAAGGGCGCCCGCCACGCCCGGGACGATGAAATTGGGGATGATGCTGGTAAACAGATCCCCAGGGCCGATGAGGATCACGTCCGCTTCATAGATGGCCTCGATAACCGGTGGATAGACAGAGATGGCGTCGCCAAAATGGGGCACCAGAAAAACGTCCCGGATGCTTTCCCGTCTGGCATGGCCGGGGCGGTCAATGGCGCTTTCCCCGAAAATCCGGCTGCCGTCGCTTAGCTCCGCCACAAGGGTGGCGCGGTCCACCGTGACGGGAAGAATTTGCCCCCGTGCTTCAAGAATTTCTGCAAGCGCCTGGATGCCCCCGGGGAAATCACCGGTGTATTGACTGAGAATGGTCAGCAGCATATTGCCGGCCGTATGCCCCTTGAGACGACGGTTGTTTTGGAACCGCCGCAGCAAAATGTTGCGGGCCAACTCCCGGTGGGGCGACAGGGCCAGGATGCACTTGAGGGCGTCGCCGGGGGGCAATACCCCGTATTCGTCCCGGAGGCGCCCGGTACTGCCGCCGCTGTCCATCATGGACACAACGGCCGCCACGTCGATATCGGTGTGGTCCCGAAGGCCGGACAGCAGCGCAAATTGGCCGGTGCCGCCGCCGATGGTCACCAGCTTGGTGTGTTGTGTCATCATGCCCTCTGTTTACCGCTTTCCGATGCTTTTTTCAATCCCACGGCTGCGTGCAATCTTCCATGGGGAAAAGCCTGTGCCCATTTCGCGGGAATTGGCGCACTGCCTGCGGTTGACAGGCATGAGGCGCCACCTTACCTTGTACAAGCGGCATACGAAACACGCCGGTGGTTCTTGCCTGCCTTGGGTCCGGAAGATGCGCCGGGCCGGTTTCAAGGGATCTTTCTTTTCCGGAGGCAATTGAAAAGGAGAAATGTATGGATGCCAAAACAAGTGAGATGGGCGCCGAGGGGTTCATGCGGCAGCTGCGACAGACTTTTGCCAGTCTCCCCAACGACATTCCTGTTTACCTGTTTGCCCGTCCGGGTAAAGACGATGTGTTTGTTCAGGCCGCCCGCCAGGTGATGCGCGCCTTTCGGGAATTGACCGACAAGATCATTTTTCGGGAATTTGATTTGACACACGAGTACGCACGCAAATGGGAAGTGGACCGAAGCCCCACGCTGCTCATTGCGCCCGAACGGTTTTCCATTCGTTGGTTGGGTGCGCCCATGGGGGAGGAAAGTAAAACCCTTCTGGAAACATTGCTGATCGTGGGGATGGGAGACAGCGGTCTTGGCGCCCAGGCCATGGCTGTGTTGCGGAAAATCGACAGCCCCCGCACGGTGCAGGTATTCGTGAGCCCATCCTGCCCTTATTGCCCACAGGAAGCCGTCAATGCCGTCAGAGCAGCCGTGGCGCGGCCGGAGGTGGTGGCGGTGACCCTTGTGGATATTCAGTGCAATCCGGATCTGGCCGACCGATACCATGCCCAGAGCGTGCCCCAGACTTACGCCAATGACGTTCTGGTGGGGCGGGGGGCGCGGTCGGAAGAGCTTTTCTGCCTCTCCCTGCAGAAGCTGGAACCGGTCACCTTGTTTATCCCCGACAACGACGCGCCGCTGGTGGAAACCGATCTTGTGGTGGTGGGCGGGGGACCGGCCGGCCTGACCGCGGGGATTTACGCCGAACGCAGCGGATTGAAAACCGCGGTGGTGGAAAAAGGCGCTTTGGGCGGGCAGGTGGCCACCACGCCGGTTGTGGAAAATTATCCGGGATTCACCAACGTGGGCGGAAAAACCCTGGTGGACATGATGGCGAGCCACGCCCTGGAATACGTTTCCATCTTCCAGGGGGAGGAAGTCCTTTCCGTTGAACAAGAAACGCCCCTGGTGGTGCGGACGAGCCGGCGGTTGTTTCATGCCAAGGCCGTACTGCTGGCCACCGGCGCACAGCACCGCTTGCTGGGGGTGCCTGGGGAGCAGCGGCTTTCCGGCCGTGGCGTCAGTTATTGCGCCACCTGCGACGGTCCCCTGTTCAAGGGCAGGGAGGTGCTGATGGTGGGGGGCGGCAACAGCGCCGTGACCGAGGCGCTGCATCTGCGCAATATGGGGGTGCAAGTCGTCCTCGTGCACCGGCGAGACGAGCTGCGGGCCCAGGACTATCTGGTGAAAATTCTTGAAGAGGCGGACATTTCCGTCCTGTGGAACACGCAGGTTGCCGAAATTCGGGGGGACGAGGGGGTCGCATCGGTTCTGCTGGAGAACACCGTTACCGGTGAAAAGACAACGCGCGCGGTAAGCGGGGTGTTTGTGGCCATCGGATATGCGCCGTCCGTTGCCCTCGCCCGGAAAATCGGAGTGGATCTGACCGATGACGGGTTTGTCGCCCACGACGGAAAGCACCGCACCAATATCCCCGGCGTTTATGCGGCTGGAGACGTGGAAGGGGGGTACAAGCAGATCGTGACGGCCACCGGCCAGGGTGCCGCCGCAGCCCTGACGATTTTCGAGGACATGATTCATCCCTATTGGCGGACGGGGGAAAATGCCGGCGTGAAAAAAAAAGCGTAGAATAATGGCGCACAGGCGGACGCCTTCCCGGCGCGGTCTGCCGCTTCGACGGGCGGCATTTATTTCTCAGGGTTTCAGCCGTTCATAAGCTTCCTGGATCTCCTTGAACCGTTTTTCCGCCAGCCTCTGGAATTCTCTTCCCAGATGCGACACCTTGTCCGGATGGTATTGGCCGGCCAACTGGCGATAGGCCTTGCGGATTTCCGGTGGCGTGGCGTTCCTGGAGAGGCCCAGCACCGTGTAGGGATCCCGGGGCGAATCTTCCCGGGATCCGGTCCGGTCGCCTTCCGAAAACCCTCCGTTGCCGGAACCTTGGGTTTGGGATGCTGTTTTGGGGGGGCGAAGACGCCGCAGAGAACGCCAGACCAGCCACCCGATCACAAGGTCATCCAGCCAGCCCCAGCCCAAAATCAGATCCGGCATGACATCGTAGGGCAGCAGAAAATACAACACCGCGGCCAGGATCAGGAGAAGTTTCCACATGGATTTTCTCTCATTCCAAGGCGGGAAACGGATGGTGCCCAACGCGGCCCACGCCTGGGGCGCTATTGTCGCTTAGAACAGGATACACTGCCGCATAGGGCTTCATGGATACGGTTGAGGTTGTCACAGTCTGCGTCGCACCCTGGAAAAGCGCTGCGCCGCTCACAACCCTTGCAGGGGCTTTTGACGAGATATCCCACCTCGAAATCATATCGGTGTTGCGGGCGCCGCGAAACATACGGATTGTCGGTCCGTGGGGCGGAACCGTCGCCGGCGGCTTGGTTCCCATGCCCTTGGTCGGTGTTGTTTTTTTTTAACGTCATGAAAACTCACTGCAATACGGTGTTGCCGGTTAAAGGAATCAGTCTGCCGGTAAATATAGCACGGCCGGATGCGGAACGCAAAGCGGAGCGCCGAAAGGCGTGTGCCCGGCGTCGGGCGGATGCTTGACTAACCGGCGGAAATAGACATAATATAGAAAATTGTTTCTGCAATCAGCGGATGTGTGCGGAAACAAAAAAAGGATAACAGGCGGCTGCATGGTATCCTTTATGATCAATGGCACGCCTGAAGGGATTCGAACCCCTGACCTACGGATTAGAAGTCCGTTGCTCTATCCAGCTGAGCTACAGGCGCATGGTGTTATGTTGCAGTGCTCTAACACAGCTCCCAAGGCTTGTCCATAAAAAATATAAATGCGTGATGGCACGGCAGACGTGCTTTCGCGGAAGAAACGACGGGATGGAAATGGACCAGGAAACCCAAGCGCACACCCAGCGGATGCCGGAAAAAGAGTTGCACCGAAACGGGGGGGCACCGGCCGGCGAACCGAAGAAGAAAAGGAAGGAAGACGAAAGCCATGCACTTGTCACCTATGACCCCCTTCACCGGTATCTGACGGAAATCAGCCGGTACAAATTGCTGACACGGGAGGAGGAAAAAGAGCTGGCCGTCCGCCTCAAGGGTGGAGACAAAGAGGCGGGTATCGCTCTGGTGACGGCGAACCTGCGGCTGGTGGTGAAAATCGCTCTGGAGTTTCAGCGGGTCTGGATGCAAAATTTGCTGGACCTGATTCAGGAAGGAAATATCGGCCTCATGCAGGCGGTGGTGAAATTCGATCCCTACAAGAACGTCAAGTTCTCCTATTATGCCTCGTTTTGGATCAAGGCCTATATACTGAAATTCATCATGGACAACTGGCGCCTGGTGAAAATCGGCACCACCCAGGGGCAGCGCAAGCTGTTCTTCAAGCTGAAGAAGGAAAAACAGCGGCTCATCGAACAGGGCTTCGATCCCAAACCGAAACTGCTTTCCCAGCGGTTGGGCGTTTCGGAAAGGGAAATTGTGGATATGGACCAACGCCTGGACGGTTGGGATGTTTCCTTGGATGCGCCCCTGAAGGAAGATTCCGACACAGAACGCATTGATTTTCTCAGCGCCGAGGCAGAGACCGCCGAGGAACAGGTGGCCAAAAAGGAAATGACCACGCTGTTGCAGCGGAAAATTACGGAATTCAAAGAGCAAATGGCTCCCAGGGAAATGGAGATTTTCGAACAGCGTATTTTTTCGGACAGTCCTGTAACGCTTCAGGAAATCGGGGATCGTTACGGCATCTCCAGAGAGAGGGTTCGGCAGATTGAAAAGAGTATCATCAAGAAGATGCGGGATTTCTTTAAAAACGAGATACCGGACTTCCAGTCCTACTCGGAAGATGGGAGTGTAGAGTGAACATCGGTAAAGCGGGCTGGGCCCGCCCGATGGTGACGCCCGTCGGCGTATATTTTGTCGCGGCTTTGCTGGCGGTGGGGTGCGCCCCCCGGCAGGAAGCCGTGCGTCCTTCCAGACCGGAACCCGAAGCCTCCGCACCGGCACAGACCGAGACGCCGGTTCCGGCCGGGGACGCCTATTATTATTATCTGTCCGCCCAACGGCACCGGCAAGCCGGGCGGTTCACGGACGCGATTGCGGATCTTGAAAAAGCCGTCGCCGGCGATCCCCACACGCCTTTGCTGCAGCGGGAGCTGGCCACTTATTACCTGCAAGTGCGCAACGGCGAAAAGGCGATTGGCGTTCTTGAAGCGCTTGTTCAGTCTTTTCCCCAAGACATGCAGTCGTTGTTTTTATACGCCCGGGCGTTGGAAACTTTGGGACGCCGGGAGGAAGCCAAGGCCGCCTATGAGCGGCTTGTGCTTCTCAATCCCCCGGAGGCGGCCTATTTGCGGCTGGGAGATCTGTATCTGGAAGACGACGCACTCGATGCGGCCTTCCGCACCTATTCGCGTATGGTGGCGGCCTACCCACAAGCGTATGCGGGCCATTTTTTCCTGGGGAAAATCCAGTCGGCCAGGGGCGACCTTGACGCCGCCGAGCAGCATTTTCTCAAGACGCTGGCCCTGGAACCGGACCTGGAGGAGCCCCAGTATGAACTGATCAAGATTTATGAAGCCCGGGGCCAGAGCCGGCAGGTGATGGCCACCTACCAGGAGATGCTGTCCCGAAACCCGCATAACATGAAAGCCGCTTTGGCCTTGGCCGTCGCTTACCGGGAGGCTGGTTTGATCGACCGGTCCGAAGCCCTGCTGGCGGAAATCGGCGCCGGTAGTGCCAATAAGCCGGATCTGCTGCGGATGATCGTGCAGGACTACCTGGAGCAGGATCGTCACGAGGAGGCCGCTGTTCTGTTGGAGGGGATGCTCCGGGGGGCGCCCGACAGTGACGAGTTGGCTTATTTGCTGGGTGTCGCCCTGAACGAGGCCGGGGAGCAAGACCGGGCCGTGTCCTATTTCGAGCGCGTGCCAGTGACATCGGGCTTTTATACCGGTGCCGTCATCCAGATCGCCATGTATTACGAAGACCAGGGAAAGCTTGGGGCGGCCATCGACTGCCTGACGGCAGCCATTGCCAAAAAACCGGAGGTTGCGGATTTTTACTTGTATCTGGGATCGTTTTACGAACAGAAGGAAGCGTATCCCCTTGCCATCGCGCAACTGATCAAAGGTCTGTCGCTCAGCCCCAAGAACGTGCAGATGCGTTTCCGGCTGGGGGTTCTATACGACAAGGCCGGCGACAAGGACCGGTCCATTGAACAGATGCAGGCGGTGCTGGCGGTGGATTCGGGCCATGCCAACGCCCTCAATTATTTGGGCTACACTTACGCTGATTTGGGAGTTCGGCTTGAAGAGGCCGAGGGCCTCATCAAAAAGGCATTGGAAAACAGGCCAGATGACGGTTATATCACCGACAGCCTGGGCTGGGTGTATTACAAGATGGGGCGATTTGAAGACGCGCGCGTCTGGATTGAAAAGGCTGTGGCGTTGGTGCCCGAAGACCCGGTGATTCTCGAACACCTGGGGGACGTTTACGTCGCTCTGGGAATGAAGGAAAAGGCCGCGTTGGTTTATGCCCGCGCACACGCTCTCGGTGGGGAGAATCAGGAAGCGCTGCCGGCAAAAATCCGCGCGCTGGAAGGGAGTGAAGCCGAGCCTTGAAGAAGAAGTTTGGATGCGTGTGGCTGTGCACGATGTTGAGCCTGATGGTGTTTGCCTGGGCCCTGTGCGGCTGCCATGGTAAACGCCCGTCGCTGCCGGTTGTCTCCCAAGAGGACGCAGCCCTTGCCCAGGCGTTGTGCCGGCGGATATTGCAAGTCAACAGCGATGTGCGCACCGTCCGGGGGGTCGGATCCTTGCAACTTTGCCGACAGGACGGCTGCCAGGGGGGGCGCCTGGCTTGGATCGGAAAAACTCCCGCAAAGGTCCGCCTGGTGCTTATGGGCGTGGCGGGCCGGCCGGTGGCCACCTATGCCCACGACGGCCGCTGGCAGTATCTTCTGATGCACCAGGACCGTCGTTTGGTGCGAAAGCCCGCCACAGACCCTTTGATCCGACAACTGGTCTCCGTGGATCTGATGCCGCAGATGCTGCTGGGGTTTATCCTGGGACGCCTTCCCGTCTGCCCGGACGGCCAGCGCCGCCTCTTCCATTCCTCCCCGGCCCAAGGGGAGATTCTCTCGGTGGCATGTCCGGATTACACGGACCGCATCTTTATGGCTTCCGGCGACAGGTTGTACAATGGCATGGAGCGCTTGGACCGATCCGGGCGGCGTGTGTTCCGCATCTTTTTTGAGGGATGGCAAAAGGTGGATGGCGCATGGATTCCCCGGCGGGTGCGCATCAACGGCGACAACAAAGACGCCCTTGTCCTGGGCATCGATGATTGTCGGCTGAACATGCCTATTGACGCGGATCGATTTGTCCTGCGGCCGCAATGATGGCGCCAAGGGCGTTTGCCGCGCTAGGAGGCGGCGGGCATGGATGGTAGAAACAACGAAATGTTGACCGCGATTCGTAATGCCTTAGACAGGCGTGAAGAAGGCCGGCTGTCCGCTTGGGCCACCCGGAATACCGCGGCCGTCCGCAGGACGCCGGAGCCCGCAGAAAAGCAGGGATATCGGCAGGCCTTTTCCCAGGATGTGGACCGGGTGCTGCATGCCATGGCCTATACCCGGTATATCGACAAGACGCAGGTTTTTTCCCTCATCCAGAACGATCACCTGACCCACCGGGTATTGCATGTGCAGCTGGTGTCCAAAGTGGCCAGAACCATCGGCCGTTTCCTTGGCTTGAACGAGGATCTCATCGAGGCCATCGCCCTGGCTCATGATATCGGCCACACGCCCTTCGGTCACGATGGAGAGCGCATCCTGTCCCGCCTCTGCAGGGAAAGCGGCATCGGCTTCTTCCACCACAACGCACAAAGCGTGCAATTTCTTGAGAGGGTGGAGCGCAAGGGGAAAGGTTGGAATCTCTGCCTCCAGACCCTCGACGGCATCCTCGGACACGATGGGGAGGTTCATGATCAGCGGCTTCAACCCACTGCGGCGCCTTCCTTCGAGCTGCTGGATCAACGGATCCTGGCCCTGAAAGAGGGGCGGACCGACAGCGTGGTGCCCAGTACCCTGGAAGGGTGCGTGGTGCGCATGGCCGACACCATCAGCTACATCGGCCGGGATCTGGAAGATGCCATCCGCATCGGGATGGTAACGCGCGGGGAGGTGCCGGAACCAGTGACAACGGTACTGGGGCGTACCAACGGCACCATCGTGTATCAGCTGGTCACCGACGTCATTACAGGCAGTTACGGGCAGCCCTTTGTGACCTTCAGCAGGGAGGTGTCCGACGCCATGGAGGCGCTCAAGAGCTTCAACCTTGTGCGCATCTATCATAACAAAGAAATGAAGCAGCATCTGGCGCAGGTGCCCCGCATGTTCGAATATCTGTTTGCGCAGTTTCTGAAAGATCTGAACACCCACCGGCGCAGCTCTGTTATTTTCACCCATTTTCTGCGGGACATGTCCAGTGACTATTTGGACCGGCATCGGCCCGCGGAAATCGTCCGGGATTTCATTGCCGGGATGACCGATCGGTATTTTATTCGGCAATGTCCCGCGCACATGCGCCCCCGGCCCATCGTGATCGACGGGTGAAGGACACGGGTGCATACCGCCCCCGGCAATACCGGCGACATGTGTGCAAGCCGGGCCTGGCCGCATTTCGGGTGGTGGTCCAAGAGACCGACTTGCACCTGCAAACCGATGCCGCCATGGAAACGCTGGTCCGGGAACGGGTGATTTATTACCGCGGTGTTCTCGAATCCTATATCCGCCAATATCCCGATTTTGCCACAAGTCTGACGCCCTGGCGCCGGGACGGTCCAACGCCGCCCATCGTGGCGGATATGGTGACCGCCAGCCGCATGGCCGGTACCGGGCCAATGGCGGCGGTGGCGGGGGCCATGGCCGCCTGTGTGGGGGCGGACCTGCTGGCGCACTCCAGGGAAGTCATCGTGGAAAACGGCGGGGATGTGTTTGTCTGCACCATGCGGCCCGTCACCGTCGGCATCTACGCCGGTTGTTCTCCGTTGAACCTCAAAGTGGGCATACGGGCCGGCGGCGGAGGCGTTCCCGCTGCGGTGTGCACCTCTTCCGGGACCATCGGCCATTCCCTCAGCTTCGGAAAGGCGGACGCGGTCAGCATATTGGCCGACGCCTGCACCCTTGCCGATGCGGTGGCAACGGCGGCCGGCAACCGTGTCGCCGGGGCGGGGGATATCCGGCCCGCCATCGAATGGGCGCGGCGTATTGCCGGCGTGCGCGGTGTGCTGGTCATCATTGGGGATAAGATGGGGGCATGGGGGGATCTGGAACTGGTGCCCCTTTCCGGAAAAAAAGGTTGAGTTTTCAGCATGAAAAGCGTACAAAAATACCACACTGGCCGCTGCGATTGAAGAAAGGCAGCGCCTCTCATCCCAGCGCCGGCGGCTGGCTCCTATCTTGAGACGCCGCATTGATTTCCATCCCGGCGGCATGATTTCCGGTGGGCAATAAGGGTGGTGGCGAATGAAGACCATGTGGGCGCCCTGGCGCATGGAGTACATCCGCGACGACAACAAGGCGGGCGCGTGTGTCTTTTGCCGGGCGATCGACAACGCCGAGGGACTGACGCTGTTTGCCGGGCGTCGGGCCCTGGTGGTGATGAATAAGTATCCGTACATCAACGGGCACCTTCTGGTGGCGCCCCGCAGGCACGTGGCCATGCCCGGCCAGTTGGCGCGGGACGAAATGGCGGCGGTGATGGTCATGGTCAACTGCGCCATCGGTATTTTAACGCGGGTCATGGCGCCCGAGGGGTTCAACGTGGGCATGAACCTTGGAAAGGTGGCCGGGGCAGGGGTGGCGGAGCACCTCCATTTCCACATCGTTCCACGGTGGGTGGGGGATGTGAACGTATTGACGGTACTCGGGGACGTGCGGGTGGTTCCCCAGCACCTGCGGGAAACCTATGCACAACTGAAGCCGCATTTCGATATCCTGCCCGCCGAGGAAGAACACCAGGAGCAAAACGCATGAGACACATCAAAATCGTGGTATGGGGCCTTGTCATCGCATTTTGCATGCTCGTTTTTTTTCAGAACAAGGCATTCTTGACAGCGACCCAGGGCATGCAGCTGGATCTTTTTTTCGTGGACCCGGTTGAGAGTCCTGCACTCTACAACGGGGTATGGCTGCTGGCCGCACTGTTTTTGGGGTTGCTGATCGCCTATTTTTTTAGTCTGGGAGAACGTTTTCGCAGCCGGCGCACCATCAAGGCGATGCAGTCCCGGCTCAGTGCCCAGGAAGAGCGCATCGCCACCTTCGAGCGGGGGTTGCAGGCCCCTGCTGTCGATGTTCCCTCCGCCGACCCTTCGGATGCTTCCGCGGCCGCCGACGGGGAGGCTTCCTCCGCAGCTGACCAGCACCCGGAAGAATGCGCGTGATCCAGGCGAAGTCCAAAATGACACCCATGATGCAGCAATACCTTGCCATCAAGGGGCAGCACCGGGATGCCATTTTGTTCTATCGTATGGGCGACTTCTACGAGATGTTTTTCGAAGACGCCGAAGTCGCCGCAAAGGCCCTGGACATTACCCTCACCTCCAGGAACAAGAACGACGAGGTGCCGGTCCCCATGTGCGGTGTTCCCTACAGGGCGGCCCAGGCCTACATCGGGCGTTTGATTGCCGGCGGCCACAAGGTCGCCATCTGCGACCAGGTGGAAGACCCGGCCGCCGCGAAGGGGCTTGTCAAGCGGGAAGTGGTTCGGGTCGTTACGCCCGGAATGATCGTCGAGGATGCCTTTCTCGACGAGAAGACGCACAACTTCATCCTCGCCGTTGCACAGGAACGGGACCGGTATGCCTTGGCAAGCCTCGACATTTCCACCGGAACCTTCCGGGTCGCCGAATCGGAAGATGCCCGGGCCGTGGCCGAGGAGGCCCTGCGGATTCAGCCCCGGGAGATGATACTGCCGGATGCGGGGGAACAGCGGTCCTTTTACGAGCAGCTCCGACGGCGGATGGGGGAAACGGCCACCACCCTGGTGGATGCCGGTGAATTTCGTTATGCCCGTTCCCGCCGCCGCCTGACCGATCAGTTTGCAACGGTTTCCCTGGAAGGGTTCGGTTGTGAGCATCTGCGTGCGGCCATCTGTGCGGCCGGGGCTTTGCTGGGGTACGTTCAGGAGACACAGCGGCAGAAAGTCGCCCACATCGGCGGTGTCGAAACCTACTATCTGGACAGTTTTCTGTGGCTTGACGACATGAGCTGCCGGAATCTGGAACTGCTCAAGAACCTGAGAACCGGCACGCGACAGGGGACCTTGCTGGGCATTCTCGACAAGAGTGTCACGCCCATGGGGGGGCGGTTGATGCGGCAGTGGCTGCGCTATCCGCTGCTGTGCGCCGACGGTATCACCGCACGCCTCGACGCCGTTGAAGAGGCGGCCATGGCACACACGCTGCGGGCGGAACTGCGCCAGCATTTAAAATCCGTGTATGACCTGGAGCGCCTTGGCAGCAAGGTGTCCATGGGCCAGTGCAATGCCCGGGATTTGCTGGCCCTGAAAGAATCCCTCCAGCAGTTGCCGGCCCTCACGGCCCGGCTCGCCGACTTTTCCTCCCATCTGTTTTCCTGGGACACGGACACCGGTCCCCTGGCCGACCTGGCCGCCCACATCGATGACGCGATCCGGGAGGATGCGCCGGTTACCATTCAGGAGGGGGGGATGATCAAGCCCGGCTTCCACGACGGGCTTGATGCGCTGATTCGTGTCAGCCGCGACGGCAAGGGGTGGCTGGTTCGCCTGGAGTCGGAGGAGCGCGCACGTACCGGAATCGGCTCTCTCAAGGTCCGCTACAACAAGGTGTTCGGCTACTACATCGAGGTGTCCAAGACCCACAGCAAATCGGTGCCGGTCCATTATGTGAGGAAACAGACCCTGGTCAATGCCGAACGCTACATCACCGATGAACTGAAAACCTTCGAAAATGAAGTAATGGGTGCCGAGGAGAAACGGGCCGCCCTCGAACTATCGCTTTTCAACGGTGTCCGGGAAAAGGTGATGGCGCTTAATCCGTTGATACAGGCGGCCGCCGGATGGATCGCCCGCATCGACTGTCTCTTGTCCTTTGCCGAGACAGCCGCACTCAACGGTTATTGCCGGCCCGGCCTCAACCAGGAAGGCACCCTGGTTATCGAGGACGGCCGCCATCCGGTGGTGGAGAAAATGATCGCCGGCGAGCGTTTTGTGCCCAACACCGTGCGCATGGACCAGAAGGCCATGCAGGTGCTGGTCATCACCGGTCCAAACATGGCCGGGAAGTCCACGGTGTTAAGGCAGGTGGCGCTGTTGGTGTTGATGGCACAGGCCGGCAGTTTCGTTCCCGCGGCAACAGCCGAGATTCCCTTGACCGATCGTATTTTCACCCGTGTCGGCGCCCTGGACAACCTGTCGGCCGGGCAGTCTACCTTCATGGTGGAGATGGAGGAGACCGCCAATATTCTCAACAATGCCACGCCGCGCTCCCTGGTGATTCTAGACGAGATCGGCCGGGGAACCAGCACTTTTGACGGGTTGAGTATCGCATGGGCTGTGGCGGAGTACCTGCACGATCTGGATGGGCAGGGCGTCAAGACCCTTTTTGCCACCCACTACCACGAGCTGACCGAACTGGCCCGGCGCAAGCGCAGGGTGCGCAATTTCAACATTGCCGTCAAGGAATGGAACGACAACATCATTTTTTTACGGAAGCTGATGGAGGGCGGCACCAACCGCAGTTACGGCATCCAAGTGGCCAGGCTTGCGGGAATCCCCGAAAGTGTGATAAAACGCTCGAAAAAAATCCTGTTCCTGATCGAAAACGATGAGCATCTGGCGCCCAAGCTTTCGGACAATGCAGATGAGCCGGTGGGTGAGAAGGGGGGTGCGGTTCAGATCGATTTGTTTCAATCAGGTGAAAAAGCCATTGTCGACAAGTTGAAGGCGTTGGATGTAACCCGGATGACGCCAGTGGATGCGTTGAATGCCCTGGATGACCTTTGCAGAAAATCCCGTTCCCTGTGAGCTCCGGACTGTGCCGTTGCGTCTGCGCCGCGTGTGCGTTCTCGGCCTTGCCGTCTTTCTTGCGGTGTTCTTTTTCGGTGCTGCCAGTTTGTCTGCCGCAACGGCAAAGAGCAAGTATTTTCAGGCGGATGCCGCCTACAAGAGCCTGAGAAACAGCGCTGCCAAGAAGAAATACCGGGAAAACTGGATCTGCTGCATCAAGAAATACCAGGCGGTTTACCGGCATGATCCCGACGGTCCGTGGGCCGCCGCAGGCCTGTTCATGAGCGGGAAACTGTATTGCGGGCTGGCGGTGCAAAGTGGGCTCGAAAGCGATCTGCGGGAGGCCGCCGATATTTTTCAACGGGTCATCAAACGGTTCCCCCGCAGCCGCTACAGGTCCCGGAGCGAACAGCAACTCAAATTGGTGGAAAAGCGGCTGGGAGGACCGGTCGAAGCCCCAACGGCAGCCGCACCGGCATCGGTGGAAACCCTTATCCGTGCCACCGACGCGACCCTACCGATTTCCGCGGGCACCGGCGCGCCCGTCACGGTTACCGGGTTGCGATACTGGTCGAATCCCAGTTACACCCGTGTCGTTATCGATGCAAACCGGGAAACCACCTTTGCCCACCGGTTGCTGAAAAAAGACCCTACCATCAACAAGCCCCCGCGGCTGTTTATCGATTTGACCAACAGCCGGGTGGGCGAGCGCCTCCAGAGCCTGGTGCCCATCAACGACGATCTGCTCAGCAACGCCCGGGCCGGGCAGAACACCCCCGATTTGGTGCGGGTGGTCATGGACATCAAGTCCTTCGACACCTACAAGGTTTTTTCCCTGAAGAACCCGTTTCGCATTGTCGTGGATGTCTGGGGAGAGAACACCACCACCACCGCGGCCCATCGTCCCACCGGCGTGACCGACTCCGGAGACAACCTCGGGGTCAGTGCGCTGGCCAGGCAATTGGCCCTTGGGGTCCGACGGATCGTTATCGATCCGGGCCACGGTGGAAAGGATTTCGGAGCGCCCGGCTACCTGAAGGGGATTCATGAAAAGGACGTGGTGCTCAAGATATCCAAGAAGCTTGCCGAACGGATCCGCAACGAGCTCGGCTGCGAGGTGATCATGACCCGCAGCACCGATCGGTATTTGACCCTGGAAGAACGCACGGCCATTGCCAACACCCAGAACGCGGACCTTTTTATTTCGGTCCACACCAATTCCCACCGGGACCGGCGTGCTTTCGGCATTGAAACTTATTTTCTGAACCTGGCCACCGACAACGACGCCATCCTGGTTGCGGCCCGGGAAAATGCCACTTCCGCAAAGAACATCAGTGATCTGCAATCCATTCTCAACGACCTGATGCACAACGCCAAGGTCAACGAGTCGAGCCGTCTTGCCGACCATGTGCAAACAGCCATGTGCAGCGGGTTGGCCAAGCGCTACCGCCAAGTGAAGGACAAGGGGGTCAAACAAGCGCCTTTTTACGTGTTGCTCGGCGCCCAAATGCCCGCCATTCTCGTGGAGACCTCTTTCATCAGCAATGCAAGGGAGTGTAAGCGACTGGTGGACGGACGGTTCCAGGAAGAACTGGTCGATGCCATCATTGACGGCGTCCGCCGGTACATGCTCGAAACAAATCCCACCGCCTTGTCCGCACGTCCTGCCAAACAGGGGTGACGGGGTCGTGACGAAGGAGAAGCACTGTCCGTGCCCGATAAAGACATGCAGATAAATCGCCGGCGCACGGCGTCGGTCCAGGTGGTTTGGGGACTGCTGCTGATCGCGGCCGGGGTCGGTGTGTTTTTCCGGATTCCCCGGGTGATGCCTGACATTGCAGGGATCGACTTGTTTTCGTCTTCAATTCCCTACGTCCGGTTCTGTTTCTATCTGATCGGCGTTTTGCTGATCGGCGGGGGCGCGAAGAAGCTTCACGGCCATTACAGACACCTCTTCCCGTCCTGATCTTTCCCGCCACGGCGCGGTATTTCGCGGCGCCGTCATCGGTCTTTCCGTCTGTATCCAACCATCCAGTCACCGGCTGTTGCAGGCCCGTGGCGGCTGGTACCATTGCCGCTCATGGCCCCCGGGCCGGGAAGGAGGCCACATGCGTACCGGTACCCCCCATGAAGCGCCGGCAGCAGTGTCGGCGGACGTTGGCCGTCTCAAGGCGGAGGTGGCCTATCGTAGTCGGCTCCAGGGTATCTGTCATGCCGTTTACCGCGCTGAAAATTTTGACACCCTTTTAATCGACCTGGAAAAGGACATGACCCGGCTGTTCCAGGCCGAGCGGGTAACGGTGTACGGCGTGGACGGCGTCAACCGGGAGCTCGTGTCCCGGTTCAAGTCCGGCAGCGAGGTTCGGGAAATCCGTCTGCCGATTTCGAAACAGAGCATCGCCGGATATGCGGCCCTGACCCATCGCCAGGTTAACCTCGCCGATGTTCAGGACAAGTCAGAGCGGCAAAGGATCGATCCGGCGCTCGGATTCGACGGGCGCTGGGACGCACGCTCCGGTTACGTGACGCGGCAGGTGTTGGCATGCCCCATCGTATTCGAGACATATCTGTTGGGGGTGGTGCAGGTGATCAATCATCTGGCCGGTCAGCGGTTTTCCCCGGCGGACGAAACCGCCATTGCGGAAATCGCCGTCATGCTGGCCGTTGGCTTCCACACCCAGCGGAAAATCCTGAGGGCCCGGCCCAGGCGTTTTGCCTTTTTGCTGGAAAACCATATCGTTTCAGAAGATGTTTTGGCAAAGGCCCGGGTGCTGGCAGGGGGAAACGGCCAATCAATTGAAAGGATTCTAATTGATAAATACAATGTAAAAAAGGATGATATCGGTCGATCTTTGAGCCAATACTTTAAGGTACCCTATGTGGATGCCAAGACCAGTGTGATGGTGCCGCCTCTGTTGCTGCGGGGTGTGAAACCGGGGTTTATGAAGCGGCATCTGTGGGTTCCCTGGCGGGTGGAAAAGGATACGGTGGACATCGCCCTGGACGACCCCGGGGATCAGCAGCGCGTTGACGACATCAAGCCCCTGTTTCCCGGTAAAAAAATACGCATCCATGTGGCGCTCGGTGACGATATTCGCAAGATGATCGACCGGCTTTCCTTCAGGGGTGCCGGGACAGTGGCCATGGATGACATCCTCCAGCGGATGAACGCCGATCAGGAGGAGGAATCTGTGCCCGCCGTCTTTCTGGGCGAGCAGGACAGTGCGGTCGTTCAGTTGGTGAACAAGACGCTTCTGGACGCCATCGACAAGGGCGCGTCGGATGTGCATATCGAGCCTTGGCCGGGCGGTGGCCGGGCGCGGATCCGGCTGCGTATCGACGGAAGGTGCCAGGAATACAACCGCATTCCGTCTGCCTACCAGCAGGCCGTTATCAGCCGGATCAAGGTGATGGCGGATTTGGACATTGCCGAGCGGCGGCGTCCCCAGGACGGCAAGATCGATTTTCGCAAGTTCGGCGACAGACCCGTTGAAATACGGGTGGCCACCATCCCCACCCAGGGGGGCGGGGAAGACGTGGTCATGCGTATTGTTGCCTCTGGAAAGCCCATCTCCCTGGAAAAACTTTATTTTTCAAAGTCAAATTTCGAAAAATTCAAGGCCGTTGTGCAAATGCCCCACGGGTTGGTGTTTGTCTGCGGTCCCACCGGCAGCGGCAAAACCACCACTCTCCATGCGGCCTTGCAACTGCTCAATACCCCCGAACGAAAGATCTGGACGGCCGAAGATCCGGTTGAAATTACCCAGCCCGGACTGCGGCAGGTGCAGGTGCGTCCCGATCTGGGCTTTGGATTTGCGGAATCCTTGCGTGCATTTCTTCGGGCGGACCCGGATGTGATCATGGTGGGGGAGATGCGGGACCGTGAAACGGCGCGCATGGGCATCGAGGCTTCCCTGACCGGTCACCTGGTCTTTTCGACGCTGCACACCAACAGCGCGCCCGAGAGCATCACCCGACTGCTGGACATGGGCATGGATCCGTTTCATTTTTCAGATGCGATGCGTTGTGTGCTGGCCCAGCGGCTGGTGCCGACCTTGTGTGAATGCAAGGCCGGTTACCAACCGTCTGGGGCGGAGTGCGATATTCTGGTACGGGAATACGGGGCTGCGGCCGCAGAGGCGCGGCGTGATTGGCCCACGCGGGCGGACCTGTGCCTGTATCGGCCCGTGGGGTGCGACCGATGCCGGGGCAGCGGGTACCGGGGGCGGATGGGGATCCATGAGCTGCTGCTGGGCAGTGGGGCCATCAAGCAGATGATCCAAGCCAAACGACCGGTTCACGACATCCGGCACCAGGCCATGGCGGAGGGCATGACCACCCTGAAGCAGGACGGTATCGAGAAGATCCTGGCCGGTCATTGCGACCTGGTACAGGTCCGGCGGGTGTGTATCAGTTGACATGCCTGTTTGCCCTTGCCTCCTTGTTGTTCTGTTGGTATAACGCCCTCAAGAATTTTGTTTAAAGTGACGATAGTTAGAAGATGTTCCTGCGGCCTTTTGATGACGCAGGCAAGCGACGTCGATACACATTGATCACACGGTCCGTGAAAGGAAGGGATTCGCAGCCTTCGCGGGCCAGGACTCCTGGTAATCGTATATGGCCAAACCCGTCCCCATGCCGCGACCCGGCAGCGCCGCCGCCGGTGCTGCGAAGAAGTCAAGCCTCAAAGCCACCATTCGGGACCAGTCCGGCGCCGGAAAGGTCAAAATCGGAGAGTTGCTTTCCAAAGAAGGCTATATTACCAAGTTCCAACTTCAAGAGGCACTCAATTACCAGAAAAAGCACGAAGGCAGGTTGGGCAGTATTCTCCTGAGACTCGGGTATATCGAGGAGGAGACCATCGTCAACGTGCTGAGCCGCATTTACAATTATCCCGCTGTTTCCATATCCAAAATCACACCGGATCCAAAGGCCGTCGCCCTCGTTCCCTACGAGACCGCAAAAAAATACATGGCATTTCCCATTCGTCTGGAAGGGGACGATTTGGCGGTGGTGATGGCCGAACCAACAGACACCACCTCGGTGGAGATGCTCCAGAACACCGTCAAAAAGACCCTGGAAGTCAATGTTTCCGCAGAGAAGGATATCATCGAGGCTTTCCGGAAATATTACGCCATCTCAGACGATGAGTACCAATCCTATTTCGGCGAAAAAACGGGCATCGAAGAAGAGGACGAGGCACAACTTACCGCGGTGGACGATTTCGGCTCCCTTGTTTCCGAGGCGCTGGAGGATATAGAACTGTCGAGCCCCGTGGAAACCCAGGACGAAATGGGGGACCAGTACTCGGCCACCGACGGCCCCATCATCAAGCTGGTCAACGGCATCCTGGTAACGGCCATCAACGAAGGGGTCAGCGACATTCATATCGAGCCCTTCGAAAACAGTTTGCAGGTGCGTTACCGGCTGGACGGCTCATTGTACAAATCAAAGAATTTTCCGGTTTCCATTAAAAACGCCCTGACCAGTCGGATCAAGATCCTGGCCGGCCTCAACATCGCAGAGCGCCGGGTGCCCCAGGACGGGCGGATCAAGCTTAAAATGGGCCGGCGGACGGCGGTGGATTTTCGGGTGTCCACCTTGCCCACCCTGTTTGGTGAGAGTACCGTTTTGCGGATTCTCGACAAGAGCGCCCTCAACGTCGATTTGACCAAGATGGGTTTCGAACCGGAAACCTTCGAGGCGCTCAAACGGTGCATCAACCGGCCGTATGGATTGCTGTTGGTTACAGGTCCCACCGGCAGCGGTAAAACAACCACCTTATATTCCGTGCTTAACCGGCTCAATACCGAAGATACCAAGATTCTTACCGCTGAGGATCCGGTGGAGTTCAATTTCAAAGGTATCAACCAGGTGTTGGTGCGAGACGAGGTGGGGATGACTTTCGCCGCCGCGCTCAAGGCGTTTTTGCGGCAGGATCCCGACATTATCATGGTTGGAGAGATCCGGGACATAGGAACCGCCGAGATTGCCATCAAGGCCGCCATGACCGGCCACCTGGTGTTCAGTACCCTGCACACAAACGACTGTCCCTCCACCATCGGTCGGCTGGTGGATATCGGCATCCCGCCGTACATGCTGGCCTCCGCCGTCACCATGGTCTTGTCCCAGCGGCTGGCCCGGCGGCTGTGTCCCCATTGCCGGGTGCCGGTTAAGGACCTCGATCCCGCCGAACTGGAGAAAATGGGGTTTTCAAAGGATGAAATACCAGAACTCACCCTCTTCGGCCCGGGCGGTTGCGCGGAGTGCAAGGGGACCGGCTACAAGGGCAGAATCGGTCTCTATGAGTTGATGGAGGTCACCGACGAGGTGGCCAAGGCCATCAATGCCGCGGTCCCGGAAGACCAGTTGCGTAAAACCGCGGTGCAGGAAGGGATGAAAACCTTGCGGGACGCGGCTTTGGAAAAGGCCCGTCAGGGTGCGATTTCCGTCGAAGAGGTGCTCAAGCGCACCGTCATCACCAAGGAGTCGCTTCCGGCATATCTGGTGACACCGGATGTGGAGCGCTATGAGGACAAGGACGTGATCATTCGGGAGGGCAATCAGGACGTCGATTTTTTCAGACTGGTGCAAGGGGCATTGATCGTGGTCAAGGACGGAAAGAAAATTGCCGAGATTACGGAACCGGGCGATTATTTCGGAGAGATGTCCGCCATCACCGGTGAGCCGCGATCCGCCACCATCATTTCCAAGGGCCGAACGGCCATCAAACGGTTTCCGGGGGATAAATTGCCTGAGATAATGGAAAAATATACAGATGTGGCCCGGCACCTGTTTGAGGTGCTGGCCACGCGTCTGCACCGAGCCAACGATATTACCGTGAACCTGATCAACGAGCGGCTGCAGCAGCGGTGACGCGGCATTGGCGGATATGGCGGAAGCGAAGGACATAAAGGCGCTGCTCAAAGAGGCGCAGCTGTATCAGACCCAGGGCCTTCTTTCCGAGGCAAAGGCGCGCTATCGGCGTGCCATTGAAATGGCTGAAGCCAGCACCGATCTTACCGCCAAGGAGGCCATTCTGGGCGGCATTGAAAAAAAATTGGCGTCCCTGGAAGCCGCTGCTTACCGCATTGAAAAAAAAACCAATATCACCGAAATTTCCCCACGGGACAAAGACCTGATCAAACGTCTCTTTTCCACGGCCACTGCGGATGACCGTGATACCGCCACCCTGGAGGGGGCCGTTGCCCTGGCCAAGTTCGCCCAGTTCGACCGGGCTATTGCGGAATTCGAAGATCTTCTCGAAGCCTCTCCCCTGCGTATCGTCGCTGCCAAGCACATCCTGCGCTGTCATATGGCGCTGCGCAGCCTCCATGATCCGGTTGCCCAGTTTCAGAAATGGGTGGTAACCGGTTATTTCGGAAAGGAGGAGCTTTCGGAGATCAGTACGTTCATGGAAAGGACATATGGCCTTTCCGCAACGCAGCAGCCGGGCGGTTTCAGACCGGTGACCGGGGCGGCGGCCCCGCCGGCGACGGATACGGACAATGACCACGCCCAAGGACGGCAACAACCGGCAACGGAATCCAAGGGGTTGGGGTATGATCCCTATGCCGGGGAGTATGTGGATGCCCTGTCGGAAATCGGGGCGTCTTCCGTAAATAACTCCCGGGCCAACGGGGCACCGCCGGCTGATGATGGGATCGTGGATATTATCGGCTCGCCAAGGAAAAAGCCGACCCCGCGATATGAAGATATCGAAAGCGACAAGATTACCGACTATGTGGATTATATCAGCGGTGTGGGTATCCCGCTTCCAAGCGGCGGGACGGCACGCCTTTCGGTGAACCTGCAGACCGGGAACGTCATCAATCTGATTGTTTCTTCCGGCATGAAGGAGGTGCTGCCGCTGATGAAGAAGGGGGCGCTCCTGGAGAAGGTGCACCTGGATTCCCCGATTTCCAGCAACACGGGAAATTGTTTGGTTGTCAGCGTAGCGCGCATTGAGCAGGGACCGAAGCGGGGAGACTACAGTGTGGATTTGAGAATAGCAGACGGGTAAAGAGCCGGAAGCCCTCTTCGGGCACAGCGGAGGCAGCGAAAAAAAAGCCGGGCTTGCGGCCCGGCTTTTTTGGGTGCATTACCGGGGGCCGTTACCTGTAGACATAGTCCCCTGCCCGATATCGCGGTGGAATCACCGGGATTTGCAGGTAAGAATCGTATTCTCCGCCCGAATGGATGACGTGGTTGCCCTTGTTGTCGGTCTCCCAGCTGAGGGGTTCGAACCAGAATTCACGGATGTAGCGGCCGGCAATCTGGACCCGCAATTGCTGGCCCTTGTGCCAGATGCGGCTGTGCGGATGGATTTCGACCTCGACGGCAACAATCTCACCGGGCTTCAGCTTTTCCTCCTTGCGGTGGGATTGGACCGGCTGAAAATCCGAAGAGAGTTTTTCATCGAGATGCCGCCGGGATACCCGCATTTTTCCCCAGGCACCGGGATGTTTCTCTTCCAGCACCCAAATCGGCAGTTCCTTACCATCTTCATCAAGTTTCTTGACGGCGACAAACAGGTCCATCTCATCGTGGCCATCGGCCTCTACCCACAGCTTCAGCTTCATAAAGCCTGTGATTTCGGTTGTCTCGTCAAATCGGATATCGAATTCGGCCTGGCCCTCTTGGGCGTCGTAGCTGATTTTGGACGCCTCTTTCGCCGGTGCGAAGGACATGGATTTGCTGGCGGTGTTGATGTACAACTTTTTATACTCGGTGCGCTTCAACGGAAAGGCCTTTTCCGCACGGTTGATTTGGTAGTCGCAGTCATGGGCGTCCATGACCTCCAGACGGACCCGGGGTGTCAACTCCCAGCCGTTATGGATGTCCTTGAGATAACGGTCATAGAATTTAAGGAGATCCTCGATGTTTTCCTTGTTATAGGTATCGGGCCACTCGAACTCACGATGGGCCCGGAGCCATTTTTTGGGGGAGCGGATTTTCCGGAACCCTTCCATGGAACCCCGCAGGTGGAAGTGGTTCCAGCAAAGGGTGACGTAGGTGGGGATCTTGATTTTTGAAAATTGGGGGATTTTATCTTCCCAGTACGCGTTCATCAGGGGATATTTTTTCGCCATGGCCACCGTATCGTCGATGTATCCCTGTCCGGTGACACCGCCCACGATGAAATCGGAAAAGCCCAGGGCAGGGATGCCGCCCTCGAACAAAGATTCGCGGTACAGATCACCGGTGGCCTCCCATGGGGCGATACATTTAAGGCTGGGGGGCTGTTCGGCGGCGATGCGCCAATGCACCATGGCCACGCCCGAATTGCCGCACATGCCGACATTGCCGTTGCACCAATGCCTTTTGGCCAGCCACTCGATAAAATCGTAGCCGTCCCGGGCGTCCTGTGTACCGAACATGTTGACGTCCCCCTGGGAGTTTCCAACGCCTCTCGGATCCACGTTGGCAACGGCATAGCCTTTGTGGCACCAGAAGGCCGGGTCACAGGATTCGAACTTGGCCATCTTTGAGACGGTGCCGGGCGGCACGCCGATAATCTGCCATTCGTCCATGCCATCCCCGGGGCGTTTGCCGAAATAACTCCAGGAGACGATAACGGGCACATTGGTCTGGTTGGCGGGCCGGTAGATGTCGGCGTAAATCACGGTGCCGTCCCGGAGGGTGCAGGGCTGATCGCGATCACAGACGATGCCGGGGGCCGCTTCATAGGTACAGGTGTCCAAGGGCGGGCAAAATCCGAAATTCGCCCCTTCCAACGTCTTTTCCGCCATGCCGTCATCGGAACGCTCGCCTTCGAATTTTTTAATGACGACCGGCGCCGGCCGGCGGGTGGCACGATAGATCGTTTCGATTTCCACGCCGTTGAAGGTCTCTTTTTTAGTGATGGTTTCTACCATAGGGCGCTCCTTGTTGTGTGGATAATATGCCGATGATATAAAAAAAGGGGCAAATTTCTGCCCCTTGTCGATCGATTGGCTTGGATAATTCCAGGCGTTATCCTTCGATAATTTCCACGACAAAATCCGCCGCTTCTCCGAAGGTCTTGTGGCGCCGGAACTGCATATAGGTAATCTGGACATCGTATTCGGCTTCCAGAACGGCGATGATCTGCACATAGTTGACGGACTTTGCCTTGAGATCCTCTTCGAAGCTTGTGTCTTCACTGAGTTCGGAAGGATCCTTTTTGAACAGCTCGGCTGCACGTTCAATCATTTTTTCGATGATTTCATCTCGTAATGCCATGTCGTACTCCTTTCGTATGCTGTGCCCGGAGGGAAACTCCCTGTGGCCGGACGGGTATATGGTAAAAAAACCAAGTATTCATGCATCATGTTTGCGCCAGCGCGAATGCGACGGCGTATTCTTCTTCAAAGGAAAGGGAAAGCAGCCACCGTGTAATTCCCTTCTCCTCGGCGATGTCCCGGACCCTTCCGGTCAGCGTCACTGCAGGTTGGCCGGTGTCGGCGCCCAGTATTTCGATATCGTCCAGCCGGATGGCGGGGTCATCGGTGCCGAGGCATTTGAACACCGCTTCTTTTCCAGCAAACCGTGTCGCGAAATAACACAAGGGATCGGGGCGCCGGGAAGCTTCCTGCTGTTCCCCCACCGTGAAAACGGCCTGAACAAAGGATGTGCTTTCCTTTTCAAGAACATCGCGCAGGCGCGCGATTTTAAGGATATCCGTTCCAATACCGCGCACCATATCGCCATTGCGCTCCTGGCCGGCAAAAGCCCCATGGGGCTTGCCGACTATTTTTCGAAACCCTGGAACACAGGCACGCCCGTATAAATCTTCGGCTCTTCTTCCCCCCTGAGCACCCGCAGGGCGCCTGCGGCCAATGCCTCCATCTCGAACTCACCGGCATACACCTTGACCGGCGCAATGTAAGATACCATTTCCGCCACTTTCTCCGTCAAGTATTTGTCGTGGGCGATGCCGCCGGTGAGCAGGATCGCATCCACCTGCCCATTCATGACAGTGGCGTAGGCGCCGATGTTTTTGCCGATCTGATAAATCATGGCGTCATAGATCAGCTTGGCATAGTTGTCGCCTTTCTCCATCCGGTCGACCACCTCCCGGGCATCCGACGTGCCCAGGTGATTCACCAGGCCACCGCTTTTGGTCAACCGCTCGTACATCTGTTTTTCGGTGTATTTTCCTGAAAAGCACATCTTGACGATGGCTCCGGCGGGGATAGCGCCGGCGCGGGTGGGGGCCATGGGGCCGTCCCCGTTGATTACGTCGTTGGTGTCCACCATGCGGCCCTTCTGGTGCGCGGTAACGGAGACCCCGCCGCCGATGTGGGAAATGACCAGATTCAGATCCTCATAGCGCTTGCCGATGGATTTTGCGTACCGGATGCCCACCTCTTTCTGGTTGAGGGGATGGGCCCGGCTTTCGCGGGAGACGTCGGCGAAGCCGGTCACCCGGGCCAGCAACTGCAGTTCGTCCACGTCCGGGGGGTTGACCACATAGGCCTTGCCGCCGTAGGTTTTTGAAAAGTCGTCGGCCAATTGGCTGCCGAGGGTGGCCGGGTGCTTGACGGTGAAACCGATTCTGGCATGGCCCAGCAAGGTTTCCTCGACAATATAGGTGCCCCCTTCCAGGCCCACCAACCCGCCGCCGCGGCCAACAAAGGCATCTGTTCCTTCCAGGGTGAGCCCCTCCTTTTCAAGCAACCCCAGGATGGTTTCCTTACGGTAGGGGAACTGATCTCTGATCTCGGCAAACTCCTTGAGCTTGGCGGCATCGTGCGACACGTTCACTGAAAATACGGTCTTGTCGTTTTCAAACAAGGCGATTTTGGTGGAAGTGGAGCCGGGGTTGATCGCAAAAATTTTATAAGTGCTGTCCATAAGAAAAATCCTTGGGTATTTAAAGGTGTAAAAATACCATATCCGCGGGAGCGACGCAACCGACGCCCGATCCCACAATGGTCCCTAACGTGCCGACGGTTATTGCTGCTGCGCGCAGACGGCCACCATGGTGGCGGCGCCGACAATTTCATCCACGGGGGCGCCGCGGGAAAGATCGCACACGGGCTTGGCGAAGCCCTGGAGCATGGGGCCGAAGGCCACGGCCTTGGCAAAGCGCTGTACCAGTTTTACACCGATATTGCCGGCCTCCAGGCTGGGGAAGATAATGATGTTTGCCTTTCCGGCCACCGGGCTTTCTCCCTTGATTTTCTTGGCGGCCACTTCCGGCACGATGGCGGAGTCGAGTTGCAGCTCACCGTCAATGAGAAGGTCCGGTTGCCGCTGTTTTGCGATTTCGAGCGCCTTGAGGATCATGTCGATACGGTCGTGCTGTGCACTGCCCTTGGTGGAGAAGGACAGCAGCGCCACCCGGGGCTCCCAGCCCATCAGTCGTTTGATGGTGTCGGCGGTGGCGATGGCGATGTCGGCCAGTTCGTTTTCATCCGGCGCCGGCACAACGGCACAGTCGGCGATGCCGATAAGCTCTCCCTCGGAACCCTGAAAGCCGGGGATTTGCATCAACCCCATGCTGGATACGGTGGAGAATCCCTCCTTGAGGCCTATGATCATCTCGCTGGCCATGATGACTTCCCCGGTGGTGTGGGACAGGCCCGCCACCATGCAGTCGGCCCGGCCGATGTCCACCAACAGGGCGGCATAGTTAAGGGGAATGTTCATCATCCGCTTGATGGCCTTGGCGGGCAGAAGGGTCTTTACCTTCACGTATTCCGTCACCGCATCATCCACGGCCGCTTCATCGGTGTTGTCGGCAATGGTGATGCCGTCCAGGGAGACGCCGATTTTTCCTGCCAGCTCCGAGATTGCGGTGGGATTGCCAACGAGAACGGGGGTCATGAGCCCCTGGTCCAGCGCTTTGCGGGCCGCCTGTAGAATTTTTTCCTCATGCGCTTCGGGAAAAATAACCCGTTGGGGGTTGGCCTTGGCCTTTTCACGCAATTGCTCCATGACATTTGTACTCAAAGCAGACACTCCTTTTTTTATTGTGTTCTGACTTCACCGGCCCCGATCGGAAGAGATTTCTTCGACAGGGTACGGGCCCTTTTCCCTAATTGTTTGCTGGCGCCGCGTCCGTATCTTGCAAGCCCGGCGGATGCACAAAACAAAATATGAGATGATGTCTCATATAGTTGGATGCGGCGAATTGTCAATACCTAATTTCTATTGAACGGTCGGTGAAATCCGGATCGGTTGCAAGCGGGGTGGGCCACGAAGGCGACCCGCCACCGGAGAGGCATTGACAGTACAGGCGGGGCGGACGGTGTCATGCACCCGGCTCGGCGGGGAGCGGGGCCTTGCGAAATTTCTGCAGCTGGGATTGGTAATACTCACGGTTGCGGACAGCCATGTCCAAGGCGCGGGCCGCAGCCTTGACGGCGGCATCGCGGTGACCGTTGATGAAATGGCTTTCGGCGAGCGTGTCGAACAACTCCGCGCTGGGGGCTATGGCGACGGCTTTCTGTGCCAGCATGGAGGCCCGGATTGGATTGCGAAACGCGGGGTCTTCGCAGGTGGCATAGAGCCACGCCAGGTTGTTGAGTACATGGGGAGCGTCTGGGGCCAGGGACAGGGCCTTTTCATAGGCCGCGATGGCTGCGCCATAGCGTTTTTGAGCGTGGCGGCCGTCTCCGAGCATGGCATAGAGCTTTGGATTGTCCTGGTTTTCTGTGAGTTGACGCAGCAGGATCTGCTCCATCAGGTGGGCGCTGATGGTTTTTCCTGCGGCCCCGAAATTCAATTGGTAACCTGCGATGCCCGTGGCGATCAGTACCAAGAGAAAGAGGGTGATGTGTCGTTTGATCTTGCGGTCATGGCGCACGGCCGTCAATGGTTCCCGGTCACAGGCCGCGAGGAAATCGATGCGTTGCTGAATACTGAAATGATGCCAGTTGGGTTTGTCCGGCGCCTGGCCGCTGTAACGGGCGATTTTTCGGAAAGTGGATACCAGGGGCGCGGCCGAGCCGACAAGGTTCACGGCGAAGGCATCTGCCTGGCGTTCGAAATTCCGCATGAAATAGCCGAACAGATAGCGGAAATACAAGAGAAAGAACCCCACCATGAAAAGGGTGAACAGGATCGAGGTGACCGTGGTTTGGGAAATGCCCGTGAACACCATCAGCCGATAGACCGGTTCCGCGTAAAGCAGCAGGTAGATGACCAAGTCAAAGGCCAGGTAGGATGTGACCATGATGCCCATGAAGAACAGGAGGTAAAACAGAAGGTGCTTTTTCCGGACATGACCGGCTTCATGGGCGATGACTGCCGCGATCTCATCGTCTTGAAGATGTTGCAGCAGCGAGCGGGTCACCAGGATATAGCGGAAGCGTGACACCACGCCCATGACGGCCGCCGTGAGCATGTGGCCGCCGAAAAGGGGCCATTGAAGGATGTCCCGATACCCGACACCCGCCTGGCGGCAGATCGTGGCGATCCGGCTTCGGGCCGGTCCCGGCATCAAGGGGGTGCAGCGCCAGAAGCGCTGGATCAGCACCGGTCCGAACACGGTGACAGCTATCAGAAACAGGGCGACATACACCACCTGACCCCCCGGGGTCTCCAAAAACCACCGGGGGGCTTCAAATGGCAGGAAGGTGAGGATATCGGCCGTTGTCGATACAAGGAGCCAGGGGATCAGCGCCGGCACTCCGAAAGAGATGTTGGACCACACATAATTTCGCCGGGAAACGGCCATGGGATAATGCCGGTGAAGAATGCGGTATCCCAGCGCCCAGATCACGGACAGATACCCTGTGAACAGGACCAGGCACATGAGCGCCTGGAAAGTGGGAAGGGGGCCTATCAGCGGCACCGAAGACAGATGCTCCACCAGGTTTATCAGGTAGATCTGCAGGCCCAGAAAGACGACGGCAAGAACGCTCAATTGCAGTTGAACGGACGAGAGGCGACTGTCCAGGTGCTCGGGCCCAATACGGACCGACCGGGCTTCGGTACGGTGAAATCGGTACCGGGTGATGCCGGTGAACACGAGAACCAGCGTCAATGTCAGGCCGAAGGTTTCCCCTGCGGAAAAAAAGGGGTCCGCCGACGGCTGATAGGCGGCATACACGAGGAGGACGACAATATAATAAAGGAAGTTTCCAAACATAGTGACACGATCATGGTGGTGCCGCTCCACCCGGGCGGCGGTGGATTTTATTTCGCCTGCGGGCGTTGGTGATAATACCTGTCTTTTTCGCTGTAGATACACCCGCAATATTGTTGCCGATAGAGGCCCAGCAGCTTTGATTCTTCGATGCCTGCCTTCCAGTATTCCCTGAAATCCACATCATAAAAAGCGACGCCCGTTTCTTTGGCCACGGACGCACCGATCTGCCGGATGAGCGCGTGCTGCTGGAATTTACTGTACAGCAAGGTGGTGGTGAAGTAATCGAATTTGCCGCGTTTGGCCAACAGGGCCGTGGTCTTGAGGCGGACATGGTAACAGTATCGACAGCGGTCGGTTTCCCGGAACACCACCTGGCGCAGGAATTCCTCCATGTCATATCCCTCCTGTACGATCACCCGAAGGGCAATGGTGTCGGCATAGCGCAGAAGTTCAACTTCCCTTTTTTGGCATTCGCTGTAGGGGTGGATATTGTTACGATAAAAGAAGCCCATGACCGTCATGTTCTCTCCGCGCAGGTGGCGGATCGGGTAGATACTGCATGGTGCGCAGCAGGCATGCAGAAGAATTTTCAACGGCGTGCTCCAAAAATGGCGGTACCGATGCGCACCAGGGTGGCGCCCTCCTGGATGGCCACTTCATAGTCCCCGGACATCCCCATTGACAGTTCGTGCATGCGGACGTTGGGAAGCGCTGCCTGATCGATGCGGGTCGCCAGTTCCCGCAGCGCCCGGAAAAAGGGGCGGGCGGATTCCGGGGTATCGAAAAACGGCGGCATGGTCATCAATCCCCGGACACGCAGATGGGGAAGAGCGGCGACGGACCGGACCAGTTCCGGGGCTTCTTCCATGGACACGCCGGACTTGCGCGTTTCACCGGACACGTTCACTTGCAGCAGAATGTCCTGCCGTTTGCCGGCATTCCCGGCCGCCTTGTCAAGGGCTTCGGCAAGTTTCAGGGAGTCCACCGAATGGATCAGATCGAAAATACGGACAGCGTATTTGGCCTTGTTGGACTGCAGGTGTCCAATGAAGTGCCATGACACATCCAGAAGGGGGAAGGCGTTGAATTTTTCCCTGGCTTCCTGGATGTAGTTTTCACCGACGATGGCGGCACCGGCCGATATCGCCTGCTGAATGCGGGGCATGGGAACGGTTTTGGTCACGGCCACCAACCGGACCGTTTCCGGATTTCTCCCACATGCCGCAGCGGCCGCGTCCATGCGCGCCCTGATGGCGGACAACCGTTGCTTCATGGGGCCGTCTCTCCTCTTTCGCCGCTGTTTTCGCCGCTCCGGGCTGGAAAACCCACGACCCCCTCCGCGATCAATGTTTCGATCACTTCGCAAACCGGCAGGCCCACCACATTGGAGTAAGATCCGTTGATGCTTCGCACCAGAAAGGTGCCAAGCCCCTGGATGGCATAGGCACCGGCCTTGTCGAACGGTTCCCGGGTGTGAATGTACCATTCGATTTCCGCCGCGCTCAGGCGTTTGAACAGCACATCGGTGGAAACCATGTCGGTGATGCACTTGCCGGAGGCCAGGTGGCGGATGCAGTAACCGGTGATCACCTGGTGTGTCTGGCCGCTGAGGCGCTGCAGCATCTGCCGGGCATGCGCCGTGGAGGCCGGCTTTCCCAAGACAAGTTTGTCGATCAACACGATGGTGTCCGCGCCGATCACCCAGTGCCCGGGGTGGTGCCGGGCCACGTCCATGGCTTTTGCCTCTGCAAGCATCTGGGCATAGCCGGAAGGGGAGGTGCAGTTGAGGCTGCTTTCATCCACACCGCTGGGGATGACCGTAACGTCAAGGCCCGCCTGGTTGAGCAGGTATTTTCGCCGGGGGGATTTGGACGCCAGTACCAATTTGGATTCGGGAAGTGTCTGTTTCATGGGGGGGCTTATACCAGAGCGGCGGTGGATTGACAAGGTATGGCATGGCGCGGCGCGTGGCAAAGGTCCTTGAAAGGAGCGGGGCGGATGGGCGCCCGGCGATGGGGGGAACGTTGCTGGGTTTTCCCCGGGCGATACTTTTTTGACAAAATGAAACAATTGTGGATCGTATGTTATTAAGTGCTAAAATTATTAAACATAGACAGATATTGGGCCGGTTTTTAACAGGAAAGTGAAACGAAAATGAATCGAAATGTGTTCCGCCGGGAATGTCCGTGCGCAATTCGGAGCGCGCACAACAGCATTGAGGGCCCTGTTCTTGTAAATAAGATTCTGAAAAAAATACATAAAATATTTGGGTCGGCCGTTACGTATGTTTTGGGCACCCTATTTGCAGCACAACTGCTGAACAATCGCTCAGTCAGGCGATACACATCCCGAATGCAGAGGAGGCGTTTATCAATATGGGAAAACTACAGGCATTAGACAGTGCATTGGCCTGCATCAAGGACGGTGCTTCGCTGATGATTGGCGGCTTTCTGGGGTGCGGATCCCCTTTGGACATTTGTGACTGGATCGCGGAAAAGAAAATCGAATCCCTCACGGTGATTGCCAATGATGCCGCAATGCCCGAGGTGGGCATCGGTAAATTTGTGGTGGGACGTCAGATCAAAAAGCTGATTGCGTCCCATATCGGAACCAACCCGTTGGCCGGTAAGCAGATGACCGCCGGAGAAATGGATGTCGAATTGGTTCCCCAAGGAACGCTTGCCGAGCGGATCCGTTCAGGGGGAGCCGGCCTCGGCGGGTTTCTGACGCCCACCGGTCTTGGCACGATTGTTCAGGAAAACAAGCAGATAATAGAAACAGACGGTCAAAAATTCATCCTGGAATTGCCCCTCAAAGCGGATGTGGCGCTGATCAAGGCCTATCAGGCGGATGCACGGGGGAACTTGATGTTCCGGCTTTCGGCGCGGAATTTCAATCCCTTGATGGCGATGGCGGCCAAACATGTGGTGGTTGAGGTGGAAAAGTACGTCGGAGACGATTTTCTGTGCGCGGACGCCATCCACCTGCCCGGTATTTTCGTGGATGCCATTGTTCTTTCCACAAACGGAAAACAAAATTAAGGATCAAGGAGAGGCCACTATGGACACCAGAGAATTTATCGCAAGAAGAGTCGCGCAGGAATTCGAAAACGGCGCCGTGGTAAACCTGGGGATCGGCATGCCCACCCTGGTCGCAAACTACCTGCCGGAAGGGGTTGAAATCATCCTGCAAAGTGAGAACGGCTTTGTCGGAATGGGGCCGTCTCCCGAAACCGGGTGCGAGGACAAGGACCTTATCAATGCGGGCAGCAAATTTGTCACCTGTTTACCGGGGGCTGCCTTTTTCGATAGCGCCACCTCCTTTGCCATTATTCGGGGCGGACATGTGGATTACACGGTGCTCGGGGCCCTTGAAGTGGATCAGGAGGGGAATCTTGCCAACTGGATCATTCCCGGGAAAATGGTGCCCGGCATGGGCGGTGCCATGGATTTGGTGGTGGGGGCCAAGACCGTGATCATCGCCATGGAGCATGTCAACAAGAAGGGAGAGCCCAAGATATTGAAGAAGTGCCGGCTGCCTCTCACCGCTGCGCGGCAAGTGAATATGATCGTGACGGAGATGGGGGTGATGGAAGTGGTCAAGGAAGGACTGCTGCTGCGGGAAATTGCGCCGGGAATGGATGTCAAGACCATCCAGGACGCGACGGAAGCGGAACTGATTGTTAGCCCCAACCTGCAGGAAATGAACCTCGTGCAGGAAAAAGCCGCATAGAAATGGTTCGGGGAGGGGCGGGCCCTCTCTCTTATAGCCCCTCCCCGGCGCCATTTTTTTAAGGGTGCTTCCTTCCCGGTCACTGCGGTTCCGGGAAGGAAGTAGCCCGTGGTTTCAGCCGTATCTTTCCCCTCTCCGCCTGTTATGGCGTCGAGCCCCTGCCGTCCCTTTCATGCCGCAGACAATTGATGGCGGCCACCACCCGCAATGCTGTTTTCCCGTCCCACATTTCCGGTGGGCAATGGGCTGCGCGCTGTTGGTCGAGCGCCTTCAGTGCAAGGGACTCAACCGTGTCGATGGTGCAAAGGACATTGGTGCCCTGCGAAACGGTCACGGGTCTCTCGGTGTTGGGGCGCAGGGTGAGGCAGGGAATGCCAAGGTATGTGGTTTCCTCTTGCAGCCCGCCAGAGTCGGTGATGGCAACTCCTGCATGAAACACCAGGTTCATGAAACGGATATAGTTGAGCGGCCCGAGCAGCACCAGGTTTTCAACGGCGTTGAGTTGGGGCCATAATTCATATGCTTCCAAGTTCTTTCGGGTGCGCGGGTGCACGGGGAACACCACCGGGAACCGTTGCGCGATGGTTTCCAGGGCCTTGCACAGACGCCGGAGGCTGTCGGGCGGATCGACATTGGCGGGCCGGTGGAGCGTTACCAGGCCATAGCGGCCCGGTGTGAGTTGTAACGTTTCGTAATATCCGGACTGTGTGATGGGGCCCCGCAGCATTTCCAGCGAGTCGATCATGATATTGCCCACCCGTTGGATTTTCTCCGGTGCAATGCCTTCCCGCAGCAGGTTTTCGTCTCCGTCGGCGGAAGGGGTCCACAAAATGTCCGCCAATGTGTCGGTGACCAAGCGGTTGATCTCCTCGGGCATCGACCGGTCAAAGGAACGCAGGCCGGCTTCCAGATGCGCCAGGCGGATGCCGAGTTTTGCCGCCACAAGGGTCACGGCCATGGTGGAGTTGACGTCCCCCACCACCACGATCAGGTCCGGTTTTTCTGCCGCCGCCACTTTTTCATAGGCGATCATCACCTGCCCGGTTTGAACCGCATGAGAGCCGCTGCCGACGCCAAGATGGATGTCCGGGGCGGGTAAGCCGAGATCGGTGAAGAACGCATCGCTCATGTTCAGATCGTAGTGCTGTCCGGTGTGAACGATTTTCACCCGTGCCCACTGTGTTTGGGACAGTGCGTGGTAGAGGGGAGCGATTTTCATGAAATTCGGCCTGGCCGCCGCGATCAGATGAATACGCATAATGGATCCGGAATGTTTGAGTTCTGGGAGTCGTTCTGCCAAGGATGTTTTACTTAGGGCGAAACGGCGCGCTTGTCAACCATGGTGCCGCAGCGTTTCGGCGGGATGCCCGGCCGTTCATTCTAAAATGCGGGGGACGGCTGTGGGCATTCCAGGCGGTGAGGCAGGGGTGGTTTTTCGCACGATTGGTAATTTACTTGTCAGGGCCGCGGTGATAAGAAAAGAGACGCGCGGGATTCCATATCAGGGCAAGGAGGCACGATGACATTGCAAGAACAGTTTCAAAAAGACCTGGCCGCGGCCATGAAAGCCAAGGATGAAGAACGGAAAAACGCTATCCGGGTGATCATGGGGGAATTCAGCCGTGCCGGAAAGAAAACACTGACCGATGACGAGGTGGTGGGTATTTTAAAGAAGTTGCTCAAATCCGAAAAAGAGCTGTTGGCGCAGAAGGGGGAGGAAACCTCTGGCTTTCTGATGGCGGTTGCCGCGTATCTGCCCCCCGTGGTATCCCCGGAAGAGATTTCCCGGTGGATTGATGAACATGTTGATTTCTCCGCCTACAAGAACAAGATGCAGGCCATGGGGCCCATCATGAAACATTTCGGCGCTGGGGTGGACGGAAACCTGGTGCGGAAAGTACTTCAGGATAAGGATGGATGACAGATGGCGGCAGGCATGATTCTGGTGGCCGGCGGGGCGGGATACATCGGTTCCCACATGGTCAAGGCGCTTCTTGAGCAATCGTACGATGTCGTCGTTTTGGACAATCTGACAACGGGGCATCGTGATCTTGTTCCCGGCGGAACTTTCGTGGCCGGGGATCTCCAGGACCAGGCGCTACTGGATGACCTGTTTGCGGCACACCGTTTCGATGCCGTCATGCATTTTGCCGCATTTTCCTTGGTGGGAGAATCCGTCACCGACCCACTGCGCTATTACCAGAACAACCTGTCCGCCACCCTGACCCTTTTGGCGGCCATGGTGCGCCATGGGGTTCCGCGGTTCATTTTTTCCTCCACGGCCGCTGTTTACGGCGAACCCCTGGCCGTGCCCATTTCCGAAACACATCCCTGCGCGCCCACCAATCCATACGGCGCCACCAAGCTTTGCGTGGAGCGGCTCTTGTCGGATTGCGCCGCCGCACATGATTTTCGATACATGAGCCTGCGCTATTTCAATGCCGCCGGGGCCGACGTCGGTGGGCACATGGGTGAGCGGCATCTCCGGGAAACCCACCTGATTCCCCTTGTTTTGCAGACTGCCCTGGGGCAACGGCCGCACATCCATGTTTTCGGCACGGATTACGACACACCCGATGGCACGTGTTTGCGGGATTACGTGCATGTGTCCGATATTGCCGCAGCCCACCTGCTGGCGTTGGGAAAGCTGATGGGAGGGGCCGAGAGTGCTGTTTACAACCTCGGCAACAGCCGGGGCTATTCGGTGCGGGAGGTGATCGCCCTGAGCCGGGAGGTGACGGGAAAGCAGATTCCCGTCGTGTCGGCGCCCCGGCGGACCGGCGATCCCGCCGTGTTGGTGGCGGATTCCAGAAAAGCCCGGCAGGAGCTCGGTTGGCGCCCCGGTTACGAGCAGCTGGAGACCATCATTGAAACCGCCTGGCAATGGCACCGCCGGGAGATGCCCGCCTGAGAATGGGTTCCGCCCGCATCCTGCCGGCGTGGTGGTGGGATGCGGGTTGCGCCTTGACATGCCGGAGGAATGTGGCGTAGATTGCCGTTTTGTCTTGCGGCACGATCGCTAACAAGCGGAGGAATCGATGGATTACAAACAGACGCTGAACCTTCCGGAAACCGGTTTTCCGATGAAGGCGAATCTTGTCAACCGGGAGCCCGAACAGTTGGCGCGGTGGCAGGAGACCGGACTCTACGAACAGCTGCGCCACATTGGCGGCGACCGGGAAAAATTCATACTTCATGACGGCCCTCCCTATGCCAACGGGCATATCCACATGGGAACCGCTCTCAACAAAATACTGAAGGACATTGTGGTCCGTTCACGTCAGATGGCCGGTTTCGATGCGGTCTACGTCCCCGGCTGGGACTGCCACGGGCTTCCCATCGAACACAACGTGGACAAAGAACTCGGCCCCCGGAAAAAAGAGCTTTCCCAGATCGCATTCAGGCGGCGGTGTCGCGCCTATGCCCAAAAATTCATCGACATACAGCGCGAGGAGTTTAAGCGTCTGGGGGTCATGGGGGAATGGGCCAATCCGTATCTGACCATGACCTACGCCTTCGAGGCCGTCATCGCGAGGGAATGTTGTCGGTTTGCTTTGAACGGCGGACTCTACAAAAGCAAGAAACCGATTCACTGGTGCCCCCGCTGCAAAACGGCGTTGGCCGAAGCGGAGATCGAATACGCCGATGAAACCTCTCCGTCCATATACGTTCGATTTGCCTTGAGCGACGAAGCCAGCGCGGCCATCCCGCTGCTGGCGGGCAAGCAGGCGGCGCTGGTCATCTGGACCACCACGCCCTGGACCATTCCCGCCAACCTGGGCGTGTGTCTGCACCCCGAATTCAGCTACGCAGCGGTGGCGCTGGAAGACGATACCGTGCTCATTGTGGCCAAGCCCCTTGTGGAAAAGTGCATGGCGGTGTTCGGTATCGGGCAATATCAAGTGCTTGGTGAATTGAGCGGCCGGGACTTGGAAGGTAAGCACTGCATGCACCCCCTGTATGATCGGGCCGCCTTGATTGTGCTCGGTGAGCACGTCACCCTGGAGGCCGGCACCGGCTGTGTGCACACCGCGCCCGGCCATGGCCGGGAAGATTACGAGGTGGGGCTTGCCTACGGACTGGAAACCTATTCGCCGGTGGATGAGAACGGCCGGTTTCTGCCCCAGGTGGAGGGGGTGGCCGGTGAATATATATTTGACGCCAACGCCGGTATCGTGGCGGCGCTTGGGGAAAAAGGGGCGCTGCTGGCCCGGGGCGACATGCGCCACAGCTATCCCCATTGCTGGCGCTGCAAGAAACCGGTGATTTTCAGGGCCACGCCACAGTGGTTCATTTCAATGGAAAACAACGCATTGCGTAAAAAAGCCCTGGAAGAGATTGACCGGGTCCGTTGGATCCCCCACTGGGGGCGGGACCGCATTTACGGCATGGTGGAAAATCGGCCTGACTGGTGTATTTCCCGGCAACGCACCTGGGGTGTGCCCATTACCGTGTTTTATTGCCGCGACTGCGAAGCCGTGCACATGAGCGAAGCGCTGGCAGATCATATCCAGGCGCTGTTTGCCGAACACGGGGCGGACATCTGGTTTGAAAAATCCGCCGAGGAGCTGCTGCCGGTTGGTGCATGCTGCGCGGCCTGCGGCAGCACGGCGCTGGTGAAAGAAACAGACATTCTTGACGTTTGGTTCGACTCCGGCGTCACCCATGCCGCTGTTCTGGAGACGCGGGACAATCTACGGTGGCCGGCCGACATGTATCTGGAGGGAAGCGATCAGCATCGGGGCTGGTTCCACAGCTCCCTGCTCGCGGCCGTGGGCACCCGGGGCAAGGCTCCTTACCGCTCCGTTCTGACCCACGGCTACGTGGTGGACAAGGACGGCAAGAAGATGTCCAAATCCCTGGGCAACGTGGTGGCGCCCGAACAGGTCATCAAGAAGTATGGTGCGGAAATATTGCGTTTATGGGTGGCGGCCTCCGACTACCGGGATGATGTGCGTATCTCCGACAACACCCTAAAACAGATGAGCGACGCCTACCGGCGTATTCGCAACACCTGCCGGTTCATGCTGGGGAATCTCAACGATTTCGATCCCGTCGCCGATGCCGTTGATTACGAACAATTGCAGGATCTGGACCGGTTTGCACTGCACCAGTTGCAGGGCTTGATCGGCCGTTGTCGGAAAGCCTATGATGCGTGCGAATTTCATGTGATCTATCACGCCCTGTTCAATTTTTGCACCCTCGATCTTTCGGCCTTCTATCTGGACATCCTAAAGGACCGGCTCTACACCTCTCCCCGGGCGTCGTTGGCCAGGCGAAGCGCCCAGACGGTGATGCATGCGTTGCTCGATGCGGTGGTGCGGCTCATGGCGCCCATCATGGTCTTCACCGCAGAAGAGATTTGGCGGTTCATGCCCGGTGCCGGGGAAAGCGAAACCAGCGTGCATCAGGCATCTCTTCCGGAGATAAATCCCGGCTGGACCGACAACGCCCTGGCCGCCACCTGGGAGCGTATCCTCATGGTGCGCCGGGAGGTGACCCGGGCGCTTGAACGGGCCAGGGCAGACAAACGCATCGGGCATCCCCTGGATGCCGCCGTGACTCTCTGGGTTGACGATGCGGGCAAAGCGCTGTTGACGCCCTACCAGGATATCCTGCGATTCATTTTTATCACGTCTGCGGTGCACTTGGGCGCCTTTGGGCAGAAGACGCCCGACGCCCAGGATACGGAAATGGAGGGCTTGTCTGTTTCCGTGAACCGCGCCGAAGGGGAAAAATGTGCCCGTTGCTGGGTCTATGATCCGACCGTGGGTGACGATGCGGCGCATCCAACCGTGTGTGTGCGTTGCCGGGGCGCGTTGGACGCCGCTGCCGACGCCGATGGCTGAGGCCGGGAGAACCGCCGTGACAAACGCGCAGACCGGTTCCGGAAGGATTTCCGTGGACCGGCGGAAATTATTGAAATTGGTATTCACAGCCGCCGCGGTGGTTGCGGGCGACCAGGTGACGAAAGCGGCGGTTTTGCATTTGCTGCCGCTTCATGCGGACATTGCTGTAATTCCAGGTTTCTTCAGCATCACCCACGTCATGAACCCCGGTGGCGCCTTTGGCTTCCTGGCCAAGGCCCATGAGCAGGTGCGGCAACTGATGTTTCTGGGCGTCTCCTTCTGCGCGTTGGCGCTGGTTTTCTACCTGTATTGGACCACCCCCGATCGCTTCAAGTGGTTGGCCGCCGCTTTCGGTCTCATTTTCGGCGGCGCAGTGGGCAATCTGATTGATCGCCTTCGTTTTGGTGCGGTGGTGGATTTTCTCGATATTTATGTGCACCAGTGGCACTGGCCGGCATTCAATGTGGCCGACAGCGCCATCACGGTGGGGGTAAGCATTTTTTTATTTCACCTGGTCTTCGGCAGGATGCCGGACAGCGCGGACGTTGAATTCCGGGGAAAAAGCAAAAAAGACCCATGAAGATGATCCGCCCTCCTTTTTGCGCTGTCCGTTGCCGTTGACCTTTCACCCTGGACGTGACTGTATCCCATGCATCCGATTCTTTTTAAAATTGGCGATGTTTCACTTTACACCTACGGGCTGTTCGTCGCTCTCGGCTTTATGGCCGCCCTGGGCCTGACCCAGCGGGAGGCCCGCCGGTTGGGGGAGCCGCCCGGTATGGTGATGGATCTCGGGTTTCTCATGCTCATTGCCGGCATTGTCGGCGCCCGTGCGATGTTTCTTATCCAGAACGTCGAGATGGTGCTGGCGGACCCGCTGGAGGCTTTGCGTATCTGGCGGGGGGGGCTGGTGTTTTACGGAGGATTTGTCGCCGCACTCCTCGCGGCACTTGTCTGGGTGAAGAAAAAGGAGCATTCCTTTTTTCGGGTGGCCGACATGTTCGCACCCGGCCTGGCGGCAGGGCACGCCCTGGGCCGCGTGGGATGCTTTTTCGCCGGTTGCTGTTACGGCCGGTCCTGCGATTTGCCCTGGGCCGTTACCTTTCATCACGCCGAGAGTCTCGCGCCCCTGGGCGTTGCCCTGCATCCCACACAGCTGTATTCCGTGCTGGTCAATTTCGGTATATTTCTGGTGTTGTGGTGGGGACGCAAGCGGGTGCTGTTTCCGGGGCAGCTGTTTTGGGGGTACGTCCTCCTGTACGGCCTTTGTCGGGCCGGAGTTGAATATTTCAGGGGCGATCCCCGGGGGGCGACGTTGTGGGGCGTTTTATCGGTTTCCCAGGCCTTGGGTCTCGCCATGGCGGGCCTGGCGATCGGGATGCTCTGTTGGCTGTGGCGCAAACACGGTGCCGCGGCCGGATGATGGTATGACATGGCGGAAACCTCTTTCAAAAAACTTCCAGAAGTGCTGTCCTCTCTGAAAACGGCCGCGCCGTCGGAAAGGCCCCAGGCTTTTCTGCTCCATGGCGATGAATTGTTGTACAAACGAGCCCTTGCGCAATTGCTCGATGCTCTTTTGCCCGGTGGTGAGCGGGCCCGGACGGCAGGCTGCGAGCCGGTGGACGGCGGGTCCGGAGCGATCCGGGATGCCGTGAACCGCGCCAATACCTACGCGCTCATGCCCGGTGCCAAGGTGGTCCTGGTGCAGGAATCCCGTATTTTCTACGGGAAGGAAAACGATGGTCGCCTGTTGGAAAAGGTCCGGGATGCGGCCCAAGGCGGCGATTTCAAGAAAGCATCGCGCTGGTTCATGGATCTGCTGGGCCGCCGGCAGATGTCCCTGGAAGACATGTCCCATGAAAAGGGGCGAACGGCTGTTTTCCCGGACATGGACACCGGTGGGAATACCGATTGGCTGGGCCAGCTTGTGGATCATTGCCGCAGTGCCGGGCTCACCGTATCTTCATCGGGACGGCCCGACCAGATTCTCCAGGCCGCCATCGAAAAAGGTTTTCCCGCGAACAATTTCCTTGTGCTGACCACGGACCTCGTGGACAAGCGTCGCACCCTGTTCAAGTGTTTCAAGGACAAGGGGGTGGTCATTGACTGCGCGGTGCCAAAGGGGGACCGCAAGGCCGACCGGGACATACAGCAGCAGGTGCTCAAGGAGCGCATGGGGGCAATGCTCAAGGCCGCCGGAAAAAAAATGGATCCAGACGCCTTTGCGGCACTGTATGAGATGACGGGCTTTGATCTGCGTGCCTTTTGCGGCAATGTCGAAAAATTGGTTTTGTATGCCGGCGACCGGACCACCATCACCGCAAAGGACGTCGGGGCGGTTCTGTCACGGAGCAGGCAGGATCCGGTCTATGCGTTTACAGGTGCCCTGACGGATCGTAAAATGGAGGAAGCCCTGGTGTTGCTCGATGCTGTTTTGCGGGCCGGGCTTCATCCCCTGCAGGTGTTTACAGCTGCGGTCAATCAGTTCCGCAAGCTGATGGTGGTCAAATGCTTTCTCCGCAGTCCGGAAGGCGGATGCTGGAAATCTGCAATGGCTTACAACGCATTTACCGCGGTGGTATTGCCCGCCATGGTGCGGTATGATGATGGCATGCGTGCGGCCGCGGAAAAGGAGAAGCTGGACGGTGCGCGGAAAAAGGGGAAGAGACAAGTTCAGGAGGATCTTTTGACGGCGGCCAATCCCCGCAATCCATACCCGCTGTATCTCACGCTGAAAAAGGCGGACCAGTTTTCACTGGAAGAATTGGAAGCGATTTACCTGCACCTGGGGGACATGGACCTGGCGTTGAAAAGAAGCGCCCGGCCTGCGAAGCGGGTGCTGGAAGACATGATCCTGTTTGTGTGCCGACCGCGGTTGGTAGCGCCTACGGAAGGGAGACGTTATGCCTAAAACAAAGCTGATTTGCACCATCGGGCCCGCCAGTGATTCGCCGGATAAGCTGGAGCGGTTGATTCAAAACGGCATGACGGTGGCCAGGCTCAATTTTTCCCACGGTACCCATGCCGACCACCAGGAAAAGATGCGCCTGATTCGTGAGATTTCAGGGCGCATGCAGCGGCCGGTTGCCATTCTGCAGGATCTTTGCGGCCCGAAAATCCGTGTGGGGGAAGTGCCCGGCGAGGGGATCTGCCTGTCCCCGGGGCAGCTTTTCGTGCTCACCAGTGAAGCGGTTCCCGCTGGCCCGGATCGCGTGTCGGTTTCTTACCAAGACCTTCACCGGGACGTAAAGCTGGGGGATCGCATTTTGCTGTCCGACGGACTGATGGAACTGGTGGTGGAGCGGGTCAACGGCCGGGATATCCTCTGCCGCGTGGTCACCGGCGGCCTTCTCACTTCCCACAAGGGTGTCAACTTGCCCACGCGTTCGCTTGCCCTGTCGTCCTTCACCGAAAAAGATGAAGTAGATCTATTGTTCGGTCTTTCCCAAGGGGTGGATGTGGTGGCCCTTTCCTTTGTCCGCACCGATGAGGACATCAAACGGGTCAAGGCGTTGATGCACCGCCAGGGCGCATCGGTTCCGGTCATTGCCAAGATTGAAAAGCACGAGGCCATCGTCAACATCGACGCCATCATCGCGGCTGCCGATGCCCTGATGGTGGCAAGGGGGGATCTGGGTGTGGAAATCCCACCCGAAACGGTTCCCGGCATCCAGAAGATGGTGGTGGCCAGGGCCAGCGCGGCCGGGAAGCCGGTCATTATCGCCACCCAGATGCTGCGGTCCATGGTGGACGCGCCCCGGCCCACCCGCGCCGAGGCCGCCGATGTGGCAAATGCCGTTTACGACGGGGCCGATGCCGTGATGCTGTCCGAGGAGACGGCAACGGGGGCGTTCCCGGACCAGGCAGCGGCGTTCATGTCCCGGATTGCGGCGAGCGCGGAGAAGGATTTTCACCATGAACGCTACCTGGGGTTGCTGCCCGGAAAGGATGTGTCGGCATCGGTGGCCCACGCTTCCTGCGTGTTGGCCGACCATCTTGATGCCGCGGCCATCATTGCCACCACGCGTTCCGGGGCGACGGCACGGAACATCGCGCGGTTTCGCCCCCGATCCAAGCTCATCGCACTGTCTCCGGAAATAAGTACGGTGCGGCAGCTGGCCATGGTATGGGGGTGTATTCCCTGCCTTGCTTCCGAAGCGATGAATCCTGACGAGATGATAGACACCGCGGCCACCGCCGCCTTGAATGCCGGGTTGGTCAACAGGGGAGACTTGGTTGTCATCACCGCCGGCCAGCCGGAGTTCGTGGAGGGCACCACCAACATGATGCGGGTGAAGCGGGTGTGAGCCTGTCGCACGCCGTCAGAGGATATACGGCACATGGGCATTGTAGCCCTTGTAGACGACGAAAGTCTCTACGGATTGGACGTTTTTGAGCCGGGAGACTTCCCGGGTGTAGAACTCCAGCAGGCCAAAGTCTTCCTTGAGAAGCACCGTCACGAGCAGGTCGAAACGGCCGGTGACCACACAAACCGATACAACGCCGCGTAGTTTGCTGAATTCCTCCCCGATGTCCACCAGGTTCATGGTGTCCAGCTTGACGCCCACCAGGATCAGTTGATGCCCCGGAAGCGTTTCGGGATTGACCAGACCGGTGATGTCGAGGATGCCGTCCTCAATCATCTTGGCCACCCGGGAACGCACGGTGTTTTCCGACAGCCCCAGGGCCGCGGCGATGGTGTTAAAGGATTTGCGACCTTCTTTCAGGTGCTTGATGATGTCAATGTTGGTGACGTCCATTTTCATGGGGATGCGCTCCGTCGGAAAAGTGATGTGAAAGATGTATAAGAGACGTGGGGGGATGTCAATGTTTGGGGCGGGCGGGTTGGGATAACATCTCTTCGGCCCGGTAAGAGCTGCGCACGAGGGGGCCGCTGGCGACCCGTGTAAAGCCAAGGGACAGTGCCAGCTGCCGCCATCGGTCAAATGCAGCGGGAGACACGTAGCGGGCCGCCGGCAGATTTTCGGGGCCGGGCTGCAGATATTGCCCCAGGGTCAGGATGCGGCAATTTGAACGGCGAAGATCCTTGAGCGTCGCGGCGATTTCGGCATCGGTTTCGCCCAGCCCCAACATGATGCCCGACTTGACCGGGATGGCGGGGCGGTTGCGCGCGGCGAATGCCAGGACTTCCAGGGATTGCCGGTAATCGGCTTTGGGCCGTGCCGACGGGTAGAGACGGGGGACGGTTTCGATGTTGTGGCTGAACACATCGGGACGAGCGGCGAGCACCGTTTTCACCGCTGATAAATCGCCCTTGAAGTCCGGGACAAGCACTTCCGTTGTGGCGGCGGGAAGCCGCCGACCAATGGCGGCGATGGTGCGGCGGAACTGGCCGGCGCCCCCGTCGGCAAGATCATCCCGGGTTACGGAGGTGATGACCACGTGCGCAAGACCAAGGATCGCCGCGGCGTCTGCGACCCGGCTCGGCTCCTGCGGATCCGGTGGTGACTGTCCGGAACCCTTGGCCACGGCGCAGAAACGGCAATTGCGGCTGCAGCGATCACCGAGAATTAAAAATGTTGCCGTGCCGTGGGAGAAGCACTCCCAGATATTGGGGCAGTGGGCGGCCTGGCATACGGTATGCAGCCGGTTTTCGGCAATCAGGCGGCGGACCTTCTCAGCGGCGGATCCCGGTGGGATGCGGCGGCGCAGCCAGGCCGGCCTTGGTTGATGGGGCGGCAGGAGATCGGTCACGGCATGGTCTCCTGTGTTTTTTTCCAAGCGCGGCCGCGTGGTGACGGTGCCGGCGAAGCGCCTGTGCCCATCGGTCCGTGGTCTGCGGTCATGCGCGACAGGGTCTTTGGCGTTACCGGCGACAACTTGGTGTGGAACACTGCGGCCCAATGCCGCCGGAGGGCGGATTTTACCCCATCCATGGTGACCGTTTGATCGGTTTCTCTATCCAGGGCGGTCATGGCTACGTGGTCGAGGCCGCAGGGGACGATCCAGGAAAACGGTGCGAGATTGAGGTTCACGTTCAGGGCCAACCCATGAAAGGTGACCCCCCTGCGGACGCAGATGCCGATACTGCCGAGTTTCCGGTCTTTGACCCAAACCCCCCGGTTTCGATCATCTCGGGCGGCAAATACTGCCCATTGTCGGGCCGTGCGGATCATGCACGCCTCCATTGTCGTCACGAAATCCACTACCCCCATGCCTGCTGACGGCAGATGCATGATGGGGTAGGCCACCAATTGGCCGGGACCGTGATAGGTGATGTCGCCCCCCCGTTCGATCACATGACAGGCAATGCCTTTTTCCCGCAATGTTTCGGGTGCCGCGACCAGGTGCCGCCATCCTGTCCGTCGTCCCGTGGTGATCACCGGCGGGTGCTCCAGCAGCAGCAGGACATTATGCCGGAGCGTCCCACGCTGACGGGCGCAAACGAGGTCCAGTTGCAACCGGTGCGCGGATTCATAATCGATCAGCCCAAGATCACTATACAGCCATGGGGGCATGGTGCTCTCCCGTGAAGATTTTTGCCTGTCTTCCGATAGTCGGGAACCGACGCCGGGGTCAAGGGGAAATTGTATCGTGATCCGGCTGATTGCTTGCCGGTTGCTCCATGCAAATCCGTTGAAAATCCCTGTCGGCTCTGATAAGCAGAACCATTCGAAAACACCAGGACAAATGCAAGGAGGCGTTATGGTCAGGGTCGGGGTTGTGGGCGCCACGGGATATGCCGGGGCGGAGTTGGTGCGGATTCTGGCGGGGCACCCCAGGGTGACGCTCAGCACGCTGGTGTCCCGGCAATATGCCGATGTGCCGTTTGACGCCGTGTATCCCGCGCTGACCGGTTTGGTGGACACGGCGTGCACCAGCCTGTCGGTGGAGGCCGTCTGCGAAACGGCCGATCTGATTTTCCTGGCCCTTCCCCACAAGGTGCCCATGAGCATCGTGCCGGAACTCATGCGACAAGGCAAACGGGTGATCGACCTGTCGGCGGATTTTCGGTTTCGGAACGCCGCTGCCTACGAGGCGTTTTACCAACCGCATACCGCCCCTGAATTGCTGGCGCGGGCGGTGTATGGGTTGAGCGAAATCAACCGGGACGCCATTTGCGGCGCGGATCTGATCGGAAACCCGGGATGCTACCCCACCAGTATCCTGCTGCCCCTTGTCCCGTTGGCCCGGGAAAAGCTGATCCAAGCCTCCGGCATCGTGGCGGACAGCAAGTCGGGGGTCAGCGGCGCCGGCAGAACCGCTGCGGTGGCCTCGATGTATTGCGAAATCACGGAGTCCTTCAAGGCCTACAAGGTGGCTGACCATCGGCACAACCCGGAAATTGACGAGGTGTTGGGGAGGGCCTTCCAACAACAGGTACACCTCACCTTCGTGCCCCACCTGGTGCCCATGAGCCGGGGCATGCTGTCCACCGTATACGCCACCTTGGCCGACGGCGTCGATACCCGGCAGGTGGCCGATTGCCTGGCCGCCCAATACGACGCGTCGCCCTTCGTGCGCTTGCTGCCGGAAGACCGGCTGCCCGAGACCCGATTTGTCCGGGGCACCAATTATTGCGACATCGCCTTTCGCATCGATGCCGACAACCGCCGGCTGATCCTTGTTTCCGCCATTGACAACCTGGTCAAGGGCGCCGCCGGCCAGGCGGTGCAGAACATGAACCTGATGCTTGGCTGGGAGGAGACGCTGGGGCTGGATGGGCTGCCGTTTCCCGTATGACCATGGTTGACAGGGCGCATCTCTTGGATTACACAAGCCAACGGTTCTGTCAGCAGAAGAAGAGGAGGCGACGGCGTGCGCCTCCTTGCGCACCGGGATCGATAACGCACGCAAACGCATAACCTATTGTGAAAAAGGAGATTGCCGATGACAGCAACGCTTATCAAAGGGACGGATATCCGGGAAGAAATTCTGGAGGAAATCACCCAGGAAGTCAAGGAGATCAAGGAAAAACACGGCGTGGTTCCCGGGTTGGTGACCATTCTGGTGGGAGAGAATCCCGCATCCATTTCCTATGTGACCCTCAAAATCAAGACCGCCCACCGGGTGGGGTTCAACGAAATTCAGGACACCCAGCCCGTGGATATCTCCGAAGCGGATCTGCTGGCGCTGATTGATAAATACAACAAGGATGAGGCCATCCACGGCATTCTGGTGCAGCTGCCCTTGCCCAAGCACATCGACGAGAAAAAAGTGCTCAACGCCATCGATCCGGACAAGGACGTGGATGGGTTCCACCCGGTGAATGTCGGTCGCCTGATGATCGGCGGTGCCGAGGTGAAATTCCCCCCGTGCACCCCCGCCGGCATCCAGGAGATGATCGTGCGTTCCGGTCAGGAAACCAAGGGGGCTGAGGTGGTGGTCGTGGGCCGGTCCAATATCGTGGGCAAGCCCATAGCCAATATGATGCTCCAGAAAGGCCCGGGTGCCAACAGCACCGTCACCGTCGTGCATACCGGAACCAAAGATCTGGCCGCCCACTGCAAGCGTGCCGATATCCTCATCGTGGCCGCCGGCGTGCCGGATCTGGTCAAGCCGGAGTGGATCAAGCCCGGCGCCTGCGTGATCGATGTGGGGGTGAACCGGGTCGGAGAGAAACTAAGTGAAAAGACAGGGAAAAAGGTCGCCATCCTCAAGGGGGACGTGGATTTCGACAAGGCCAAGGAAATCGCCGGGGCGATCACACCGGTCCCCGGCGGCGTGGGCCCCATGACCATCACAATGCTCATGAAAAACACCCTCAAGTCCCTCAAATTCAAGCTCGGTATCGCCTGACCGACCAGGCTTGCGGAAACCGTGCACAAGAAGGGAGCGCATCGCCGCTCCCTTCTTGTCTTCCTGAAGATACACGGCGTGCAGGAAAAAATACAGACGCCGGCCGGCGACCGCCAATGCTGCGCCTCCGGATCCGGATCTTCCCTGTCCACGGGCGATAGAGACAATTGGATCCCGATTTGCATGCAACAAGAGCAGGGGCGCACCATGCGCTACATGGCGCAGATGCCGGAGGCACGGCCGCTCCGCTGCCCGCGATGGGGCATAGCACGTTGACATGGTTGCAAAACATGTGTTAAGCACACCGCTGAAGGATTGCATTTCATGCGTGTTGTACCTGCGGCGGAAGGAGGGCCGGTGTTCCGACAATGCCGCGCCCGGTGCGGATGAACGTCAACCATTCACGACTGAACGGGACTGTGGGAGATGATGCGAAAAGAATTTTCCTTTTTGGTGTTCAATCATATCGGGTCCCCCATCAAACGAATGACTGTTTCCAAAAAGGCTCTTCATATATCCGCCTGGGCGGCGGTTCTCGTTATAGTGGCCCTGGCGTTATTCACCGCCGATTACCTGTCCCTGCGCAAAGCCAGGCAACAGGCGAGCGCTTATCGGCGTCACATTCTGCAGCAAGAAGACAAGATCAATCACCAGCGTGCACAGATCCAGGAATTTGCCGTCAAAATCAACGCGCTCAAATCGCACCTGGCCGGCCTCAGCGATTTTGAGCAGCGGTTGCGGGTGATCGCCAACCTTGACGGAAAAGACGAAGCGCCGGAAGGATTTCTGGGGGTGGGGGGCTCCATGCCCGAGGATCTGGATCCCACCATCGAGATGAAGGAACGGCAAAGCGCCCTGCTTCGGGAGATGCACGAGCAGGTAGACCATCTGGATACCGCCGTTGTTTCCCAGCAGGAACGGTTCCAGGCCCTCTACAATCATTTGGAGGAGCAGCGCAACATTCTGGCCGCCACACCGGCTATCCGCCCGGTGGAAGGGGGCTGGGTCAGCTCGAGTTTCGGGTACCGGGAATCTCCTTTCACCGGGCGGCGGGAGTTTCACCGCGGACTTGATATTGCCACCCGTTCCGGATCCGCCATCCTGGCCACCGCCGACGGCGTGGTCACCTTCTCCGGTAAAAAAGGGCTGATGGGCAACACCATCGTGATCGATCACGGGTACGGCTTCGTCACCCGCTACGGGCATGCCAAGGAACTGCTGAAAAAGCGCGGCGACAAGGTCCGGCGCGGCGATGTGATCGCCCGCGTGGGCAATACGGGGCGCAGCACGGGGCCCCATGTTCACTACGAAGTGCGCCTTAACGGCGTCACTGTCAACCCCGGCCGATACATTCTCAATTAACCCAATTAAGGGGTCGCCGGGCGGCGGGTGCTTTCAGGCGTGGCGGGGCAGGTGAAGGGTGAAGGTGCTGCCGCTTCCGATGGTGCTGTCCACCGAGACCGTTCCGCCGTGCACCTGCACGATGTGTTTTACGATGGAGAGCCCCAACCCCGTTCCCCCCAACACACGGCTGCGCGCCTTGTCCACCCGGTAGAAGCGTTCGAACAGGCGCGGCAGATGGTTCCGGGCGATGCCCGGCCCCTTGTCGCTCACGCTGATCAGACATTCCGTTTCGCTTTCAGCCGCCACCACCCGGACCGGTGCACCTGAGGGGCTGTACTTAACGGCGTTGTCCAGCAGGTTGATGATGGCCTGTTCAATGGAGGTGGCGTCCACATCCACCGTAAGTCCTCGGGGGACGGAAACCTCGATGGGCACCTGCTTGCGGTCCGCCTTGCACCGGACCACCTCAACGGCGGTGGATACGATGTTTTCCAGGGACGCGGGGGCATGCTGCAACCCGGCGGTGTCTTCGTGTTCTTCCAGCCTTGCCAACAGCAGCAGATCTTCGACGATGGCCCCCAGCCGGTTGGCGTGTTTCGCGACAATGTCCAGGAACCGTTTGCGCTCTTCATGGGTTTCCGCCGAGCCACTCTGGAGGGTTTCCACAAAGCCCTTGATGGCCGTCAGCGGGGTTTTGATTTCGTGGGAGACATTTGCCACAAAGTCCTTGCGGACATTTTCCAGTTTCCGGATCCGGGTCACATCGTTGAGCACCAGGAGGGTGCCGATACGATGCTTGTCGATGTTCTTGAGGGGGATGCATTGGGCGTGAAGCACCTGGTCTTCCTGCTGGTGGACCAGGATGTCCCGGGTCATGGTGGTACCGGTGGCCAGGGCCTCCTCGATGAAAGCGTGCAGGGTCCGGTTGCGGAAGGCCTCGAAAATGCTGCGGCCCTTCAACCGGAGGCTTTGGATTTCCAGCATGCGGGCGGCCGCCTGGTTGATGCTCAGGATGCACTCCTCCATGTCGATGGCGATGACCCCTTCGGTCATGCTGGAGAGAACCGCCTCGTACTCGTTGCGTTGGTTCAGAACGGTATTGACCCGGCTTTCCAGCTCTTCGGCCATCTTGTTCAGCGCCCTGGACAGACTGGCCAGTTCCAAGGTGTCCGGATATTTTAACCGGTGTTGCAGGTCTCCCCGTGCGAACCGGTTGGCGCCGGTGGTGATTTCTTCGATGGGGCGGCTGATGCGCCTGGAAATATAGAGGCAGACCCCTGAGGCCAGCAAGGCGATGAGGATGCCGGATCCGCCGATTTTGATTTGGAGGGACCGGAGTTCATTTTCCAGGGCGGTCATTGGAATGGATGTGCGCACCACGCGAAGGATTCGGCCGTTTTCAACCACCGGAAGGGCAAGGTACATCATGTTCTTGCGCAGGGTGTTGCTGTAGCGGATGGCCGTGCCCGTCCGGCCCTGGAGTGCCGCGGCGATCTCCGGTCGACCGGCATGGTTGTCCATGAAGCGCGGGGTTTCGTTGGAATCGCCGATGACCCGGCCGTCGGGTTGAATGACGGTGAACCGGGTCTGGCCCGCTCCACCGGCTTCCTTGCAGAGGGGATCCACCTGCTCCGGGGTGTCCCCCGGAAGGCGGGGGGCAAGTTTTTCCGCGAGCATCACGGCTTGGGATTTGAGGTCTTCCCGCATACGGTCCTTGAAGAAATGGTCCATGGACCGGTATGCGTAACCGCTGGCGGCCAGGAGCGAGAGCAGGACAAGGGCCAGGTAGGCGGGATACAGCTGCCAGATGAGGCGTCTTCTCTTTTTCACGGGCGTTCCTTGAAACGGTAGCCGACGCCTCGGACGGTCTGAATGTAGTTGCCGAAGTCCCCCAGTTTTTTACGCAGGCCGACGATCTGCACGTCCACACTGCGGTCGGTGACCGGATAATCGTTGCCCCGCACAGCGTCGACGATCTGGGACCGGGTCAACACCCAGCCGGGGCGTTTGGCCAGGTAGTACAGTACCTGGAACTCGGTATAGGTCAGATCGACAGGTGCACCGTCCAGGGTCACTTCCCGGCGCCCCAGGTGGATCATGAGATTATAAATGTGCAGCACCTCGCCGGATGCGTCGCCGGTGTCCTGGTGCCGCCTGATGACGGCCTTGACCCTGGCCAGCAGTACACGGGGGGAGAAGGGCTTTGTCACATAGTCGTCGGCGCCGAGCTCCAGGCCCGTCACCACATCGGCCTCTTCGCCCTTGGCGGTGAGCATGATGATGGGAATGTGCTGAAGTTCGGGATTGCCTTTGAAGCGCTTGGACACTTCCAGCCCGTCGAGACCCGGCAGCATCAGGTCGAGGATGACCAGGTCTGGCTTCACCTCCCGGATTTTATCCAGGGCGTTTTCACCGGAGTCCGCCGCCACCACCTCGTAGCCGTCTTTGATGAGATGGTGGCGCACCAGTTCAAGGATATCCTCTTCATCATCCACAACGAGAATCTTCGCCTTTGCCATGACCTTCCTTCTCCTATAGATCGCTGTGCCGTACGATATCGCCCTCGATCATGTGAATCACCTCCTCTGCGATGTTGGTGGTGTGATCGGCCAGGCGTTCGAGATGCCGGGAGATGAGAAGCATGTTGAGCAAACAGCCGGTGGTCTGCTCGTCCGGGGTTTCCACCATGGCCTGTTTGATGGTCTCGTAGGCTTCCCGCTGGAGCTGATCGACCTCATCATCCCGGGACAGCACTTCGAAGGCCAGGTCCAGATCCATGTTCACCAAGGCGTCAAGGCTCTTTTTCAGCATGGCCTGGGCTTTTTCGACCATGGGCGTATAATCGAAATGAAAGGCGATGCGGGGCTGGTGTGACAGGTATGCGATGCGTTGGGCGATATTGACCGCCTGATCGCCGATGCGTTCCAGGTCGTTGTTGATTTTGATGACGGCCACCAGGAAGCGAAGATCCACGGCCACGGGTTGGTACAGGGCCAGGGCTTTGAGGCATTCCTCTTCCACATCGATTTCCATCTTGTCGATTTCATGGTCGTCGGCAATAATCTGTCGCGCCAGTGCGCCGTCCAAAGCCTGCAGGGCCTTTTGGGCCAGTTGCACCCGGTGCTCGACCATGGTACCGAGGGAGAGGATCATCTGTTTGATCCGGCCGAGTTCTTTTTGGAAATGTACGCTCATGTGTTATTGCGTCCTTTTCTTGTCTGCGATGGTTGCCAACGGTTGTCCGCCCCGCGTATGCCCATCGAAAACCGGATGCGGCCGACGCCGTCCGAAGCGAACACCGCGTTGCGTGCATGTATCCCTATAATCGGAATGTTAGAAAAAGGTTAAGACGGCGCTATGAGTTTGTTAGCCGTTTTGTTTTTTTAAGGATGCGTTCCCAAACGACGCTTGCCCGATCCGGACCGAAAGGGCGCCTAACAATTGTTTGGCGCTACGCTAACAAAACGCTAACATTTGGCGGATACATAAGGCACGGTATTGGTAAATGCCGGGTGTTTTCCGGCTTTCTTCTGTTGATATCATACAACTTTAGGATTTGAAACGTCCATATGAACCCCATCCAGATCATTGTCGCACTGCTGGTACTTACGGCCATCGGCTATTACATGGGCAGAAAGCGGGCCTTCGTCGTCGCGGGGGGGGGGGAGAACATCACGACCCTCCATTCGAGACCCACCTATTACGGTGCGTTGGCGGCATTGTGGTGCGCGCTGCCCGCGTTGTTGATCTTTTGCTGCTGGACGGCCTTCGACGGCGCGATGATCACCCGGATGGTCATCGCCGATCTGCCGCCGCAGACCCGTGACCTGCCCGCAGACCGTCTGGGCCTTGTTGTCAACGACATCAAGAACCTGGTCAGCGGCAACATCGTGGCCGGGCAGGTGGACCGGACGATGCGTGCCGCGGCGGATCATTATTTACGGCTGCGGGCCATAAACCACTGGGCCTTGAGCGTGATGACCTTGTGCGTAGGGATTTCTGCGCTGCTGATTCTGCGCGCCCGCATCCGACCGGCCATGCGGGCGCGCAATCACGTGGAACTGTTGCTCAAATGGCTGCTGGTGGCATCTTCCTGCGTTGCGATTCTGACCACCGTCGGCATTATCCTTTCCGTATTGTACGAGGCGCTGCGTTTTTTCAAAATGGTGCCCGTCACGGATTTTTTATTGGGCTTGGAGTGGAGCCCACAGATTGCCATCCGTTCGGACCAGGTCGGCTCCACGGGCAGCTTCGGTGCCGTGCCGGTATTGGTGGGCACGGCCCTGATTTCCCTCATCGCCATGATGGTGGCGGTGCCCATCGGCTTGATGTCGGCCATCTACCTTTCCGAGTATGCCAACCGAAGGTTCCGCGCGGCTGCAAAACCGCTGATGGAGATTCTCGCGGGGATTCCAACCGTCGTGTACGGATTCTTTGCGGCCATCACCGTGGCGCCTCTTTTGCGCGGGGCGGGCGAGGCCCTCGGCATGGACGTGTCAAGCGAAAGCGCCCTGGCCGCGGGCTTGGTAATGGGGGTGATGATCATTCCTTTTGTTTCGTCCATCTCGGACGACGTGATCAATGCCGTTCCTCAGTCCCTGCGGGACGGAGCGCTCAGCCTGGGCGCCACCAGGTCGGAAACCGTTCGGCAGGTGGTGCTGCCCGCCGCCCTGCCGGGCATCGTCGGCGGAGTGCTGTTGGCCGTTTCCAGGGCCATCGGCGAGACCATGATCGTGGTGATGGCGGCGGGACTGTCGGCCAATCTCACCGTCAATCCCCTGAAAACCGTCACCACGGTGACCGTGCAGATCGTCACCCTGCTGGTGGGCGACCAGGAGTTTGACAGCCCCAAGACCCTTGCCGCGTTCGCCCTGGGACTATTGCTGTTTGTGCTCACTCTCTGCCTGAACGTGATTGCCTTGCGCGTTGTGCGCAAATACCGGGAGCAATATGAATAGAAGCGATACAACTATTTCCGCTGTTCCGCCGCCGCAGCAGCCCCGCACGATGGATGTCGTCCGCAACGGGCTTGCACGGCGCTACCGTGCCGAGAAACGGTTCCGCCGTTTCGGCATGCTGTCCATCGGGGCCAGTCTCGGGTTTCTCGCCTTTTTGTTCGTCACCATCATCGGCGGGGGACATTCCGCCTTTTTTCAAACCCATGTGCGGCTGGACATCCACTTTGATCAGAGCGTTTTGGACCAAAGCGCCCTGGCCACGGCCGACTATGGCGCCTTGGTTAAGTCAGCGCTGCGCAAGCGGTTTCCGGAAGCGAGCGCCAGGCGCGAAAAACGCCAACTTTACAGTCTGCTTAGCACCGGAGCCGCCTTCAAACTGCGGAAACTGGTTCTCTCCGACCAGGGCCTCATCGGCACCAGCCGGTCCCTCTGGTTGCCGGCGGACGACAGCGTGGACATGCTCGTCAAGGGGCACATCCGACGGGATCTTCCGGAAGAGAACCGCCCCCTCAATGACAGGCAAATCAAATGGGTGGATGCCCTTGCGGGTGCCGGAGACATCGAAAAACGGTTCAACCTGGCTTTTTTCACCTCTGGAGATTCACGCGAGCCGGAGTTGGCCGGTATTCTCGGTGCCACCACCGGTTCCTTTCTTACTTTGTTGGTAACGCTTTTTCTGTCATTTCCCATCGGTGTCGCATCGGCCATTTACCTGGAAGAATTTGCGCCAAGGAACCGGTGGACCGATCTTATCGAGGTCAACATCAACAACCTTGCCGCCGTGCCGTCCATCGTTTTCGGGCTGCTGGGCCTGGCCGTCTTCCTGAATTTTTTCGGGTTGCCGCGGTCGGCGCCTATAGTCGGTGGGCTCGTGTTGACACTCATGACACTGCCCACCATCATCATCGCCGGACGGGCCGCGCTGAAATCCGTGCCGCCTTCGGTTCGGGAGGCGGCTCTCGGCATCGGGGCCTCCCACATGCAGACGGTGGTGCATCACGTCCTTCCCCTTGCCATGCCCGGCATGCTCACCGGTACCATCATCGGTATGGCGCGCGCACTTGGGGAAACGGCTCCCCTGCTGATGATCGGGATGGTGGCGTTCATCGTGGACGTTCCCCAGGGACTGACCGATCCGGCAACCGTGCTGCCGGTCCAGATCTTTCTGTGGGCGGACAGCCCCGAACGGGCCTTTTTGGAAAAGACATCCGCGGCGACGTTGGTGCTGCTGGCATTTCTCATTACCATGAACGCCGGCGCGGTTTGGTTTCGCAAGAAGTTCGAGAGAAGGTGGTAATATCAAGGGCTCTAACAAAAAACAAACATTGCGGTAGCATTGCGTTAACACGGGGCGCGTATTCAGAAACCACCTTTATGCGAAAACCATCGGCGCCATTCTCATTCACGCTACAGTCAACACAAGGAGGAAGCATATGTTCAAAAAATCAGTTGCGTTCATCGCCACCGCCATCGTGGTCGGGTTTGCCGGCAGCGGATACGCCGCCTCGCCCAGGGATTACATCAGCATCGTGGGTTCTTCCACTGTCTATCCGTTTGCGACGGTGGTGGCCGAACAATTCGGAAAGACCACCAAGTTCAAGACCCCGAAAATCGAATCGACGGGATCCGGTGGCGGATTTAAACTTTTCTGTGAAGGTGTCGGCGTGCAGTATCCCGACATCACCAATGCTTCCCGCGCCATCAAATCGTCCGAGTGTGAAAGCTGTGCCAAAAACGGCGTCACAGACATCATCGAGGTGAAGATCGGTTATGACGGCATTGTGTTCGCCAACAGCAAGAAAACCGATCCCATGCGTCTGAGCCGCAAGGACATTTTCCTTGCTCTGGCCAAGAGTGTCCCCAACCCGGACGGCAGCGAAACCCTGGTGCCGAATCCCTACAAGACTTGGAAGGACGTCAATGCCGATCTTCCGGAAATTGATATCGAGGTCCTCGGCCCGCCGCCCACTTCCGGCACCCGGGACGCCTTCGTTGAGCTGGCGATGGAGGGGGGCGCAAAGTCCTTTGCCTGGATCAAGGATATGAAAAAGCAGGACAAGAAGAAGTACAAGGCTGTCTGTCATGGCATCCGTGAGGACGGCGCCTACATCGAGGCCGGAGAAAACGACAACCTCATCGTGCAGAAGCTCGATGCGAATCCCAAGGCCTTCGGCATCTTCGGGTTCAGCTTCCTGGACCAGAATATCGACAAGATCCAGGGCGCATACGTGGATGGGGTCCAGCCGACCTTCGCGGCCATTGCCGATGGAAAATACCCGGTCAGCCGCCCCTTGTTCTTCTATGTGAAAAAGGCCCATGTGGGTGTTATCCCCGGCCTGAAGGAGTATCTGGGAGAGTTCACCGCAGAGAAGGCCTGGGGCGATGAGGGGTACCTGACCGAGCGCGGCCTGATTCCCATGCCAGAGGCCGAGCGTGCCGAGGTGAAGAAGGCGGTGGATGCCCTTACGCCCATGCCCATGAAATAGGCGGAGTAACCGCAGTTACAGTTGGCCGTGTCGTGCCGTCGCCTTGCCGGCGGCACGGCCGGTCTTCGATCCGGTGACTTGGGTGAAGTTTTCGGATATTCGGGCGGCCGGAGGCATGCAATCGTTCTTGACAGGCCGTTCCCATACAGCGTAACGAGTTGAAGATGGAATCACAGTCAAAACAAAAAAGTTCGGCGCCCAAGGGCGATCTGCCCAAGCAGATGGGGCGGCCCGTGACGGGCAGCAGCGCCACCGTGAGCCGGGAGAAGCGCCACACCGTTGGCGAATGGGAGTTGGATGCATCCCACAGCCGTATCCGCTGCCGGGACGTCAACGTCTATTACGGTGAGAAACAGGCCATTCGCAGCGCTTCCCTGGACATCGGCCGCAACGAGGTGATCGCTATGATCGGGCCGTCGGGATGCGGTAAGTCTACCTTCCTGCGGTGCCTCAACCGGATGAACGACACCATCGACGGTTGCAGGGTGACGGGAAAGATCACCCTGGACAATACGGATATTCACGATGATAACCTGGACGTGGTCCTGCTGCGTGCCCAGGTGGGCATGGTGTTTCAAAAGCCGAATCCCTTTCCCAAGTCCATTTACGACAATATCGCCTATGGCCCCAAGATCCACGGGCTTGTTCACAGCAAGGGCGAGATGGATGCGGTGGTGGAGACCTCTCTACGCCGGGCGGGTTTATGGGAGGAGGTCAGGGACCGGTTGGACCAACCAGGCACGGGGCTGTCCGGCGGCCAGCAGCAGCGGCTGTGTATCGCCAGGACCATTGCCGTCAACCCGGAAGTGATTTTGATGGATGAGCCCTGTTCGGCTCTTGATCCCATTGCCACGGCGCGCATCGAGGACCTGATCGATGAACTGCGCGAGCAGTATACCATCGTGATCGTGACCCATTCCATGCAGCAGGCGTCCCGGGTATCCCAACGGACCGCCTATTTTCACCTGGGTGATCTGATCGAGGTCGGTTCCACCATCCAGATTTTTACAAACCCCCAGCACCAGCTTACCGAGGATTATATCACCGGCCGGTTCGGCTGATCCGAAGCCGCTTTCCCCGCGTCCGGATGGGACGGGGGATCAGGGCGGGCACCGCGAAACACCGGGAACTGCGGATTTGATGCGGCGGGTGGGTGCGGCCGCCAACGGGTCATCGGGCCAGTAATGCTTGGGATATCTTCCCTTCAGGTCCCTTCTCACTTCAAAATACGCGGTTTCCCAGAAGCTTTTCAGGTCCCGGGTTACCTGCACCGGTCGTCCTGCGGGTGACAGCAGGTGCAAGGTCAGCGCCAGCCTGCCGCCGGCGATGGTGGGCGTGTCCGGCAGGCCGAACATCTCCTGGAGGCGCACTGCCAGCACCGGCGCAGCGTTTGGTGCGTACTGGATGGGAATGCGCGACCCGCTGGGTACTGTGCAGTGGGTTGGCGCCATTTTCTCCAGATCGCGTGCCAGATGCCAAGGCAAAAGGGCGGTCAGCGCGGCCGCGAGGTCCATCCGGGCCAGTTGCCCCCGGGTGGTGACACCGGCCAGAAATGGCGCCAACCAGGTGTCGAGGGTCTCCGAGAGTCGGGCGTCCGAAACATCGGGCCATCGGTTATCCTGCGGTGGTGTTTCCCGGAGCAGCTGTATCCTGGCCTGCCAGGTCCGCAGCTTCCGGGTCCAGGGCAGTGCGGCCAAGCCCAGTTGCCGAATGCCGTCGCACATGGCGGCGGTCACCTGCACCGGGTCGGCCTGGGGCAGGGGGGATGATTTCAGCACGGCCCGGCCGATACAAAGATCCCGGCGCGTGGATACCCGCTGGGTGCGTTTGTCCCATTCGACAACCGCCTGTTCGCGGATCAGGTGGCCAAACCATTGGTGCAGGGCCTCCAGGGAAATGGGGGCCGCTCGCAGGATCATGGCTTCCCCCGGCCGTCCGTCCAGGTCCGCGGCCACCAGGTACGGTGCGGCCGAAAGGGGCTCGCGGGAAGCGAAAAAAGCGCCGCGTCCGTTTGCCAGAACGAAACGCGGTTGGTCACCGACACGGCGGACCGCGATTCTGTCCGGATAGGCGCAGGCCAACAGGATGCCCGGCGCATCGGGGGGCAGGGGCGCGGGGGCGGTTTTCGAGAAGACGCAGCCGAGACGGGCGGACAGGGTCGCAGCGGCTTTCCGGACTGCGCGGCGGGCGTTTTCATCCACCGCCATGCCAGGGTCGGAAGGCGCCTTGTACCAACCGTGGTCTGACACCACGTCGAGGCGCAGGCGCAGGTCGCTGTCCCGCAGACCACCGGGAAAAAGAAGGGGGTCGCGTTCGGTCAGCAATGCGGCCAGGAGGCAGGCGGCCGGTGCCAGCTTTTGCTCTTTTCCCATCAGCAGCATATGGGCGATGCGCGGGCTGTGCCCCAGGCGTGCCATTTGCCGGCCATGTGCCGACACCTGGCCGTCTGGGTCCAGGGCGTTTAGTTCACGCAACAGCTGCCTTGCCTGTTCCATGGCCGCTGCAGGAGGCGGGTCGAGCCACCGCAACTCCTCGGGCGTGCGTACCCCCCACAATGCCAGCTCCAGCGCCAAAGACGACAGGTCCGCGTTAAGGATCTCCGGGCTCCTCTGCGGTACCAGGCGGCTGTCGGTCTCCTTGTTCCACATGCGGTAGCAGACGCCGGGGCCTGTGCGCCCGGCGCGGCCCCGGCGTTGGTTTGCCGCGTCCCGGGTCACGGGAATGGTGACCAGGCGTGTCATGGCCCGGCCGATGTCGAAGCGGGGTTGCCTCATGCGACCGGTGTCGACGACGATGCGCACCCCTTCAATGGTCAGACTGCTTTCCGCAATGGCCGTAGCCAGCACCACCTTCCGCATCCCCGGGGCAGAGGGCCGGATGGCCTGGTCCTGGTTTTTCCGTCCCATGGCGCCGTAAAGGGGCAACACGCGCACATCCGGCGGCAAGTCGGCTGCTTCCAATTCCCTGCCGACATGGCGGATTTCTTTACCGCCGGGAAGAAAAACAAGAAGATCGCCGTTTTCCTCCACGAGGATGCGTCGTATCAGGTGCGGTACCTGGCGGATGGGGTTTGCGCTGGGGTCTCCCACGTACCGGGTTTCCACCGGGAAACGGCGCCCGCGGCTTTCCAATACCGGTGCTTGGTTCAGCAGCCGCGAAACGGCGGCGCCTTCCAGCGTGGCGGACATGACCAGCAACCGTAAATCGTTGCGTAGGGCCTCCTGGACGTCGAGACACAGGGCGAGCCCCACGTCGGTATGGACGCTGCGTTCGTGGAATTCATCAAAAATGACGAGCCCCGCCGTTTCCAGCAGGGGATCGCTCTGGAGCATGCGGGTGAGCACCCCTTCGGTGACCACCTCGATGCGGGTGCGGGCCGATACCCGGGTGTCGGCCCGGACGCGGTACCCGACCGTTTCGCCCACCGTTTCGCCCATTTTTTTGGCCATATGGGCGGCGGCGGCACGGGCCGCCAGGCGTCTGGGCTCAAGGAGCAGGATTTTGCGATGGGTGAGCCACGGGGCCTCCAACAGCAATGGCGGCAGACCGGTGGTTTTGCCCGCACCCGGAGGGGCCACCAGCACCACGGACGGGTGGCGCGCCAGGGTGGCGTGCAGCGCGGGCAGAATGTCGGTGACGGGCAATTGGTCCTGGCTCACGATGCCCCTGCTTGACGATTTGCGAACAAATGGCATATCCTCAAAAATTATTTTTTCTTGTTTTCGTCCATCACACTGTTCAGACATCGCTAAATCGGCATCCGCATTATGCGTAAATTCCGAGAATACTTCAGGGACAAAGGCGTTTGGCAACTCGCGACGGTTATGGTGGCCGGTGCCGTGCTTTCCCTCTTCTGCCGGACGTTCGTTCAGCAGTATGAAGACGACAAGCTGAAAGTGCAATTCGAAAAGATGGCCGCTGCAAACGTCGCGCTGCTGAAAATGAACCTTCACAACCAGGTGCGGGAGATCAGCGCCCTCAAACGCTTTTTCGAGGGATCCCTGTTTGTGGATATGGACGAGTTTCGGCGCTTTGTAAAGCCCCTGGTCACCCAGGGGATGCAGGCCCGCGCGGTGGGATGGGTTCATCAAGTAACGGCCGGCGCCCGTGCAACCTACAATACCCAAGCCTGCGTCGAAACCGCTTACGCTTACCCAATCGTTGCGTTTTCGAGTCAGGGGGAACTTGTGCCGGCAGGAGAACAGGAGCGATATTACCCGTTTTGCTATGTCGAACCAATGGCCAAAAACCGCCGGATGGTCGGATTCGACCTTGGATCCGATCCGTTGGGAAGGCGGGCTCTCGAGGCGGCCGAAGCGTTCGGTGAAACCATTGTCAGTGGCCGCCTTCCGGTTCTGCCCGGGGAAGATGCGGCGGACGGCTTTTTGGTGGTCGCCCCCGTATACCGGGGGGGCGTGTTTATGGATCCGGGAGCCCGGGCGGACCTGATGGGCTTTGCGGTGGGCGTGTACCGGTTTGACGACATCATGGCCCGCGCACTGGTGGCATCGCCACCGGGCGGTTTCGATATTCTTATAGACGATCTGGATGCGCCGGAGGGACGGGCGCACCTGTACCGCCGGAACGCGGTCGCTTCGGCCCAAGACCGGAAACGGCATGTTCCGGTCCGTTACGCAGCCATGGGCTATCGGGAATGTTTCGCATTGGCCGATTGCCGGTGGGAAATCAGTTGCCTTCCCACCGGGCGTTTCTTCGATGTCCATGCCCCGTGGGCAAATGGGTTGGTTTTGGCCAGCGGGTTGATGCTGACGGTGGCGATGACGGGATTCTTGTACATGATCCAGCGGCGCGGAGACCAGGTGCAACGGCTGGTCCGCCTCCGGACAAAGGCGCTTCAGGAAAGCGAGACCCGGCTGCACCTGGCACTGAGCGGTGCGGACCTGGCCCTTTGGGAATGGCACGTGCCCACCGGTGAGATGCTGTTCAGCAGAAAATGGGCCGACATGACCGGGTGCAACCTGGAGAATCTTCTTCCCCATGTGAACACCTGGCGGGATTTGGCGCACCCGGCTGATCGGAAATGGGTGTTTGAACGCCTTGACGAACATCTGGCAGGAAGCACTGCGCAGTTTGAAGCGGAATACCGGTTGCGGCATTTGTCCGGGGACTGGATCTGGGTGCGCGTCCGGGGGCGTGTTATCGAACGGGCCAAGGACGGAAGCCCGGTGCGGGTCAGCGGCACCCATCTGGACATCACCGAGGCGAAGCGGCTGAACGCCATCCGGGAAATGCTGGTTGCCGCCATCGCCCAGGCCGGCGAATCCATCGTGGTGGCCGATGCCGGGGAATGCGTTCAGTATGTGAATCCGGCCTTCGAGCGCATCAGCGGGTATACATCCGCACAGATCGTGGGGCAGCCGCTGTCACTGCTGGTCGGCGGCAGTGCATCGGGCTACCCGGATGATCATATCGGCGGCACCATCCGCAAGGGAAGAATCTGGCAGGGGCTGGTTGTCAGTAAAAAGAAAAACGGCGTCATGTTCCACGAAAGTGCCAGCATCGCGCCCGTGTTCGATGGCCATGGCACCATCACCAATTACGTGATGGTGAAGCATGACCTGAGCGATCAACGGCGGCTCGAAGAGGAAAAGCAGCGGCTTGAAGAACAGTACCACCAGGCCCAGAAGCTGGAGTCGGTGGGACGGCTGGCCGGCGGCATTGCCCATGACTTGAACAACCTGTTGGGGCCGATTCTTGGATATGCTGAAATGCTGCTCGACAATGTGGACGAGGAAGAGAAGTGTTATCTGCCCCTAAGGGAAATACAGACGGCCGGACTCCGCGCCCGGGAAGTGGTGCGCCAACTGCTTGCTTTCGGGCGGAAACAAAGTCTTGCAATGCGGCCCATCGACTTGAACACCGTGGTGGAGGATTTCAGCGCCCTGCTCCGGCGCATGCTGCGGGAAAACATCAGCCTGTCGTTTCGTCCGGATCCGGCCCCGCAGATGGTCATGGCCGATGCCGGGCAGTTGGAGCAGATCCTCATGAACCTTGCGGTCAACTCCCAGGATGCCATGGCCGGGGGCGGTCGCCTTGTTTTTGAGACCATGCCAGTGACATTCGACGCGGCCTACGAGGACGCGCACCGCCGGGTTGCCCCCGGCCGGTATGTGATGTTGGCGGTGAGTGATTCGGGAACGGGTATCGCCCCGGCGCATCTCGAAAAGGTATTTGAGCCCTTTTTCACCACCAAGGAGGTGGGCAAAGGAACGGGGCTCGGTTTGGCCATGGTATACGGTACCGTCAAGCAGCACGGGGGATATATCTGGGCCCACAGCGAAGCGAACAGGGGCACCTGCTTCAAGCTGTTTTTCCCGGCCATCGAAGCCCCCTGCAGGCAGGTCGGCCAAGAAACGGTACCGCCGGTTGCTGTCGCGGCGGGCGGCAATGAAACGCTCCTGGTGGTGGAGGATGATCCGAGTATTCGGCGCATGATCGTCAAGGTACTGTCCCAAAAAGGCTATCGGGTGTTCTCCGCGGAAAACGGCCGGGCCTGTATGGAACTCCTTGTGTCCCGGTGCCCCGCCGTGGACCTGCTGCTCACCGATGTCATCATGCCCGACATTGACGGTCGCACCCTCTACGAACAAGTCGAAGAACGCATTGGGCACCTCAAGGTCATTTACATGTCCGGGTATACCGATGAAGTGATCGCCACCCATGGCGTCCTGTCGGAGGGGACCCATTTCATTCAAAAACCGTTTTCCATTCACGCCATATCCGACATGGTGCGCCGGGTGCTCGATGCCCCGTGGCCTGCCGGTTCCGCCTGACGACCAGAACCGGTGAACGTTCGGCGTCGGCGATAAAAAACAATTTGTTTCTCCGGACACCCCTTGCATCCTTCCAACCATGTCTTATTTTCGGGGTGATCCTGCCGGAAAGAACCTCGGGGGGTGCCCTGATGGTTTTTAATGTGTCGGATTGATATGGAAAAACGGATTTCGTGCCGGGTGTCACACCTGCCCGGTCATCCGGCCGCTTCCCATGTCTGGCGTGACCGCGCAGCTCTTCTTTTTTTAAAAATTGAACAAGGCATTGCCCCTCCCCCCTTGGAACGGAGCGGACGGGGCCGTGCACCAACGGCAACCGTCCTGTCTGTTGCAGGCGTGTTTAGAGCGGAGGAGGAAAAAGATGGACATCAGACCCTTAGGCGATAGGATTTTATTAATCCGTCAGGCGGAGGAGCAGAAAACCGCCGGAGGCATCATCATTCCCGATACGGCCAGGGAAAAACCCCAGCAGGGGACGGTGACGGCGGTCGGCCCCGGAAAGAGGGGCAAGGACGGAAAGCGCACGCCCTTGTCCGTCAAGGCCGGGGACCGGGTCCTGTTTTCCAGGTATGCGGGGAGCGACATCAAGATCGACGGCAAAGAGCATGTGTTTCTCAGGGAAGACGATGTGCTGGGAATTGTGAACTGATCCAGCCGTTTCCTTTCCGGAAACGGTCGCAACAAACATTGGAATCAAGGAGGCAGCGACAATGGGTGCAAAAATGATTGCGTACGGCGCAAAGGCGCGTGGGGCGATGCTCAAGGGGGTCAATACCCTGGCCGATGCGGTGAAGGTGACCCTGGGCCCGAAAGGAAACAACGTGGTGCTCGAGAAATCCTTTGGATCCCCCACCGTCACCAAGGACGGGGTGACAGTGGCCAAGGAAGTCGATATCGCGGATCGCTTCCAGAACATGGGAGCCCAGATGGTTCGGGAGGTGTCCAGCAAAACCAGTGACACCGCGGGCGACGGTACCACCACGGCCACGGTGCTGGCCCAGGCCATCTATGACGAAGGCCAGAAGCTGGTGGCCGCGGGGATCGACCCCATGGCCCTGAAACGGGGCATCGACAAAGGGGTCTCCCTTGTGGTGGAGGAACTCAAAACCCTCAGTAAGCCGACCAAGGACCCCAAAGAGATCCAGCAGGTGGGTACCATCTCCGCCAACAGTGACGAAACCATCGGAAAGCTCATTTCCGAAGCCATGGAAAAGGTCGGCAAGGAAGGGGTCATCACCGTGGAAGAGGCCAAGAGCATGGACACGACCCTCGAGGTGGTGGAGGGCATGCAGTTCGACCGCGGGTACCTGTCGCCCTATTTCGTGACCCACCCGGAGAAGATGGAAGTGTTGTTCGAAGAGCCCTATATCCTCATTCACGAAAAAAAAATCAGCAATATGAAGGATATGCTGCCCCTGCTCGAAGAGGTGGCCCGGTCCGCCAGGCCCCTGCTGATCATCGCGGAAGACGTGGAAGGAGAAGCGTTGGCCACCCTGATCGTCAACAAGCTCCGGGGCACTTTGAAGGTGGCCGCCGTGAAAGCGCCGGGTTTCGGGGACCGCAGAAAGGCGATGCTGCAGGATATCGCCGTTCTCACCGGTGGGCAAGTGATCAGCGAAGATCTGGGCATCAAGCTGGATAGTGTCCAGGCCAAGGATCTGGGTGCCTGCAAGAGCGTCAAGATCGACAAGGAGAACACCACCGTCATTGATGGGGCCGGCCAACGCTCTGCCATTGAGGCGCGGGTTAAGCAGATGCGGGCACAGATCGAGGAGACCACCTCCGACTATGACCGGGAGAAGCTCCAGGAGCGCTTGGCAAAAATTGTGGGCGGGGTTGCGGTGATCAATATCGGGGCCGCCACCGAAACCGAGATGAAGGAGAAGAAGGCGCGGGTGGAAGACGCTTTGAACGCCACCCGGGCGGCTGTGGAGGAGGGGGTTGTGCCCGGCGGCGGTGTGGCGCTGGTCAGGGCCCTTTCCGCTCTGGACAAGGCAAAGGTGTCCGGCGATGAGAAAAGCGGTATCGCCATTTTGAGCAAGGCGATGTGCGCGCCCCTGCGTCAGATCGTTGAGAATGCCGGCCTGGATGGGGCCGTGGTGCTCAACAAGGTGCTGGGCGGCAAGGATGACTTCGGCTTCAACGCCCAGACGGAAACATATGAAAACCTGGTGGCCGCCGGCGTTATCGATCCCACCAAGGTGGTCCGGTTCGCTCTCCAGAACGCGGCATCCGTTGCGGGCCTGATGCTTACCACCGAAGTGATGATCACCGACAAGCCCAAGAAAAAGAAGACGGAAAGCGTGGATGGCATGGATGACGACATGGATTATTGACATGCGGTGCCGGTGACGTGTCGGCCACCGGGCACGACCTGCCCGGACCGGGTTTCGCCCGGCCGGGTGGGTTTTTTCGTTTAGACGGTTTCCGTTGGGAGACTGCTTTCATGCCGGCGATGCCGGCTGGATGTGTTCACGATGCGCATGATCCCCATTTTGCTCCTGTCCGTTTCCAACCTGTTCATGACGTATGCATGGTACGGGCACCTGAAAGATTTTCGCGCCCGTCCCCTGTTGACCGTGGTTTTCGTCAGTTGGGGCGTGGCCTTTTTCGAATACTGTTTCCAGGTGCCGGCAAACCGTATGGGGATCTTTTATTTCAGCCTCCCGCAACTGAAGGTGATCCAGGAGGTGGTAACAATGGTCATTTTCGCCGGGTTCTGTTATTTCTATATGAAACAGCCCCTCTCCTGGGATTATCTGTGGGCCGCCCTTTGTCTTGCCGGCGCGGTGTTCTTCATGTTTCGGCACGTGGCGCCGGCCGTGGGCATATAGCAGAGATCTGAAACCCGCATCCACGCATCGGGAGGAACGGCTGCCGCGGTGCGACACCCGTTCAATAAGCTCTGCTAAAATACGGCGGTACATGGTTCCGGAACAGAGGCATCGATTGGAATGCGGCCGACGCTTCTTGCCACCCAGGCTATCACCGGTGTGCCGGAGACGATTATCCGCCATGTGGCGCGGACATTCTGTGATATTTTTATCAACCCACAAAGAAAGGAGAATGTTATGTCTGGGGAATCCGAAAAAAATGATGGACAAAAAGATGAGAGGCATACGTGCATGCGGAAGTGCTGTGTGACCGCGGCAAATCCCGGCGGCTGCGGCTGTCCGGGCGTCTGCGTGAACGTTCCCGGTCATTACGGTGCCCATAATTGCAATTTGTGGCAATGCACACACACCTGGTCGGACTGACCGCCCGGGGGAAAGCTTCTGCACGGTGATTAACCCATTCTTTCCACAAACATAAAAATAGTTGCCGCAATCTCCTTGCAAGTTGCCCCCGTCCGGTGCGGCGCGTTATGTTGCAGAGAATACAAGCCATCTCAAAAAAAAAGATCGCGCCCACAACGCCGTCAGGGGGCGTTAGATTTATTTTGAGATAGCTTGTAGTAAAGTCATCAGCGGATCTGCGTTCAACGCGGATTGAGTGCCGCATGGCACTTGCGCCATGCGTTTTCGGATAGGCGAATTCCTCAAACACAAAGGAGGTGATCGTATGAAAGAAAACGAGTGCAACCCCACAACCAACGATGCGGGCATTCCCGTGGCCAGCGATGAATTTTCGCTTACCGTCGGGCCCGACGGACCCATCCTGCTTCACGATCATTACCTTGTCGAACAGATGGCCAATTTCAACCGTGAGATGATTCCGGACCGCCAGCCTCATGCCAAGGGCTCGGGCGCCTTCGGCCATTTCGAAGTGACCCGGGACGTCAGCGCCTACACGCGGGCGGCGGTATTCCAGCCGAACACGAAAACCGAGGTGCTGGCCCGGTTTTCCACCGTGGCCGGTGAAAGCGGCAGTCCGGACACCTGGCGTGACGTGCGCGGCTTCGCCCTCAAGTTTTATACTGCCGAGGGCAACTATGACATGGTGGGAAACAATACGCCGGTTTTCTTCCTGCGGGACCCAATGAAATTTCAGGACTTCATTCATTCGCAGAAGCGACGTGCCGACAGCGGGCTGCGGGACCACGACATGCAGTGGGATTTTTGGACCCTGTCCCCCGAATCGGCGCACCAGGTGACCATTTTGATGAGTGATCGCGGGGTTCCCAAGAGCTATCGGCACATGAACGGTTACACGAGTCACACCTATATGTGGGTCAACGCAAAAGGGGAGCGGTTCTGGGTGAAGTATCATTTCAAGACCGACCAGGGCATCGCGTTTCTCACCCAGGAGGAAGCCGACCGGATTGCCGGTACGGACGCCGATTATCACCGTCGCGATCTGTTTGACGCGATTCGGCGGGGGGATTGTCCCAGTTGGACCCTCAAGGTTCAGATCATGCCGTTTGAAGAAGCAAAAACCTACCGGTTCAACCCCTTCGACCTGACCAAGGTCTGGCCCCATGGAGATTACCCGCTGCATGAGGTGGGGCGGCTGACCTTGAACCGCAACCCGAGCGACTTTCATACCGAGATAGAACAGGCCGCGTTCGAGCCGAACAACCTGGTGCCGGGGATCGGTCCCAGCCCGGACAAGATGCTGCTGGCCCGCCTCGTCTCTTATGCCGATGCCCATCGCGCGCGTTTGGGGGTGAATTACAAGCAGATTCCGGTCAATCGGCCCAAATGCCCCGTACACAGTTACAGCAAGGGCGGCGCGATGCGGATGGACAACGTGTCCGATCCCGTGTACAAGCCCAACTCCAAGGGCGGCCCAAAGGCGGATCCTGCGCGTTATCCCGAGCAGGCCGTTTGGAGCGCCGGTGGAGAATTCGTCCGTGCCGCCTACACCCTGCGCCGGGATGATGACGACTTTGTTCAGCCCGGAACCCTGGTGCGCCAGGTGATGGATGACGCCCAGCGCGACAGGTTGGTGGCCAACGCGGCGGGACATCTCAGCAACGGGGTGACCAAGCCGGTCCTTGCGCGCGCATTGGAATACTGGCGCAAGATTGACAAGGCCACCGGTGACCGCATTGCAGCGGCGGTCGGCGCGGATTGACCACAGATTTCCGGTTGCCGGTGCACCTGAACTGCCATCGGTTTCCGGCGGAAGATTGCGGGCGGGCAGACATATGGCCCGCCCGCGACCCCACCGTTCCTCCGGATCCACTTGGGGGCTTTTCCCCTTGCCCTTCCTTTTTCGATTGGCGCTATTGCGAACAGCAATTTTGCGGCCCTAGATTATCGAAATTTTCAATTTGACTTATCTTAAATATCATTAGAGAAGTTGACAGGCCCATGGCCCCGGAAAATAATCGTTCCGAAACAATGCCGGATGGTTGTTCGGACAAAAGGCGCGCCGGTGGCGCATGCGCGTTCTGTAAAGCCATGGGCCCAACGCCTTGACCGGACGGAAAGACAAGCAAGAGGGGACACATCATTTCTGTCCGGCCAGGATTCTGGCGTCGGCCTGCCATCGTTTCACGGCGATCGCCGCTAACGGGATTTCATAACCATGGCGAAAGGCAAGACAGGATGAAAAACTTTTTCGCAACACGGTGGGGCATCATGGGGGTCGGTGCGTTTATCGGCATCATCGCGGCCCTGCTTCAGTACTGGGGCAACCCCGGCAACATGGGCATTTGTGTCGCCTGTTTCGTGCGGGATATTGCCGGCGCCCTTGGCTTGCACCGGGCATCGGTGGTGCAATACCTGCGGCCGGAGATCATGGCCTTTGTGATGGGCTCTCTTGCAGCCGCCCTGATTTTCAGGGAATTTCGTCCCCGGGGTGGTTCTGCACCCATTGTCCGGTTCGTTCTCGGCGCCTTTGCCATGATCGGGGCGCTTGTTTTCCTCGGTTGTCCGTGGCGTGCCATGTTGCGGCTGGCCGGTGGTGACTGGAACGCCATTTCGGGCCTGGTGGGCCTGGTTGCCGGCATATGGTTGGGCACACGGTTTTTAAAAAATGGTTACAATCTGGGCAGAACCAAGGGTTTTCCCCGGGCGGTGGGGTGGATCCTGCCGGCCATGGCCCTGGGGGCCATGGTGTTGCTGTTCATTTATCCCCCGGCAGAGGACGCCCAGCTTAGCGGCGTTGTTTTCTACAGCCTCAAGGGACCCGGCGCCATGCACGCGCCGATCGTGGTCAGTGTCGTTGTGGGCCTGGTCGTTGGTTTCATTGCCCAACGCAGTCGTTTTTGCACCATGGGCGCTTTCCGGGACCTGATTCTTTTCCGGCAGACACATCTGTTCTCCGGCGTGATCGCATTGGTGGTGTTTGCCGTTGCCACCAATCTCATTCTCGGACAGTTCCACGCCGGATTCTCGGGCCAGCCCGTGGCGCATACCCAGCACCACTGGAATGTGCTGGGCATGGTGCTGGCCGGGCTTGCCTTTTCCCTTGCCGGCGGGTGTCCGGGACGACAATTGTTTCTGTCCGGAGAAGGGGACGCGGATGCAGCCATTTTTGTCATGGGCATGGTGGCCGGCGCCGCTTTCGCCCATAATTTCGGGTTGGCCAGCTCCCCCGGCGGTATCGGCCCCCACGGCATGGCCGCAGTGGTCGTGGGCCTGGCCGTTTGTATGACATTTGGTTTTACCATGAAACAGCCATAATACCATGCGACAGAAAGGAAAGGTGCCATGAAACCAACCGTTGACGCCCGGGGTTTGTCCTGTCCCCAGCCGGTGCTGATGACACTGGCGGAAATTGGAAAGATACCCGGCGATTCCTTGCTGGTGTTGGTGGATACCGACGCCGCAAAGGAGAACGTCACCAGGGCTGTCCGGAAAAAGGGGTGGCAGGTGGCCGGTGTCACAGCGGAAGGAGATACTTACCGCCTGGAGATTTGTAAAGGATAAGGCATGGGACTTTTGGGGTTCTTTAAAAAGTCCGCCGGCAAGCCTGCCGTGGCCCTTCAAGATCGAGGGTTTATGGTGTTCGAAAACACCAGCGAGGTGATTCGGGCCGAAAATATCCTGAAGCCCACCGGCCGTCCGATCCGGGTGATGGGGCCGCCCCCGGAGATAAGGACCGGCTGTGACCTTGTTATCGAATTCCCCCTCATGGAGGAACTGGAAATCCTGCGGCTGCTGGCAGCGGAACAACTTGCCCCCCTGAAAACCGTTCCCGTCACCGGTCCCTTGCTGGTTCCGGTTGAGATTTTTTTCGCCCGGGATTTCGGTGCTTTTTTAATGGTACGGGCCGCCAATATGAAAATCACCGTGGAAAAAGCATCCCTGACGATAGTGAATATTTCGGGCGGGGGATGTCCGGACGTGCCCTACCTGGCCGCAGAGCTGGTTGGAAAACGACTGGACCGGGCGCCGTCGCCCGGCAGCATCGGCCATACCCTCTGCGGCTACGCCCTCCAGCTGGCCTACGCGGAAATAAAACGCAGATGTTTGCAATAATCGGCACTGTACCGGATGCGCATTTTCCCATCAGCGTCGGTCCCGTTTCCATTGAGGGGGACACGTTGGCCGTGGCGGGCCGCAGCGTGTCCATTCACCGGGGAACCCCCGCCCTGCTGGCCACGGCCATGGCGGTCTGTGGGTATTTCAAAGCCCCGCCGCCGGTCGCCTATCTGGTGGGGGATGTGGGGACCGGTGCCGGCAGTCGGCGGCTGTATGCGCACCTGGAAAGCGTCCTGCCGGCGGCTCGGTATACGGCTCTGGCATTTCACTACATTCAGCCCGATGTGGACTGGCATAACCGGGTCCTGTTCGCCGTGCAGCGAATGGATCCCCGGCCCCTGCTGATCGCCGACGCCGGTTTCATGTATGCCGCAAAGATGAGCGGGGAGGCCGAAACCTACGACCTGTTCACCCCGGATATCGGGGAATTGGCCTTCCTCGCCGACGAATCCGCACCGCATCCTTTCTACACCAGGGGCTTCATCTTCCATGAGCAGGACCGGGTGCCGCAGCTCATTGCCAGGGCATACCGCCACAAAAATGCGGCCCGGTACCTGATTGTCAAGGGAGCGCGGGATGTCTTGGCGGACCGAAGGGGGGTCCTGCAAAGCATATCGGCACCCCTGGTGCCGGCATTGGAGGCCGTTGGCGGCACCGGTGACATTCTCACCGGACTGGTGACGGCGCTGACCGGCATGGGGTGGGACATTCCTACCGCCGCAGTGCAGGCAGCGAAAATCGGCCGCCTGGCAGGCCAAAAGGCGGCCCCCGATCCCGGTACCCAGGTTTGGGATATTATCACCCACATACCATCCGTTTTGGCATCATCCGATTTCAGCCCCCGATAGTGGGCGGCCGATGTTTCATCAATTATCCTTATGCACCGTTATCGAAAGGAGTGTCGCATGATACGAAAACTGTTGCCTGTTTTGTTGGGGATGCTGCTCGCGCCGGCCGTAATCGGCGCCATGGAGGTGTACCGGAACGGTGACATGGCACTGGACGTGGGATTTTGGGGGCAGGCCTGGTACCAGTATGTGGGGGATTATGACCGGGACGGCGACGGGCGGAAAAACGACGATATCAATGATTTCATGGTGCGTCGGGCCTATTTCAGCGTTGCCGGCACCGTCACGCCGAAGTTGTGTTTTTTTCTTCACTTCGCCGGTGACCGCCTGGGCCAGGAAGGTGTGGACAATTCGGGCATGGGGCTGGGCACCGGCATGGCCGTCCGGGATCTGTGGGTCAATTACAAGTTGCTGGGAGACGATCTGATGGTGCAAGTGGGCCGGATGTACGTGCCCTTCAGTCGGAATTACGGCACCACATCCACCAAGTCTTTACTGACCACAGAACTGGACTGGGGCCAGGGGGGGCTTCGCAGCGGCATTTTCTATCCCAGCAAGGTGGGGCGGGATGACAGTGTTACCGTGTGGGGAAACGTGTTTCGGGATAAGCTGCAATACCGGCTGATGGTGGGCGAAGGGGTGGAAAGCGGCCATGGCAATCCGGATGATTCCCTGCGGTTCGCCGGTCGGCTGAGCCTGAATCTGTTTGAACCGGAGACAGGTTGGTTCAATGCGGGTACCTATCTTGGCAAGAAAAAGGTACTGGCCGTGGGGGCCGGTTTTGACTTTCAACCCGATCTTGTCATGGGGGCGGATACTTGTGACTACGCGGCCTATACCGCCGATGTGCACCTGGACCTTCCACTGGAATGCTGCGCCGTTACGGCGGAGCTGGCATGGTTTGCCGTCAACAACAGTGTTAACGGGGTCACATGGTCGGGGTTGACGGCGGGCACGGATGGCAATATGCTGACCACCAAGGCGGGCGTGTTGCTGAAAGGAGACCTCCAGCCGTTTGGCCATTGCCAGTTTATTCTGCCGGATGGCACGGGTCTGGACGATACCGTTGTCTACGGATTCGGGTGCAATTATTACATCAAGGGGGCGGCCAACAAACTGACCGCCGAATGGTCCCAGGTCGACGACGGCAGTGATCGAACCGATATCATCACCGTTCAGGCGGCTTTCGGTTTTTGAGTCGGAGGGACTTTGGGGAAAAATGTTGCAACAGGGGAAGTACGTCCAATGAGCGAACGGAAACCGGTTCGGTTGAGCCACACCGTCAAAGGTGCCGGCTGAGCGTCCAAATTACCGCCGGGGGACCTGGCGGAGGCACTTTGCGGTCTTGAAATCCCCACCGATCCCCACGTGATGGTGGGGTTGCAGCGGGCGGACGATGCCGGTGTGTACAAGATTTCCGATGAGCTGGCGTTGATCCAGACAGTAGATTTCTTTACACCCATCGTGGATGATCCCTATTGGTTCGGCCAGATTGCTGCGGCCAACGCATTAAGCGATATCTACGCCATGGGGGGTACGCCGAAAACCGCCCTGAATCTGGTGGCTTTCCCTCTGAAGGAAATGGACGTCGGCATTCTGCGGGACATTCTCCGGGGCGGTATCGACAAGATGAACGAGGCCGGGGTGGTGCTCATCGGCGGTCACAGTGTGGAAGACAGCGAACTTAAATACGGCCTTGCCGTCACCGGATTTGCCCATCCCCAGAAAATTCTCGTCAAGGGAAACCTGCGCCCCGGAGATCGACTGGTTCTCACCAAACCCCTGGGCACGGGCGTGATCAACACGGCCATCAAGGCAGGCATGGCGCCGCCGGAAGTGATTGCGCAAGTCACGCGGCTGATGGCCACCTTGAACCGGGAAGCCGCGCGGGTCATGGCGCAATTTCCGGTACAGGCCTGCACCGACATCACGGGGTTCGGCCTGTTGGGGCATCTGGCGGAGATGCTCGAAGGCGCCGGGTGCGGTCTCCTGCTCCGGGCCACCCAAGTTCCCGTCCTGCCTGAAGCGATGGGGTACGCCGAAAGCGGGTTGCTGCCGGGTGGCGCGTTCAAGAACAAGGCGTTTCGGCAGGCCATGGTCACCTGCGCGCCGGGGGTAAACCCCTTGCTGGTGGATCTTTTCTTCGACCCCCAGACATCGGGGGGGTTGCTGATGTGTATCGGGGAGGAGCACGCCGACCGGCTGGTGGCCCGCTTGAAGGAGAATGGCGTGGAAGACGCCAGGATCATCGGAGAAGTCGTTCCAGGACCACGGCAGAAGATCCTTATCGTGCCGTCCTGATCCTGCTGGGTGCGGGATCCGTGAATCGGCGCATGCCGCCGGGCGTTGCCGGACACGCAGGTATAGAAACCCCGTCCCGTCCGAGGCCGGGGCGGGGACAGTCGCGCGCCGGGTGGCGCGATGGTCAGGATGCCCTTTTCGCCACGCTTGTCAGGGACGCCACCGTGCCGGCAAGGTCGCTCAGGTTCGAGGGGATGATCATGGTGTTGTTGGTCCTGGCGAGATTGCCGAACTCCTTGAGATATTGCTCGGCGATGCGCAGGTTGAGGGCATTTTCTCCACCCGGTACGGTGAGGGATTCCGCCACCTTCCGCAGCCCCTCGGCGGTGGCCAGGGCCACAAGCTCAATTTCCTTGGCCCGGCCGGTGGCCTCGTTGATCCGCTTTTGCATTTCGCCTTCGGACTTGAGAATCGCCTCTTGTTTTTCACCTTCCGACACGTTGATTTTGGCCTGCTTCTGGCCCTCCGATTGGGCGATGGCCGCGCGTTTTTCTCGTTCCGCGCGCATCTGCTTTTCCAGCGCATCTTTTACGCTCTGGGGCGGGGTGATGTTCTTGATTTCATACCGTGTGATTTTGACCCCCCAGGGATCGGAGGCTTTGTCCACGGCGGCGATGATGGCGGCGTTGACGGCCTCGCGCTCTTCAAAGGTCTTGTCGAGTTCGAGTTTCCCGATTTCCGAGCGCATGGTGGTCTGGGCCAGTTGGGAGGCGGCGAACAGATAGTCCGCAATGCCGTAGCTGGCCTTTTTGGCGTCCATCACCTGCAGATAGAGCACCCCGTCCACTTCCACGGCGATGTTGTCCTTGGTGATGCAGGTCTGGGCCGGCACGTCTACGGCTTCCTCTTTGAGCGAGTGCTTGTATGAGACCTTGTCGATGAACGGAATCAGTATGTGGAAGCCGGCTTCGAGGGTCGCTGTATATTTTCCGAGACGTTCGACGATGAAGGCGCTTTTTTGCGGCACAATCCGTGCGGTTTTGAAAACCGTTACGACAATCAACACGACTACGAAAACCGGAACAATGATACCTGGGGTCATGGCGCCTCCTGTCTGGTTGACACAACCGTTATGGTAAGCCCGTCTATTTTTGCGATTCTTCCATATCCCCCCGCCGGCAGAACACCATCGGCCACCGCCGTCCATGCAGCGCCTTTGTATTCCACCCTGCCGGGTTTTTCGGGCGTTATTTCTTCCAACACCTTTACAAGTGTTCCTTCCGCATCGTCCACACTTCCGCTGGCGGGATTCTGGGCGTTTTGCACAAATCCGGTGAACCGGTTTCTGACAAACCGTCGGAGCGAAAACAGAAGGACAAGTGAGCTGATACCGAACACGAGCAGTTGGCTGCCAACGGAATGCACAAGGCCCGTGTAGGTGGCGATGGACACGACAACGGCGCCGAGTCCGAAAAAAACCAATACGACCCCGGGTGCCGCGAATTCCGCAAGAATGAGTACGACACCGATAACGAACCAGAGATTTGCGCTGGTAAAGGCGCCAACGACGGCATTGACCATGGCTGTCTCCTTTTGGGCGACCCCGTCGGGGGGCGGTAATGTTGGCCGACGCTCTTTATAGCGCGTTTTGAAGAGAAAATCAGCAGAATAAAAGCTATCTCAAAAAAAGATCGCGCCCACTGACAAGGCGTGGGGCGATGAAAAAGCGCAGCATATATATAACCTTATGTGAGCATTTTGAAGGGCCCCACAACGCCGTCAGGGGTGTTAGATTTATTTTGAGATAGCTTGTAATCAAGCGTAGCAGGGGGATTTTTCTTAATCACGGTACAGGGGGGCGGTGCAGAAAAAAGGGGACGGGAGAAAAAATTGATTCCCATGCGAAATGACGCCGGTGTCACGCAATTGTGTCCCCCGCGGTCGCGTTGCGGCCTTCGTTGTGGTCACGACCGCAACCGCGGGAAAGGATATTTTGAAGATGAAGGCATCCTCATAAGATCATTATGCGAAACAGGCTTTCTGGCGTTTAATATGCGCAGCTAAAAACGATACGTTGCATCTGTTTCGATGGCTCTATATGTATCCCAACTGGTGTTGAAAAGAAAACAGGATCGATCATTGTCAAGGAAGTACCTGAAAGGAGTCGGCGACGGTTTATGGGAAAAAAGAACATCCAGACGATTCGTACCACGACCTGGTCGGCCGGTCCCGGGTGCCACGGGGGCTGCGGGGTCATTGCGCACATCAAAGACGGCAAGCTGCATAAGATTGAAGGGGATCCGGCGCATCCCATGAACAAGGGACGGCTGTGCTCCCGGTGCTTGGCCATGCCGCAGTATGTTCATCACCCCGAGCGGTTGAAACGGCCCATGAAGCGGGTGGGGGCGCGTGGCGAGAACAAATGGCAGGAGATTTCCTGGGACGAAGCCTTTGACCTGGTGGAGGAGAAATTCCTCGGGATCCGGGAAAAACACGGTGCGGAGAGCGTTGTTTTTTCCATGGGCACGGGCCGGGATGTGGGCGCCTGGATCTGCATGCTGGCCTATGCGTTCGGAAGCCCCAACGTATCGTTTTCCATGAGCGGGAACGGTTGTTACACCCCACGGATCGTGGCGTCCGAAACGGTTCTGGGGGATTATTGCGTGTTCGACGGCGGCCAGTGGAACCAGAAGGGGCATGACGATGGACGCTACACGGTGCCGGAAACGATCGTGGTCTGGGGATACAATATCGCCGCATCGTGTCCGGACAATATTTTCGGCCATTGGGTCGTGGATTTGATGAAAAAGGGCGCAAAACTCATCACCATCGATCCGCGGATGACCTGGTTCGCATCGCGGTCGGACAAGTGGCTGCAGTTGCGGCCGGGGACGGACGGGGCTCTTGCCATGGGGTTTCTCAATATCGTGATCCAGGAGAAGCTCTACGATGCGCAGTTCGTGGCCAAATGGACCAATGCCGCGCACCTGATTCGAACCGACACCGGTAAGTTGCTCCGTGCCGCGCATCTGTCCGCCGACGGGTCCGACAAGGATTTCGTGGTCTGGGACCAGGAGACGCACCGGCCGGTGGTCTGGCATTCGGAAACGGTGGAATACGCATCCGCAGTGGGTGCTCCGGCCATGACGGGGGAATACCAGGTGTCCCTCAAAGACGGATCCGTTGTGACGGCGGTACCGGTGTGGACCCGGTTCTGCGCCGAGGCGGCCGAATACCCGGTGGAAAAGGTGGCTGCCATCACCATGCTCAAGCAAGAGGATATCATCGCGGCGGCCAGGATGTACGCACGGAGCAAGCCGGCAACCATTCAATGGGGCCTTGCCATTGATTCCACGCCGGGCATGACCCCCACGGCCACCGCCATTGCCGCCTTGTGGTGTATTACCGGAAATCTCGATGTGCCCGGCGGCAACGTCATCGCCCGCTACGCCCATGACGCCGTGGCATATGCACTGCCGGGGGCCAAGGGCGTCATCAAGCTGGCGTCCAAGGAGCTCGACGAGAAGCGCATCGGTTACAAGGACTACGGCCCCTTCCGCCAGTTTGTTTGGCGCACCCAGACCGACAAGATGCTGGACCAGATGTTTTCCGAAGACCCCTATCCCATCAAGGGGATGTGGGTGCAATGCTGCAATCTCATCGGCGGCATCGCCTATGATCCGGCCAGGTGGATCGCGGCGCTTAAAAAACTCGATTTCATGGTGGTGGTGGACCTGTTCATGACCCCCACCTGCCAGATGGCGGATCTGGTGCTGCCGGCCGCCTCCTTCCTGGAAAAGGACAGTGTCCGCAGCTGGTGGGTGCCCCTGCAGACCATCAACAAGTCCATGACCGTTGACGATTGCAAGCCGGATGTGGAGATCAACTTCGAGTTGGCCAAGCGTTTTGATCCGAACTTTCGCTGGAACACGATCCATGAACTGTTCGACGATATCCTGAAGCCCTCCGGTATGACGTTTGAAACCCTCCAGAAAAAGGGGTGGGACATTCCACCCGAGGGGCATCCCAGCGCCCCCTACCGGCGGCACGAAAAGGGGCTGTTGCGCCAGGATCGGAAACCCGGATTTCAGACCCCTTCGGGTAGGGTGGAATTGTATGCGACACTGCGGGAGGAGTGGGGGCTGGATCCGCTGCCCCATTACGAAGAGCCGCCCTTTACCCCGGTGAGCCGTCCGGATCTGGCCGCTTCGTATCCGCTGATACTTTCCACCGGAAGGCGTTCCCCTGTTTTTTTCTGCTCGGAGCATCGCAATATCCCATGGCTCCGGGATATCGATCCGGACCCCGTGCTTGAAATCCACCCGGACACGGCCGCCTCCCTGGACATCACCAACGGGGAGTGGGTGTGGGTGGAGAATTGGCTGGGCAAATGCAAACTCAAGGCGAAGGTTTCTCCCATTGTGCCGCGCTGGATGGTGATGGCGGCGGCGGGATGGTGGTTTCCGGAAAAAGAGGGGGCCGAACCTTCCCTCCATGGGGTATGGGAGTCGAACATCAACCAACTGATGCCAATGGGCGCCCAGGGCAAGGACGGATTGGGGGCGCCGACCAAGCAGCTCCTGTGCAAGGTGTATAAGGTCGGCGGGGAAACGGCGGCCGCCGCTTCCCGGAATTCCGGATAGGTTCCGTGACAAGGTTTGCCGACAAAGGAACAACGCACCGGAGATGATCCGGGCGCTGGAAAATCAAACGAGAAGGATACGCACGTTATGAGCGCAAAACCAGAACATGGTCTGCTGATCGATTATGAATACTGTACCGGTTGCTATGCCTGCCAGGTGGCCTGCGCCCAGGAATACAATTGGCCGGCCGGAATGGGCGGCATCCGGGTGTTGGAAGTGGTGGAAAACCTGCCCAAAGACAGGCATTATTTAAAATTTATGCCCATTCCCACTGAATTGTGCGTCCTTTGCGCGGCCAGAACCAAGCAGGGCCGACAGCCCGCCTGCGTCCAGACCTGCATGGCCGCATGCATGACCTACGGCAGGATCGAAGACCTGGCCAAGCAGATTACCAAACCGCACATGGTGCTGTGGGCGCCCAAGGGTTAGGAGGCATGGGCGGGGTCGAAAGACGGCGACCTTGCATCTCATTGCCATCTTTTCTCAAATCCGTTGCCAAACCGGAAAAAATCATTTACTAAAGCTTGATTTTTTGCCACGTGTGACGCACGCTGTACGGGTGGGGCGATGCGTGGTGTCGCCCTGATTTTCAACCAACTGTCTAAGCAGTAAAGGAACAAGACAATGTACGTGCCGAGATATTTGTTCTTCACCAAGGGGGTGGGCATTGCCAAGGAAAAACTGGCTTCGTTCGAGCATGCCTTGCGGGATGCTGGCATCGCGCATCTGAATCTCGTGGAGGTGTCCTCCATTTATCCGCCGCATTGTCAGATTATTGATATTGAGGAGGGGCTTAAGCGCTTGGAGCCAGGGGCCATTACCCATTTGGTCATGGCCCGGCAGCAGATCAACGAACCGGGCCGCCGCATCGTGGCGTCCATCGGGCTGGCGCTTCCTTCCGAAAAAGGCCGTTACGGTTATCTTGCGGAGCACCACGGGTTTGGTCAGACGGAACTTGAGGCGGGGGAATACGCTGAAGACCTGGCCGCATCCATGCTCGCCAGCACCCTGGGCGTGGACTTCGACCCGGACAAGGATTACGACGAGCGGCGGGAGATCTACCAGATGTCCGGAAAAATCGTAGAGTCCCAGCACATCAGCCAGGCGGCGTTGGGGTCCGAAGGAAAGCACTGGACCACGGTTCTTGCCGCCGCCGTGTTTATTCGATAGCGGAGGGGGCGGGTGGAAGACTTTATCCCATTCGGGGGGGGCGATGTGCAGCATCCGGACCCGGCAACGGCAAGGATCGTGGTGCTGCCCCTTTGCTACGAGCAAGCGCCATCCTACGGCCATGGCAGCCAAGACGGTCCCTACCACATCACCGTCGCATCCGAGCAGCTTGAACAATTCGACGAAGAGCTGTGCATCGATTGGGGGCAATTGCCGATTCACACTCTGGCGCCCATGCATTTTTCCGGAACCCCCGCCCAATGTGTTGAGGAAATGCGGGCGGCGGCAAGGGGGGTGCTGGACAGGCGGCAGTTTCTCTTGTCGCTGGGCGGTGACCATGCCGTTTCCATCGGCCCCATCCTGGCGGCCCATGCCATCTGGCCTGACATGGGGGTGCTGCACGTGGACGCCCATCTCGACCTGAGAAACGAATGGAACGGCAGTCCGTTCAACCATGCCTGCGCCATGCGGCGGGTCCTGGACGCCGGGGTCCGGCCCATTGTGGCGGCCGGTATCCGTTCGGTCTCCAGGGAGGACCACGAGGTGGTTCGTGCCCACGGCATGCGTCCCTTTTATGCCCACCATATCGATCCGGCAGATGATGGGTGGATCGATCAGGTGGTGGCGGCGCTTCCCGACCGCGTTTACCTGACAGTGGATCTTGACGGGCTCGATCCTTCCGAGATGCCCGGCACGGGAACACCGGAACCGGGGGGGCTCACATACCGGCAATTGCTGAAGCTGATTCGGGCGGTGGGACGGACAAAACACGTCGTGGCCGCGGATGTGAACGAATTGGCCAAGATTCCAGGATCCCAGGTGTCGGAAACCATGGCCGCCCGAGTGGCGGAAAAGATCATCGTTTACTGCTCCGGGGCGGTTTAACTCCGGACCGAAACATGCGCTTTGGTCCTGCGCAAGGGGCGCGGGCATCATCGGCACGCTCCGCCCCGTTGTTTCCTGTGTTGAAAACCGTTTGCGAAAGGAGACCCCATGGTGGAAAAAACATTCAAGCAGGTGTGCAAATGTGAAAATTGCGGCAATGAGGCGGAAATGCAGGTGACGTGCACCCTGTCGCCTGGAAATGACGTTTCCGCGCCGCCGAAGCCGGTGGCCGAAGCGGATGCAGACGGGAAGGAAAAGATCCAGGGACACGCCGTGTGCAGCCATTGCGGCAGCGAGGCGGACATCTGGGTGGACGTGCCTTAGGGCGGTGTCGAGGGGGTTCCATCTCCCATCACCCGCTGCCGGGCGATGGATTTTTCAGGGACCCCTGGCCGGTGGCTTCCAGCACGGAATGCCAGAGTTTTCCACAGGGGTCCACCTGTTTTCTGCGGCCCGCGGAAGCGCTCATGGGCACGTGAACGAAATGTTCGTTCCAGCGGCCGATGAGCAGCTTGGTTTTTCCCGACATGCCGGCATGCACCGCATCGCGTCCCAGGAAGCTGCAAAAAACATGGTCGTTGGCGTTCGCCGGAAGGCTGCGGATCATGTAGCTCGGGTCGATGTATTTGATGGTGACCAGGGCGCCTTTTTCATCGAAATGCCTTGAAATGGATTTTTTCAAAAACAGTCCGATGTCCTTGAGTCGGATATTGCCCGACTCGTCGTGCTCTTCACCGTTACCGGCGAAGAATTTCTGTCCCGCTCCTTCCGCCACAACGATTACCGCGTGCCCCCGAAGCGACAACCGTGCTTCCAATGCGGCCAGCAGCCCACCCGGTCCTTCCAGGTCGAAATCCACTTCCGGAATGAGCACGAAGTTCACGTCCTGCTGGGCCAATGTCGCGGTGGCGGCGATGAATCCCGAGTGGCGGCCCATCAACTTGATGAGGCCGATGCCGTTGGGAACCCCTTCGGCTTCGTTGTGGGCCGATACGATGGCCGTTGCGGCAACGTCCACCGCCGTATGGAAACCAAAGGAACGCGACACCAGGTGGATGTCGTTGTCGATGGTCTTGGGAATGGCCACCACGCTGATCTTGAGGTTCCGCCGGGTGATGGTTTCCGCGATCAGGTTCGCGGCCTTGAGGGTGCCGTCGCCGCCCACCATGAAGAGAATGCCCACGTTCATCCGTTCGATGCTGTCCACGATTGCGTCAATGGATTGGGGGCCCCTGGAAGAGCCCAGGATGCTGCCGCCCCGGTCGAGAATGTTGGTGACGTTCTGGGGACGCAGTTCCATGATGGGATGACCGTAGCGGGGGATGAATCCCTGGAGGCCGTAGCGGATGCCGTAGATGTTCCTTACGCCGTAACCGTATGTGAGTTCCAGTACGATGGCCCGGATGATGTCGTTGACGCCGGGGCACAGTCCGCCACAGGTGACCAGGGCGCAGCGCAGTTTGCTCGGGTCGAAATACAAGAGCTTCCGGGGGCCGGCCAGCTCAAAGGCCGGCGGGGTATGCCCTCCCGCGATGAGTGTCTGAAGGTGCGCGAGGTGAACGTCGAGCAACACCCGCTGGGAATCGTCCACAAAGCAGGCGGCATCGGGGCCGTAGTTTTCAAGCTTGGTGCGGGAGGGGATTTTTGCCTCTCCGAGGGTTGGGATCCGGGCGTCGAAGGGGGGGATGTCCATTCTCGATCCTCTCTGGCCATGGTTGCCGTCGCCGATGATGTTGAAGGGTGCCGCGGCCACGAATAGGAAGGGCGGCGGCCGGTTTTGCGAAGCGAAAGACGTTACGTACCAACATGGGAATTATAGAGGATTCCGGGCGGATTGCAAACGATTCCCCGGGCCGTATCCACGGCAAGTGCCCCGGCTTCAGTTGCCGTTGAAGGTGAACCGTCCTTTTCCGAGGATGTCGTGTAGGTGCAGAATCCCTTGGACGCCGCCCGCTGTGTCCGTGATGGGCAGAACGGTGATCTGGTGTTTTTCCATGAGGTTCAGAGCGTCGTAAGCCGGACAGTCCGGGGGCAGGGTGCGGGGGGTGGGGGTCATGACCTCCCGGACCGTCAGCCGGCAGGGGGATTTTTCTTTGGCCACCAGTCGGCGGATGTCGCCGTCGGTGATGATGCCTGCCAGGATATTGTCCCGGCTGATTACAAGTGTCACGCCCATTTCCAGACGATTGATTTCCCTGAGTGCCGTTTCCATGGTGTCGTCCACGGATACCCGGGGCACGGCTTGCCCGGTGAGCATCAGGTCGCGGATGCACGAGGAAAGGCGCTGCCCCAGCGAGCCGCCGGGATGGAATTTTTTAAAATCGCTGGAATTGAACCGGCGTTTGTTGATGAGCACCACCGCAAGGGCGTCGCCCATGGCTAGAAGGGCGGTGGTGCTGGTGGTGGGGGCCAACCCCATGGGACAGGCCTCCCGCTCCACGCCCACATCGATGACGATGTCGCTGAGTTTGGCCAGGGTGGAGTTGCACCGGCCGGTCATGGCGACGATTTTGCAGCCGATGGTGCTGATGCTGGGCAGCAGCAGGTTCAGCTCTTCGGTCTCTCCACTGTTGGACAGGGCCAGAAACACATCGTCCCGGCAGACCATGCCCAGATCCCCATGCATGGCCTCCACCGGATGAAGGAAAAACGCCCGGGTGCCGGTGCTGGTCAGTGTCGCCACCATCTTTCGCCCCACGATTCCCGATTTGCCGATGCCCGAAACCACGACGCGGCCCGATGCCTTGTAGATCAGGTCCACGGTGTCCGTGAAATGGTGATCAAGGCGATCGACCAGCTGAAGGATGCCTTCCGCTTCCGTTTTCAGGACCGCGATCGCTTCCTGAAGCGCTGTTTCCATCTGTTTGTTCCCTGTGTCTGTATGGGTCATTGTTATTTCCAATCCGGCACCTTGGCAATTTTCAAATAAAAATGCAAGCGACAAAATGCTTGCCGTTGATATAATATCGGGTTTGGGATAGAAGGACGGAAATGCACGGGGAGGGTGCCGGGCGCATCCGTTTTTAAACGCAGGTATTTTGATAGGTCTCAAATATTATGAAACCCGTTGTCGCGCTGGTTGGGCGGCCCAATGTGGGCAAGTCCACCTTGTTTAACCGAATGACCCGGAGCCGTGCCGCCCTTGTGGACGATTTCCCCGGGGTCACCCGGGATCGGCACTACGCCGATGCCCTTTGGGACGATGCACCCTTCACGGTGGTGGATACCGGGGGGTTTGCCGATGAGGACGCCGGCGGGTTCGCCCAGGAGATCCGGCGCCAGGTACATCTTGCCATTGACGATGCCGATGTGATTGTCATGGTGCTGGATGGAAAAGGCGGGATCTCCCCCTTCGATACAGACCTGATTCAATTGCTGCGCGGCGTGACCAAGCCGGTTTTTTACGCGGTCAACAAGATCGACGGGGAGGAGCGGGAAACCCATATGTATGATTTTTTCGCTCTGGGCGTTGAAAACCTCTATCCCATTTCCGCCGAACACGGATACGGGGTCCCGGATTTCATGGACGCCGTGATACGGTGTTTCCCATGCCGGGAGCAAGACGTGGATCCGGATCGCATACGGGTGGCGGTGGTGGGGCGCCCCAATGCCGGGAAATCCTCCCTCATCAACCGCATCCTGGGGGAAGACCGCCTGGTGGTCAGTGACGTAGCCGGCACCACACGGGACAGCATCGACACCCTGGTCCGGGTGGACGGCACCGATTATGTTCTGATGGATACCGCCGGCATCCGGCGCAAGGCCAGGGTATCGCGTAAAATCGAGAAGTTTTCCATTATCAAGGCGCTCAAGAGCCTGGAAGAGTGTGATGTGGCCCTGGTGGTGCTGGATGCCGCCGAGGGCATCACCGAACAGGACATGGCCATCGCCGGGTATGCCTATGAGCGCGGATGCGGCTGCATCTTTCTGCTCAACAAGTGGGACCTGGTGGAAAAGGACAGCCGGACGGAAAAGACGTTCAAAGCGCGCCTCCGGGAGGCAGCGAAATTTCTTTCCTTTGCGCCCATCGTGACCATCTCGGCGGTGACCGGTTTGCGGGTCAAAAAGGTGTTCCGGCATGTCAAGACGGTCTACGGCCAGTACGCCACCCGTGTCGGAACGGGACAGATCAACCGGATTCTCCAGCAGGCCATTGCGCGCAACGAGCCGAGTCTACACAAGGGAAAACGGCTCAAATATTACTACACCACCCAGGTGGGCACCCGGCCGCCGACCTTTGTCTGCTTCGTGAATTATCCGGAGGCAGTGCATTTTTCCTATCAGCGGTATCTGGTCAACCAGATTCGATTGGAAACGGGACTGGACCAAACACCCCTGCGCCTGTATCTCCGGCAGCGTACCGGACGCATCGAGTTCGGCGACCGGAAAAAGAGCCCGCGCAAATCAAGGAAGTAGCGGTGGACCTGTTCGATGCCCAAAACTCCGAGGAGGCTGCCCATCGGCCGCTGGCCGAACGCATGCGCCCAGAACGCTTGGATGACTTCATCGGCCAGGCGCATCTTATCGGGCCCGGTACGGTGCTGCGGGAAGCCATCGAAAAAGACCGTCTGTTTTCCATGGTCCTCTGGGGACCGCCCGGGTGTGGCAAAACCACCCTCGCCCGGATCATTTCCAGAGAGACCCGTGCCCATTTCGTCCATTTTTCGGCCGTATTGGCCGGGGTCAAGCAGATTCGCGCCGTTATCGAAGAGGCAGCGGAAGTCCGGCGCATGCACCGGCGGGGGACCGTGTTGTTCGTGGACGAGATCCACCGCTTCAACAAGGCCCAGCAGGACGCGTTTCTTCACCATGTGGAAAGCGGGCGCATCACCCTTATCGGGGCCACCACCGAGAATCCTTCTTTTGAGGTGAACGCGGCCCTCATGTCCCGGTGCCGGATGTTCGTGTTAAAGGCGCTGACGGAAGCCGAAATGGCCCGCGTCATCACCGGGGCGCTTTCCGACGTGAAGCGGGGGTTGGGGGGGCTGGGCCTTTCCATTGCCCCGGACGCCCTGGCCCACATGGTGCAGCTGGCCGACGGAGACGCCCGCACAGCCCTGAACAACCTGGAGGTTGTGGTGTCGGCCCTTTGCGCCGACGTGGCGCCCGATGCCGGGGGGGTGATCGGCCTGGAGCAGACGGTGGGGGCTTTGCAGAAAAAAGCCTTGCTGTATGACCGTGCAGGCGAAGAGCATTACAATCTCATCTCCGCCCTTCACAAGAGCATGCGGGGCAGTGACCCGGATGCGGCCCTGTATTGGCTGGCACGCATGCTCATGGCCGGTGAGGATCCCCTGTACATCGCCCGGCGCATGGTGCGATTTGCTTCGGAAGATATCGGAAACGCCGATCCAAGGGCCCTTTCGGTGGCCATGGACGCCATGGAGGCCTTCCGGTTTATTGGAGCGCCCGAAGGTGAACTCGCCCTGGCCCAGGCGGCGTTGTATTTGGCCACGGCGCCCAAGAGCAACAGCGTGTATAAGGCGTACGGGGAAGTCCGGGCGGCCGTCGCGCGCACCGGCTCCCTTCCGGTACCCCATCACATCCGCAACGCGCCGACCCGGCTGATGAAATCCATCGGCTATGGAGAGGGCTACCAATACGCCCACGACTTCAAGGAGGGGTATTCGGCCCAACAGTATCTGCCGGACAAGCTGGCGTCGGAGCGCTGGTATGCGCCGGTGGACCGCGGGTATGAAAAGATCGTTCGGGAGCGCCTTGATTGGTGGCGCAAGCACGGCGAAGAGCGCTGACGCCAGTCAGATCAACGGTTGCCCCTTATGCCCTCGGCGGTTTGGACGGCTGAATAAAGTCCTTGTACGCGCCTCTGGCGCTCCTTGAAAAAATCGGATTTGCGCAGTTTGGTGTAGGACATCTCGTCGTGCTCCAGGAGGCCTTGGACCAGTTGAACACCAGGGTGTCGATGACCGTCAGGGGCGCACTGATGGCGAACAGGCCGAAGTCGGCGGCCATATGGCTGTCCCAATCGCTGGCGCCAATACCGATGAAGCTGGCAAACCGTTTTTTGAAGTGGCGGGGATCCGGCCCGTCGGTGCCTTTGTCCCTGGCGATTTTCCGGGCCACTTCCAGCAGTCCGGTGTCGTGGTTGGGGCCGGCCATCCGGTCCCGGATGATTTCGAACGCGCCCGGGGTTCCTTTTTCAAAAATCGGCATTGTGAAGATGATGCCGTCGGCCCCCAGGTATTTTTCATCCAGTCGGGCGAAATCGTCCTTTAGAACGCAGGCGCAGTTGCCGCCGCCTGAAATTCCCAAAATTTTCATCCGCGCTCCTTTTTTGCCGAGTTGTCCGCTTGGTTTCCCAGCGGGGGAAGGTGATCGAATGCCGTGTGAAGCCAACGGATTGCAGCCCAGCTGTTGCTGCATTGGTTGAGTTTGGCCTGGTATCGAAGCGATCCTAAGAAAAACCAAAACGGCGTTCTGTATGGAGGTTTTTTGACCATTGAAAACCGAAATGTTTGGGGCTACACTGCCACCGTGCCTGCGGCGGAGAGTGTCGCCGATAAACAAAGGGGGAAGGAGCGTTGTTTCCGATGAAACGCCAGCACGCAGATTCCATCCAGACGATGCCGGCCATTGAGGCCGTGCTGCAGCGCATGGCGATACGTTACATCGATTTGCCCCTTTCGGAGATCGATGGCGCGGTGGAGGAAGATCTTGGCGGCATCGCCAAGGCCGTGGGCGTGGAGCATGGGGTATACAATGAGCTGCTGGAGGACCGCAACGAATTCCATCCCAGCTATGCCTGGTGCCACCAGTTGGAGCAGGCCGCCGCACAACCTGTTCAAAGCTGGTTTTCCCCGGGAGGGGAGGGAGCGTTTTACCGGGCACGCCGGTATCTTTCGGATCGCTGGCGCCGGGGTGAGAGCGTGGCTTGCGGCAGCATCGAAGCGTTGCCTGTCGCAGCGGAAAACTTGCGGCGATTGTATGCACGCAACAACATCCGTTCTTTCATCACGGTGCCGGTCGCCATCGGTGGCCGCACGGTGGGTGTCATCGGACTGTCTTCGGAAAAGGTCCGGGACCATTGGCCGGGGGAGCTTGCCCATTGCCTCAAGCGGGCGGGTGAAATGGTGGCGAGGCTGATGATGCGGCGGCGGTCCGAGGGCATCCGACGCAAGGCCCTTGACTGGAGCCGGAAACTCAATGACCGGATCCGGGCCGATTACCTGTACCTCCAGGAGGAAATCTTTGAGGACTATAACACCGGCGAGATTATCGGTCAGAGTCAGAAACTCCAGGCCGTGCTGGCCCAGGTGCGGAAAGTGGCGCCCACCGACGCCACGGTGTTGGTCATGGGGGAGACGGGCACGGGTAAAGAGCTGGTGGCTCGGGCCATTCACCAGGCCAGCCACCGGCGCTCGCGTCCCTTGGTGCGCGTCAACTGCACCACCCTGCCGGCCGCTTTGATCGAGAGTGAATTATTCGGCCACGAAAGGGGGGCCTTTACCGGTGCCGTGAGCCGCCGGACAGGGCGATTCGAACTGGCCGACGGGGCCACCTTGTTTCTTGACGAGATCGGGGATCTACCCCTTGCGTTGCAGCCAAAGCTGCTGCGGGTTCTTCAAGACGGTGCCTTTGAGCGGGTGGGTGATGAACGGACCATCCGGACCGATGTGCGGTTGATTGCGGCCACCAACAGGGATATGGCCGAGGAGGTGGCGGCCGGCCGATTCCGGCAGGACCTGTGGTACCGCCTCAACGTCTTTCCCATCTTGTTGCCGCCGCTGCGGGAGAGGCGGGAGGATATCAGGCCGCTGATCAATTGGTTCGCCGGCAAAATCAGCCGCCGCATGGGCAAGAAGGTGTCACGGGTTTCCAGGCAAACCATGCAGCGCCTGGTGGCCTATGATTGGCCCGGCAATGTGCGGGAGCTGCAGAACCTTGTGGAACGTGCGGTTATCATCAGCCAAAACGATCAGCTGATTTTCGCGTCGCCGTCCGATCCGTTTTTCCCATCCGCAGACAGGAAGGGGGGCGGTGCGAACAAGGTGGCGGCGGGGGGGCGGCCCCCGGCCACCGAAGACGACAGATCTTATTGCGTGCGTGTTCTCAACGCGGCCGGATGGGTCATCGAGGGGCCCAACGGCGCCGCGTGCCACATGAACATGAAACCCAGCACATTTCGCTATCACATGAGAAAACTGGGCATCACCCGGCCCCGTCTCGGCCGGGACTGAACCGTTTCGTTCCGATCATTTCAGGATGGGGCTGGGGTCGGCCGTGCCGGTTGTGGGATCCACCACATGCGGTCCGATATACCGGAGGCGCCGGCGGGAGCAGCCCCGGTTACCGCGATTGGAAGAGCGTATAACACCCTGAAAAATGAAACCGTATTGAGAAATGTCCGATCTTTGGAACGAAGCTTGCTGCTTACAATTATCCTTCCGTCGGATCGGTTCCAAAGGGGGCTGTCCGTCAGGACAACGGCCGGCGCAGGGACCGTGGGCAGGAGGAACGCATGCCGCGGCCCGGAGATCGGCGCAAACGCCGTTACCTGGGGGCCCGCCATCAACGGTAAAACATGTTCAGGGAAACAGACGCCCCGATCACAGCGCCTGGGGCAAGAAAGGAAAGGCACATGAAAGAAAGGTGGACAACGGTAACTGCGGATTCGGGCGCGAAACAGGACACGCGTTTTGATGCATGGGTGGCGGGTGGCAACATTGCCTTTATCAGTCCCGAGGCCGAAGCCGCTTACCGTCGGCGGGCGACGATGCTGCGGGATGCCGTGCAGATGAAGAAGGCGCCGGAACGTGTCCCGGTATGCCCGGCGGTGGGGGCCCTGCCCCTGACGTGGGCGGGACTTTCCTGGAAAGACGCCATGCACGATTACGAGAAAATGATTCCCGTTTGGGAAAAATTCTACGATGAAATCCATTTCGATACCGCCGACGGACCCATCACGGTACCGCCGGGGGGGGTGTTTGACCTTCTCGATTACAAGCTTTACCGGTGGGCGGGAAAGCAGCTGGGAGAGAACCAGGAATTCCAGTACGTCGAAGACGAATACATGAAAGACGACGAGTACCAGGATCTGATCGACGACCCCACGGGCTATTTTCTTACCCGGTACTTCCCCCGGGTGTTCGGCAAGCTCGGCGCGTTCCAGGGCTTGCCCAATTTCCCCATTGCCACGGAGTACCTTCTCCTGTTTTCAACCCTCATGCCCTTTGCCAATCCGGAGCTCATGGGCGCTTTCAGCGTCATGGAAGCGGGGGCAAAGGAGTTGGCACGCTATTTCTCGGTACTCATGCGCATCTCCTCGGGTTTGCAGGCAAAAGGTTTTCCCGGATTTTCAGGTGGCGCCAGTAAAATGCCCTTCGACCTGGTGGGCGATACCCTCCGGGGAACCCGGGGAATTTTCATGGACCTGTTCCGGCGTCCCGATGCGGTGCTGGAGGCCTGTGAGCGGATGACGCCGTTTGCCGTCAAGGGGGCGCTGGCCGGCAGCAACATGTCGGGCAATCCCATGGTGATCTTTCCACTCCACAAGGGCGCGGACAGCTTCATGTCGGACGAATTGTTCCGGAAGTTCTACTGGCCGACCATGCGCAAGGTGATCGTTGCCCTGATCAACGAGGGCGTGGTGCCCCTGCTGTTTGCCGAAGGCGGTTACAACAAGCGCCTCAAGGACATTTGCGACCTGCCCAAGGGAAAGGTCATCTGGTGGATGGACGGAACGGACATGGCGCAGGCCAAGGCAACGGTGGGGCAAACCCAGTGCCTCATGGGCAATGTGCCGTCCACCATTCTTTGCACCGGCACCCCGGATGATGTGAAGGACTATTGCAAAAACCTGATCCGGATCGCCGGGAAAGACGGTGGTTTCATCCTTTCCACAGGTGCCAGCCTGGGGGGAACTAAGATTGAAAACGCCCGGGCGCTGATGGACGTGGCAAAAGAGTATACTTCCATCTATTGATATCTCCGGCGGATCCGGAAAGGGGCACCGGATCCGCCGCGGCCTCCTCCCGACCGTTTCCGGGATGCCTGTTTCCGACGGCTTACCCTTCCTGCGCCCGCCCTCAATTGTATTGACCTGCCATTTTGTTTCGTGTTACGCATGCGCAATATTTTTTTGTTAAATAGGCCGCATTCAGGCTTATTGCTGGATGTTGCGCAGAGATCATTTTCAAGGAGGAAATCGTATGCAAGACGTAGTCATCGTATCATGTGCCCGCACGGCTGTCGGTAATTTCGGCGGCGGGTTGAAGGATGTGCCGGTGGTGGCGCTTGGTGCCGCCGTCATGAAGGAAGCGTTGAAACGGGCCGGTCTGCGGCCGCATTCCAGTGATGAAACAATGGCCCTGGCGCCCGATACCCTGAAGGACCAGGGACGGATCGCACTGGAAGCCGATGTCTATGATTATGACGATGCCGCCATCCCCGTGAACGTGGACGAGGTCATCATGGGCAATGTGCTTACTTCGGGACAGGGCCAGAACCCCGCCCGGCAGGCAATGGTTAAAGCCGGGATCCCCAAGGAAACACCGGCTTACACCATCAATAAGGTGTGCGGTTCCGGTCTGAAGGCCATCGCGCTCGGTGCCTCCGCCATCATGAGCGGGCAGGCCGAGGTGGTGGTGGCTGGCGGTCAGGAGAACATGAGCCGTGCGCCCCTGGCCCTGATGAAGGCCCGGTGGGGGCACCGGATGGAGCTTACCGGTGTGGGGGAAGTGCACGATCTGATGGTGTTCGATGGTTTGTATGAAATCTTTTACGGATATCACATGGGGCAGACGGCTGAAAACATCGCCGATGCCTACAAGATTTCCCGCCAGGAGCAGGATGAGCTGGGCGTGCTGAGCCATCAGCGCGCCCGCAAGGCCATTGAGACCGGCCTGTTCGCCAAGGAGATCGTCCCGGTGGTCATCAAGACCCGGAAAGGGGACGTGGTGGTGGACACAGATGAACGGCCGATGGATACCAATATGGAGAAAATGGGCAAGTTGCGGCCGGCCTTCCGCAAAGACGGCACCGTGACCGCTGGAAACGCCTCCGGCATCAACGACGGCGCCGGTGCGGTGGTGATGATGACCGCCGAGAAGGCCAAGGCCTTGGGGTTGACCCCCATGGCGAAAATCAAGGCATTCGCCTCCGGCGGCCTGGATCCCGCCTATATGGGTCTGGGGCCTGTGCCGGCCATCCGCAAGGTGCTCAAGCAGACCGGCATGGCCATTGGGGATATCGACATGATCGAGCTTAACGAGGCCTTCGCCTCCCAGGCCATCGGCTGCATGCGGGAGTTGGGCATCCCCACCGACAAGCCCAACGAACTGGGCAGCGGAATTTCCCTGGGGCACCCCATCGGGGCAACCGGTGCCCGGCAGATGGTGACCTGTCTGCATCAGATGGAGCGGAAAAACTATTCCAACGCCATCCTCAGCATGTGCATCGGCGGTGGAATGGGCATGGCCATGCTCATTGAAAAATAACCGTTGGGCGCGATTGCCCCCCGGTTGCAAAAGGAACGATGCCCGCCTACGGCGGGCATCGTTTTTTTCTTTACACGATGGGTTGTTGCTGGTATAAAAACTCGGTTTTACGACGTTTTCATGACCGGACAGGGAGGGAGGCATGCCATGGATCTGAGCAGGAAGTTGGGTATCCTGATTTTTTTTGCGGTTCCGGCGATTATCGGGGGCGGCATCGTATATGGATTGTTCCAGAACTATCTTCCGGTCTTTGTGTACGAAACCCTGCTGGTGGCCTTGGCTGGTGGGCTGGTAAGCCGATAACCGGCGGAGCAAGGCCCTTGTCCGTGCAATCGCCGGTCGTATCCCCGGCATTCTCTCCTCCTGATCCCACCGGCGGGATTTTCGCGCACCGGGCGGCCGATGCGATGACCACCGTTGCCGCCGGCGGCACCACGTGGTCCTCCGGTGTGGCGCCGGCGGGTACCGCGGCCATGGATAGGCAGAAGGCAGGAAATGACTGACAGGACTTCACGGGACTTGATTTTATGGTTTTTCCTGAGCCTGTTGCTCATTTCGATGGTGCTGCTTGGATGGCTGCTTTGGCCCTTTTTTTCGGTGATCGTCATGGGGGCCGTGGTGACGGGACTGTTTTCGCCCCTCTACCGGTTTGCGGCCCGGCGCATGTCCGACGGCATGGCCTCCTTTGTCACCTGCCTGATTATTTTCATCGTGCTGTTCGTTCCCATCGTGCTGTTTGTGACCATCATCTCCCGGGAGGCCTACGATCTGTACCTGGCGGCCAGGGGCTCGTTGTGGAGCGATGAAATCCGAGGGCTGCTCCAGGGCAGCCGGCTGGCGGAGTTGACGGAGAAGAATGCCCTTTTTGCGCGTATCGGGCAGTTTCTTTCGGATTTCGGCATCGAATTGACCGGTGAAGAGTTTCAAGCCGCGGTGGCGGATCTGGGGCGGAAAATGGGGCTAATGCTCTACGAGCAGAGCCAGGCCATTGCATCGAATCTGCTCAAGCTGTTGCTCAACTTTTTTTTCATGCTGCTGGTGGTCTATTATCTGCTGATCGACGGCCACCGCCTTGTGGCCTTTATTGTGGATTTGTCGCCGTTGCCCCGGGAGCAGGATGAAAAACTCATCCGCAAATTCAAGGACATGGCCGGGGCCATACTGGTGGGTAACGGCCTCGCCGGCATGTTCCAGGGCGTTCTCGGCGGGGTGGTGTTCGCCCTGTTCGGCCTTAACTCCCCGGTACTTTGGGGGGTTGTGATGGCCTTCCTGGCCTTTTTGCCCATTGTGGGCATCGGCGCGGTGCTTCTTCCGGCGTCGCTCTTGCTGTTTCTCAAGGGACGGATCGCCGCTGGAATTTTTTTTGTTGTGTTTTACCTGGTGGTTTCGGGCGGTATCGAATACCTGCTCAAGCCTCGCATCGTTGGAAAGAGGGTACAGATGCATACCCTGCTGGTATTTCTATCGATCATGGGAGGGCTGAAACTTTTCGGCATTTTGGGAATCATTTACGGGCCCTTGGTGGTGACCGGGTTCCTTACCTTGACCGATATTTACTATGCAAGCTACCGAAAGCTGGTGGAGCCGACAAACGGACAGGCGGCGTGATCGCCCCGGAAGGCGTCGACCACCGGTAGAAGCTGGCGTGCAATAACCGAACGGACTGACCTATGACTCAAGAAAATGTTGTGGAATCGGACAAGCTGCCGGAAATCAGCATCGAAACAGAGCTGAAACAATCCTACCTCGACTACGCAATGAGCGTGATCATCGGGCGGGCCTTGCCGGATGTGAGGGACGGGTTGAAACCGGTTCACCGCCGGGTGCTCTTTGCCATGAACGAACTTAAAAACGATTACAACAAGCCCTACAAGAAATCGGCGCGTATCGTCGGGGACGTGATCGGTAAGTACCACCCCCACGGGGATACCGCCGTGTATGACACCATCGTGCGGATGGCCCAGAGTTTTTCCATGCGCTACCCGTTGGTGGACGGCCAGGGCAACTTCGGATCCATCGACGGCGATTCAGCGGCGGCCATGCGGTACACGGAGGTCCGCATGCAGCGCATTGCCCATGAACTGCTGGAGGACCTGGAAAAGGAGACCGTTGATTTCATTCCCAACTATGACGAATCCCTGGTCGAGCCTTCGGTTATCCCTGCAAAGATTCCCTTGCTGCTGGTCAACGGGTCCTCGGGCATCGCGGTGGGCATGGCCACCAATATCCCGCCGCACAACCTGACGGAAACCATCGATGCCATCACCGCCCTCATCGACAACCCCGAAATTTCATGGCGGGAGTTGCTCCCCCACATGCCGGGACCGGATTTCCCAACCGGTGGCATCATTTACGGCACCCGGGGCATCTTCGACGCCTACCGAAACGGCCGGGGCGTGATCCGCATCCGGGCCGTCGTCGACGTGGAGCAGGACAAGAAAAGCGGCATGGAGACCATCGTCGTCACCGAACTTCCCTATCAGGTGAACAAGGCCCGGCTTATCGAAAAGATTGCGGGGCTTGTGCGCCACAAGCAGATCGAAGGCATCCGCTTCGTGCGCGACGAATCCGACCGAAGGGGCATGCGCATCGCCATTGCCTTGAAAAAGGACGTCATGGCCGAGGTGATCATCAACCAACTTTACAAGCATACCCAGTTGGAGACAAGCTTCGGCATCATTTTGCTGGCCGTGGTTGGGCAACGACCGGAATTGCTCTCCCTGAAAGAAATCCTGGAGCATTACGTGCGTCACCGCCAGGAGATCGTTATCAGACGGACCCGTCACGACTTGAAGAAGGCTGAGGCCCGGGCACATATCCTGGAAGGACTCAAAATCGCCCTGGACAACCTCGACGAGGTGGTGGCGATGATCCGCAAGGCCACGTCTCCCGCAGAGGCAAAGGCAAAGCTCATGGAGCGGTTTCGTCTCTCCGACGTCCAAGCACAGGCCATTCTCGACATGCGCCTCCAGCGCCTGACCGGGCTGGAACGGGACAAGATCGTGGAGGAATACGAAAACACCCTTAAGGACATTGCCCGTTACCGGGAGATCCTTGGCAGCGAGCAGATGGTGCTGGATATCATCAAAACCGAACTTGTCGACATCCGGGAACGGTTCGGCGATGTTAGGCGCACACGGATTGTGGAATCCACCCGGGAACTGACCATGGAGGACATGATCGCCGAAGAAGACATGGTGGTAACCGTCAGCCAGGACGGCTATATCAAACGCAATCCCATCACCCTCTACCAGAGCCAGCGCCGCGGGGGCAGGGGGAAGACCGCCATGGGCATAAAGGATGCGGATTTCGTCCGGCACCTTTTTGTGGCCTCCACCCACCACACCTTCCTGTTCTTTACAAACCAGGGGCGGGTTTATTGGTGCAAGGTCTATGACATTCCCCAGGCCGGACGCATGAGTCGGGGCAAGGCCGTGGTCAACCTCCTGGATTTGAGTCCCGGCGAACAGTTGACCACCGTATTGAACGTCAGTGGGTTTGAGGCCGGGCGGTATATCATGATGGCCACCCGAAACGGACTGGTCAAGCGTACCGACCTGATGCGCTACAGCCGACCGCGGTCCGGGGGCATCATCGCCCTGAATCTGGCGGACGGTGATGAATTGATATCCGCACGCATCACCGACGGCACCATGAACGTGTTTCTGTGCTCCGCCGCTGGAAAATCCATTCGGTTCCAGGAGTCCGACGTGCGGCCCACCGGTCGCATCGCCGGGGGTATCCGGGGCATGCGTATCGACACGGACGACCGCATCATCGGCATGGAGGTGTTGAGCTACGGACAGACCCTGTTTGCCGTCACCGAGAACGGTTACGGAAAGCGGACCAGCATCGATGAATACCCGGTGCAGAACCGGGGCGGAAAAGGGGTGATCACCATCAAGACCAACGAGCGCAACGGCGCGGTGGTGTCCATTCTTCTGGTGGAGGAAACCGATGAGGTGATGCTCATGACCGACATGGGCAAGCTCATTCGCATCCCCATCGCCGGGATTTCCGTGATCAGCCGCAACACCCAGGGGGTCAAACTCATGGGCCTTGACAACGGCGAACGGCTGGTCAGCGCGGCCCGTCTGGCGGAGCAGGAACCGGAGGAGGCCGGAGAGGATTGCGCAGAGGACGAAATGGGGGGCCCCGCGCCGGACGTTTCCGGGGGGGATTGACTTGCTTCACGGACAGAGAGGGCTCCAGCGGGGCTTCATGACACAGATCTTACGCCCAGCGGTCGCCACAGCGCCGGCGGGCGGTAAAACAAATGAACGGGGTTGTACGAATGGAACAAAATGAACGCATCGCGGTGATCGGCGGTGGTAGTTGGGGGACAGCTCTCGCCCAGCTGCTGGGGCATAACGGACACGGGGTGGACCTGTGGGTATATGAGCCGGAAGTCAAAGAGCAGATAGACGCCACCCGGGAAAACCAGACCTTTTTACCGGGGGTGCGATTGTCGGACAATGTCGTTGCATCCAACGATCTGGCAGGCGTGGTTACCGGAAAGCAGATGGTCGTGATGGTGGCCCCTTCCCATGTGACGCGGGAGACCGCCGTTCGCCTGGGACCGGCTCTGCACCCGGCGGCCACTTTGGTGTCCGCCACCAAGGGCATCGAAAACGAGACCCTGCTGACCATGTCCGGGGTGCTTAAAGAGGCGCTGCCCGCCGTGGGCGATGACCGGTTGGTGATTCTTTCCGGCCCCAGCTTTGCCAAGGAGGTGGCCCGGCAGGTGCCCACCCTTGTGGCGGTGGCTTCGAAGAATGCCGCGCGGGCCCGTGCCGTGCAGGAGGCGTTTTCAAGCCCCTATTTTCGTGTGTACACCAATGAGGACGTGATCGGCGTGGAGCTGGGCGGTGCGGTGAAAAACGTAATCGCCATCGCCGCCGGCATCATCGACGGCCTGGGCCTCGGCCTGAACACCCGGGCGGCGGTGATGACCCGTGGGCTTGCGGAGATGCGGCGGCTGGGCGTGAAGATGCACGCGGATCCCCGCACCTTTTCGGGACTTTCCGGCGTGGGGGATCTGATTCTTACCTGCACCGGGGCGTTGAGCCGGAACCACACGGTGGGGGTCCGGTTGGGGGAGGGGGGATCCCTGGAAAGCATTTTGTCCGAGATGAAGATGGTGGCAGAAGGCGTGAAAACCGCCCGCTCCGTTTACAACTTGTCCCGCCGCATGGGGGTGGAAATGCCCATCTGCCATGCGGTATACCATATTCTGCACGAGGGGCTGTCCGCTGAAACAGCGGCGGGGCAATTGATGCGACGGGATTTGAAAGAAGAGTTTAACGGAGAGTGGGGGCGAAAATAGCGAACCGCCGGAAGGGGGGTGGGGCGGGGCCGTGTGTTCGGACGGCGCACAACCCGCCGCCGGGCGGGAGGGCGAATGGAAAACAAACAGGCCGACAAGGGCGAAGGGCATCGCAGTCGTCTGCGGGAGCGTTTTCTCTCCAAGGGGCTGGAAGGCTTTCTTGATTACGAAGTCATTGAGCTGCTGCTGACCATGGCCACCCCCCGCAAGGATTGTAAGCCGGCGGCCAAGGCGGCCCTGGACCGGTTCAAGACCTTCCAGGGCGTAATGGATGCCGCCGATGACCAGCTTTGTGAAGTCCCGGGCATCGGCCCCAGAAATCTTCTGCCCATCCGACTTGTGCGGGCCGTTGCGGACCGTTACCTTCACAGCCGCATGGTCGACGCGGTGATTCTGGGCAATGCCGAAACGGTGCATACCTTTCTCCGGCACCGTCTTTCCGGCTTGCACCGGGAATGCTTTCTGGCCATCTATCTGGATGCCAAAAACAAGGTGCTTTCAACCGAGGTGTTGTTCGAAGGCACCCTCACGGCCAGTGCGGTGTATCCCCGGGAGGTCGTGCGGGCGGCGCTGGACAGGCATGCCGCGGCCCTTATTTTCGCCCACAACCACCCCTCCGGGGATCCCGCACCCTCCAGGGAGGACATGGCCCTCACCCGCCGATTGGTCGCGGCCTGCCAAGTGGTGGACATTACGGTGCACGAACATCTGATTGTCGGGCGAAACGGATATTACAGTTTCGCCGATCAGGGCCACATCGCCCGGATGCGTGGCGCGTGCTGACGCACAGGGTGTGGCCCGCACCCGCCCGGCGACGGCACCGTTCACAGGGATGAAAGGACTTCGTGTGACGGACACCGACACCGCCCCTGCTTGTTTCGGTCGCCTGGAACGTGTGTTTCCCATGGGGCCCGACGGGCTCCGAAAGACACCGGCGGGCTGCTTGGCCTGTCGGCGAAAGACGCAGTGTCTCCGCACGGCCATGCAGGGCATGGGCGGCACGGTGGTGCGTCAGGAAATGGTGGACCGGGCCTATGGTGCGGGGACCCTGACATTTTTTGGTCGTTGGGCCAAAACCAAGACCCTGGTTCAGCACAAACGGCGCAACAGGGACCGGCATCGCGGCTTTCCATGGCGGTGGTGGAAAAAAACCGAAAAAGACTGAACACCGGGCATGAGATGATGCTCCGATCAAGAAAAGGAGGCGTTATGCAGACCATTTCGGACATAGCGGTTGCCGGCAAACGGGTGTTGTGCCGGGTGGACTTGAACGTTCCTCTGGATGACAACCAACAAATCAAGGACGACGCCAGGATCCGGGCGGTGGTGCCCACACTGAAGCACATCCTGGCCCAGGGCGGCAGGCTGGTGATTGCCTCGCATCTTGGCCGGCCCAAGGGCGCGCGTGTGCCTGCTTTCAGCCTGAAACCCGTTGCGGATCGCTTGGCGATGCTGCTGGAAACGCCGGTGAAGATGGCCGATGATTGCGTCGGACCGGCGGTGGAGGCCCTGGTGGAAAAGATGCAACCGGGACAGGTGGTCTTGCTGGAAAACCTCCGGTTTCATCCGGAGGAGCAGCAAAACGCGGATGATTTCGCCCAAAAATTGGCTTCTCTCTGTGACGTTTACGTGAACGATGCATTTGCCGTGAGTCATCGGAAAAACGCCTCGGTGGAGGCCATTGTGCGGCACGCGCCGGTGGCGGTGGCCGGCATGCTGTTGGCCAGGGAAATCGCTTATTTCGAAAAGGCCATGGCCCGGCCACAGCGTCCACTGGCGGCGGTGGTGGGGGGCGCCAAGGTGTCCAGCAAGCTGGCGGCGCTTCGCAATCTATTGTCCCAGGTGGACAAGGTCGTTATCGGGGGGGCCATGGCAAACACCTTCCTGAAGGCACAAGGGGTTTCGGTGGGGGGATCGAAAATCGAGGCGGACTTGGTGGGTGCCGCCGGTGACCTGCTGCGGACGGCGGCGGAGAGGGGGATTCGTTTCTATCTGCCGGTGGATGCCGTGGTGGCGCCCACCTTCGATGCCCACGCGGTCACCAAGATCGTCCCTGTCCAGGATGTACCGGATGATTGGATGATGCTGGACATCGGACCCGCCACCGCCATCGTGTACCGTCAGGCCCTTGCAGATGCTAAGACCATCATCTGGAACGGTCCCATGGGTGTGTTCGAGATGGACGCCTTTAGCCGGGGCACCATGGCCATGGCCGCGGCCGTGGCCGATGCCCACGCCCTGACCATTGTTGGCGGCGGGGACACGGACGCAGCCCTGCACCAGGCCGGGGAAACGGACCGGGTCGGCTATGTGTCCACAGGCGGCGGCGCCTTTTTGACGCTTTTGGAAGGAACGTCCCTTCCCGGTGTGGCCGCGTTGGAAGCGGTCCGGGCCGTTTGACGGAAACCACTGCAAAGTGAGAATGAACCACGGTGCCCCGTAAACGACTGATTTTGATTGCCGGTGTCCTGTTGGCGGGTGCCGTGGCCTTTTTGTTTCGTGCTGCCCTCTGGGAGGCGGTGTTGGAAGTGCAGGCGTTGCTGGCCGACCGGGAGCGCTCCCGGGCGTTTCTCGCTGGTCTCGGATGGCTGGCACCGGTGGCCTACGCGGCCCTTCAGACGTTGCAGGTGGTCATCGCGCCGGTACCGGGGGAGGCCACCGGTTTTATCGGCGGCTACCTGTTCGGAACCTTTTGGGCTTCGGTGTACTCAACCGCCGCACTTACACTGGGGTCCTGGATCAACGTGCTGGTGGGACGGTACCTGGGAAGGCGCTGGATCCGCCGTCTGATGTCGCCCGATGTTCTGGCGCGGATGGACGCCCTGCTCAGGCACCAGGGGGCGGTGGTGGTGTTTATCTTGTTTGTGTTCCCAGGGTTTCCCAAGGACTCCCTGTGCCTGTTCCTGGGCATGAGCGCCCTTCCGGTGAAGGTGACCGTTCTCCTTTCCGCCGTGGGACGTATTCCCGGCACCATCATGCTCAGTGCGCAGGGCGCCTCCCTCTATGATCGGGACTATGACATGCTGGCGGTGTTGACCGCGGCCTGCGTCGTGATGATCGTTGCGGTCTGGTATTTCAGGGCGCCCCTCTACCGCTGGATCGAAAAGCAGAACAACACCGCCCTGTGACGCGTGCCTTCTTCTTCTTCGGCCATTGCCGTGCAGTCCTTTTCCGGAAAAACAGACCCACTTCCTCCCCTTCGCACATCCGAAGATGTGCCACGCCTCCTGCCGTGTCCCCGCACATCTGCGTTCCGGGGCAATCGCAACTTAACATCTTAAAATCATGTGCCATGACGGCACGCAATTCCTCTGATTTGCGACAAAGGGCGCCTTGATTCGTGCCGGTGGCTTTGGTAGAAGAAAAAATTACCCTTTGCCTGATTGGTGGCGGCGGGTGGGAAACCTCAACCAATTTTTATGGGAACGGGTGGTTTTTCATGCGGTGGATACACGGACGAAAAATACTTCCAGATGTTTCCCGGCGCTGCACGCGGCGCCGTCGCCCTGGCACCGGCATGGGCACCATTTTCCTCACCGTCGTGATGGGTTTTGCGGTGCTGACCGCCGGGTGCCGGCCCTTTGCCGCCCCGCCGCCGGCGCCGGACGCGGCGGTTGTGCCGGAGGCCTTTTCCGTCGACAGCGGCCCCGTGGATGCGTCCGGGCCGTGGTGGGAGGCGTTCGGTGATGACGAACTTGGGGGGCTGATAAATGCCGCCCTTGCCGGATATCTTCCCCTGGATTCCGCCTGGGCGCGCCTCCGGCAGGCCCGGGCCCAGGCCGTTCTGGCCGGGGCGGGGCGGTATCCTTCCGTGTCCGGGACCGCCGATGCCCTTGCCGGCCGGCGCTGGGCCGACACGGAAACGGGTTTCGAAGAATACAGCCTGGGTGCGGCCGCCAATTACGAGGTGGACCTGTGGGGCAGGGTAAGGGCCGGTCATGAGGCGTCCCGTCTGCGGGTGTCGGCGTCCCGGCAGGACGCAATGACCATGACCCTGACGGTCAGCGCCGAGGTTGCGTTGCGCTGGATCGGCATCGTTTCCCAGCACAAGCAGAAGTCCCTGCTGGGGCAACAGCTTGCACTCAACAGGACCCTTCTGGAGTTGGTGGATTTGCGGTTCCGGCAAGGCATCGCATCTGCACTGGATGTTTACCAGCAGAAACAGGCGGTGGACCAGGTGCGCGCTGAGATGCCCCTGGTGGAAGAAGCGGCGCAGCTGCTCGGGCACGAGTTGAGCGTTCTGTTGGGCGATGCGCCGGGAGGGAAGGCAGTGGTGCTGCGCACCGACTTTCCGCCGCTTCCGCCGTTGCCGAAAACGGGGGTGCCGGCCGACCTGCTGCGCAATCGTCCGGACATTCGGGCGGCTTGGTTCCGGCTTGCCGCCGCCGGGCTCGATGTGGAGGCGGCCCGGGCGGACCGGATGCCTGCCCTTCGGCTGACAGGCATCGCCGAAACCGGCGCGGAAGGGTTGGCGGGACTGTTCGATAATTGGCTGGCGTCCCTTGCGGCGGGCCTTGTCGCGCCCGCAGTGGATGGTGGCAGCCGGGCGGCGGCGGTTCACCGCACCCGGGCGGTGGCGGAAGAACGGCTGGCCGACTATCGCCAGGTGGTGATCACGGCCGTCAAAGAGGTGGAGGATGCCCTGGTGACCGAGGTCCGGCAGAAAGAGCATATCACCGCTTTGCAACAGGTGATTGCAACGGCGCGAAACGCGTTGGCGCAGGCGGCGTATCGGTACCGGAACGGCTTGACGGATTACCTGCCGGTTTTAACCCAGCTTTCCACCGTGCAGGCCCTGGAACGGGAGCTGATCCGGCGGCAAACCGCTTTATACCAAGCCCGGATCCAGCTTTACAGGGCCCTCGGGGGCGCCCGGCCTGACGCTTCGGGCGCTTGATCTTCTTTACTTCGGACGGAGACACCATGCCAAACAAACGTTTTGGTAACATGCAGAAGACCACCGCCGGCAATCCGCCGGACAGCAGATGGCGCAAACCCCTGCCCCGGTTTGTGATTGCGGTCCTGATCCTGTTGGTGGGGGTGGGGGCGGCCGTTTATCTGAAAAAGACCGCCCCCCGGTCCGAAAAGCGCCCGCCCCGGACATGGGTCCCCCTGGTCACCACCGTATCCGCAGTGACGCAAGATTACCAGACCACGGTTTCCGCCATGGGCACCGTGACGCCGTCCCGGCGGATCTTTTTAAAACCCCAGGTGGCGGGCCGGATCACGGCCCTGCACCCGGATTTTGTGGAAGGGGGACTCGTTGCCCGGGGGGCGCAGTTGGTCCAGATCGAAGAGGCGGACTACGCCCTTGCCCTGGCCCGTGCCCGCAGCGATCTGGTGAACAGCCGCTACCTGTTGCGGTTGGAGGAGGGGCGCCAGACCGTTGCGCGCAGGGAGTGGGACCTTTTGGGGACGGACAAGGGGGCGTTGCAGGCGCCCTCGGACACCGAAGGGGCCCTGGCGCTTCGCAAACCACATCTGGAGAAAGCCCGGGCCGATATGGCAGCGGCGACAGCCGCGGTGGACATGGCCAAGCTCGACCTTGCGCGGACCCGCGTGACGGCGCCGTTTAACGCCATGGTGCTTACCCGGTCGGTGAACATCGGCTCCCAGGCTTCCGTCCAGGAGGCTCTGGCCGAGCTGGTCGGCACCGATACCTATTGGATTCGGGTGACCGTTCCCGTGGGCCGTCTGCCATGGATCGACGTGCCGCGTCGGGGCGAGGACGCCGGCGCCGTCGCCACCGTTTATGATGGACAGGGGGGGCGTCGGGAGGGCAGGGTGGTTCGGCTGTTGGGGGATCTTTCCGCCCAGGGGCGAATGGCCCGTTTGCTGGTTTCGGTGCCGGACCCTTTCGGACTGGCGACGGCGGGTGGGGAGGTGGTCCGCCCCCTGCTGATCGGTGCTTATGTGCGCGTGGAAATCATGGGCCGGAAGCTTGCCCAGGTGTTTGTCATTCCCCGCACGGCCCTGCGGGACAACGACACCCTTTGGTTGTTGTCCGCAACGGGCACCCTGGAAGTGCGGCCGGTCACGCCTCTGTGGCGGGATGAAACCAGCGTTGTCCTGGACACCGGCCTTGGTTGCGGTGAGCAGGTGATCGTTTCCGAACTGGCCGCTCCGGTGCCCGGAATGGCGCTGCGGGTCAACACCGGGGACCGGGCCCCCACCGGGGAAGAAAACATCGCGACACCGGGGAAAGAGGCCCGTCATGGATGAGCGGAAGCACACCGACGATGGCTCCCGGGGCCCCATCCGGTGGATGGCCGGTCACTCGGTCAGTGCCAATCTGCTGATGCTCTTTTTGTTGGTGGGCGGTATTATCGCGGGGTTTTCCATCAAGAAGGAGGTCTTTCCGGATTTCGAGTTGAACTTCGTGAACATCACCGTTCCGTATCCCGGGGCCAGCCCCCAGGAGGTGGAGCGGGGGATTCTCCTGGCCATCGAAGAGGCGGTGGACGGTCTTGACGGCATCGAGAAGGTTATGTCCACGGCCAGGGAGGGGGCGGCGGTGGTGACGGTGGAGGTGATCGAAGGAGAGAACGTCCAGCGCCTGGCCCAGGAGATCAAGGCCGAGGTGGACCGGATCACTTCCTTTCCCGAGGATGCGGAAGAGCCCCAGGTGACCATCGCCTCCCGAAAGCGGTACGTGATTTCCCTCGCGCTGTACGGTGATGTCGGCGAGCGGGTGCTGCGGGATCTTGCCGAGAAGGTTCGTGAGCGGCTGCTCCGGGATGCGGCCATCATGCAGGTGGAGCTGACGGGGGTGCGGGATTATGAAATTGTTGTTGAAGTCGATCAGAGGACCTTGCGTACCTACGGAATTACACTGGGGGAAGTGGCCGACCGCATCCGGTCCGCCGCGGTGGAACTGCCCGGCGGGGCCATCAAAAGTCCCGGCGGGGACGTGCTGCTCCGGATGAAAGAGCGCCGGGACTACGGCCGGGAGTTTGCCCGGGTACCGGTCATCACCGACGGGGACGGTGCGCGTCTGACCCTGGGGGAAATCGGCCGGATCGAAGACGGATTTGCCGAAGTGGACAGCCAAGCCACCTACAACGGTAAGCGGGCGGTGATGATGGAGGTTTATCGGGTGGGGGACCAGACGCCCATCGCGGTGGCCGATGCCGTCAAGGCGGTTGTTTCGGAGTTGCAGCAGACCCTGCCGGCGGGTATCGGCATCGACCTGCGAAACGACCGGTCCGATGTCTACCGACAGCGGATGGGGCTGATGCAGACAAACGGGTATTTGGGGCTGGTGCTCGTCTTTCTCCTGTTGTCCATTTTTCTGGAACCCCGCCTGGCGTTCTGGGTGAGTCTCGGCATTCCCATCTCCTTTCTCGGGGGATTGATCCTGCTGCATGCCATGGGGGTCAGTATCAACATGATCACCATGTTCGCCTTTATCGTCACCCTGGGTATTGTCGTGGACGACGCCATTGTCGTGGGGGAGAATGTTTATCATTACCGGGAAAAGGGCATGCCCTGGTTCCAGGCCGCCGTCAGGGGGGCGCGGGAGATTTCCACCCCCGTGATTTTCGGTGTTCTCACCAACATGGTGGCCTTTGCCCCACTGCTGTTTGTCCCGGGATTCATCGGCAAGATCTATAAGCCGATTCCGTTGGTGGTGATGGCGGTGTTTTTGGTTTCCCTTGTGGAAAGTTTGTTCGTGCTTCCCGCCCACCTGGGCCACCATAAACAACGCCGCGCTTATGGCGTGTTCGCGCGTCTGGAACATTGGCAGCAGGTGTTCGGACGGGGATTCAAGCGGATGGTTGACCGATATTACCCCCCGGTTCTAACATGGATGCTCAGGTGGCGGTACGTGTCCGCCGCCGCCGCCGCTGCGCTGCTGATTGTTACCGTCGGCTACATACAGAGCGGGAGACAGGGGTTTGAACTCTTTCCCAAGGTCGAATCCGATTACGCCAAGGTGACGGCTGTGCTGCCCTTCGGTTCCGCCTTTGCGAAAACAGAGGCGGTAGAGCAGCGGATCGTTTCCGCGGCGGACCGGGTGGCCCGGGAAAACGGCGGTAAAAAGGCTGTGGTTGGGATTTTCGCCCGAATAAGGGACAACGAAGCCGAGGTGTACGCGTACCTGCCCCCGCCGGGATCCCGTCCGCTTGCCACCGGGGCGTTCACCGAGCGCTGGCGCGAGGCCGTGGGCCAGATTCCCGGTCTTGAAGCCCTACGGTTCGAATCGGATGCCGGGGGGCCCGGCCGCGGGAACCCCATTGCCGTGGAGCTGGCCCATCAGGAGATCGGTGTGTTGGAGGCGGCCGGCGCCCAACTGGCCGAGGCCCTGTCCTATTACCCCGGGGTGACGGACATTGACGACGGGTTTTCCCCGGGAAAGCGCCAACTCGATTTTTTTATGCTGCCGGAGGCGCGGAGCCTCGGACTCACCTCCCGGGACGTGGCCCGACAGGTGCGCCACAGCTTCTACGGAGCGGAGGCGCTGCGGCAGCAGCGGGGGAGAAACGAGGTCAAGGTGATGGTGCGGCTGCCCCGCTCGGAGCGGATTTCGGAGCACAATCTCGAACAGATGATCCTGCGCACCCCCGCGGGCGGTGAAATCCCCCTGGCCGAAGCGGTTCGGATTGTTCCCGGACGCGCTTACACGGATATTGAACGACGGGACGGCCGCCGGGTCATCACGGTTTCGGCCGATATCCGGCCCCGGAGCAAGGCCGGCCAGGTGCTGGGCGATTTGATGGCCCATACCCTTCCCCAGTTGCAGCGGGAGTTCCCCGGGCTCACCTACAGCTTCGAAGGGCACCAGGCAGACCAGCGGGAAAGCTTGCAGAGCCTGGGTCGGGGCATGGTCGTGGTTTTGCTGGTGGTCTTCGCCATGCTCGCGGTGCCCCTCAACAGCTTCATACAGCCGGCCATTATCATGGCGGCGATTCCCTTCGGCATCGTGGGGGCGCTTGTCGGCCATATGGTGATGGGGTATAGTTTGAGTGTCCTCAGTATGTTCGGTGTGCTGGCCTTGACCGGGGTGGTCATCAACGATGCCCTGGTTCTTATCGACATGGCCAATCGGCGCCGCCTGGCCGGTGATGCGGCCGTTGCGGCCATCATAACGGCCGGGCAGATGCGGTTTCGTCCCATTTTGCTGACCACCGTCACCACCTTCGGGGGGCTCGCGCCCATGATTTTCGAAACCTCACGGCAGGCCCGGTTCCTGATTCCCATGGCGATTTCGCTGGGCTTCGGCGTGCTGTTTGCGACGGTAATCACCCTGGGCTTTGTGCCCTGTCTGTATGTGATCATGGACGATATCGGGAGGGTCGGCGGCCGGCGCCACCCGGAAAAGGAAGCCGCGGCCGCAGACGGTCGGTCATGAAAAATGCGTCAAACGAGGCCCAGTTCCGGTTTTATGAGGAGTTAAATGATTTTCTGCCCGATTCCCGGCGGAAAAAGGCCTTTTCACACCGGTTCCGGGGGCGTCCGAGCGTCAAGCATGCAATCGAGGCCATCGGGGTGCCCCACCCGGAAGTCGACCTGATCCTTGTCAACGGTCGCGCGGTGGATTTTACGCACCGGCTTTCGGATGGCGACGTTGTTTCGGTCTACCCGGTGTTCGAGACCCTCGATATTTCGCCGGTGGTGCGGCTGCGGCCGACGCCGCTTCGCCGCAGCCGATTCGTGGCGGACGTGCACCTGGGTAAACTGGCCAGGATTCTGCGCCTGCTGGGTTTCGACACCCTGTATCAAAATGATTTCGATGATCCGGAAATTGTTCGCATTGCCGCCGCGGAAGACCGAATCATCCTCACCAGGGACCGGCACTTGCTCCAGGCCGCGGCCGTTAGCCGTGGGTATTGGGTGCGATCGGGGCAGGTGCAGGCGCAACTGCGGGAGCTGTTTCAGCGCTTCGACCTGTTGTCCCAGGTACGGCCCTTCCGCCGCTGCCTGCGGTGCAACGGGTGCATCCGCAGTGTGGACAAGGCCGCCGTGTGGGAACGACTGGCGCCCAAGACAAAACTCTACTACGACCATTTCTTCCGGTGTGACGGGTGCGGACAGGTGTACTGGAAGGGGACCCATTACGATGCCCTGGCGGCCCTGGTGACGCGGTGGGTGCGGCCGCCGGATGCGCCCGGGACGCAGGATTGCCCTCCCAACGCAGATTTGGAGGATTGAAAACCGATGCGTCTATGGTACCATGAGCGACATGGGGCAATACTTGTGGCTGGGGTATTTGGGTCTCCACAAGCGATCTCGAGAAAAGATCCCGCCCGCTGATCGCGCCCCGGCGGGATCAGCGGGGAGTGGATCTGTTTTGAGATTGTTTGTAATACCCGCGCCATCAAAAGGGACGCCATGACCGTTGAAAAAATGCAGATTCCGAGGTTCGCCGCTGTCCTGGTGGTCGATGACGAAAAGGATATCCGGTCAACGCTCCGCCAAGGCATTCAGTTGGCCGGTTACGAATGCATGACGGCGAGAAACGGGCGGGAGGCACTGGAAAAGCTTGGCGGCAACGCTTTGGACGTGGTCATCTCGGACATCAACATGCCCGAGATGGACGGCATTGAGCTGCTCCGGCAGGTGAAGGCCCGCTTCGATGCTTCGGTCATGATCATGACCGGTTTTGTGGATGCCTATACCTACGAGGAGATTGTTGGGCTGGGGGCCAGTGACTTTATCGAAAAGCCGGTGCGGCTCAAGGAGATCGTGGCCAGGCTGCGCCGGGTCCTGATGGAGCGTGCCACCCTGGCGGACCGCAACCGTGCCTTGGCGGCGCTGCAGGCAAACCTGGAAAAATTCAAACGGGCCATGGTGGGCACCATCCAGGCCATTTCAATGGCCATTGAGTTGCGGGATCCCTACACGGCCGGGCACCAGCAACGGGTGGCCGAACTTGCCTGCGCCATCGCCCGGGAGCTGGGGCTTTCCGAGGATACCATCTACGGCCTTCGCATGGCCAGCGTGTTGCACGATTTGGGAAAAATCACCGTGCCCGCTGAAATTCTGACCCGACCGGGGCGGCTGAATCATCTGGAATACGGGATCATCAAAAATCATGTCCAGGCCGGTTATGACATTATCCGCAACATCGAATTCCCCTGGCCCCTTGCCAAGATCGTTTACCAGCATCATGAACGCCTGGACGGTTCTGGGTACCCCAACGGATTGAAAGGGGGGGAGATCATGCTGGAGGCCCGGATACTGGCGGTCGCCGATGTTTTTGAAACCATCGCCAGCCATCGACCCTATCGTCCTTCCCTGGGCGTCGGCCGGGCGTTGGAGGAGCTTACCGCCAACCGCGGGCGCCTGTATGATCCCGAAGTCGTGGCCGCCTGCCTCGCCTTGATCGATGAACAGCGGTTTGAATTCCAGCCGGTCAGCGGTTAAAACCGGGCCCGGGAGGCGGCGGTAACCGCCCAGTTGCCCGGTTACTATCCCCATGCACCGGGGCGGTCGGGGACAACCCGACGCCGGAGGCGGTGCGCTGTCCCCGATCCGGCCGAAAAGTGATCGTACGGGTGTCGGCACCGCTTCCGGGGTGGGCAAGAAACTATTTCTTGATGGCCTTCATGTAGCGCATGGCGAAATTGTCACGGGCCAGCATTAGGTCGGCGGCCAATGCCGTGGGGGTGGCATGGGTCGGATTGACGCAGGGGCAGGTCAGTCCGTTTTGAATGGCCATGGCCAGAAAAATGCTGTTGGCCAGCTGACGGTTGGGAAGTCCAAAGGAGATGTTGCTGGCACCCAGGGTCTGGTTGACTTTCAGTTCCGCGTTCACCCGGGCGATGGCGTTCAGGGTCACCTTGCCGGCCTTGCTGTCGGAGCCGACGGTCAGGCAGAGGGTGTCGATGATGACATCCTCGGTGGGGATTCCCATGGCATTGGCCCGTTCAACGATCTTGTGGGCGATTTCCACCCGCTTCCCGGCCTCCTTGGGAATGCCGGACTCGTCGATGGTTAGCCCGATGACCACCGCACCGTATTCCTTGACCAGGGGCAGCACTTCTTCCAGGGATTTTTCCTCGCCTGTCACCGAGTTGATGATAGGCTTGCCGTCATAGACTTTCAGCGCCCCCCTGAGGGCGGCGGAATCGTTGACGTCGATGCAGATGGGCAGGTCGGAGACCGCCATCACCGCTTCGACGGCACGGGGAAGCATGGCCACTTCGTCAACGCCGGGCGTTACCACGTTGACGTCCAGAATGCCGGCGCCGTCGTTTGTTTGCGCAATGGCCAGCTCCTTGACCATGGACAGGTCGCCGCTCTTAAGGGTTTCGGCCAGTTTTTTCTTCCCGGTGGGGTTGATTCTTTCCCCGATCAGGATTGTGGGGCCATCCCCACCGATAGTGACCTGTTTGCTTCCTCTTGATACAATTGTTTTCAATGTCGTCATAAGAGATGTCCCTCGAGATTTTTCAACGGGTTTGTTGAAAGCGGCCCGCTCCGATGCAGGCTGGAGCGGGCCGCCGAAACACCGTCGTACCCGACAAGTCCGGCCTGGGGGGCGATGACTATGGAGGTAACGTGACGATGCATATGCCTGTGCGTGGGCGTTATCCGGGGCGGTTTCCGGTTTTCGCGTCCCGCGTTTTTGGGCTGGTTGGCTTTATTCCACGCCGATCCATTTTTTGGACAGAGCAACGGCGGCCATGGCGTCTTTGCCGAAGGCGTCGGCGCCGGTGTATTTCATGACGGTCTCGTCGATCATGCCGCCGCCGATCATCACTTTCAGATCATCGCGCACGCCGGCTTCCTGCATGGCGTCGATGGTGAATTTCATGGCGTCAAAGGCCAGGGTCAGAAAACCGCTGAGGCCCACCACTTGGGGCTTGAAATCTTTGACCGCGTCCACCACCTTTTGAATCGGTACGTCCACGCCCATGTCGAGTACTTCGAAACCGTTGACGTCCAGCATGAACACGACAATGTCCTTTCCAATATCGTGGATGTCCCCCTCGACTGTGGCGATGAGCACCTTTCCTTTTTTGGCGCCGCCACCGGTGGCTTCCGCCAGCAGGGGTTTTACGATTTCGGAGATCGCCTTGAGAATTTCGCCCGCCATCATGAGGTGGGGCAGAAAATACTCCCCGGATTCGAAGCGCTTGCCCACGATGTCCATTGCCTCACTGCAGGCGTTCATGATGGACAGGGGGTCTTCGCCCTTTTCCAGCAACGTGTTCACCAGATCGATCGCTTCTTTTTCGCTCATGTTGGAAATCAATTCTACCAGTTCCTTGCTCATGCCTTCTTCTCCTTTATTTTCCGGAAAACCGGATGAATGGTCACCGGTATGCGCCTCTTTTGCACATACCCCTTATGCTGACGTCGTCCACTGGGCTCCGTCCCGGCCGCCGGGCTGCGTCCCGGCGGGGGGGGCTGCGTCGGATCCCCCGGACAGCGGAATTGCCGCGTCCAAATGCGCGCCGAGATGTAAAGCAATGGGCATGCCAACTCGGCTGAGCATGTTGAAGCGGGTGTAATATTCAGAAATTGTGAGAATATTGTTTCGATTTCATGCCGAGACGGTGGGCGTGGACGGGGGGGTCCGTGAAATAGCAAGGGTGAGGCCGTGAAATATCACGGCGGCGCCGAACAGCCACCGTCTTACTGGTGGGAAGCTTGTGGGCGTATGATGCCCAGTTTTTTCATCCGGGACCGCAAGGTGGCGGGGTTCAACTCCAATCGGGCGGCGGCGCCGCCAAGGCCTTCTATTTTCCAGGCGCATTCCTGAAGGGTTTTTACGATATGATCCCGGGCGACATCTTGCATTGAGCGGTTTCGGTCGGTTGTTCTCCACGGGCCGCCGGCGGGGGGGTCAATGTGCAGCTGCCCCCCCTGGCTGGTAATGACCGCGCGTTCCACGAGATTTTCAAGTTCGCGGATATTGCCCGGCCAGTGGTATTTTTTCAGCAGCCGGATATTGTCCTGGGGGATGATGTCGAAATGCTTTCCTTTCTGGGAACCGTATTTTTCGGCGAACCACTTGACGAACAGGGGAATGTCGTCCACACGTTCCCGCAAGGGGGGGACGAAGATGGGAAAAATGCTCAGGCGGTACCACAGGTCCCGGCGGAATCTGCCGGCCTCAACCTCGGCTTCCAGATCCCGGTTCGTGGCGGCGATGATGCGCACATCAGTGGTATGGGTGGTGCTGCCGCCGACTCTTTCAAATTCTCCGTTTTCCAGAACCCGGAGCAGTTTCGCTTGCAGTTCCAGGGGCAGTTCTCCGATTTCGTCCAGGAAAAGCGATGTTCCGTCGGCCCGCTCGAACCGGCCCTCGCGTCGGTTGTCAGCCCCCGTAAATGCCCCGCGTTCGTGACCGAACAACTCGCTTTCAATCAGACTGGGGCTGAGGGCTGCGCAGTTGACCTGAATCAGGGGCCGGCGTCCACGGGCGCTGGCCCTGTGAATGGCCCTGGCCGTCACGCCCTTTCCGGTGCCGGTTTCTCCTAAAATCAGCACGGTGGTGTCGGTGGGCGCCACCTGGCGGATTTGGACGAGGATGTTTTTCATGGCGGCGCTTTGCCCGATCATGCCGGTGCGGGCGTAATTCTGTTCGGTTTCGTCGCGGAGATAGATGTAGTCGGCTTCGATGCGGTCCTTGAGTTGCTTGATTTCCGAGAAGGCGTTGCGCAGTTTCTGGTCCGCCCGTTTTCGCATCAGGGCGTTGGCGAACACTTCCCCGAACAGGCGCACCCGCTGGATCAGATCGTTGTGCCAGTTGCGGTGGGTCCGGGTGGTGAGCATCACCAGGGCGCCCACCGTCTTTTGGTTGAAGGAGACGGGAACCGACAGGTGGCTCTTTACGCCGAAATGGATGGAGGCCTGTTTGAAGGCCGCGGCCTCCGGTGGGTAGGCGTCCAGGTGGGTCAGTTGTATGCTTTGGCCCTTACGCCATTTGTCGAAGGCCCAGGCGAAATGCACGGCCTCGAAGTCTGCCGCGCTTTTATGGTATTGGGCGATGGCGGAGTTGTGGTGGGCCACTGCGGCGTTGTCCCTGCCGGGCCACCAGGTAAACATGTCCGTGCAGGTGACGAAGTTGTCCTTTTCTTCGTCGAGCAGGTACAGCAGGCAGCGATCGGCCCCCAACAGTTCCCCCAGGCGTCCCAGGTCGTTTCGGATCATTTTCTCCACCTGCTCCACCGGCAGGTTGATGTAGGTGGCGGAAATTTCCGACAGCAAATGATCGAACTTCAGCAGGGTGATCACATGATGCAGGGTGCGGCGTTTCTGAATGGCGCTTGCCAAAAGGCTGCAGAAGGCCTCCAGCACTTCCACCGCCGGTGCATCCAGGACGGGATCCCATTTGCTGGGACACGCGGACAGGACGCCCCACAAATTGTCGTCCGTGATCACCGGGAACAGCAGCAGGGGAGGGGCGCCGATTTTATCGAAAAGTTCGGGGGTCAGGGTCGATTCCGTGGCGGTCTCGCCCGCCGCCTCCGTGAGGATGATCGGTTGATTGTTTTTCAGGCGTGGCACGATCCAATGGTTTTCACCGATGAAAATGGCGGAGGGCTCCGGCGCATGGCCGGTGACCGCATAGGCGTAGGCGATGTCCAGGCGGTCCGCCATCTCGGACAGCCGCGTGAGCATCAGGCGGTTAAATCCCCAGAAAGGTCCGGCCACGCGGAGTGTGCGGTCGATTTCCGGGTCCATCTCTTCGGGAGCGCCACGGATCAGACGGGTGGCGAGCTCAAAGATCAGCTCCTTGAAATATGTTATTTTAGCCGTTGATTCAAATGGCTGTCTAAGTTTGTGAACCGCCATGACGCTCTCTTTCTTTGTCTTTGGGCACCATAGCAGAGTTCCCCATGATATTTCAAGGGCTGGGGTAGGGCGGTTCCAGTGCGGGGGGAAGCGTACGACGGTCCCTGCGGCCCCGGCGGTCTTGCCTGAAAGACAAGGACACGAAAATGCCTTCCCGGACGCTCCTGCGGCGATCGGTCCTGTTCTTTCGACGTTCCCTTGTGCGGAGTCGGCGGGCTCTTTGGGCCGCGTCACTGTTTTGCGAACCGCTTTTCAAGGGGGTGACGGTTCCAATGGATATTTCCATGAGAAATTCCCTTTGTCGACCGGCGCACTCAGAATTGCAGCAGTTCGCAACTGAGCGTGGTGTCCCTGTCGGCCGGCCGGGCCCTTTGGCAGGGCACCCAGTCCAATGTTGTTTCATCATATTTGTAAAAGGCGGGCTCCAGGTGACCGTTCATGGATTCGGATTCCGGATACAGAAGGCGCCGGGCGATGGTCAGCACCACCGGTATCCGGAAGGAGAGGCCATGGGGCAGCAATTCAATGCTGGGCCCCATGCCAAAGGTGCCCGAATGCTTTCCTTCCCGCATGACGATCCGCACCGGCGCCGTAAGGGCCCCAGGCGGTACCGTGAGGATTGTGCCATGGATGGGGCTTGACGGATCGACGATGGCGAGGGTGCCGCCTGCAGGGCCGATGAGGGCGGCGGTTCCCGGGGCCGGAGCACCGTATGAGAGCGGTATTCCCGAAGGCGTTTTGCTGTCCGTAAGGTGGTGTTCGCAGATGGTCATGATGCCTCCCTTTTGCGGTTGTGTGCCGGCAAGGCCAGCGGCGGACAGGGACAAAACGTCCGGTGCGGTAAAAGCCTTGCCTGACCAAGGAATATGCGAGAAGGATGCCAGGCATTTTTGCGGATGTAACGCAATGGAAATACATGTTGAATGAAATGGTGGGGGCGGTCGGGGCCCCGGGAAAAAATTGCCGTGTCCGGGCGGGTGGTGGGAAAGGCCTGCGCGGATTGTCCCTTTTACGGCTCCGGGTTCCATGATATGGCACCGGAGGGAATGAACATCAACGGCCGCCGGTTCACGGATGCGGGTGGCATGGGAGGGAAATGACGTGCTGAGCATTGTTGCGACGGATAAAGTTGAAGAGAAGCCGCCCCTGTTGATGGTGCCTGTGTGCGGGGATGCGTTGCTGCACAAGGACCGGAAACTGTCGGCGTTGGTCCGCAGCGCCTTGAAGCTGGAGGAATTCAGCGGTGAGAAGAAACAATGTGTCGTTTTTTACCAACCCCGCGGCATCAATGCCGAACGGGTGCTGTTGGTGGGCTTGGGTAAGGTCGCCGCCGTGGTTGCGGAAGATCTTCGCGTGGCAGCGTCCCTGGCCGTGCGAAAGGCCATGGAAGGGGGGCTTTCCCGTCTGCATGTGGCCGTGCCGGAAGAGGGGAAGATCAACATGCCCCATGCCCGGGTCCTCACCGCCCTGGGGGAGGGGGGCTGCCTGGCCAATCAGGTCACCGGTGCATACAAGAAAGATGAAAAAATACGACCCCTTGCACATCTGGTGCTGGTTACTGCGGAAGCGGTGGACAAGGATACGCTCGTTTTGGCGCGGACCGTCGAGGCGGTATGCGACGCCACATGCCTGGCGCGCACCTGGGTGAACATGCCGTCCAATCTCAAACCGCCGGCCGCCTTGGCGGACCTGATCGCGGCGCAGGCCCGGAAGGAAGGGCTCAACGTGACCGTGTTGGACGAAAAGGCGCTGGCAAAAAAGGGGTTCGGCGCCTTGCTGGCGGTGGGCGGGGGCAGTGCCAACCCGCCCCGGCTGTTGGTGCTGGCGCATGCCGGTGCGCGGTCCCGCAAAAAAACCGTGCTGGTGGGAAAGGGGGTTACCTTTGACACCGGCGGCATCAATTTGAAACCGGGAAACGGTTTGGAGACCATGAAAACCGACATGGCCGGTGCCGCGGCCGTGGCGGCCACGCTGATCTGCGCCGCCCGGCTGAAATTGAAAAAGAACCTGGTGGGGGTGATGCCCCTGGCAGAAAACATGCCCTCGGGCGGCGCCTTGCGGCCGGGGGATGTGGTCACCGGTTTCTCGGGCAAAACCATCGAGGTCGGCAATACCGATGCCGAGGGACGGCTGATCCTCTCCGATGCCATGGCCTGGGCTGAAAAAACCCACGCGCCCGAAGTGATGGTGGACCTGGCGACCCTTACCGGTGCCTGCGTGGTGGCGTTGGGAGAAAAGATCGCGGGTGTCTTTTCGACGGACGTTGCCCTGACCGATGCCATCGTGGCGGCCGGCCGCCGCACCGGAGAGCGCTGCTGGCCCATGCCCATGCCCGAGGACTACAAGGAACTTCTCAAGAGTGAACTAGCCGACATCAACAACATGAGCAATACCCGCTACGGCGGCGCCATCACGGCGGCGCTGTTCCTGTCCGAGTTTGCCGGCAACGCCCGTTGGGCGCATATCGATATTGCGGGCCCCGCCCGCAATGCCAAGGCAGTGGACGGCTGCCCTGCCGGCGGCAGCGGGTTCGGTGTCCGGCTGTTGTGGGAGCTGCTCGGCAGCCTGTAGGCAGCCGGGAACAAAGGATCCATGAGGGGTCAATCACTTTTTTCACCGGGGGCGCAAGGTGAACTGGCAACACGTATACGATGCCTTTCCGGTCAACCGGGAACTGATTTGGCTCAATAACTGCGGCACCACGCCGGCGGGTGCCCATGTCGTGGCGGCGGTGCAGCGGTTTCTGGAGGGTTACAGCCGGCGGGGGATTCTCACGGATGCCGGCAATTATGCCGAATTCGGACATCGCATCAAGACCATCCTCGGCAAACTGCTCGGGTGCCGGGAGCGGGAGCTTGCCCTTATTCACAACACCGCAGAAGGAATGAACTTCCTGAGCCGCGGCATTGCGCTTTTTCCGGGAGACGAAATTGTCCTGCTGGAAAATGAATATCCGAGCAATGTCTATCCCTGGCGGCACTGGGCCCAAAAGGGAGTGTCCCTGGTCCATGCCCCCATGGCCCAGACACCGGAAATGTTTCTGGAAAAACTGGCTGTGCGGCTGAACGCCCGGACCCGGGTGGTGGCTGTTTCCGCCGTGCACTGGTGTACCGGCATGCCCCTGCCCATTGCCGCCATCGGTCGCCTGTGCCGGGAACGGGATATTCTTCTGATCGTGGACGGGGCCCAGGGCGTGGGCATGCAGCCCATGGACGTGGCGGCGACGGGTATTTCGGCCATGGCCTTTTCCGCATGGAAATGGCTGATGGGGCCCCTCGGCCTGGGCGTCCTGTATCTGCCGGAAGAGAATCTGGAGAAATTCCAACCCGTTTTCCAGGGCACCGAATCGGTGGTAAACGACCAGCAATATTTGCCCTACAAGACGCAGTTGAAACCGACGGCCGACCGCTTCACTTTTTCCACGGCCGGCCTGGTGGACTGGGCCTATTTTTCGGCCGCGCTGTCGTTTTTGGAAGACATTGGATTCGATGCCGTCCGCAGCAGGATCTACGCGTTGAGTGATTTCGCGACGCAGCGGCTCATGGCGTCCGGACTAAAGGTTGTGTCAACGGATTTCGCGACGCATCCCACCGGCATCGTGGTGTGTGAAAAACCGGGGGTGGCCGCGGCGGTGCTTGTCGAACGCCTGGGCCGGGCGGGAATTGTCGCAACCGAGCGGCTGGGGCGGGTGCGGTTGTCCCCTCACATATACAACAGTTTCGATCAAATCGATCGGGCCGTGGAGGTGCTGTCCACGGCCCGGTGACGCCCATATGAATTCTTACCGCAGTGTTTTCGTGACCTTGTTTTTTTGTCTGTTCGCTTGCGTGACCGGCGTGGGGATCGTGGTGCCTCTGTTGCCCGTCTATGCCGACAGTCTCGGTGCCGGAGGCGTTACCATCGGTCTGATTTTCGGCGCCTTTTCCATCTCCCGATCGTTTTTTCTGCCCTATTTCGGCAAGCTGTCGGACCGGCGGGGACGCCGGCCGTTTCTGGTGGCCGGGCTGCTGGGCTACACCCTGGTTTCCGTCGCCTTCGTCTTGTTCAAGGACCTTTATTCACTGATATTCCTGCGCTTTCTCCAGGGAATCGCATCGGCCATGATTATGCCCGTGGCCCAGGCCTATGTGGGAGACATTACCCGGGAAGGTGGCGAGGGCATGAGCATGGGCCTGTTCAATATGTCGGTGTTTATCGGACTGAGCATCGGTCCCCTCATGGGTGGCGGTATTCAGGACGCCTTCAGCCTGGAAGCGGCATTCCTGGCCATGGGCGGGTTGAGTTTGGCGGCATTTCTCATGGCCTATTTCCTGTTGCCGTCTTTGGCCGAGGAGCCCGCGCCCGCAGGCGGGCGGGTACCGGTTTCCTATGGGGTGCTGATGCAGGACCGTTTGCTCATGGGACTTTTTCTGTTCAGGTTCTGCTACACCACCTGTGTCGGCATCGTCTGGTCTTTTCTGCCGGTGCACGCGGACCGGATGTGCTCTCTTTCCAGCACGCGGATCGGCATCCTGGTGATGCTGGGGGTGTTTGTCTCCGGGGTCATCCATCTGCCCATGGGCGCCCTGGCGGACCGGATCAGCAAACCCTGGATGGTCCTTGTGGGCGGGGGCATCGCCGCCGCCGCGGTGCTGTCCTTTCGATGGGCCGTTGATTTTTCCGACCTGTTTCTGGCCAACTGCCTGTTCGGTTTCGGAGGGGGCATCTGCATGCCGGCCCTGATGGCCATGGCGGTGATTTCCGGAAACCGCACCCGCGCCATGGGCTCGGTTATGGCGCTGTTGACCCTGGGTCATAGCCTGGGGATGATGATCGGGTCCCTGCTGGCGGGGGTGATTATGGATCTGACGGCAGTGGAACACGCCTTCTTGTTCGGTGGCATGGTGATGGCGGCCGGGCTGGTCGCCTTCGCCCTGTGCATGGATGGAGGGGCATCCGGCCGCCAACCGGTGCGGTCCTGAACTTCATGCCACCCGGGCCGATGTTGACTTGCCGCATCGGTTTTCAATTCTTCCGCCCGTGGCGCAGGTGCCACGTGGTGCCTCCGGAAGTCAATTCCACTGCGTCCGGCGCGATGGAGACCACCCTGGCGCCGTCCACGTTGTCTCCCTCGCGAAAGATGCGTCCGTCGATGAGAACAAACCGGTCTTCGGGCGCCGCCGCCCATACCAGGGCCTGGAGGGAATGCGACCTGTCCGGCGTCGGGGCGGGCGTGCTCCTTTGGCGGAAGGGCTTCACGGGCGCTGGGGCCTGGGCAGGTGCCGGCACCGGTGCCGTTTCGACGGTGGCGGTTCGGACAGGGGGGGGCGCTTCGGGCGCGGTGGCCGGTGTTGCCGTTTTTCCGGGCGCCTGGGCGGTGGGGGGGCGGCTGGCGACATGGGAGAAAAGCGCCTTGACGGCCAAGGCTGCCAACAGGACAAGGATCAGGCCGCCGAGAATGCGTTGCCGGTGCAACGCACGCTTCATGTGCCGGCTCATGGAATCGCGGTTGTCGATGCGATAGGGCCACGCGGGCAGACTGGTCTGGGCGTTGCGGCCCTCAATTTTCTTGAGTGCGTTGAGAATCGAACTCAATCGTTTCCGTCCCTTCCGATGGGGGGGGTGCGTTTCGGGCGGCCTCTTCCCCCGGGGGTTGCACCGAGGTGCGCCGCAGGTGGGGGATTTGCAGTCCCGGTTGTTCATTGTACAGGGCCATCTTGGTCAGCGGTCCCACCAGGCCGTCCACCGGCAGGTTGTATTTTTCCTGAAGGGCCATGACCGCTGCGCGCGTGCTGTCGTCGTAATCGCTTCCCGGCGCGAGATTTTCATCCACACTGTTTCGCAAGAGCGTTCTGAGGGTGCGGATGTCCTCCCCGGAGCCGCTGAGGGGCGTGGTTCCCGCATAGTCGAAGAAGTTGATCCAGGGAATGTAGGCGATGCCGGACCAGAACATCGCGGCCTCTTCGGCGGTCACTTGAACGGGCTGCCCGCTGACGGTTCTGAAGGTGAGGGTGTTTTCTTGCACCGCGGAGAGAACAAGGAATTTGGGAAGGGGGTAGCCCGGCACGCGGAGATCGAAAATCGCCGGCAGGTTAAGGCTTCTGACGAGGGTGAGATCGCCTTCCATGCGGTGGAGATCAAACCCGTTTACCCTGGCTGTGAGGAAAAAATAGGTGGCGGGATCGATCAGTTCCTTTTTTTCATATGCCCTGAAAGGGGGCTGCCGGCCCCACAGGCGCATGCAGTTCTCCAGGGCGGAGATTTTGGAGTACATTTCGTCGAGTCCGGCGATCAGGCGGCTGAATTCCGTCTCGGAATACCCGCCGGCGCCGGGGAGGGACGCCTTGGGGGCGGTGTCGGCCGCGGGCACTTTGTGGGCCGGGATGTTATGGTCTGCGGCGTTTGCGGACGGCGCCGCCATGGGGGCAGGGGGGCTGTCGGCCACGGGCGGATTTTCGCTCTGCAGTTTGAACACGGTTGCGCCGTTCGGGGAGGCCGTGGACACGGGCAATTTTTTGCGGTGGGGAATGGATGCCGCCAGCAGCACCAGTACCAGTCCCAGCAGGATCGAGAGCAGGAGGAAACTTCTTCTTTCAAGATGTCTCATGCGCCGGGCATCTCCGTGGAGGGACAACTCCCGCACGGCGGTGCCTGCGATGGCGCCGGTGATTTTTTGCCGCCCCAGTCCGTAGGCGGTCAACAGGGCGCGGTCACAGGCAATGTGGATCAGGCGTGGAATTCCCTTGGAAAATGCGTAGATTTTAAGCAGTGCTGCCTTGGTGAAGACCGGTCCTTCGTTGCGGGCGGCAATGCGCAGCCGGTGACGGATGTATTGGATCGTTTCCTGAAACGTCAGCGGGGTCAGGTGGCAATTGAGGGTGATGCGTTGGCTGAGTTGGCGCAATTCATGGGAATGAAGGGCGTCTCCCATTTCCGGTTGACCGAACAAAACGATCTGCAGCAGCTTTTCGGTGTTGGTTTCGAGGTTGGAAAGGAGGCGGACCTGCTCCAGCACCTGCCGGCTCAAATTCTGCGCCTCGTCGATGATGAGCATCACTTGCTTTCCCTGGGATCTTTTTTCCAGGAGAAAGCGGTTGATGGCATCGATCAGGGTTTTTGTGGTGCCGCCCGCGGGGGGGGCGATGCCGAATTCGTCGCAAACGGTCTGCAACAGCTCCGCGCCCGTCAGGCTTGGATTGAAAATATAGGCGGTTTCCGTCTTGTCGTCGAGGCTTTCGATAAAGGCCCGGCACAGGGTGGTTTTGCCGGTGCCCACTTCTCCGGTGATGGCGACAAAACCGTCCCCGTCGGATGTCGCGTAGGTCAGGTGCGCCATGGCCTCTTCGTGGCTTCGGCTTAAAAACAAGTAGGCGGGGTTGGGCACCAGTTGGAACGGTTTTTCCCGAAAACCGAAATAATGTTGGTACATGGGAGGTGTGTTCCTCGGGTCCAAGGGGTTGCCGGAAGATGCGGAGGAAACATATAAAACAGTGGGGAATAAGTCAAGGGACGGCCCCGGTGGCCTTGTTTTCAAGACCGGACCGTCGGTTCCTTGAACGCAGCGGGCATCGGTGGTGTTTTTCGATTTTCTGAACGGAAACCGAATTGACGGAATCCTGCAAACCATATACGGTGACGGCATTATGGCACGACACAAAGAGTTCGATCCTGATGAGGTCCTGGACAGGGCCATGCTCATGTTCTGGGAAAACGGGTACGCCAATACCTCGGTGCAGAATCTCGCCCACACACTCCGGATTGGAAAGGGCAGCCTCTACAATGCCTTCGGCAATAAGCACGCCCTGTTTCTCAAGACCCTTGACCGGTACGCGGAAACGGGAATCGCCATGTGCGAAAAACTCCTGGCCCAATATCCGCCCCGAATTGCGGTGGGGCGCATTCTGCGCCGCATTGTCAACGACGCCATGGAAGACAAGAAATGCCGGGGGTGCTTCATCATCAACGCCTCGGCGGAGAAGGTCGCAAACGATCCGGCGGTGGCCGACCGCATTCTGCGCAACCACCAGAGACAGCTGGCGTGCTTTTCGGATGCCTTCCAGCGGGCCGTCACCCACGGGCTGATGTCGCCGGAGCATGACCCCCGGGCACTGGCCCTGTTTTTTGTCAATACCATGAAGGGGTTGCGGATCATGGCGCGCATGGGGCCGCGTCGGAAGGATCTGCAGGCCGTTGTGGACACGGCCCTGAAACTTCTCTGACACCATGAAACAAAACGCCGGTTTCCCATCGGCGGGGCTGGTATTATTACAAGCTATCTCAAAATAAATCTAACACCCCCTGACGGCGTTGTGGGGCGCTTCAAAATGCTCACATATTACATATATGCTGGGCTTTTTCATCTCCCCACGCCTTGTCAGTGGGCGCGATCTTTTTTTTGAGATCGCTTGTAGACTGATCGGTCCAGAATAATTCTTGACCGATCGGTCAAATATGGTTACCGTGACCCCAAAATGCCACACAAAAGATAGGAGGCCACATGCAATACGACGCGTTTTTAGACCTTGTGAAGAAGCGCCGCAGCATCCGTCATTACAAAACCGATCCGGTGCCCGAGGATGCCATCGAGAAGATCATCGAAGCGGCCCGGTGGGCGCCGTCCGGCTTCAACTCCCAGCTGTGGGAGTTCGTTGTGGTCAAGGATCCGGCGCTGCGCGCGCAAATCGCCGCCATCATCACCGATGTGCTGCAGCAGGTGTTGAAAAAGCCGGCCGCCGCCAAGGAGGGGGATACGGGGCAGGGCAAGAAGCTTGTCATGGGCTGGCAGAAGGCCCCGGTGTTCATCCTGGTGTTCGGAGACACCCGGGTGCGCGCATGCAGCCCGGTGCCGCCCGTCAGGACGGATGACGAGAAGTGGACAGCCGTGTTCTATGCCAGCCTGGCCGTTGCCTATCAATATGCGGCCCTGGCTGCCACGAGCCTGGGACTCGGGTCCCAATGGGTGTCCGCCGTGGAAATCCCCGCAGTGGAAGCCAAGATAAAAGGGTTGCTCGGCATTCCCGCGCCCCTGAAGGCGTTTGACATGCTGACCCTCGGCTACCCCGACATGGATCCCCGGCCCAAGGTCATGCGAACCCGGGAGGAGATCACCCATTTTGATGCTTGCGGCGAGGCGGATTTCAGAACGGACGCGCAGGTGAAGGCTTATTTCGGCAAGTGACCGACGCGGTTTGCCTGCGGAAAACCGGCCGGGGCCCGGCCTGCGGCGCTCCGGCCATGCGCGGTCCGATCAGGTCAGGCCTTGCCGATGATGCTGCGGCGCATGTTTTCCTTGATTTTTTTGGACTTCACGTTCAGGTAGGTGGCGCCGTAGCGTAGATTTTTTTCCATCAGGTCCGGGTAGTTTCTCAGATTGCTGCGCAGCCTGGAGCTGTTGGAACGCATTTTTCGGAAGATATTCATTTCTTTTCCGATCACCCGCGCATGCCCATCCTTGACCATGGCGAGAAACGTTTTCCGGTTTACCGCTCCCGGCACGTATGTGACGGCCCTGCCCATGTGGCTGAGCGCATGGGCGTCACTGCCGCCGGTGACCGCTTTTTCCAGGTTGAATCCGAGCACCGCACATTGGAGGTTCCACTTGTTGAGGTTGCCTGCGTTGATCACTTCAACCCCGTCCACCATCTCCATCAGGGCGGTGAGGCGCTCCTTGGAGAAATTGATGTTGCACACGCCGGTGTAGGCGGCGCAATAGGGGTGGGCGAAAATGACCACGGACGGGTACCGGCGGGCGTTTTCGATGATGCCCTCCATTTCCAGGGAAAGCGAACTCATCACCCCTGCGCCCATGAACGGTTTTACGGAGAAGCGGTAATAATCCGACAGGCTTTTGCAGTCCTGGAAATAGACCAGCACGTGGCTGCCTTCCCGGGAGGTCACCTCGATGCCCGGAATGCTGAACAGCGCCTTGTCTTCGTCTATTTCAAGGGCGCCCCGGATTTCGTTGTGATCGGTGACGGCGATGCCGATGTTCAGGCGTTTCGCCCTGGCGGCAACGGCACGGGCGGTATTGAGCCCGTCCGAATAGCGGGTGTGGACGTGCATGTCAACGACCGTGTGGCCGTTGTTGAGCACTGCCAGGTCGGGTCTTTCAAATGCGATCTTTCCATGTATCATGCTGCTGCAACTGCCATTCCGCAGACGCGGCTGCGGTGAATAAACAAAGTGTCAAAGCCAAAGGGACAAAAACAGGATGCGGCCCGGCGCCGCAGTGCCTGTTATGACCGGGTGTTCCGCCATGAACGACCAACCGGCCCGGTATCCTTGTTGCGCGCAATAGAATCGCTGCTCGAAATTTTAGGTGCCGGAGGATGCGCGCGCCTTGATCTCGTCCCCATTCGCCTGTTCAGGATGAATAACATCTATCGGCACGGGTAGCAAAAAACTTGATGGCGGCATGTTTTTCAGCCTGTTTCCCCGTGCATCCCAGACATCTTTACCACATTCAACGGTCCGCCGCAAATACAACCGCTGCCGCGCCCGAAAACCCAGTGGTCCGGCAGGCGAACCTGTGGTAAGGTACCCCCTGATTTTTTGACGGCCCGGATGGACCAGGGGTGTTGAAAAGAAACACGGCCCCGCCTCATCCGTTTCCCTTTTTTCCGGAGGAAGACGTCCATGGTGGTTCCTGTTGTCGACGGTCATGTGGACTTGGTCTATCATATGATGCGCTCGGCGTACGGCGTGCCGCTGGGGGAAATACACGACGGTCCCCTGACAACCGCTGAGATGCGGCGGGGTGCGGTGCGGGCCGTGGTGGGCGCCTTGTATTGTCCCGACACGGAAAACGGGCCGGGCCGGTCCGCTGCTTATCTTGAAGCCCTGTGCGGCTATGCCGCGCGGTATGCGGCCGAATGCGCTGTGATTCGCACCCGGGGCGCGCTGGGACGCTGCCTTTCCGGACATGGCCCCGCCGGCATGCTGCTGCTTCTGGAGAATGCCGACGCACTTGCGGACATGCCCCCGGAAACCCTCAAGCGCAAAGGGATCCTTGCCGTTGGACTGACACATGCCGGCAAAAACCGTTTGGGGGATGGAAACGCGGTGGCGTCTCCCGGCCCCTTGACGGCCGTTGGGCGAAGGGTCGTGGCGGCGGTTTCCGAAGCCGGCCGTGCTTTGGATGTGGCCCATTTATCCGATCCGTGTTTCAGGGACGTTGCCGCGGCGTTCGAAGGGGTGCTTTTTTCTTCCCACACCGGTTTCCGCCGCTTCTGCGACATTCCCCGCAACCTCTCCGATGACCAGGTCCGGGTCATCACCGGGCGGGGTGGCGTGATCGGGGTGAGTGCCAACCCCGAGATGTTGCGGCCTGACCGAACGGCCGGCATGGGGGACGTCTTCCGGCAGCTGGACTGGCTGGTGCAGTGCGTCGGCGTGGACCACGCCGCCGTGGGCAGTGACTTCGGTGGATTTGACCTTATGTGCGCCGGGCTTGAGACCATCGGATGCCTTCAGGACCTGGCCGCCGAGATGCTGCGGGCCGGGTATCCCGAAAGCGCTGTTCGAAAGGTGATGGGCGGTAACTGGGCGCATTTTTACGGCAGGATAATGGACGCGGAACATCCCGAAAAATTCCCGCCCCCGCGCTGATGTACGTTGGGGGCGGTTCACTTCGAATCATCACAATGAAACGGGGCCATGCTCTACGTACACCAAAGCAATCGCCTTGAACGTCTGGCCGACGCCCTGGCCGGGGTGCTTGAAGAACCGCTGCCCTGTCCGCAAATGCCCGAGTGGGTGGGGGTTCAGACCGAGGGGGTGGGCATCTGGCTGTCCATGCAAATTGCCAGTCGTTTGGGCGTTTGGTGCAATGTGCAAACGCCCTATCCCCGGGCCATGATTGAAAAGTTGTTCCAGGCGGTGCTGGGTCCTAAATGCCCGGACACCGCCGTGTTTGGACCCGACCGGCTCACCTGGTCCGTGATGGCGCTCCTGCCCGGTTTGCTGGACCATCGCGCCTTCGGCCCCCTGAAGGCCTATCTCGGCGCAGACCCCCGTGGCATCAAGTGCTTTCAACTGGCCGAGAGAATTGCCGACACCTTTGACCGCTATGCGGTGTATCGCCCCGAAATGGTTCTGGCCTGGGAAGCGCAAAGAAATGACGATTGGGCGGACCTGCCCCCAGAGCACCGCTGGCAGCCGGTGCTGTGGCGAGCATTGGTGGCGCGGTTGGGCGCGTCCCATGTGGCTGCCGCGGCCGGGCGTTGCCTGGCGGCGCTGGAGGGGATGGACGCTTGTCCCGGGGGGTTGCCGCCGCGCATCAGTTTGTTCGGCGTGTCCACTCTGCCGCCCCTGTATGTGCATGTGCTGGCGGGACTTCCCGATTGCGTTCAGGTGCACCTGTTTCTACTCAGCCCGTCCCGGGGGCATTGGGCCTATATCCGCAGCCGCCGTGATATTGTCCGGCAAATGGCCCAAAGAGGTGCCGGTGATTGCGCCATGGAGGAGGCCCTTCATCTGGAGGAGGGAAACCGCCTGCTGGCGTCACTTGGAAAGTTGGGGCGGGATTTTCAGGGAGTGCTGGAAGCTGCTGCGGACTATGCCGAACCGTCTGAAGATCTCTACGCGGAAGCCGGCACCCGGCCGGTGCTCCACCGGCTTCAGGACGATATCCTGAATTTGCGGCTGCGCGCTCCTGGGCTGCCGGACGCCCCCCAGGAGATCGACGAAGACGATGACTCCCTTCAGGTTCATGTCTGCCACGGCTGCATGCGGGAAGTGCAGGTACTGCGGGACCGGCTGATGGACATGTTTCAGAAGGATCCTGGGTTGGCGCCCCATGACGTGATTGTGATGATGCCAGATATCGACACCTACGCGCCCCTTGTGGAGGCGGTTTTCGGCGCAGGAAGCGCTTCGGAGCCCTCCCTCCCCTATACTGTCAGCGACCGGGGCCCGGCGGCGGAAAGTCTGGTCATCCAGGCATTCCTGGAATTGCTGCGCCTGGCAGACAGCCGATTGCCGGTCCAGGAGGTGGTGGATTTTCTGGCACTGGAACCGGTGCGACGGCGCTTCGGGCTGGGGGCGGAGGAAGTGCCTCTTGTCCGGGACTGGTTGGTGGCGGCCGGTGTGCGTTGGGGACGGGATGCGGCGCACCGGGCCGCATTCGGCCAGCCGGCCCGCCATGAGAACACGTGGCGTTTTGGCCTTGAACGCCTGCTGTTGGGGATGGCCATGCCCGACGTGGACCGGGTTCTGTTTGCCGGGGTGCTGCCCTGTCCGAACGCAGAGGGCGGCACGGCGCAGGTGTTGGGCCGGGCCGTCACGTTTTGCGAGACCCTTTTCGACGTGTTGGCCGCCTTACCCCGCGCCGCCGGCGCCGAACGGTGGCGGCAGCTCCTTTCCGATGCCCTGTCGCGTCTGGTGGCGGCGGACGGAGAAAACGACTACCAGCACCACATGGTGCACGCGGCACTGGACACCCTTGCCGCCGCGGCCGGGGGGGTGTCCCAGGGGGTGCCCCTTGCGGTCGTCACCCCGTGGCTGACGGCGCAGTTCAAGCGGCGCCCCGGGGTGCGGGGATTTCTTTCGGGCGGCATCACGTTTTGCAACCTGATGCCCATGCGCAGCATTCCCTTCCCGGTGGTGTGCCTCCTGGGGATGAATGACGACGCTTTTCCCCGGAGCCGCCCCCCCTACGGGTTCGACCTTATGGCGGCCCACGGCCGTGCCGGCGACCGGTCGGTAAGAAACGACGACCGCTACCTGTTTTTGGAGGCCCTGCTGTCGGCCCGGGCGCGGTTGCTCATCTTTTACGTGGGCCGGGCCGTCTCCGATAATGCGCTGCTGCCCCCCTCGGTGGTGGTGGGGGAACTGCTCGACACCCTGGACGAAGGTTTTTACTTGGCGGGTGACGGCCATCAGCGCCTGCGGGCGAGCGACCGCCTGGTCATCGAACACCCCCTGCAGCCGTTTCATCCAACCTATTTCAACGGTGCGGACAGGCGGCTGTTCAGTTTCTCCACCCGTCTCTTGGCCGGTGCGGCCGCATTGACCGGCGCGCCCGAAACCGCGCCGGCCTTTGTTTCCGCGCCCTTTCCAAAAGCGGGGGAAGAGACGGTGGTGTCCGTGGAAGCGCTGGTGCGTTTTTTTGAAATGCCGGCGGCGTTTTTTCTCAAACAATGCCTCGGGGTGGTTTTCGACCCGTTGCCGGCGCCTGTCGATGCACGCGAGCCCCTGGGGCTGGAAGGTCTGGTGCGGTACGGAGCCGGTGAATTTCTTCTTTCCCGGAAGCTGGACGGGAACCCCGCACCCCGGGTGCAGGCCGTCTTGAAAGGAGAGGGGATTCTTCCCCTTGGCACGCCGGGGAAATGCGCCCTGGCGGAACTGGACCAGATGACCGACGGCATTGCAGAAATCGGTGCTGGCCAGGAAGCCGGCGGCGTTTGTCTGCCGCCGGTTTCCCTGGACCTGCGGCTGGGGGGCGTGCGGGTTGTCGGTGTTATCGACCGGCTTACCCCCACGGGGCGCGTGGTGTATACATACGGCCTTCTGCACCCCCGGCGGAAGTTGGCTTTGTGGATCGTGCATCTGCTGCTCGGATGTCTGCCCGATGCGCCCTGCCCGGTGCGCTCACTGCTTGTGGGGCGGGGGCAGAAGGGGCCGAATACCTGCGGGTTCGCGACGGTGGCGGACGCGCCCGCTTTGGTGGCGGAGTTGCTGGCCCTTTATTCGCGGGGCATGCGCATTCCGTTGCCCTTTTTTCCCGCCGCGGCATACGCCTATGTCCGGAAACGACAGGCGGACGCCGCCGGTCAGGACCGGGAGGCCATGGCCGCGGCCTGGAACCAGTTCACCAGAGGCGCCGGCGGCGCCAGGGCCGAAGGAGAACATCCGGCGGTGGTGCGTGTGTTCGGCACCGGAAATGCCCTGGAAGACGCGCCGGGGGGCGGTCCCGGTTTCCGTGAATTGGCGCTGCGGGTGTTTACCCCCCTGGTTCGGGCAGAGGGCGAACCGGCAAAGGAGGCGTCCCCATGAGGTCCCTGGACCCGTTGACCCTTCCCCTTTCCGGCAGCCGGCTTATCGAGGCCAGCGCCGGTACCGGAAAGACCTATACCATCGCTTCGCTGTACCTTCGCCTGGTGCTGGCCGGGCAGGCGGTGGGGCAGATCTTGGTGGTGACGTTCACCGAAGCGGCCACGGCGGAGTTGAAAGACAGGCTCAGGAGGCGTCTTCGGGAGGCCCTCGACGCCTTCGTGGCCTATGACGGTGGCGACGATCCCTTTCTCCAGGCGCTTTTGACCCGGATTCCCCTCGGAGAGCATCCCCGCGCCCGGCGGCTGCTCCAGGCCGCTCTTTCGGGGTTCGACGAGGCGGCGATTATGACCATCCACGGGTTCTGCCTCCGGGCCCTGCAGGAAAACGCATTTGAAAGCGGCGCGGCGTTCGACGCACGCCTGGTGACGGACCCACATCCGGTATACCAGGATATCGCAGCGGATTTCTGGGCGCTGGAGGTCTACGATCTGCCCATGGCCTGGGTTCGGTTCCTGGCCCGGCGACAGGTGACCGTGGACCGGTTGGCGGATGTTTTCTCGCGGGTCGCCGGACACCCGGACCGGCTGGTGCTGCCGCCGACGGAGATGGTGGGGCATGTGGCCTTGTTCGAAACCCTATATCGGGAGGCCAGGCATATTTGGCGTCTGAAACGGGACGAACTGACGCAACTGCTGGCCACCCACAAGGGAGTGAACCGCAGAAGCTACAACCGGCCGAACCTGGAGCGGTGGTTGGGGGACGTGGATGAATATTTCGCCGGAGAGGATCCCGCGACGCTTCCCAACGACACCCACCTGGAAAAATTCTCCCAGCAGCGCCTGTGCGCCATGGCCGGGAAGATGAAAGACGCGCCTGCGCCGCCACGCCACCTGTTCTTTTCCCTTTGCGAGCGAATGCTTTTCCTGGCGGAACAATGGTGCGTGCAGTTCCAACGCCGATTTCTTGATTTTGCCCGCAAGGCCCTTGCCCAGCGCAAAGAGCAGATGGGCATCCGGTTCTTTGACGATCTCATCCAGGACCTGGATGCCGCACTTTCGGACTTTGCCGGTCCCGTGCTGGCCCGGCACATCCGGGAACGCTACCGTGTGGCCCTCATCGATGAGTTCCAGGACACGGACAAGGCCCAGTACCGCATCTTCAAGACAATTTACGCGCAACAGAACCTGCCCCTGTTCATGATCGGGGATCCGAAACAGTCCATCTACGCGTTCCGGGGGGCGGATGTGTTCGCCTACCTCCAGGCGGCGGGGGATGCCCGGGAAGCGGTCTTCACCCTGGATGTCAATTGGCGCTCGGACCCCGCACTGGTCGGCGCCGTGAACGTCCTGTTCGATGTCCGGCGGGTGCCGTTGCCCTTCGGCATGGAGGGGATCGGGTATCACCCGGTGCGACCCCGGCCGGGGGCCTGTGATGCCCTTCGGATCGACGGACGGTTTGCGCCGCCGCTGACCTTTCTTTACCTGGGGCCGGAAACGTTCGGAGATGCGACGTCCCAACGGATTTCCAAGCAGCAGATGGATGCCGTGTTGCCGGGCATGGTGGCGGCGGACATCTGCCGCATGCTGGAAAGGGGCGCGCTGGATACGGGCGGCGGGGCGGCGCCCCTTCAGCCCGGCGACATTGCCGTGCTGGTGCGCACCAACCGCCAGGGCCGGATGATGCAGGCCGCCTTTCGGGCGGCGGGGCTTCCCAGCGTGTTGACCAGCCGCGACTCCGTGTTCTCCACTCCGGAGGCCGAGGCTTTCTGGCAGGTGCTGCGGGCCGTGGCCGTGCCGACGGATGAGACGCGGCTGTTCACCGCCCTGGCAACGCAGCTGGTCGGACTGACCGCGGAAACCATTGATCGCTTGCGGGCCGGAGACGCCCGGCTTGAGTGGTGGGTGCTCAGATTCCGGCAATGGCAGCGGACTTGGCAGGAAACAGGCTTCATCCGGATGGCCCACCAGCTGTTCGCAGAAACGGCGCCGGATCACAGCGACGGCATCCTGATGCGCCTCTTGTCGTTTCCCGGCGGTGAGCGACAGGTGACCAATTACCAGCATTTGGCCGAACTCCTTCATGCCGCCGCGGTGTCCGAACACCTGGGGCAGGAAGGATTGATGCGGTGGTTCGAACGCCAGCGATCGGGCCGGGAAGAAACCAGCGCGGACCAGGAGCTGCGCCTGGAAGGCGACCGCCTTGCCGTTCGCATCGTCACGGTCCACAAATCCAAGGGGCTTGAATATCCGGTGGTGTATCTTCCCTATCTGTGGGACGGCGCCCTGCGGGGGCAAAAAGAGGCACCGGCCGAATGCCACCAGCCCGCGCACGGAAACCGGCCCGTGCTGGATCTGGGTTCCGCTTGCCTGGAAGAACATCTGGCCCAGGCCGGCCGGGAAGAGATGTCCGAAAATCTCAGGCTCCTTTACGTGGCCCTGACCAGGGCCCGGCATGCATGCCGGGTGGTGTGGGGGCCGGTCAAGGCGTTTGAAACGTCGGCCCTGGGGTATTTGCTGCATCGTTCCCGGGAACACGGAGATCCGGAAGCGGCCGCAGCGTATCTTTCGACACTGCCCCCCGCTCAGGTGGCCAAGGATCTGGATGCCCTGGCGGCCAAGCATCCGGCGTGCATGGGCATCGCGGCCATGGTGCCCGGAACCGCCGCCCATTATGCGCCGCCGCCCCAGGCGGCCCCCCGTTTGACATGCCGCACGCTGGAGGTTTTACCGGTGCGCCGGTGGCGGGTGGAGAGTTTCTCCCGGCTGGCGGCGGAGTCCGGTGCGCCGGTGAGCCCGGATGAGGAGATGGGTATCGATCGGGACCGGCGGGCGCAGGACGCGGACACGCCGCCATTGGACAATGGCGGTGTGCCGCCCGAAAGCGCCACGGTTCCCCTGGCAACATTCGGCCGGGGAAGGGACGCCGGCACCTTTTTTCACTCTCTGTATGAACGGATGGATTTTGCCGATGCCACCGCCGAAACGATACGGCCGTTGGTGTCGGAAGCCCTCGACGGCCATGGCCTGGACCGGCAGGCCTGGGCGGGCCCCGTTGCCGCCGCCGTGGCCGATACCCTCCAGTGCCCCTTGGACCCGCAGGTGCCCGGCCTCCGCCTCGGGGCCTTGTCCCGGCAGCAACGATTGAACGAGTTGGGCTTCGTGTTCCCCGCCGCCGCCTCCGTTTCTCCAAAGGCCGTTGCGGCGGTGTTCCGGCGCCACCGCTCGGACCGGGTGCCCCCAGACTACCCCGGACGGATCGGGGCATTGGGCTTCGGGGCGTTTCAGGGGGTTCTCAAGGGGTTTATGGATATGGTGTTCTCCTACCAGGGGCGGTGGTACCTGGCGGACTACAAATCCAATTTTCTGGGGGAGCAATTCGGCGCATACGCCCCCCTGCGGTTGACGGAGGCCATGGCCGCCCATCATTATTTCCTCCAGTACCATCTCTATCTGGTGGCCCTGCACCGGTATCTTGCCTACCGGATACCCGGATATGACTACGCGGCGCATTTCGGGGGGGTGTATTATTTGTTCATCCGGGGCATGTCCCCGGCAACGGGGCATGCCGTCGGGGTTTTCCGGGACCGCCCCAAGGCGTCCATGGTGCAGGCGCTCAGCGACATATTTGGCTGATAACCCGTGGGCACGGCAACGATTGACACCCTGTTTTCGTCTATGCTAATCGAATCGAGCCGGACCGGAGCAGACCGCTCGGTCAATAAAGAAAGCCGAAGTGCCTATGCGTGTAGATTTCATCAATCCGTTTATCAACGCCACCCGCAATGTGATGCAAACCATGGCGGGGATCAGGGAATTCAGGAAGGCGGAGCTCAATGCCGAGCATGAACTGCGGGCGCATTTCGACGTGTCCGCCGTGATCGGACTGACCGGCGCGGCCCGGGGGACCATCGTTCTCAGTTTTACGGAAAACATCGCCAAGGAAATGCTTTCCCGGCTGATCGGCGAAACAGTGACGACCTTCGACAAGAGCGTGTGTGATGCGGTGGGGGAAATGGTCAACATCATTGCCGGCAGTGCCAGCGGTGAGCTGTCCCGGGGCACGGACGCCGTCATCGAGCGCTCCATTCCTTCCGTTGTGCTGGGCCGGGGGCACAGCATTCAGCATCCGCCCCATATTCCCTGCATCAACATTTTTTTCCGCACCGAAGTGGGGGAGTTCGCCATGCAGGTGAGTTTCAAGAGTTCCTGACGGCGATGGGGGCCAATCGATACAGGAGCGTGGCCTTCAAGGGCGAAACAGGCGGCGTCGCATGAAGATCGCCGGCAGGATAGAGACACCCGCGGCCGTCGCCAAGCACATGGCGATGGTCGCCGACAACCAGATTCCGGTCCGTCTGTTTGCCGACGAGGGCAAGCTGATTGCCAAGGGATTTTTGTTTTTCGATGCGGACAGCGGGGAACCGCTTCGGTTCTCACCGACGCCTCCCGACTGGTCCGCCCATTCCTCTTTGACGGCCCATTACGTGTTCGAGGACAGATCCTCCGTATTCAAAACAACACCGTTGCGGGCTGTGCATCCCCACCTGCACCTGTCCCTGCCGGAAGGTGTCGTGCTGTTCGACCGGCGGGTGCATTTTCGCGTACCGCCGGATCCGGCGATGCCGGTGCGGATCCGCCTGCGTGTTCCGGAGCTTCCGGAGATCCTGTTGTCGGCAAGGGACATCAGCCGGGGCGGTTTCTCCGTGCTGGTTCCCCGGCGCATCGCGGCCTTTGAAAAAAACCGCACCTGTCCGGTGACTGTGGAACTGCCGGGCGTCGGTGCCGTGCGGCTTGCGGCAACGGTCAAGGGCGTTTTTCCCTTTTTGAAAGTGATGCGCGTGGGATGGGCTTTTGCGTTCCAGGACAAGGACATGGCGGCCTGTGAGCGCATCCTTGCCTATTGCCTCTCCCGCTTGGACGCACTGAAAAGAAGCGGCGGCACCCCTTCCGGGCACGACAATGAAAAACGTGCCAGAATCTGCCTCATCGACACGGAGGCGGCCGCGGAAGAATACGCCTTCTTGAAGCGGCTGTTCGTGTTGGAACAGGTGGGGTATATGGAAGCCCTCAGCCGGCTGCGCCGGCGCGCGCCAGACCTGGTGGTCGTGAACACCCGCCCCGCCGGCGCCAACCTGATCCTCCAGAGTTTGAGCCGGGATGCCCGGTTCAGTGAGTTGCCCCTGGTGCTGCTGGGTAGGGGTGGAAAGATCAAGCCCCGGCCCGGTGCCGTTGCCACCGTGCGTACGCCCTATAAACAGGCGTTTTTAATCAAAACCATGACCACTGTATTGGAACAGAACCGGCTGTCCCTTGCCGTGGATCGGTCTTATTATCGGTGCTTTTCCGGAGAGGGGAAAAAAATCACTTTGGTGGATCCCAACCGAAACATTCCCCGTTGCGAGATGAAGGTACTTGAAGCCTGCGGGTTTTGTCTTCACTGGGTGTGTGACCGCACGGGAATCATGACGGCAATAGAGGCCATGGCCCCGGATTTGCTGATCCTGGACAACGACACGGGGGACATCGATCCGGCAAGTCTCTGCCGCCTGATCAACCTCAACAAAAGCATCAAACACATTCCGAAGATCCGTTTGATCCAGGGCCCGGGACCGGTGTCCACGCGCCTGCTGTCGGATGCAGGGCTTTTTTTCTTGTCCCGGCCCTTTGATGCCGATCAATTACTTGGTACGGTCCACCATGCGCTGGGCCACCCACTCTGATTTTCCGGCACGGTCGCCGGGGAATCCATGCCGCGCCTGTTCGCCATCGGGCGCCGCCATGACACGGTGCATATGTCCATGACCACGGCGACTTTACAGGAACTCCACGATGCAGGGTATTTTTCCGGGCTCGATTATCATTTCGCCCGGACCATGGGACGCCTTGCCCGGGTGGAAGATCCCCTGGTGCTGCTGGGCGCTGCCGCGGTCAGCCGGTTCACGGCGCAGGGGCACGTCTGTCTCGATCTTTCCCGCCTGGCCGGCCGGCCCGTTGTCAACGCCGTTGGAGAGCGAATCGGACAGGGCAGCTGGCCTGCCGCGGATCCCTGGCGGGCGGCGTTGTGCGACAGCCCCATGGTGGCGCGTTCGGACATTTCCTGCCCCCTTGTCATCGACGGCGGGGGACGGCTTTACCTGGCCCGCTACTGGCAGTACCAGCAGCGGCTGCTGTTTCAGCTGCGCGCCCGGGCATCCGAATTGGTGGCCGGAGTGGACCGGACGCTTCTTTCCCGGGATCTGGCGCGCCTGTTTCCTCCCGATGACGGTCTTTCTCCGGTGGATTGTCAGCGGCGGGCCGCGGAAATCAGTGTGCTGCGCCATCTGACCGTCGTATCCGGCGGTCCGGGTACGGGCAAAACCTTTACCGTCGTCAAGATGCTGGCGCTGATCATTTCACAGGCCTTGGCTGCGGGCGGCCCCATGCCCCGGATCTTCCTTGCCGCGCCAACGGGCAAGGCGGCGGCCCGGTTGAAGGCCGCCATTTCAGACGGCGTTGACCGTGGCGACACGGCTGATTTCCCGGCAAACGCCGTCCCTTCTGCCGCTGCCACCCTGCATCGGTTGCTGGGGCCGCGTCCCCTGGGCGGCCTGGGGGGACGGCGCAGTGAGCGGCCGCTTGCAGCCGATGTCCTGGTGGTGGACGAGGCGTCCATGGTGGATCTGTCCCTGATGACCCGGACCATGGAAGCGGTGCCCGCCGGGGCGCGTGTCATTCTCCTGGGGGACAAGGACCAGTTGGCGTCCGTGGAAGCCGGGGCGATTCTCGGGGACATCTGCGCGCAGCCGACGGTATTGGACGACTGCATTGTCAGGTTGAACCGCAGTTTCCGGTATGACGGTTTTTCCGCCATCGCCGCGCTGGCGGACGCCGTTCGAAATGGAGACGCCGGGGCGGCCCTGGCATGCCTGCGCAACGGCGCCACGGGGGTTTCCTTCCTGGAGGTATCGGATGCGCGGGGGCTTGCCCGGTGCCTTGGGGAGCTGTTCCGAAAACACTATCAGCCCGTTTTTGAAAAACAGGATCCCCAGGAGCAGTGGCGCCGGTTCAACAGGTTCCGGGTTCTGTGCGCCCACCGGGACGGTCCGTTCGGCGTGGGCGCCGTCAATGCCCTGGCCGAGAATCGGCTGGCGGACGGGAACGGACCGGATGTGTCCGGTGGTTGGTATGCCGGCAGGCCCGTGATGATCACCAAAAACGACTACCAGTTGCGCCTGTTCAACGGAGACGTGGGGCTCGTTGTCCAACGGCCCGACAGGCCGGGAAGCCTGGGTGTGCTTTTTCCCGATACCGAGGGCGGCAGGTTCTTTCCGCCGTCCCGGCTACCCGCCCACGAGACCGTCTATGCCATGACGGTTCACAAGAGCCAGGGCTCCGAGTTCGATGCGGTGGCGCTGGTGCTGCCGCCCAAGGCATCGCCGGTGCTGACCCGGGAGCTTCTTTACACCGCCGTTACCAGAGCACGGTCGGCGGTGACGGTGATCGGCACCGAGCAGGTGCTCCGCGGCGCGGTCGAAACGCCGGTGCTGCGCGCCTCGGGTTTAAGCGAACAGCTTTTGCCCTAGTGCGGTGCTGTCGTCAGAATTTCAGGCTCAGGTCAATCTGGAGGATGTCCCGGTCCCCCGCCCTTAGCAACGATCAGGTATTCGTCTTTGCCCGTCGCGTTGTGCTTCCAGTCATCCAGGACGAAAAATGCGGGCATCAGCACCAGGACGGCGACGGCCGTGCATGCGAATCAGGGCCAACGCGCCCGGCGACTACACGCCGGGCGCCTCGGAGCCGCATGGATTGGTTTCCCCGGCTTATTGCTTCCGGCCGCACATGGGACAGAAGTGGAAGCCGCCGCCCCCAAGGGGCGTGTCGCATCCCTTGCAGGTGGTGGGCACTTCGGCCAGCTCGATGATCAGCTCGCCTTCGCGTACCGGCACCATCTTTTTGTCTTCCTTGTAATTGGCGGTTTTCACCACCCGCTTTACAATCCCGTCCAGGGGGGACAAGACCGCCTTCTCCTGCTTCATGATGGTGATGTTGAACAGCTCCTCGCCCTTTTTCACCACATCCCCCGGCGCAACGTACATGATCCACAAATCCCCGTTGCTGGGGGATCCCACCTGGAAGGGATTGGCCCGGTCGGCCATTTCGGTGCCGGCGGCGGCACCCTGGCGGGCCTCGGATACCTTCACGGCGTGGGAGAAAGTCTCGCCGTTTAGCGCATAGCGCACCAGGCTTACGCCCTGGTCGTCGGGTTCCGGGATGTCGATGATGGCCATCTGGTGGGGTTTGTCGTCGGTGTCCCGGAAAATGAGTTCCCGCCCGGGTACCAGTCCTTCGAACCAGACATCCACGGGCAGCCAGTTGGGGTTGCCGAACTTCTGGCGGAACTGGATGGTCTTGAGGGCGTCACCCGGGTGGTTGAGGTACATGACCAGTTCCTCTTCGGTGGGCGCGCGTTTGAGATGCTCGGCAAGGCCCGCGCGTTCCTGGGCGATGTCGATGGCCGGCAGGCCGTCCAGGGGGGAGGCCTCGGTCCGCTCGGCAAGGGCGTTCTTGTAGTCGGCGCCGAAGGCGCTTTCATACACCCAGTCAGGGGGGAAACCCAGGGGCAGACGGCCGAATTTGCCCAGCAGCAGATTGCGGAAGGCGTCGTTGCTGTTTCGATAGAGCATCAGCCGCTCCTGCTGCATGGAGTCGGTAAGGTCTGCGTCTGTAACCCCCGCAACGCTTTCCAGGACCTTGAGAAGATAGCGGACCTCCTCCTTTCCCCCGCGTTGAAACGCGGCCGTGACCGCCAGAAAGGCTGTGTTCCAGGTGATCTGGGAGCCGGGGGTCACGTCGTGGTAACGCACGATCTTGCGGGTGCCGGCCAGAAACCGGAGCATGTAGGGCAACAGATCGATGTACCCCTGCTTGAGGGCCCCTTCCTGGGAGGAGGAGGTGGCGCCGCCGGGCATGCCGTGGGACACCACGTCGTGGTCGATGCCCTGGAAATAGGGCGCCGCGTAGCGGTCGAAATAGGGCATGATCTGCTTGAACACGAACCCGGTGGTGCGGATCATGTCTTTGTTGAGGCTGGTGGTCAAGCCCAGTTCTTCTTCGATGTAGGCGGCGGTGGACAAGACCTCGCCCTGCCCGTACCAGCGGACGCAGGCCCCGATGGCCGTGTCCACGATGTTGGCCCCGGCCGCGGCGGCGGCGCCCACGGACGGCACGAACAGACCGTCGGTGTAATGGCGGTGGTAGTGGATCACCAGGTCCGGGTAGCGCTCCCGGATGGAGGACACCAGGGCCTTGATGAACCGTGGCGGGCAGACGCCGGCCATGTCCTTGAGGCCCAGGATGAAGCTTCTGACCGTTTCGGACTTGCCGAGCCCGGAGACGTCGGAGACCATGGCGATGATCTCTTCGACGACGCCCAGGTAGTGGGGCACGTCAAAGCCTTCCGCCCAGGACAGGGAAATGGCCGGTTCGAACACGTTGGCCGGCGCGTTCATGACCACCTCGGCAAAGGGGCGCATGTTTTCGACGTGGTTGAGGAAGTCGAAGCATCGGATGATGTCGAAGTCCTCGCAGATCATCTCCCCGGTTTTCTGCATCAGGTTCTTGGGCTGCGGTTTGTAACCCAGCAGGTTGGTGGAGCGCACCAGGATCTGCTTGGCGGTGTTGGGGGCGAACTGGTTCCATTTCCGGGCCTCGTTGAAGGGATAGGTCATGTTGGCCAGCATGGCCACGTGGAAATGGGCGCCGCCGCCGTTTTCGAGGGAAAAAAAGCCGCAGCGGTCGAGATAGGGTCCCACGATGATGTCTTCCGCCAGCCGGAACCGGTTGCCGCTGTTGGACTGGGTGATGTCCCGGGTGGAGGTGTCGGTGAAATGGATGCGGTTGGAGTCCCGCACGAAGTCGAGCAACGCCTTGCGGTCATGGCGCGGATAGGGCGCTTTGGCCGTGTTCGCTTCCAGGGCGGGCAGCACCGGTTCGAAGGCCCCCAGGCGTTTGTCCTCCCGGCCCCGGTATTCGCCAAGGGCCACGAAGGGATTGTAGCCCCGGGCGGAAATTTCAGCCACCAGGCGGGACAGCCGCAGGGATTCGGTTTCGTGGTCCTTGTAGTGCAGAAGTTCCGGCGTGCGTTCCAGGAATTTGGTGTCGCAGTCCCCTTCCCTGAATTGGGGGTGGTTGATGATCTGCCGGTGAAACGCGATGGTGGTCTTTGGGCCCCCCACCACGTATTCGGTAAGGGCGCGGTCCATCGTTCCCAGCACCTTGGGCCAGTCCCGGCCGTAGGCGATCAGCAGGGAGGCGGCGGAATCGTATTGGGGCGGGAACTCGTAGCCCGCCGCGATGCAGGAATCGATTCGCACCCCGGGGCCCCCCGGAGAAATGTAGCGGGTGATCTTGCCCGAATTGGGCGAGAACCCCGCCTGGGGATCTTCACAGTTGATGCGCACCTGCATGGCATGGTTCACGGGCAGTGTTTCATCCGCATTGAGCCGCAGCCGGGCGCCGAAGGCGATGGCGATCTGCTCTTCCACCAGGTCGACGCCGTAGCGGCATTCGGTGATGCCGTGCTCCACCTGCAGGCGGGTGTTGACCTCGATCAGGTAGGGGGTGCCGTCGGCTTCCACCAAAAATTCCACGGTGGCGAGGGAGTGGTATCCCACCGCGGACACCAGCTTCCGGGCGTAGCCTTTCAGGGTTTCGCGCAATTCCGGCGTCATGCCGGGCCAGGGCGAGGGGGTGATTTCCACCAGCTTCTGGTGGTTGCGCTGGATGCTGCAGTCGCGTTCGTCAAAGGCGAAGACGTTGCCGTATTGGTCCGCCACCACCTGGATTTCAATGTGGCGTACCGAGGTGAGCAGCTTTTCAACGTACAGGCGGGGGTTGCCGAAGGTGGCGTGGGCCAGGGCGGATGCCTTTTCGAAAGCGCTGTCCATTTTGGACGCGTCGTACAGTTCGTAAATGCCCCGTCCGCCGCCGCCGCCTTCCGCCTTGAGCATGATGGGGAAGTCCAGGGAGGCGGCGATTTCCTTGGCCTCCGCAATGCTCACGGCGCCGTCGGAACCGGGCACCACCGGGATGTCCAGGCTCTTGGCCAGTTTCCGCACCGCCACCTTGTTGCCCAGCAGCCGCATGGCATCGGTTTCCGGCCCGATGAAGAGAATGCCGGCTTTTTTGCATTTGGCCGGGAAGGTGTCGTCCTCGGAGGCAAAGCCCCACCCGGGATGAATCGCGGCGATGCCGCGCTTGCGGGCTGTGTCGATGATGGTTTCGATATCAAGGTAGGCCCGCGGGTTCTCCCCCAGCAGGACCAACTCCTGGGCGCCGGCGGTGAAGGGGGCGGTCTTGTCCACATCCGTCGCGGTCATGACCGGAACGGCGTTGAAAACCTCCCGAATGGACCGTGCGATCCGCCGGGCGGTAATCCCCCGGTTTGCAACCAGTATGCGTTTGCCGCGAATGCTTGCGGCAGTCTGTTCAAACGATTTTTCCTCCAACGCTTTTCTCCTTTCAATAATGAGCGACCCCCGGAGGAAACGGATCCGGGGATCGGACGATTCTGTCGCATGACGGGTTGCACCGATGTGGGTGGACCGGTGCTGCTCCCGGAGCGTCGCATGTTAGAGGGCGGGATGCGAATTGTCAACCGTGTTTTTGCTGGGGGCATGGTTTTGCCGCCGAACGACGGTGAAGGGGAAGGTTTTACAATATATTTACATTGACATTTACATTTAGGCGAATTAGAAAAGGCATATGGAAAATGGCAAACCAAAAAAAGCCCTTAACCCTTAAGCCAACCAATCTCTATGGAACGGACACTCACGAACAAGCAGCGGGCATTGCTCGGTTATTTCGAAAGACAGATCGCCAGCGCCGGGCGGGCGCCGAGCCTGCGGCAGGCGGCGGCGGACCTGGGAGTCAGCCATGCGGCGGTGGCCCAGGCGTTGAAGGGGCTGGAGGAAAAAGGTGCGCTCAAGCGCGGCGGGCGCTACAGCCGTGAAGTGTACCTGCTCAACCGGCTCCGGCAACCGGTGGCGTCCCAGCGGGTGGTGGCGGTGCCGGTGATCGGCCGGGTGACCGCGGGGCTGCCCATGTACGCCCAGCAGGAATGGGACGGCACCCTGGTCATTGACGCCGGCATCTACCAGGGCCGGCAAAACCTGTTCGCCCTGCGTATCCGGGGGGATTCCATGAAGGGTGCGGGAATGCTCGACGGCGATCTTGCCGTGTGCGAAGCCCGGCAGTACGCCCGGGACCGGGAAATCGTGGTGGCCCTGGTCCGGGAAGAGGAGGCGACGGTGAAGCGGTTCTTTTTGTACCGGGACCACATCGAGCTGCGCTCCGAAAACCCCGCTTACGCGCCCATGCGCTACGGGTTCGACGAAGTGCTGGTGCAGGGAAAGGTGATCGGTATTCACCGGGGCCCCGATGTGATGGAGGGGCTGTAGCATGGTGAGCCGCGCCGGGAAAACACCGCATCCGGTGTTCGTGGGCACCAGCGGGTATTCCTACACCGAGTGGGTGAATGCCGGTTTCTACCCGCCCGACACCCGCTCCGCCCACATGCTGGCGCATTACGTCCGGCATTTCCCCGTGACCGAGCTTAACTTCACCTGGTACCAGATGCCCAAGGCACCGGTTCTTGCGCGCATGCGCGCCCAGGTGCCGGCCGGCTTCCGGTTCGCCGCCAAGCTTACCCGGACCCTTACCCACGAAGTGGCGGAGGAGCGGTGGCGGCAGGACGTGCTGCGCTACCGGGAGGGCATCTCGCCCCTCCTCCAGGCCCGGCAACTGGCGGCCGTTCTGGTGCAGCTGGCGCCCTTTTTTGACCGCAGTCCGAACAACCGCCGCTATCTTGCCGCGCTGCTCGACGAGCTGGCCGGGCTTCCCCTGGCCGTGGAGTTTCGGCACCGCTCCTGGGTGGACGACCGGGTGTTCGCGGAGCTGGCCCGCCGCAAGGTCACCCTGGTGACCGTGGATGCCCCGCAGCTACCGCATCTGTTTCCCCGGCTGGATGTGATCACCAACCCGGATTTACTCTATGTACGGTTCCACGGCCGGAACGTTTCCGGATGGCGCTCGGGCAATATGCAGAAGAAATTCGATTACAACTACACCGACGCCGAGATAGACGAGTGGGCGGCCTTTTTCGGACCCATGCGCACAAAGGCCCGGGAAAGCGTTGTCTTCTTCAACAATCATGTGGCCGGCCAGGCGGTGGAAAATGCGAAACGGTTGGCAGGGCGGATGGAGGGGGAGGGGGGAAGGGAACGCAAGGATTGGGCATAGGGGGCATTGCGGCCGTGGCCCTTTGCTGTCGCCGCTTGTTTTCACCTTTCCCCGTTTTCCCTCACCCATGGCCACATGGAACGCTTCATCGTACATCTGAACATTGCCGATTTCGCCGTGGCCGTGGAGCGGGGCATCGACCGTCGGCTCGAAAACCGGCCGGTGATCGTTGCTCCGGAAGGCGCCGTCCGCGCCGTGGTCTACGACATGAGCGAAGAAGCCTACCAGGCCGGGGTGCGAAAGGGCATGGCCCTTGACCGGGCACGCCGCCGCTGCCGGGACGCACGGGTGCTGGCGCCCCGGCCGGAGCGCTACGGGCAGGCCATGGACGCCCTGTTCAAGGAGGCCCTGCCCAGCTCCCCCCTCATCGAACGGGGGGAGGATGACGGGCACCTGTTCGTGGACGTGACCGGCACCAGCCGCCTGCTGGGTCCGCCCATGGATGTTGCCTGGCGCCTCCAGCGGCGGATCCGCACTGTGCTGGGACTTGCCCCGGTGTGGGCGGTGGGCCCCAGCAAGCTGGTGGCAAAGGTGGCCACCCGGCTGGTCAAACCCCTGGGGGAGTATGCGGTGGGGGCCGGAGAAGAGGCGGCGTTTCTGGCGCCCCTGTCGCCGGCGCTTCTGCCCGGTGTGGAAGCGCCGGACCTTGTGTCTTTCCGTGCCCTCAACCTGCACCGGGTGGGGCAGGCCGCCACCCTGACCCCGGAGCAGCTGCGGGTGGTGTTCGGCAACCGCGCCCTGTTTCTCCATGACACGTTGCGGGGCGTGGATGCGTCTCCGGTGCTGCCGGCAGGGGCCGCTGTGCCCAAGGAACAGGCGCAATGCCGCTTTGACACCGATGTTAACGACGACGCGTTGTTGGAGGCGGCCCTCTACCGGCTGGTGGAGCAGGTGGGGCGACGGTTGCGGCAGCGGCGCCTGGCGGCCCGTCGCATCGGGGTGCGGCTCGATTACGCCGACGGGGTGCGGCGGATCCGCTCGGCGGGGGTGTCCCCCGGGTCGGCCAACGACATCACCCTGTTTGAGAAGGGCAGGGGGGTGTTTTACGCCGCCTGGCAGCGCCGGGTCCGGGTGCGGTTTCTGGCGGTGATTTGTGATCGGCTCGTTTTTCCACCGGCCCAGCCGTCCCTGTTTCCCGGCGAGCGGATTGTGGAAGAAAAGCGCACCGCCCTGGTGACGGCCCTGGACCGGGTGCGGGACCGTTTCGGCGGCCATGCCCTCCGGGTGGGGCGGACCCTGGCCGCATGATGGTCCCCCTGACGGTGCGCTCCCATTTTTCCTTCATGTGGGGCACGGCGGCCCCGGACCGGATTTGTCGAACGGCCCGGCGGTGCGGTTATACCCGCCTGGCCCTCACCGACACCGACAACCTGTGCGGTTTGTGGGATTTCCTGGCCGCCTGCCGGCGTCACGACATCACCCCGGTGGTGGGGGCCGAGGTGACCGACAGGGCGTCCTCGCGCCGGGCGGTGTGCCTGGTGGAAACCGCCGAAGGGTATGCCAACCTCTGCCGGCTCATCACCCGGCGGCACATGGATCCGGCCTTTGACCTGGCATGGGCCGTGGCCGACCTGGGAAAGGGGCTTTCCGTTCTGACCCAAAGCCCCGAGTTGCTCGTTCGGTGGCACGCGGCCGGGTTGCGCGCCGCCGCGGCCCTGCCCCGGCGACCCGTGCCCGCCGGCCACCCGCTGCGAAAGACGGCCGAACGTTTGGGGATCCCAATGGTGGCGACCCCGGGCAGTTTTTTTCTCTTCAGCGGTGAAGCAGCGGCCCACCGGGTGCTGCGCGCCATTGATTTGAATACGTCCCTGTCCCGGCTGAAACCTTCGGATGCGGCCCCGGCCGACAGCCGGCTGGCCGCGCCCCAAGACTATGCCGCCCGGTTTGATGTTCTTCCCGAAGCCGTCCGGGGCGCCGCCGCGGTGGCCGAGCGCCTGACCTTCACCGGCCCCGATTTCGGAACCGTGCTGCCGCCCTGGACCGGGAACCGGGGCGAAGAAGCGCCGGCCGCGTTGCGCCGCAAGGCTTATGCCGGGGCCCGGCGGCGTTACGGGCGGACCCTTTCAGAGGCGGTGGTGGACCGGCTGGAGCACGAACTTCAAGTGATCGGCCGGATGGGGTTCGCCGGCTATTTTCTGGTGGTGCGCGAGATCGTGAAAAAAAGTCCCCGCACGTGCGGCCGTGGATCGGGGGCTGCGTCCCTGGTGGCGTATTGTCTGGGGATCACCAATGTTTGCCCGGTGGCCTACAATCTTTACTTCGAGCGGTTTCTCAACCCCGGCCGCACCGATCCGCCGGATATCGATATCGATTTCGCCTGGGACGAGCGCGACGGGGTGCTTGCCTGGGTGCTGGAGCGCTTCCGGGGGCACGCGGCCCTGGTGGCGAACCATGTCACCTTTCAGCCCCGTATGGCGGTGCGGGAGGTGGCCAAGGTTTACGGCCTCACCGACGCGGACATCGGCCGGGTGTCCAAGCGCCTGCCCCGGTTCTGGCGCCTTTGCGAAGCGGATACGGACATGGTGCGCCTGTTGAAAGCGCGTCCCGAAACCCGGGCACTCGATTTGCCCGCGCCCTGGCCGGAAATACTGCGCATTGCACGCCGCATCGTCGGCGCGCCGCGCTACTTGTCGGTGCATCCCGGCGGGGTGGTCGTCACCCCCCGGCCCATCAACACCTACGTGCCGGTGCAGCATGCCCCCAAGGGGGTGCCCATCGTCCAGTGGGAAAAGGAGGGGGTGGCCGCCGCCGGCCTGGTCAAGATCGACCTTCTGGGCAACCGGAGCCTGGGCGTCATCCGGGACGCGGTGGCGAATCTCCGGGAAAACGGTGATGCGTTGGACGAGGGGCGCTGGGTGCCCGAAGAAGATCCGGCCACCCGGCGGATCGTGTCCGCCGGCCGCACCATGGGTTGCTTCTACATCGAAAGCCCGGCCACGCGTCTGCTGCAGCAGAAGGCGGGTCGGGGGGACTTCGAACACATGGTGCTCCACAGCAGCATCATCCGTCCGGCCGCCAACGACTACATTCAGCAGTATCTGGCAAGGCTTCACGGGGAAAGCTGGGACCCCATCCATCCGCTGCTGGCGGAGGTGCTGGACGAAACCTTCGGCATCATGGTCTACCAGGAGGATGTTTCCCGGGTGGCAGAGGCCCTGGCGGGATTTTCCGCTGCCGAGGCGGATCGGCTCAGAAAAATTCTCTCCAAGAAAGACCGGGAATTTGCCCTGAAGGATTTTTATGCGCGCTTCCGGGCGGGGGCCGCGGTCCGGGGCGTGTCCGAAGAGAAGATCCGGGAGATCTGGCGGATGATCCTGAGCTTTGACGGCTATTCCTTCTGCAAGGCCCACAGTGCTTCTTACGCCCGGGTGTCGTTTCAGGCCGCTTGGTTAAAGGCCCACTATCCCGCCGAGTTCATGGCCGCGGTGATCAGTAACCAGGGGGGATTTTACGGCCCCTTCGCCTACGTGTCCGAGGCCCGGCGCCTGGGGGTGCGGGTATTGCCGCCGGACGTGCGGGAAAGCCGCATCCGGTGGACCGGAAACCACCGCGTCATGCGGGTGGGGCTGCTGTCCGTCAAAGGGCTTTCGGCGGACACCGCAGGGCGCGTCGTTTCGGAAAGAGAAAAGGAGCCGTTTCGCGGCCTGGAGGATTTTCTTTGCCGGGTGCGGCCCCGGCAGGACGAGGCGGTGCAGCTTTTGCGCTGCGGCGCGTTGGACGGGTTTGACGCGGGCGGCGGCCGGGCCGCCCTCTGGTGGCGCATCGCCCGGTTGCGGCCGAAAGAAAACCGCATCGCCGTGCCCCGGAGTCTGTTCGGGGGCGATGCCGAAGCATTGCCGGTGCCGACATTTCCGCCGGACGATCCGCTGGAAAAACTCCGGGACGCTTTTTCGGTGCTGGGGTTTTTATGCGACCGCCACCCCATGACCCTGTTTGCCGACGGGATGGACAAGGCCGGGTGCATCCGGGCGGCGGAAATGCCCCGGCACACGGGTCGGCGGGTTCGGATGGCCGGGTGGTTGATCACCGGGAAAAAGGTGCGCACCAAGCAGGGGGACGCCATGGAGTTTCTTACCTTCGAGGATGAGACGGGTTTGGTGGAGACCGTCTTTTTTCCCAAGGCCTACGCGCGGTTGTGCCATCTGCTCGATTTCGGAAAGCCGTATCTTCTGACGGGCACGGTGGAGGAGAACTGGGGCGCGGTGACCCTGACGGTGGCGGCAGCGACGCCGTTTCGGACAAAACCGAATCCGGCGACAACCGCTCCTATGCCCGTCGCACCACCCCCACATATTTTCCGATAATTGACACCTTTCCCCGCTGTTTACCCTTGAACACCAGGGGAACATGGGCCGGGTTGGCAGGCGTCAGGGTCAGGGTGGTCCGGGTGCGGTAAACCACCTTCAAGGTGGCCTCGGAAAGAAGCCCCTCAACCAGGACCGCCGCAATCTCTCCGTTTTCCACGGACTTCTGGGGCCGGATGATGGCCACGTCTCCATCCAGAATATGGGCATCAACCATGGAATCCCCTATAACCCGAAGCCCAAAACACGTCTCGCAGCCAAATAACGCCGGCGAGACCGAAAGCTCCCCCTCGAAATTCTCGATGCTTTCCAAAGGAAGGCCGGCAGCGATCGTGCCGAGAAGCGGCACCCCTTTTCCGGGCAACTCCCGGCTGAAGCGCCAGGATCGCTTTTTCCCGGCATCGGAAAGAAGGTAGCCCTTGGTTTTGAGAATCGTCATGATCCGATGAATCCCTGCCGGAGAGCTAACCCCGATATGCGAAGCGATTTCCCGCACCGTAGGGGCCATGTGATGGCGCTGCTGATGCGCGATGATAAATGCCAGAACGTCCTGCTGCCGCGCGGTCAAATCTGAAGTCATAAACCCTCTCTACCTTTCAATCCTGAAAAAGGCTGTCCCCGGGACTCTGCACCCCTTTCCCGCCTCGATTCAACACATGCGTGTAGATCATGGTGGTGGAGACATCCTTGTGGCCTAAAAGCTCCTGTACCGTTCGGATATCATAGCCGGTCTCCAGCAGGTGGGTTGCAAAACTGTGTCGAAGCGAATGACAGCTACCCGCCTTATGAATTCCTGCGTTACGGATGGCCTGTTTGACAGCCCGCTGCGGCACGGTCTCGGAAACATGATGCCGTCGTTCGATACCGGAACGGGGGTCGATGGCGCGCCTGAAAGCCGGAAAAACATATTGCCACGCCCATTGCCGATTGGCGTTTTGGTATTTTCTTTCAAGTGCGTATGGCAGATAAACAGCACCGAAGCCGGCATTCAGGTCGGATTCATGCATTTTTTTGACTTTTAGCAGATGCCTCTTCAGCTCCTCGAAAATAAGATTCGGCAGCATGGTAACGCGGTCCTTTTTCCCCTTGCCGTCACGAACCCATACCTGATTATAGCCGAAATCAATATCCTTCACCCGAAGTCGAACGCATTCCATCACCCGCAATCCGGCATCATAAAGTATTTGCCCCATGAGCCAGTTGGCGCCATTTAACTGGATCAAAACCTGTTTGACCTCTTCCCGAGTGAACACAACCGGTAATTTCTCTGGGCGTTTGGCCCAGGTGATTTCTGTGAATTCTTCCAGATCCTTTTTTAGGACTTCCCGGTAAAGGAAAACAAGCGCACAAAGGGCTTGATTCTGGGTAGAGCTGGCCACTTTCCGTTTCACCGCTAAATGGGTGAGAAATGCCGTGATGTGTTGTTCGCCCAAGGTATTGGGGTGCTGCTTATCATGGAAATAAATATAGCGTTTTATCCAGTCGATATAGGCCTGCTCGGTACGAATACTTTAATGCTTGAACCGTATGACCTCCCTGACCTTATCGAGCAGTCTGGGGCCGGGCCTCTCCTGGGCGAGGCCATGATTTTTTCGCGGTGCCGTGAGAACATCTGCTTGATTCATCCTATTGCCTCCCTATTGCTGTAGTCACAACAAAGACCAATTATATCATTGACATAAATACGAATACAGGTTAGGAGAGAACGAATGACCCATCGATTCACTTGTCTTTAAATCTGCACAAATAATGAAAGTGGACATTTGTTCACTCGCTATATCGTGTTTTACGAAATGCCAACCATCTAGACGGCTGATCAGTCGCCTATATGGACCATAGCTCTATATAGACGACTGATTAGCCGTCTATATAGATTTAGTCGACCGAATAGGCGTAATATAAAACGACTCTTCGGCCGTCTAATATAATGTTCGGCGGAGGGAAATAGTGATGAACTCATACAAATGGTCTTGGTGTTCGATAACACTATGTGTTTTTACCATCATGATTTTTTTATCTGGCTGTGCAAGTCAAAATATCAATCTTGGAGTGAATGCATATAACCAAGGGAATTATGATCTAGCTGCAAAATATTGGAACCCTCTGGCTAAAGAAGGAAATTATATCGCTCAATACAATTTAGGACTATTGTGGGAACAAGGTCTTGGGAGGACTCCTTTAAATAAAGCTGAAGCGTCTCAATGGTTTCTTTTGTCCTCTCAACAAGGATATGTTCCTGCAATGGTACGTTTAGCAAAACTTCAAAAAGAAAAAGGCTATGAAGATGCAGCAATATCGTGGTTCAATTTGGCCGCTAGGTGGGGTGATACTGATGCAATTAGAGAACTACAAAATTGGGGTAAGCCTGTTCCTACGGCAGACCTTTTATTAGATCAGAAATATCGTGATGCCATCGCAAAACAAAAAGCTGCTGAAGCTTGGGGAAATGCTGCCTACCAAATTGGCAGGGCTCTTGGTGGTGGTGGCTCTGGAGAGTCTACTTCGAGCTATTCTCCTACGTCAACTTTCACCCCATCATCTTCTGGAAACGTTAATCAATCAACGAACAACGATGTTGAATGTACATCTGACTATGATTGTGGCATCGGATATAAATGCGTGAAAGCCCCGCTAAAAAGCAGGGGTGTTTGCATGAAAAGCGTTGATGAGCATGGACTCAAACAATATAATTTACCAGATTCAAATAGCATCGGTCCAAATCTCGACCTCGATGGGGATTGCACCTTCGATACAGATTGCCCAATTGGCTTTACTAAGGAGTTCATAAATCTATAGACACAAATCGTTTACAATGTAAGTACAGTCAGGGTGCCTAAATAGAGCTGAAATTATCCTTGGCAACTTCTGTAGGCTGCGTAACTTGTTAATTACACATTGTTTAAGTTGATCCGGTCCCGTTACTGGTTGTCGGCCCACACCGTTTGTCTTTGTATGGTGCCACAGCTGTTCAATCGGGTTCAGGTCAGGAGAATAAGATGGTAGTAAAAATGTCTCTAAACGGCCATCAAACGCGGCTATGCACATTTTAACAGCTTTTGACTTGTGTATTGGGTGACCGTCCCAAATCAAGAAAACCTTATTGCTATGACCATGCATAAGACGTTTCAAAAACTCAATAATTTTGGAGGAATCGACATTTCCTTCAACTATCATGAAATGCATTTGGCCCTTCGGTGTAATGGCCCCGACCATGTTCAAGCCAAACCGGGCACCAGTGGCTTCTATTATCGGCGTTTTCCCCTTGGGAGCCCAAGTGGTTCCAGCGTGAAAATCCGATCTGATTCCAGACTCATCTTGGAAATATATGGTCGCTCCTTCTTTTTTCGCTCGCTTCTGTATTTGGGGGAATTCCTCTTGTTTCCACTTTTCAACCAATTCCGGATTCCGCTGATACGCGCGATACAATGGCTTTTGGCAGGAAAGTCCCAATTGGGTAAGCAATCGACCAACAGACGTCACACTGAGTTTGATCCCAAACTGTTTTTTTATGACATCAGCCACCATGGCGCGGGTCCACAAAGCAAATGCAAATTTCAACTGCCTCGGATCTTTATCTTTAACGGTTCGATATACCCATTGCATCTGTGGGCCGGCAAGCTTGTTGGGGCGCCCGCTTCGATGGCCTGTACGCAGGCCATGCCATCCACCGGTGCGGTATCTGGCAAGCCAATTATAAATACATGCACGGGAGAACCCCAGTGTTTTGATGACAACCTCTGGGCTTTCCCCGGCTTGAACACGTTCAACAGCTCGTGCTCTAATTTCTTCCATTGCTTTAGGGGCTATTTTTCTTCCGTCTGTTGTTTTCATGGACAAAATCTATAGCATAATGGAAGAAAAATGTCTATTCAGTTATGCACTCATTAGTAAATGCGATCCGAAATATAAAACATGTATTAAAAAATGAATTTTACATCTAATATTTTTTTTAGGGGGGGAAGAATTAATGGATATTATTCAACATATAAAAGATAGAATAAGAAACTCCAAAAATAAAGAAATCTTTGTTACATTTGATGACCTTTATAAATTCTTCCCTGGGGGACAACCAGATCATTTTAGACCAGTTCGGCCAGTTGATTTAGATAGAATGCATAAAGAGGCTGAGAAATCTGGATTGGAAGATTTTCAGAAAGGATTGGGTGAAGGTGGAGTATGGTTTAAATTACTTTAGAAAAATAGGGCTCCTCGCTGTTTCGTGTGGGTAACCCCAATCGGTTGATAGATATTGGGACACCCTATTCAGCTTTTTGAGCCAGAGCGACAGTCGCGCTTTTCTCGCCGTTGCTGCCTCTTGCACAGCGTGGAAAGACAGTGCTGTCAAGGCTGCGAGCTTGCGAGCACCCGCAGGGCTTGGCCTTGATAGCGCTGTGTTTTCACGCTATCATGTTGGCCTTAAGGCGAAACAAAGTCTTCGATGCTTCGAATTTACCCACACGAAATAGCGAAGAGCCAAATCTAATTTCTTAAAATCGGCTACGCCGAACCTGCATAGTTTCGCTAACCTAAAATTGACCCCTTTCGGGCACAAACGATAACCCAAAATTGACCCCTCTACGCATGTCTCTGATAATGAGATTGTCGACAGGCAAATCAACCATTATCGGAGGAAAGGAGAATGCTGAAGGTGGATCAATACGATTTAATTCGGACGAGCTATCGGGTTTACGGCAAACAGATAAGTACCCATTCAGGGGGTATAAGCGCGCGCCATAACTACTTGAAATGGCAGGCAAATTCAATAACGATATAACATGCTGAAATTATTTAAAATAGGCCTAGATTTTTTATTTCTAGCATGTTATGCTTCCGGCCATGGAAATAAAACGACCATTTTCGGAAGCGGACTGGCTCCAAACGCCCAAACCGGTGAGGCAATACGTTGAGCAGCTGGAGCAGACGGTTTTTACCCTTGTGGCAAAGGTTGAGCAACTCGAAAAGAGAATCGAGCAGCTGGAAGCCGGCAGCAAGAAGAACAGCCAAAACTCCAGCAAACCGCCGTCTTCCGATAGCCCCTACACAAAGCCTCAGCGAAAGAAAGCTGCCAGGAAAAACGGAAAAAGAGGGGCACAAAAGGGCCATAAGGGGCATCGGCAGGAGCTTTTACCACCGACGGACCAAATACCGATTTTCCCTGAACGCTGCACCTGCGGCAACCAGCAACTGGCACCCGGTAAAATGGCGCCGTATTATATCCACCAGCAAATTGAGTTGCCGAAAATCGAAATGGATATCGTTCATTGCGTGCTTCATAAATGCCGGTGCTCGAAGTGTGGAAAAACGGTTAAAGCCACCGTGCCTGCTGAGCATCGAGCCGGTTATGGCCCTCGCTTGAGTGCTCTCATTGCGGAAATGAGCGGCACCCAAGGAAGCAGCCGGGAAACGGTCCAGGGATTTTGCAGATCCGTGCTGGGGTTTTCAATCTCTACCGGCGCTATACAAAATGTGATTGATCGTTCTTCGGAAGCGATAAAGCCGTACTACGATGCCATTGGCGACATTGCCCACGGCTCCAGAATAAACCATGTGGATGAAACGTCGTGGTTCCAATCCGGAGCCCTCAAGTGGCTATGGGTCATGGCCAACAGGACGGTCAACTATTTTGTGATTCACCCGAATCGGTCAAAAGAGGCATTTCTTGCCCTGATCGGCAACTGGAAAGGCATCCTTGTCAGCGATGATTATGGGCTTTACCGAAGTTGGGTCGAAAAACGACAAACCTGTTTAGCGCATCTGATCCGAAGGGCGAAGGCCTTGAGTGAGCGAAAAGACGATTCCCTCCGGGATTTTGGGCAAAGCGTATTGAAAGAGCTTCGGCTTTTGTGCCATTTCGCAAAAGCGCCGCCCACCGAGAAACAATGGACCGAATTCTATTCGAGATTCATTCTGCTGTTGTTTCTTTTTGAAAATGCCGGCGATGAGGCCGGAACCATGGCAAGACGTCTTCTGGGCGAGTTGGACAGCCTATGGCTTTTTCTCGAAGAAAATGGCGTGGAACCGACCAACAACCTGGGGGAGCGAGCCCTGCGCTTCGGCGTGCTTTGGAGGAAACGCAGCAACGGCACCCAAAGCGACAAGGGGGATCGGTGGGTTGAAAGAATACTCTCTCTCAAACAGACCTGCCGCACGCGCTCTTTGCCGGTTTTCCCTTTGCTTGTGCATGCACTTGAATGCTATTTCAAAGAACAACCGCCAGATATGACATGGCTCGGGGCTTAAACCACTGCCACTATACCCCGTGAACATTTACACAGATAAAGCAGATTGCCAGAGAAACGGGTCATTCTAAAAACACCATTAAAAAGGTTCTTCGAGGTGAGCATACAGACTACAAGGCCAGAGATCGGCAGCCATTTCCTGTACTGGAGCCATTTCTGGACATCATCGACGGATGGCTCCTGGCTGACAAGGATCGGCCCAAAAAACAACGGCACACGGCCGTAAGGGTTTATCAGCGGCTCAAAACGGAACTCGATTTTACAGGCGCTGAGACGACCGTGCGAAGGTACGTGCGCCAGGCCAAGCAGCGGCTGGGGCTAAATGGCCGGATCGTCTATATTCCCTCCGATCCGGAAGCCGGTATCGAGGCTGAAGTTGACTGGGGCGGATGCCGGGCAATTATCGGCGGCAAGGAAACGCGGCTAAAGTTTTTCTGTATGCGCTCAAAATTTTCGGGCAAACATTTTGTCCGATGTTATCCATGCGAAGGCGGTATTGGGGCGGCGGTATTGGTCGGGTATTGGGGTCGGGCCAAACTAACATACATGAAATACTGAAAATAATGTAGAGATAACCCTCTGAAACTGAGCTATTTTGAGTTTTTTGAGGCCCAAAAGAGCAATATAACTATGGCGAGAGCAAAAAGACATTACATACCAGGGCAGATATGGCATATCTTACATCGCTGTCATAAGAGGGAATTCTTGCTCAAGTTTTCAAAAGATAAGCGTAGAGTACCCATTCAGGGGGTATAAGCGCGCGCCATAACTACTTGAAATGGCAGGCAAATTCAATAACGATATAACATGCAGAAATTATTAAAAATAGGCCTAGATTTTTTATTTCTAGCATGTTATGCTTCCGGCCATGGTGTATTGGGGTCGGGCCAAACTAACATACATGAAATACTGAAAATAATGTAGAGATAACCCTCTGGAACTGAGCTATTTTGAGTTTTTTGAGGCCCAAAAGAGCAATATACTAATGAGTGCATAACTGAATAGACATTTTTCTTCCATTATGCTATAGATTTTGTCCATGAAAACAACAGACGGAAGAAAAATAGACCCTAAAGCAATGGAAGAAATTAGAGCACGAGCTGTTGAACGTGTTCAAGCCGGGGAAAGCCCAGAGGTTGTCATCAAAACACTGGGGTTCTCCCGTGCATGTATTTATAATTGGCTTGCCAGATACCGCACCGGTGGATGGCATGGCCTGCGCACAGGCCATCGAAGCGGGCGCCCCAACAAGCTTGCCGGCCCACAGATGCAATGGGTATATCGAACCGTTAAAGATAAAGATCCGAGGCAGTTGAAATTTGCATTTGCTTTGTGGACCCGCGCCATGGTGGCTGATGTCATAAAAAAACAGTTTGGGATCAAACTCAGTGTGACGTCTGTTGGTCGATTGCTTACCCAATTGGGACTTTCCTGCCAAAAGCCATTGTATCGCGCGTATCAGCGGAATCCGGAATTGGTTGAAAAGTGGAAACAAGAGGAATTCCCCCAAATACAGAAGCGAGCGAAAAAAGAAGGAGCGACCATATATTTCCAAGATGAGTCTGGAATCAGATCGGATTTTCACGCTGGAACCACTTGGGCTCCCAAGGGGAAAACGCCGATAATAGAAGCCACTGGTGCCCGGTTTGGCTTGAACATGGTCGGGGCCATTACACCGAAGGGCCAAATGCATTTCATGATAGTTGAAGGAAATGTCGATTCCTCCAAAATTATTGAGTTTTTGAAACGTCTTATGCATGGTCATAGCAATAAGGTTTTCTTGATTTGGGACGGTCACCCAATACACAAGTCAAAAGCTGTTAAAATGTGCATAGCCGCGTTTGATGGCCGTTTAGAGACATTTTTACTACCATCTTATTCTCCTGACCTGAACCCGATTGAACAGCTGTGGCACCATACAAAGACAAACGGTGTGGGCCGACAACCAGTAACGGGACCGGATCAACTTAAACAATGTGTAATTAACAAGTTACGCAGCCTACAGAAGTTGCCAAGGATAATTTCAGCTCTATTTAGGCACCCTGACTGTACTTACATTGTAAACGATTTGTGTCTATAGATTTATGAACTCCTTAGTAACTATGGCGAGAGCAAAAAGACATTACATACCAGGGCAGATATGGCATATCTTACATCGCTGTCATAAGAGGGAATTTTTGCTCAAGTTTTCAAAAGATAAGCGTAGATGGCTTCAGTGGCTGTTGGAAGCAAAGAAGCGATATGGATTGGTCATTTTGTACCCATTCAGGGGGTATAAGCGCGCGCCATAACTACTTGAAATGGCAGGCAAATTCAATAACGATATAACATGCAGAAATTATTAAAAATAGGCCTAGATTTTTTATTTCTAGCATGTTATGCTTCCGGCCATGGAAATAAAACGACCATTTTCGGAAGCGGACTGGCTCCAAACGCCCAAACCGGTGAGGCAATACGTTGAGCAGCTGGAGCAGACGGTTTTTACCCTTGTGGCAAAGGTTGAGCAACTCGAAAAGAGAATCGAGCAGCTGGAAGCCGGCAGCAAGAAGAACAGCCAAAACTCCAGCAAACCGCCGTCTTCCGATAGCCCCTACACAAAGCCTCAGCGAAAGAAAGCTGCCAGGAAAAACGGAAAAAGAGGGGCACAAAAGGGCCATAAGGGGCATCGGCAGGAGCTTTTACCACCGACGGACCAAATACCGATTTTCCCTGAACGCTGCACCTGCGGCAACCAGCAACTGGCACCCGGTAAAATGGCGCCGTATTATATCCACCAGCAAATTGAGTTGCCGAAAATCGAAATGGATATCGTTCATTACGTGCTTCATAAATGCCGGTGCTCGAAGTGTGGAAAAACGGTTAAAGCCACCGTGCCTGCTGAGCATCGAGCCGGTTATGGCCCTCGCTTGAGTGCTCTCATTGCGGAAATGAGCGGCACCCAAGGAAGCAGCCGGGAAACGGTCCAGGGATTTTGCAGATCCGTGCTGGGGTTTTCAATCTCTACCGGCGCTATACAAAATGTGATTGATCGTTCTTCGGAAGCGATAAAGCCGTACTACGATGCCATTGGCGACATTGCCCACGGCTCCAGAATAAACCATGTGGATGAAACGTCGTGGTTCCAATCCGGAGCCCTCAAGTGGCTATGGGTCATGGCCAACAGGACGGTCAACTATTTTGTGGTTCACCCGAATCGGTCAAAAGAGGCATTTCTTGCCCTGATCGGCAACTGGAAAGGCATCCTTGTCAGCGATGATTATGGGCTTTACCGAAGTTGGGTCGAAAAACGACAAACCTGTTTAGCGCATCTGATCCGAAGGGCGAAGGCCTTGAGTGAGCGAAAAGACGATTCCCTCCGGGATTTTGGGCAAAGCGTATTGAAAGAGCTTCGGCTTTTGGGGGTGTATTGGGGTCGGGCCAAACTAACATACATGAAATACTGAAAATAATGTAGAGATAACCCTCTGAAACTGAGCTATTTTGAGTTTTTTGAGGCCCAAAAGAGCAATATAACTATGGCGAGAGCAAAAAGACATTACATACCAGGGCAGATATGGCATATCACACATCGCTGTCATAAGAGGGAATTCTTGCTCAAGTTTTCAAAAGATAAGCGTAGATGGCTTCAGTGGCTGTTGGAAGCAAAAAAGCGATATGGATTGGTCATTTTAAATTATAGCGTTACATCGAATCATATCCATCTTTTAGTCGCCGACGATAAGGGTAGAGACGTTATCCCTGATTCTATCAAGTTAATCGCAGGAAGAACCGGGCAAGAATTTAATCAACGAAAGGCACGGAAAGGAGCTTATTGGGAGGACCGATATCATGCCACCGCGGTTGAAGACGGTGATCATTTGCTGCAATGCATTGTCTATATCGATATGAATATGGTGAGGGCTGGCGTTGTGAAGCACCCTTCAGAATGGCCTTTTTCAGGATACAATGAAATCCAGAATCCGAAAAGAAAGAATGTCTTGATAAAATATGACAGATTAAGAGAGCTTCTTGGATTCGATACTTATGATTGCGTACAAATGGCTCATCGGAAGTGGGTTGATAGTTATTGTGTAAATGGCGAAATTGCTCGTGATGATAAATGGACCAGCTCTGTTGCCGTAGGAAGTCAGGGATTCATTCAAAACATACAAGAACTAATGGGTGGGCTGGTATTGGGACGGAAATCATCGGAATCGGGTAAATCGTTTCAAATTCGGGAAGCGCAGGCTTCCTATTCTGCTCTTTTCGATACTGAAAACAATGAAATAGCCTCCCAAAACGGCTATTTGTGGGGCTGAAATGAAAAGACCACAGCAGGTTAGCTTGGCCCGACCCCAGGAACCCCCCGACCCCAGGAACCCCCCCCAGGAACCACCCAGGAACCATCAGGAACCCCGCAGACCAGTTCACACACAAAAGGAGGGACACATAATGAGAGAGTTCTCATGTAGCGAAGACAAAAAGAGGGTTCAGTCGGGCAGTCGCACACTGGGTCTTAACATGATGCGTAAATTTTCTGTTGGTATTTCCTGGGCGATCCTCATGCTGACGATCAGCCTTGGTTCTGGGTGCGGGGAAGGCGGCGATGGCGGCAACACGTCAGGCCGCAATTCAGATGATAACGCAGTCTCCGATGTGCAAGGTGCAATTGATCTGAAATGGCCTATCGATAAGCTCCCGAAGAGCGTGCCGCCTATTGCTGGTGCAAAGGTGTTAAGGTCGATGCAAGACGGAGATGTTTTTGGTGTTGTATATATGTGCAAACGAAAAACGATTGAGGCCTATATCCAACATCTTGCACAGATTGGATGGAACACTGATAAGGATATGGGAAGTGTTGACCTTGGCGCCATCTCCCTCTTTTTATCCTCCGACGAGGGCGAACATCTTCAAGTCTTCTGGCATGGAGGAACTGGCAACATCGGTTATTCTAAGAAGTAAGAGGACCGAAATTGTCATGCAACCAGGAGGTTGGTAAATCAAACGTCACCAATCCACAAGACCCGAAAAAGGAGGGGCACAGAATGAGAGCGTTCTCGTGTGGCGAAGACACAAAGAGGGCTCAGCGGGGCAGTCGCACACTGGGTTTGAAAATGATGCGTACATTTCCTGCTGGCATCGTCTGGGGAATCGTTACTCTGGCGATTAGCCTTGGCTCTGGGTGCGGTAACGGTGGCGATGGCGGCAACAGTGGTGGCATCAGCGCAGTGGGCAGTGGCCCTGCCAGCCGCGACGGAGTCGTTGCCGGTCACGTCAGTTTCATGTTTGATGGTAAGAAGTACAGCGGCAGGACTTGCATCGCAAATACGTTTCCGGGTGAAAACAACACCAGCATTACGAGCGGCGGGGACGAAAGCGAGTGGACACTGATGCTGGAAATTCCCGGCATGGCCACCGGAAAGTTCGACGAGGACGCTGGGGCGACCTGTTCATTCATCAAGCCCCCTTTCAACAACTACGACTCCGAGGCCGTTACCATCGTCGTGTCCGATTATGGGAAGGTCGGAGGAGTTGTGGAAGGAAAGTTCTCCGGGATGCTGATCAATCAGTTGGATTCAACCCGCAAGCCAATCACAGAGGGAATCTTCACGGCTCACCGGCATCTGAATGTCGAGTGAGTGGGTTCTTGTGCCGCATGCAATAACTCCCTGTCCTGCTCGGTGTTGGCAAAGAGGCGCGTGAACCGGCACTCAGAGCAACGTAAGAAGTACACCAGGAAATTGCCGATCCAATAGTTGCAGATTGACAGTAAGGGCCGGGCGTTTTGAAAAATTGCTCCTATTTGAACGTTACCAAAGATTTAAACATTCAGTGGAAGCCCTGGCTGCAACTGAACTAGGTGTTCGTCTCAATGAGAATCTACATTGCATTTTTGAATTTGTTCCAGTCGCGGCGTATTGACACGGGACATCTTTAGAGTTTACACAACGCAGTGTAAACTCTAAAGGTTGGAGGCCAAAAAATGAAAGCAACTGCAAAGGATCTCAGGTTTAATTCAAAGGGGCTTCTTGATACGGTAAAACGGGGCGAGGAAATTGAAATAACTTTTCGTGGCAAGCCCTGTGCAAAACTTATTCCCTACACCGAAAAAAATAAGGGAACTGAAAAAAACCAATTGTTTGGAATATGGAAGGATAACGATATGGTCCAAGACGTAGCTAAATATGTGAGGGGGCTACGGAAAGGAAGGTTCTAAGTGGTTATCGATACGGATGTCCTTATATGGTACATGAAAGGAAATGAAAAAGCTTATAAAATTATTGAGAATTCAGAGCATTTTTTCATTTCTGTTGTCACATATATGGAATTAGTTCAAGGTATGAGAAATAAGAATGAGCTAAATAATCTCCGTAGTGCCCTCCATGCCTGGAATACAAAGGTTCTCTATATTTCTGAAGAGATATCCGTTAGGGCGATGTTTTTTGTCGAGCAGCATTATTTGAGCCATTCCATACAACTGGCAGATGCTTTGATAGGTGCTACGGCAATTTCGCACGGGCTTCCTATTTTAACCGGCAATGATAAACATTACAAAATATTAAAAGACATCCAAATCAAAAAGTTCCGCCCATAACCAATCTACGCTGTGGCGAACAAGGCGCTGGTGCCGACTCAAAAAGCAGGGCAGCACAGCTTCGTTGTTATAACCGACTAAAAACAAGACAATTATAAGCATAATGCTTGACGATATTAACGTATTGCGTTATTATCCTAACCATGATAAAATCCTTCCAAGATAAAGAGACAGAAAAAATATTCAGCCGGCAAATTTCAAGAAAATTGCCGCAAGATATTCAACGTATTGCGAGGAAAAAACTGGTAATTCTTGATGCCGCGGTGCAATTGAATGATTTGCGAACGCCACCAGGTAATCGCTTGGAGGCATTGGAAAGGGACCGGAAAGGTCAACACAGCATACGCATTAACGACCAATGGCGAATTTGTTTTAAGTGGAGCGGTGGTGATGCTTATGGTGTTGAGATAACAGATTATCATTAGGAGGTTATATGAGTAAAAAATTGCCCCCTATCCATCCTGGCGAAATTCTTATGGATGAATTTTTAGAACCCATGGGAATCAGCCAGTATCGTTTGGCAAAAGATATTAGTGTGCCTCCAAGGCGCATAAATGAAATCGTGCATGGAAAAAGATCAATTACCGCCGATACTGCTCTTCGGCTTGGACGTTTTTTCGACATGTCACCTCAGTTTTGGCTAAATCTTCAAACTCGTTACGATCTTGAGATAACCGAGGATTTTTTGGCTGGCAGACTTGACGATGAGGTTCATTCTCTTCCTGCTCAGACAGGATAATATGTGAAGAAGTTATAACATTTGCTTAAACGGCGCCGGCAAAAAACCGCCGCGCGTGAACTGGTCTGGAATAGTGAGACAGCCTGAAGGGTGAAATAAGCAATGCGCCGTCATTTCAGGTTTTGTCAGCCTCAGGCGGCCTTGTTGAGTTTTTGCAACCCTTGCTCATAAGCCTCATTTGGAGTCAATTTGTCAAGCGGTGAATGCTTCCGTTTTGTATTGTACCAGTTGAACCAGACATTCAGATCCCTGGCAAGTGCAGTACCCGACTCGTAATCCTTGAGGTAGATCCTTTCGTACTTCAGGGTGCGCCAGAGGCGCTCGATAAAGATGTTGTCTTTGAATCTTCCCTTGCCGTCCATGCTGATCCGGATGTTCCAGGTTTTCAGGACGGAGGTGAATGCCTCACTTGTAAACTGGCAGCCCTGGTCAGTGTTGAAAATTTCAGGGGCACCGTATTTGAGCAAGGCCTCCTTCAGGGCCTCAACGCAGAAGCCTGTATCAAGGGTGTTTGAAAGCCGCCAGGGAAGCACCTTCCGGGTGGCCCAGTCCATGATCGCGATCAGATACATATGACCGCGTGCCATGGGGATATAGGTTATGTCCGTTGCCCAAACCTGGTTCGGCCTGTCAATAATCACAGACCGCAGCAGGTAGGGGTAAACCGGATGCCGGGGTTGTCGCCTGCTTGTCCCCGGTTTGGGAGCCAAGGATTCAATGCCCATGATACGCATCAGGCGTCGCACACGGCCGCGTCCGATGGGGGCATCAGGGGTGGTCAGTTGGCCCGCTATGGAGCGGCTGCCCATCCAGGGCTGCTCCATGTAGAGTTCATCGATCAGGCGCATCAGCTCCCGGTCCCCCTGCCGCAATCCCAGGGAGGGACCACGGTAATAAGTGGCTCGGGCAACGCCCAGCAATTGACAGCGTCTTTGAACAGAAACATCCGGATGGCCGGCGGCAATCACTTTCTGTTTGCCAGCGGCGATCTGAAACTGTTTTAGATCCGGCGGGTTGAAATAGTCTTCTTCCGGCAGGTATTTTCTTCGTTGTCTTCTTCTCAAAATTCATCTTTAAAAAGATTCTTCCCGTATTCTTCATTTTCTTGGAAATGCAAGACATTTTCATTTGCGACCCTGATTCGGTTACCATTGGCCCAGGGAGGGACCTGGCCAATGAGCGGCATCAAAAGGAAAAAGTGCAAGAATTGTCGTGAGTTGTTTGCACCGGACTATCGAAACAGGGATCGCCAGCGGTATTGTTCGAAGCCCGCCTGCCAAAAGGCGAGCAAGGCCGCGAGTCACGCAAAGTGGCGTCAAAAACCAGAGAACCGGGATCACTTCCGCGGACCTGTTCATGTCCAGCGGGTCCAGCAGTGGCGGAAGGCTCACCCGGGCTACTGGCGTCGGCGGGTAAAGACCGGAACCGATGCGTTACAAGATGCCTGTATCGCCGAACCACCTGAAAACAATGAAAATAACACCGATTTCGCATTCGGTGCGTTACAAGATTCCTTCATTACGCAACCGGCTGTTTTGGTTGGGTTAATTGCACAATTTACCGGATGTGCGTTACAAGATGACATCGCCATGGCGGCCCGACGTATGCAACGATTGGGCAGCGACATTCTAAACCCCTTTCAGAAAGGAGGCCGTCATGGAAAAACACCCCATATACTCGGAGCGGGTACGACAAATCCCCAAGCAGTTCAGCTGGATCGATCATCGCCTGGTGCAGCACCGGCATATTGACCGGTTGAGTCATCAGGCGTCGGCGCTCTACCTTTTTCTGGTCACGGTGGCCGATGCCAGGGGGCTGAGTTATTGGTCGGATAAAAGTTTGATCGAGCGGCTCGGCATGGATGATGCTCAGTTCAGATCCGCCCGGAAGCAACTTGTGGAGAGCGGACTGGTTGCCTACAAGCAGCCCCTGTATCAGGTGATGCCGCTGGATGCCCGGCGGCAGCCGGTTTTGGCCGTTCCCGGAGAGCTCCAATCCATCGGCAGGATCCTCAGAAGGATCGGAGAGGGGGCGCCGTGATCGATTATGAGTTTTTTCAAAAGGCGAAACATCTCAAAGAGCAGGAGGGCCTGACGCCGCCCCAGATCGCGGATGCGCTCTGTCTTGACGTGCGCACGATCCGAAAGTGGCTGGGCAAGAATCGGTATACGGCCAGAAAAGCCACATTGCGCGCAAGCAAGCTTGATCCGTTCAAACGCGACATCGGACGCATGCTCGATGCCCATCCCTACACGGCCTCCCAGATCTATCAGAGAATCCGTGAGCAGGGATTTGACGGCGGCTACACCATCGTCAAGGAGTATGTTCGCAAGGTCCGTCCGCCCAGATCCAGGGCGTTTTTGACGCTCTCCTTTGCGCCGGGCGAGTGCGCCCAGGTCGACTGGGGCTCCTATGGCTCCGTTTGTGTCGGTGAGACCCGGCGCAGGCTCAGCTTCTTTGTCATGGTGCTTTGTTACAGCCGCATGATGTATGTGGAGTTTACCGTCTCCCAGACCATGGAGCATTTTTTGGCCTGCCACCAGAACGCCTTCGAGTTCTTCGGTTCGGCGCCCGGCAGAATCATGGTGGACAATCTCAAGAGCGCGGTTTTAAGCCGCATCATAGGAAGGGCGCCGGTGTTCAATCCCAAGTATCTGTCCTTTGCCGATCACTATGGTTTTTCCATCAGCGCCTGCAACGTCGGCGCCGGCAACGAGAAGGGACGCGTGGAAAACGCTGTGGGATATGTGAAGAAAAACTTCCTTGCCGGACTGGATATCCCGGACTTTGCGGCTGTTCATCCAGCGGCTCGTCATTGGCTCGACACCGTGGCCAATGTGCGCATCCACGGGCAAACCCGTAAGAAACCCGTGGAGCTCTTCAGTGAAGAGAAAGCCTGTCTATCTGCTTTGCCGGCCCATCCCTATGATGTCGCCGCCGTCTCGCCGGTAAGGGCATCTCCCCAGTTCCGCGTCACGGTCGATACCAACCGGTATTCGGTGCCGGCCGAATACGCCGGGACCGCTCTTACGCTCAAAAGTTATCCGGACAGGCTTTGCATATACCATGAGGAAAAGCTTGTGGCCCGTCACGTGCGAAGCTATGACCGGTATCAGGATGTTGAGGATCCCGATCATCCGAGGCAGCTTCTGGCCCAGCGTAAAAAGGCGGGGGAGCAGAAAATATTCATGCGGTTTCTTTCGCTTTCTTCGAAGGCGGATTTGTACTACCAAAAGCTTGAACAGCGGCGCATGAACCCGCGGCATCACGTTCGAAAAATCGTCGCCTTAAGCGAAATATACGGCCAGGAGGCCGTATCCCGGGCCATGGAGGATGCCTTCGCCTTCGAGGCATTCTCCTGCGAGTATATCGCAAACCTTTTGGAGCAGCGCACCCGACAGCTTCCGGAACCCGGCGCACTTCACCTTACCCGGCGCGAGGACCTTCTGGATATAAAAATCCAGCAGCCGGACCTGAGCATCTATCAGGGAGGCGGCCATGATGAATAAGGGCATTATCCCGCTTCTTGAGGAAAATCTGAGATATCTGAAGCTTGGGTTCATGCTCGAACAGCATCAGGAACTATCCAGGCAAGCCTCCAAAAAGCAATGGTCCCATCTGGATTATCTTGAAAAGCTTGCCGACGGAGAGACCGCGCTTCGAAAGGACCGCGCCACCCAAAGGCGCATCCAGATGTCTCGCTTCCCGGTCATCAAGACCCTGGACCAGTTCAGCTGGAGCTGGCCCACCCACCTGAATCGGCTCCAGGTTCAGAACCTCTTCCGGCTTCAGTTTATAAAAGACAAATCCAATATTATTTTCCTCGGCGGTGTGGGGCTCGGAAAGACCCATCTTGCCACGGCTCTCGGCTACAGCGCCTGTTTGAAAGGCCACAGGGTCTTGTTCGCAACGGCCGTTGACATCATCAACACCCTGGCCGCAGCCCGAAAAGCCGGGGTCATGAAACAGGAGCTGAAAAAATACACCCGACCGGCGCTTCTGGTTATCGACGAACTTGGCTTTTTGCCCATCGACAAGACCGGCGCCGATCTTTTGTTCCAAGTGATCAGCCTACGCTATGAGCAGGGCGCCGTAATTATTACATCCAATCGCGCCTTCAAGGATTGGCCTGAGATCTTCAACAACGACAGTACACTGACGTCCGCGATCCTGGACAGGCTCCTGCATCATGCCGAGACCGTACTGGTCGAAGGAAAAAGCTATCGTATGAAGGATAAAATAGAGAAATGAAAAAGGATTTATAGACATACCCCGGGATCGAACCGTCGGTTCCGGGGGGCGCTTTATGCCTCAAGCGGTGGATGCATTTTTAAACCGCCATTTATAGGACATCTTCACGCCGCCGCTAACAGGAAGTCAGGGATTCATTCAAAACATACAAGAACTAATGGGTGGGCTGGTATTGGGACGGAAATCATCGGAATCGGGTAAATCGTTTCAACTTCGGGAAGCGCAGGCTTCCTATTCTGCTCTTTTCGATACTGAAAACAATGAAATAGCCTCCCAAAACGGCTATTTGTGGGGCTGAAATGAAAAGACCACAGCAGGTTAGCTTGGCCCGACCCCAGGAACCCCCCGATCCGGCCATTTAGCCCCAGCCGCTGCTTGGCCTGGCGCACGTACCTTCGCACGGTCGTCTCAGCGCCTGTAAAATCGAGTTCCGTTTTGAGCCGCTGATAAACCCTTACGGCCGTGTGCCGTTGTTTTTTGGGCCGATCCTTGTCAGCCAGGAGCCATCCGTCGATGATGTCCAGAAATGGCTCCAGTACAGGAAATGGCTGCCGATCTCTGGCCTTGTAGTCTGTATGCTCACCTCGAAGAACCTTTTTAATGGTGTTTTTAGAATGACCCGTTTCTCTGGCAATCTGCTTTATCTGTTTGCCGTAAACCCGATAGCTCGTCCGAATTAAATCGTATTGATCCACCTTCAGCATTCTCCTTTCCTCCGATAATGGTTGATTTGCCTGTCGACAATCTCATTATCAGAGACATGCGTAGAGGGGTCAATTTTGGGTTATCGTTTGTGCCCGAAAGGGGTCAATTTTAGGTTAGCGAAACTAGGCTAATCTCCCAGACTGGCGAAGTGCCGCCGGAACCGCTCGTGAACATGACTGCAGTAATTGCCATAGTACTGGAAATCGGTGAAATCGACTGCGTCCACATGACTGCATAGCGTGGGAAAGGAGGGAATCTGGTCGAGGTGCCGCGCCAGACCGTCGGCCTGGGCCGCGGTGAGCCGGCAGATCACCGTGCCCATGTGCACACCGTAAAGACCGTCTGCCTCCCAAGCGATGCCGGGCGGAATGAAAACCGTATCCATGACAACGTCGCCTGCGGCGGCGCTGAAGACGGCCCGACAGGCATCGTTGGTTCCGGAAAGGCGAACCGGCACAAGTAGGTGGCTGACCAGATACGACGGCACATCCCTCACGCTCAGCGGATCCAATCCCCGGACGAGATTGTTGAAGTGGAACTTCGATCCCAGCGCCCGCAGTGCATCGCCGAAGCCGATGCAGATATTTTCGGGGTCGTCGTAGCGGTAGGACGCCACCTCGAACAGGTTGTGGATCGGTGTTGGACAGGGGTTGCCGTCGGCGATGGCCCGGATCGGTGCGAAAGAACGGGGCTCTGAGTCTTCCCATTCGAAAAGTACCCTGAAAAACGCTGCCTCGGTGTCCTCGCTCACCGGGCAGCGGCAGGACAGGGCGCCGTACAGCATCGTCTGGTAAGCGTCACGCGCGATGATTGCCGTCATATTTCTCTCCTTCCTGATAGAAGCAAATCCCTTTCCATAAAAGAACAAGCAAGCATTCGCGTTGCGGGGTTGTCCGAAGTGGCGACGAACCCGGCAGGCGTTCCATCGAAAACGATCCGTCCTTCGGACAGAACAAGCAGACGGCGACACAGCTTCACAACAGGCGCCAGATCGTGCCCGATCAGCAGCAGGGTCAGATTCCGTTCCGCCTGGAAGGAACCCAGCAGCTCGATCAGGTTTACCTGATTGGGTAGGTCCAGCCCGGAGAGGATTTCATCGCAGATCATCAACTCCGGTTCCATGGCTATCGCTCTGGCGATGCTCAGCCGCTGCGCCTGGCCGCCGCTCATTTCATGGGGCCGCCGCAACAGCAATTCGCGGGGCAACCGCACCATCCGGAAGAGATCTGCGATCCGCTGCTCCTGCCGATGCCTCTCCATTCCCAGGATCGAAAGGGCTTCACCCAAGACCTGCCGAGCCGTGCGGTACGGGTTGAGATAGACGACCGGATCCTGCCAAACCATCTGGGCCTTGCGACGGATCCATTTGCGATCCGCACGGCACCGGTATCTGACGGGGCGGCCGGCGATGGCAACAGATCCGAACGTGGGCTGTTCCAGCCCCAGGATCAGGCGGGCCAATGTGCTTTTCCCCGACCCACTGAGCCCAACGATACCCGTGCTTGTTCCCCGGGACAGCCGAAAGCTGACCCGGTCCAGCGCCAGATGTGTGTCACGACCGGAAAGACCGGAATATCTCTTGGACACCTCTGTCAATTCAACCAGGGGAGGCTGCGGCATCTCCAATCCTCAATGCGGCCAGGCTCTCCACCATTGCCCGGGTCCATGGGTGGCGAGGGCGTCGCAGCAGTTCATGGGTGGCGTTCAATTCCACCAGGCGCCCCTCATACAATACGCCGACGCGATTGGCGATGCGATCGAAAAGCCTGATGTCGTGGCTTAGAATGACCAGGCCGGTGCCCAGTTCATCGGGCAGGCGCCGCAGGACGGTCATGACCTCCGCCTGACGAACCGGATCCAGTCCGGACGTCGGCTCGTCTGCCACAACCACCTTGGGCCGCAATCCCAACGCAATGGCGACGAGAACCCGCTGCCGCATCCCGCCGCTGAGCTGGAACGGATACCGTGCCACGGTATCGGCAGGCAGATCGACCCGATGAAGGAGACTGCGTGCCTCTTCATTCGCCTCGATCGCCGTCAGGTTCCGGACCGCCTTCAGCGCTTCGATGATTTGCGTGCCGATCTTGATCCTCGGGTTTAGTGCCGACGCCGGTGATTGGAAGATGAGAAAGATTCCCTTTCCCCGATGACGGTCCCAACTACGCGGCCGGGCCGGCGCGATTATCTGCCCGTCGATCAAGATCCGGCCGGCGGTCCAGGCCAGCGGCGGATCGAGCAACCCGCAGAGCGTTAGCGCGGTCAGGCTTTTGCCGGCGCCGCTGGGTCCCGTCAGTCCTACCGTCTCCCCGCTTTCCAGGGAAATGGAAAAATCGTTCAGCAACAGCGCGCCGGCGCTTCCATCGATCCTTTGGACAGTTAATCGCTCTGCAGTCAGAATCGCCATATCCGTGATCACCAGCCGCGAAAGCGGCGCACCGCCCATTGGTCGCGCAGCCCTTCGGCCAACAGGTTGAATCCGGCCACCGCCGCAGAAAGGGCAACGCCGGGACCGATCATCAGCCAGGGCGCCCGGCTGAGATGCACACGGGCTTCGTCGAGCATGCGCCCCCATTCGGCTGCCGGCGGCTGTGCCCCCAGTCCCAGATAACTCAAACCGGAGACGGCCGCCAGCGTGGCCCCGGTGCGGATCGACAAGGCCACCAGCACGGGGGAACGCAGCTGCGGCAGGATGTATCGCAGTATGATAGGCAGCGGGCCTAAACCTAAGGCCACGGCCGCGACCACATATTCCTTTTCCCTGGCCCCCAGCACCAGCCCCCGCACGAATCTCGCCCACCAGGGCCAACCGACCAGTGCCATGCTGATCACCACGCTGCTCAACGACGGCCGCAAAAAACCGGCCAACACCAGCGCGAGAACCAGTCCGGGAAAGGCGAGAGCAACATCCGCGAGCCCCATAACCACTGCATCGAAACGGCCGCCAACCGCGCCGGCGGCCAGGCCGATGAGCAAGCCGGGTAAAAAAGCCAACATCGACGCGCAAACTCCGGCAGAAAGAGTGAGTCCGCCTCCGAACAGAACGCGGCTGGCCACACAACGGCCAAGGTTGTCGGTTCCCATTGGATGCGACAAGCTCGGCGGTCTAAGCCGGTGAGAAAGATCGAAGCGGTTCGGGTCGTGGGGAAGCCAGATCCGGGCCGCCGCGGCAAGGCCAAACAGAAGGATCAGCAGGCTGGCGCCCCAAATCGCCAGGCGGTTGAGGGAATTCCGTTCAGCCATGACCGTTCTCACTGCCCATGCGCAGGGCCACTTTCGGATCGATCAGGCAGTAAAGCAGATCGACTGCAAAGTTGGTTCCCACGAAAGCCAGGGCGAAAAAAAGTACGGCGCCCTGAACCACTGGTATGTCCCGGTTCAGGACGGCCTCGACGGCCAGGCGCCCCAATCCCGGCCAGGTGAAAACCGATTCGACCAGCACCGCGCCACCCAGCAGGCGCCCAAAGGTAGTTCCCCACAAGGTAACCACGGACGGCAGGGCCTCCGGCAGAATGTGGCGGAAAAAAATGGCGGTTTGACCCAATCCCTTGGCGCGGGCAAAACGGACATGGTCCTGAGTCATTACTTCGAGCAGACTGGCTCGCAAGATTCGGCCATGGGCGGCAGCGGTCGCCAACCCAAGGGCCACCGTTGGCAGAACGACCGCTGTGGGGCCTTCCCTACCGAAGACCGGTAAAAGCGGAATCCGCAGCGCGAACAGGTAGATCAACAGCAACCCCAGCCAGTAGTTGGGAATCGACAGGGCCAGGACGGCCCATGCGCGTCCGAGGCGGTCGAGCCATCCGCCGGGATGCCAGGCCCCGCCGAGTCCGGTGATGGTGCTGAAAAAGATAATGAAACAGATGGCGGAAACAGCGAGGACGAAGGTGGCGCCAAGCCTTCGTCCGACAAGGTCGACGACCGGTTCTCCGGTGCGAAACGAAAATCCCAGATCGCCATGCAGGCAAGCGGTCAACCAGCGGACGTAGCGCACGGGCCAGGGGTGATCCAGCCCCAGCCTCTCGCGCAGTTCGGCAATTTTGACCGCGGAAGGGGTCTCGTTCTGGGCGCTCAACAACATTTCGGCGGGATCTCCGGGAGTCAGGCTGAGCAACGCGAAGGTCAGCAGGGAGACCGCCCACAGCACCAGTACCAGACGCACCGTCAGCCTGGCGATCGTTTTCGGGCGCGATGTCACGGTGCCCACCAGACCAGGCCATAGCGCGCTTCGCCTGTGGCCTTGAGTCGACACCGGTGGACAAATGGCCCCAGCTCCCGATCGATTGCGGCGGCCACCTGCGGTCCGGTCATGTCGAAAAGGGAAAAGTAAGCCGTGTAAAAATCCATGGCCTGGTCTATCGGGACGTCTACACCATAGGAGATCGGAATCGGCATGAATCCGGGCAGGCGGTTTTTGGCAAGCAGGTAATTGAGCGCCGTCTGCAAATACCGGCCGCCCGAGAATGGAAAATGGCCGCAGATGCGCATCCACAGGTTTCTTGCCCAAGGGAGTTCCTGGTCTCCAGCCGCAAGCAGCAGGGCGCAATGACGTCCCAGGCTTTCCATGCGGGCGATTCCCCCCGGGCAAAGGGCTGGCGGGAAACAGGCCGCCAGTACCAAATCATAGGGCTCGCCGGGCTTAAGGCGGGTCCAGCAGGTGTTTTGCAGTTCCAGATTGCCGACCCGCATGTGTTCGGTCTGGCGGCTGAGTACTTCCAGGATCCTGGAACTGGCGTCAACGGCGAGCACACGGGCCCCTTGCATGGCTATTGGCAATGCCAACCAGCCAGTGCCGCAGCCCAGGTCCACAACCTTGCACCGGTCCACCACCAGGTTTTCCCGTTGAAGAATTTCAACCACCGATTGCCCCTGGCGATATTCGATGCCGCTTATGGCGCGCATAATGAAACCATGGCTGTCGTAAAACCTGCGCCAGCGTTCCGGGTGCCGGCGCTGGCTGGCTGCCAGGAACGAATCGTTCACATCGTTCCAGACCGATTCCCAGAATGTCGCCGAAAATGGCCCGCCGTTATCCGGTTCGGGTTTCCTCATCGGTCTGCCGTCGGCCGGGCGCGATCCAACCAGGGTCTGAAAATGACGTCCATATCGAGGTCGGCCACCCTTTCGTTGTGTGCATAGATCGCCACATCGTGATAAAGTGGGAGCAGTGGAATCTCTTCGTTCATCAATTCGCAGAGTTGATGGTATAGCTCGCGGCGTATCTCCATGTCGGCTTCCTTTCGCCCTAAATCGATGAGTTTTTCTGCTTCGGCGTTTTGCCAGCCGCCGGAATATGCGGCCCGGGCAGACACGAAATTCGTGTAGTGGTGATCCGGGTCTCCGGTCAGAAATCCCGTGGGCCCAAGCACCAGATCATACTCCAGGTTACGCCGGGCCTGGCGGTAGCCGCCCGGTTCCATGATGCGTATTGCGGTCTTGAAGCCTCCCTGGACAAGCATTTGAGCGATCACCTGGGCGATTTCCAGGTAAGGGAGGCGTCCGGCAAAACCGCTGTGGAGCAGGATCACCACCTCATGGTTCGTTTCGGGCTTTCGCGCGGGCCGTTCCACTGGTGGATACGCTCCCACACAGCCGAAATTCCATTCGGGAGCCAACCGGGAATATGGATTCCGGGCCACCACGCCGGCCCCCGGGGCAAAGGCTGCCACCAACTGCTCGCGGTCGACCTGGCCGGCCAGCCAGCGGCGCCAGGCCTTGCGGCTGAACGGCGGACGGCTGCAGTTGAACAGGATGTGGTGCGTGTTTCCCAACTCGCGCCGTTTGACGACAATATCGGGGATGCTTTGAAGGTCATCGAGTTGTTGGGGCAAAATGCCCCCGAAGTCGACGATTGCGTCGATTTGCCCGGCTTTCAGTGCCATCAGGCGGCTGTCGGCGTCGACGATCACCTTGAAGACGACCCGGTCAAAGGCCGGCCGGCCGCCCCAGTATTTTTCGAACGCGAGGACTTCGACGCTTTCCCCCGGTTTGACTGCCACTAACCGGAAGGGGCCGGTACCCAAGAGGCCGTCCATGCGGCCATCATCGGAAACCGTTTCCGGGGCGACCAGCGGACTGCCGTAGTAGCTGACAACCTTAGGGAAAAAGGGCACCGGTTCGCGAAGACGGTAGACCAGTTCGCGTTCGCCGCGGGGGACCAGGCTTTCCAGTAGTTGAAAAAAATGATTGGGATCGTAGCGGGGATGGTTGCGGAGGCGATTCAAGGTGAGCGCGGCCCTCTTTGCCGTCAGCAGGCTGCCATCATGAAAACGCACTCCCCGGCGAAGGACGAAAATCCAGGTTCGCCCATTGTCCGGGCTGCGCCACGATTCGGCCAGCCAGGGATGCGGACAAAAGGTCTCGTCCAGGTATGTAAGCCCTTCCCATGTATTGGTGGAGCCGTGGACGTAAACCTGTCCTTCGGGGCCGTTGTAGAAATCACGCCCCACACCGATGGTCAGGGTGTTGACGGACTCGCCCGGTCCGGCGGCCCTGCCTTCATCGCCCTTAAAAAAGAACGGACTCGCAAAGACAAGGGCCGCTGTCAGGGCTGCCACGGTGAAAAATCGCCGCATGCACGTCACCTCAGAAATTGTACTTAACCGCGACCTCGGCCATGAACGTCCTGCCCGGATCGACATAGATGAACTCGGTTTCGTGATCCTGATCGAACAGGTTGCTACCGGAGACGGCCGTGGTCAGCGTAACCTTTTCCGCGACCTTCCAATCCCGCCAGATTTTGATGCCGAGGTCCTCGTACGATTTCATCCGGTAAAAATCGAGCGGGGTGTTTTCGTTGTCATAGAACCGTTCGTCGACAAAGCGGAGCGTCGCACTGGCATTTACTATATCGGGATTGATGTATTTGATTCCCACGCTGCCGAAGTAATCCGGCGAGTTGCTCACCTGGTTGCCTACATTTTGCGGATCTTCTTCGATTCGTGAGTGGTTGAGCGTCAAACTGGCAAAACACGAAATATGCTCGCTGAGATTCTGACTGGCCTGCAGTTCGAGGCCGTATATTTCGGCGCTGGAAGCATTGCGGGTACGTACGATCGTCACGCCGTCCAGGTCGGGATGCGGGTCGTAACGATAGATGATCATGTCGTCGATCTGACCGTAGTACGGGGTTATGCTGAAAGCCGTTCCCCATTTTGGAAAGCGGGCCTCCAGGCCGAGGTCCACCATCCAGGTCTTCTCGGGCTTTAGGTCGGGGTTTGCCTCACGCCAGGTGCTGCCGGTATTGGTGTTCAGGAAAAACCAGGATGCCGCCCCGGGCCAGAACGCCGTGCCCGCCGAGGAGCGGATCGCGAAATTTTCGTTAATCCAGTATTTGACGCCTCCCCGGTAGGTGACGTGGTCCTTGGAAAATCCAGGCCGCTCCTCCGGGGTCGAAGCGCTGTCATAGACGTCGTGATACTTCCATTCGTCATAGCGCATGCCGAGAAGAACCGAGAGCCGATCATTAAACAGAAAGGTCTGGTTTTGAAGGTAGAAGGCCGTCTGATCCGTGTTGGTCTCGCTGTTGGATACGGAGGCTCCGGTGGCCCAGCGCTCACTGGCGGACTCGAGCTTCTCCTGGCTGTAAAAAATTCCGGCGGTCAGGACGTTGTTTTCCATAAAGTAAAAATCGGTCTGAAGCTCGAGCGGGATGCGCCTCAACTTGGAATCACTGGCCAGGTTCTCGGAGCTGTCGAGGACCAGGTCGTTGCCATCCAGGCTGAGTCCCCGGTTGGTTTTGGACGGTCGATCCCAGAACTGGTGGCCGGCCGATGCTGTGATCCGCATGAAATCGCCGATCGGAGAATAGAAACGGAGGGTACCGACCCCCTGCTGACCGTTATCGAGGATGATTCGGTTGGTCTGGCCGCCGGAAATGTATAGGTCGGCAAAATTGTAGCCCAACCAGAATCCTGTTCCCTGGTCGTTTTCCCAGCCGATCTTGCCGGAAAGATATGTCTTGTCCCATTCGGCGTCGTCGACGGTGGAACTGCTCAGATAGCCCCTGCGACCATTGTTATAAAGGTAGAGCATCCCGTCTACCGGCAGGTTTTTGAAGCCGTCGGAGTAATCCCCAGAATAGGAAAGATAATAGTGAAAATCCCCTTTCTTGTCGCCGATGCTTAAATGCGGTCGGACGGTGTTGTGGCTTCCGTAGCTCAGCGCTGCGTTGGCACCGGTGGACTCCGTACCCTGACGCGTGATCAGGTTGACCACTCCGCCGGCCGCGTTGGCGCCATACAGTGCTGACGACGGTCCAAGCAGGACGTCGACTCGCTCGAGGTCCCGATTGTTGACACTGGTGGTCAGCATGGGGGTGGTGGCGCTGGTTACCGGCATTCCGTCAACAAGATAGAGCGTCCGACCCACGAAATAACCGGTTCCCCTAAGGTTGACCCATGGCGGTGCGGTAAGCGCCGAAGGTGCAACGAAGACCCCTGGCAAATCCATGAGTAGGCCTCCGTAATCATTTCGGAAATAGTCAGGTTGGTCCGAAATCGCCTCTTTGTCGACGGAATGGGCTGTTACCGGGAGCATATCAGCGGGTGTTCCGGTCTTGGTGGCCGTTACCGTAACCGTGCCCAAATCTTGAACAGCCAGTGTATCGGTTGGTGGTTGCTCCTGCGCAGACGCCGTTGCGCCGAAGGCTTCAGGGAAAAGCAGTGCCGATGTCATCGTCAAAACTCCAAGAAACCTGATCAGTCGCTTTTTTTCCGAATGCAATCCGAAATTGCGTTGCCCGGTTCCTTCCGCCTGGTGGTGTGCCGTCTCCGTTACTGTGTAAACATCCTTCATCTTCTCCTCCTATAGATGTACATGAGAAGGCAGGCGGCGCCGGCGCTTGCTTTGGATTCGATCCTCTGATAAAAAAGCAGTCGCCGGCAGTCACCTGCCGAGCATCCCGGGGAGGGCGGCCGCCTACCTTGGCCGGACAGTGGCCGTCCTCCCCCTCTCTCCAAAAAAAAACCACGCTGGCAATTCCCCCCTTTCAAGGGATTCGCCTTCGTGGCTTATTGACGAGTTTCTGAAAAACGTTGGTTTTTCAATTTACACTGACGCGATTTCTTACCGCGAATAGTGGCGCAGTTTCTAACACGTCCTTTTCTCGCTTGTCAATGATCAAGTTATTGATTCGCACAAATAATTCTCAGTAAAATAATCGAATAGATACAATGGACTAAGATACATTGAGAGTAGCTGCCGAATCTAATCATAGTTAGCCCCCTGTGTCAGGATAGTTGTCGCATGAACTAAAACCCATTATAAGAAGGGGCACAGGAGGTTCATGCATGAAATACCCAATAGAACGAAAAGAGGCGGTTCTCAAGAAAATGATGCCGCCGAACAACAAGTCCCTCAAAGAGCTGGCGCTTGAAGAAGGCATATCCGAGGCTACCCTATACAATTGGCGACAGGACGCCCGCTCTAAGGGCATTCTGATGCCTGACGGTGATACGGTGTAATGGTCAACAAAAAACGGACACTGAATCAAGCCACTTTTAAATACTGCTTTTTCTCATAAGCCATAGGGGATAAGTATCCCAAGGACGAATGGAGTCGGATGCTGTTGTAGAAGGTTATGTAATCCAGGGTCTCCATTTTTGCTTCCTTACGGGTAAAAAACCGACAGGCTGTCAGTCCTTCTGATTTCAAGGAACGAAAAAACCGTTCCGTGGGAGCATTGTCCCAGCAGTTGCCCTTACGGCTCATGCTGGCATTCATGCCGTAAGATTCAAGCCGTTCCCGGTAATCATGGCATGCATACTGACTCCCAGGATCAGAGTGATGCAGCAAACCTTTAGAGGGCTTTCGCTGCCAATAGGCCATTGCAAGGGCATCCAGTACGAGTTTCTTTTTCATCCTCTTATCCATGGCCCAGCCGACGATTTGACGGGAATACAGATCCATAACGACTGCCAGGTACAGCCAGCCCTCAAAGGTCCAGACATAGGTGATGTCAGCCGTCCACACCTTGTTCGGGGCATCGACATCAAAGTCGCGGTTGAGCACATTGGGTGCAACCGGAAACGAATGCCGGCTGTCGGTTGTAAGCTTGAACCGTCTTGGAGTTTTTGCCTTCAGGCCCATTTGGCGCATGATCCTACGGACTTTATATCTGCCGATTTGATGGTTTTCGTCCTTCAGCTGCTTTGTGATCCTGCGGACTCCGTAGCTGGCCCTGGACTCGTCAAATATCTCTTTGATTCGTCTTTGTAATGCGGCCTCATCTGGTCGATCGTTAGGCTTTTTGAAACGGTCCAGGTGATCGTAGAAGCCACTCCGGCTACCCCGCATGACCGCACACAGGACAGTCACGGGATAGGCCTTCATTTGCTGCCGGACAAAATCGAATCTTACTTCGATTCGTTCGCAAAGAAGGCCGCCGCCTTTTTTAAGATGTCTCGCTCCATTAAAAGGCGCTTGTTTTCTGTTCGGAGCCGTCTATTCTCTGCCTCCAGGTCTGATGCGTTCGTTGGGCTTTCGAGTTGTCTGCGGTACTCACGGACCCATCGTGAGACGTTGGACTGATTGATCCCCAACCGGCGGCCGACCTCGGTGGCACTGTAACCCTGTTCGGTCACCAATTTGACGGCATCGTTTTTAAAAGTGTCGGTAAAGTCCCTGCGCTGCTTTTTGTCGTTCATTGAACACCTCGTTTGCGTAAAGGCCGCTGACACATCGACCGTGCTCCGTTCCTCCCACCGGGGTTCGGGACCCGCCGGAAAGCGTATTTGCTCAGACGTACTAAATATGGTCCATTCTCGCAAATACGCTTTCCGGCTAGTTGCCGCGTCAAACAACAGGAACTCGCTGTTTTGTCAATGTTTTTTGGGCCGATTAAATATTACGCTTAACTCGGTGTCCGTTTTCTTTAAACCACATCACACCAGCGTCGCTTCGCTCCGACGGACTGGTCACAATCAGCGGAACAGGTGGTCACAATGTTCCGGGATGGGTGGTCAGTATCCTCCGGAATCGGTGGTCACTTTGAGCGGAATACGCATAATAACCAACAAAACAAACAAAACATGCAGTTAATGCGGGAAAAATTAAGCATTAAAAAATTATTATCTCTTGCTTGTCTTGAAATGGTTTGATACTTATTGGTAAATACCAACTTAAGTGAAAAAAAAGGGTAAGGTGATGGGAAAAACCAACGAGGACTGGGTTGCAATGTCAGATAAGGCAATTATAGGGGCCATCGGTGCCTATATTAGGCATCAGCGGCTTGAACAAAATAGAACACAGGCTCAAGTCGCAGAAGATGCTGGAATAAATCGCTGGACCTTAAGCCAGATAGAAAACGGTGAGTCGATAACGCTTGCGACCCTCGTCCAAATATTAAGGGCGCTGGATTTGATCCATTTGTTGCGCATATTCACCATCGAGGAGACAATCAGCCCGATAGCGTACGCCAGGTTACAAGAAAAAAAGAAAAAGAGAGCAAGGCTGAAATCTAAAGCAAATGATTCAAATGGAGATTTGGGGTGGTAGATTATGCATATGTACATATCTGGGGTACGTTCGTAGGTGTTGTCAGATGGGATACTGTACGACAACTATCGAGCTTCCAGTTTGATAAGAGTTTTATAGAAAAAGACTGGGATATTTCTCCGATAAAAATGCCGATCAGCAATGGCAGCCGGGTTTACAGTTTTCCGGATCTGCGCCCATCAAAGGATATGACGGAGGATACATTTAAAGGGTTGCCCGGTTTGCTGGCAGACTCTCTGCCTGACAAATATGGCAATCAGCTGATTGAAACATGGCTGGCCCAAAATGGTAGACCTCCCAACAGCATGAATCCGGTTGAAAAACTATGCTTTATTGGCACAAGGGGGATGGGGGCCTTGGAATTTGAGCCTGCTCAGTTAAAAGCAGGCAAAAACACATTTTCTGTTGAAATCGCAAGTCTTGTTGGCGCAGCAAAAAAGATATTATCGGAAAGAGAAAAATTCGAAATAAATGTCAGTGCCGATGATGAACAGGCGATTAAAGAACTTATAAAGATCGGAACCTCTGCTGGTGGTGCAAGGCCCAAGGCTGTTGTCGCTTACAATAAAAAAACAAAAGAAGTTAGATCTGGTCAGACCAAAGCGCCCAAAGGATTTGAACATTGGCTCATAAAGCTTGACGGCGTAAGCGGTGCACAATTCGGAGACAGTCAGGGCTGGGGACATGTTGAATACGCGTATTATCTAATGGCAAAGGAATGTGGCATTGAAATGTCAGAGTGCGAATTGTTGGAAGAAAACAATCGCGCCCACTTTATGACGAAACGATTCGATCGGCAGGAAAACCATATCAGGCACCATGTTCAAACCCTCTGTGCAATCCAGCATTATGATTATAATAATATTTATGGATACAGTTATGAGCAAGTATTCCAAACAATGCGTTTATTGCGTCTGAAATACCCTGAAGCAGAACAAATGTTTCGCAGAATGGTATTCAATGTCCTGGCAACCAATTGCGATGACCACACTAAAAATATTTCGTTCCAGTTGAAGCAGGATGGGGAATGGAAACTTTCGCCGGCATACGATGTCTGTTATTCGTATGATTCAAAAAATGTGTGGGTTAACCAGCAGACGCTAAGCATAAATGGAAAACACAGAAATATCGCTAAAGAAGATTTGATGACGGTTGCCAAAGAAAACAACATAAAAAAAGGTGAAAAAATAATTCAGGATATCAATACGGTGGTCAAGAATTGGAAAGATTTTGCAAGCCGGGCAAAAGTAAAAAATGAGCTGCTACAGACGATTCAAGATAATCTGCATACGTTGAAGGGGATACTCTGAAATTCAACCAGCCAAATCAACCGGGTAAACCGGTTTTTGGGAAACGTTACAAGCTATCTCAAAATAAATCTAACGCCCACTGACGGCGTTGTGGGGCTCTTCAAAATGCTCACATATTACATATATGCTGCGCTTTTTCATCGCCCCACGCCTTGTCAGTGGGCGCGATCTTTTTTTTTGAGATAGCTTGTAAATAATCTTCAGAAGGGGTTGTAGACCGGCAAACGAAAGGAGGGGGGCCATGGCAGAGTCTGTTGATGCGCCAGGATATATTTTCGATAGAGAAGCAATATCTTTCCTTATAAACGCATGGGTTTATCACAGAGATCGTGGTAATTGGGATCAACTTAGCGATACATATTGGCCTGGGGGGACAATTTCCTTATCCTGGTTTGATGGGCCGTTCGACCAATTTGTTGATGCGAGTAAAGAAATGGCTGAAAAGGGGAGTCGCGTCAAGCATCTGGTTGATCAACCATTTGTCAGGATCAAAGGGAACCGGGCTGTGAGTGAAACGAATGTTACCCTGCTTGCCCGAGGTGATTCCGGCCCCTTTGAAATGGATTTGACATCATATTTGCGGTTCTATGACCTTTTGGAAAAGAGAGAGGGCGCCTGGCGTATTTTAAAACGCACGGCGATTTATGAAAAGGATCGTATGGATTGTGTGCAACCTTCGCTATTGTTTTGGCTTGCCAGCTTTTTCAATAAGAAAAAAAAATATCCGAGGGCCTGTCGCTTCTTGGGATTAACGCTCGAAAAAGCGATGCATGAAATGAAAGATAATATCGTTGTAGATCCGAGTGATGAATTAACGCGTCTATATAAAGATGGCGCGGCCTGGTTGGCATGAACCACTGCATCTCATGTCGGTTCGAAATCATGGGAAAAAATGACATTCGCCGGCATGAGGCGTCGTTCCCCGCTTTTTCATCGCCCCACGCCTCGTCAGTGGGCGCGATCTTTTTTTTGAGATAGCTTGTAGTAATATTTATTAAAATAACGATGTGTTGTAAACAATAGGCATTGCTTTGCGTTGGCGAATCGCAGGCGTTATGCTATGGTTGTATGAAATAGCCAGTGGGGGCAATTTGCGCCCCGTCCATGGCCTTTGTTGACGTGACTTCCGTTTCGGCTTCCCGCTGACGTCCTTTTGTCCTGGCTTTTATCCCGAAGTTACCGGCTTGGTGCGGCACATAAGGCACCTGTGTGGCGGTATTCACATTTGATGTTTAAAAACAGTTGGTTCCATTGCATCTCTGTACCGTTTGATGTGTCGGTGCAGCCTCGCCGATGCGGTGACGGATTCGTACAAGACGGCATGGCATTCCAATGCGATCATAACTCCCAACTTAAAAAGGAGGATATTATGGCCGTTCAAGAAGAAGTCAGGGGATATTTCATTCCCCGCGTAACCAAAATCGGAATTGGCGCCGCAAGAGAGATTCCCACCAGCGTTCGAATGCTCGGGGGGAGCAAGCCCATGATCATTACCGACAAAGGGATCACCAAGGCCGGTATCACCAAGCAGGTAACGGATCTGCTGGACAAGGCTGAAATGGGCTATGCCGTCTTTGACGAAACCGTTCCCAACCCCACCGATGACAATGTCAAAGAGGGAGTGGCGCATTATCAGAAAACCGGTTGCGACAGCCTGGTCACACTCGGCGGAGGCAGCTCCCATGATTGCGGCAAAGGTGTGGGCCTGGTTATCGCCAACGGCGGAAAAATTCAGGATTACGAGGGCATCGACAAATCGAGCAATCCCATGCCGCCCTACGTTGCGGTTAACACCACAGCCGGAACGGCCTCGGAAATGACAAGATTCTGTATCATCACCGACACCCGCCGGAAAGTGAAAATGGCCATCGTCGACTGGCGCGTAACGCCAGGTGTGGCCATTGACGATCCGATGTTGATGGTGGGGATGCCCCCGGCCCTGACTGCCGCCACCGGAATGGACGCCTTGACCCATGCGGTGGAAGCCTATGTTTCAACCATTGCCACGCCCATGACGGATTCCGCGGCGGAAAAGGCCATCGCACTGATCGCGCAATACCTGCGGCCCGCAGTGGCCAACGGTGGGGATATCAACGCCCGGGAAAACATGTGCTATGCCCAGTACCTGGCAGGCATGGCGTTTAATAACGCCAGCCTCGGGCACGTGCATGCCATGGCCCATCAACTCGGGGGTTTCTATGATCTTCCCCATGGCGAATGCAATGCCATTTTGCTTCCCCATGTGTGCCAGTTCAATCTGATCGCCAAGGTGGAGCGGTTCGCCGAAATTGCCCGGCTGATGGGTGAGAATGTGGAGGGCCTATCGAACCGCGACGCTGCGGACATGGCCATTGCCTCCATCAAGCAGCTGTCGGCGGATATCGGCATTCCGGAGGGGTTGGTGGCCCTCGGCAAGCGGTACGGAAAGGAAGTGAAGGCAGAAGATATCGACGTCATGACCGGTAACGCCCAAAAAGATGCCTGCGGATTGACCAACCCGCGTTGTCCTTCGGACCTGGACGTGAAGGCCATATATATGGCCGCGTTTTAGGCTGCAAGTGCAACCGTGACCGAAGTCTTGTTCGTTACGCACCTGGACCATTTCGCAGGGGCTCCGGGTGCGTTTTAAATGCGTTTATATGCGGGTAGCTATCCGCTGCAGAGGCGGCCTTTTTCCGGACCGTTTTTTTGACCCTGCTGGGTTTCATCGCCCCCCGTGCCGTCCCGGCGGGATCATGGTGCGCTCTTTTTCGGGGTCACCTGTAATTTCGGAAGGCGTTTTCATTGCAAGGGCTTGATGCGCATGGTGTTCAGTATCGCTTTGTTCCGGCCTTGGATGCGTCCAGCACTTTTCTGATTATGCTCAACAATTCAGACTTTATAACCGGCTTCAACAGAAAGCCTTCAATTCCAATTGATTCGGCCTTTTTCTCGTTGATCAATTCACTGAACCCCGTGCAAATGATGATCGGAATGTCCGGTCTGATGGTTTTCAACTCCCGGGCAAGCTGTATACCGGTCATATGCGGCATCGTCATGTCGGAAATTATCAGATCGAAATCGGATGGATGGTCCTTGAACGTGTCCAACGCATCGGCGCTGCTGGTCCGCATTGTGACGTGATACCCGATGCGTTCGAGCATCAATTTTTCAAGTTTTGCGACGGCCACTTCGTCATCAACCAATAAAATGCGTTCCGTTCCCAAAGGGCATTCTTTGTCGGCGGGCGGTGGGGGGGCAGCTTGGCATTTTTCCATTAAGGGGAGGTAAATGCTGAAAACAGTACCTTTGCCGAGTTCACTGTGGACAACGATGTCCCCCTTATGCTCTTTCACGATTCCATGCACCACCGCAAGGCCGAGCCCGGTTCCTTTTCCCTGGGCCTTTGTCGTGAAATACGGATCGAAAATTTTATTCATGAGATACGCCGGCATCCCATGGCCCGTATCGGAGACAGAAAGAACCGCGTATTTTCCAGGCGCAAGCCTATCCGAAGTCTTCAAATTGACTTCTTTTAGCTGAACATGTATGCGGCCGCCCTTTTTTTCCACGGCGTGATAGGCGTTGGTGATGAGGTTCATCACCACCTGGTGGATCTGTGTGGGGTCCGCCGAAATCAAACCGCATGCGGGTTGGATGTCACGGCTTAGCTCAATATAGGAAGGAATGATGGACCTTGATAGCTTTAAAACCTCCTTGAGGATATTCTGAACACGGGTCGGCATCATTTTATGCTCGGACTGGCGGCTGAATGCCAAAATCTGTTTGACGAGATCCCCGCCTCTATTGCCCGCTTTGAAAATTTCTTCGGCATTTTCCCGTTCACGGCTGCCAGGGGGTAAATCATCCAGAAGCAGTTCGGCCATGCCGATGATGGGGAATAGGATGTTGTTGAAATCATGTGCGATACCACCTGCGAGATTGCCGATGGATTCCATTTTCTGGGCTTGTTGGATTCTGTTTTCCAGCTTTTTAATTTCTGTAATGTCCCGATAGAGGGACAGCTTTGAAACCGTTCCATTGGGATGAAAGATGGGTGCTTGGGATACAAAAAGCACCCTGTCCGAGTCAGGTTTGACCAACTCGGTTCTAACCGTTTCTCCTTTCAGCACCTTTTCATGCGCACACCACCGGCACCTTGCGTTAAGGCCATGAATTGCCTTGTAACACGTTTCTCCGGTCGCATCTGTGCCCAGCCACTTCACCATCGCGGGATTCATGTACCCGATTTTAAAATTGGAGGAACAAATGTACGCTAGTTCATCCATGGCCTCCATGATGGATCGATATTTTTCTTCGCTTTCTCTCAGAGCGAGTTCCGATTGTTTTCTGTCGGTGATGTTCTCATGTGCAATCACGACGCGCTTCGGTCCACTTCCTGGAACAAGGCTGACACGTCCGATAAACCAACGATTTTCATCCGGTGAGTGGCACGGGTATTCAAGAACGAACACTTCCTTTTCACCGGACATCACATCACGGATGGCGTTTGAGAAATATTTCGACTCTTCTGCACTGTCACCTTCCGCCTCATCGCAAATCCGGATGTAGTTTGCGCCCTCGGAAACCGAATCGGAGGCAATGCCGTTTTTTTCGGCAAAATCGCGCCATGCCTTGTTCACCATAATGATTACGCCGTGTTCATCCAACAGGGCGATGTGGGATGAAAGGCCGTCCAATGTCTCTTTCAGAATGCTCTTCGATTCCGCCAGCGCTTTTCTGGATTGCACTATTTCTGTGGCATCCTTGCATGTATATAAAATCGTACCGTTTTTGATCGATACCCTTTTTACATCAACCAGTAAGGTGTGTTGCTTGCCGGCCTTGTCCGTAATATCCACCTCAAGATTTAAAAACTCTCTGTTTTGAATTAACGCCTCAATGGCAAAGAGTTCGTTTTTAAACAGGCAGGCGATGTTTCGCTGCTCGAACAGCTCTTTAGGGCCAAATCCAAAAATCGTATTCGAGTTTGGAGAGATGTATGTAAAATTCCCTTCGTCATCCGTGATCAGCACCGCATCTGAAATGTTTGCAAGGGTTATCCGCTGAAGCAATTCAGCCTCTTCAAGCCTCATTTCCGCAGTCTTGCGATCCGTGATGTCTCGGGATATGCATAAAATGCCCTGCGAGACAGGGTAAACATACACCTCATACCAATGCCTGCGATCTTTTCGGAAGTTGAATTCCCCGATCACGGTGTCGGCCGTGCGCATGCGCATCACCTTTTCAAATACCTTGAAAAAGCGCGTATTCTCAACACCCGGAAAAAGCACGGTCAGTTTGGCGCCGATCAATTGTGCACGCGGCAACCGTGTAAAGTCCGATGTCGCCTGATTGGCCATCACATAACGCCATTGCGGATCAAGAACATAAACACTGTCCGTAATGGATTCCATCAGGAACCGGTATTGTTCCTCGCTTTTCCGAAGCATGTCTTCGAGTTTCTTCTGTTCGGTAAGGTCATGGGAGATGTTGATCAGGCCGAGTACCTCTCCGTTATCCCCTGTGTAAGGATAATAGTTGACGTTCATATACCGCGCCCCTCTTGTGGGGAAATGGAACCAGGCACTGTAATTAACATGAACGCCCGTCAGGCACAGATCCACTTTTTCTTTTACCGTGTCTTGAAAAACATCTTCGCCAAGCAGGTCTCGGATACCTTTGCCGATAATATCTCCCCGGCCGCACCCCCAGAGATCCTCGTAGCTGTTGTTGACCAGAAGATAGGTGTACTCACGATCGATCACGGACATGGGCTCCGTCGCTGAAGACACGATGACGCCGTACAGCCTGAGGTTTGCTTCCATTTTTTTGCGTTCGGAAATATCCGAAGAAACCCAGATCAGGTGGGTAATTTCACCGTTGGTCCCACGGATCGGCGAAACGGAACAAAGGGTTGTCAGCTGCCGGCCGTCGCGATTTTTGATCAGGTATTCTCCTGCCCAGCATTTTCCGGCCCGCAGGTTCGTCATGATTTGCGCACTCTGCTGTGCGAATTGCCCGGCGGTGATCAGTTCGTTGATCGTTTTCCCCAGCGCTTCCGCCGCCTGCCACCCATACAGTTTTTCCGCGAACGGATTCCAGTATGTGATGCGTTGCGACAAGTCCGTAACAATGACCGCCTGCTCCACAGCATCAAGCAACATGGCTTGGAACCGGAGCTGATCATCGGACTTTTTTGTGGCGGTGATGTCCCGGGTATTTGCAATTACACCAAAGATGCGACCGGAGTTATCCCTGTAAGGGAAGTAGGTAACATCCACAAACCGTCTGCCGATTGCCGGATAATCGAACCATTCCTGAAAATTGATGGTCTCCCCACGCAGGCAGCGGTCGAAATGCGGTTTGATGAATTTTTCAAAAACATCTTCCCCCAGATATTCAGAAACGCTCAGACCAATGAATTGATCGCCGCGGACGCCTGAAAACTGTTCATAGGCCTTATTCACGATGACATACCTATAATCTAGATCCAAAAACGAGATGCCGTCTGCGGTGGAAGAAACAATGTTTTTATATTTTTCAAGGTGCGCTTCAATTTTTTTGCGATCCGTGATGTCAACCTGTATGGATGTTGAATGAACAATACGGCCTGAATCATCTCTCACGGAATCGGCGCTCAGAAGAATATGCCTCCTTGCGCCGTCTTTGGCCTGCACCACCAACTCCGCATTGCCCACACGACCGTTTTCCTGCCACCTCTGAAATGCTTTTTCCGCCTGGACCAGGCTCTCCTTGGCATACAGTGCGGACAGCGGGCGGCCGATGATTTCATCGCGGGAATAACCCAGGGCGGATAAGGCGGTATTGTTGACATCCACAATGAAGCCATCCGGTGACAGCATATATCCATAAAAGCCGGCGTTTTCAAAAAACAGACGAAATTTGGCTTCATTCTCCGACTGTTTTTTTCGGGCCGCGATGTTTTCTGAAATATCGGTGTAGGTGACAACCACCCCGAGACCTTCGACGGGCAACGGCGCCGCTCCGGTGTCGAGCCAGGTCACTTGACCATTTGACTTGGCAATGCCCATTTCACAATGGGTAACCGCTCGTTTTTCTTTTAACGCGATGTTGCCGGCCCATTCCTCCGGGGGCAGGTCCGTTCCGTCAAGACGCACAAATCGTTGCCTGGGGGCATCCGCGGAATTTTCATTCTGCGCCCCCTTTCCGACACCAAGAAGTTTTCCTGCCATTTCGTTTGTTTCAATAATCCGGCCGCTCGCATCCGATACGGTAATGCCCACCGGAAAAGAGTCGAACAGTGCGCGGTACTTGATGGATTCAAACCGGAGATTTTCAATTTCCTGCCTGAGTGTATTGATCTGTTGTTCGCGTTCCTGGTTGTCAGGTTTCTGGTGCATAAGCATCCCGGTCGTCTTGCTGTGCATGGGTCATGCGGATATCGCTTTCCACCAGGTTGTTGGCAGAGGACGCCAACGCGACATCCACGCCATGGCGGCCATCGTTTTCAACATCCCGAAGACGTTCAAGCATATTTCCGGCTTGCGATTTCCTGAACCGGTCTCATTTTCCCGGTCTCGATCTATAGGGGCGGCTTGCGCCGTGCCACCGCGACTTTTTTCACTCTGCCCGGATGGCAGACCCATTGGAAGGTTATATTCATTTTTATAACACCAGCGTCCTGTTAATTCTATTGAAATGTTGGTGCGGCCGGCATCTGATTCGCCGGAAAGGTTGTAACGCAAAGTTTTATAGGCATATATCAAAACTTAAAGGGCCTTGAAAAACGAAAGGGACAACGTGTTAAGGGAAAGCACGGAATTCCAAGGTATCTTAAAAAAATCCAGTGCCACCGGATCCCGCCATGGTGGGATTGTGGGGCTGTTCAAAACGCGCTCATATTCCATATATGCCGGGCACCCGGTCATCACCAGTGGAGGGGTTCGGCGGGCCGATCCGAAAAATTATAGAATGGCGGGCAGGGGCGATGCAGCCAAACCGACGCAACTGTGCCTTGTGGCATCGGACGGAAAAGTTGTAGATGCCGTGCGTCTATCTTTTTCCGGTGGTGCGCTCCAATGCGGCGACGGCGTCCAGGTAGCCATAGGCGGCCCGGTAGTAATTGGTGTCGGCCCTGGACAAGAAGCTCGTTGCGTCCAGCACGTCCGACGACAAGGCGACTTGCTCTCGGTACTGCATGTTGGTGGTGCGTTGGTTTTCCCGTGCCTGGTCGAGGGCGGTGGCGGCTGTTTCCAGGTTTTTACTTGCCACGGTGCAATCGAGCCGGGCCGTGTGCACCTCTTCCAGGATTTGGTGCTCGTATCCCTCGATACTTGCCGCAAGGGCTTTGATTTTTTCGCGGGCCGCGCTCACGTCGGCCCGGGTTTTTCCGCTTTGCCAGAATTTCCATTCCAGCTGGGCGGAAATGGCGGCATTATGGGTGTTGGAGAAAGCGTTGTCCGATGCCGCCGGGTTTTCACCGCTCTGTTCGTATTGTCCCACCAGGGACACCGCAGGGTACCAGGCGCTTTTCTCCATTTTAACGCTATATCCCAGTTGCTCCAGACCGACACCCAATAATTGTATCAGGGGCCGGTCGCGCAGCGCCGCCGTGCAGAGGGCGTCTATGTCATCGATTTGGCGGAAGGTGGGTGACAGGGGGAGGGCAACATCGCAGAGGGATAGGGGCATCCGGGGGGGGCGGTTCATCAAGCGGTTGAGACGGATGATCGCTTTCCGAAGGTTTCCCGCCGCTGTTTCTTGGGTCTGACGTGCCTCGGCCAACGCAACGTCCGCCCGGAGCAGGTCGTTTTTCCGGATCAGCCCCTGGTTGAAATACAGTGCGGCATTGTGCCGGTGTGCCGTCAATGCCGCCACCTCATCGTCGCTGACCTTCAGCAGGCGGTTTGACAACAGCACCTGGTAACAGGCGCTTTTCACCTCCCGGCGCAAATCAAGGGCAACCTGATCTTTTTCCAATTCCCGGGCTGTAATGTTCAACTCCGCAATGCGCAACTTGGAAGCCAGGGCGAATCCGGTAAACAGGGGCTGCACCACCGTTACATCCCAACCGTAAAGATGTTCATGCCTTACCTGTGTGGCGGTGCCTGCGATTTTCATCACCGGTTTTTCCTTTACGCCGTTATAGCCGTAGGAAAAGCTTGCTTCGGGAAGCATTTGGGCCCGGGCGCTCTGGGCGGCGGCCATGGCGGCTGCGATGTTGGCGTCGGCTTCTTTGACCCTCGGGTTGTTCGCCAAGGCTGTGGCGATGGCCTGGGGTACGGTCATGGGGGAAGGTGCATTCTTTGTTTCAGCCGCTGCCGAGGAAACGCCGACAGCCATCAAGACGAAACTGATCCACACGAATGTTCTCATGTTACCCTCCGGATATTGTAAAATAATGAGTATAAGATAGGTACGAACAACAAGGTTAATACCGTTCCGAAGGTCAGTCCACCGATGATGGTGGTGCTCATGCCCGCGAAGAAGACGTCCTTTAGAAGCGGCAGCATCCCCAGCACCGTGGTCAGTGCCGCCATGGTCACCGGTCTCAGGCGGCTTACCGCCGAGTCGAGGATGGCCGTGTAGGGCGGCTTGCCCGAGCGTATCTCAAGGTTGATCTGGTCTATCAAAACCACCGCATTTTTAATGATCATACCGGTCAGGCCGAGATACCCGAGGATACACATGAACCCGAAGGGCTCTGCGGTGAGCACCAGCGCGGCCGTCACCCCGATGCTCACAAGGGGCAGACACAGGAAAATAATCAGGGTTTGACGAACTGCGTTAAACAGAAGCAATACCGTAAAGACCATGGCCAGAAAGAAAAACGGCACCATCTGGAACAGCCCGGATTGGGCGTCTTTTGAATTTTCATCGTCCCCCCCCCAATCGAGGCAATAGCCTTGTGGCAGGGCGATGGCTTCGATTTTGGGCCGCAGTCGTTCAAGCAACACGCTGGCATTGCCCTGTTTGGTGTTACACATGGCGGTGATGGTCCGGTGCCGGTTTCTACGTCGAATCAGCGGATCCTCCCATTGGGTTTCCATGCCGGTAAGGATTTGGCGCAGCGGAACGGCGTTGCCTGTGGCCGGGCTGAAAACGACGACATCGTTGATCTGTTCCACCGACGCCCGGTCGGCGTCCGGGGCTTTGATCGACATGGGCAGCAGCTTGTTCTCTTCCCGGTAGAGCCCGAAGGTTTTGCCCGAAAAGTTCATGGCAAGGGCGTCTGCGACGTGGGAGCGGGTAATGCCAAGGCGCCTGGACGTGGCCTCCGCCACTTGGGGGCGCACGCTTAGCGTTGCCTGGCGCCAGTCATCCCGGATATCGGTGGCCATGGTGTCTGCGGCCATGATGAGGCGGGCTTGCTCCGACAATTTTTTCAATACCGAGATGTCGGGGCCTTGGAACCGGGCTTCAATCTGGGCGGTGGCCACCGGCCCGCGTTTGAATTGTTCGTATACAACCCGTGCATCGGGGAAGGTTTCAGCGGTATAGTTTCGAAGGATGCGGATAAGCCCGTCAATGGCGGTTTGGTCCGATACGGATACCAGGACCTGGGCGTAACTGGTGTTGGGCATCTGGGGCTCGTAGGACAGGAGAAACCGCAGGGCTCCTTGGCCCACGAAGCTAGTGGTGGCTGTGACCTTGTCCATCTTTAACAGATGCTCCTCAATCCGCCGCACATCTTCCGAGGTTTTTTGGATGTGGGTTCCTTCGGGCCGCCAATAATTGATCAGAAATTGATCGCGGCTGTCGCCGGGGAAAAAGCTGGTTTCCACAAAACTAAATCCGTAAACCGAAAAAACCAGGAGGCCCGCCAGCAAGAAAAGGGAGACCAGGCGGTGGCGCATGCAAAGATCCAGGAAACGGCGATACAGCTGATAAAGCCTGCCCGCATAGGGGGTGCCGGTGGTGCCTTTTTTGGGCGCCGGCATGAACTGTACGCAGAACAAGGGGGTCAGGGTGACCGCTATCAACCAGCTGAGCCCAAGGGACGTGGCCATCACCAGAAAGAGGCTTATTAAAAGCTCCCCGGTATAGTCGGTGGATGTGCCGATGGCGGCAAAGGCCAGTACCGCAACCAGCGTTGCCCCCATCAAGGGCCAGGCGGTCTGGGCCACGGTTTCAAGCGCTGCGGTTTTTCGGTCAATGCCTTGCTGCACCCGAATCAGAATGCCTTCGGTCACCACAATGGCATTGTCCACCAGCATGCCCAAGGCCAGAATCAACGCGCCCAAGGAAATCATCTGGAAATTGATATCCAGCAGCGTCATGCCGATAAACGTTCCCAGGATTGTCAGCAACAGGACGATGCCCATGAGGATGCCGCTGGACAGTCCCATGGTGACGCAAAGGGCAGCAATGACAACCAACACCGCTTCCACAAGATTAATGATAAATGCATTTACGGACTCCGTGACCAGATCCGACTGATAGGCAATGATGCCAAGGTTCATGCCCACCGGAATGTCGGGGGTGAGTTCCGCGATTCGGTGACGGACGGCCTTGCCGATTTCCACCACATTTCCGCCATCCACTGTGGAAATGCCCAGGCCCAGGGCCGGTTGCCCATTGTAACGCATCAACCATTGGGGCGGGTCTTGATACTCCCGGGTGATGCTCACCACGTCTTTGAGGTAGACCAGGCTACCGGCGGCATCGCTTCGCACCAGCAATTGCCCGAGGTCTTCAACGTTGACGAATTGGCCGGTGGGGTTCATCCGGACATGGTCATCGGCCACCAGAACCCGGCCTGCCTCGGTCGCGAGATTCTGCCGGTTAAGGGTGGCCAGGATGTCGGGCAGGGCGACCCCTAATTCGGCCATGCGCGACCTGGACAGGCGGAGGATGACGACAGGTTGCTGGTCTCCCCAGATTTCCACGTTGGCGACCCCCGCTACCAGAAGCAGCTCTCGCTTGAGAAGATCAACGGTGTCCTTGATCTCTTCGTAGACGTAGCCATCACCGGTCACGGCGAAAAAAATGCCGTAGACATCGCTGAAATCATCATCAACCATGGACGGACCGGCGCCCGGGGGTAGCTGCGCCTGGGCGTCGGACACCTTTCGCCTGAGCTCATCCCATATTTGTGGAATTTGATCCGTGTTGTAAGATTTCAGTATGTCCACGTATAGGATGGAAAGGCCCGCCTGGGAAATGGAGCGTACTTTGTCAATTTGGGATAGCGCCTGCACGGCCTTTTCAAGCCGGTCCGTTACCTCCTTCTCGACCTCTTCTGCCGTGGCGCCCGGATACGACGTGATCACAATGGCGGTTTTAATGGTAAAGGTGGGGAACTCCAGCTTCCCGAGCTTTTGATAGGACCAGAGACCCCCGAAAACCAGAATCAGGATCGCGAAGTATGAAACGGTTTTTTTGGAAAGAGTTTGTTCGGTGATCTTCACAGTGGCGTCTCCCTGTCGTTATCCAGAATGCGGATCGGTTGGCCTTCCAGCAAGAACCGCGCACCGGCCGAAACCACCCGGTCCTGTGGCATCAGTCCCGAGGTGATGAGGATGCTGTCGCCTTTCAATGCGCCGGTCTTTACCCGTACCTTCTCTGTTTCCAGGCTGTCGGGGCGGATCCGCCACACACAGGCGTCTTTGTTTGTGTCGGCAAAGACCGCCGCGGTCGGCAGATAGATCCCCCCCGCGGGTTGGGTGGCGTTGTTAAGTACCAGATGCACCGTGGCGGCCATGCCCGGCTCAACGGAAAGGCCTGGGGGGGTGTCGAGGACCACGGTCATGGGGTAACTCTGGTTGGTACTGTCGGTCTGGCGCCCCAGTTCCTTCAGCAGGGCGGGGAAGCTTTGTTCCGGATAGGCATCCAGGGTACAGAACATGTCGACAATGTCCGATACCCGGATGACGATATCCTCCGGGACGACGGTGCGCACCTCCACTGCGGAAATGTCCAGCAGGGAAACGACGGGAATGCCCGGTTTAACGGTTTCATGATTCTCCGTGAGCTTCCGGTGGACAACTCCGTCAAAGGGCGCGCGCAGCACGGTGTCGGCCAGGGCGTTCCCGGCCTCCGTCAAATCAGCCTGAAGGCCTTCCAGTACGGCCGCGCTTGTCTCCAGGGCCAACTTGGCTTTGTCGTACTGGGCTTGGGACGCGGCGTTTTCGGACAGAAGGTTTTTTTGTCGGTTGAAATCGATTTCCGCGTCGCTGAGTTTCACCCTTGCGGCTTTCACGTCGGCACTGAGCTTTCGGATGCGGATCTCAAAATCCCTTGGATCGATGCGGGCGATGATCCTGCCTTTTTTCACCGACTGACCGATCTTTAAATCGTATTCCACCAAAGGCCCCCCCACCCGGAAGGCCAGGCCGATTTCCTTGACGGCCTTGACGATCCCCGGTGCGGACCTGGTGTCTTCGGATGCGGTGGTCTTTACCACCAGAACCTTGACCGGCCGGCGTTGTGCGCGGTCGGTTCCGCCGCCATCGGCCGTGCCGTTGCATCCCCATAGAAGAAGGCACAGTAGTAATATCGCCGGAGCACCGAGTAGCCGGATTGCACGGCGGTTATCTTCCAAGATCCTTCGGTTTTCCATCTTTTATGCCTCCTCTATGAAAAAAATAAAATAGGCTGTCGTTCCCACACGGAGTGGTTGATATGGCCCATTTTCGAAAAAGCGGCGGCCAATTGTAACCCAAGGGGGCTTTTTCCCTGTTTCGGTATTCGGCCGTGCCATGCTAAGAAAATGCAAAGGTCGTTGGTCACGCTGTGGCTGCGCAGCATGTGGATATCATATGGATATGTTTCTTTGGGGGTGTTGGGATCGCAGATGGACAGGTGGTTAAAAACGTTCACCGCCCGTGTTGTGTCTGCGGCGCAGTATGTTCTGATATGGATCATTTCAACCCAGTCCATCGTGCCCTCAACTACCCTTTGGTTTGTGTGTCCCGAGAGGTTTAGCTAAATTCATGCCACAGCGGCGTTTATAAAACAGAGATAATATTATTAATCTTTTATTAAGGGTGGTTATCCTGCATCTGCGTAAAGGGCTGCGAGGCTTTCCATGCATGCCGGCCAAAGGATTTGGGCGGCATGCACACACATGGGCTTGAATTCTTCCAAATAAAACAGTAAAACTATTTTATTTGGAAGTTCATAACGCCTTCTGTTTTATTTGGCAGTTAAGCATGCGGTCGTGCCGGAAATCGGCATTATCGCGGCCGGGAGACAATGCCCGTGGTGGATGAAAATGAGTTCTACCGCCAGGCCACGCTTCATATTTTCAGCAGCCTGAACATCGACACCGCCATGCGCCGGTGCAAGGCGTACATGCGGCAGCATATGCCGATATCCGGCATGTACTTTACCTTGTATGATCCCGGCCTGAATATCGGAAGGATGTTCGCCGGCATCTGGCCGCCCCATTATGAACGGTCCACGACCAGCTTGCAAATGCCGGAGGAAATTCGGGGCTGGCTAAAAACGAAGTGGGCAAAGAGGGAGCCCCTCTGGATCATAAATGACTGGGATCGGGAGGAGCCCCAGGCCAGACAAGTGCTGGCCCATACCTTTCCGGAAGTCACCTCCGTTATTTTCCTGGAACTTGCGCTGGAAGAAACGCGTATCGGACAATTGCTTATCTTTGCAGAGGGGAAAAACCGATACCGGGAACACCACGGCAAGCTGATATCGTTGCTTCAAAAGCCCTTTGCCATTGCCATGGCCAATATCCTCCAGCATCAGGAACTGGTGCGGCTAAAAGATATCCTGGCCGATGACAACCGTTACCTGCAACAGCAAATGGCGACCATGACCGGAGACACCGTCATCGGGGCCGACTTCGGCCTCCGGGGTGTGATGGAGATGGTCCGGCAAGTGTCCCAAATTGATAGCCCGGTTCTGCTTTTGGGGGAGACCGGCGTTGGAAAAGAGGTGATTGCCAATGCCCTTCACTTTTCTTCCAAGCGAAGAAAAGGACCCTTTATCAAGGTCAACTGCGGCGCCATCTCCGAGCCACTAGTGGATTCCGAACTGTTCGGTCATGAGAAGGGCGCGTTTACCGGTGCCTTTTCTCGAAAGAGGGGCCGGTTCGAGCGGGCGCACGGGGGAACCATTTTTCTCGACGAGATCGGTGAGTTGCCCCCGGCGGTGCAGGTGCGGCTGCTCCGGGTATTGCAACAGCACGAAATCGAGCGGGTGGGGGGCAGCGAGGTGATTCCGGTGGATGTCCGCATCATCTGTGCCACGCACCGGAATATGGAAGCGCTGGTGCGCTCCGGCCGTTTTCGGGAGGATCTGTGGTTTCGGATCAATGTTTTTCCAATCATGATTCCCCCCCTTCGGCAGCGCACCGAAGATATTCCCGCCCTGGTGAACCATCTGGTGGAGCGCAAATCAAAAGAGCTTAAAATGGACCGAGTGCCAGCCATCACGGAAGCGACGATCAACCGAATGCAGGCTTACCAGTGGCCGGGCAATGTCCGGGAGCTTGAAAATCTGGTGGAGCGTGCCATGATTTGGGGGCAGAGCGAAGGCGCCGGAGAGGTGCTGAGTGTAGACGATTTGATGATGCGCCCGCGGAAAAGCCCGGCGGACGAAATCTTTTCCCCGGAGGTGTTCATGTCCCTGGAGGACGTGGCGGCCGCACATATTCGCAAGGTCCTGGAGAAAACCGGCGGCAAGGTGGAGGGGCCGGGCGGGGCGGCAATGCTTTTAAAGGTGCATCCCAGTACCCTCCGGGGGCGCATGAAAAAACTCGGCATTGCCTACGGGCGCGGAAAGGGCTTCCGCGCCTGACCGCTGTTGATTGCGTGGCTGTGGGGGAGGGGTGGTTAAACGGTATGCGGCGCCTACGTGGCGTCGGCCGCAACAGTCAATTACCACACGAAAGGAAAAGAAATGAAAGTCCTGGGTGTGTCTGGTTCTCCAATCAACAACAGCAACACGGATAGGGCACTCAAAGCCGTGCTGGAGGCAACGGGATGCGAAACGGAATTTATTAAGCTGATGGATTACACCGTGGCGCCGTGCAGGGCTTGTTTGGGGTGCATCGAAACCAACCAATGTGTCATTAAGGATGATGGTATTGAATTGGCTGAAAAAGCAAAAGAAGCCGATGCGTTGATCATCGCCGGATTTACACCCTATTCGACGCTTGATTCTCGGACCAAGGCATTTATAGAACGGTTGTATCCATTGCGCCACAATTATGGATTCATGGCTGACAAACCGGGGGGGGCCGTGATCACGTGTTGTGTTTCAGAAAATAATGATGCGTTACCGCCTGCATGCCAAATGGGTGTCAACGCGGTCCAGTTTTACATGATGGAAGAAGGCATGAATTATGTGGGTTCGGTGAAACTACAAGGAAATGTCCCATGTGTAAAATGCGGAAGGGGGGATGCGTGCAAAATGTCCGGGATTAAAATGCTTTATGGGGAAAATGAAACTGTAAATTCGGTTGGCATAAACACATTTGAAGCGCAATCAACAGCAGTTAAGGCCGCCACTGACTTGGGGGAGAAAATCAGGCAGGCCTTGAAGAAATGATAGCGGCCGACAAACTGTCTACAAGCTATCTCAAAATAAATCTAACGCCCCCCTGACGGCGCTGTGGGGCGCTTCGGGGTAAAACGCAGCCCCTTTTCCAGTCGGATATAAAAAACCGGCAGAACAGATCCCGTTTGACACTCAAAGGCGAGCGATCCGCAGCAGTCGCGCCACAAGGACACCGATTTTCGTGTCGGTTTTTTTGATGAATGCATTGTCGCTGTATTGGATCAGCCCGGGTTTTTGATATAGAATCAATCTTGCCGCCATTTCCGCGGCGCTTGCCGTCAAATGGGTACAGTGCCGGAAGTGGGCCTGACGATCATGGCGGATATTTCGCGTGAGCACTCTGCAGCAGGTTGCGCCGTTGGCGGCTTTAAACGCATCGTGAAGTTGTCGGGCGTTTTTGCGCATGCGTCTGCGGTGATGATAGGGCGAATCGTTTCCAACAAAAAGGCCGCAGGCCAAAACCGCTCCGCTCAACGCGCCGCATATGCAACCGCTATCTCCCAGTGATGCGCTGAAGGGCGCCGATACAGAAACGGCCTGAGCGTCACTCAGGCCGCCGTTAAACGCCTTGTTCAAGGTCACCACAACCGCCTCCGTGCACAGCAAGCGCCGGGTGTGAAAAAGATTTCTTGCACGGTTTTTAATCCGTGCAATGCAGGCCTCTGCCTTGGGGCCGTGATGGCCGTGCCAATTTGACATTTTGCAAAAAACCGCGCCGATTACAGGCGTTCTTTGAATGGGTTAACTCCGCTTTGGAAGTGTGACCGGTTGCATCCGTCTGGTAACGGCCGTTTTTATCCGTGTCAGTAATAATACATGTGACTGATGCGCTTGACCGATCGACCGCCGGTATTGTCTTCCGGTACGACCATCATGGCAAACCCCTCCTCAACCCCCAGCATCTGCGCTTCTTTTTTGAAAGCGATAATGATGTTATTTTCTAAACGGGAATTAAAAAGTTCCCCCACCGAAAATGTGGCGCAGAATCCGTTCTTGCTGGAAACAGCGATATATCTGTCATATTGATGGGGGAAGGCGACAATATTTAGTTTTTCAAGCAAAGCGGTCAGGGAGACCCCTTCATAGGAAGAAACTCCGTGGAAACCCTCGCAATCACCGACCTGTACCTTGTTTCGCACCTGTATCAGTGGGAGGTCGGTCAAATCTTCAAGGGTGACGGTACGGCTTTGCCCGGTGCGTTTGTCCAGGATTTGTAGGGAGGCGGTCGGAGGCTGGATTATGTTTTTCTTTCTTTCTTCATAGACCTTCATTGCAATATCGGCGCGCTCCACAATGATTTCGCGTACTGAGGATATCTGCCGACCGTTGCGAAAGTCGTTTGAGACGATCAGCGCGATACGATTTTCCCGTGAACCGATTGTCTTTCCGTTTTTACGATATGCCAGTAACGTGCTCCTGCCGATATTTGAGTAAAAAAGTTCACCGAAAGAAAATACCGCTTCTTCATTTTCAGTGCCGAGGACCCTGATGTAAACGGCGGGCTCGAATTTTCTTTTGTACTTCATGCCGGCTGTTTCGAGGATGTCCCGCAGCAAGACGCCCGCATAATCTGCCACTTCGACCAGCTCCTCGTCTTGCGACGCGCTCTGTTTTTCCTTCAAGACCGGAATCGCGTTGATATGGAATTCCGGCAAAGACCGTATGTCATCGATGCTGAGCTTGAGGGGTTTTTCCACGGCGCCGTGAACGGCAATCGTTTTCTGTGAAGCATGGCATTCTGTCAGAAAGAACAGCAGAAAAAGAGCGGTGAAGAGAAAAAGTACCTGAGTGTTCCGTTTAGAAATAAGTTGCTTGGTCATATTTACCCCGTTCAGTATTTTTGTTCGTTTTCAGCGGAAAAGTTCGTCGCACTTTTGCGTGAAAAATTTTTAGCGTGCTGACATGCACGATCAATAGGTCAGTTTGACGCCGAACCAGGCCCTGATGCCGGGAGCTGGAAAAAGATAAAGCTCCTGGTAATCTTCATTGAGGATGTTTTCGACGGCACCGAATATCTGGTAATGGTCCATGAAATCGTAAGTGATCTTTGTGTCCAACAGAAAAAAGTCGTCCATTTCCTTCTTGACTGCGACAAAATGGGTGTTGTCAGCAGGGTCAGCGTGGTCATAGTAAATCTGATCCGCGACGAAGCTGCCGCTTAGGTTGATTGTAAGGCCGCAATAGAAGGATTGCGACAGATCGAAATTGAATTTATGCCGCGGACGGTAAGGGATCTCATTCGGTTTGTAGATAAGATCTTCGGCAAAATATTCCGATTCAACCACGACGGTTGAACCATCGTTTTCCGCCACCAGATATGTGTAACCGATGCCGGCGTTCAGGCTCGGCGTCAGCTGGGCGGAGAGGCTTAATTCTACTCCGTAGAGATTGGCATCCGCATATTGTTCAAAGCGTCCGATCTGGTTGTCGAAAAGGATGAGATCCTCGACATCGTTATAAAATAGTGCCCCTTCGAATGTCAGTCTTTCGTTTATCCACCATTGGCTTCCGAGTTCATAGCTGATGGATTTTTCCTCCTTCATGTCCGGATCCCCCTTTGGGCCTATCACGCCGTTGGCGTAAAGATTCCGCATGGTGGGAAATCGAATTTTTCTACCAACGGAGGCATAGAAGTTAAGGGCGTCCGAGTAGTCATAATTGATTCCGGCCTGGGGATTGAAAGCGTGGATATCGTCGCCCTTTTCGGTGCCGGAGGCTTGCTCGCGGTCGATTTGGGAAAAGATGTCATAACTCGCTCCCACCGTCAGAAGGAGGCTATCGGTGATATCGATAACGTCCTCCAGTGCCGCGGAGCTGGTATGGGACACGAATTTTTCATGCTCCGGCGCTGACGCTGCATACGCATAGACCGATTCATGCACATCCTTTTTAAAACTGTAACCCAGGCGGATATGATGATCCTGAATGCGATCCCAGAAAACATAGAAATTGCCGCCGATATTGTAGTCGTCGTATTCAGAATCGAATGATGGGGCACCGGCGGTACGCAGCTGACTGCCGTAAGTGTCGTCGTCATAGGCATTGAGGGCGCTTTGATAATCGTCGTAAAAGAATCTTGCTTTGAACCTGAGTGTTTCGGTGAATTGATATTCATCCGTGATATTGACTGTATAGCGTTCCCAGTTGTCAAACCGCCAGTAACGTGGATACCAGTAGGCGGTGCCGCCCGCTCTTCTTGTCTCTCGATATATGGCGCCCGGGGCAATGCCGTATTCATTGTTGTAATACTCCATAGAGATCCCCAGGGTGTTTTTGCTGGTGAGGTCCAGGCTCGCGGTAAACGTCACGGCGTCACGGGAGTAATCGGTGTTTTCCCGCAGCCCGGAATCCGTTTTCAACGGCGTGTGGGGGATGGGGCTCGGTGCAACGGCCATTGAGGAGAGAATTTCCGGTGACAGGGTGAAGTCGTCGGCAACGCGAAACCCATCCGATTCCTTGTGGCTGAATCCCATAAAATAGCTCAGGCGACCGACTTTTTGCCCGTGGGTCAACGCCACATGGTGGGTGTTGTAATCGCTGACTTTATAAGATAATACCGCCTCAGGCTTTTGTTCGCCTTTCCGGGTGATGATGTTAATGACCCCGCCCATGGAATTGGGCCCATACAGGCTTGAAGACACCCCCTTGATGATTTTGATTTTGGCAATGTTTTGAACCGGTATGTCCGTCAGATTCACCAGGCCTTCATAGGGCTGATAAATCGGAATGCCGTCGAGGAGAATGAGAACCTTGTCCTGCTCAAAACCTCGGATACTCGCATAGGATTCCTGCTTGGCACGGCCCTGGCGGAAGTATATCCCGGGCAGAAGTTTCAAGGCATCTCCAAGGTTTGAAGCATTATATTTCTCAATATCAGCAGCCGTGACTTCCGAAATCGTTGTCGGGCTTTCCTTTACGGTCTGATCGGCGGTAACGACAACCTCTCCCAATGTGTAGACATTATTGTCGGGATGAGCGTCGACGGCCTGGGCGGAGGGGATGAGAGGGGGGAAACCCCACAGAACGGCGAGAAAAAGCGCAACGACAAGGAAAGGCTTTGAGCCGCTCAGCTTCATCAAGGGGGGGTGGGATGCCTCATCGCGCAAATGAAAAGAAAAACAACGCATCCAAAAACAGGGCTGAAAAGGGTGCAACAACCGCATGGCGGCAACCAATCGATCGGTTTTGCAACGAAAATTGGTTTTTGAAAATACAGTGGTATACCCCCTGAAAGCTGATAAGGCTGCCAATCTTGATGCCCGTAAGATTTTTTTCAACATTTCCTTCCTCCGATAAACTGATGGATACCTGATGGATTTTAAAGATGATGCGCTCTTGCGCTGGTTGTGTTTTGCGCCCCCAAGCGATGATCGAATCAAGATTGCTGAGGCGGCTTTTGAAACAAGTTCAAGCTTTTGTAATGTCTTCAAGTTCCGCTGCCAAATGGGCGGCCCCCAGCGCGCCAATACATTGGGGATTTTCGGGGATCAACACCCTGCGCCCCAATTTTTCAGATAAAAACGAAACCATGCAGGGGTTTCTGGCCACACCACCGGTGAAAACAATATCTCCCTGTGAAGAGACCCGATTGATCATTCCCGCGGCGCGGCGGATCACGCTGTCATGCAACCCCCGGGCGATTTCCCGGCGATTGTGGCCCTTGGCGATCAATGAGGTCACCTCGGATTCGGCAAACACGGTACACATGCTGGAAATATTGAGATCATTTTCCGCAAGCAGTGCTTCCCGACCGAATTCTTCAATGCCATATCCCAAGGTTCTTGCCATGATCTCAAGGAATTTACCGGTGCCTGCGGCGCACCTGTCGTTCATTTCGAATTTTTTCACCTTGCCGTTTTCAAATAAGGAAATGGCTTTGCTGTCCTGTCCGCCGATATCCAAAACTGCTCTGCTGTCCGCGAAAGCCGCCCGGGCCCCCCTGGCATGGGCTTTTATTTCGGTGACTGTTGGTGCGTCAAAACAGATCTCGAACAGGTTGCGGCCGTAACCGGTGGCCATAATCCGATCGAAGTTGGCGTTGTCCACCATCTTTTTGGCTTCGGCGATGGGGTCAAAGCCGGTGTCCGCCTGGTGACTTTCCAATATTTGCCCCGACCTATCCAACACCACCAGTTCGATGGTGCGAGAACCGATGTCTATTCCGGCAAAACGCATTCTTGTCTGCCTTTCCTTGTCCTATCGAAGCTGCTCGACAAACGCTTCGATGCGGGTCCTCAGTTGGCCGACATCTTCCATGCTGTAATCGGTTTCGATGCGCAGGCAGGGGATGTTTTTCTCTTCCAATGCCTTTTCAACAGGCATGGCTTCCATTAGATATGGTTGGCAAAACTGCAGGCCGTAATGGATAACACCATCGGCCTTGTAAGCGGCGACCATTTCCCGGATATGGTCCAGACGGTCTGGATTGGGGGTGAAAATCGCGCAATCCACCTTGAAATAGCGGTCAACGATGGCGTCCATCATTTCCGCCACCGTTTCACCCGAGACGTCGGTCAGGTTGCGGGTTCCGCGTTCGCCCACACAAGATTCTTCGCCGACAATGACCGCACCGGCGGTTTCCACAAGCATTGGCAGCTTCCAATTGGGTACCGCCTGGGGGCATCCGGACACGAGTATGCGGGGGGTGTTTTCCGGGAAAACCCCTTTTTTGTCTGCAACACGCCTTTTCAGTTCATCGCAGATCTTGTTCACGCATTCCGTGAACCGGACCGGATTGTCGTAAAAAAAGACCTGATTGGCCAATAGGGCATCGCGTCCGGAGATCGGCGCTGGATCGTATTTACGCAAGGACGAAAGGCGACGCATGGCGGCACGTTTTGCATTCACCGTTTGGATGGCCTCTTTAAGCGATTTTGCGGTAATCGAGACGCCGGTGCATTTTTCGACCGCCTCCTTGAAACGCATGTATTCGGATCGGAGAAGGGCTTTTCCGCTTTCCGATTTGACCTGGGGCAAATCCATGACGTAGAGGTTTTCAACCAAGCCGTTGAGGGATTCATAGGCCTTTTTTTTGCCGTCACAGGTGTTTTCGCCCACGATCATGTCCGCGCTTTCCAGATAAGGGCACACCTTGCCGACCTTGAACCCGAACGCGGATTTGATAAGGGCGCAGGTGTTGCGCGGCAGCAACCTTTCCACCGCTTCCGTGGCGAAATCGGCGCCGGAGCAAAGACCGACCAGCGTGGCGTTAGCTGCCAGAACGATTTCTTCGGGGACAAAAACACAATAAGATCCGATGATTTTGCGGCCGGCCGCTTTTTCATCCAGCAGCTCCTTGATGCGCAGACCGTGCACCTCGCTCATGACGAAGTCAAAATAGCCCATGGCCTCGGGGCGGTTGTTCTGTGAAAGATAAATATCCTGATATGCCTGGCCGAGAACGCCCAGTAATGTGTCGTGCGCTACCAGATCGAGCTCCAGGTGCGTCCACATGGACCGGTAATCCGTACTCATTTTCATCTCCTTTCAATGACAAACGCCTGTATCCGTTCAGCGCGCCAACCGCAATGGCACCTTTCATAACCGTATCTGTATCCGGATGTGCTGGACCGGCCACCGATGCAAAGGCGGGCAGGCGGCCACGGACGATCGGACGATGTCGGGCCGCATGTGTTGTCGGGCAAACGGCATCGCCGCACAAACCCGGTTGGAAGGATAGGGCCGCCCCGGCAAAGCCAACAACACGCACCGTAACACACCTTGTGGCCAGCGAATATTGAAACGGATGATTAACATAGGTAAAAATAATTGATCAAATAGATACTTGAGATGTGGAAGATTGTTTTTATTGAAAATATCAATGCGCTTGTTTGGGCATCCTGAGCGTCCGCGGTCCCTTGCAGGCAGACGTCGGTTCCATACGCGCACCGCGTAGTGCAACTGATTGGGCGCGGCGCCCATGCGTTGCCTTTTGGGTGGCAAAGGAGAGGGGGGGGGGCGGCACAGTGATGATTCCGTGCCGCCGGTCGGATGTGTGGGAAGATTCTACCCCAGGGGCTTTTTCGCTAGAAGGAAAGTTTCTGATGCAGGGTGTGACGCAGCGTTCCCTGGGGAAGAGGTGGGGTGTCCATTTTTTTGGGCTCCGATACGGTTACGGTGCCGTAGGCGTCGAGCACTCTTTTTTTGATCCCAATTGTGATTTGCCCCGCCCGGGTGACGGCCATTTGCATGCGGGCGATTTCGATGGCGTACGCCAATTTTTCTGTCAGGGCCTTGATGGTCTGCAGGGAGCCTGGATCAGGGGTTGCTGGCGCGGCCGACAGGGCGTCGGCCAGCGCCTGCTGTCGTTTGGTGAGGGTGTCAAAGGCATCGATCTCATTGCGGGAAATGGCGGAAATGATATCGCCGGTATTGTCCAGTAGTTGCTGCGCAATGCTGTGTTCTGTATTTCTTTCCATGGTAGGCGCCTTTCTCCTCGGCGGGGTTTGCCGGGGTGTTTGACAATGAATCGGTACGGCTGATCAGTCGCTGTTCAGGGAATCGAGAAGAGACGTCACCGAGTCCTGGGTGTTTTGGAGCTCCGACAGCAGCGTCTCCAGCGCGGCGTATTGTGTGCGGAGCCGGTCTTCTGTTTCCGCTAATTTTTCTTCCAATGTCGCGATTTTTTCGTCAACCCGGTCAATCGATGACGTGTAACCGTCGATTTTTGCGATCAGGATGCCGTCCGTATCGAGATAGCTTTCCAGAAGGGTTCCCGCCTTAACGGCAAATCCATCGGTTTCGTTTGTGAAGAAGTTCATGACGGCGTCCGCGTCTTCTTGTAAAGATGCCTGAAAAACGTCTTCGTCAAACAGCAGGTAGCCCGCGTCATCCATTTCAACCCCCAGACGGCTCAGGTAGGTCTGGCCCGCGTCAGCATTTTCCACCGCTGTGAAAATCAACCCCTGGATCTTTGATTTGATGCGGTTGGTCGTGTTGTCTCCGAATAAAATGCCTACGGTTTCCTCATCGCCTTCGTCCTGGTAAACGTTCAAAGTGTCCACGAGGCTGTTGTACGCATCGGCAAAGCTCCGGACTTTATCCGAAAGGCCGCTGGTATCCGAAGTCACCTGGACAGTCACCCAGGAATCCTCCCTGGCGCCTTCCAGCGAAATGCTGACACCTTCTATGAGATCGGTAATGTCATTGCCGGACCGTTCAAATTCCTTGTTGTTGAGGGAAAACTTGGCGGTGGATCCCTCCTGGGCCAGGGTCATGCTTTCCGTGGGGGCATCGGCATAAAGCGACGACAAGCCGGCGGTATCGCCGGTATCCCCGTCATCGTCGGCCGTTACGGAAAAGGAAATGCTTTTGCCGTTTTCGTCTGCGGTTAGGGCCAAGGCGTAACCGCCGTCGGTTACCTGCATGATGCTGGCAGAAACGCCCACATCGGCAGCGTTGATGGCCGCCACAATGTCTGCGAGGGTGTCTGCATTTTCTGCGATTTCGATCTCAGTGGGCGCCGCGGCCCCAACGGAAATGCTTAGGGTGCCGGTACCGACTGTTTCGGACTTTGACGTGAACCCGGCGCTGCCCATCACGATTGCCGGCTTTGCTATTTGGGTCACTTCGATTTCGTAGGTGCCGGGTTGGGCCTGCCCGCCAACCGATACCGTCAGGATGTCTTCGTCGGAGGATGTGGCTGCGTAAACATAAAAACCCTTCGAATCTTCCAGGTTGGCGGCCGCCTCTTGCAGCGCCGACAGTGAACTTTTGAGCGCCCCGTAGGCGGAGATGGTTGTCTCGAAGTCTTCCTTTTTGGTCTTCAGGGTGTCAATGCGCACCTGTTCCACATCCAATGTGGCCTGGATGATCTCTTCATAATCAATGCCGGAGGTGATGCCGGTTGTAACCGAAATTGTCATGATGCCGTCTCCTCTTGTGAAAACACTTCAAGCTATCTCAAAATAAATCTAACGCCCCCTGACGGCGTTGTGGGTCTCTTCAAAATGCTCACATATTACATATATGCTGCGCTTTTTCATTTCCCCACGCATTGTCAGTGGGCGCGATCTTTTTTTTTTGAGATAGCTTGTTATAAATAATCCACCAGGCTCAGGGAAATGATGGAGGACGTCGCTGAAAGCGCGGCCTCATAGGCAGTTTGTTTCAAGGCCAGATCCGTTATCGCTTCGGTGAGGTCCGCATCCTCAAGGCGCGATCGTGTGTCGGACAACGTGAGGTTGAGATCGGTGATAACGGCCTCCTTTGTTTCCAGCCGGAGGGTTTTCGCGCCCATGTCGGAAATCGCATTGACCGCAATTTCGTAGTGGGCGTCGAGATCTTCCATGATTCCTGCCAGCCCGCTTCCGTTGCTCGACCGAAGGTCTTCCTCCATTTGGATCAAGACACTGAAGATATCTTCGCCGGTATTGGTGTCGCCGAAGATTGCGTTGCCGCAATACCCTACCGTGGTCCTTGCGTTTGTTCCGGTGCTGATGGAAAAGACGGCATCGTTTCCGGCATACACGGCCGTTGGCGGGTCGGTGGTCTCGTCGATACGATAGGGACATGTGTCGGTTTTGGTGCCGGCGAAGATGTACTGTCCGTTAACCTGGCTGTTTGCATAATCAATCAGTGTTTCAAGCAGTTCATGCACTTGACCGGCGGCGGAGATCCGGTCCTCTTCGTTGTAGGAGTCATTGGACATGGTCAGGGCAAGGTCTTTGGCATCAAGAATCGTTTCTCGAATGCTGTCCACCGCGGATTCGGAGGTGGACAGCCACGTCTTGCCCGTAACGATATTTCTCTGAAGTTGATCCAGGTGCGATAAGGATGCGTCGATCTGCATGGTCTGGGCGTAGCCCGCGGGGTCGTCGGAGGGGTGCTGGATTTTTTTTCCCGTTGACACAACGCTGCTGGCCTCATTGTAAGAGGAAAGGGTTTTTCCAAGTTGGTATTGACTGTTGGCATGGATCGATATGGTGGCGACGCGCATGGCAGGTTTCCTTTCTATTATCTCAAAGACAGCAGCGTATCGAGCATTTCGTCCGTTATGCTCAGCAGCTTTGAGGCGGCACTGTAGGCATTTTGGTAATTCACGAGATTGATCATCTCCTCGTCAAGGGATACCGCGGAGAGCGAATCCCGGCGCTCCTGTAGGCTGTTCATCAGCATGGCGGCGGTATTTTGCCGTTGATCAATGGAGGCGGATTCGATACCAAGGGACGCAATCAATGTCTGGTAGTAAGTGTCCGTGCTGCTGCTGCTCATCGACGTTGCGGCGCCGTCGCCGCGCGCGAAGGTCCAGCGGGCCATGTTTACCGTGACGTTTCCGCATTCCGATAGCAGCAGTGCATTGCTGTTGTCTCCGGAGGCGTTGCTGCCGGTTTGGGCATCCACTTTTCCCGCGGCGATGGCGTCGGCGTCCGAAAGCGTTTCGTTGATGCCCATGCTCATGGCACACGATCCGGTAAAAAAGGTGTTCACCCCAAGCGCTGCAGCAAGGCCCGATTCCGAATACCCGGTGCTCCCGTCGTCTCCAAAGGCAAACCGGAAATCCGGGGAGTCCGCCGAGAAAACGATTCGGGCTTCTGCCACCGAGGCGGTAACGCCCCCCCCGGCGGCGGTTGCAGCCGTGTTAAAGGCCTGTGCAAAATCTTCCAGCGTGTAGGAGGAAACATTTTCAAAGGGGACGCCGTCCGCGTCGGTGGTGATGACAAAGGTATCCCCTTCAAATGGTCCGGTAAGGCCTGAAAAGGTGATGTCCATGCCATCCACTGTTGCAGTGGCCGTGGTGTCTCCGGCCGCCACCGTGAAAGCGCCGGCGGTCCGGGCCCCCGTCCAGGTGACGGTGACGTCACTGCCGTCCCCGATGGACGCCCCGGGGGGGGCGACCTTTAGAACGTAAGTGTCCCCTGCGCAATTGGCGATGCCGCCAACCGTCATGGTGGCAGCGGAAACCGGTGCGGCTCCGCTGAGATCCACAACGACTTCCGAAAACGTGGCCGGGTCTGTGTTCGTGTTTTCGATCCACATCTTGAAATCACGGGAGGTGTCGATGTTGTCGGCATAGGAAAGGGTGCTGAGCAGCCCACTCTCATCCACCGGGTAAGATCCGGTGACCTCACCACTGAAAAACGTCAAGCCGACGCCCTGGGAATGCTGGTGGTTGACGTTCCAGATAAGCGTCTCTGAAAGGGCGTCGAGCTGCGCCTGATAGGTCGGAACCGTTTCATCGCGGATGTCGAGCCATCCGCCGATGCTTCCCCCGGAGAGCCGATCCGTGATGTCCACCGGTCCTGCGGAGCCCTCCCATAAAATTCGACCACCGGAGACCGACAGGTCACGGGCGCCGGCATCATTGACCAATATCGCGGATCCCGATGCGGTGGTTACTGTAAGGGCCCCATTTGCTTGTTCATGGGTGCTTACCTCCATAAGAGACGACAATTCGGAGACCAGTGCTTGACGCTGGTCTCTTAAATCGTTTGCGCAGATGCTGCCGCCCGCTTCCATGGCGGTGATGGATCCATTGAGCCGATCAATTTGCGCCGTCAGGGTGTTCACTGTTTCCACGGCCACATCGATTTCTCTGTCAAGGTCGATGGAAAGGCTTTGAAGCGCTTCGCTGGTCGTATTGAACTGAGCGACAAGTGCAGCCCCGCTTTCATACACTGCGGTGCGTTCAGCGGAACCGGTTGGGGTGTTGGAAAGGTCCGACCAGCTATTCCAGAAATTCGAGAACAAGGTGTCGAGACCCGCGTCGGTATCGGTGCTGAAAATATCACCGATATATGTGATGCAGGAGGTCATCTCTTCGTAGGCACTCAGGTCCGACTGCTGTCCGCTCAGCCATTTTTCAAGTGTCTGGTCGCAGGCGCTTTTTATCTCGGCGATCTGGGCTCCGGTGCCGAAGGCCAGGCCGCCTTGTACCAGAGAATCTCCGGATTTGATCGAGATCAACTGCCGGCTGTAACCGGCATTGCCGACATTGGCGATGTTCTGCCCCGTGACACTGATGGCGTATTGATTGTTGCACAAGGCCTGCTTTGCGATATCTAGGGTGGAGGATATTCCTGTCATGCGTCTGCTCCTTGGCTGCCGCTAGGCCGTTTGACTTGCACCGGATCAGCGTTTCATGGAGATCGTATTCGACAACATGTCGTCAACCGTGGTGATCATTTTGGAGTTGGCCTGGTACGAGCGTTGGATTTCGATCATTTTTACGAATTCAGTTGCAATGTCGACATTTGATTGCTCCAGGGAGTTTGGAGAGATGTTGCCAAGGCCGCTGATGCCAGGAAAATTGGTGGTGGCCACGCCGCTGCTGTTAGACTCCTGAAACAGCCCGCCGCCGAGTTTCGTCAACCCATCGACATTGGTAAAATCTCCCAAAGCCACCTGATAGAGTGAAATGACCGCACCGTTGGAATAGGTACCGGTAATTACGCCGCTGGTGTCCACATTGATGGTTTGGAGGTCGCCCTTGCCGTAACCGTCGGCGGTCCGATAGGTGGTGGAGGACTCTGCGGCATACTGGGTGGTGCTTTCTCCGTCATTGATCCAGGCGCTTCCGTCCCATCGGGTACCGATGTTCAGGGCCATGGTCTGGTCGGTTGCGGTGCCGCCGATAAAGTCGCAATTGAATTCCAGGTAGCCCTCCGTACTGGGGCTTGTGCTGGTCCAGGTGGGGGTGGTGTCATCCAGGGTGTTGAGGGTCATGCCGAGTATTTCACCGGAATCGTCTGAAAAGGAAATCTCTCCGGAAGCAAACAATCCTTGATAAATTGTGGTATCGAAGCCTGCCCGGAGATCTTCGTCCGGGTTGCAGGTGACAATGTATTCCCAAGTGCCCGCCGTGTTGCCTTTGTCATAGTAGACCGTAAGATCGTGCGTATTGCCCAAAGAGTCATAGACAGATACGGCGGTTTGGTATTCATAGCTGGTGGTGGCGATGGGAGGAGAGGCCGTGCCGTCCCAGCTGTTCAACAATACCGCCGATTGGCTGGTGGCGTCCGAGTTAAGATTCGCAATCAAGGTTACTTTGTCGGTTTCCTGGGGAGGCGAGGTGAAGGAGTCGAGGGTGATATCGGTTACGGCGCCGATTGCTTCCCCATCCTCGGTTAGTTCCCATCCCTGAACCACGTATTTTTCCGAGTTCACCAGGTTTCCATCATCGTCAAAGCTGAACTCTCCAGCCCTTGTGTAGTAAACAGATTCGCTGGAATTGTCTCTGACAATAAAGAAGCCATCGCCGCTGATGGCAAGATCCGTGGTGTTCTCCGTGGTTTTGAAGGATCCCTGGTTCCAGTTGGTGGTAATGTCGTTGAGCGCTGTTCCGCGCCCGATTTGAGCCGTGCCGGATTGGGTGGCGATGCTTTGGCTGAGCAGGTCCTGAAAGCTATAGCTGCTGCTTTTAAAACCAGTGGTGTTGGTGTTGGCGATATTGTCTCCGATGATCTGCATGGAATCACCCGTTGACGTCAGGCCGCTGATGGCTGAATACAAAGAACTGGTAAGCATAATTACTCTCCTTTATAGGCGGTGCCGAGAAGGATGCGGGAGCGCTCCTGCCGGCGGCGCAGAAATAGGGTGCGCGAAAACGATTGGAATCGTTACGCGAGTACGACAAGGGGTAGACGGCGCACGTCAGGGCGAAAGGGGCGGCGCTTCCCCTTGGGCCGATTAGGAAGCCGCGTCCGAAGTGCCTGGGGCGCAAACCGCGGTGACATCCGAGGGATCGACAAGCGTCTCTCCTACAACGAAATACACCTGGCCCGATTCAAATTGGACGGCATCAACGGTCCCGGTAATATCCTCGGTCACGATTTCTTTTCCGATGTAGTCCGTCAGGCTTGCAGCACTCTGGGAGCTGTACTGAGACGACATCTGCTCGAGGATGGTATTGGTGGTGATGTTCTGTTCCAGAATCGAATACTGGGTCAACTGGTTGCTGAATTCCGTCGAGTCTGTCGGATTGAGTGGATCCTGGTTTTCCAATTGGGCCACCAGGAGGGTTAAAAACATTTCCTTGTTGGATGCGGCCTCATCCGTATCGTTGGTAGAAGAAACATAGCTGTTTGTAATTGAAGATAAAATGCTGTCCGTGGAAGATGTCGCGTCAATGGACATGGCGATCCCCTTTCCGAAAAAACGGTTCACAGTGATACGGCGCTTGCCGGATACGTTTCGGTGTCGGTGCTACAGGTATTTCATATAAAGCCGGCGCCCCCTGACGGCCTTACGGGACTGTTTAACATGCGCGTATGGTGCTGTATGCCGCGCTGTTTTATCGCCCCACGTCTTGCCCCGGCAGGATCAGCGGGCGCGCCTTTATTGTGAGACAGCTTCTCGTGTGCCGACAGGAAGTGATGGGCCCGGGCGGGGGCCCGGATCGTAAAGGGATGTCTCCGGTGTGTGATGGGATAGGATTTGGGTTTTCATGACGCACCTCGCAATAAGGAAAAAAGTTGACAATGCGAGGACATAGCGCGATAATGAACCTGTCTGGGGACTCGCGAAACCGGACGGTTCAAAGCAAGCGGATCAGGGCGGCCACCCTGGTCCGTTTGTGCGTTATGGCCTCTGGAAAGGCCCGGCCGGTTCACTCGACCGGACCGACACGGAAGCCTGTAAAGACTTCTGCGGGTTTGCCGCAGCAATAGGCATGCCAAATACTTCTTTGCGGCACATGAAAACGCCCGGCGTTCCTCTCCATAAGTTACGCATTCTTTTCGTCCGCGCGATTCCTTTTGTATCGCCTGTCTTCAAGGATGTATTTCGCATTTTTCAGGAAAAGACTTTTCCAGTTCTTGATTTGGTTGGGGTGCAGATCATAGGCTGTGGATAGCTCTTCTAAACTCTTTTCGCCCTGTATCGATTCGAGCACCACCTTTGCCTTGAAAGCCCCGCTGTATACATTCCGCTTCTTCATAAAAGTTTCCGTTTCTGGTGTCGTTTGCGCGTGAAAATACTCTTTCCGTAACTAATGATGGGACGTCAGAACGCTCTGTCGTTAAAGAGAGACCGGCTTCTTTTGCCTGTGAAGAGCGTTTGCGATAATCGTCGATGGAAATTTATTCCCGGTACATGGGAATATTTTGCCCCCGCAAAACGGGCAGTCGCGCGGGTGTCGGGAACAGGTTGTCGGTCTGAACCTGTGCCCATGGCAAGTAAAGTCGTAGATATCATGCTTATGATCCTCCGCTACGCTGTGGCCGGATGCGTGCCCAGGGGGGCCGTTTTCGTTGATCAGGGCGTGCTGTGGCACGCTCCCTTTTTCTTTAGTCGGGGGAGGGGGGGGGGAGGTTACCGTGGGCGCCTGTTATTGTGGGTTTGATGGAGAACGCCGTCTATTTTGTCGTTTTTTTCGGATGGCGGATAAATCTTGTAACCTTTTCGTTGCGTCCATCGACTGTCTTATATTGAATGTAGACGATACAAACAATACCGAATGAAAATCGGTTTCGAACAGCAGCTGGAAATGATACCCTGACATTTTCCGGGCCGCATCCGATATGCCGGGAATGTGTCCCGGGCAGTGGCGCGGCATTCCATGGAATGCAGAATGCTTAGATCTAACGGTTTGGACGCGTCACAGACGGACAAAAACCGGCACACCATAAGAACCGACCCGTTGAGTGACGTGGCCGTGATTGGGCGGGTCCTGGAAGGGGATATAGACGCTTTCGAGGTGTTGCTGGATCGCTATCAGGGGCATGTCCTGCGAATCGCTTACAGGCATGTGCCCGCAGAAGATGCCGAAGAGACCGCACACGAAGTGTTTATCCGTGCATTCAACTCCCTGAAAACATACCGTGGAAAGGGAGGGTTTCAACAGTGGCTCAGTGCGGTAACGGTTCGTACCTGTCACGATTACTGGCGGCGTCACTACCGGCGCCGGGAACGCACGGTGAGCAGTTTGTCCACGGCACATCAACAATGGATGGAGCGTGTCCTGGTGGAGCAGGCCGGCGCTTCTTATGAAGATGAGACGAGCAAGCGGGAGGCCGAGCAGGTGCTGGCCTGGGCGCTTGACCAGCTGGGGGCGAAGGACAGGGCGGTCATCGAATTGATTTACCTTCAGGACCACAGCGTGAAAGAAGCCGCCGCACTTCTGGGCTGGAAGGTCACCACGGTCAAGGTGCGGGCATTTCGCTCCCGGAGGAAACTGCAACGTATTTTGGAGAACGGCCGGGCGGGTGACCCCCTGCTGTTTGGGGCCGTTTAATCAACTGTGGCGTTGGGATGGGGTGATGTCGGCCACCTTGGGCGCCGATGGAGGGCATATGAAACGGTTGTCTATCGATCAGTCTCAGGTCAAGAAAGCATTCCAGGGGGCCTTTGCGCTCAGGGCCGACAACGCCGACATGGGGGGGCGACGGGATCCGCAATTCCCGCAGCGGGTGATGCGTCAGATTCGATTATTGACTGCGGAACCTCCGGTGCCCACGTGGCGGTCATGGGCGGTCAAGGCCGGATGGGCGTTTGCGCCGATTCTCTGCGGCCTTATGCTGGTATTTTCAGTGTTGCGCGTGCAGTCCCACCAGGTTCTGGTCGATGATTTGGCGTTGCTTTGCCTGGAAGACCCGATCATCTTCAACGCCGCGAACGTCCTGACCGAATAACCGGAGGCTGCCGCACTTAACCGCGGGCAGGTTCCTGAATCGAGAGCAATCCTATGAAGAAATGGCAATTTGTTGTCTGTTTGTTGCTGGCGTTCGCTCTGGGTGCTTCCGTCGGTGTCGGTGGTACCGGGTTTGTGCTGCAGAACCGCTTAAAAAATTTTCTCCAAGGCGAGGGGCCGCCCCACGTCCGTATGCTTCGGTTTGTGTGCAGCCGTCTTGACCTGAACGATGCCCAGCGAAAAGAGATAGAAGACATTTTTTCCCGGCAGAGCGCGGTATGGGCGGTCTTTCACGAACAGTTTGCCCCCAAGATGCGTGGACAATATTCCGACACGTTGGACAACATCAAGAATGTGCTGGGCGTGGATCAGCGGGAAAAATTCGACGCCTTGCTGGCAGAGATCCGCAGGCGCATACCCTTTCCGCCTCCCCCGCCCTTTGATGGGCCTCCTCCCGGCGCAATGCTTTCAGAAAGGTTTGTTTTGGAGCGCCTCGATTTGGATGAGGCGCAGCTCAGACGGGTACGCCCCATTGTCGCTGAGTTTTTGGAGGTCCTGACATCACAGCTTCCTGCGGATCCTGCCGCGTGCCCCCCTGCGCAGGCACCGCAAACGGTATCCGTCAACAGTGCCCGGACCGCAGCAGAGGAAAAACTGAAGGGGGTTCTTACGCCGCCCCAGCTGGAGACATTCAGGCAACTGACCATGTGCCCGCCCCACGATGCCATCGCGCATTGGCCCTCCCGGCAAGGCGGCGGCCCCGGGATGCCGCCGCCTGAATTCGGTGAGCACCCTTGATTTGACTTCACAATAGCCACCACCAGCCGCCTTTCCGTTTAACGTGCCTGCCTTTTGCGGGCGCGTCCTTTCATGCGTGCGGATAAGGGCCCACGGTCTTCAACATACGGGATATCCCCCATTACAATCGGCCCCCAGGACGTATAATATTTGTTCTGACTTGGTAGCCGTCACCGTATGGGCAGGGAAACGATTGAAATCGGATAACACGCTTAAGGAAACGGTACGCCGTTACGGTTTGCGGCGTTCACGGCCTCTTAAATAGTTTCATCGATATGAAAGGCGGCGTGGGATGAAGAAGACGGTCGGCAAACACGGCAACAGGGGAAAGGGGGGGCAAGGGGCCAGTGGAGGGCACCGCGCGCATCACGCGGGCATGGTGGCGGATTTTCGCCGGCGCTTCTGGATCACCCTCGTTCTGACCGTTCCCGTCGTCGCCCTTTCATCAATGGTGCAGGGGGGGCTGGGGGTGTCCAAGCTGCTGTCGTTTCCCCATGACGGCTACGTGCAGTTCGCTCTGGCCACCATTGTCTTTTTTTACGGCGGCTGGCCGTTTTTGACGGGCCTTGTTGATGAGTTGAAAAGGCATGAACCGGGGATGATGACGCTCATCGGACTGGCCGTCCTGGTGTCCTACATCTATAGCGGATGCGTTGTGTTCGGGCTGCCCGGCAAAGTGTTCTTCTGGGAACTGGCGACGTTGATCCTTGTCATGCTGCTGGGGCACTGGATCGAGATGCGGTCCGTGATGGGGGCTTCGGGAGCCCTGGAAGAACTGGTGCAGCTTATTCCCAAAGAGGCGCATCTTATCAAAGACGATGGCGATACCGAAGATGTTCCCGTGACAGGGCTGAAGGCAGGGGACCGTGTTCTGATAAAGCCGGGGGAGAAAATACCCACCGACGGCATTGTCCAGGCGGGTCGCAGCAGTGTCAATGAAGCCATGTTGACCGGAGAGAGCAGGCCGGTTGAAAAGACCGAAGGGGATGAGGCGGTTGGTGGCGCCATCAATGGGGAGGCTTCTTTGACCCTGGAGGTGAAAAAAGTCGGCGATGAAACCTATTTGTCCCAGGTGGTTAAAATGGTGGAGGCGGCGCAGGAGAGCCGGTCCGGAAGCCAGAACCTCGCAGACCGGGCCGCTTTTTGGCTGACCATCACCGCTGTGACGTTGGGGGGCACCACGCTGGGGTTCTGGCTTGTTTTCGGGAAACAATTCGTTTTCTCATTAGAGCGGATGGTTACCGTGATGGTCATCACCTGCCCCCATGCGCTGGGGCTCGCCGTGCCGCTGGTGGTATCCGTATCCACATCGATGGCGGCTTCCAGGGGGCTGCTTATACGGGACCGGTCCGCCTTCGAACGGGCCCGGCATATAGATGCGGTGGTTTTCGACAAAACCGGAACACTTACCCAAGGCCGATTCGGTGTGACCGATGTGTTTCCGATGACGGACATGAAACCGCATTCGATTCTCCGGTTGGCCGCATCCCTGGAGAGCCGTTCCGAACACCCCGTGGCCAGGGGAATTGTCGCGGCGGCGCGGGAAAGAGGGATTCAATACGCGGACCCTGAAAAGTTCAAAGCCCTTCCCGGAAAAGGGGCCATGGCAGAGATCGATGGGGTGTCGGTCAAAGTGGTCAGCGGGCGGTATCTCAAGGAAAACAATCTTCATGAGGAAAGTGCGGAAGTCGGAAAGGCGACGGCGGCAGGGAAAACGGTCGTCTATCTTCTGGTGGAGGAACGAGCGACCGGGGCCATCGCGCTGACGGATATTGTGCGGGATGAATCCCGAAATGCCGTTTCCCGCCTTAAAGCCATGGGCATTCGCGTCATGATGCTGACAGGTGACGCTGAACCGGTGGCCCGATGGGTGGCGACGGCGCTCGAACTTAACGACTATTTTTCCGAAGTCCTTCCAGGCCGGAAAGCTTCCAAAATTGCGGAAATCAAAGACCGTGGGCACACCGTGGCAATGGTGGGGGACGGCATAAACGATGCACCGGCCCTCGTGGCAGCGGACGTGGGGGTCGCCATTGGGGCCGGTACCGATGTGGCCATGGAAGCAGCCGATATCGTCCTGGTGCGGTCCAATCCGGAAGATGTTCTTTCCCTGTTGGCGCTTTCAAAGGCAACGTATTCAAAGATGGTTCAGAATCTCTGGTGGGCCATCGGTTATAATGCCATTGCAATTCCCCTTGCCGCGGGCATTCTCTACCCCTTCGGCTTTCTCCTGCCCCCGGCGGCAGGCGCCCTCTTTATGTCGATATCCACGGTCATCGTGGCCATCAATGCGAAGTCACTCGGGAAAATGAAGCTCCTATGATGGGACACACCATGCTTTCGGATATAGAGGAGGGGGTAATTGGGAGATGATCCTGAAACGCGTCTGTTCGCAGCAGGCGCTGCAAAACACCCCAACGCCTGCCCGGAGCCACACAGGGGTGCACTCAAATGTTGTTTTGCCCGGAAAATATACGGCATTTTTGAAAGTCGGCTGGCGCTGCATGTCAAACGATAGCGTGCATAAGCACTTTAACGATTGGGACTTAAAAAATTTCAAGAAGAGAACCCCGGGCCGGCTAAACGCTGGGGTTCCGGGGGGAGTGTGATGTCGGAACAGGCGCGTGACGGTTACGGCATGCGGCAAAGGGTGGGGTTGTTTCTGGGGCCGGCGGTGTTGTTGATTGTTTTACGGATCCCTGCTCCTGACGGACTGGCTCCCGCGGCATGGGCGGTGGCCGGGGTGGCGGCGTTTATGGCCATCTGGTGGGTGACCGAGGCGGTTCCCATTCCCGCAACGGCGTTGCTTCCCATCGCCTTGTTTCCGATTCTCAAGGTCGGTTCGGTCGCCGAGGCCACCCGGCCGTTTGCAAACCCTTTGATATATTTGTTTATGGGGGGCTTCATCATTGCCCTCGCCATGGAAAAAACCAATCTCCACCGGCGCATTGCACTGAATATCGTCAGCCGGGTGGGCACCCGTCCGAACGCGATCATTCTCGGTTTTATGGCGGCGGCAGCTTTTCTGAGCATGTGGGTAAGCAATACGGCCACGGCCATGATGATGCTGCCCATTGCGCTGTCCATTATTTCATTGGTTGAAAACAAAAGATCGATGGAAACAGGTCATTTGGATTCGCATTTTTCACTGGTGATGCTTTTATGCCTGGCCTATGCGTGCAATATCGGCGGGATTGGAACGCTCATCGGCACGCCGCCAAATGCCTTGATGGCGGCCTATATGCTCGACAACCATGATGTGAAAATCGGTTTTGCCCAGTGGATGCTCATCGGCATCCCCATCGTCGTCATTTCATTGCCGGTCGTTTACCTGGTGCTGACCAGGGTTGTTTTCCCGGTGCGGCTGGAAGAAATTCCCGGGGGAGCGGATATGATCAAGAAAGAACTTGAAAGGGCCGGTGCCATGAGCAGGGCGGAAAAAATGGCGGGCAGTGTTTTTGCAATCACAGCGATGCTCTGGGTGACGAGGCCCTTGCTCGAAGACAACGTTCCCAATCTTTCGGATACCGGCATTGCGATTTTGTCCGCGATCGTAATGTTTTTACTGCCGGTAAATTTTAAAAAGGGGGTGTTTGTTTTGCGGTGGGAAGACGCCCGGAGACTTCCCTGGGAGGTGCTGATACTGTTTGGGGGCGGGTTGAGCCTGGCGGCCGCGATAACCCGCACCGGCTTGGCGGAATGGATCGGGATGTCCTTCAGTGGAGGCGAGGGGCTGCCCAAAATCTTTTTGATCATGTCCGCGTTGTTGGTCGTGGTTTTCCTGACGGAAATAACCAGCAACACGGCAACAGCGGCGGCATTTTTACCTATTCTCGCCTCGGTGGCCATTGGCATGGGGCAGGATCCCTTGTTGCTGGTGATTCCCGCTGCCGTGGGGGCAAGCTGTGCATTCATGTTGCCGGTCGCCACGCCGCCCAATGCCATTGTCTATGGCAGCGGACTGCTCGGTATTCCGCAGATGGCGCGTGCCGGATTCATCTTCAACATCCTGATGGTCCTCATCATCACAGGTGTGCTGTACCTGCTCCTGGGGCATGTGTTCGATGTGCTTTGGGGAGCGTAAGGCAGGCCCCAGTGGGGCCGGCAACCGATTGCCCCGGCGCCTGCCGTCCTTTTCCGGCTATTATTGAGAAGCCCGCGTTGTTTTTCGCCTTGCGATGACTGACAGGCCCGCCAGGCCTGTTCCCAGGAGCAGCATGGGGTCGGGGATGGGGGCGACTTCGATTGTAAATCCACACGTGTTCAGTTGGTTGAAGTCCAACGCGAAGGCGTTGTTGTAAAGGTTGATGTCGGCAAGGGTGTCCGACCAGGTTCCCAGGACATAGTCCAGATACGGTGTCAGGGTCAGGTCGAAGGCGACGGATAACGAATTGATGATGGAGAGATCAACAAACGCCAAGTCCCACAGCCCCGGTTCGGATAAATTGGCGGAAACCATGACGGAGGCACCGCTGTTGATTGTGAAAGGCGTGAGGCGCGTGGTGCCCGATTGACGACTTTTCGACACCATGCAACCGTCCATGGTATTGATATCAAGTGAAAGGTTTTCGTTAATATCGACATCGATTCCCGCTTGAAGGGGAGAAATCCCAATACCGACATCGGCAAGATCTATTGCATCGCATCCCATGACCGACCCTGGAAGAGCGGGGGTGAAGGTCTCGTCGATGTTGAAAGCGTAATCATAATCAAGAAGCGTCCAATCGGCATGGATATCCGGCAGGAACCAAGGGGCGTCAATGTCCACAAACGCGTCCACCTGCAGCCAAGCGCCCAAATCCGATGTCAGGCGGCCGCCGCCGCCATCGCCGGAGAAGCCCAAAGAGATGGCGGTTGTTCCTGGCGAAGATAGGGTTTCCGTGTAGTCCGCCGTCAGCACCCCGTTGAAAGCGCTTGATACCGTCCCGGTGCTGGCCCCCACATCGTAGCGGATGCCGATGGCCCCTCCGGTGGCGCCCGCGGCTTGAAAAGAAGCCGCGCTGCCATCGCCCCAAAGGCTTTGTGCGGCGCTGAAATCAAGATGTTCCGTGAAGACCGCCGCCGGTGATTGAAGAGCCACCAGAACGAAGGCAGACGCCCACCCAACCACCAATGTTTTCAATAGACCTTTCATAGCGATTCCTCCTCGAATGATGCCCTGGGCCCCAACCTGGGGCCGGATTGGGCTGCATGATGGGATTGTTCCGGCCGCTCCTGGAATTCTTCTGACGGGGCCGTTGCCGTTTCCTCCGGAGACCACGCGGAATTTTACGGCCTGGGACGGGCCTTTTTCGGAGCGCTCCAGGCGAAATTGCTCCGGTCACCATCGAAGGAAGGAGAAGCGGCGGAAGGAATGCTTGAAGATCCTGCAAAAAACGTACGCACCATCACCGTGGTTTCGTGTTATTATAGGTAGTAAAAACAATTATATGCATTATGCTCGGGATGCCGGTGCGCCGGGGTGGGAAAGTGGTGCAGTGGAAATGTGAAAAAAAGGATAGAGGGGTGAGAAAGGCCTTCGCCCTGCCTGGGCACCGGCGAGGGGGAAAACTCAAGTTCGGCTTCCCCCCCTTTTCTGAAACGACCCGGGCTAGAAAGCCAAGGCGACAAATGTGGTGCCGTCTTCATTGTCCTTCAATGTCATCGAAATTTCGGCATTTTTTCCTGAAAAGCCGACCATCGTTTTTCCCATGATGGTGACCGGTTCCGCAGCCGTTATCTTGATTTTCTTGTAGTAGGCGCGGTAGTGGTCATAGACCTTTTCCTTGGTGGCGGGAACAATCTGAAGCAATGTCGCGCCGTCATCCTGAATGGCCGCCTGGGTGATGGTGCCACCCGGATACGGGGGAAGAAGGTTCGTTGGAAAATCCTCTGGGATTTCACCGAAATAAATTCCTTCGCTGGCCGCCAGGGTTCGCAAGGCATTCGTCACGGCAGCCTCTTGCGAATTGACGTCCCCGGCGGCGCCGGCAGGATCGGCCGCGTCCCCTGGCCTTTCACCACGGTCACTGCCTGCTCCGGCGGGGGCGGCGGTGGTGTTCACGCCGTTTTCGGTTTCATTTTCGCCGCAAGCGGCGAACAGCATGAGGAACGAACAGGTTGCGATACAAGCGAACAGATACCGGGCTGTTTTGTTCATGGATCATCTCCTTGCGTTATCGGCGGGGGTAACGTAAAAGGGGGGTGATAATCGTGATACAGGCATTCCAAAATAAATCCGACACCCTCTGACGGTGTCGTGAAGTGCTTCCGCAGCAGCACTGTTACATGTATGCCCCGATTTTTCATCGCCCCACGCCGTGTCCGTGTGAAACAGCGAAGTTAGTCTCGAAAGAAAGCCGGCGCATGGGCCTTCACAATGCCTATTTAACATACTGAATCCTGATGGCTTTTAAGATTTGGAGCGGGATAATACTTTTTTCGCGGCGCTGTCGGTCGCTTTGCAAAGCGACAAGGTCGACGCCATCCACCTATCGGCACAGAGCGCATGCCGGGCAAGTTGTGCAGGCAATGTAGTATATGCGTCATTTTTTTGCAAGAAACATCCTGGCCCTGTTGCGTTGGATACAGCAGGGGGAAGGACAACGGGGCGAAACAGGCCACATCCAAAAGGAGGTATGTGATGACATTGCAGATGCATAGGGCGTTCATGATTGCCGTTTTTGCCGCGATGCAGTTGTTAAGCGCCCACCTGGGAAACGCCGAACCCGGCTTTTCCCTCAGTGCCGCGGCATCGGATCCCATTCAACTGGGGTGGATGCAGGGGTTCCCCCCACCGCCCGACAAGCTGATCACGCATCCGGAATCCAACTATTTCAGCTTCCCGAAATTGCGTTGGACGGTGTGCCATATCCGCGAATTGTTGCCGACCCGGCAGGTGAGCCGTGGGATCGGCCCTCCGATCCCACTGGGCCGCCGCTTGGATGAAGGTATCGATGCCGTGCGTTTTACCCCCTTGCATGACGGTGCCCCCATGACGTGGGAGGCGTCGCTTTCGGCCAATTATACGGACGGCATTCTGATCCTGCATGGGGGGGAAATCGTGTATGAACGTTATTTCGGGGGCCTTGCGGAAACGGGCAAACACGCAGCGATGTCCATGACCAAGTCCTTGACCGGGCTGTTGGCAGAAATTCTCGTGGCCGAAGGCCGGTTGGATGATGCCGCAACGGTTTCCTCCATTATTCCTGAACTTTCGGGCAGCGGATTCGGCAGCGCCACGGTGCGGCAAGTCATGGACATGACAACCGCGCTGCATTACAGCGAAGATTACGCCGACCCCAAAGCCGACATCTGGCTTTATTCGGCTGCCGCCAATCCACTGCCGAAACCAAAAGGATACCAAGGCCCCGTCGGCTATTTCGAATACCTCCAAACCGTTCGACAGCAAGGGCCTCACGGCCAGGCATTCGGATATCGGACGATCAACTCCGATGCCCTCGGCTGGATCATTTCCCGCATAACGGGAAAAAGCGTTTCGCAATTTCTGTCGGAGCGCATCTGGCGAAAGATGGGGGCCGAGCAGGATGCCTACATGACCGTCGATGCCAAGGGCACACCTTTCGCCGGAGGCGGCCTCAGCGCCGGGTTGCGGGACTTGGGCCGGATCGGTTTGCTGATGCTGAACCACGGTACCATCAATGGCAAGCGACTTTTCCCAGGGGAGGTGGTTGGGAAAATTCAAGCCGGCGGCGACAGGGCGTTGTTCGCCAAGGCCGGTTATGACACGCTTGAAGGCGGCAGCTACCGCAGCATGTGGTGGGTGCTGCACAACGCACACGGGGCTTTCGCCGCCCGGGGGGTGCACGGACAAACCATTTACGTGGATCCGAGTGCCGACATGGTCATTGTCCGTTTGGCATCCTTTCCCACGGCCAAAAATGCAAAGAGCGATCCAACGTCGCTTCCCGCCTTTGACGCCGTGGCCAAGTACCTGATGACCAAAAAATAGAGGCCGCCTTGCATCGACGATCCCTTTGAGGCAATCGAAAGGTTCATGCCGGCGTCTGGAAAGGTCGGAGCATGGCCGGTGGGGTGTCCGGTCTCGATCCTTAAATGGCTTGTGGAGCGAAATCTGTTGACACGGTGGGGGGGGTAACGGCGATAATCAGGCAATGGAGGGTCGTATCCCCGGGTGGATACTTCAATTAGAGGAGGATAAGGGAAGGGCGGCGGGATGTCCATTCGTATCAAAATTTTCACCATCATCACGGTGCTCTTCCTTTTATTGTCCGCCGTGGAGGTTCTGATTCAGCAGTCCGTTATCTTGCCCAGTTTCTTGAAGCTGGAGCAAGACGAGGCCGGTGAAAACCTCCGGCGGATCATGGGCGCCATCCAGCGGGAGCTTCTGCACATCGACCGGGTATGCCATGACTGGGCCTCCTGGGACGATACCTACGCATATGTCGTGACAAGGTCGCAGGATTACCAATCGAGCAATTTAAGTGATGATACCTTTACGGCAAGCGGACTCAATCTGTTGTGCTATTTTGACATGCATGGCGCGGTGGTGTGGGGAAAGGCGTATGACCTTGAGAACGAAACGGAGATTCCCCTGCCGTTTCCCGCTGAAAATCCCTTCCCCCAAAATCATCCCCTGCTTTCCCTGAAGAAAACAGGGGATGACGACGGGTTCTCCCAACGCGGCGTTCTGATGACGGAACAAGGGCCCCTGCTCTTTGCCTCCCGTCCTATTTTGAAAACAGACGGCTCCGGCCCGTCCAGGGGCGTTCTGACCATGGGACGGCTTCTTTCCGGCACAATGTTGAACTCTCTTCAGGAAAATGTTCGCCTTGCCTTTCGCCTCGACTATCCGTTGTCCCCGGAAGCAACCGCCTACGCCAAGGATGTCCGATCGACATATCAAGAGCCGGACATGACATATTTCACCCTGAAAACCGAGGAGGTCATTGATGTCTGGACCGTTTACAACGACGCCCTGGGAGATCCCGCATTCTCCGTTTATTACCAGTTTCCCCGGGACATCACCAGAAAGGGGCTTGCCAGCATCCGGTTTGCACTTGTCATGGTTTTCGGTGCGGGATGTCTGGTGTTGGTGATCCTCATGGCCTTTCTTCAGCTTGTGGTGATTCGTCCCCTCAGGCGCCTGACCGCCCATGCCCTGTCTTTCAAATCGCATGAGACGGTCGGCCGTCGGCTCAGTATGAAGAGCCGTGACGAAGTGGGCCAATTGGCCCGGGCCTTCGACAACCTGATGGCGACCATCGCCAAACGCACCGATGCGCTCAAGCAGGCAAACGGGCGGCTGGAAGAGCTGTCCAGAAAGGATGGACTGACCGGTATTGCCAACCGGCGTGTGTTTGACGAACATTTTGAAAGGGAGTGGAAGAGGGGTTTCAGGAATCAAACACCCTTGAGCCTTATTATTGCGGATGTTGATTATTTTAAGCGATACAACGATATCTATGGACATAAAATGGGGGACGATTGCCTGGTGACGGTGGCGGAAGCATTGGAAGGGTTTGCCCGGCGCCCCCTCGATCTGGCGGCTCGCTACGGCGGTGAGGAGTTCGCCGTGATCCTGCCGGAGACGGATGCGAAAGGGGCTTATCTTGCCGCCGAAGAAATCAGAAAAGCCGTGTGTGCGCTTGACATCCCACACAGGGGGTCGGATGTTGCCGGCCTTGTCACGCTGAGCCTCGGCGTGAACACGACAATCCCGGGCGCAGCGGACGAATTGCACGTTTTTTTTGAAGGCGCGGACCTCGCCCTGTATGCAGCGAAAAAGTCCGGGCGCAACCGGACGGTCATGGCCCCCGGTAAGGAAGAGGGCACCATTGGCACATGAGACGGGCGGGCGCTACCGCAAACGCGCACCCATTAAAACCGTTCGTCGGCGTCCGGGTGTTGAGATGAAGCCGAGCAACGATAAGGTTGTTACGATGCGCGTGCTGACACTGGCGCTCACCGCAGGGCCCACCGCCGTTGCGGTCGGCGGAACAAATACGGCCGCTCCCGGCGGCGAGGTGGGCGCGGATGTCTTCCTGCTGTTTCTCTACGTGTCGCTGGCGCTGGTTGTTTCATTTCTCTGTTCGGTGGCAGAGGCGGTGCTTTTGAGCGTCACGCCCTCCTACATCGAGGGGCTGAAAGAAACACGACCCCAGCGTGCAACGCTTTTGAAACGGCTGAAGCAGGACAGGGTGGACCAGGCGCTGGCCGCCATTCTGACCTTGAATACCGTCGCGCATACGGTGGGGGCCATCGGAGCGGGGGCCAAGGCAACCGTCATTTTCGGCAGTTCATGGTTCGGCCTGTTTTCAGCGGCCATGACGTTGATGATTCTATTCCTATCAGAAATTATTCCCAAAACCATTGGGGCCGTCTACTGGGCAAAGCTGGCCGGACCGGTTGCCTTTTTTGTGCAGTTGCTGATCGTGGGGCTCTATCCCATCGTACGGATATCGGAAGGGCTTACGATATGGATCGCGAAAGGGCGGAATGTACAGGTGTTCAGCCGGGACGAGTTCATCGCCATGGCAAGGATGGGTGAATTCACCGGGCATCTGCAAGAGGGAGAGTCCAGAATTATTCGGAATCTTTTCCGTTTCGAAACACTGCGTATCACCGACATCATGACCCCACGCACCGTTATTTCTGCATTGGCGCAAGACATGACCATTGCCGAGGCGCTGCGGTCCGTGACAAAAACGCCTTTTTCCAGGTTGCCGCTTTACAAGCGGAACCTGGACGACATCACCGGGTTTGTCCTGAAAAATGATGTGTTGCTGTTTAACGCACAGGGCCGGGGGGAAGAAGCGCTTGCGACGTTACGGCGCGACATGCTGGCCGTTCCGGTATCGGTGTCGTTGTCGGTATTGTTGGAAAATTTCCTCAAAAATCGTCACCACATTGCCATCGTTGTCGATGAACACGGGGGAACCATGGGCCTGGTGACGCTTGAAGATCTGATCGAAACAATGACGGGCATGGAAATCATGGACGAAACGGACAACGTGGAAGACATGCGGGCATTGGCGCGGAAGCGTTGGTTGGAACGCGCCAAAGCGCTGGGCATTGCGGTGGAGACGATGCAGCCCGTCGGTTGCGAGAGCGCGGATGCGGCGGAAAATACGCAAAGAGACCGGTGGTCCGGGCAATGATTTCAGAAGTGCACCCAACGAAAATGCATTTTTTCCCGGTAAGATATGGTTCCCGAAACAAATCATCGCCGCCGCGCACGGCGCGGGACTACAGTGAATCGACCGTCCGTTTCGGCAATTGATATCGAATCTGGATGGAAATATGAGACGCCTTTTTGACAATTTTATTGTTGTGCGCGTCGGCAAACACGGCGCAAAGCGCCGCGGTCGTCTCCTCGAAAAAGGAAAGGTAATGTCCCAATTCGAGGATGATGACTTCCAGGTCCATGAAAAGGTCCGCCACGAGGTTTGGATCCGTCTCCAGCTGGTCCGCTCCGATGATGATCTGCGTGTCCGACGTCAGTGTTTTCATTCGCGCCGTGTAGAATAAAAACGTGTCGATCGTTTCCTGGGTTGCGGCCGGTGTCGCATTTTCGAAAACGTAGTTTTCGGTGCGGCGCATCAGGGCGTCGAGGTCGGCATTGATTTTTCGCAGCTTGACGTAGGTGTTGTGCAGATTTCTGATTTCTTGGGTGTTGAACCGCTTCTGGGGGGGCGCCCCTTCTATGACCGACAGGTTCAAGCTGCGCAGCACTTCGAAAAAGGAGCGGTCGTATAACGGACGCGCTTCTTCGCCGCAGCGTGTTTTGGACCGTGAATAGATGTCAAGCAGTTTCAATGCTGCCTTCATGGGGCGCTTTCCCCGCGTACACATGGTGATCAGCGCACTGGAAATGTTGATCAGCATGGCCAGGTCGTCGTCGTATGACAAAGACAACCCGTTGGGGTATCCGCTGCCGTCGAGAAACAGGTGATGTTTTAAAACCGCGTTTTTAACGGCGTCGGGGATATCCCTGGAATTCAGGATCAGGTAACCGGTGGTGGGGTGGTCCTTGATCCTTCTGACTTCTTCGTAAGGGATGCGCTCCTTTTCAAATGCCGACTGAAGGGGGACTTCGCCGATATGATGAAAAAGCCCGGCGGTAAAAGCATTGACCTGATCCTCAAACCGATACCCCAACTCCTGTCCGATGGAGGTGGCGATAATGGCCACGGCCATGGATTCGTTGAACCCCGAGGCATATTCCTCCTTTAACACCGACAACCGGTTGAGCAGGGTATGGTTGCTTTTATAATTGGAGACAACCGCGTTGATGATTTGGTTCATGCTTTTAAAATCACAGACTCCCTTGCGCGCGAGGGACGCGACGATTTTTTGCATCTCGTCGTTGATTTTCTGGGCGGCTTGGGGATGAATGACATCTATGTAGTATTCAATGGGATATTCAAGCTGATGCTTCAGAAGGTTGCCGATGTGACGCCGCAACGCCGTTTCCGTCTGAGCGATGCCCTTGTTGAGGATCAATTGTCCGTCCTTGTTCCTGACATCTTCGATAAGGCATAATTGCTTTTCGCCGTGGGATCTCAATGCTGATTTCAAGACATGGTACTTGTATTTTGAAAATAATTTGTCGATTTCTTCTCCGTTTTTTAGAAGGACTTTTTTTACATCCTCTCCCCAATCACCTTGAACCGCCGCTGGCGCTGACATGACCATAAGAGACCTCCCTATTCCGTGAGCCGGTGCGTTTGAGTGCGACAAGCCATGCCATGAGCAATTCATGTGCCATTGTGGAGAGGGGCCTGAAGATGCAGAATATGCAATGATAACGATGAGTTTAAAGGAGGCATGGCGTCATCCCAAAACGACCGATAGGTCGCCGGATGGCGGCGCGTTGGCGACATCTGACGCATGAAGATATGCACAACAAATTGAATGATAAAGAAAAAACGGACGCGACCATCCTGTCGCCGAGGGTGACAAAAAGGTCGTTTTCGGGGGGGAGGGGTTACTGGAGGAAAAAATCCAGGCGTTGGTTGAGTTCGGTTTTGTACAAGGACCCCAATAGGACGATTGGCTCTTGCCCTTCCATCCGCGCGTAACAGGAGCGGTTTCCCGGCGCGTTGTCGCCGATGAGAAGCGCCTGGGGGGGGCGGCCGGACGTGAACCGGAATTCAAGTCGGATTTCAGGAGGGACCAGGCCGTATGCGGGCGCCCGCGCGGCATCGGAGGAGAGGACCTCGATGATGCCAAGGTCGAAAAGCGAAAATAGGCGCTCAACCCGCTTTTTGCGCGCATCAGCCCTTCTCGGTTCCGTCATTGTCCACCGCCCGGCATTCTGGGTGAAGACAATCCGCTCCTTTCCCCGGGTTAAGATGATTTCCCGGACCTCGTCGGGATCCACCGAAAGCAGAGGCCCGGTGGCCGAAGGCGATGCGGTTGGAGCGGGTTTATCCAGTTCGAAAAGCCGGACATAGGTGCCGAGCAGCAAAAAGACAATTAGCAGCATGAAGGTGGTTTTGAATTTCATCCCCGAACGCTCCTATGCACGATAGTGGCAATGGCGAGCCCAAGGAAAAGAAGGGGCGGGACGACAACGGAGCTCCAGAACAGAAACCGCCCCTGGGACGCATCCATCGGGCGATACGGATAAACCGTGCCGTCTTCCCGGCTGGAAACCAACACCGCGTCGCGTCCCAGGTGGTTGAAGACATTCATGATGAAGTCCTTGTTGCCCAGCATGTCCAGGAGCGATGCGTCGATAAAATCCGCATCCCCGATACAAACGATTTCTCCCCCGGCGGCGGACGGCCGGAGCGGGGTCGCGTCCAGTGTCACCCATGCCGCAACCGGAACCGGGCCGGGCCTGTCCGTGTCTTGCGCAAAGCCGGTTTCGGGGGATACCCCGTCACTGTCCCCATGGCGCCCGCTTCTGGCCCACGAATGATCACCGGAGGAAGCCAGGACTTTTGCGGTGGCTGCCAACTGCAGCTTGTCCGCCACCTGGACGGAACGGGCGGTGGAAAACACCAAGGGCGCGCGCAGCTGCGCCAAAAAGGCGGCGTTCGTGACGTAGGGGACGATGGGGGTGAACACGTCGCCGGCCATCAACTTGTTTTCCCGGTCCATGAGGATGTCATTTTCCAGAAGAATACGGTATTCCCGGAGAAACGCTTCCAGCACCGGCAGGCGGGTGAAGGGTTCGAGAAGCACTATGATGCTGCCCCCGGCCTCAACAAATTGTTCCAGAACGCCGATCTCGTGTTTGAAAAAATCCTCCCGGGGATCGTTCACCAGCAAGACGGCGTCGGTGTCTTCCGGAGGGCCGGCGGCCTGGGGCAGCAGCAGTCTTTCAATGTGCCAATTTTCGTTTTCAAGCAGTACGCGCAGGCTATGGTGAAGATCTCTTTCACCATGGCCCTTTGCCAGGAAGAGCGTTTTTTGCCGATTGCCGGTCAGTTGCAGGATGGTTCGCACCAGGGTGTCTTCTCCGGGCGCGACGACTTTTTTGCGACGGCCGCCGTGGTCGATGAAGGTGTCGCCGCTGGCGCGTGCACCGTACAGGCGCGCTTTGCCGGGATTGCGATTGATGTCGATCAATTCATAGGCGACCCGCCGGGAAGCGGCCGCCAGCAATTCAAGGATGCGGGCATACTGGTCCCGGGCGCCCGTCTCGTAAAAGGTTACAATGTCGACTGGACCTTCCAGGGCATGCAGGACGTCCAGGCTTTTCGGGGAGAGGGTGAATTCTTTCTCGGGGGTGAGATCGATCACGTGGTTATGATTGTGGGCGATGATTTCGATGCACGACAGAATGCCCAGCACCAGCAAAATGGACAACAGGGTCGTTGCCCCGTGCAGGTGGCGGCGGATTGAAAATTTCTGCGAAGCGCGTGTCATTTCATTCCCTTCCATGCCCGCGAACCGAGGGAAAGATGGGTCAGAAACAGGAAGAAGCCCCCCACCAGGAGGAAATAGACGACATCCCGGGTGCGGATGATTCCCTGGAAAAAACCGTACGCCGCATCAAATAGGGAGATGCGCCGCAACACTTCCACCAGCTCATGGCTTCCGATCATTTCATTCCAGTTGAGAAACCAGAAGACGATGAAAAATCCGACGGTTCCCATGGCCGCCACGACCTGATTTTCGGTGGTGGAAGAGACAAAGAGGCCGCAGGAGATCATGGCACCCCCCAGCAGGAAAAGACCAAGATACCCCGCCAGGATCGGGGCGATTTCGAAAAATCCCCAGATGGCGCCCAGCAACAGAACGTAGAGGAAGGTGAGCGCCAGCATGGTCAGGTACATGAGGATGCAGGCCAGGTATTTTCCGGCGATGATGGACGCGTCCCTGACCGGATAGGTGGTGATCAACTCGATGGTGCCGAGTTTTTTTTCTTCGGCAAAGACCCGCATGGTGATGAGGGGCAGAACGAAGGTGAGGATGAATCTCAGGTCGTTGAAAAAATACAGCCAAAGGCCCTTTACGATGCTGCCCCGACCGCCCATGCTCATTGCGATGAAATGCTGCAGGTTGGTGTAGAAGAAGAAGCCGGACAACAGCAGAAAAATGGTCAGGACCACATGCGTGGCCGGGGTTGTCAGAAAAATCCGGGTCTCTTTTTTAAATATCGTCCAGAAGCCCATTGCATTTCCTTTGGGGGGGCTATGCCAAGTGTTACAAGCTATCTCAAAATAAATCTAACGCCCCCTGACGGCGTTGTGGGTCTCTTCAAAATGCTCACATATTACATATATGCTGCGCTTTTTCATCGCCCCACGCCTTGTCAGTGGGCGCGCGCTTTTTTTTGAGATCGCTTGTAGCGTTGTTTGGAAACGATTTTAAGAAAAATGTCTTCCAGTGTCATGGTCACCGGTGATATTTTTCGCAGCACCCAATGGTTTTCAGCGGCCAGGCGGTTGAGCGCCGGAAAGATATCCCTGCCATTTGCGAACTCCAGGCGATAGTGCATTATGCCGTTGCTTGCGGGTTCACGGACATACACCTTTTGAACCCCCGGTATTTGTTTCAGTAGCGCTTCGGCATAAGCTGTTTCGCATTGCACATCGATATCCACAGCCCCGCTGTCCTGGAGCATCATGCCCAGACGCGCGGGCGTGTCGACGGCCTGCACGCGGCCGTCCTTCATGATGATGACCTTGCTGCAGATCATGCTGACTTCAGAAAGGATGTGGCTGCTTAGAAGGATCGTGCGGTCACCGGTAAGCCCCTTGATCAGGCGTCGGATCCCGGAGACGTTTTCAGGGTCCAGGCCCACGGTGGGTTCGTCCAGGATCAACACCTCCGGCCTGTTGATCAGTGCCTGGGCCAGGGCCAGGCGCTGGCGGTATCCTTTGGACAGGTTCCCGATGAGCCGATGGGTCACTTTTTCAAGGCCGCACAGCGAGAGCACTTCGCAGATGCGCCCCTTCAGATCCCGGTGGGCGATTCCCTTGAGCGCCCCCACGTACCGCAGGAAAGGTATGACCCGCATTTCCGGGTAAAAGGACGTTCTTTCCATGGCATACCCGATCTTCTGGCGGACCCGCAGGGAATGCCGCGTCACGTCCAGCCCCGCCACGCTGGCCTTTCCGCTGGTGGGCGGCATGAAGCAGGACAAGATGCGCATGGCGGTCGTCTTGCCGGCTCCGTTGGGGCCGAGGAACCCAACGGCCTCCCCCTTGTTGACGAAAAAGGAAACGCCTTTCAGGGCCGCGATGGTGCCAAACCGTTTGTGAATGTCAGTTGCTTCAATCATGGCGCCTTGTGTTGACAGGATGCGCGAAGCGCGGGCCGGGGCGTCGGAGGACGAGACATCTCGTAAAAAGGTCCGGAACCGCGCATGCCAACCGGAACAGGCCTGGGGCGGTGAAACGGTGTCTTCGCACGATGGCGCGATACCGCGGGTTTTCGAAAACCGCAGTCCCGTCGTCGGGCATGGCCGTCGGCGCCGGAGGGGAGGGAGAGAATCTGTCTCCGGTGAACCATATATGGCCGCTGTTTTAATCGCCGATAATTTAAAACACAGGTTCCCACCTGTCAAGGGGGATGCCTTTGACTTCCGCCACGTTCATGATCGGAGGGGAATTTCAGGCGCCGGGTCGATGGCGCGGACCGAGTACCTTTCCGTACACCACCTTTCCGTCTCCGGGTGCATAAAAATCGGTGATGACGCTTTCCACCGTGTATCCGCAACTTTCGTAGAAGGCGCGCGTGCTGGCATACTGGTCCCGCTGGGAAGTGTCCACATAAATCCGGGAGCCGCCGAGGCCGGCGATGCGCTGTTCGGTTTCGGCCAGGAGCTGCCTGCCCAGGTGTTTTCCCTGGAAGTCCGGATGCACCGCGATCCAGTAAATATCATAGCTCGATTGGGTGCAGGGGATGGGCCCGTAGCAGGTGTACCCCGCCAACCTCCCGTAAAAATCAGCCATCACGAAATGATAGCCGCTTGCTTCTCCCTTTTCGATGCGCTCCTCGACAAGCGCGGCGGCGATATTGATTTCATCGGTGTGGAAAAAACCGGTGGTGTCCACCAGCCGTCTTACCTTTTCCACGTCAGGGGGGGCCGGGTTGTCCCGCAGGGCGATACCGTCGATTCCGTGATTCAACTCGTGGCGGCTGTCGGCCCAGACCTGACTTCCCTCGGCAAGCCCTTGGAAAAAGTGGAGGGCATTTTTCCCCAGCGTCTGGGTTCGGTAACCGCCCTCCTGAATGACCACGGTCGGCAACCCCATCAGGCCGATGCGTCTGCCGTTGGCGGTGAAATCCCTTGCCGTCAGATGCCAGGTGCCGGTGGGGTCACCTTTGGCGGTGTCCAGCCCGAGGCCGACCACCAGGAACTGGGGCGTGAAGCTCTCGATGCGGCGTATGGCCCGGGTCAGGGCAATCCGGTAGGCATCGCCGGTTACCTTTTCGGGCAGCGGGATATTGAGATTGAACCCTTCTCCATCGGCCTCGCCGCGTTCCTCTTCGAAACCGCAGAAGTAAGGGTAGGCGAAGGCGGGGTCGCCATGGATGGAAACGGTCAGTACATCACTTCGGTGGTAGAAAATATCCTGGCCGCCGTTACCGTGGTGGTAGTCGATATCCAGAATCGCCACTTTGCCGTGGGCCGAAAGATAATGCGCGGCAACGGCATTGTTGTTGAAATAACAGAAGCCGCCGAAAGCGTTTTTCTCGGCGTGATGCCCGGGGGGGCGGATCAAGGCGTAGCTGATCCGGCGTCCGTTCAGAATCTCACGGGCGGCCGTCAGGGAGCAGTCTACAGCCCTTCTGGCCGCCGGGTATGCGTTGGCGTTGATGGGGGTGAAGGTGTCGATGCAATAGTACCCGGAAAGAACGGCGGGCTCCCTGGGGGGCCTTGTCTTGTTCCGGATGGGGAAGATGTAGGGATAGAGGGATTTGCCGGAAGGCACTTCCGCACAGGCTTTTTTCAGGTAGCTGACGAACTGCTGGTTGTGGACGGCCCGGAGATGACTGTCCGGAAAAGGGCGGGGTTCGATAATGGAAAACATGCCGCTGGGTTCCAGTGCGGAGAGGATACTTTTCACACGGACCGGAGATTCCACATATCCCCGCTCCTGAACATGATGGATGTCATGCTTGTCGTTGACCACCAAGGCAATCTGTTCGGTGGAGCGTCCCTCTATGGTGCTGTTGACCGCCTGGGGTTTGACGTACCGAAAATCCCGCACGCGCACAGGGTCGTCGGGAAAGCCGGCCACCACGGTTTCCACGTAGTCGGCCGGGCACAGGTCCGCGTATTTTCGCTCCAGGACGGCCCGGACCACCTGCCGGGCAAACGGCCGGGTGAGGTGCGGTGTCTCCCCAAGGCTGTCATACACCAGGTACGGCATGCAAGTGTCTTCCGGAGACAGGGGCGTTTCATACGCGGTTCCCGTGATGGGCCGGGCGCCGTAGCGCTCATAGAAGCGCAGGCGGGCACGGTTTTCCTTTAGGGTGACGGGGTCCGGGCAGTGCTCGGGGATGTCCGGGAGGCATTCGAAGAACAGCCCCTTGACCTTGAGGGCCTTGGCTTCCCCCCGCACGCGGTCGTACAGGGCGCCGCCAATGCCGGCGCCCATTCGATTGGTGGCCGTGGCGATCCAATCCAGGTAGGCGAATCCGATTTGAGGCTCATGAAGCAGCAGGGCGAATCCCCGGACGTTTCCTCTCATGCTTTCCGCCACAAAGAGAACCGCACGGAAACGCTGTTTGAATGGATTCCTGAGCTTTTCTCCGATCAATGCGATCTCTTCGACGGCCGCCGCGGAAAAGCGTTGGCGCAAGATTTGTTGAACCTGGGCGATGGTTGCACGGTTGAGGGGGAGGAAATCATCGTAGATGCGCCTGATGCGGAGCATGCGTCCATCCTTTGGCCGGTGAAGGGGTCAGCAATCTTCCATGATGCGCCGCACCGCTTCCCGAAATCCGATACCTGCACGATCCAATGCCGCCTGGAAACCGGCATCCGGAGAAAGGCAGGGGTTGGTGTTGACTTCAAGCACCCAGGGCCGGCCGTTTCCATCCACCCGGAAATCGACACGGGCGTAGCCCCTGAGTCCGAAAAGATGCCAGCAGGCGCGGGCGGTTCGTGTAAGATCTTCGAGAAGCGGCAAATCCTCGGCCGTAAAATCGAATCGTCTGGGGGTATGGTGATAGGAATAGGCGGACGCATCCCATTTGGCCCTGTAATCGACGATCTTCGGCATCTCGTCCGTAAACCCCTCGAAGAGTATTTCCGCCGGGGGGAGCACCTGCGGGGCATTGGGCGTGGCCAGGAGAGCGATGTTGAACTCCCGGCCGTCGATAAACTGCTCGGCAAAAAGTTCGCCGGACCCATCCGCCGGGGAGAGGCGGAGCCTGGCCCGCACCTTGGCCGGTGAAATGCCACGGAAAATGCTGGTGCCATCGAGACCGATGGAGGCATGCTCCCAGACGGATTTGATAATCCAGTCCGTTTTTGCAGGCGACAGCCGTTTTGAACAATCGATATTGCCGTGCGCTTGGACCCACGGCGGCGTGGAAATGGCGGCCGACCGCATCTTTTCCTTGGCCGTAAGCTTGCAGGATGTCGACAGCATGGCTTCCGCCGGGGCTCCGGTGTAGGGAATGTGCACCCCATCCAGAAAGAAAGGGAACAGATGGATCAGTTTCCCCTTGCCTTCGATGGATTCCACCAGATTGAAGACCAGATCCGTTTTTTCTCCGCAAAGCCGTTGGCGCAGGGTTTCGAAATCGAGACCGCACTCCATGCGAACCACGTGGTGCCCGAGATCCGTGAGCGCCGCGTCCACCGCATCGGCCTGGGCCAGGACATCTACTTGGTCTGGGGCATCGGCGATGTCAACCCGGTCGTGAACGATGGCGACGCGCATGAGGTCCCTTTCTTGATGCGTTCTGTTGCCGAATCGATGATGCGTTCGATAAGGCTCCGGTAGGGGATGCCCGCAAGGTTGCAGATAATGGGCAGGTCGGAATGTTCCGGATGAATTCCCGCCAACGGGTTTACTTCCATGAACATGGGGCGTCCCGCAGCGTCGCAACGAAGGTCTATGCGGCCGGCGTCCCGGCATCCGAGGGCACGCCAGGCCGCCAGGGCGACGGCTTCCGCCTCCGCCGCCACAGGATCCTCCTCAGGGCGGACCAGTCTATAGAGCACCCTGCTTTCGCACTCTTCCTTGTTGGTATACGAGTAGACTCCCGGCTCCGCGGAGTCGAGAAGGTGCACCTCGATGGTCCCAAGTACCCCGGCGGTTCGGCCGGTGCCGATGATGCCCGTTGTAAATTCCCTTCCGGGAAGATAGGGCTCCACGATCACCGGTTGCCGGTACCGGTCCCGCATGTTGCTGCATGCGGCTTTCAATTCCCGGCGGTCGTGGATGATACTCAAGGGCCCGATCCCCTTGCCGGTTCCTTCGGCCACCGGCTTGATGAAGTAAGGCGGTGCAAAGGCAACCCCGTCCGCGTCTTCGGGCAAGTCCACCATCAGAAAGTCGGACGTCGGAATGCCGGCGTCCCGTATCACCCGTTTGGTCAATCCTTTGTGGAGGGTCAGGCCCATTACCAGTGGGTCTGAAAAGGTGTAGGGAATGTCATACATATCCAGCAGGGCAGGTACCTGGGCTTCACGGCCGATGCCGTACATGCCTTCGGCGATGTTGAATACCAGATCCCAACGCCGGCCGGAGGAGAGTGCCGCGGCGAGCGCACGGCCGTGGCCGATCCGTTCGGTTTGGTGCCCAAGGGACTGAAGCGTGGTTTCGATGGCGACGATGGTGTCGTCCCGGTCGAATTCAGCGGTTTCCTCTTCGGAATAACCTTCGGCAAGGTAGATGGAGCGAAGGTCGTAGGCGAGCCCTATTCTCATTGACGGTTCCTTTAAAATTTCTTCGTAGAGCAGGCGATGCCACTGGGAGGCCTGTGCTACGGACATGTTGAGCGCCGCGAACACCGAGACCGATGCGGGCAAAAGATGTCGGGGGCATTCCGTTGACGGGTCCGGGTCGAGACCTGCGGCCGTATAGGTGAACGGGTGCAACCGGCAGACCAGGGGACGGATTTGTTCGGGCAGTTGACATCCCTGATTTCCCAGGAAGATGCAGCCGCCGTCGGTTTTGTGTTTCAAAACGCGCCGACGGCCATCCGGTCTGAACACATGGCGCTGCCAGATGGGGTCATCCGCCTGGTCGAGGTAGGCGCCGTCCCCTGCGGGTTTCCAGTCGAAGTAGTCATACCGCTTCAGATGGGCGCCGATACGCCTGACATCGCCGGGGGAAATGTAGATTTCCCGGTCATGGCAGCATGTCTTTGATAAACGGGCACAACGGGCACACAGAGATTGCGATGATGCCGTGCCTTCCATAATCGTTTTACCTCGCGGGGCGTTTCCCCCGGGCAATGGGCTGTTGTTGGCGCCGGCATGTCCTTGGGACATGGAGCCCGGCTGCAGTTCCGACTTCTCCTGCCGGTGAAAATCCAGAAATCCGTGTACTGTTATTATAGCGCATCAAACGGTCAGATCGGCCTGCTCCGGGTATCTGAAAAGGCAATTCTCGTAGTTCCGAAGGACCAGTGCGTTTTCTTCCCGTCCCACCAGATTGTCCGTTGCCAGGGGGATTTTTCCGCCGCCTCCCGGTGCGTCCACCACATAAGTGGGAACACCATAGCCGGTGGTGTGCCCCCGGAGGCCGCGGACAATCTCCAGCCCCTTTTCAACGTGGGTGCGGAAATGAGCCGATCCGGTGATGGGGTCGCATTGATACAGGTAGTAGGGGCGAACCCGCATCTTAAGCAGGTGATGCATCAACTGTTTCATGACGTCCACGGAGTCGTTGATGCCTTTCAGAAGAACCGATTGGGATCCGAGGGGGATGCCGGCATCGGCCAGCAAGGCGCAGGCCCGGTAGGTTTCTGGGGTGCATTCGTCCGGGTGGGTGAAGTGAAGGCTCATCCACAGCGGGTGATGGCGCTTGAGAACCCGGATCAGCCGAGTGGTGATGCGCTGGGGAAGTACCGCCGGCACCTTGGTGCCGATGCGGATGATTTCTACATGGGAAATGCGCCGCAGACGGGAGAGAATCCAGGAAAGCTTGTCTTCTCCAAGCATGAGGGGGTCGCCTCCGGAAAGAAGCACGTCCCTGACCGATGGCGTGTTTTCGATGTATGCAAACGCTTGTTCCAGGCGGTTGCGGCTCGGGTGGATGGCGCCGTGCCCCACCACCCGGGACCGGGTGCAATACCGGCAGTAGGTCGAACAGAAGTCGGTCAGCAGCAGCAGGACGCGGTCGGGGTAGCGATGCACAAGGCCCGGGACCGGACTCTGGCCTTCTTCCCCCAGGGGATCGTCGGCTTCTCCGGGTGCGCGCAGCAGTTCGTCGGTCACCGGGATGACGGTCCGGCGAAGGGGCTGGGAGGGATCCTGGGGATCGATCAGGCTCATGTAGTAGGGTGTGATGCCCAGGGGCAGCATAATGTCGGATCGACTGAAGGCCTGCCGCTCGGCGTCGGACAACATGACCATGGTTTCAAGTTGGGAAACGGTGCGGATGCGGTGACTTACCTGCCATTGCCAATCGTTCCATTGGCGGGATGACACGCCGGAAAAATGACGTTTTCTGAACTTTCTGACGGCCTGATTAACAAATGTTGTTCGATGGGCGGGGATTCGGACGATTTGTCCAGGTTGTTCGAGGCCTTTCCCGGCCTGCTGCGGAAAAGAAGGAGGGGCAACTGACGCCTGGCAGCGGCCGGAGTCGGGAGGCTCGTCGTCGGCCTCTTCAGGTGAAAGGGACGGAGGGATTTTCAGCATTTCGTTGCTGAATTGGGAACTGTGCATGTTTCTCTCCTTTGAAGAGAAGGGGGGAAAACGAAACGATTTGCCAATTGCTGTCGCTCCGAGATCCCATCAGGTGTATGCGCGAATATATGTATTCTAGAACGAAAAGCAAGAAAAAAATGGAGCGGTATCGAAATAAATGGGATGCGCATAACCTTCTGTATACGTGTGTGATTTCGGGCTTCTCGGCGATGGGAGGGGCGTGGCGACGGGGTAGAAAAAAGCACCCGCCCCTTTGCGGATATTTACCCTTGAATATTCGGCGTTGACTTTATATCAGTATATGGTACACATGGGGACAGGATTCAAACGAACGTTTGAATTATCCGCGGCGGTTCATCCACTTATATTCCCAGGCAGGAGAACGCAATGTTCGGATGGCGACATACCCTTTGGACCTCGCTGGGCAAGAAGCTGCTGATGAGCGTGACGGGCCTGTGCTTCTGCGGCTTTCTGGTCAGTCATTTGGCGGGGAACTTGACGTTGCTGGGCGGCAGGGCTGCGTTTAACGGTTACGCGGCCAGGCTGCATGCCCTCGGCCCGGTGCTGACGGTGGTTGAGGTGGCCCTGCTGATCCTGGCCCTGGTGCATGTGGTGACGGGGCTGGTGCTGTTTTACCAGAACCGTCTTGCCCGGCCGGTGCGTTACCAGGTGGACAAGTGGGCCGGCGGGCGGACCCCCGGCTCCGCGACCATGCCATACACCGGCGTGTTGCTGTTGAGTTTCGTGGTCTTCCATCTGGCCGGGTTCACCTTCGTGGACAAGACCGGCACCGGCATTTACGAGATCGTGTCGGCGACCTTTCAGCGCCCGCTGCATGCGGCCATATACGTGATTGCCGTGATCATCGCGGGTGTCCACGTGAGTCATGGGTTCTGGAGCGCCTTTCAGTCCCTGGGGGCGAATCACCCCCGGTACATGCCGCTGATAAAGGCTTTGGGGCTTGTGTTGGCCGTGTTGGTGGCCCTGGGGTTCGGGTCTCTTCCCGTGTTCATGTCACTGACCGCATAAAATTTCCGAAAGAAGGAAAAAAAGGCAAGGGGGACAACAAGATGCCGCTGGATGCCCGCATACCTGAAGGGCCCATCGAAGAGAAGTGGGACCGCCACCGGTTCGCGCTCAAACTCGTGAACCCGGCCAACAAGAGAAAATACACCGTGTTGGTGGTGGGAACGGGGCTGGCCGGCGGATCGGCGGCCGCGAGCCTGGCCGAGCTCGGTTACAACGTTAAGAGCTTCTGCATACAGGACAGCCCCCGTCGTGCCCACAGCATCGCGGCGCAAGGGGGGATCAACGCGGCCAAGAACTACCAGAACGACGGCGACAGCATCCGGCGGCTGTTCTACGATACGGTCAAGGGCGGCGATTTCCGGGCCCGGGAGGCGAATGTCTACCGGCTGGCACAGGTCAGCTGCCAGATCATCGACCAGTGCGTGGCCCAAGGGGTGCCCTTTGCCCGGGAGTACGGGGGGCTTCTTGCCAACCGGTCCTTCGGCGGCGCCCAGGTGTCGCGTACCTTTTATGCCCGGGGACAAACCGGTCAGCAGCTTCTGATCGGGGCCTACAGCGCCCTTTCCCGACAGATTGCGGCCGGGAAGGTGAAAATGTATCCCCGCAGGGAGATGCTGGAGCTGGTGGTGGCGGACGGAAAGGCCCGGGGGATCGTGACGCGGAATCTTGTGACCGGCAAGGTGGAGACCCACGCCGGAGACGCGGTGGTGCTGTGCACCGGCGGATACGGCAACGTGTTCTACCTTTCCACCAACGCCATGGCCAGTAACGTAACGGCCGCCTACCGTGCGTACCGCAAAGGGGCCTATTTCGCCAATCCCTGCTACACCCAGATCCATCCTACCTGTATTCCGGTGCACGGAGACTACCAATCCAAGCTCACCCTGATGAGCGAGAGCCTGCGAAACGACGGCAGGGTGTGGGTGCCTAAAACGGCGGGCGATAAGCGGCCGGCCGGCGACATTCCCGAAACGGAACGCTTCTATTTTTTGGAAGAGAAATACCCCAGTTTCGGAAACCTGGTGCCACGGGACGTGGCCTCCAGAAACGCCAAGGCCCAGTGCGATGCGGGACGGGGGGTGGGGGAGACCGGTTACGCGGTTTATCTTGATTTTGCCGATGCCATCGAGCGGGACGGAAGGGCCGTGATTGAAAAGAAATACGGAAACCTGTTCCAGATGTATGAGAAGATCACTGCGGAAGATCCTTACGCTACGCCCATGAGGATCTATCCGGCGGTGCATTACACCATGGGGGGCTTGTGGGTGGACTACAACCTCATGAGCACTGTGGACGGGCTTTTTGTTTTGGGGGAGGCGAACTTTTCCGATCATGGGGCGAACCGCTTGGGGGCCAGTGCTCTCATGCAGGGGCTGGCGGACGGCTATTTCGTGCTGCCCTACACCATCGGCGGATACTTGGCCGGGATTGCCCCCGGAGCGGTTGACGCCACCCATCCGGCCTTCAAAGAGGCGATCGGGGACACGGAAGCGCGGGTGAATCGCCTGCTGAAGATCAGGGGCAGGCGAACGGTGGACGATTTCCACCGGGCGCTTGGAAAGATTCTGTGGGAGCATTGCGGCATGCGCCGCACCAACGAGGGGCTCGACAAGGCCCGGCGGATGGTGCGTGACCTGCGGGAGGCGTTTTGGCAGGACGTGACGGTCCCGGGCACGGGCGCGGATTTCAACCAGAGCCTGGAACGGGCGGGCCGTGTGGCGGACTTCCTGGAATTTGCCGAGTTAATGCTCCTCGATGCCCGGGCGCGACAGGAGTCTTGCGGCGGACATTTCAACGCGGCTTTTCAGACCGAAGAAAACGAAGCATTGCGCGACGATGAAAACTTCTGCCATGTGGCGGCATGGGAGTATAAAGGGGCGGCGGATCCTGAGCGGCACGTCGAGCCGCTTTCCTTCGAACATGTCGGGTTGACCCAAAGGAGCTACAAATGAGCGGGAAAAAGCCGTTGCATCTGACACTAAAGGTCTGGCGCCAGGAAGTCGGGAGCCGGCGCGGCCGCCTGGAGACCTACCAGGCGGAAGGGATCAGCCCGGACATGTCGTTTCTGGAGATGCTGGACGTGGTGAATGAAGAACTTACCCTGGAGGGACGCGCGCCCATCGCCTTTGACCACGACTGCAGGGAGGGGATTTGCGGGATGTGCGGGGCGGTGGTCAACGGTCGTCCCCATGGTCCGGAAAAAAGTACCACGCTTTGCCAGCTTCACATGCGGCATTTTTCAGACGGCGACACGATTTTCATAGAACCCTGGCGGGCCCGGGCCTTCAAGGTGATCAAAGATCTCGTGGTGGACCGCAGCCCCCTGGACAAGATCATCCAGGCCGGTGGCTACATTTCGGTGAACACCGGCGGGGTGCCCGATGCCAACACCATACCAGTGCCCCAGGAGGATGCCGAAAAGGCCATGGACGCGGCCCAGTGCATTGGGTGCGGGGCATGCGTGGCGGCCTGTCCCAACGCCAGCGCGATGCTGTTCACATCGGCGAAGATTTCGCATCTTGCGCTGTTGCCCCAGGGGCGGCCCGAGGCGGCCGCAAGGGCCCTTGCCATGGTGACGGCCATGGACCGTTGCGGATTCGGCAACTGCACCAACGAGAGGGAGTGCGAGGCTGAATGTCCAAAGGAGATTAAGATTGTCAACATCGCCCGGATGAACCGGGAGTTTTTCAAGGCGGCCTTCGGGTCGGCGGAGTGAACACAGGTGCCATGGTTCCAAATCCAAGGAACGGAAAGGATTACCCATGAATAGAAAAGTGACGGTTGTGGGCGCGGGCAATGTTGGCGCCACTACGGCCCAGCGGTTGGCGGAAAAAGAATTATGTGACGTGGTGCTGGTGGACATTGTTGAGGGCGTGCCCCAGGGCAAGGCGCTGGATTTGATGGAGGCGGCGCCCATCGAGGCGCACGACGCCAAGCTGATCGGAAGCAACGGGTATGACGCAACGGAAGGATCCGACATTGTGATCATCACCGCCGGGATTCCTCGGAAGCCCGGGATGAGCCGGGATGACCTGATCGCCACCAACATGAAGATCATGAAGAGCGTCGTTTCCGAAGTGGCGAAGCGGTCTCCGGATGCGATCCTGATCATTGTCAGCAACCCCTTGGACGCCATGTGCCATGTGGCCTACGAGGCCAGTGGGTTCCCCAAGGAGCGGGTGATCGGCATGGCGGGGGTGTTGGACTCCGCGCGCTTCCGGACCTTCATCGCCATGGAGCTGGGGGTGTCGGTGGAAAACACCCACGCCTTCGTGTTGGGCGGCCACGGGGACACCATGGTGCCGCTGCCCCGGTACTCGACGGTGGCGGGGATTCCCATCACGGAGCTGATGAGTGCCGAGCGCATCGACGCCCTGGTCAAGCGGACCGCCAATGGTGGGGCCGAGATCGTGGGGCTGCTCAAGACCGGATCGGCCTTTTATGCGCCGGCTTCGTCGGCGGTGGAGATGGCTGAAGCCATCCTCAAGGACAAGAAGAAGATCCTGCCCTGCGCGGCGTACCTGGAAGGGGAGTATGGCATCGAGAAACTCTTTATTGGGGTGCCGGTGAAACTCGGCGCCCGGGGGATCGAGCAGGTAATCGAGATCAAGCTGACGGTGGAAGAGGACGCGGCCCTAAAAAAATCCGCGGCGGCCGTGGAAGGGTTGGTGGAGACCCTGGCGCAGCTGGAGAGGTGAGATGAAGGTACACGAGTATCAGGCCAAGGAGTTGTTCAGGAAAAACGGCGTGCCCGTCCCCGATGGGAAAGTGGCGGTCACGGTGGACGCGGCCGTATCGGCGGCCGAAGCCCTGGGGGAATTCCCGGTGGTGGTCAAGGCGCAGATCCACGCCGGCGGGCGGGGCAAGGGGGGCGGGGTGAAGATTGCCCGCTCCCGGGAGGAGGTGGCGAAGATTGCTGGCGAGATCCTGGGGATGACCCTTGTGACCCATCAGACCGGTCCCGAAGGCCGGTTGGTGAAGAAGGTGCTGGTGGAGCAGGGGCTTGCCATTGCCCGGGAGCTTTATCTTTCCATCCTGCCGGACCGGGCCACGGCCGGCGATGTGATCATGGCCAGTGTCGCCGGGGGCATGGATATCGAGAAGGTGGCCGAAGAGACCCCGGAAAAGATTGTGCGGGTGCATGTGGACCCCCTGGTGGGGATCCGACCCTACCAGAGCCGGAAGGCGGCCTTTGCCCTGGGGCTGACGGGTGCGGTCCAGAAGGCCTTTGTCGGGCTTTTGGACAAGCTTTACCGGTTGTATGCGGCATATGACTGTTCGCTGGTGGAGATCAATCCGCTGGTGGTGACCGAAGGGGATCAGGTGCTGGCGCTGGATGCCAAGATGAGTTTTGATGCCAATGCCCTGTACCGCCACCCGGACATCGTCGGGTACCGGGATCTTGACGAGGAGGAGCCTGCCGAGATCGACGCTTCGGAGCACAACCTCAACTACATCAAATTGGACGGCAACGTCGGCAACATGGTCAACGGTGCCGGGTTGGCCATGGCCACCATGGACATCATCAAGCAGGCGGGGGCCGACCCGGCTAATTTCCTGGATGTGGGGGGCGGTGCCAGCGAGGAGATGGTGGCAAACGGGTTTCGGATCATCATGGCGGATCCCAACGTGAGGGGGATTCTCATCAATATTTTCGGTGGGATACTCCGGTGTGACGTGCTGGCCCAGGGAGTGGTGCAGGCGGCGAAGAAGACCGGAATCACCCTGCCGGTGGTGATCCGGATGGAGGGGACCAATGTGGAGGCCGGTCGGAAGATCCTGGCGGATTCGGGGCTCAACCTCACCACCGCGGTGGATTTGAGCGATGCGGCGAACAAGGTGGCGCAGATGGTCCGGGGGTGATCCTGGTGACGGCGGTTACAAATATGAACGGCGGTTTGGAGAAGAATTTATGAGTATATTTGTTGACAGCGACACCCGCGTGTTGGTGCAGGGAATCACCGGCAGGGAAGGGCAGTTCCATACCCGGCAATGTGTGGCCTACGGAACCAAGGTGGTGGCCGGGGTGACGCCGGGCAAGGGCGGACAGCAGATGGACGCAATACCGGTCTACGATACGGTGGAGGATGCGGTGAGGCAAGCGGGTGCGGATTGCAGCCTGATTTTTGTGCCGCCGCCCTTTGCGGCAGACGCCATACTGGAGGCGGCGGATGCTGGAGTGAAGCTGATTGTCTGCATCACCGAGGGGATTCCGGTGCGGGACATGATGACGGTGAAGAACTATCTGAAGGGCAAGCCGTGCCGGCTGATCGGCCCCAACTGCCCGGGGCTCATCACGCCCGGGGCCTGCAAGGTGGGGATCATGCCGGCACCGATCCACAAACCGGGCGGACCGGTCGGTGTGGTGTCCCGATCCGGGACCCTCACTTACGAGGTGGTCCACCAGTTGACGGCGGTGGGGCTCGGTCAGACCACCTGCATCGGGATCGGCGGTGATCCGGTGAACGGGACCAACTTTATCGATTGCCTGGCGGCCTTTGAGGCGGATCCCGAAACCCGGGCCGTTGTAATGGTGGGGGAGATCGGCGGCTCTGCCGAGGAAGAGGCGGCGGCATACATCCGGGAGAAGATGCGCAAGCCGGTGGTGGGGTTCATCGCCGGGCTCACGGCGCCCCCGGGGCGCCGGATGGGGCATGCCGGGGCCATCATCAGCGGCGGCAGCGGCACGGCCCAGGCCAAGGTGGCGGCCATGAAGGCGGCCGGCATCGATGTCTGCGAAAACTTAGGCACCCTCGGCCCATACTGCAAGGAAGTGTTCGGTTAAAAAAGGCAGAAGGGCAAAAAAATATAGAAAGGCAGGGGACGATGGCACCCCTGCCTTTCATTTCTTGAAAAGAAGAAATCCCCCTTATCGGCAAAAACGGGGGTGTCAGCGGTTTTTCTTCCGAAACCCCACAAGGCCGATCAACCCGGTTCCAAACAGTAGAACAGCCGGCGGAATCGGTGTCGCTGTCGGGCTCTGGCTATTGGTGATGGTGCCGCTGATGGTGAAGCCGGAACCGCATTGCAATCCGGAGGTGATGTCAAACAGGTTCAGGGTCAGAAGGCCGTTGTCCATTCCGTTGTAGCTGTAGGGGATTTGCACGGCATCCGGCCACGTCAATTCACCCCAGGAAAAGAAGATGATGGAAAAGGCCTTGAACAGACCGGTGTTTTCCACATCCGCCAGCGGCGTCGGCGACAGCAGATCAATGGACGCCGTCACGGTGCCGGCGCCCAACGCAAGGGGCAGGCGGACATTGAAGAAGTCAATGGCACCCGATGTCTCTCCTTGGGCCAGATACTAATGAGTGCATAACTGAATAGACATTTTTCTTCCATTATGCTATAGATTTTGTCCATGAAAACAACAGACGGAAGAAAAATAGACCCTAAAGCAATGGAAGAAATTAGAGCACGAGCTGTTGAACGTGTTCAAGCCGGGGAAAGCCCAGAGGTTGTCATCAAAACACTGGGGTTCTCCCGTGCATGTATTTATAATTGGCTTGCCAGATACCGCACCGGTGGATGGCATGGCCTGCGCACAGGCCATCGAAGCGGGCGCCCCAACAAGCTTGCCGGCCCACAGATGCAATGGGTATATCGAACCGTTAAAGATAAAGATCCGAGGCAGTTGAAATTTGCATTTGCTTTGTGGACCCGCGCCATGGTGGCTGATGTCATAAAAAAACAGTTTGGGATCAAACTCAGTGTGACGTCTGTTGGTCGATTGCTTACCCAATTGGGACTTTCCTGCCAAAAGCCATTGTATCGCGCGTATCAGCGGAATCCGGAATTGGTTGAAAAGTGGAAACAAGAGGAATTCCCCCAAATACAGAAGCGAGCGAAAAAAGAAGGAGCGACCATATATTTCCAAGATGAGTCTGGAATCAGATCGGATTTTCACGCTGGAACCACTTGGGCTCCCAAGGGGAAAACGCCGATAATAGAAGCCACTGGTGCCCGGTTTGGCTTGAACATGGTCGGGGCCATTACACCGAAGGGCCAAATGCATTTCATGATAGTTGAAGGAAATGTCGATTCCTCCAAAATTATTGAGTTTTTGAAACGTCTTATGCATGGTCATAGCAATAAGGTTTTCTTGATTTGGGACGGTCACCCAATACACAAGTCAAAAGCTGTTAAAATGTGCATAGCCGCGTTTGATGGCCGTTTAGAGACATTTTTACTACCATCTTATTCTCCTGACCTGAACCCGATTGAACAGCTGTGGCACCATACAAAGACAAACGGTGTGGGCCGACAACCAGTAACGGGACCGGATCAACTTAAACAATGTGTAATTAACAAGTTACGCAGCCTACAGAAGTTGCCAAGGATAATTTCAGCTCTATTTAGGCACCCTGACTGTACTTACATTGTAAACGATTTGTGTCTATAGATTTATGAACTCCTTAGTAAAACACATCGGTTCCAAGGGCGGTGTATCCTCCGATCAGGCCGGGTCCGCTTGTGACGGTTTCATCCAGGGTGCCGTTGGTTCCAACCTGGAAGGGAATGGGAATGGCTCCCGCCGGCCCCGCGATGCACAAGATCAAGAAAAAAATGATGCAATACAACCTTTTCATGGACGCTTCCTTTGTACTGCTGGTGATGAATTGCACGGCCGGAAAGGTTGCAATTTTCCAATCGTGCTGTTTTCCTTTTTTGGATGATGCCACCGGACGCTGCCCGGTTGTGCGTACAGCGATGTCCGTGAATTCCGTTAATTTACAGCAAATAATATGCCATGTAAATCAAATTGTTTTCCAGGCAGGCCTCTGCAAAACGGATGCGCTGAAAAACCGCTGTGCAAGCCGCCCCATGGGGAGAAAAAGGGAGACCATGCGTTTTCGACAGCAGCGGTTCTTGCCCCGGCGCAAGGAAAATCACCGGACAATAAGAAAAAAAATACCCATTTCTGTGGTGTAAATTCGATATTTCCTGCCAGGGGACGTCAGGATTCGGGTCTGTGCCGATGCCGGGGGAAAGACCGGAAGCAAAAAACGGCCGGAAGAAGGTTGACGGTGTCCAAGGCGGCAGGTATGACACAAACGGCCTGTTGTCAGAACCGTAACGTGGAAAGTATCGCAGGGGAAAAGAAATGGAACCGGAACACACACCCGACTGCCTGCGCCAGGGGCAGATGCTGGCCAACCGCGTCAAAAAGCGTTTCAACCACTTGCACAAGCGTTTCCAGCGGGAAGGTATCGAGGTGTTCCGGCTCTATGACTGGGATATTCCGGAGATCAGGGCCGTGGTGGACTGGTACGCGGGGCATCTGGTGGTGGGGGAGTACGTGCGGCGGCAGTCCTTTCCCCAGTGGCTGCCGTGCATGGGCGCGGCGGTGGCGGAAATCCTGGGGGTTTTGCCTGAAAATCTTCATCTGAAACAGCGCCGGGCCGGGCGGGTGGACGGACAGCGGTATGCGCGCATCGATTTCACGGACCGGAAAATCGTGGTGTCCGAGCGGGATCTGAAGTTCTACGTCAATCCCGCCGACTTTGTAGATACGGGGCTGTTTTCCGATCACCGCAACACCCGTCAAATGTTCCGGGACATGGCCCAGGGTAAGGCGGTGCTGAACCTGTATTGTTATACCGGCGCCTTTACCTGTTACGCAGCCCGGGGCGGCGCGGACCGGACTGTATCCGTCGACCGTTCCGAGACGGCCGTTGCGTGGGCCGGGGAGAATTTACGATTGAACGGGCTGTGCGAAAAGACAAACCGGCTGGTGCATGCCCACACCTTCGATTTCCTCAAAAGCGCCCGGCGCGAAAACATGACCTTCGACCTGGCCGTTGTCGATCCGCCCTCGTACTCCACAACCCGTACCCGCAACGATGCCTTCGACATCCTCCGGGACCACCGCAGGCTTCTTTGCGAGACGCTGGCCCTGATGCGCCCCGGCGGGGTCGTCCTGTTTTCCACCAACCACCAGGGCTTCCGGATCGAGGTGGAGGGCATAGGGGCCGAAGCCGTCGAAGAGATCACCGACCGGACGATTCCGGTGGATTATCAGCGGAAAACCCGGCCCCCCATTCACCGGTGCTGGCGATTGACCGTGCCGGCACGGTCCGGGACCGCCAGCGGGCGCTGATCGCATCTGCCGCATTTTACCGAAGTCCGGCATGACGCATTTTTAATGGGCCGCGCAGTCGAGCGGGTTGCCCGCGGGTGGGAAAAGCGCTATGGTACCCGTGTTCGCTCCACATGACCCTCCAATCAACAATGGAAAGGAACCGGCCCAACCCATGGAAACGCAACACCGGCAAATTGCCTCCATTGTCATGGCCGCCGGCCGCGGCAGTCGGATGAAAGGTTACAGCGGGAACAAAACCCTGCTTCCCCTGGTTTCGGATGGTACTGAATTTTCCGGGCAATGCCCCATTTTGCTGCATCTGCTAGAAAACATTCCCAAGGGCCCACGGGCCATCGTTGTCAATCATTGCAAGGAAGACGTCATGCGCGTGGCCGGCGCACAAGGGGCCATGTTCTGTGAGCAGGCGGTGTTGAACGGAACCGGCGGGGCGATCCTGGCCGCACAGCCGTTCATCGAGGAAACGGACGCCTCGCGGATTCTTATCACCATGGGGGATGTGCCCTTCGTCAAGAAGGATACCTATGCCAAAATGGCCGGGTTGCTCGACGTCAATGACCTTGTGGTGCTGGGATTCTGCCCCGAGGACAAGAAGCAATACGGTGTTCTTGAAATTGTTTCGCAACAGGTGCGGAAGATTACCGAATGGAAGTACTGGAAAGAATACCCGGCGGTGCAACAGGCGGCCCTGACCGTCTGCAATGCCGGAATCTACGCGGTGACCCGCAAGGCGCTTCAGACCTACATTCCGGTGATGGCCTCCCGCCCACAGACCGTCCATAAAGAGGTCGGCGGCAGAATGAAGACCATCGAGGAATTCTTCATCACCGACCTTGTGGAATACATGGTGCAGGACGGCCGGCCGGTGGGATATCTCGTCGTCGATGACCCGGTGGAGACCATGGGGGTGGATGACGTGGCGGCATTGCGCAAAGCCCAGCGCCTGTACCAGATGAAATAGAAGATGCGCCTTCGTCAAGGGACATGGTTGCCGCGGTGCTTGTTTCGGACGTTTCGACGGGCGTGGGTTCCGGAAAAATAGCTTATGGGCCAGGACGTTGTCATTCTCTGTGTCGGGTATGTATTCGGCTTCTACATGGCCTGGAATATCGGCGCCAACGATGTGGCCAATTCCATGGCGTCCGCCGTCGGCGCCAGGGCCATCACGATCCGACAGGCGATTCTGATCGCCGGTATTCTCAACATTGTCGGCGCTACGTTTATCGGCAGTCATGTGACCAACACCATCCGCAAGGGCATCGTTTCGGCGGATGTGCTGGCGGATCCCCACCTGGCACTTCTGGGGGCCCTTTCCGCCCTGCTGGCGTCCGCCGCGTGGGTCAGCTTCGCCACTTGGAAGTCATTGCCGGTGTCCACCACCCATTCCATCGTGGGGGCCATGATCGGTTTCGGCATCATGGCCGGCGGCGTCGACGTCATCAACTGGGGAAAACTCGGCGCCGTGGTGGCCAGTTGGATTGTTTCACCGGTATTCGCATTGGTCATCGGGTATGGCATGTTCAAGGTAATCGTCCGCATGGTACTGTCCCGGCGCGATCATTTGCAGCGGGCCCTCGGGCTTTCCTCTTTTTTCATCGGCCTGACGGTTTTTGTGGTGGTGCTCTCGTTTCTGTTCAAGACGCCGTTGGGGAAAACCTTGCGCTTTGGTGGCGGTGAGGCGTTGGCCCTGGCGCTGGGTCTCGGGGCGGTGGTGGGGTGGGGGGGCAAGCGCCTGCTGGTCCGGTCGTTTTCGGGAAAAGGAAACGGGGAAGTGGAAGGGGTGTTTCGACAGATTCAGATCGGTACCTCCTGTTACGTCGCCCTGGCACAGGGCGCAAACGATGTCGCCAATGCCATCGGGCCGTTGGCCGTGGTGTACTTTCTGGTAAAGACCGGCTCCATCGGCAGCACCGTGCCGGTACCGCTTTTTCTGCTGATGTTCGGAGGGATCGGCATCGCCTGCGGCATCGCCATGGCAGGCCATCGGGTGATGGGGACCATCGGTGAAAAAATCACCACGCTCACCAACAGCCGCGGTTTCTCGGTCGATTTCGCAGCGGCCACCACGGTGCTCATTGCTTCGAAACTCGGCCTTCCGGTATCCACGACCCATGCCGCCGTCGGCGGTGTGCTGGGGGTGGGGTTGGCCAGGGGGCTTGAGGCGGTCAACCTGGGCATCATCCTCAGGATCGCCTTGTACTGGGTTCTGACCGTGCCGGCGGCAGCCCTTACAAGCATGGCGATTTTTTTACTGTTGGCACGGATTCTATAGAAATCGGGGAGGGGCTATGCGGATTCCATTCATGTCCATGTTCATGACATCGCCGTTCGACGGACTCGAAGAGCATGCCGAGAAAGTGAAAGCTTGTGCGCATGCCTTCAAGAAAGCCATCGAATGCCATCTGTCCGATCAATGCGATGCTTACGAGCAGTTTCAAAAGGAGGTCGTGCGGCTTGAAAGCGAGGCTGATGCCGTCAAGAGAAGAATCCGTGGGCATTTACCGAAGGGAACCCTGCTGCCCATCGACAAGTTTCAGTTGTTTCGCTTTCTGCGGGAGCAGGACGGCGTCCTCGATGCCGTGGAAGATACCCTGGAGTGGATTTCCTTCCGGGAGGACCCCGGCATTCCCGATCAACTGGCGGAGGATTTCATCTGCTTTGTGGGGGCGGTCCTTCTCCCCATCGAGAAATTGCCTTGCATGATTCGTGAGGCGCGCAGCTATTTCCGCAGTTACGAAGAGGAGCAGCGGACCAAGGTCAAAGAAATCATTGCCGACCTCCGGCGCATGGAACACGATGCGGACCGGCACGAGCGTCATATCAAACGAAAGACGTTCAGCCTCGACATGGATCCGGTTACGATTTTTCACATGATCCGCCTGGCGGAGTATATCGGTTCCATTGCCGACCACGCTGAAAATGCAGGGGACATGATGCGGGCCATGCTTGCCCGGTAAGGGCTGGCGGGTTCGGTTTTCCTGTCCCCAGGGGAAGGAAACATGCCAAGGGGGGGCGCCGGTCCATACCGATTCGCTCCGGGTGGGGCGGCCTTACATCTTTTGCGGGCGGCGTTGCTGTTATGCATGGTGCTAAACGGAGACGCATGGGCGTGGAACGACGAAATCCACATCGCCATCGCGAAAAGGGCCGGGTACCGCAAATGGTACAACGCCGCCGGTGCGGACCTGGCCAGACTGAAGGCCGGTCCGGTGGAGGGGCATAATCATTTCGTCAACAACGCGCCTGGAACCGTCGTGACCCCCCGGGCGGTAATGGAACAGGTGCCCCGTTACAATCGGGTGGATGAAAACGGCCATCTGTACGGCGCGATTATCGCAACCATCCGTGATTGCAGAAGAGAAAAAAAGGCCGGTGGAAGCGGCGCCCGTCACCTGTCCTTTTGCGCGCACTACATCGGGGATCTTTCCCAACCCCTGCACAACAGCCGTTTCAACGCCTACAACCAGCGGTATCACCGGGAAACAGACGGGATCCTCAACGGTGAGGTGCTGGCACATCTCGACAAAATCCCCCTCCAGGCCGTAAGCATCCGCTCGGAAGCGGACATCGCCCGTGAGGTCGCCCGTATCGCGACCCTGTGCGTTGCCATGGCAGACCGGCTGGAACGGGAAGAGCGGTTGATAACCCGCCAAGAAGCATATGCGCAATTGGGCTACAGCGCTTCCCTGTTCAAGGCCGTTCTCGAGTGGCTGAACGCCGGGGATTGAACGCGGCGGCCTGTTTGGTGCCAGTGCCGCCGGGCCGGCATCAGGGGGCGTCTATCGTGACGGTATTTGCCGGAAGGCGTTTGACGGTGGCACGCCCTATTGAAGAGGGCGGCAGCGCCTCTTTTCCGCCGTTGACAGGCACGTTTTCTTTCCCCTTCACCAGATAGGTGAGCCCGCTGACGACTGCCTGCATCTGACCGGCCTGGTCGTTCAACGCGCTGGAGGCGGATGCCGTTTGTTCGGCATTGGCCGCGTTTTGCTGAACGACACTGTCCATCCGGGCGACGTTGGCGCTGGCGTGGGAGACGCCCTGGGCCTGTTCGTGGGAAGCAGCGGCGATTTCGGCCAGCAAAGCCGTCACCTTTCCCGATCCTTGGGTGATGTCTTCAAACTCTTTTCGCACCCGGTGCATGACTTGGGAGCCGTCCTGCACCTGCGCGATGGTGCCGTCGATGAGGCTGGACGTGGTCCTGGCGGCTTCCGCGGCCCGCATGGCAAGGTTGCGGACTTCGTCGGCCACGACCGCGAAGCCGGCGCCGGCTTGTCCCGCCCTGGCCGCCTCCACCGCGGCGTTCAAGGCCAGAAGATTGGTTTGAAAGGAGATTTCATCGATGGTCTTGACAATCTTCGATGTTTCAAGGCTGGCCTTGTCGATTTTTTCCATGGATCGGATGAGGGTTTCCATGGAACCGCCGGCCCGCTTGACCACCTGGTTGGTACTTTTCATGAGGGCATCGGCCTCCTGGGCATTGTCGGCGTTTTGTTTGGTCATGGCGGCCATCTCTTCCAGGGCGGAAGAGGTTTCCTCGATGGAGGCGGCCTGTTCGGAAGCATCCTGGGCAAGGCAACGGCTGGTGTCGGCGATCTGGTCCGAAGCCCAGGTTACCCGGTCCGCGCCGTCGCAGAGGTTGCCCATCAGGGCCGTGATGGGGCGGGTAAGGACGGCTTTGACAAGGAAAGAGGTGATCACCAATGCCGCCAACAGAATGACGGCGATGGCGCCGCCGAAGACTTCCAGGGTTTCCCTGCTGATCTCGGCGATGGTTTGGCGGCCCTGATCGGCCAGGGACGCGGTCACGGCCTTGCTGGCGGACATCTGCCGGTCCATGGCGCTGCGGGATTCGAGGCGCTGCTGTTCCAGGAAGGCGAGGGTTTCGTTTTTAAGCCGGGTGAAGGCATCTGTGGAGATGCGCAGGTAGGTGTAGCCGGCCCGTTGGCCGATCTTGTCCCGCCACTGGTCGTGGACATGGCACCGCCCGCATTTTCGCTCGATTGTCCGGGGGATGTATGTTTCCAGGCCCCGTTCGGTCCAAAGCTGGAGCTTTCCCTGGGTGCTTTCCAGTTTCGTCATTATTTCCGTTGGGGTGGGACGCTTCACATTCTGCTCGTTGGAAGAAAAACAGGCCACCCCCGCAGCATTCAATATGGACAGCTCTTCAACGCCCTGCACGGCTCCCTGGCGTTTCAGCCATACCCGCACCGCCCGCTTGTCGCCGGTGTTGAACGCCTTTTCAAGCGGCCGTTGGGTGGCCTGGAGCAGCCGTTCGGCTTCTTCCGCCTGGAACGCTTCCAACTGGTCGAGGGTGGTCTGGGAGATGGTGTTGAGAAGGGAGAGGTTGCTGCCGAGTGCCCCGCGCAACTGTTGGCTGCTGTCTTCCGCAACGCTTTCGGTCCGGGACAGGTTGGCCACGGAAAAGGCCTGTATTTTCGCGGAAAGCCCCAGGTAGACGGCGCCCAGCGCAATGGCGGTGATCAGGAACAGGCAAAAAGCAAGCGGAACGCTCAGGCGGTAATGAATCTTGAGATCCTTAAAATGCATGCCGTCCTCCGGAAAAGGACAGGTCAAAAAAACCCTGTCGTTTTTTGACCGGCACCAAAGATACGGCAGATCTATTGGGACGAACAGGGAGGCCTGACCTGTCGTGTGCAGGGGCGTTTTTCTCAGCAAGAAGCGGGCGCCGGTCAGAATCCGGGTAACTATTTGCCTGGAATGATAAAAAATGTCAACCGGGAAATGAATATTCCCCGGATGCGAAGGCGGTGGGCAGTGTTACCGCCACACAGGTGCCCCCGGAGGGACGGGAGTTTATGGTGAAGTCGCCGTCAAAAATTTCAACCCGGTCCCGCATCCCCTGAAGACCGTAGCCGTCGAGATCCGTTTTGCCGCCGCGCACACCGGAAACGATGAAGCCGCAGCCGTTGTCCTGGATGGACAGGGTCAGGTTCCCGTCTTTATGGCCAAGGCGGATGTGCACCGTGTCCCCGCCGCTGTGCCTGCACGCGTTGTTGGCGGCTTCCTGCACCACCCGGTAAATGACGATCTTGAGCGGTTCCGGAATCATGTCTTCCGCCACGGCGAAGGTGGTGTGAAAGGAAATGTGCGGATAGATTTCCTCCAGTTTCCGCGTGTGGTCCTTGAGCGTCACCAAAAGGCCCAGATGGTCCAGGGTGGACGGGCGCAGCCCGTGGGAAATGCGTTTGGTTTCCTTGATGGTGTCGGTCAGGTAGGACAGGATCTGTTCAAAGGAAAGCCGCTTGGACCGCGGCATTTTCTCCATTTCCGAAAGGCGCTGCTCCAGGCTGAACTTGATGGCGGCCAGGCTGGCGCCGATGCTGTCATGCAACTCCTTGGCGATGGATTGTCGATCGTTTTCCATGGCATGCTGGGTTTTGCGCACCAGGTGTTTGAACTGCTGGTTTTTGCGCACCAGCTGGTGGTGTTTTTCATCCAATTCCCTTGTGCGGTAGTGAACGATGCGTTCGAGCACCTGCTGCTTGTCCCGGAGGTTCTCCACCATGCGTTTCCGGGAGGTGATGTCCCGGATGATGGACTGCACCATGCAGATGCGGTCGGCGTCGTCGAAAACGGCCAGAAGGGTCCAGTGGGTCCATCGGATTCCCCCATCGGTCTGCACGCGGCATTCCACATCGGTGTAAGGAATTCCCACCGCCAGGCGGTCGAGCGCGGCGTGCAGCTTGTCGCGGTCCGCATCGGAGATGTGGTGGGTGATGGCGCTGCCCGCCAATTGGCTCCAAGGGCGTCCAACGAAACGGCAATAGGCGTCGCTTGCGAACAGCAGGCTGTGCTCGGGTGTCCATCGGCAGATCATGGCGGGATTCCCTGGTTTCTTCTATGGCGTTGTTCCCGGCGGCGGTGCGGCAGCAACCGTCGCGGACCGGATGGCGCCGAGCAGATCTTTTCGGCTGCACAGCTTCGAGATGTAGTCGACGGCACCGGCGGCCATCATCTTGTCCAGATAGACCTCATCGGAATAACTGGACAGGGCGATGACCTTGATGTCCGAAAATCTGGAGTTGATCATGCGGGTGGCGTCGATGCCGTCCATCTCCGGCATATTGACGTCCATGAGGATAATATCTGGCCGGTGACGTTTCGCCTGTTTGACGGCGACCAGGCCGTTTTCCGCTTCTCCGACGACGGTCATGTCGTGCTGGCTTTCAATGATATTGCGGAGGCTTTTCCGGAAAAGGGAGTGGTCATCACTGATGAGGATGTGTATCATGACGCCTCGTTCCATCATGTCGCCGGCAGGAAGTTTCCATGGATAACGCTCCCAACCTGCCAAACGCTCGAAGAAATGTCAAACGCCTTCCGGCGGTTTTTCATCACCCTTTCAATGTTTCCGGGCTGATGACCAAGACCGGGGCCGGTGCATACTTCACGACATGCGCGGCCACGCTGCCCATGATGGCGCGCTCCAGGCCCGTCGTGCTGTGGCCCATGATGATCAGGTCGATCTTGCTGTCTCCGGCATAGGCCACGATCTGGTCCCCGGGCCTGCCGGTGAGAATGGCCGTGGTGACCTTGTAGCCCTTAAAATGCGTGGCGACGAAGGTGTCCAGTTTTTTTTCCACCTCTTCCCGGGTTCTCATTTCAAACTCCGCAACATAGGCCGCGGCCATGCCGATGTTGGCGTAATAGGTGGAGACATGCAGGCTGTGAACGCAATGGATTTCCGCACCGAACTTTCCAGCCATCTCCGATACGAACGGCATTATTTTTTCCGCGTTCTTCGAAAAATCCACAGGGAACAAGATACGTTTGAACATCACGGCCTCCTTTTCTGCCGTTTGACGATTTAAGGCTTTGGGACGCATACCGTCGTCCTTTTCTCCTTCTGTCCGATAGAATACCGGAAAGCCGGTTGCTTCAAATGGGGTGTGGCATGTATGTCAGGCGGCCGGAACCTGTATTTTCGGCCGGCGCACCTTGGGGAACCGGTCAGGCGGCGCCCTTTTCTTTGATGGACACGGTGTGCCGGCCGTATCCGCCGATGACCTGCTGGGCGATACCGATTACGATGAAGGCTTCCGGATCCACCGTGGCAATGGCATAGCGCAGGTCCGAAACCCGCGAACGCACCACGGTGCAGAACATCATGGTGCGGGGGCGTTTCAGATAGCCGCCCTCGACGGACCAGAGGCTGACCCCCCGGCGCAGTTGGTAAAGAATGGCCATCCGAACATCCTCGGGTTTCCGGGTGACGATGGTGACGGTTCGCACCTGGCTGACGCCTTCGATGATATGATCGGTGATAATGCCCGACAGTACAAGGGTGAGAGTGGCCAGCAGGGCCACTTCCCACCGGAACACGAAACCGGCGAGCACGATAACGGCGCCGTCGGTGAACAGATAGGACTGGGACATGGGAAGCCCCGTACGTTCATAGAGAATCCTGGCGGGAATGGAGGTGCCGCCGACGGTGCCCCCCGCGCGGTAGATGAGGCCCATGCCGAGGCCGAACAGGATGCCCGCGTAAATAGATGCCAGCAGCAGGTTGTTGGTAATGGGCCAGTTTTTCGACGCGGGGGGAAGGTACAGGGAGAACAGGTCGATACCGAAGGACAGACACAGCACCGCCACCACCGTAGATACCACGAACCGCCAGCGTCCCAGTTGAAAAAAACCAAGAACCACCAGGGGGATGTTCAGGGCCAGGACCGTCATGCCCACCGGGAGATTGATGAACTTGTTCAGGATGATGCCGATTCCCGTGACACCGCCGGCAGCCAAATTGAAGGGAACCTGGAAAAGGGTGAAGCCCAGGGCGGCCAGCAGACTGCCGAATGCGATCTGCGCCTGACGTCGAAACATGCGCCAGATGACCATCGCCCGGGGGTGGTCGAATTGACGCCGTATTTTCGACGGAATGATGACGGTGCGCGGCTTGGTTCCACGGGGACAGCGTGCGTCCGAAGGTGCAGATTCCATGTGCAAAATGCCTCTGGTGGTTTTCAGCGGCCGTCGCTGCCGAATCCCGTTCTATCCCGCGGAGGGGGCGTTTTCATGGCACTTCCGCGCAGTTGCGTCCGGGCGGCGGCCTGTGTTGTGGGGTGGCCGATTTCGGTGTTTCATGCGTCGGCGGGATGCGGCGCCCATTGGTAATGGACCCTGCTTAGCGGCACCGCGTCCAATTTACCATGGGGGCTGCCCTGTATTCGGCATCCGGCTGCAATCCATCCGTCGTCCGGCGGGGGTATTCCGGGCCGATCCGGGCAAAAACGTTTTACCGACCTCCCCTCAATATCTGTTGTTGCGGATGATGGTGATGATGATCCAGATGCCCAGAACCACCGACAGCAGATAGCCGATGACACCAAGGGCCGGGTAACCGAAAATGAAGGGACCGATGCCGGTGGTAATGATCATGGAGGACGCCATGATCACGGCGCCGGTGATGATGCCCACGGTCAGGCGGTTGGAGGCGTTTTCCAGCGCATGGATGAGGGCCTCGATCTTGTTGACTTGAAAACGGAAATTCAGATCGCCGCGTTCCAGCTTGTCGGCGAGCCGCTGTATCCGCCGGGGCAGGTCGTGTTGTACGGACCACAGGCCGGCGGCCAGGTGCCGGAGGCGGCGCAGCAGCTCCTCGGGTCGGTGGCGCAGCACGGCCAGGCGGCCGACGGAGTCCTTGAGTTCCGATGCGACGTCCATGTTCGGGTAGGCCAGCCGCGCGGAGCCTTCCGCAGTTACGAGGGCCTTGATCATAATGACCATTTCCGGTTTGAGCCGCAAGGAATGGCGGCGGATGAGAACGGTGATGTTGAGCAGCAATTCCCCAATGTTGACGTCCTTGATGGGCACGGCATAGAAGGCGTCGAGAATTTCCAGGAGATCCCGTTCCAGGTCCCGGGGGCGGATTCTGTCCCCGGGCGGGAGGCAGAGGGTCAGCAGGCTGTCGGTCAGGGCCTCGCTGTCTCTTTCCACAAGCGCCTTGAGAAGCCCGATCAGTTCAAAGCGCTCGGTGCGGGTAAGGCGGCCCACCATTCCCCAGTCGATGATGCACAGGCACATGTCTTGGGTTACCAGGAGGTTGCCTGGATGCGGATCCGCGTGAAAAAAGCCGTCTTCCAGGATCTGTTTGATGGCTGCCTGCAGCCCCTGCCGGGCGACGGCCGGTGCGTCGATGGCACTTGCCTGCAGGATATCCTTATACCGGGTGCCCACCACATGTTCCATCACCAGCACCCGACGGGTACTGTAACGATCGAACACCGCCGGAATGTGAACGCGGGTGCCGGCCGCGTAAGCCGCGGCGGTTTTCAGGTGCCGCGCCTCGACGGCGAAATCGATTTCCTTCATGAGCATGCGGCGCACCACCTGGACCAGATGGGGCAGATCGTACGGGGTGAGATTTTCCACCTTGTTGTGCAGAAATCCGGCAAAGTCTTCGAGCATGTCGAGATCGGAGATGATCTTCTCCCGGACACCGGGACGCTGCACCTTGACCGAGACAATCCGGCCTTCCCGCCGCAGCACCGCACGGTGGACCTGGGAAAGGGAAGCCGCAGCCGCCGGCGTGGCATCGAAAACGGAAAACACCTCCCGCAGGGGCATCTCCAGGTTTTCTTCGAGAACCTGCTCGATGCGGGCGAAATCATCGGGGGGTACCGTGTCCTGGAGCTTTTCGAGCTCCGATAACAGGGCGCGGGGAAGCAGGTCCGGACGCAAGCTCATGATCTGGCCGAACTTGATGAAGGTGGGGCCGATTTCCTCCAACGCGCAACGGATGCGTTCATAGAGTCCCATCTCCCTGTGGATGGGGGTGATGTCGCGCAGCCATTGGGCGCCCGGCATGTCCAGTCGCTGGAGCAATTCGTCGAATCCGTATTTGGCGAGGATGACGAGGATATCCTTGAAGCGACGGACTTTGTTCCACTGGTTGTGCCGCATGTTACTTCCTTTGGGTTGGCTTCCGTGAAGGCGTGTGCCGAGTTGTTTCCTTTACCTTACAACATTGTGCGGAAAGGGTCGAGGCGTCATGGCGCCTTGTCCGGCAGCGGTTTGCGATGGACCTGACCCGAAAGGATTGCATTTGAAACCTCCCTTACGGTAACCTTACAGGAGAAAGCGTGGGACGGAAAGCCGAAGCCTGCGACCGGGCCTGTCCCCAAGCGCTGCTCCAAACCACCAAGGGTTAATCAGCACATGACCATCACCCATATCCCCGGATGGAAAGTCGCTGCGTGCGTGACGGCGCTGGTTGCGGGCCTGCTGTTGTGGGCGGCGCCGGCGGCCGCCGAGGGCGGGAACGCCCATGCCCTCCCGGTGCTGCGGTCCGGGGCGGAAATCCATTATCCGCCGTTTTCCATGGTGGACGCCGAAGGCCGGCCGGACGGTTTCGCCATCGAGCTGTTCCGGGCCGCCCTGAAGGCCATGGGCTACGCCGTGACTTACCGCACCGGCCCCTGGACGGAGGTCCGCGACTGGCTGGAACAAGGTGCCATACAGGCCCTGCCCCTGGTGGCCCGGAACCCGGAGCGGGAACCGCTGTTTGATTTCACCTTTCCGTACATGACCCTTCGGGGTGCCATTGTCGTCCGAGGGGACACAACGGATATTCGCGGGCTGGAGGATCTGCGGGGCAAGCAGGTGGCGGTCATGGCCGGCGACAACACCGAGGAGTTTCTGCGCCGGGAGGGATACGGTCCGGAGCTGCGCACCACCCCCTCTTTCCTGGAAGCGCTGGAAGAGGTATCCCGGGGGCGTTGCGATGCGGTTTTCATTCCGCGTCTGGTTGGGCTGCGGCTCATTCAGGAAACGGGGTTTGAAGATCTTCGCATTGTCGACGAGCCGGTGCGCGGTTTTCATCAGGATTTTTGTTTCGCGGCCAGGGACGGTGACCGGGAGACCTTGTCGTTGCTCAACGAGGCACTGGCCATGGTCATGGCCGACGGTACTTACCGCCGGCTGCACGCCAAATGGTTCGCCGCATTGGAACTTCCCCGGCACCGGCTGGTCATCGGTGGGGACGAGAATTACCCTCCTTTCGAATTCCTGGACGCGGAGGAGCGACCGGCGGGATACAATGTCGATCTGACCCGTGCCATCGCACTGGAAATGGGGCTGGACATCGAAATCCGCCTGGGCCCCTGGCAGCGGATGCGCGACGCCCTGGCCGCCGGTGAGATCGACGCGCTCCAGGGCATGTTCTATTCCGTCGAACGGGACCGGCTGTTTGATTTCACCGTGCCACACACCGTCAACCACTGCGTGCCCGTGGCTCGAAAAAAAGGTGTTCCCCTGCCGGAAAGCCTGGCCGATCTGGCCGGAAAACGAGTGGTGGTGCAGCAAGGGGACATCATGCACGATTTTGTCCGGGAGGCCGCCGTAAACGTCACGGTGACGGCCGTTGTTTCCCAGGAAGAGGCCATCGGCCAACTGGCCATGGGCCGCCACGATTGCGCGCTGGTGTCCCGGCTGACCGCATTGCGCTGGATTCAGAAAAACCACGGAGACGCTCTAAGGGTGGGGCGCCGCCCCTTTCTTTCCCAGGGTTATTGCTATGCGGTCAAGGACGGTAACAAGGCCCTGCTGACCCAGTTGGGGGAGGGGTTGAAAACCATCGAGGCTTCCGGTGCGTACCGGCGCATCTACGAAAAATGGATGGGCGTTTATGGCGAAACCGGTGTCGGCCCCGGAGACGTCCTGCGCTACGGCCTGATGGTGGGGATTCCGCTCCTGGGGCTGGTGGTGGTCGTTTTTCTCTGGTCATGGTCGTTAAGGCGACAGGTGGCACTTAAGACCCGGGCGCTTCACCTGAGCGAGGAATTTCAACGGGCCATGATCGCCTGCTCACCGGTGGCGCTGTATAGTGTGGATTTGCACGGACGGGTGCTCACCTGGAACGCGTCGGCCGAACGCATGTTCGGGTGGCGGGCCGATGACATCATCGGAAAGCCGCTGCCCATCGTGCCGCCCGAAAAAGAAACAGACTTTATCACCCTGCGCGACCTGGTCCGGACCGGACAGAGTTTCTACGGCCGGGAGGTGGTGCGCAGGCGCAAGGACGGGCGCCTGTTTGACGGCAGTCTTTCCGTCGCGCCGATTCTGGACGGTACCGGCAATATGGTGGGGATCATGGGGGCGATGGAGGACATTACCGACCGGAAGCGCATGGAAGAAAACAGAAAACATTGGAACCTGCTTTTCGAGGAGATGGGGGCTCTGGCCAAGATCGGGGCCTGGGAGTTCGATGCGGTCAGCGGCGCAGGCTCCTGGAGCAGGGAGGTGGCCAATATCCACGACATGGATCCGGCAGATAAAACCAATGCCGACTTTGGCGTGGATTTCTTTCAGGGGGTTCACCGGGACCGGATCAAGGCCGCCATTACGGATGCCGTTGAAAAGGGGCGCCCCTATGATCTGGAGCTGGAAATGGTCACCGCGAAGGGGCGGCATAAATGGGTCCGGACCATCGGCAAACCCGTGGTGAAAAACGGCGCCGTGGTCCGGGTACGGGGCTCCGTGCAGGATATCACCGAACGAAAAACCGCCGCCCAGCGCATTGAGCACTTAAACAGCGTGCTGCGGGCCATCCGGGAAATCAACCAGCTGATCGTTCATGAGCGGGATTCCGAAACGCTCATCGACAAGGGCTGCCGCCTGCTGGTGGAAACCGGCGGATACGCATCGGCGATGATCGTGCGCACCGACGAAGGCAATATCCCGGTTTCCTGGGCCGTTGCGGGTCAAATCGCCCGGCGCGAAGAGGTGACGGCGCTGTTGGCGGCAGGCAACCTGCCCCCATGTTTTGACCACATCCGTGCCGCGGAACAGGACGCGGTGATGATCGAGGTCGCCGGAGACGGAGGTGGAATTTTCGGCACAACCGCCAAGGTGCTCTATGCCCGGATGCGGCATGCGGAGGTTTCCTTTGGCTTCCTGGCGGCCGGGCTGGCAGAAGAAGTTGAAACAAATGACGAGAGCCGCGCACTTTTTGCGGAAATGGCGGGGGATCTGGCGTACGCGCTTCACTTCCTGAAAAAGGAAGCCGCCCACAGGCAGTCCGAGACGGAGCGCCGATCCCTTGAAAACCGACTGATCCAGGCCCAGAAAGCCGAGACCATCGGTAATCTCGCAGGCGGCATCGCCCACGATTTCAACAATATTCTCTTTCCCATCCTTGGACTGTCGGAAATGCTTCTGGAAACACTGCCGGAGGGAAGCCGGGCGCATGAAAACGTACGGGAGATCTTCAATGCCGGGATGCGGGGCAGTCAATTGGTCAAGCAGATTCTGACCTTCAGCCGGCGCTCCGAGCACAAGATGCTGCCCATTCGTATCCAGCAGATCCTGAAGGAGGTGTTCAAGCTGGTGCGCTCCACCATTCCGTCCAATATCGAGATCGCACGGGATGTTCAGCAAGACTGTGGCCCGGTCATGGCCGACCCCGTCCAGATTCATCAGGTGCTGATGAACCTGATCACCAACGCGTTTCATGCTGTCGAAGAAAACGGCGGCAAAATCACCATCACATTGTCGGAAACCGTCTTTACCGCCGAAAACAGGGCCGGCACAGCCCTGTTGCCCGGGCGGTATGTGCGCATGACCGTCGCGGATACCGGCACGGGCATTGCTCCGGAGATCAGGGAAAAGATTTTCGAGCCGTACTTCACCACCAAAGCCCAAGGAAAGGGTACCGGTCTGGGCCTGGCCGTGGTGTTCGGTATTGTCCAGGGGCACGGCGGCGACATCACGGTGGATGGTGGAACGGAAAGCGGCAGCAGATTCAACGTGTACCTACCCTTGCACGAAAGTATTTACGAAAAAGCGGTCGACGCAGAGGCGACGCAAACCCCGGGCGGCAAGGAACGGATTCTGCTGGTGGACGATGAGCCGGCTATCGTGCGGCTGGAGAAGCAGATGCTCGAAGGGCTCGGGTATCAGGTGCATGCCAGCGCCAGCAGTGCGGGGGCGTTGGAAATGTTCAGGGCGAATCCGGAGGGCTTCGACCTGGTGATCACCGACCTGACCATGCCCGGGCTGACCGGAGACCGCCTGGCGGAGGAAGTAAGGCGCCTGCGAGCGCACATGCCCCTCATCATCTGCACCGGTTTCAGCGAACGCATCGGTCACGAGCGGCTCACCGCCGCGGGCGCCCGTTTCGTGCTGATGAAGCCCATCGCCCGGATGGAAATGGCGCGGGCCATCCGTGCCGCCCTGGACGGACAATCGGAGGCGTCTCCTTCTTCGGCCTTATAGCAGGGGCGCCACCAGGCGGCTCATTCCTTCCAGAAGATCCATGGGCGCGCCGGATGCCGCTTTCCGGGGACGGCAATGGCGCATCTGCCGGCGCATCCATCTGTCCAGGCGCTGCACCGTGTCGGGGGTCTGGACGCACAAAGCCACCTCGTAGTTGAGCAGCAGGCTGCGCATGTCCATGTTGATGGAGCCTGTCACCGCCACCCGACCGTCGATGCACAGCAGCTTGGCATGCAGCATCCGGGGCATGTACAGCAATACCCGGCCGCCGGATTCCTGCAACTGGGACAGGTAGCCTTTGCGCACGATATCCGCCAGGCGGTGGTTGGATCGGGCCGGGACCACGATACGCACATCCACACCCCGCCGTGCGGCGATGCAAAGGGCTTCCAGGGTCAGATCGTCGGGAACGAAATAGGGCGTCATGATCCAAATCCGCCGGGTGGCCCCGAAAAATGCGGCCAAAAGGTCATCGCGCAATGTGTCCTGGGGCACATCCGGACCACTGGCGGTAAATTGCAGAGTGCCGCCGTCCCGCTGCCCGTGGCCGACGGTCGGCGGCATGTCGTCCAACGTTTCTCCGGCCGCGAACCGCCAGTCGGATTGAAAGATCTGGTACAACTGCCCCACGGACGGGCCTTGGACCAAGAGGGCCAGGTCCAGCCAGTAGTCGCGCTGTTCTTCCGCGCCCATGCAGTCTTCGGCAAGGTTCATCCCCCCCACAACCCCACGCTTTTGATCGGCGATGATCATTTTGCGATGGTTTCGCAGGTTGGCGCGTCCCCGGAAGGGGAGGTGCACCATGGGCATGAAGAAGGCCACCTGGCCGCCGGCATCGACGAGGCGGCGGTAAAACGGTTTGCGAATGGGCATGGACCCAAGGGCGTCGAGAAGCAGGCGCACCTTCACGCCATGCCGTGCCCGGTCCGCCAGGGCCGAGATGATGGCACGACCCGTATCGTCCCGGCCCAGTATGAAGGTGGTGACGTGGAGGGTGTCTTTGGCCTCCCGGATCAATTTCAGTATCAGCCGGAAGGTATCCGAACCGGCGGTTAACATGGAAACGGTGTTTCCGTGCGTGGGGGGGAAACCGCCCGGAAACAGGCAGGGGATCGGGGAAGGGGCGGGTTTTGCTTCCGGAGCGGCGGTGGCCCCTTTTTCACGGCCAATGGGCATCACTTTTTTTCCACCGGCCATGCGGGTCATTTTCCTGCCGCCGAAAATCATGTACAGCGGAACCCCCAAGTAAGGCACGAAAACGATGGCCATCAGCCAGGCGAGGGTGCTTGAAGGGGACCTGCGCTGGCGCAGCACATGGGCGAGCAACACCAGCGCCAGCAGGAAACCGATGGACGGCAGAAAATTGATGAAGAGACCTGGAAGATGCATTCCCTGATTCCTGAAATCACCTTGGCTTCATATTCACCAGCGTATTTTCCCGCAATAAGACATGATATCATACAGCGGAAATACCCGGTGGCGTGGACCAAAATACAGGATTTCACGGATATTTCAACACGGGATGGAAGGCTATGTTCAACAGAAAAACCGGACCGATTCCACAAAGGAGCGCTATGAAGAAAACCGCGTCAAACAGACCCATTGCCGGCAAGTCCTTTAATTGGCGCCGGGTGCTTGTGGTGGTGCTTGTCTGGATGGCGTTGTTTTCACTGTACGCGCAGATCGTCGGGCCCGGCCGTGAGCCGACGCGCCTTGCCTATTCCGAGTTCAAACAGGCGGTGGAAAACGGCCGGGTGCGGCAGGTGACCTTTAGGGGACGGCGCATCACCGGGACATTCAAGGCTGAAGAGGCCGAAGGCGAAAAGAGGCGGGGACAGGACGGGGGCGGAGGAAACGATGCTTCCGGTGGCGCGGATGGATTTTCCACGGTTCTGCCCGAGGTGGAGGACCGGGGGTTGATGCCCCTTTTGACCGACCGGGAGGTGGTTGTGGCTGCTGAACAGCAGCAGGAAAACTGGTTCTGGCCCCTGATCCTTGCCATGCTGCCGTGGCTGCTGCTCATTGGATTTTTTGTTTATTCCGGCAACAAGATGCAGGAACGCATGACCGGGCAGGCCAGGGGCATGTTCGGCTTCGGAAAATCAAAGGCAAAGCGGTTTCGGGAGAACGGAAGCGGTGTTACCTTTTCCGATGTGGCCGGTCTCGACAATGCAAAAAAGGAGTTTCGGGAAATTGTTTCTTTTCTGAAGGCGCCGGAAAGGTTCCTGCGCCTGGGCGCTGCGCTACCCAACGGGGTGTTGATGGTGGGCCCCCCGGGGGTGGGAAAGACGTTGCTTGCCAAGGCAGTGGCCGGTGAGGCGGGGGTTCCCTTTTTCAGTATCAGCGGGTCTGAATTTATCGAAATGTTTGTGGGCGTGGGTGCTTCCCGGGTGCGCGACATGTTCGCCCAAGCCAAGAAGGCCGCGCCGGCCATGATATTTATCGATGAACTCGACGCCATCGGCCGCGCCAGGGGGGCGGGGCTCGGCGGCGGGCACGATGAGCGTGAGCAGACCCTCAACCAGATTCTCGCTGAAATGGACGGGTTTTCCCCCCGGGACTCGGTGATCGTAATCGCGGCCACCAACCGTCCGGATGTCCTGGACACGGCCCTGGTGCGGCCGGGTCGTTTCGACCGGCGGATTCATTTGGAATTGCCGCAAAAGCAGGCGCGGAAGAAAATTCTTGAAATTCATCTGCACCGCACCCGGCACGCAGACGATATTGACATGGAGGACATGGCACGGCGCACGGTGGGGCTCTCCGGCGCCGATTTGAAAAACCTTGTGAACGAAGCGGCCTTGCTGGCCGCCAGGCGGGGCGAGGAACAGGTGACCCGGCAGGCGTTGGAAACCGCACGGGACAAGATCCTGATGGGCCTTGAACGCGAGGAGGTGGTTGAAGAAAGGGAAAGACGCATTGTCGCCTGCCACGAGGCCGGCCACGCCCTGGTGGCCACCTTTATGCCGGAAGGAGATCCCCTGCAGAAGGTCACCATCATTCCAAGGGGCAGGGCCTTGGGGGCGACGGAGCAAATTCCAGAGGAGGACCGCCGCAACCTGTCCCGGCGGTACCTGCAAGACAGGGTGGCCATCATGCTCGGCGGAAGAGCGGCGGAACATCTGGTGTTCTCGGATCGTTCCACGGGCGCCGGGGACGATTTAAAAATGGCAACCCAACTGGTTCGTCGCATGGTGTGTCAATGGGGGATGAGCGACACGCTCGGGCCGGTGACCTTCACCACCGGCGATGCGCATCCGTTTCTGGGCAAGACGCTTTCCGCGCCCAGGGACCACAGTGAGGCCACCGCACGGCTGATCGACCAAGAGGTGCGGGCCATGTTGACGGCGGCGGAAAAGCGCGCGGAAACGGTGGTCGTGGAAAACAGAAGCACCCTCGACGCCCTGACCGCTGCGTTGCTGGACCGGGAAACCCTCACTGGAAGCGAGATTGAACAGCTCCTCCTGCGCAGCGACGGTGTTTCCGGAAAATAAGGGGCAGGCGGGAGACGAAACGGTCGCCGGTCGCCCGGCGCCCGTTTCGATGCACATCCGCTGTATATCCGGCCGGAAGGGAAAAATCATTCCAAATGAGATCCGGCCCGGTCCACCGCGGTCGACAATTCCTGCATGGCTGATTCCATGCCGGACTTGAGGTCCTTCCAGGACGCTTCGCCCGCGGTTTTCATGGCGGACAGATTCTTGGCCACGGCCTGCTGCTTATCGCGCAATGTTTCCATGATGTCCTCTATTTTTCTCCGCGCATCGGTTTCCAAGGTGTCGGCTTTTTCGGACAGCCGACTGCGCAGCGTTTCGATTCTGCGGTCATACTCTTTCATCTTTTTCTCCATTTGCCGCAGAAAATCTTTCTTTTCTTCCGAAGAATACTCCTTGACGGTCTTCATGGCTTCGGAAACATCTTCCTTCACATCTTCCGATGTGACAGAACGGTCGTCAAATTTCGGTGCGTCGCCGTCACCGCAGGCAAAGAAAGCTGCCGTGCAAAAGACACAAAGAGCTGTTGCCCACTTCCATTTTCTCATATGTCATTCCTCCTTTTTTGGGGTTGATCAACGGTGCCGGTTACAAAACGCCCCGCTTGGCATGCTTCTTTCGGCGACGGAATGCCGCCGGCGTGAACAGCCCGGCCGAACGGAAACCATCTTTAAACCGGCGCAATGGACTTCATGTATTCAAAAGCGCACCGGAACCGGAATACGGTCTATCCCCCATTGTCCGGCGGCGGACACCGGGTTTTTTTCGGCGGCCCAATGAAGAAAACGCGCCTGTTGGCATTGGGGCCACGGCAGGTGTTTGGGGGGTGGCATCGGGATTCCGCCAAGATCGGCGTCTCCAAGGGGGCGGGAAGGTAGGTGCCGCAAAATGCGCATATACCGGTTTTAACGGATGGTGTCGGGGAGGGATGGCGCCTATGATGGTGTCATGTGCCCGGGCAATGCCGGGTGCGCCCCGGGATCTCAACTCTTTTCAGATTGGAGGGCATGCCATGGAACAAACAAAAACAGTTGGCGACAAAAAAAGTCGGCAAGGAACTGCCGGCAAGCGCAAACGCGTCAAGTTCACCCTTGTTCAGGGTCAGGCACGGGAGGTTGCGGTGGTGGGGGATTTCAACGATTGGAATCCGGCGGCACACCCCATGAAGCGGGATGACTACGGCGTCTGGAAAAAGGACGTGATTATCCCCCCGGGGGAATACCAGTACAAATTCCTGGTGGACGGCAGTTGGAGCGAAGATCCCGGAAATGAACTGAAGAGGCCCAATTGTTTCGGGACATACAACAGCCTGATCCGGCTGGATTCCCCATGACGACGCCCCCCCCGGATGTCGGGAGCCCTTGGTCCTGCGAGGCTGCGCAGTGCCTGGCCACCTTCGATGTTGCGGCCGACAGGGGCCTTGACCCGGAACAGGCGGGCCGGCGACTTCATCGCCACGGCCGAAACCGGCTGCGGAAAAATAAGAAACGTTCCGCCCTCGGCATATTGGGGGGGCAGTTGTGCAATGTCATCATCCTGCTTCTCGCCGCGGCGGCCGTTGTTGCCTGGGGATTCGGCCAGGGCGTGGAGGCGGCGGCGATTGTTGTGGCGGTCGGCCTCAACGTGGCGTTCGGGTTTTTCACGGAACTGCGTGCCACCCGCTCCATGGAGGCTTTTTCACGCATGAGCGGGACGAAGACCACGGTGCGGCGCAACGGGACTGTTTTTCGCATCTTTTCGGAGAAGATCGTTCCCGGCGACATCGTTTTGTTAGAGCAGGGGGACATGGTTCCGGCGGATCTGCGCCTCCTGGAGGCCTCCCGGCTTGCGGCGGACGAATCGGCGTTGACCGGAGAATCCATGCCGATTGCCAAGCAGACCCGCGCCGTTGAAAAAAATGCGGTGCTATCGGAACGCCGGAGCATGCTGTTCAAGGGGACTGCCATCGTCGGCGGATCCGGCTGCGGAGTGGTGACGGCCACCGGCATGAACACTGAATTGGGGCGCATCGCCGCCCTTGCCGAAGCGGCAACCCCCGAAGAAACACCCCTCGAAAAGCGACTCAACCGGTTCGGATATCGCTTGATCGTGCTGACCTTTCTGGTGGCGGTGCTGGTGTTTGCGGCCGGGATCGCCGGGCGTCAGCCATGGCGGCTGATGATCGAAACCGCCATTGCGCTGGCCGTGGCTGCCGCACCGGAAGGGCTTCCGGTGGTGGCGACCATTGCCCTGGCGCGGGGACTGTGGCGCCTGTTACGGCACAATGCACTGATGAACCGGCTATCGGCAGTGGGAACCCTGGGGTCCACATCGGTGATCTGCACGGATAAAACCGGCACCCTGACGGAAAACCACATGGCCGTGACCTGTCTGGCGGCACTGGCGCAAGCGGGAAAAGACCCGGCTGTTTTCGATGTCAACGCCGGGGACGGACAGATTGCGCTTCGGGGGCGGGAGGTGGGGTTCAAACAATACCCGGTGTTGGAAAAGATCCTTGAAACGGGCGTGCTGTGCAGCAATGCAATCCTTGGCGATGATGGGAAAGAAGAATCCGGGAAGGTCGATTCGTTGGGCAGCCATCCCGGGAACCCGGGTGTGGGGGATCCCATGGAGATCGCCTTGCTGCGCATCGGCGCGGACTGGAACCGGCACCGGGATGCGCTTCTTGAAAAATGGCCGGAAGTCCGGGAGGAAGCATTCGATCCCCAAACCAAGATGATGGCCACGGTGCATGGGATTGAAAACGGGGCCGCAGCCGGTTATCGGGTGGCGGTGAAGGGAGCGCCCGGGGCGGTGCTCGATGTGTGCGACCGTGTCTTGTCTGGTGAAAAGACGCGGCCAATGGATGACAATGCCCGGGAAAGCTTGCTTGCGTGCAATCACCGGATGGCGGCCCAGGGACTCCGGGTGTTGGCGGCGGCCGAAAAGACCGTCGCAGACCCGGCGGAAACGCCCTATGGGAAACTGACCTTTCTAGGTCTGGTCGGCATGCAGGATCCCCCACGCCGGGGCGTGGCAGAGGCCCTGGATGCCTGCCGCGCAGCCGGCATTCACGTGGTGATGGTCACCGGGGACCAGGCGCCCACGGCCGTCAAGATCGCCCGGATGATCGGACTCGTGAAGGGACAAGGCGCAGACGTGGTCCAGGGGCATATGCTGGAAGACATCGACGGTGTAACGGCAAAAGAACGCAGGCGCCTGCTGGATGCACGCGTGTTTGCCAGGGTCTCTCCTGAACAGAAGCTCGTTCTGATTTCCCTGCACCAGGAAAACGGGGCGGTGGTCGCCATGACCGGAGACGGGGTCAACGACGCTCCGGCGCTGAAAAAGGCGGATATCGGCATTGCCATGGGAATGCGGGGCACCCAGGTGGCCCGGCAGGCGGCGGACATGGTACTCAAGGATGATGCATTCCAGACGCTCGTCACCGCCATTGCCCAAGGGCGCGCCATTTTTTCAAACATACGCAAATTCATTTTTTTTCTGCTGTCGGGGAACGTGGGGGAAATCCTGATCGTTGGCATCGCCGTCATCGCCGGTGCGCCCCTGCCTCTGCTGCCGCTGCAGATTCTGTACTTGAACATGATCGGTGATGTTTTTCCGGCCTTGGCCCTGGCCGTGGGAGAGGGGGATCCCGGAAAAATGAAAGAGCCGCCCCGGAAGTCGGGGGAAGCCATTCTGACCGGTGGCCATTGGTTGGCCATCGGCGGCTACGGTCTTGTCATCTGCGGTGCTGTCCTGGCGGCTTTCACATGGGCGCTTCGGTGGGGCGGCATGGATGCATCCCGGGCCGTCACCGTATCGTTTCTGACCCTCTCTTTTGCACGGTTGTGGCATGTGTTCAACATGCGTTCGCCCCGGTCGGGGATTCTGGCAAACGAGATCGGCAAAAACCCCTTCATGTGGGGGGCGCTGGGGATTTCCGTGGCGCTTTTGGTGGCGGCGGTTCATGTGCCGGTCCTGTCGGGCGTATTGAAGCTGTCGGTGCCCGATGCGGGGCAGTGGGGCGCCATCCTTCTGTTCAGTCTGGTTCCCCTGGCGGTGGGGCAAGCGGCACTGGGAATCACCCGCAGGGTGCGCGCACGAACGGCGCCCCGAGGGGAGTACTAGCGCTCGGGAGCGGTCAGGCCTTTTTCAATGGCATAGGCGGTCAGGGCCGCCACGTTGTGCAAATCCAGTTTGTTCATGATATTGGCCCGGTGTTTTTCCACGGTTTTAATGCTGATGTTGAGAAGGTCGCAGATTTCCTTGTTCATATATCCTTCAGCGACCAGTTTGAGCACCTCCCGTTCACGTTGGGTAATTGTATCCCAGTCGCTTTTCTTTTTCAGCTTCTTGCTGCCGGCCAGGTATCCGGACATGACGCCGTCCGAAATTCCCGGGCTGATGTAGGTTTTGCCTGCCAGGATGCTGTCGATGGCAATCAGCAATTCCGCCCGGCTTGAATCCTTGATGCAGTAACCGTTGGCACCGGCCTCGAAGGTTTCCAAAACGTATTGGTCCGATTCGTGGATGGTCAAAACCAAAATTTTCAGTTCAGGAAATTGGGTGCGCAGATCCTTGATGACGCTGATGCCGTTGAGCCGGGGCATGGAAATGTCGAGCAGCAGCAATTCCGGCCGGGTTTTCTGAATGCAACGGATGGCTTCAAGTCCGTCTGCGGCCTCCGCCACCACCCGGATATCGTCCCGGTGTTCGAGCATGGACCGCAGCCCGTCCCTGAACAGCTGATGATCTTCGGCGATAACCACCTTGTTGTATTCCGTCATGTCGTCTCACTCCTTTGGGTGTGTGGCGCTGTGTCATGGAAAAAAACGGCGGTGTTCAGGCGCCGTGGCGTGCCCGGAAAACCCATCGAAGGTTGCGCGGCGTACGTCCGGATGCGGGCACCGCCGTGCGGGGTGCAGGGGGCATCGCCGTGCGCCCCAAAAATATAACACACTTTGCCGGAATTGTAAGCGCTTCATCAACGGCGGCGGCCCGATAGGGTGTTTGCGGACACCGATTGCATGCCGCACCCCATTGGAAGCCTCTTGCTTTCCGGGGTAAACTCTTTTCGAGACACATGGGAAAACACGACGCCGATGCCGGCGCATTCACATGCGGTCAAGACGGGGCGTGGCGCTTTGAAATGGGCGCACCGGTCCGAGGCGGTGGGGCCGCTTCAATACGTACGAATATTGTCCGCTGCGCAACCCGAACAACCCAACCGGAAAGGAGGCAGACCATGGCGGCTGTTGCGGTCATCGTGGATGACATGTTCGAGGACAGTGAATATACGGAACCGGTCAAGGCCTTTATCGCGGCCGGACACACGGTGCGGAACATCGGCATTGCCGCCGGCAGAACCGTGACCGGGAAAAAGGACAAGATCCCGGTGGTCCTCGACTTGAATGTGCAAAAGGCCCGGGTGGCGGATTTTGATGCCTTGCTGATTCCAGGAGGTTATTCGCCGGATAAGTTGCGCGCACACCCGGCGGCGGTCGCGTTCGCGGGCGATTTCCTGCGCAGCGGCAAACCGGTGTTCGCCATCTGCCATGCGCCGCAATTGTTGATCACCGCCGATGTGCTGCGCGGACGGCGGATCACCGGGTACCGGTCCGTCGTCCAGGATATCAAGAACGCCGGGGCCGAATATGTCGACATGGCGGTGGTTGTGGATGATAACCTTGTGACCAGCCGGCAGCCCGAAGACCTGCCCATGTTCATCGCCGCTGCGATGGACATGTTGCATGCAAGGCGGCATGCCGCTTCCCCGCCGTGAGGGAAACGGGCATGGGCGCTTACGGTTCCTCCGGCATGGAAACGGGTCGGCGCCGGGTCGATGTACAGCCGGTGGTGTGGAGCGGGGCATGAACATCGTCATGTTCAGCAATACCTATCTGCCCCATGTGGGGGGCGTTGCCCGGTCGGTGGACACATATGCCAGGGATCTGCGGGCGATGGGACACAGGGTGTTGATCGTGGCGCCCCATTTCGATGGAGAAGAACAATGCGATGACCGGTTTACGTTGCGTGTTCCGGCCATTCAGAATTTCAACCAGAGTGATTTTTCAGTGCGCATCCCGCTGCCTTTTGTCATCGAAAAAGACATGCAGCAATTCGCCCCGGACATCATTCACAGCCACCACCCCTTTCTGCTGGGCGACACCGCCCTGCGCACGGCGCGGAAATATGACCTGCCCCTGATTTTCACCCACCACACCATGTACGACCGCTACACCCATTATGTGCCTGTGGCGTTTTCGTCGTTGGAGGCGTTCGTGATTAGGTTGGTGACGTTGTACACCGACTTTTGCGATCATGTGGTGGCGCCCAGCCAGAGCATCGCCGACATCCTGGTCCGGGAACGGGGGGTGTCCACGCCCGTTTCAGTGATTCCAACGGGTGTCGATACCCGTTTCCACGCCCGGGGCGACGGTGGGCGTGTGCGAAAGGAATACGCCATTGCGCCGACAATGCCGGTTGTGGGATATGCCGGTCGGTTGGCGCCGGAGAAGAACCTGCACTTCCTTGGCGAGGCCATGGCCCATGTGCTGCGTGAACGCTTGGATGCCTGGTTCCTGGTGGTGGGGGCGGGGCCCGCCGATGCGGCTTTGGCAGACATTTTCGATGCGGCCGGTGTCGCGGAGAGGGTGGTGATGACCGGCGGCAGAACGGGCAGCCGTCTGGTGGATGCTTACCATGCCATGGATTTGTTCGTGTTCGCCTCCCATACCGAGACCCAGGGCATGGTCCTGCTGGAGGCCATGGCCGCCGGGGTGCCGGTAATGGCGTTGGATGCGCCGGGCAGCAGGGATGTTGTCGCGACGGATGAAAACGGCGAATTGTTGCCGGCCGACGCACCGGCGGATGCATTCGCACGGGCTGTCCTTGCATACCTGGAGAACCCTGAACAGCAGCGGCGGTGGAAGTCAAAAGCGCCCCGCAGCATCGCGGCGTTTACCCGTGAAACATGCGCCCGGCGCATGGCCGCGCTTTATGAGGCGGTAGTTTCGCGTCACCCGGACCGGCAAGTGCCCGACGGTGAGACGGCGGCTGGGTGGGACAGGCTGCTGGCCCAGTTGAAAACGGAATGGGATCTGGTGGCACAGAAAACCCAGGCCGCGGCGGACGCCATCCAATCCTGAACTGTTTCCGCGGCGCGACCGCGCCCCTACCGTGTAGCCGGGCTGCGGTGTACCCGGAGGCGTCCGGAAGACATTTCCGTTTGCTGAAATCCGGGTATACGTACCAATACCCGGGGCTGTTTGCCGTTCCAGCGACATTCAAGGTGGATGTCGCAACCGGATTTGTCCGGTGTCAGACGGATATTCACGGGACCGAACGCGGTGCGGGTGGGGCCCAGGAAAAGCGTGTTGCCGTCCTTGAGCCACGGTGCCAAGAGGCCCGGGCCGACCACCAGGGTTTGCTCTTCTTCCCGCAGGAACATATTGCGTATCATCAACACCCATTCTGCTGCGGCCCAACCGTGGTGGCCGTCCCCCATGCATCCGCCGCCGGTGGCAGGATGCACCGCCTCGGGCCACTGACCGGTACCCGAGGCCAGATCGGCAACGGTCTGCACCAATTGCCGATAACGCGGATCCCGATTTCGCAACAGGGTTTGGGCGATGGCAAGGGTCAGGTAGGCGTTGATGCCCGAATGGATCATGTCCTGGAAAAAACCGCCCCGGACAAAGCAATTGTCCAGAAGAAACGCCACGGTGGCGGTGATGCGCGGGTGGCCCGGCGGCAGCAGTTGCAGCGGGTAATCGGCGGAAAGGGCACCCACGGCCCCGGCATCCATGCGCCGGTAGGCAGAGGCGGGAATGCCCCCCCGGGAGCGGTCCGGGTTAATGCCGGCAATGCTCCGGAACGTCGCGGCCTCCAGACGGCGGGCGGTGAGAAAAATTTCCGCGCCCGCGCCGGATGGCAAATACGTTTCCGCCAGACGGGCCGCAGCATCTAAGCCTGCAATGGACCAGAAATCGTCCCAGTAGTAATAATCGTTCGGTCCGAAATGCTCGGCGCTGAAACCCGCCGGCAGCAGACCGGCATGGGCACTGCCGTCCGTGTCCGTTAACTTGTTGCGAATCCAGGCGGCGCCCAGTACCAGCGGATGAACCCACCGGGGGAGAAACAGCTCGGGCGCTACCTGGTGAAAGCGGTGGAACAACCACAACACCTGGCCGTTTGCATCCCACTCCCCCCTCTGTGATGCGAAATAGCCATCGCGCTGTTGTTGTTCGAAGAACGTGTCCAGGTGTCGACGGCAGCGGTCCACCAGATTCAGGGTCAGCATGGCGTTGTGCATCATCACCGCATCCCGGTACCAGAAACGCCGGTACGTATAAGGGCCCGGTACCGTGCGCCCCGCGGACAAAAGCAAGAGGGTGCGAAGGGAACAGTTGAAAAGGTAGCGGATACGCGGATCAGGTACCACAAGGCGGGTGGCGTCGGCCAGGGCGTGGGGCCAGGTTTCCGGCGGGCGACCGGAATGGTTGTCCTGTCGACGGCGCTCGGTTGTGAGATCCACCCGGACCGATACCCCACGTCCGGTGCGCCCGGTCAGGGGGAACACGGCCGCGCCGGTGGCCATGCCCACCGGGCACTGCGCCTGCGCGTTGCCGGCGGATGCGCTGATGTGGTGGTAAACGTCTCCTTGGGCGTAGGTGGAAAAGTGCATGGCATCGGGCGCCGGGTCGAACACCAGTGTCGTTTCGTCATTGACGCAGAGCCGCCGGCTGCCTGTTCGGACGAGGCGGTAAATGAACTGAATGCCTTCGGGGTTGTAGGGGCGTACCGATACCACCAGTTGCGCATTAAGTTTTGAAAAGGCGTGGTAGCGCATCACCAGGCGGGGATGGACGTTGGTGCCCTCCAGGTGCACGCGGGAAGAAAGCAGGGCGCCTTCCCGGCGAATTCTTGTTTCCACCTGCCAGCCGTGACTGAACACGCTCCGCTGGACGGCGTCCGGCGTCCGGGACGGAAGCAGGGGGCCCGCCCGGTCGGTTACGATCCAAGCGTCCACGGACCATCCGTCATACAGGGGGGTCGTCAGCCCCCGGGGATCCACAATGGGATAGACGGCGGTGTCGGGAAGCCCCACGGCTGTCCAGTTGCGGTGGGTGTGGTTTACATGACTCAGGGAAAAGGCCCGGGGAATGAACGAACAGTCCAGCGGGTTGAACTGGCGCTCCACCCAATACGGCCATATCCAGTCGAGATTGTGCTGGATGGCCCGGGTGTTGATGAGCCCCCGGGCGTGGAAGGCGACGCCGGCCCGCAAAAGGTCCAGGGGTTCGGCCACCTCCGAAGGCTGCGCGAAGCGGCGCATGCTGGCCAACCAGTTGACCGGATCCAGAACACCGTATGCCTTGGCAGTGCGTCGGAGAACATACTTCCACGGCAGGTGTTTGAGCAGCATTGAAGGGCTATCCGTTGACGGCCGCCTGCGGGGTGGCGGCCGCTTTGCTGCCGTATCCGTGCGGTTCCCGTTCGTTTTCCGGGCTGTTCAAATAGAGGGTGCGCGTTGGATAGGCGAAAGAAATGCCTTCCTGCTCGAACCGGCGGAAAATCATCAGGTTGATGGCCTGCTGAATGTCCATGTAAAGGTTGTAGTCCGGATCGAGCACATAATAGACGATTTCTAATTGAAGGGAAAAATCACCGTAGCCGGAAAAATGCGCCCGGTCGAACCGGGTGCGTTCCAGGCCCGTGATTATTTCCTTGATCATGGACGGAATCTTTTCCAGTTGGGCGGCCGTTGTCTGGTAGACAACGCCCAGGGAGAACACCACGCGGCGCTCCTGCATGCGTTTGTAATTGCGGATTCGGCTCTTCAGAAGATCATTGTTGGAGAAGACGAGCTGTTCGCCGGAAAGGCTGCGAATGCGGGTGGTCTTCAGGCCGATGTTGTCCACCGTGCCGAGAAAACTGTCCACGATGATGAAGTCCCCCACCACAAAGGGCTTGTCGAGAACGATGGACAGGGAAGCGAACAGGTCGCCCAGGATGTTCTGCAATGCCAAGGCCACGGCGATGCCGCCGATGCCGAGGCTTGCCACCAGGGCCGTGATCTCGACACCGGGAATATTGTCCAGGATCAGCAGCACGACCAGGACGGCCAGGGCCAGGCGGATGATCACCCGGACCGCCCGCAGTGTCGTGACCCTGGAGGGGTCCATTCCTTCCCGAAGGGTTTCATAACGCTGAAACCAGAAGGTGACGGCCTCGTTGGCCCAGAGGGCCATCTGTAGCACCAGGGCGATGACGGCGATGCTGTGGAACCAGGTGTCGACATGTGCGGGGATGTCCAGAACCCGGAATCCGATATAGCAAGCCACCACCAGGGCAAGAAACCAGTGCGTGCGGTGTATGCACGACAGCAGGAGACGGCGGATTCCCCGGGTGTCTTCTCTTCGCGACAACCAATAGGTGGACAAGAAACGGGCGATGTGGACGGCAATGAGAACGCCAAGGGTGATCACCACGGCGGCGGCCCAAGTGCCCAGCCGTTGGCCCAGCAGAAGAAGCTCCGGGTTCAGCATGTCATTAATCATCACGGAAACCTTTCAAATGGGTGCGCGGATTCAGTCGAACAGCCTTCCGGCCCCGGACCCGAGGGCAGATACCTCCGGCGATACCTCGCAAAAGCCGAGATCCCCCATTTTCGAGATGGTTTCCCGGCAACGGTAACAATACATCCGGGGCGTGCCGTTGCCGGCCCAGGAGAAGGTCAGAAAATGTTTTTTGCCGCATCGCGGGCAGTGGCAACGCACCGCCCGTCGGGTGGGGAAGCAGTCATCCTCCGCGGCCATGGCGTCACTGTCCAAGATGGTTTCATCGGTGTCGCAGTCCGTAAAATGTGAAATATTTGCCATGTGAATCTCCTTTCGCCGTTAGGCGCGAACAAGTTCAACTTGGTGCAGAGGTTTGAAAATCGGGCGCCTGTTTGCATCGTCCAAAAAAACACCCGGGGCCGCAATGGGGTGCGGACTGTAAACGGTGGGAGGAAAAACAGTAGGCGCCGGGTGCGGAACAAGACCAAAGCGCGTTTTGGCCTGTCAGCGGTGCCCGAGGTACGCGTTATTCAGAGGATTTAAGAACTTTCAGATTCTCTGCGATGTAATCAAGGTGGATTTTCTCATCTGTAAACTGGGCGCGCAGCATTTCCTTGATGTCCCGGGGAAAAGCGGCGGAGACTTCCCGGTTGTAATGACGGTAGCTGTTTTCTTCGGCGCGTTTCAGGGCGACAAGGGCGCCCCGTGTGCTTCGGGGGGAAAAAAATGACGCCACCCATGCGAGAAGCCCCTTCCGGGGCGTTTTGCTTTGCTCCGGGGTGCTGTCGCCCATGGAACGGATGGCGTCGGACAGGGCGGACACATGGGCCTGGTGTTTTTCGCGGAACGCGGTCAGGCGGGCGTGCATGATCTCGTCGGCGATGCCGCCCAATACGCGGTCATAATCCGCCATCACGGCAAGGTTTATGCGCAGGAGGGTGCCGAGGACCGCGATGACGGCCCCGGGCGGGTGCGAATCCTTTTCCATCACAGCCATTTAGGTGTTCCGTGTCCTTTTGTTTGGGGGGGGATGCGTGTCTGTATTTTAATGGACCGCGTAATTTTCCCGGTTTGCAAAGGCTGCCGATATACTCCAGATGGATGACGTGTCGTAGGGTGTGACACACCTGGAAACCGAAGACCACCGCCGCCCTAAAGCGTTATTGGCGATATTAAATAATTTCAAACAATATAACGTTCCCGCATTGTCGTATCAATACATGCCAAACCCTATTTTTTTAACGGTTTGCGCCGAAAGACGGTTTTTCTGGGGGGCGCAGGCCATAAAACTACAGGGCCCGCGGTATTCCACCGGTGGGATTTTTTTGTTTTATTTTCAAGAGAAACGGCTTGCCGCATGATGCGGCATGTCCGATGCGCCCGTGGGACGGGCCAAGGGCAAAAAGGAGATTGTTATGGCAAAAGCAGGTGAGAGTTATACATGCGATGTTTGCGGCAACACGGTATATTTGGTGGAGGGCGGCGACGGCGACCTGGTCTGCTGCGGGCAGGACATGCGTCTGCTGGACGGGGCGGAAGCAAAGGCGGTAACGGAAAAGATACATGCCGCCTGTTGACAAGCCATTTGTGCCGGAGTGCATCGCTCGGCGGAACGCATCACGCAGACGAGCGGGCGGTGTCGGAGCCGGGGAGGCGCGGTGAAACAATATGATGTTGTGGTGATCGGGGCCGGCACCGGCGGACAGACCGCCGCATATGACCTGGGGGCGGCGGGCCTGGACGTGGCTCTGGTGGATGATGCCGGGCGACTCGGCGGCACTTGCGCCCTGGCCGGGTGCCAGCCCAAGAAATGGTTTTATGAAGCCGCCGAGATCGTCGCCAAGTCGCGGCATTTGCGCGGAATTGGGATCCGTGTGCCGGCAGAGGCCGACTGGGCGGCCGTCTGGCGGCAAAAACAGGACTTCGTCAATACCGTGCCCGACGATACCCGCTCGGATCTGCATGCCGCCGGAATCGCCTTTTTCCATGGCACCGCGTTCTTTTTGGACGCCCACACCCTGCGCGTGGAGGATCACGTGCTGGAGGCGCCTCACGTGGTCATCGCAACGGGTGCCGTTCCCGCGGCCATGCCCATCGCGGGTGCCGAGTTTATGGCCACCAGCACGCAATTTCTGGAGCGGGAGACATTGCCGCCGCGCATCCTTTTCGTGGGGGGCGGGTTCGTTTCGTTCGAATTCGCCCACGCCGCCGCCCGCATCGGCCCCGAAAGACGGCGTATCCGGATACTGGAAGCGGCGCCGCGGCCCCTGCGGATGTTTGACCGGGACATGGTGGATCTGCTGTGCAAGGCCTCTGCGGACGATGGCATCGAGATTTTGACCGATGTCCGCATTGCGCGGATCCGCCGATGCGACAACGCATACCAGGTGCTCACCGAAGAGGGACGCGTGTATTCGGCGGACCTGGTGGTGCACGGGGCAAGCCGGGTGCCCCGGGTCGAGGGGTTGCGCCTCGATGATATCGGCGTGGCGCATACGGCCCGTGGGATCAAGGTGACGCATGAAATGCGGACAACGGCGGCGCATATTTTCGCGGTGGGAGACTGCGCGGACACCATTGCATTGGCCAGGGTGGCGGATTATGAGGCCCATGTGGCCGCGCGCAACATCCTTGCGGCCCGGCGGCAAGGGGCGCCGGTGACCGTTGGCGACCGGTCGGTGCCGTCCTTGTTGTTTACCTATCCCCAATGCGCCATGGTGGGAGACACCGAAGAGATGTTGCGGGAAAAAGGCGTTTCCCATACCCGCAGCATGTCCACGGCGCTTTCCTGGCCAACCTACCGCAGGGTCGGCATGCGGCATGCAGGCTACAAGATTCTGATGGGTGACGACCAAAAAATCCTCGGCGCCCACGTGGTGTCCGACAATGCGGGGGGACTTGTCGATCTTTTCCGACAGGCCATTGACGGCGGTATGACGGTGCCGGGGTTGTTTCGGGAAAGCATCATGACGCCCTATCCCACCCGGCAGAGCGATTTGATCTACATGCTGCGGCCCTTTCTTGGACAGGAGTCGTTGCCGGAGGCGCTTTGGGCCTGACGCCGCAAGTGTTCCGGCATTCACGGGCCCCTGATTTTCAGCATCCGAAAAAGGAGTTGCAATGGACATCCAGATCGTGATCGCAGGCGCCGCGGGTGAGGGGATTCAGACCGTCGGGGCGCTTCTGGCAAAGGTCCTGCAAGAAGATGGCCATGCCGTGTTTACCTGGCAGGAGTTTGAATCCCGCATCCGGGGGGGGCAAAACAGTTTCCGTCTGCGGGTGGGCGATAGGCACCGGAATGCGCCCCGGGAGCAGGCCGACATTCTGCTGTGCATGAACCCCGGCGCGGCCGCGAAATACGGTTCCTTGCTTGGAGAGAACGGCATCCTGGTGGCCGCGGGATCCGGAGCGGAAAAGGACGATGCCGCTATGGATTTCCGGAAGATTTCAAAGGATGCTTTTGATGCGGAAATCTATGCCAACACGGTTGCCGTCGGCGTGGTGTGCGGCATGTTGGGCATCGGCATGGGGGCGGTTCGTCCGGTCATCTGGGAAATGTTCCGGAAAAAGGGCGATAAGGTGGCGGCGGACAACCTGCGGGCGGCCGAACTGGGCCATGAACGCGCCGGCAAACGCTGTGCCGATAAATGTCCATGGCGCCTGAACAGGGAAAATGCCCAACCGTATCTGTTGCCGGGGCACGAGGCCGTCGCCCTGGCGGCGGCATACGCCGGGTGCGGCTTTATGGCGGCCTATCCCATGAGTCCGGCAACGGGCATCATCACCTACCTGAACCGGCACCAGGAAGATCTGGGCGTATTCACCGAGCAGGCCGAGGACGAGATCGCGGCCGTCAACATGGCCATCGGGGCCGGTTATGCCGGTGTGCGCGCCATGACGGCCACTTCCGGCGGCGGTTTTTCCTTGATGGTGGAGGCGCTGAGCCTGGCGGGCATGGTGGAAACACCGGTGGTCATCGTCCTGGCCCAGCGCCCGGGGCCGGCAACAGGGCTTCCCACCCGCACGGCCCAGGAGGACCTTCTGTTCGCCATCCACGCCGGGCATGGTGAATTTCCCCGGCTGGTATTCGCGCCGTCGGATGCCGCGGATGCCTTCTGTAAGACCGTCCGGGCCTTCAACCTGTCGGAAAAGTATCAGGTGCCCGCCATTGTCTTGACCGATCAATTTCTTGCCGATGCCGCGTACGGCTATGCGGACCTGGATCTTGCAACGGACCGGGCCGTGTACCATGCCCCGGCCAAGAACGTCTCCGACCCTTATCAACGCTACGATTTGTCCGCGGAGGGGGGGCTTTCCCCGCGCCTCTTTCCGGGCCGGGGGCCGCAATTGGTTCCCGCGGACAGCGATGCGCATGATCCACGGGGCCACATCACCGAGGCGCTACAGGAGGTGGCGGCCAAGATGACTGCCAAGCGTCTCCAAAAACACAGGGGCCTGCGGCGGGAGATACACTTGCCGGAACAGCGGAATGTGGAAGGGGCCGACATCGTACTATTGGGCTGGGGAACCACCCGGGAGGCGATTGTGGAAAGCATGCCCATGCTGGCCCGGGCCGGGAAACAGGTGGGGATGGTGCACTTTACCGAAATGTGGCCGCTTCCGGCGGTTTCCTTCCCCGAAGACAAAAGATACATCGTAGTGGAAAGCAACGCGACCGGGCAACTCCAGCGGTTGCTCGGCGCCCAGTACGGGCTCCAGGTCAGCGGGCACGTTCGAAAATGGGACGGGCTTCCCATCACGGCGGAATTTATCTGCAACGAGGTGGCCGGCAATGAAGACGACAGCGTTTGACAATCAGGTGGAAAATCAATGGTGCCCCGGCTGTTCGAATTTCGGCGTGCTGCAGGCGGTGAAGAGGGCACTGACAACGACCGGAAAGCAGCCCCGGGACGTTTGCATCGTGTCGGGTATCGGTCAGGCCGCTAAACTGCCCCATTACATGAACTGCAATTTCTTCAACGGACTGCACGGACGGGCCATTCCAACGGCCACGGGAATCCAGGTGGCCAATCCAGATCTGACCACCCTTGTGGTCACCGGAGACGGGGATTGCTACGGAGAGGGTGGGAATCATTTTTTGCATGTGATGCGGCGAAATCCCGACATCTGCATTCTCGTGCATAACAATGAGCTGTATGCCCTGACAAAGGGGCAGGCCTCTCCGACGACGCCTTCGGGTGAGCGGCGGTCGCTTCCCGCCGGGCCGGTGACAGTACGGCCGCTGAACATGTTGGCGATCGCCGTGCTGCATGATGTGGGATTCGTTGCCAGGGGGTTTGCAGGTGATATCGATCACCTGGCATTTCTTCTGGCGGAAGCCATCGCGCACCGGGGGCTTGCCATTGTCGAGGTACTGCAACCCTGCATCACCTGGGGCGGGCATTCCGTCAAATGGTACAAGGACCGTGTCGAGAAGGTGGAAGAGGACCACGATCCGAAAGATCGTGTGGGTGTCCTGGCAATGCTGACGCAGGATGCGCCCAAAACATGCGTCGGGGTCCTCTACCGTGGAAAGAGACGCCCGGTATTCGGGCAGGCGTTTCGCGAACAGGTGTTCGACGGACATTTGACGGACCGCCCCGCCTTTTCCGAATCGCAGTTGGCGAAACGATTGGCGGGATACCGCGCAGCACCGCGTTGACAACATGTCCCCGGGCGGATGTGTTTCACGCCCGGCGCGGACAGGCGAGGAAAAGAGAAGGAGGTTCCATGATCAGCAAGGAAGAATTGTGCAGGCAGATCCGCAAAATCTATCCGGACGTGGGCACCTGCGGAATGGATGTGACAGCCGAATACGACCATGCCGAAAGCCGTTGGACGGTGTGGCTCAAAAAAGAGGGCAAGGAGCTGAAAACCTACCTGGAGCCCGGGGATGCGGAGGCATGCATGATGGGGCGGGAATGTCTCGGCCTTGCGGTGGAGATACGACAATTGCAAGACAGCATTGCGCGCATGCCCACGCGGGAAAACGCGCCTGCTTCCGAAGGCGGCCGGGCGCACCCGGGTCAGGAGGTGTGCCAGAAGGCGCCGGAGTTCGCGGAACATTACCGCATGGAAGACACGGATGCACCATGCGATGACGGGCGTGGCGGGGGGTGAGGGCGGCTGCATTCATGCGCCGTTTTTTCATTGCCGCACGCCTTGTCCCTGCGCGCGCACCTTTATTTGGGATGCCGGTGATGTCTTGCCCGTCCAGAACTGCTTCCGGCGGCACATAATGGCCCCCCCTTGACATTCCTTGGCCATGATGAAAGCATTGACCTTCGGTCTTTGAAAACGAAAACCGTAATTCGGCGGTTGGTGCCGTTGATGCCTGTCCGTGCATTCTTGTGTTGAGGCCGGAAACGCAGCCACGTCCCCCATAACCGACGGCACGGATGATTCGTTTTTCCACAACGTCTTTCCAAGGCCCGCAACCGTACCCGGCACCGCGGTCTCACACGGCACCATCCGGCGCCGACAAGCGCTTCCACCAGCTGCGCTCCGAAGATATCCCATCGTGTTTTTCCGCGTAATGCGGTCACAACGCGGTTGTTGCACCCACGACACATTCACCAATTCACAAATGGAAGGAGAATGCGCGTTATGTCTTACAGATTCAAGAAGCCCGTGTTTCTAGTTGCCCTTTTATTCGGCGTTTCCGTCTGCGCAACCTGCCAGGCTTTTCAGATCGGCCCCCTGAAGGTTGGGGGCGCCATCCGCGCCAATTACGTGATCGGTGACTACGTGACCGACGGCCGGAACGGCCCCCAGCGGGGGGGGCATGGCGGAGATTTCGAACTCGACACCTTTCGGGTAAACTTGGACTACGAACAGGATAATTATGTCGCCAAGGCGGAATACCGCTTTTACAACGGCTACAACTTCTTGCACACCGGGTGGCTGGGATACAATTTTCCCAACAGCGCGCAGGTCCAGGTGGGCATTAACCGGGTTCCCTTCGGTGTCGGCCCCTATGGTCCCGCCAACAGCTGGTTTTTTGATCAGCATTACTACGTTGGGTTGGCGGACGATATGGACCTGGGGGTGAAATACCACCTGCCCCTGGGGCGTTTGGTAATCGATGCGGCCTATTACATCGGCGCCGAATGGGAGGGGCGGGGGGATTCCGACGGCAGTGCGCGATACTCCTATGATATCGTGGATGATGACGCCTACATCGGCACCTTTCCAAACGGCCGGGCATACGCCGCCTATCGGGAAAAAAACCAGGTCAATCTCCGGGGGATTTACACCGTCGTCACCGGTCCCCTGACAACGGATGCCGGTCTGTCCTTCCAGTGGGGACAGCTTGATAGCCAAAATGCGTTGGCCGACGATTCGGACGCATATGCCTGCGCGGTGCATACAAAAAGCAGCTGGGGGCCATGGGGGTTGATGCTCCAGTACAGCCGCTACGCCTATGATGCCGATTACCTGGGCGGTGCCGACAACGACCTGATCGCCATGGGGGCCTACGATTTCGCATGGCCCGTTGCCAGTGAAGGCGACATTGCCAGCGTGGCACTCAGTTACACCTGGACGCCGAAAGACATCGGCTGGATCGATTCCGTCACCTTCTACAACGATTACAGCGTGATCCTCAAGGATGGAGAATTGGCTGACGGCACCCAGTTCAACGATTCCGCCATGAACGTGACAGGTATGGCCATTGCCAGCGGGGGTTGGTATATTTACGTGGATTATGCGGTTTCCAACGGGAATTATTTTGTCGGCAACGCCGACGATACCTACGCATCCTTTGCCGACGTCAGTGATTTCGGCATCAACGGCCCCGATGACTGGGACAGCCGGTTCAATATCAACCTCGGGTATTACTTCTGAATCCGGCGGAGTGCGGAACCCAAAACAGACGAGAAGAAGGCTTATGGAAAAGATCAAAGTGACAGGGCTGTACAAGATATTCGGAAAACTTCCACAGCGCGCGCTGCCCCTCCTGGAGAAAAAGCGGTCCAAAGCGTCCATCTTGGAGAAGACCGGACTAACCGTCGGCATCAACGACGCTTCCTTTTCGGTACGGGAAGGGGAGATTTTCGTTGTGATGGGGCTTTCCGGCAGTGGGAAGTCAACGGTCATCCGCTGTCTCAACCGCCTGATTCGTCCCACGGCGGGAGAGGTTTTGGTGGACGGGGAAAACGTCATGGAGATGCCTGCCCGGAAGCTTCTGGAATTGCGGCGCACAAAAATGTCCATGGTATTCCAGAATTTCGGTCTGCTGCCCCATCGCAATGTCTTGCGAAACGTGGCCTACGGCCTGGAAATTTCCGGTGAGGACAAACAGGCGCGGGAAGAAAAGGCCATGGAATCCTTGGAACTGGTGGGGTTGAAGGGGTATGAGAATGCCATGCCCGGGGAGCTCAGCGGCGGCATGCAACAGCGGGTCGGTCTTGCGCGGGCCCTTGCCAACAGCCCGGAAATTCTGCTGATGGACGAGGCGTTCAGTGCCCTCGATCCCCTGATACGTGCCCAGATGCAAGACGAACTGCTGGAGCTTCAGGACAAGATGCGAAAGACCATTGTGTTCATTACCCACGATTTGGACGAGGCGCTCAAAATCGGGGATCGCATCGCCATCATGAAAGACGGGGCCATCGTCCAGGTGGGGACGCCGGAAGAGATCCTCACCGATCCTGCCGACGATTACGTGCGCGCCTTCGTGCAGAACGTGGACAAGACGCGCATCATCACCGCAGGCAGCGTCAAGCGCAAGGCCACGGCGTTGGTCACGCCCAAGGACGGGCCCAGGGTCGCCATACGGCACATGGAGAAGTTGGGGATTTCTTCCCTCTTCGTGGTGGACCATGACCGGCAACTGCTGGGTGTGCTGACCATCGACGACGCCGTGGACATGGACAAAAAGGGGGAAAAGGAAATCGCTTCCCGGGTACGGCTGGACGGCGTCATGGTCAGTGACGAACAGGCGCCCCTCAGCGATTTGCTGCACACGGCCCTGACCACCAAATATCCCATTGCCATTCAGGGCGAGAACGGAAAATTCGTCGGTATTGTCGACCGGGCCACGATCCTGGCCGAGGTGCGCAAGGGCTATCAGGAGGGAAACGCCCCGGTCTCCTTGGAAGCGTTGCGGCAGGATCCAGACGTTCCATCCCCGGAGACACCGGACAAGGAAGGCACACCATGAGAATCGATATCGGCAATATTTTTGAAACCATCATCAACTGGCTGACGGACAACGGCAGCGCCGTTTTCGATACCATTACGGTTGTCATCGAATCGGTGGTCACGGCGTTCAAGTCGGCGCTGTTGTTTCCCCATCCCTGGGTGATGATCCTGATCCTGACCGCCCTGGCGTTCTGGATCGCAAGGCGGGGGGTGGCGGTTTTCTCCCTCATCGGACTCGGATTGGTGCATTACATGGGCCTGTGGACAGCAACCATGGAGTCGCTGTCCCTGGTGCTGACCGCGGTGGTAATTGCCCTTGTTGTGGGAATTCCCGTGGGGATTTGGGCGTCGAAGAGCGAAGTGGTCGACCAGCTGTCCAGGCCCATACTGGACTTCATGCAAACCTTGCCGGCCTTCGTTTACCTGATTCCCGCCGTTTTGTTTTTCCGTTTGGGGGAAGTCCCCGGCGTGATCGCCACCCTCATCTTCGGACTGCCGCCGGCGGTGCGGCTGACGAACCTGGGAATTCGCCAGGTACCGTCGGATATCCGGGAGGCAGCCGTTTCTTTCGGCTCCACCGGCATGCAGATGCTGTTGAAGGTGGAACTGCCCGTCGCGGTGCCCACCATCATGGCCGGCGTCAACCAGACCATCATGCTGGCCTTGTCCATGGTGGTGATCGCCGGGATGATCGGCGCCGGGGGCCTTGGCAACGAGGTGCTCAAGGGCATTACCCAGTTGCGGATCGACCTGGGGTTTGAAGCCGGAATTTCCATTGTGGTGCTGGCCATATATCTGGACAGGGTGACCCAGGCCTTCGCCGGTCGTGCCGCTGCGCGATAGGCGCTGTCGGATCCGGCGCATGTGATTTGAACCAAACGCAAAAGAGAAAGGAGCAATGATGATTGGAAGACGAACGGGCAGGTGGACGCGCCGCGTGGTCCTGGCTGTTAGCGCCGTTTTAACTGCTGCGGTCTTAAGCGTTTCCACGGCAGGCGCAAAGGAAGCGCGCCTGGTGTATGTCAATTGGGCGGAAGGTGTGGCCTACACCCACGTGGCCAAGGTGGTGCTGGAAGAAAAAATGGGGTACGCGGTGGACATTACCGCCGCGGATGTCGGCCCGGCCTATACGGCCATCGCACAGGGGGACATGGATGCGTTTATGGAGACCTGGCTGCCCGTCCTGCACAAGGACTATGTGGACAAATACGGCGCCAAGATCATCGATCTCGGCCACGTTTACGAGGGTACCATCAGCGGATGGGTGGTGCCGGATTATGTGGGGATCACGAAGATCTCCGAGCTAAATGACCACAAGAAGCAGTTCAAGGGGCGCATTGTGGGCATCGATGCCGGCGCCGGTATCATGAAAACCTCGGAAAAGGTGATTGCAGATTACGGACTGGATTTCAAGCTGCTGGCCTCCAGCGGTCCCGCCATGACCGCGGCCCTCAAGGACGCCATCAAGAGGGAAAAGTGGATTGCCGTCACCGGTTGGCGGCCGCACTGGATGTTCGGCCGTTGGGATTTGCGGTTTCTCGAACAGGATGCGGACAAAACCGTTTGGCAAAGCGGCAATATCCACATTATGGGGCGCAAATACCTGCTCCGGGACAAGCCGGAACTGGCGCAGTTTTTGAGCAATATGTTCTTCACCAACGCGCAGCTGGCAGACTTGATGCTCAAGGTGGAGGAATCTTCCAACGGCGTGGAAGAGGTGGCACGCCAATGGATGATGGATCATCCGGAGGTGATCGACGCCTGGATTCCGAAGCAATAGGGCGGAAATGCCGGTGGTGTCGGCCGTGCGGTAAAAAGGTGCAGGGGGGGGCCGTCTCCGGCGGCCTTATTTGCCGGCGTTTGCGGAAAAGCGGATGTGCCCCGTGGTCGGAACGCCCCGGAGATCACCCCCGTTGTTCTTGATCCAGTGCCTCAAATCCGGATACAATGTCCAGGAGCTCCGCGGTGATGGACGTTTGGCGTTGCCGGCGGTATTCCCGGCGCAGCGTGTCGATCCGGGTCTCGATATTGGATTCCGCTCCCTGCATGGCCGCCAGGCGGCCGGCGTTTTCGCTGGCAAGGGATTCACCTACCGCCCGAAAAAGAGAGATGTAGACGTATTGGCGCACCAAATCCGAAAAAAGCCGGTTCCAAGGCAGGGTAATGTGCGGAAGGGATGGTCCCTGCCAATCGCCCGCGCCCAGCTGTGCGAGACGATTTTCGTCCAAGGGCAGGATTTGAAAGCGTTCCGGCCGGTAGCTGGCATGGGATTCCGGGGTGTTGTGAAACAGGAGAATCCGGTTTTCCGTCTGCAGCCGCTCCCACGCTTCGATGTCCAGTAGAAGTGATGCCACCAGTTCGTGGACACCTTCAACGGAGCCGGGTGCGTTATACGTCCGTTCCAGGGCAAAGCCATGTTCCCCAAGGCGGGATGCCGCCCGCATGCCAACGGCGATCACCGATGCGTTCGGGTCAAGGTCTTCGGATACGCGGGCGGATATTGTTTCGTTTAAAGAACCGCACATTCCCTGATCCGAACCGATGACCATGGCGCGGATATGACTCTTGGCAGAAGGGCGTGCCGCAACGGCCAGACGGGACGGGTGATTGAGGGCGGTCCACAGCCCGCGTTCGATGGTGCGGCGGTATCGGGACAGGGCGGTGACCGCCTTTTCGAAATGGCGCATGTTCACAACCGCCAGGGCTTTCATGGTTTTCACCACGGATTGAAGGCCCTCGGCGCCTTCGATTTTCCGTTGAAGTTTCCGTGAGGTGGTCATCGGTCGGGCTCTTTCCGGTCTCGATATTCTTCGGTGGCTGTGTGCGCTGTTTTTGACAGCGCCTCTAATTCGGCGTCTTCCAAGGCCTTGCCGGCGTCGATTTTTTCGCACAGGTCCGGCAGTGCGTCGCCGGTGGCGATGCGGACCAGATCTTCCAACCCGCCGACATCTTCCAGGTCCACCCCATCGAAAATCCCTTGGTTGACCGCCCAGAGGGCTGCCACCTGTTCCCATGGCTTGAGGGGACGGTACTGGTCCTGCTTAAGGATTTCCCGGACCCGGCGGCCGCGCTTAAGCGCACGGCGGGTGTCTTTCTCCATTCGCGTGCCGAACCGGGAGAAGGATTCGAGTTCTTCGAATTGCGAATAGGCAAGGCGTAGATCCGCGGAAACCTTTCGGTAGGCTGGCAACTGGGTCTTGCCGCCCACCCGGGAAACGGATCTGCCCACATCCACGGCCGGCAGATGACCCTTGGAAAACAGCGAGGGTGATAGATAGATCTGGCCGTCGGTGATGGAAATCAGGTTGGTGGGAATATAGGCCGACATGTTCTGTGCCTCGGTTTCGACAATGGGCAGGGCCGTAAGGGAGCCGCCTCCCAGGGTGTCCTTTAGATGCGTCGCCCGCTCCAGAAGCCGGGAATGCACGTAGAAGATGTCGCCGGGAAACGCCTCCCTTCCCGGCGGCCTGCGCAACAGGAGACTCAGCTCCCGGTATGCCCGCGCGTGGCGGGTAAGGTCATCGAGCACTAACAGCACATCACGTCCCCGTCGCATGAAGAATTCTCCGATGGCGGTGGCGGCATACGGAGCGATGAATTGGACGCCGGGCGGGTCTTGTTCGGTGGCCACCACCACGCAGCTGTATTCCATGGCCCCGTTTCTTTGCAAGGTATCGATGACCTTTGCCGCGGCTGTGGCGCGTTTGCCCACGGCGCAATAGATGCAGACCACGCCATGGCGGTGCTGGTTGAGAATCGTATCCACCGCAATGGCGGTTTTCCCGGTCTGGCGATCCCCTAAAATCAGCTCCCGTTGCCCCCGGCCGATGGGTACCAGGGCGTCAATCACTTTCAGACCCGTTTGCAGGGGCACGGACACGGGGGCACGGTCCATAATGCCCGGGGCGGGTGTTTCCGCCGGATGCCGTTGCATACCGCGCAGAACACCACTTCCGTCCAGGGGGCGCCCACCGGGGTCAATGACGCGGCCCAGCAAGGCCTCCCCCACCGGAACATCGGACACCCGCTTGGTGCCTTCCGCCAGGCTGCCGGCCGCCAATCCAGGACCACTGTCCAGCAGCACCACACCGATTTCCCGGGACCCAACATTAAAGGCGATGCCAAGGCTATCCTGATCGAAGCGGATCAGCTCTTCGTGGCCGATTCCCCTGAGACCGGCCACCCGGGCAACGCCGGAGCCGATGGACGACACCGTTCCAAAGGAACGGGGCTTGAAGTCGAAACGGTGTGTTTCAAGAACCCGTCTCGCGATTTCGATACCCGCCAGGTGGGGGAATGTGGAAGGATGATCCGTCGCGCTCAAAGGGGTAACTCCACCGTGCTTTGTTTGAGGACATTCGCCGAATGACGCAGGGAATGCAGCTCTGCATCGTTTAACCGGGGGCATAACTTTTCCGAGATGCCATAGCGCCCCACCACCGCCGGAATGCTCAGACAGACGGTATCGATGTCGTACTGGCCTTCCAACAGACAGCTTACGGGAAGAACACTGCGCTGGTCCTCCAGAACGGCTTGCGCAAGTCGTGCGATGGAGGAACCAATGGCCGTGTTGGTGTAGCCTTTGCGGGAAATGATCTCCTGTGCGGCATGGCGCACCTGTTCAAACAAATCCCGCTTATCTTCATCGGAAATGGTTTTCCCCAGAATGGAATGGGCGATGGAGATACCGCCGACCTGGGCGCTGCTCCACAGAGGGAACTCCGAATCGCCGTGTTCCCCCAGGATGTAGGCATGCACCGAGCGTGGATCCACGTTGTAATAGCGCCCCAAAAGGGCACGAAACCGCGCCGTGTCCAGCATGGTGCCGCTGCCGATCACAAGGGCGCCCGCACGCCTGGTCAGACAGTGGGTGACGTAGGTGAGGATGTCCACGGGGTTGGAGGCGATGAGCAGGACAGCAGCGGGCGCATGGGTGTCCAATTGCCCGATGATGCTTCGGAGCACTTCGACGTTTCGGGTCAAAAGGTCTAAGCGTGATTCTCCGGGTTTCTGCGCCACGCCGGCGGCGATGATCACCATCTGTGCGTCGGACAAAGACGCATAGTCGCCGGCAGTGACGTTCACGCTTTCGGCAAAGGCCTGGCCGTGCATTAAATCCATGGCCTCGCCTTCGGCCCGGGAAACGTCCTTGTCCACCAGAACGATCTCGCCGGCCAGCCCCCGCAGAAAAAGCGCATACGCGGCCGCCACCCCTACATGGCCCGTGCCCACGATGCCAATGGTGCGCTTGGATATCATCGGTTCACCTCCTGAATGGTTTGTTGTCCGAGTTCCTTCAGGTATTCCGCCGCATGCCAGGGGATTTTCTTGCCGGCGGTCTTGAGTTCGATGCCCGCGAGCAGACGCGGATCCGTTTCGTATGAGACTTCCAGGGCGTCTCCCAAGACAGCGTGGAGTGTCCGGGTGAAGCGACGCCGCATGGCGCTGGGCAGTTCAAAACGACTGGTGACAACGGCGTCTTTTCCGTTGCCGGACGATAGACTGCGGCGGGTGTCCGCATCCATTTCTTTGAGTGTGGAGAGAAACTGCGCGCAGATACGCTCTTCAAGGGAAACGTCCGCCAGCCGGGCCAGCACCTTGTCGCACGCCGCAAACAGGGCGTCGACCGAGGCAAGGTGAATATCCCTTTCCAACGACCGCTTTTCATCGGTAAGGGTGTTAGCCCATCGCTTGCGTTGGTGCGCGATTTCCTCCCGGGCTTCACGGCGCCATTGTTCCTTCTGTTCCTGCACCTCCTGCTTGGCATCCGCCAGAAATTGCCGCTTTGTATCGGCCAATTCCTTTTTTTCAGCGTTGAGTTCCGACAAGCGGTGTTCGGCGGCCATCTGTTTTTCTTCCGCCGTGTTCAACCGATCCCCGATGCTTTTCTCCCGGGTATCCATGGCCGAAAGGACACGGTCGTAGAGGAAAATCTTGAGCAGCGCCACAAGGACCAGGAAATTGAAAACCTGTGCGCCCACGGTAAACCAGTCGATCAGCACGGTGTCAGCCTCCCGTATTGGAAATGGCGTATTCCCAGAAGGGATTTGCGAACAAGAGAATCATGGAGACCACGAATGCATAGATGGCGGTGGATTCGATCATGGCCAACCCGACGAACAGGGTGCGCGTAAGGGTGCTGGTTTCATCGGGTTGCTGGGCGATGGCCGCAAGGCCCTGGGCCACTGCACGGCCCTCTCCAAGGGCCGGCCCGATGGCGCCAATAGCGATGGCCAGGCCGGCGGTTATGACCGATGCGCTGCCGATCAAAGAAATCATGTCCATTAGGTCTCACCTCCTGTTGTTTCTATGTTCTGTGAATCTTCCGATCGCTGTTCCTGGACCCGTGTGGCCGAAGCGATGTAGACCATGGCCAGGACGGCGAAAATATACGCTTGTATGGTGCCGGTGAGCAGCCCGAGAAGATGCATCACCACCGGAAAGAACAGGGGCACCAGTGACAGCAGGATGGCCCCCACCTTCATGCCGCTCATGATGTTGCCGAACAGTCTTACGGCAAGGGCCAGGGTACGGCTGAGTTCCCCCATGATGTTGAAGGGAAGCATCAGGGGCGTCGGGCGCATATAACTTCGCAAATACCCCCCAACCCCTTTTTTCATGATGCCGTAAACGGGCACGGCTACAAACACACACATGGCCAATGCCGTGGCCGTGGACAACGAGGCGGTGGGTGGCAGATACCCTGGCACGACGGTTAACAGATTGGACACCAGGATGAACAAGAACAAGGTTCCCACCATATACAGGTAGGAAGGGCGGGGTGTGCCGCTGATTTCGGCGATTTGGCGGCGCATGCCGTCCACGATTACTTCAAGGAGGTTTTGGCTGCGGGGCAGGTGTGTTCCGGTGGATAGGCGCCGGGTGATCAGCCAGGATACGATCACCATCAATGCCATGAGGCCCCATGTATAGACAAGCGTCGCGTTGATGTGCACCGGCCCCCATTGCAGGAAGACAACCTGGTCCGGGCTGATATCCTGGAGTTGCATCAGATCCATTGGATGCCGCCCCTTGTCGCCCGCGATACCGCCACCATGCGCACGGCCAGAAAACCCGCCAGGCAGGAAAAGATGTTCTCCAAGCGGCCGTTTGTAACCATGAAAAAGGTTACCGTGAGCACCGACAGCCGCAGCAGAAAGCTGCTGATTGCAAGCAGCCAGGGCAGCCGGCTTGTTGAAAGGCGACGGATGGTCAGCCAGAGCCCCGTGAAGTAGAAAACGCCCACGGCGACGCCGACGGCAAAACATGAGAACAGCGCCAACATAACCTGTTGCATGGGTTTTTCCTCCTTTCAGTTGCGGCGTCCCTCGCGCGTCACCCAATACCACGCATTGATGCAGCCCACCAAAACCCCCAGAAAGAGAAACATCAGGGTCCAGGAGTAGGGCGACGGCGCGGTGCGATCGATCCACAGGCCCACTGCGATGCCGATGAGGGTGGGCACGGCAACCGACCAGCCCACCAGGCCGAACATCCCAAGACCGAACAACAGGCCGCGTCCCTGTTGGGCCCTGGCTTTCTGCTTGCGCCTCGCCTTATCGCCCACCTTTCGGGCCAACGCCCCGGAGCTGTCGTCGTGCGGACTTCTAACCGTCATGTGAAGTCCCGCATGTCCAGAAACCGACGGACAACACCGGCTTCGATTTTGTTCATGGCCCGCTTGGCTTTTTCTTCCTGTGTGCTGAGGTGTTTGAAGCGTTCCTCCACCGTCGCACGCAGTTCACCGAGGGCCGCGCCTTTGACTGCATGACGGCAAGAGACGAAGACCCGCCCGCCTTGCTTGACCAAAACGCCTGCGTCAACGGCCAGAAAATGTTCTGTCTCGGAAGCATCCACATAGGAGAAAATCCCCTTGGTTAGGATCGTGACCAGATCCACGTGTCCGGGCAGCAGGCAGAAGGCGCCGTTCACGGCCTCCGCCAGGATTTTGGCGGCCTGTGCGTCCAGCACCGTTTCTACGGGGGTCATGACGGTCAGGTGCATCACGGGTGATGATCTCCCAGGGCGCCGATCATATAGAACTCCTTTTCGGGCGTGCCGGCCAGTTCATCGTTTAAAATGCGGTCACAATCATCCAATGCCTGTTCAAGGGCAACCTGGCGGCCCTTTTTCCCGGTAAATGCCTCGGTGACAAAGAAGGGCTGGGTCATGAAACGTTCCAGTTGCCGGGCCCTATATACCGTTTTCCGGTCCTGCGGGGACAACTCCTCGACGCCCAACATGGAAATGATTTCCTTGAGATCCTCGTATTCGGAAAGTGTTTTACGGATTTCCCGGGCGATTGCGTAGTGACGTTTTCCCACGATATGGGGCACCAGAAGGCTGGAGCCGGACTGGAGGGGATCCACGGCCGGGTACAGGCCTTCGGCCGCCTTTTTTCGCGACAGCACAATGGCGCTGGAGAGGTGCCCGAAGGTGTGGACGGCCGCCGGATCGGTGAAATCGTCGGCAGGCACGTAGACGGCCTGGATGGACGTGATGGCGCCACCGGCCGTATTGCAAATACGCTCCTCCAGCCCGGCCAACTCCGTTCCCAGCGTTGGTTGGTAGCCCAGGCGGGAGGGCAGGCGTCCCATCAATCCGGACACTTCCATGCCCGCTTGAATGAACCGGAAGATATTGTCTACCAGCAGCAGCACGTCGTTTCGGGCGTCGTCCCGATAATACTCCGCCATGGTCATGGCGGCGTGGCCGACGCGGAATCTTGCGCCGGGCGGCTCGTTCATCTGGCCATATACCATCACCGTGTGGTTCAGTACACCGGCTTCCTTCATTTCCCGGTAGAGCTCCTCGCCTTCCCGGCACCGTTCGCCGATGCCGCAGAAAATACTGACGCCCGCGTGCTGTTTTACCATATTGTGGATCATTTCCATGATCAGCACGGTCTTTCCCACACCCGCGCCGCCGAACAGTCCGCCTTTCCCGCCTTTTTCCAGGGGAGACAATAGGTCGATGACCTTGATGCCGGTGTGAAATACTTCGGATGTGCTCACCTGGCGTTCCAGCGCGACGGGGCGTCCGTGAATGGTACGTTTTTGCACGTCAGAGATATCTTCCCCCTTGTCGATGGGGGCACCGAACACGTTAAAGACACGGCCCAGCAGCCCATCGCCCACCGGTACCCGCAAGGGCCCCTTGGTATCGGTGATGGCGGCGCCTTCGGTCAATCCCACGGTGGACGTTAGGGCGATTGCGCGCACCGTTTGTGGATTCTGGTGGGCGACGACTTCGGCGGCGACCGCATCGTTTTCACCGCTGACGAGGATGTTGCGGAGGGCGGGAAGGTCATCCGTGAACCGTGCATCCACCACGCTGCCGCGCACCTCCGTCACTGTGCCGATATTTTTCGGGTTGGTTGCCATCAATTGTCCGTGCAGTTTCCTCGGCGGCAAGGGCATGGACGGATGTCTCTTTCCGGCATGCCGATGACCGAAAATTCCAATGATGCTTTACCATAGCGGCAGGGCCTGCGCTCGGACATCGGGTGCAGACGGTATATGAGAACAGACAGGCCCCTATTTGCCCGGTCAATGGGGGTTCCCGTTTTTGTAACTGTGCGCGGCGCGCCAAATGAGGCGGAAATAGAGGAAACCCGTTCCAGGGGGATTTTTAACAAAAGACGCAATCGCCGCTAACACGCTCTTAATACCCGAACGGTAAAAGGCTGCCGTCCGGATCGGGATGGATCTGTCACGATGAAAGGAGGTGGTGGCCGCGTGTTTTTCCCGCAAGGGGCGTTGTTACAGGTGTCATTCAAGCGAATTCTAATTTTAAATAAGGGGAAAAGAAATGAAACATAACAGGTTTATTCAGTCAGCGGTGGTTGTCGCCATGATCCTGCTCATGGCGGCAAGTGCCTGGGGAACCCAGCCGAAATACGTTTTTTTCTTTCTGGGAGATGGTATGTCCAGCGCCCAGATTCAGGCGACCGAAGCGTATTTGACCACCTTCAACGGTGGAGACGCCCAGGAGGCCGCGGATTTGCTGAAGCGGGAAAACCGCTTGAACATGACCGAAATGCCGGTTGCCGGTATGCAAACCACATATGACGCCCATGCGTTGATGACCGATTCGGCATCTTCCGCCACGGCGTTTGCCTGCGGTCTGAAAACCAGCAGCGGTGTCATCGGTATGAACGACAAAAAGAACACCCGTTACAAAAGCATCGCTCAGCTGGCGCACGAGGCGGGGATGAAGGTGGGCGTCCTTTCCAGTGTGTCACTGGATCATGCAACGCCGGCAGCCTATTACGCAAGTGTAACGAACCGCGGTTTGTACGGCGACATCGACGTTCAGCTCGCCCAAAGCGGGTATGCATTTTTCGGCGGCGGGGGGCTGAAGGTAATGTCGGCGGAAACCCTTGCCGAATACGGTTATACCGTTCGCAACGACCGTGAATCCATTTTGGCACTAAAGGACGCGCCCATGGAAAAGGTGGTCTGCGTCAACCCCTGGCTTCAGGATTCAGCGGCCATGCCCTATGCCATCGACAGACCGGAGACAAACCTCTCCCTTGCCGAGATGACCGAGGTGGCCATTGCCACGCTTTCCAAGGAATCCGGGTGCGGGAACAGGAAATGGCGGTGCAAAGGGCGTTCCGGTCGGAGCAAGGGGTTTTTCATCATGGTCGAAGGCGGCAAGATCGACTGGGCCTGTCACGCCAATGACGCCATGGCCACCATCGGCGATATGATCGATTTCGACAACGCCGTCGGTGTTGCACTGGATTTCTATCAACAACATCCCCACGAAACCCTGATCGTTGTGACCGGTGACCACGAAACCGGCGGTATGACCATTGGGCATGCCACGACGGGATACAAGGCGTATTACGATGAATTGTTGGGGCAGACAAACAGCTTCACCCATTTCGGCGCCAATCAGTGGAAGGCGCACAAGGCCGCTTTCAGCGACGGTTACGACGCTGCCCGGCCGGACAATCTGGCCGGTAACGACGAGATGCTTGGTCTCATGGTGAGCGTGTTCGGTCTGAGCTATGAAGAACTCAACGCTTATCAGAAAGAAAAATTAGAAGACGCATACGACAAATCCATGTGCGGGAGCAACGACAACAGCGACGCTGAAAACCAGTATCTCTACGGTGGATATGAGCCGATTGTCGTGACGATCACGCACATTCTCAACGAGCGGGCCAGCATCGGCTGGACTTCCTATTCTCATACCGGCGTTCCGGTGCCGGTGTTTGCCCAGGGCCAGAAAGCGGAACTGTTCGCCGGGTTTTACGACAACACCGATATCGCCAAAAAGCTCGCCAGTGCCATGTGCCTGGGGACCATGCCGGTGGAAAAATAGCCCCGAAAGAGAAGGCAACGAACGAAACCGTAGGAAAGACGGCGCTCCTTTTCGGGGAGCGCCGTTTCTATTGACCATCTCAAGCGGAAAGGATGCGTATGCGTCGTGAATGGCTTTTTTCGTTGGTTATGGCCGGTGTCTGCGTCGCACTGGCCTTTCTGGACTTGGCCCACGTATCCCCGGCCGCCAAGGGAATACATGGCCGGGGGCGGGTGGTCGCCACGGACAACAGCAATGTGCGTCAGAACCTGATCGTGAAAACGGAAGCGCAGATTCTCACCGTCCGGCTGTTGAGCGGTCCCCACGCCGGGCAAGAGATTCAGGTCCACAATATGCTCACAGGAAAAATGGAGTTCGATGAATTCTACGAAGCGGGGGATATCGTCCTGGTGGAGTACGATGCCGTGGACGGCAGGCCGCGCCATGGCACGGCGCGGGGTCATTATCGCCTGCACATGCAACTTGGACTTATCACATTGTTCGCATTGTTGCTGGTAGCCCTGGCAGGTGCAACGGGTCTGAAGGCGATGCTGTCATTCCTCTTTTCGGCCATGGTTTTGTGGAAACTGTACTTCCCTTTGATATTGCGCGGGTTTCCGCCGATCTATACGGGGCTTGCAACCGTATCCATTCTCACGGCGGCCATCACTTTCTCCGTCGGTGGTTTGAACCGACGCGGCATCGCCACTTTCGCCGGTGCCATGTTGGGTGTGCTGCTTACCTGCGGCCTTGCCGTTTGGTTTTCGGAAGGATTCAAGCTGCACGGCGCCGTGCGGCCTTTTGCTGAAACCCTTTTGTATTCTGGGTATTATGCGCTGCGGATCAAGGATATCTTCATCGCCAGCGTGTTTATCGCAAGTTCCGGCGCGGTGATGGATCTGGCCATGGACATCGCCGCCAGCATGGACGAGATCAAACGCAAACACCCCGGTATCGGAATGGCCGAGCATATCCGTTCGGGCCTGCGGGTGGGCAGGGCCGTTATCGGCACCATGACCACCACGCTTCTTCTGGCTTACTCGAGCAGTCACATCACCATGTTTCTATTGTTCATGGCCAAGGGGCTTCCCGCCGTCAACCTTCTGAACGCGCCTTTTGTTGCGGCCGAGGTGTTGAATATTCTGGTGGGCAGTTTCGGATTGGTCACCGTTGCGCCCTTCACGGCGGTGGTGGCAGGGTTGGTGTATCAGCGCAAAGGCGTTTGAAAAGCCCCCCATGGGACGCGTAAGCCGCGCACTCTTTTCCTGCCTGGGCGGGCGTGCGCCGGCGCAGCGAGATTATGAGAGGCGGCCCCTGGCTTTCAGAGAGAAACAATACAACAAAACGGTGCCGGCGATGCACCATCCGATAAATGTGGCGACCAACACGGGCAGAGCCATCAGCGCGGTCAGATGATTAAAAAGAACATGGTATACCATCGCCCCCATGGAAAGGATCAACGCCCATGAGAAAAGATAAAAAGAAAGCCTTTTCATTGAAAAGAGTGCGACCGCGGCGGCAGTAAACAGGATGCGCGTTACAAGAGAAAAGAAAACGAACATGGGCGCGTGGGTGACGAAAAGATCGTGCCGCGCCTTTAGCGTGGGAACGGCGCCGCTGTAAAGCAGCGCGTATGAAAAAACGGACCAGAGGGTTGCGGTCAAATAGAGAATGAATATCAACCAAACCCATTTGGGCCGATTCAGCCGAGCATGCCGCCCGGGGGGCTCCGCTTCTTCGTGGGCATCTGCGGTTATTTCCGGAACAGGGGGCTTGTTGGTCACGCGTGCGAAAAGGACGAGGCAAAAGGCGGCCGCCAACAGATCGTTGATGCCCATGTTGATTTCGTACCATGCGGGGTATAGAGGGCTCAAGCCGTCAATGAAAAACCCACTTTCGATGCCCCAGAACAAGGTGATGGAAAGGGCGCAGAATAAAACGATTCCCCGGGGATGCCCCTTGTGAACAGACAAGATGAAAAAATACAACGCACATGCGAAGGTAAAAGAAATGGCTGTATCAAGTAAGAGTTGCCCGTTGGAGGAGGTGATCCCAAAAGTCATCATCAGAAGGTTTGTGCATAAGTTCGCAACGGGGTATTGCAGGATAAAAAGGACCAGCAACGACACCATCGCCAGAAAGAGTGTCCACAGGCGGCTGATTATGAACCGTGCCATACGTTCGGCTCCCTTGATGAAAGATCCGCAGAAATTGTCGTTTCGTTTCCGTCAGCGCACGATCAGAAACACGATAAATAAAATTTCCACCAACAGGTGGCCGGTAAAGGCGATCCATATGCTGTCGGTGCGCAGGGCAATATAGCTCAACAGGGGAGAGCCGATCATCAATCCCGCCGACTCCAGCATGGGCTTGGTGAAATGGAAAATTACCTCAAAGACCCAGCATACGGCCACGGCAATGAGCGTAGCATGCCGGAGGGACAACCGTTCTCTTTTTGCCAGAACATAACGAACCCCCATCAGAAGGAAGCATCGGTGGAGAAACTCCCATCCAGGGAGGGTGGATGCGGTGAAAAGCATGAAATTGAGAAATCTTTCCATGTCCCCATGGCCGCCCTTTGCAAAATGTCCGGAATAGAAATTGAAATACCCCTGACAGAAATAGATGCCGGCGAACGCGGATAAAAAAACAACGCCCATGACCAATAGGACGCTTCTGAAAGAGGGATCAATTTTCGGTGCGCCAAATCCGAGTGCTGTGAGCGGTACTTTTAACAGTATGAGCACCGCTGTTGGAATAACGATGCGAAGAATGACCCACAGCAGGTAAAAGTAATGACCGACGACAAGATGATGTGTGGCATAATATCTGCCGATGTACTGAACGAGCAATGCCGTGGCGATAAGAGCCATGAACGGCGAAAAAAAGTCGCTGGCCTTGAATGATTTGTCCATGTTCGGTCGGCTCCATAAAAGTTATCTTCCGCATGATCGATGTATGTGTTTTTGTGTGTCGGATCCGTTTGCTTTAACGGTTTGTAATGCTTCATTGGAAAACGGCCGTTTCGCAAAAGGCGTTTTCAAAGAGGAAAAGTAAACGAGCAGATTCCCCCAGGTCTACTTCTCCTAAGGGCCTCTGTTTCTTTGCCTGCGGGTCTATTGGACCCGCAGGCGTCGTGTGCGATTGTTGTTGACAAACCTTCATTAGCACTATATGCATCAGATTCAAAACGAAATAAAGCATTGCGATGGAAATGTCATTGCCGGATTCATGCCCATTTTGCGGTGCTGCAACGCGGTGGGCCGGTATTCGAGATTGGCTGCGATCGGCGGAAGGGCAGGCGGGTTCTTTTTCGATGTCCATCGGGTTTCATTTTCTTGCATCTCCAGGGCGCGCGGGCGAATTGCTTCTAAATTGTTCCATTGAAAGAAGTAAAAACATGTCTTGTAAAATGCCTGCCTTGTCAAGAGTGTAAAACATGCCCTGCGTAGGGCCGAAAAATCGGAAAAAATATCTCATCTTGAAATCGACTGAACCGTGGGGGGCGACTGCGTTTTTTTACATACTCACCACCAGGAAAAATAAGGAGAAGATTAATGAACCGATTTTTTTATCCGGCCAAGTGTGTTGTTGCGGTACTGCTCGTTTTAGCGCTTTCCATCTTTTCGATTGGTTGTGACGGTTCAGATGGTGATCCGGGGCCGCAAGGGCCTCCGGGACCCGCCGGTGATACAGGCGAGATTACGCTGTTAATCACCATCAATGCGCCGCTGGAATGGGCCGGCGTCTCAAGAATGGGGATGTTGCTGGAACCTTTCATGGTGGCGGAAGAGGCGGCCAAATCCGCGGATATCGATAAGGTCGTTTTCTACTTCGCTCCGGAGGCTTCCCATTACGTTGGCGAAAGTGCGGACTACCCGGTTGAACCCAATCTCGATGAAATGCCTTCCCTTGCATGGCCGGACCATGCCACCTTGGGAGACCTGGCCCGTCACCTGTCAAGTGAATACGATGTGTACTTTATGTGCTCCGCAGTGGCTGCCGGCCACCACCAGATAACGTTGCTGGACCCCTTCATCGCCATTTCTGCGGCTGAGCTTACGGAAATTCTGGTCGATGCAAACAGAACCCTTGCATATTAATCCCATTTCGTTGGAACAAATCTACTTGAAATGACCAGGATGCAGGTTGTTTTTTTGTGACACCCCTGGCGGCGCGCCTCCCATGGTTCAGGCGGTTGCGGAAAAAGAAAGGAGCTTTCCGGTGGCGGAAAGCTCCTTTTTAATTCGTGGTGCCGGAGGTCGGAATCGAACCGACACGGGGTCGCCCCCGCGGGATTTTGAGTCCCGTGCGTCTACCAGTTTCACCACTCCGGCATTGGTCGCGCCTTTATAGGAAAAGGCGCTTGGCTTGTCAAGTCTCTTCGCGACATGTATTCAACCCATCCGGGGGCCATCGGAGATTGTCCTTTTGACACAAGGCGCTATCAATAACCGCTGCGCCGACACTGCCTTCCCGGAGAATGCGGGGGGGGGCATGGGTGACATCCACGATGGTGGAGCCGGTGCCGCCTTTGAGTGGACCGGCATCCAACACCATGTCGGAGCGGTCAAGCACCCATGGGTCAATGTCGGATACGTTCGCGCAGCCCGGGCGTCCCGAGAGATTGGCGCTGGTGCCGGTGATGGGCAGACCGGCACACTTTACCAGGGAACGCGCCACGGGGTGAAGGGGGAGGCGGACGCCGATCTTGCCTGTGCCGGCGGTGAGGTTGGCGGGGACGCCGGCACGGGCACGGAACACCAGGGTCACGTTTCCGGGCCACAAAAGGGAAATGATGCGCCTGGCGCTTTCGGGTACCCGGGCCACCAGGCGGTCAAGATCCGTTATGCCGTCAATCAGCACCAGTACCGGTTTCTCCGGCGGCCGGGCCTTGATGCGAAAAACCTTGTCCACGGCGGCGGCATCCAGGGCGTTGGCGCCGAGACCGTAGAGGCTCTGGGTGGGGAAAACCACCACACCGCCGCCGATGATCCTGGTCGCGGCTACGGCCAAAATGTCCGCATCCGGGGCTTCGGGGGAGATTGCCACCGGTGTCATGCGCCGGCGCTTTCTCCGAAGAGGCTTGCGGCCTTTTTGTCCACATCCTCTGCCATTTGGGCCTTGAACCCGTCCAGGGCCGCGGCCAGTGCGGGCATCCCGGTAGAGAGGATTTGGACGGCCAGAATCGCAGCGTTCCGGGCGCCGGATTTTCCGATGGACACCGTTGCCACGGGAACTCCCGGCGGCATCTGCACCGTGGACAGCAGTGCGTCGAATCCCTGGAGGCAGGAGCTGTCGATGGGAACCCCGATGACCGGCAGGGTCGTTTGGGCGGCCAAGGCGCCGGCAAGATGCGCGGCGTGACCGGCACCGGCGATGATGACCTTGATGCCCCGCTGCCGTGCGGATGCGGCGAGCCTTGCGGCGCGGTCGGGGGTCCGGTGGGCCGAGCAAACGGTCATTTCGTAGGCGATGCCGAATTTCTTGAGCACGGGCAGGGCTTGATCCATGACGGTAAGGTCCGAGTCGCTGCCCATGACGATGCTGACCAGGGGCGGGGTGGCAAGACGGGCCACGGCTTTTCGACCGATGTCGGTACGGTAATGCACCTTGTCCCAGGTGATTTTTTCCACTGCCTTATAAGCTCTTTCAATGGCCTGTTTCACCGATTCGCCAAGGGCCGTGACCCCCAGCACTCGGCCGCCGTCCGTGGTGACGGCCTTGCCCTTGCCTTCGGTGCCGGCGTGGAGCACCATGACGTCCTTCATGCGGGCGGCTTTGTCGAGGCCGGCGATGGCGAGCCCCTTCTTGTAGTTGCCGGGATATCCGCCGGCGGCCATGACAACGCACACGGCCGCGCGGGGATCGATATCAAGGGCGCAGCCGGACAGAGTGCCGTCGATGACCGCCTCCATTACCGGAACGATGTCGTTTCTGACCCGGGCGAGAAGGGGCTGCGTCTCAGGATCGCCGAACCGGGCGTTGAATTCAAGCACCTTGATCCTGTCGCCGTCGATCATGAGCCCTGCGTACAGAACTCCCTTGTAGGGGCGGCCCTCTGCGGCCATGGCCCGAACCGTGGGTTCCATGACTTCCTTCATGATTTTGGCGCGCATGAACCGGTCCACAACGGGTGCCGGGGAATAGGCGCCCATGCCGCCGGTGTTGGGGCCCTGGTCCCCGTCGTACACGGCTTTGTGGTCCTGGGAAGAGGGCAGGGGCAACACGGTGTTGCCGTCGATGAAGGCGATGAAGGAGGCCTCTTCGCCGGTCAGGCATTCTTCCACCACCACCTGGCTGCCGGCTTTTCCGTAGGCCTTGGAAACCAGGATTTCCCTGAGGGCGCGGAGCGCTTCGGCTTCGGTGCGGCAAACCATTACGCCCTTGCCAGCGGCGAGGCCGTCCGCCTTGACCACGATGGGCGCGCCCATCTTGCGGACATAGGCTTCGGCAGGCTTGAGACGGGTGAAGGTGGCGCCGGCGGCGGTGGGGATACCGTATTTGATCATCAGGTCCTTGGCAAAAGATTTGCTCGCTTCGATCAGGGCGGCATCCCGGCGGGGGCCGAAGATCCGCAGCCCTTCGGCCTCGAAACGATCGACGATGCCTTGGGATAGTGCGGCTTCGGGGCCCACCACGGTGAGATCGACGGCGTTCTGCGTTGCAAAGGCGAGCAGGTCTTCAATGTTTTCGGCATCGATGGCGACACAGGTGGCAAGGGAGGCGATTCCGGCATTTCCCGGTGCGCAGTAGATTTTTTTTACTTTCGGGCTTTGGGAGATTTTCCAGACAAGGGCATGCTCGCGGCCTCCGCCGCCGACTACCAGAACATTCATTGTTTCCTCCAGGGTCCAAGGGTAATGGGTTAAGGGATAAGGTTAAGGGTTGTTGCGCCCCGGTCCTTCGCGCCGACCGCCATGTCTTGCTGGGGGGGCGCCGGGGTCGGTGTTGAAAAAATCCCGGATCCGCTTCAGCCGTTCGGGATGCCGGTGGGAACGGGAAGTCAGGAAGTCAGAGAGAGAAAGCACGATCAGCCGGTGCAGCAGTTCCGGAAAAGCGATGCCTGCCGCCTTGGCCGCCTGGGGCAGCAGGCTGGTTTCGGTCATGCCCGGGATCGTGTTGGTTTCAATCACATACAAACCACCCCGGGACAGGATCATGTCGGTGCGGCTGTAGCCGCGGCAGTGCAGCGCCGTGTGGGCCATGCACGCAAAGCTTTGGGCCTTTTGGGTGTCGGACGGGTCGATGTCGGCGGGGCAGATCTCCCGGGCCGCGCCTGGAGCGTACTTTGCCTGGTAATCGAAAAAAGAGGCCCCGTTTTCAGGGATGATTTCCACCACCGGCAGGCTTTCCAGGGCATCGTTACCCATCACGGCGCATGTCAGCTCCCTTCCGCGGATGAAGGCCTCCACCAGAACGCCGGCGTCTTGCCGGAACGCGGCGGCAAGCGCAGTTTCAATTTCCGCTTCGATTCGGACCGCGCTCATGCCGATGGACGATCCGCCGGAGACCGGTTTGACCATAAGGGGCAGTCCCAGGCGCTGAACCAGATGCCGGGGCGACACGGCGTCGGTTTTCCGAAGGGCGACGAAGGGGGGCGTCGGCAAACCGACGGTTTGGTATATCTTTTTTGCCGCCAACTTGTTCATGGAAAGGGCGCTGCCCAACACCCCCGCCCCCTGGTAAGGGATGCCCAAAAGTTCAAGAAGTCCCTGGATGGTGCCGTCTTCTCCCAGCGGGCCGTGGAGAAGAATCAGTGCCGCATCGATGTCCGGCGCGTCGGCCACCAGTTTGGCAAGCGCGTCGGCCGGGTCGTAGCGGCGGACACGGTAGCGGGTCTCGTCCAGGGCCAAGGCCACCTGATTGCCGCTTTTGATGGAAATTTCCCGTTCGGAGGAGTCCCCCCCGGAAAGCAGTGCGATGTTCAGTCGGGTCATATCGGGTATCGGATGCCTTCGTCGCCGTCAGTCCGCTTCCGGACACGGGCAAGGTTCGTGGTGATGTCTTTTCGAGAAGCGCGCCACCAGCCGGGAATTGTATTGTTGGGGCACTTCCAGCTCCACACGACCGGGGCGCAGGGTGTTTATCTGCATCACCAGCACGTTCAAACGCTTGAGAAGCATGTAAGCCTCCGCCGTGTCCGGCATGTCCGCCAAAATGGACGCGATCCGGTGGATTTCCTTCTTCATTTGGATTTCGGGCGGAACAAAGCCGGCGTTTTTGAGCACCTTATATGCCAGTCGCAGGTCTTCGGGAACCGCCGGGTCCGTGGATTGCGGCAGTGGTCTTCCCGCACCGTCGAGGTTGTCGAAGTGCCCGGATTTCTGTGCGCGCCGGATACGCTCTTCCACAATTTGTTCGAATCCCGGAATCATGGCCTCTGTCGGTTGTGGGCGTTGCAGTGCGACGGGGTTCGCTGAAGATCGCCGTCGGCCTGATTTGTAACCGTTCACGCGCCGCTTTTCAAGGGAGAAATGACAGGAAAGGCGCTCGGGGGGCGCATCCCGCACGGTGACGGTAATCCGGCGGCCATGACCGCGTAAACAGAGGTGGTTTCTGGGGAAAACGCCAGAACGGAGCTTTTGAAACCGTTGACAATAAAATGGATGTCCAATATGATGCGTGCCTCGACAGCACAGACCGCCGGGCGTTTCCGCGCAAAGGGCGCCGGCCAAATGAAATGCCCGGAAAGGCGTTGCAAGGAAAGGATTGTCATGCTCAACATCATGCGGAAAAATGCAAGTTCCTGGTTGATCAAGGTCGTTTTCAGCATCATTGTCATTGTTTTCGTGTTCTGGGGTGTTGGCAGTTTCAGGGAGCGACAGGCCCAACGGGTGGCTATGGTCAACGGAGAGGCCATCTCGGTGGAGGCTTACGGCATGGCCTACAAGGCCGCCATGGACAACCTTCAGAAACGATACGGCAATAGGTTGACCAAGGAAGTCGTGGACATGCTCCAGGTGCCCCAGCAGGTAATCAACGATCTGGTGACCCGGGAGCTGATGCTGCAGGCCGCCGATGATATGGCGCTGCGGGTGACGAATGATGAAGTGGTCAACGCCATACAGCGGATGGAGGCGTTCAAGGAGGCGGGAATTTTCAGCAATCGGCGCTATTCACTTCTGTTGAGCCGTGAAAAACTCTCCCCCGAACAGTTCGAGGCCTCCATGCGTGACGATCTCACCATTCAAAAATTGCGAGCGGTCCTTTCCAGCGGTCTCAAGGTTACCGACGCGGAGGTGTTGGAATGGCACCGCTGGCAGAACGCCGCCATGGACGTGCACTACCTTCTGTTCGCGCCCGCTGCCCAACAGGTGCCGGAACCCGATTCGGCCATGTGCGAAGCGTATTATGCCGAGCACAAGGAGGCGTATGCCACCGAACCCAAGGTGAAAGTGCGGTATATTTCCATCCGAACAGAGGATTTCCTGGCCGATGCCGAAATCACCCCGACTGAAATTGAAGAATATTACGATACCCATCCCTCCGAGTTTCAGCATGAAAAGACCGTTGAGGCCCGCCACATTCTGTTCAGGGCGGACCTGGATGCGGCACCGGAGCTGGTGGCGGAAAAGAAGCAAAAGGCCCAAGAGGTGCTGGCAATGGCCATGGCTGGAAAAGACTTTGCCGAGCTGGCCAAAACCTATTCCGAAGGCCCCACCCGGGAAAACGGGGGTCAGCTGGGTGCCTTCAAAAAGGGCGCCATGGTCAAACCATTTGCCGACAAGGCATTTTCAATGGAAGCCGGTGAAGTGAGCGATCTTGTCCGCACCCGCTTCGGTTGGCATATCATCAAGGTGGAAAAGGTAAACCCCGCCAGCACCGACAGCCTGGCAGACGTGACCGACACCATCAAAAAGAAGCTTGCCCACGAAAAGGCAAAAACCCGGGCATACGAACGGGCCGGTGTGGCCTTTGAACAGGCCATGGACGATGAAGACCTGGAGAAAACCGCGGCGGCCATGGGGATGACGCTCCATGAAACCGATTTCTTCACCCGAAAGGGACCGACCACCGGCATCGGGGAGCCCGGCAAGTTCGCCACCGTTGCATTCGAACTGATGGAAAACGAGATCAGCAACATTCTGACCATCGGAGAAAATTACTACCTCCTTGAAAAAACCGGTACAATTTCCGAAACCATCCCCGAACTGGCGGCCGTGCAGGACCGTGTCCGACAGGACCTGCTCGAAAAGCTCAAGGATGAAAAGGCTGCCACCGATGCCGAGGCGGCGATAGAGGAAATCCGGGAAGGCGCCGAATTCGCCGCGGTCGCCGCCGATTACAGTCTCCAGATGCAGGATACCGGTTTCTTTAAACGGGGGGAGAGCATCCCGGAGGTGGGACGCGTGCGCGCCTTTTCCGAAGCGGCCTTCCTGCTGTCCGATGACAATCCCTTGGTGGATGCGGCGGTAAAAACCGAGAAGGGATATTACGTTCTGCAACACAAGGCCAGGCAAGCCCCTGGTGACGACACCCTCACGGAGGATGCCGCGGAGCAGTTAAAGAAGCAACTGCTGTCCCAGAAGGAACAGTCCTTTTTCACCGCATACATCCAGGCGCTGAAGGCCGACAGCGAGGTGGTCATCTCGGAAAACTACAGATAGCATAAGGATGAGGAGGCATGCCCCGAAACCAAAAAACAGGCCACGGCAGGTTCGACACCAAGCGCTGTCCCGAATGCGGGGTGGACCTGCCCTTGGACTGCCGGAAATGTCCGGCCTGCAACATCAAGGTGGGGGGCGTGGATCCATACGGACGGGCAAGGTCCCCCATCGACTGGAAGGCTTACGCCGTGTGTGTCTTGGCCTGGTTGGTGTTCGCTTTTTTTGTCTGGTGGGGTTTCTTTCATTCGTAGCGGTGCCTTCTCCGCGCGGATCCGGTTCAACCAGGAAGGCAACGGTCCATGACTGAATTTTCAAAAACGGAAAAGAAAATCCTTCTGCATCATGCCCGGGACGTTATCCGCAGCGCCCTGGGGGAGACGGCGGCCGATGCGTCCTGCGCCGGAGAGGTGCCGTCATTGCTGAACCGCAGCCGGGGATGTTTTGTGACCCTGACCGTGAAGGGACGGTTGCGTGGATGCATCGGCACCATCGCTCCCGCGCGGGCGCTTTTCGATGCCGTTGGCGAAAACGCCCGGCTTGCCGCTTTTTCCGACCCTCGGTTTTCACCCGTGACCGCCGAGGAACTCGCTTGTGTGCGGATTGAAATCAGCGTCCTGTCCATTCCGTATCCCCTGCGGTTTTCCGGTCCAGAGGACCTCACACAGCAGCTGGTGCCGGATGTTCACGGCGTCATCATTTCAAAATCCGGGCACTCAGCAGTTTTTCTGCCCCAAGTCTGGTCCCAATTGCCCCGCAAGGAGAGTTTCCTGGAAAATTTGTGCTTGAAGGCGGGGCTTAACCGGCAAGCCTGGAAAGATCCCGACATGCGCGTCGAAGTGTTTGAAGCGGAGTGTTTCACCGAACAGGAACCACCCCAGGTGTCATGAACAAGGAACGCATCCTCATTCTTGAAAAAAATCCGTTGGACAGGGATGTGATCCGCGCGGTCGTGGAAAAACTCGGCTATCCGTATCAGATCGCGGAAAACCTCTCGGAAGCCGCCGGGTTCATGGCCCGGAACCGATTCCCCATCATCATCGCCGACATGCGCTGCGACACTGACGGTGACGGCATCATGGCACGCAGCCGCGCCGTTGCCGGGGATCCGCCCTTCGTGGTGATGACCGGGAGCAGCGCGGACTACTCCTTTGACCTGGTATTTGGCGCCGGGGCACAGGAGTTTATCAAAAAGCCCATCAACGAGAGCCAGGTGGAAAACCGCCTCAAGCGTATTTTCCATGAACGGCGCCTGGACCGGGAAAACAAACAGCTTCAGCAGCGGCAGTTGGAACTCAACGAGCAGTTGCGCACCCTTCTGTCCGTTGCCTCGGATTTGACGGCGGAACTGGACTTCGACAGACTCTTTCCACTCATCATCGGCAAAATCTCCGAGGCCATGAGTGCCGAGCGCACCAGCTTGTACGTGATCGACTGGGACCGGGGGAAATTGTGGACACGGGTGTCGGAGGGGATCGACGCCCTGGAATTGGATCTGGGGGAAGGCATCAGCGGGCGGGTGGCGGAAACCGGAGACGTGGTGTGCATCGACGATGCCTGGACCTTGCCCTATTTCAACCGGGACTATGACCGGCGCCATCGCTTTCGAACCCGTTCGGTGCTGTGTATCCCCATCTACAACCGGATGGGGGAACGCTTCGCGGTCATCCAGGTGATCAACAAGCGCGGCCGGACTGGCTTTGATGCCGACGACCGGGCATTTCTTTCGGGGCTAGGCTCCCAGGTGGGCATCGCCCTGGAAAACGCCCTGCTGTACGATGAGATTCGCCTGTCCTTCGAAAGTTTTATCCGGACCCTCTCCGCGGTGGTGGATGCCCGTCACCCCTTGACAGCCGGCCACTCACAGCGTGTCACGGAGTATTCACTGATGATCGGGGAGCAGATGGGGCTTTCCGCCGGCCGGCTGGAGGTGCTGAAAATCGCTGCATTGTTGCATGATATCGGGAAAATCGGCATCAGGGACCAGGTGCTGTTGAAAAACGGGCCATTTACCCCCGAAGAGCGCGCGGAGATGAACACCCACCCCCTCAAGACACGGGACATCCTCCGGGAGTTCCGGTTTCCAAAGGCCCTGCGCAACGTACCGGAGATCGCTTTGTACCACCATGAAAAGGTGAATGGTACGGGCTACCCGTTCGGGCTGACCGGGGACCGCATGCCGCTGGAGTCCAGGATAATGGCGGTGGCGGACGTGTTCGACGCCTTGACGTCACGGCGGGACTATCCCAAATACAGTTGCGGCGAAACCTTTTCCTGCGAACCGATGCCCCTGGACAGGGCCATTTCCATTTTAAAAAAGGACGCCGGCAGCCATTTCGACCCCGTGGCGGTAAAGGCCTTCCTGGCGTGTCTCGCGAAGGTGTTGCTCCGTTTTCGAGGCGGGCATTTCCCGCCCGATTACGTGGACGATGTGATCGCGGGTCTGAAAACGGAACCCGCCGAAAAATAATATGTTGCCGGCCAGGGGGCAAAGGCGGGCAACCGTCCACTTCCCCGCGCCGAATATCCACCAAACAGGATGAACACATGAAAACGATTCTCGGCATTGTTACGGGCTGTCTGATGTTGTGCATTTCAGTCACACTGGCCGCGGCGGAATTCACCACCGTCGATTCAGGTATCTGCAATGCGGTTGAAAACCATCGGGCCGTGGGGCTGGGGGAGGTCTTCCCTGCCGATGTGGGAAAACTGTTCTGCTTTACCCGCATCGTGGGCCCTTATCATGCAGAGCGCCCCCAGCAAGTGGAGCATGTATGGTATTACAAGGATGCCGAGCGGGCGCGCATTTCCCTGCCGATTCGGTCTTCCAATTGGGGAACCTACAGCTCCAAGATTATTCAGCCACACGAAGTCGGGGACTGGCGCGTGGAGCTGCTGGATGGAAATGGAGAGGTGGCGGCGGTGTTTCAGTTCTTTGTGAGGGAAGCGACGGCGGCGGCAGAGTAGCGGGGCCGGGGGCCGGGAAGTGGCTCATTTCTGCGCGAACAGTGAAGCGGTGATGCGGTGGCGGTGCTGCCGTGTGTTGCGGTGGCCCTCAATTTCCGTTGGGCCAGTCGGGGACGAATGGGTGCGCGGGTTTCATCCGAAACCAAGGGGCACATGGTTCGCGTCCTGCAGGTGGTGATATCAAGTCAAGAAAGGTGGCGGTGACGGCAATGAAACGGATCATATTGGTTTTTTTGCTTTTTGGGGTCGCTTTGGGAACGGCTGGCGCCCGGGGGGAAGACAATGCCTCCGGTGTCGCCGGGAACGATCCCGCCGCCATCGCGCTTCCCGAAAATATGGGGGAAGCCGTCCGGCGGGAGGCATCCCGGGTGGGAAGCGAATTGCAGCAACACGCGGAATCCGTTTTCCGCAGAACGCCCATGGGGTGGGACCAGCAGACCCTTGTCGACATCTATGACTGGACGGTAGGGCTTCCCCTGCGGTTGCCGGAATTTGTGGGCCATTTGCTGGAACAGGGCCGTGCGCTGGGCCTTGTGGGATCGTTTTTGGTGCTGACCTTTTTGGTGGCGGTGTTTTATGCCATCACCGGCCAGCGGCGCGTGATGGACCGTGTTTCCACCGCGCTGGCGCCGGTACGCAAGTGGCTGCCGGGGGAAATGTTCCCCTATCTGCTGTCCCTGGTCAAAATTGTGGTGGCGTCGCTGATACCCCTGGTGCTGTTGGGAATATATTCCCTGATCAGCGCCCTGGTCATGCACCGTCCTCCCTGGTACCTGCTGATCGGCCGGCTTCTGGTGGTTTGGTCCGTTGCGGCGTTGGGACTCTACGTTCTGCGCGAGTCTTTGACAAGCGGGCTTTATAAGGCCGCCGCGACCCATGGCCGGCTCATCTATGGGCGGGCGCGGCTGGTGGTGCTCTATATTGCGGGGGGGACCGCCATCGTGTGGGGGGCCGAGGCCTTCGCCCTTCCCGGCGACGTTCTTGCGTTTTTGCGTTTTGTCATCACCTTGTCGGTGGTGTGCGTACTGCTGCTACTGTTCTCCAACAGGAAGGCGATGTTCTCTCTGCTTCCGGACCTTCCTTACGATAATTATCAGATGTTCCGGCGAAATCTTGCCAAATACTATCACCCGATCGTTTATGGCACCTTCGCCACCGGTTTGCTGTGGTGTGCAGGTTACCAACGGCTGGCGGAATTTATCTGGACCAAGACATGGGCTGTCGCCGGTGTGTACGTCGGGTTTTTCACTGCATTCCACCTGCTCCAGGGCCGGTTGCGGCATTGGTCCCAACGGTCCCGGGACCAGGATGAGGAAACCGCGACGCTGCTTCTTCTGCTGCGCAGGGGGCTGGTGTTCATTTGCGTGGTGGGCGCTGGGTGGATGATGTTGGACTTGTTGGGGGTTGCCGATCTTCTGGTGCGGTTGTGTTCTTTTCCCATCGTTACCGTGGGCGGTCAGTCCCTCAGTTGCTGGCTGTTCATCAAGGCGGTGCTGATCTTCGCGGTGCTCATCTACCTTTCGGCCGTGGTGCGGGCGTGGTTACGGTCCTCGGTCTACCCTCGCATGGGCGTCGATACCGGGCTGGCCTACGCTGTGGATACCTTTCTCAAATACGTGCTGTTCGCCCTCGCATTTCTGCTGGTGCTGCGCAGTATGGGGTTGAACCTCAAGGTGCTCATGGTTTTTGCGGGTGCCGCCGGCATTGGCATCGGGCTGGGGCTCCAGAGCATGGCCGCCAATCTCATTGCAGGCTTTTCCCTCATTTTCGGACGCCGCATCCGAAAGGGGGATTGGGTGGAGGTGGCGGACACCATGGGCCGCGTCACCGATATCTTTTTGCATGCCACCAAGGTGATGACCAGGGACAATGTGGAGTATCTGATACCCAACGGCCTTTTTGTTGCAAATACCATTGTGAATTTTACCCTTTCCTCGCCCACCATCCGGCTGAGTGTTCCGGTCGGCGTCAGCTACAGCGCCGATCCGGCCAGGGTGGAGAAGATTTTTTTGGCTGCCGCCGCACGCCATCCGGAGCTCAGCCGCCACCGGGCGCCGGAAGTCCGCTTTACCGGCTATGGCGACAGTGCCATCAATTTCGAAGTGCTTGTCTGGATCGATATCCGGCACATCGCCCGGCGAAAGGCGCGGAGCTTGCTGTATTTCACCATTTTCGACATGTTAAAGACGGAAAACATTGAAATTCCGTTTCCCCAGCGCGATCTGCACATTCGTTCCGGGCTTGAAAAATTCCCTGCCTGATGTTTATGGTGAGAAAGCCGTTGCCGGAACCGGCCCTAAAAACCCGAATGCCGTAACTGGAGGTGACACATGAAAGGTTTCTTGAAATGGTGCGCCATCATCGTTGGCGTGGTGGTGACGGCCGTGATTCTCATTGCCCTGCTGGTGCCGTTGTTCGTGGACATGGACAGCTTGAAGCCTCGCATCGAGAAAATCGCTGCCGATGCCACCGGCCGGCCCCTGAAACTGGGAGGAGACATTTCCCTGAGCCTCTTTCCCTGGGCTGGTATTCGGTTGACGGACGTGTCCCTTGGTAATCCCGCGGGATTTTCCACCGACACCTTTGCTTCGTTTTCCAAATTCGATGTACAGGTTAAACTGCTGCCCCTGCTGTCCCGGGACATTCAGGTGAAGCACCTGGTCCTCAAGGGATTGCGGCTTACGCTGGAGAAAAACAAGAAGGGGGATGTCAACTGGGCCTTCGGGAAGGCAGCGAATATTCCCCCAACCGAGCTGAAGGCGCCGCGGGCCGCACCCGGCGACGGTCTGCCCATCGCGGCCCTGGCCGTCGGGGAGGTATCGGTGATCGATGGTCGGGTGGTGTATACCGACGTTGCGGGCGGTGTTCAAAGGACCGTTTCGGATCTGTCTCTGACCGTCAAGGACATTTCTTTTGACAAGGCCGTTCAATTGTCGCTGTCTGCCCGGTTGGATGGGCAGCCCCTGCGCCTTTCCGGAGCGGTGGGTCCATTGGGCGCGCCTCCGGGAAAAGGACGGGTACCCCTGGATCTGGTGGCCGGCGTTTTCGATCAACTGGAAGTGCGCCTGACCGGGGAGGTGCGGGATTTGACCGATGCTGCGGGATACGACCTGACGGTTTCCGCCGGGCCTTTTTCGGCCCGGCGGCTGATGGCCGCGGCCTTTCCCGCCATGACGCTGAAAACCCGCGATACCGGGGTGTTGGAAACGGTGTCGTTTCGGGCCAGGGTCGCGGGGGATGCAAGGAAGGTGGCGGTTTCCGAAGGCAGGTTGGTGGTGGACGACACCACCACCACCTTCAGTGCCCGGGTAAACAGTTTGACGGGGCCTGACCTGACATGGGACATCAAGGTGGATACCGTGGATCTGGACCGCTACTTGCCACCGGCGAAAGAAGAAAAGACCGCCGCATCCTCCGGAACCGTCCCATCCAAGGACGACACCCGAAATGAAAACAGCGCCGGTATTGATTATGCGCCCCTTCGCTCCCTCAAGGCGAACGGTGCCGTGGCGGTGGGGCGGTTGAAAGGGGGGGGGGCCGTGGTGACGGATCTTTCCGCAAAGGTGACGGCCGGCGGCGGAAAACTCGCCCTTCGACCGTTGACCATGAACCTGTATGGGGGAAGTATGACGTTGACCGCCGATACCGACGTGACGGCGGATCTGCCCGACACCCGCGTTCGCCTGGACATGGACGGCGTGCAGGCGGGGCCCTTGCTCAACGATGTGGCCGGCAGGAAATTTTTGACGGGTACCACCGTGGCGCAGGTGTCCCTTTCCATGAAGGGGGACACCCCCGTGCTTATCAAGAAATCCTTGGACGGCCAGGGGGACGTTGTATTCAAAGACGGGGCGTTGTACGGCCTGGATCTTGTCGGCATGTTGCGAAACATCAAGACGGCCTTCACCGGTTCCGCCGTCGGGGACGGCGGAACAAAATTCGCCGCGTTGCACAGCCTCTTCGAAATCAAGGCAGGGGTGCTGAAGACGGCCCTGACCACGCTGACCTCGCCCGTGCTGCGGGTCAAGGCCACCGGTACGGCGGATCTGGTTACCGAAGCGCTTCGGTTTCGGGTGGTGCCCACCTACGTTGATCCCACCCGAAAGGAGGCGGACAGAAAAGGGGTGGATGGAAACCTGATCCCCATTCTGGTGTCAGGAACCTTTTCCAAACCGACCTTCCGGCCGGATATAGAAAAGGCCGCCACCCAGGCGGCGGAAAAGCTGCTGAAGGACGCCATCGGCTCCCAGCGCGGCAAAAAGAAAAAAAACGGTTCCGGGAGCGCCGACGGGGCAACGGATGCCGTCAACGAGCTTTTTAAACAACTGCCGTTTGGTAAATAGGTGAACACGCCATGGGGTCACGGTTGTCCATCCTGCGGCAGGTGCATGTGAACGTACCGTTTTTTCTACTGAAAGAACGGTATTTGCGGTATTGTATCGACAACAAGATCAATCCGGAAATCGGATGGGACGCGGCTGCTCTGGATGGCGCGCCAACGGACCCGATGGTGCCCCGCATAGCGGAAACATTAAGTGCCGCCGGTCTAAGCGTTACTTTTCACGGGCCCTTCGTGGATCTCGCCCCCGGATCCAGCGATCCGGATGTCCGCGCGGTTTCCCGGCGACGCATGGCGCAGGTGCTGGCGTTGGTGCCCCTGTTTCGGCCTGTGAGCGTCGTTTGTCACACCGGATACGAACACAAGCGCCATGGATATATGCAGGCACAGTGGAACCGCAACAGCCTGCCCCTGTGGCGGTGGTTCGCCGGGGAATTGGCAAGTGCCGGCAGCCAGCTGGTGTTGGAAAACGTGTTCGAGCATCAGCCCGAGGACCTGCTGCCGCTGGTGCGGGACCTGGCGGCGCAGGGGGGAGGGTGTTGCCTGGACGTGGGGCACCAGGCCGCGTTCAGCAAGGCGTCCATTGAACGGTGGCTGGACGTTCTCGGGCCCTGTGTGCGGCATCTTCATCTGCACGACAATAACGGGGACATGGACAGCCACATGGCCTTGGGGCGGGGCGGCGTCGACCTGGAACGCGTGTTCGGGTTTTTGGCGTCCTGCAATGGGGACCGGCCGGTGCTGACACTGGAGCCGCATGTGCAAGAGGACTTGTGGCCGAGTCTCGACTTCCTGGCCGCGCACTGGCCCTGGTGACGAGTCGGTTGTGGGGCGCGGCCTGTCCGCCGATGCAGGCCGGAACTGTCGGCAGGCGTTATGAAACCGTCGGGAATGGGTGAAGATCAGGGGCAGGGGGTGATGCCGCGTTCAAAAATGGCGAATGCGGCTTCCAGGGTGGACATCAGGAAGTCTTTGTTATGGTCGATGGCGGTTTTGCTGGCTTCCCACAGTACCACTCCGGAGAACATGGACCAGAAAATATCGGCCAGTACCACCGGCTGGTTTTTTATGAAGATGCCCCGGGAGATACCCTGCTCAAAAATGGCCGCAATCTCCTTGTTGGCCTTTCGGGTCAAGGCGTTGAGTTCATCGAGCAAGGGGGGGGAGAGATTTTTGAGGGTTTCGCTCGACTGCAGATGGAACAGATTGATGAGGGCGTCGGCATCGAAGGCGTACACGTCGAACATGGCTTTTTTCAGGTTTTCGAGGGTGGCGGCGCAGTCGTTTGCGTTGTCCGATGCCACCTCCTTGAGCCGGATCATCAGGTATTGAAGGATCCGAAGAGAAAGAGATGCGAAGAGTTCTTCCTTGTTTTTGAAGTAAAGGTAAAGAGTTCCGGGACTCAATTCCGCTTCCTGGGCGATATCCTCCACGGTGGCGCGGGTATATCCCTTCTCCGAAAAAACACGTTTGGCCGCAACGATGATTTGCTGGCGCCGGCGCTCCTTTTCCCGCTCTTTTCTTTCTTTAATACCCATAATGCCCCAAAATGTGTTTACGTAACCGCATTCCTATAATATGCAGACTATTTTCGGTCAAGCGCAAACTGGAGGTGACGAATGGGGACACTGGTACATTTTTCCATCTTTCCATTGGACAAGGGACGGCATCTGAGCACCCATGTGGCCAGGGCCGTTCGTATCATCAAGGAAAGCGGTCTTCGCTATGAGATGGGGGCCATGGGCACCACCATCGAGGGAGAGTGGGCGGCGGTGATGGCGGTGGTGCACCGCTGCTTCGAAGCCCTGGAAAGCGATTGCGACCGGATTATCGTGAATCTGAAGGCGGATTATAAAAAACACGCAACGGACATGCTGGGGGAAAAGGTCCGCTCGGTCAGTGAAAAACTCATGGACGGCGAGGGTTGACCAGGCGCCGCCCGGCACCTGGTTTGCGACAAGGAACGAGAGGAATCAATGGAAATGATTTTCGGATACAGCACCAATGCATTTGTGGAAGTTTCCCTGCTGGAGGCCATTGAACAGATTGCCGGACTCGGTTTCAAGGGGGTGGAATTGATGGGGGACCGGCCCCACCTGTATCCCCCGGATGTGGACAAGGAAGGCCTGGAACAGATCAAGGCCGCACTTGCCCGTCATCACCTGAAACCCACCAATATCAACAGCTTCACCCTCTTTGCCGTGGGGGACACCTACCTGCCCTCGTGGATCGAGCCGGAACCCGCCCGGCGAAGGATCCGCATCGATCACACCCTCTCCTGCCTGGATGTGGCGGCGGCACTCGGCTGCGGGTGCATTTCCGTTCCGCCGGGCGGTCCTCTCAACGGCATGGCGCGGAAAGAGGCCATGGCCTTGTTTTACCAGGGGCTCGAGCAGGTGGTGCCCCGGGCCGAGGCGTTGGGCGTGCAGATATTGGTGGAGCCCGAACCGCATCTGATGTTGGAGCGTACCGAAGAGTTCCTGGGCTTCATCAAGGATATCCGATCCCCCCGGGTGGGTATCAATTTTGATATCGGTCATTTTTTCTGTGCCGGGGAAGATCCGGCCCGGTCCTTTGAGACGTTGTTCGAGTGGATCGGCCATGTGCACCTGGAAGACATCGGCCGCGACCGCGTTCACCAGCACCTGATTCCCGGCCTGGGGGCCATCGATTTCGACGCGGTGTTCGATACCATGGCGGATCTTGGCTACCGGGGCGACATTAGCCTGGAGCTTTACCCCTACACGGACCGCCCCCTTGCCGCTGGGCAAGAGAGCCTTGCCCATCTTCGGCCCGTGTTCCGTCGTTCCCGGCTGGGTTTGGAGGTGTGAGATGGCGCGTGCCAGGAACGTGATGGAGGTGTTCAAGTGTCTGGATAAATCCAATTGTCGGAAATGCAACGAGAAGACCTGCATGGCATTCGCTGCGGCGGTGTTCAAGGGAGAAAAGCCCATCAGTGATTGCCCAAAGCTTTCAGAAGACGTACTAAAACGTTTTCGGGAGGCACCGGATAAGGAAGTCGGCCCCGATGCCCTGGCCGATTTGGTGGCCCAGGTGCGCCGGGCGGCGGTGGACAGCGACCTGGAGGACGTGGCGGCGCGTGCCGGCGGGGTTTATACGGCGGGAAAGTTGTCCGTGCGCGTACTTGGCAAGGAGGTGTTTCTGGATCGGGAGGGCGCCCTTTCGTCGGATATTCACCTGCACGGCTGGGTGGTGGGGCCTTTGTATCACTATCTGTTCCAGGGGGCGGGACTTCCTCCCGAAGGCAATTGGGTGCCCTTCCGGGAGCTTTCCGGCGGGGCGGCCAGGAACAGCCTGTTTGTGCAACGCTGTGAGCGGCCGCTGCAGGCGGTGGCGGATCGTTACACGGCGCTGTTTGAAGACATGATGCAACTGTTCGGCGGGCGTCAGGTGGAAAACCGCGACGCATCGGACATCGCCTTGGTGCTCCATCCGTTTCCCAAGGTACCGGTCCTCGTCTGCTACTGGGGGCCCGATGAGGGAATGGCCTCGAGCCTGACGCTGTTTTTCGACCGCAGCGCTGATCAGAATATCGGGACCGAGGCGCTATACACCCTGGCCGCCGGACTCGTGGTCATGTTCGAAAAACTTGCGCTGCGCCACGGGTGTTGACGCCATGCGGCGGCCGCGGCCTGGGCGCATGGCCACGCTTTCCTAAACGTTAAAACGGAAATTGACGATATCCCCGTCTTTCATGGGATAGGTTTTTCCCTCCAGCCGGACGGTGCCCTGCTTTCTGGCTTCGGTATAGGAGCCGGCGGCCATCAGGTCGGCATAAGCGACCACCTCGGCCCGGATAAATCCCTTTTTAATGTCCGAATGTATGACTTCGGCGGCGTCCAGGGCCGCGGTGTTTTTCCGGATGGTCCAGGCACGGACCTCGTCTTCGCCGACGGTGAAAAAGGAGGACAACCCCATCAGTTCATAGGAACGCTGGATAACCCGGTCCGTCGCCGATGCGGTGATGTTGAATTCCGCGAGAAACTCTTCTGCCTCTTCATCGGACATCTGGGACAATTCCTGTTCCAGCTTCCCCTTGATGATCAGTCCGTTTTCGGACAATGCCCTGTCGGCAAGGGGTGGCATCCCATCGTCTTCGTCCGCGTTGTTGAACAAGGGCAAGATCGGCTTCGCGGAAAGGAATGCGAACCCCCTGAGAAGGGGGGCGGCGGCAAGTGCCGGGTTTTCCCGCAAAGGGCGTTCGGCCTCCAGCATTTCCCGGCAGGCTTCCAGCAGCGGACGTTCTTCCGGATGGACCTGCTTGCCCCGCTGTCGGTCGTTGTCCAGCCGCTCCAGACGTTTTTCCACCACCACCAGATCCGACAGGATCAGCTCCTGGTCCAGGGCGATGAAATCGTTTCCGGGGGACGGGGCATTGCGGCCGTAGATGCTGAAGTTGCGCAGCACATGGATAAGGCCGTCACAGTCGCGTGCCTGGGTCCACGTGCTCTCTCCTGCGGATTCCTTTTGACGGGCGCTCTTGCCGGGCAGGAAATACTCTACCTGGGCATAGATGGTTTTTTTGGGCCGATACAGTGCGCTGAGGGCGTCGATTCGGGGGTCCGGCACCCGGATGGTGCCGATGCGGGGCTCCCCATGTGCGGTGTTTTCCGATGTGGCGCCGGTGAGGGCTTCAAACACGGTGGTTTTTCCGGTGCCTGGAAGGCCGACAATACCTAATTTCATGCAATTCTTTCTATATTGAGATCTTTAGGATCATCCGATGATGGTTTTGAGAATATCTTCCTTGCCGATGACGCCCACCAGCTTTCCGTTGTCCACAACGGGAACGGTGTGGAAATTGCGATTGACCATCAGCGTGGCGATTTCCTCGATGGTGGTGTCGGGGCCCACGGTCACGGGCTTGGCGGTCATGGCCTGGGAAACCTTGATGGCGGCGATTTTCTGGAATTCTTTTTCAAAGTTTTTTCCGGAGCTGAGGGGAATGAAGCCATCGAGGAGGGTGAACAGGGACGGCAGGGAGATTTTTTTTTGCTGGGCGATCAAGTCGCTCTGGCAGAGTACCCCCACCACCGTTCCCGCCGCATCGATGACCGGAACACCGTTGATGCGATTGTTGAACAACAGGCGCGCCGCCTCGACAACTTCGGCGTCGGGCGAGACACTGAGAACGGTGGTGTTCATGATGTCTTTGGCTGTGAGCATAAGCGGCTGTATCCTTCGTGCGTTTCCGATGGGGTTTAGCGTTTCGGCCATGCATCCCATGGCATCTGTATCAGTATGGAACAAGTATAGGTTCGGGCCCGTCGTGTCAAGCACGCAGTGGGGTGCGCACCGCCCCATAGGCAAATGGAATCGGAACGCAACGGACACTCGTTCTTGACAAAGTCCGTGGTGATTCCTTACTCTCTAAAGTCAAAGACATTGCGGCGGAGCGGAGCGCGGGAAAGGCGCTGGCCCAGCGCTACATCGGAGGCCGGTTATAAACCTCTTGCAACCATTTCTGGAGGAGCGGATGAAGCGCAGGGCTTTTCTCAAATTCTCGGCGGTCGGGGGGGCGTCCCTTGCGTTGGGGTGCGGAAACGATTCCGACAAGCACCTGTTTGCACCGGTTCGTTCCGGCGACGACATGGTTACGGGAAAACCCACCTGGTACGCCTCCACCTGCCGGGAATGCCCTGCCGGATGCGGCATACTGGTGAAAACCAGGGAGGGGCGGGCTGTCAAGATTGAAGGGAATCCGCTTCACCCCCTGAACCAGGGGCGGTTATGCATGCGGGGCCAGGCCGCGCTTCAGGGGCTCTACAATCCCGATCGGCTGGCACAGCCACTGTTGAAGGAAGGTGCCCACCACCGGCCCGTTTCCTTTAAAAAGGCCCTGGCCCTTTTGCGGGAGAGGCTCGACACCGCTGCGGCGCGGGGAAAAAACCGCGTGCGCCTGGTGACAGAGACCCTCGATTGCGCGCTATCGGACTTGTTCGACCGGGCTGTCAGGCATTGGCGCTCCGAAGCAGCCCTGGTGTACGAACCCGTGGGCTACCAATCCCTCCGGGCAGCCTGCCGCCTTTTGTTCGATACCGACACCCTTCCTGACTACCGGCTGGAGGCGGCGGATCTGATCGTTTCTTTCGGCGCGGATTTCCTGGAGACCTGGGCAAGTCCCGTGGCCTATGCCAGGCGGTTTAAAGCTGCACACCGGTTTGAAGGGAAGGGCAAGACGGTATTTATCCACATCGCCTCTCACCAATCCCTTACCGGCGCAAACGCTGATCAATGGTTTTGCTGCCGGCCGGGGACCGAGGGCCTGGTGGCTGTCTGGCTTCTGGGGAGTTTGTTGAATGCGGGCAACGGGACGGCGATACCGTCGACTTTGGCCGGCGTCTGCAAAAAGATATGCCAACACCTCAATTCCCAAGTGGTCGCCCAGCGAACAGGTGTTCCCAGGTCCAGGTTGGAACACCTGGCCCGGACCCTGCGGCAGGCCAGGGCGCCGGTGATCCTGGGAAGCGGCGGGCTTTGTGGACGCCATGACCTGGACATCGGCCTTGAAATCGCAGCGTTGCTGCTGCATCTGCTGTGCGACCCCCGTCAACGACGCATTGACCTGCGACATGGTTTTCTTCCCCAGGCACCCACACAACCCGATGCGCTTGATGCCGTGTTTTCGGATCTTTCCCGCGGCACGGCGGATGTTCTGCTGATGCACCGGGTCAACCCCCTGTATGCCCTGGGGGGGGACAATCCTCTGTCCCGGGCCATGGAGCGGAGCGATTTGTTCGTGGTGAGTTTTTCCGATGTGATGGACGACACCAGCCGGCATGCGGATCTGGTACTGCCTGTTTCCCATCCCCTGGCGTCCTGGGGCGCCTATGAACCGAAGGTGGGGATCTTGTCGTTGATGCAGCCTGCCCTATCGCCCCTGGACGGCGCTCCCCACATGGGTGACGTGATGCTGGCGTGCGCCTTCGGTGAAAACAAGCCGGTCGGCTCCTTTGTCGCCCATTTAAAAACTTTTCTACAAAATCGCGGTTACCTGTCGAAAAAATCCGATTGGTGGGACGCGTTAGCACAGGGCGGTTTTTTTGATCGGCGGGTTTCCGGCACCGTCACGAAAACACCGGTAGTCCCGGCCGGAAGTCGGCACAATGCGGTGGCGGGGATGATGGCGGCGGTTGTCGCGTCCGAATCCGAAAGGGGGAACGAAAAAGGGCAACTGACATTGCTGCCCGGTCCGTCCATTCGGTTTTTTGACGGGCGGGGCGCAGACAAGCCTTGGTTATGCGAGGTGCCGGATCCCCTGACCCAGGTAGCCTGGCAGACCCCGATCCGGATGCATCCGGTCACCGTCAGGCGGTTGGGGCTGTCCCATGAAGACCAGGTGCGACTTGAAACGCCCCGGGGCAGCCTTTCGGGCCCGGTGTACGAAACAGAAGGCGTGCATCCCGATGCGGTGGTCGTCGGAGTGGGGCAGGGGCATCGGGGCGGCGGACGATATGCCGACGGGCAGGGACAGAACCCCCTGGCGCTGATGCCCGCGCGTCCAGGCGGTCGGTTGCTGAGCCCGGTGCGGGTCACGGCCACGGGGCTGCGGCAACCCCTGGCGGCGGTGGACGGCAGCCGGGTTCAGCATGGGCGTAAGATCGCCTTGCACGTTTCGGCAAAATCCCTCACCGCCGCCCATGGCGCTGCGACCAAACATCCCGCGGGGCTCGGGATGCATGATTTCCCCCTGACGCTTCCCATCCCCGAAGGCTATGACCCGGCCCGGGACCTGTATCCTCCCCATGACCATGACGGGTATCGGTGGGCAATGAGCGTGGATCTGGACCGCTGCATCGGATGCGGGGCCTGCGCGGTGGCCTGCTATGCCGAAAACAATGTGGGCATCGTCGGAGAAGAGCAGGTGATCAATGGGCGGGAAATGGCCTGGCTGCGGGTGGAGCGCTACCTTGACATGCAAGACGGTACCCGGCACATTTTCCTGCCCATGATGTGCCAGCATTGCGACAATGCGCCCTGCGAGTCGGTCTGTCCGGTCTATGCACCGCACCACTCCCGGGAAGGATTAAACAATCAGATTTATAATAGGTGTATAGGAACAAGATTTTGTTCGCAAAACTGTCCTTACAAGGTGCGACGTTTCAACTGGTTCGACTGGGCGCGCCCCGCACCGATGCCCCAACAGCTCAATCCCGATGTGACGGTCCGGTCCAAGGGGGTCATGGAGAAATGCTCTTTCTGCGTGCAGCGCATCAAGGCGGCCCACGGAAAGGCGAAAGATGAGAACCGCACCATTGGGGACGGCGAGGTGGTGCCCGCCTGCGTACAGACATGCCCCACCGATGCGCTGACCTTCGGCAACCTCATGGATCCGCAAAGTCGGGTGCGACGGTGCGCCGACGACCCCCGGGCTTATCAGGTGATGGGATATTTGAACACGAAGCCGGCGGTCATTTATCTGAAGAAGGTGGTGCAGGAGGAAGGATGATATGACGGGGCAGGCGCGCACTTTCAACGAAATCGATCAGACCGTGCTCGATACACTGGGGCCCGCGACGTCGCGGTATTGGATTGCAGTGGGGCTTCTTGTGCTCGGCGTATTGGCGGGTGCCGGTTGCTGGGGGTACCAGATCGCAACGGGCATTGGTGTGGGCGGACAGAACAACCCGGTGGCGTGGGGCACCTATCTGATCAATTTCGTGTTCTGGGTGGGGATCGCCCATTCAGGGACGCTCATTTCCGCCATTCTCCACCTGTTCCGTGCCGGGTGGCGCAATCCCATCGCCCGGGCTGCCGAGACCATGACGGTATTTGCGGTATGCACGGCGGGATTGTTTCCCTTCATTCACCTGGGGCGTCCGTGGCTGGTCCACTACATGCTGCCCTATCCCACCCAGCGGACCCTGTGGCCCAATTTCCAGTCCCCGTTGATGTTCGACGTGGTGGCCATCAGCACGTATTTGACGGTCAGCGTCCTGTTCTGGTACACGGGCCTGCTGCCGGATTTGGCAGTTGTCCGGGACCGGAGCCGGGGACGCCGGAAACAGATCTTCACCGTTCTGGCCTTGGGCTGGACCGGGCGTTATGAACACTGGCGGCATTACAGCCGCGCCTATCTTTTTTTTGCCGCCCTTGCAACGCCCCTTGTGATCTCCGTGCATTCGGTGGTGTCCTGGGACTTCGCCCTGGGCGTGGTGCCCGGATGGCACACCACGATTTTTGCCCCCTATTTCGTTGCCGGTGCCATCCATTCTGGGTTGGCCATGGTGCTGACCCTCATGATTCCCCTGCGCAAGATCTTCCACTACGAGCGCATCATTACCATGGCGGTATTGGAAAACGTCGCCAAGACCATTGTTTTCACCGGGCTGATTGTCGCTTTCGCCTATGCAACGGAATTTTTCATCGCCTGGTACAGCCGTAATCCCGTTGAGGCGGAAATATTCAGGTGGCGGGCCGTTGGACACTACCGGGTCGGTTTCTGGATAATGGTTGTTTGCAACACATTGGTGCCCCTCCTGTTTTTTTTCAAAACGGTGCGGACCCGCATCGCATGGTTGCTTGTCATTTCCATCCTGGTGAACATCGGCATGTGGTTCGAGCGGTTCGTCATCATCGTTACCAGCGTGGCCCACGACTTCATTCCCCACGCCTGGGGCCGTTATGCCCCTACGGCGGTGGAGTTCGGTATCATGATCGGCAGTTTTTCCCTGTTTTTCCTGTTGTTCGTCTTGTTCGTCAAGCATATGCCGTCGGTGTCCATGACGGAAATGAAGGAACTGTCCCACCGGGGAGGGCGCGATGACTGACCGGATTTATGTGCGGGGCATTTTCGAGGATGAAAAGGCAGCCGTCGCCGCGGCAAAGGCAGTGCGCGCACGGGGTTGGACCGTGGAAAATGTCTACAGCCCCATTCCAAGTGAAGCCATGGATGCGGTGATGGGAAAGCAAAAAAAGAGCCCGGTGGGGTATTTCACTCTGGCCGGGGGCATTGTCGGTTTTTTTACGGGGATACTCCTGGCCGCCTTCACCGCCACACGGTGGCACCTGATGGTCAGCGGGAAGCCCGTTGTGGCGCTGGTTCCCTTTTTTATTGTGGGATTTGAATTCACCATCCTGTTTGCCGTATTCGGCAATGTGGCGGGGCTGATATTTCATACCCGTCTTCCCCGTCTATTACCGGACCCCCTATATGACCCGAGGTGCTCTGGGAGCTGTTACGGCCTGGTGGCGGCCTGTCCGGAAAATTCCAGGCGCCAAGTGGCGGAAGTGCTGCGCACCTGCGGAGGGGAGGTGACCGACCATGGCAAATGATCTTCACCGGCTCTGGCCGGAGCGAACCCCTGTGTTTCACGTGGCAGCGGGCCTTGTTATCGCCGGCGCCGCGGCCTTCGCCGTGCAGGTCATCGCCGGGGAACCCCGGCGTGCCTGGCAGGCCTTTCTGATCAACTTCCTGCTGTGGTCCTCCGTGGCCCAGGGGGCGCTGCTGTTCTCGGTGGTGATGCATCTGACCGGCGCCCGATGGAGCGGCGCCTTGAGCGGCGTTGCCGAGGCCTTCGCGGCCTTTTTCCCGGTCTCGTTCCTGATGTTTTTCTTCCTGGCCGCCGGACGGCACCATGTGTTCCCATGGCTCGGCGCGGATCTCCACGGCAAAGAGGTGTGGTTGAATCTTCCGTTTCTATTGCTACGGGACGGGATCGGCCTTGCGGTCCTTTACGGGCTCGGCCTGGGATACGTGTGCAACGCCCTGGGCGATCACCCTTCCAATGCCTGCGGAAAACGGTGTTTTCCGGGTCTGGGCCGCTTCGTTCCCACAAGCCTGGAAAAACGGCGACGGAACATGACCGTGCTGGGCGTGCTCTATGCACTTGCCTTTGCCCTGGTGTTGTCCCTCATCGGTTATGATTTGGTCATGAGCGCCGATCCCCATTGGTATTCCACACTTTTCGGCGGATACGCCTTTGTCAAGGCGTTCTATGTCGGACTGGGGGGGGTTATTCTGCTGGCCGCGGCCCTCAAACTACTCAGCCGAAACCGTGTGCCCCTTGCTCCGGAGCAGTTCCACGATATCGGCAAATTGTTTTTCGGGTTCTGTCTGGTCTGGGCCGACTTCTTCTATTGCCAGTTCGTGGTCATCTGGTACGGCAATATTCCGGAAGAGACCGCCTACGTCATTGCCCGCACCATGCAGCCGCCATACCAGCATCTGGCTTGGACGGTGCTGATCGCATGTTTTCTGCTGCCCTTCGGGTTCTTGCTCAACAAAAAGATAAAGACCCGGCCCTGGGCGATGATCCTGCTGTGCGCGCTGGTGCTGGTGGGGATCTGGTTGGAGCATCTGCTGCTGCTTGGCCCTTCATTAAGCGGGCATGGGCCCAATCTTCCCCTCGGGTTGGCGGATGTGCTGGTGTTTCTGGGGTTCGCCGGCATCATGGTCCTGGTCCTGGGGTTGTTTTTGAACCGTTATCCATGGGGTGTATCGGGGAACGAAGTCAGGAGGGGAGCGTGACAAACGGAGGCGGGCGCATGGCCTCTTTTCGCCGGTTCTTGTCGGAGAACCGGTTGGCGTTGTTGTCCGTGGCGGCCTGTGTTGTTCTGTCGGCGGCCTTCCTGCTGCTGTTTTACCGAACACCTGGCACCCGCATCGGCCCGACACAACCCATTGCGTTCAGCCACCGTATCCACGCCGGGGTCAAGACCATCTCCTGCCGGTTCTGCCATCCTTACGTGGACAGATCCCTTCATCCCGGGCTGCCGGCAGTGGAAAAATGCCTTTTTTGCCATCAGTATATCATCGCAAATCACCCGGAAATTCAGAAAGAACATTGGTATTTCAATTCCGGCACACCCACGCCGTGGCGAAAGGTGTTTTATCTGCCCGAACATGTGCTGTTCAACCATGAGCGGCACGTCAAGCAGCAGGTGCAATGCGCACATTGCCACGGAGCGGTTGAAACCATGGACCGCCTGAAATCACAGCGCTTCCAAATGGGGTTTTGCGTCCAGTGCCACCGGCAGCGGGGCGCCCCCCTGGACTGCTGGCTGGCGTGCCATTCATGAGAACAGGGCGGCCGATGCAACACGGACCTTATAACGAATACGCGGAAGCGACGACGCCTATGATTGACACAGAAAACGCCCCATCGGCACATCCCGCTGCACTTTGGTTTTGCATTACCGCGGCGGTGTGGATGATGGTGGGTACGCTGATGGGGCTGTTGGGGGCCACTGAATTAATCGCGCCGGATATCACCCGGGATGTCGGTTGGCTGGTGTTCGGAAGGATCCGGCCGGTGCATGTGAATGTGGTGCTGTTCGGATTCGTCACACCCGGACTGCTTGGCGCCGCTTATTACTACCTGCCGCGGCTGCTGCGCACGACGCTCTACAGCCAGCGGTTGGGACTGGTGACCGTTGGGCTCTGGAACCTCATGCTGGCGGCGGTGGTGGTAAGTCTCGCCGCTGGTCACACCCAGGCCCGGGAATACGCCGAGATGGTCTGGCCCATCGATATGCTGGTGGTGGTCGCTTTCCTGTTGGTGTTCTACAATTTCATGATGACCGTGAAACGGCGCAAGGAACCGTTGCTGTATGTGTCCGTGTGGTATGTGTGTGCCGGCGTGATACTGACGGCCAGCACCTATGCGCTGGGAAACGTCGTCTGGCGGCCGGACACAGGGGCCCTGGCGGGTATTCCCGACGCCATTCTTCTATGGTTTTACGGACACAACATCTTCGGGCTGCTGCTGACACCACTGGCCATCGGCGTGGCCTATTACGTGATTCCCAAGGCCTGCAAGGCGCCCCTGTACAGCCATACCCTGTCGCTGCTTGGTTTCTGGGCTTTGATCGTGGTTTATACCCACATCGGTACCCATCACCTGTTGCAGGTGCCGGTTCCCACCTGGCTGAAAGTGATCGCCATCGTGGATTCCGTGGCAATGGTGATACCGGTCATGGCATTTCTCATCAATATCTGGTTTACGGCCCGGGGAAAACTCGGCGAAATTCACGCGGACATCGGTGCCAAATTCGTCTTCACCGGCACCATCATGTATTTTTTTGTGAGCATCCAGGGATCCATGATGTCGCTGCCCCAGGTCCAGCGGGTGACCCATTTCAACAATTGGGTGGTGGGTCACGCCCATGTCGGGGTGCTGGGTTTTGCGGGAATGATCGCCCTGGGCGGCATTTATTACGTATTGCCCAGGATTACCGGACGGCCGCTTTACAGCCGACTGCTGGCCGACGTGCAATACTGGCTGGTGTTGATCGGCGTGGTGGGGTTTACGGTGGTCCTGACCATTGCGGGGCTCCTTCAGGGAAACGCATGGCTGAACGGTGAAACCGTCTACCGCGTGCTTCCGCAGCTCCACATGTATTACGTGCTACGTGCCTCCCTGGGGTTAATGCTCGTTGTGGGGGCGGTTCTCGGGTGTTATAATATTTTCATGAGTCTACCGAAGCGAAAGGACGGCGCCCCATGAAGATGAGCCCCAGATCCGTTGTCGCAGGCAGCCTCCTGTTGCTGGCGGCGGTGGTGTTGGTGGTGGTGGTGCTTCCGTATCTGACCCGCAGCGAGGTGCCGTCCGACATCCTTCGCGCCCGCTCATCAGAAGAACAAGAGGGCCGGGCCCTATACATGGCCAATGGGTGTGTTTATTGCCACAGCCAGTCCATCCGCGCCATCGATTGGGGGCTCGGTGCAGAGCGCATCGCCCAGGCCGGCGATTACGTGAAGGACCGGCCGATACTGCTGGGGTCCGCCCGCACCGGTCCGGACCTCTCCCAGGAAGGCGGGGAGCACCCTGATGATTGGCACATGGCGCATTTTATTAATCCGCGTTTCACGCGTCCCAATTCGATCATGCCGGCCTTCGGATTTTTGGGGGAAGAGCGGCTGGGGCTGTTGATTGCCTATGTGCAAAGCCTCGGCTTCAAGGCGGCGGACAGCCGTGTGGCGCGGCAGATGTTCTGGAAAAAGGAATCCATCGCCGCTTACGAGGCGGGACCTGCGGCCAATGTGCGGTGGCTGAACCTGCATGTGCCCCAGGGATGGCGGGATATCCCAAATCCTTACCCCACCTCGGAGGCCGGGCTTGCCCGGGGGCACAAGATTTATCAGGACAATTGCCTGGGATGCCACAGCCCCGTCGGTGACGGCATGGGCCCTGCCCAGCCATGGGTGTATCCGCCGCCGTTCAATTTTACAATACTCAAGGGGAGGGAGGTATCCGGGGGGATCCTCTATTACCAGATCATGAACGGCATCACCGGCACGGCCATGCCCTATTTCAAAAGAGAACTGGAATCCGAGAAAATTTGGGATGTGGGTAATTTCGTGGCGGTTCACCTGATCAACCAGAGTGACGCAGACGGCCCCCCGGAAGGCATTGATGCGGCGTACGAACCATGACAAGACCATGAGGTGGTGAAAGGAAGCGGCGGCCAATGTATTTTGCCTATTTCATAGCGTATATCGGCATTGGTTTTGGATTGACCCTGGTGGTGTTTTCCTGGGCGGTTCGCAACGGTCAGTTCCAGGACCAGCGACGGGCCCGGTTTCTGCCCCTGGAGCCGGTGGATGCGGCGCGGGATCGGGCCTGCGGCGGCAGATGGAAGCGCATGGAAATATACACACTGTTTTTCCTCGCCTGCGCGGGCCTGCTGTCCAGCGGGGCCGTGCTGGTGTTCGCGCTGACAATGGGGGGGTGACCTCATGCGGTTTTTTTATTTGTTGAACCTTCAGCATGTGATCCTGTATGTGTTCCCGACTCTGGTTTTTATCGTGCTGCTGGGATTGGCCCTGGGCCGCACCTGTTTCAAGCGGCCCGGCACACGACGGCGGGAGGAAGCCATCCTGTACCGCTACCCGGAGGGAATCACGGACAGGGACGCCCCCTTTCCCCTGGTGTTGATGCTGATCATCGCCGGGACTGCGGCGTGGGCCTTTTTCTACATTTTCCTGCATGCAATTCGGGAGGTGCCCGTATGACCATAGACAGACAAAACGGAAACAAGCAGGGCGTTTCCGATTGGAAGGTCGTCACCGCGTTGGTAATGTTTATCCTGCTCAAGGGGCTCTTTTCTTTCCTGGCGGTGGGTGATCTTGGACAGCCCGGATGGGACTACCGCCCTGTGGCCGATGTGCCCGGGGCGTCACCCTACGCCGTCTATGAACCGCTGCCCCACCCCCAGCACATAAAGGGGGCATCTGGTGAATAAGACCACCGGGATGCTGATGACATTCTTGGCGCTGGCCTGCCTGGGCTTTGGCGGCCATCTCTTGTTTTCCTGGTATGACAACCGTTTTCCCCCAGGCAGGATGTGGGAGACGGACGCCATCAGGCCATACGAGGCACCCATACCGTATTCGGAACCGGGACGGGTGCCCTGGGGGGGCGGGGAGATGCAATGGCGGGAAGCGCATCCCCTGCGCCTGTCGTCTCCCCTGACCGCTGACCCGCAGGACAGCATCATCGAAGAGGGCCGGCGTCAATACATGCATTATTGCAGTCATTGTCACGGCGCGGCACATGACGGAAACGCCACCGTGGGGCAAAGTTTCGCGCCGCTGCCCGGGGACCTACGTTCCGAGAAGGTGCAGCAGATGCCCCAGGGGCTGATCTTCCATGAGATTTCCTACGGTATCCCCGGCGGTCGACAGCCCCCCTTGGCCACGACCATCAGTGCGAAAGACCGCTGGCGGATTGTCGCTTACGTGAAATCACTGGGGCTTCGTTCCACAAAACGGTAACCGGTTGCCCTGGTTTGCCAATCCGGTTACAATAATAAACCGGTCTCGGCCGATGAGGGATTCCAGGCGCCGGATGGCGGGAGAAAAGAGATGATGAGCAGGGGCAACAGCATCTGGAAAAAGAGATGGCGGCGACTGTTTCGGGGCGCATGGCTGATGGTTGTGCTCCTCTTTGCCGTACCAGGTGTCGGGGGCGCCAATGCTAAAGATATTACCGGTTTCAGCCTCGAAGACCTCATGGCCATGGAGGTCACAACCCTTTCGCGTACCGCCAAGCCGATTTCGAGCATGACCGCGGCCGCCTTTGTCGTTACACAGGAGGACATCCGGCGCTCGGGGGCCACCAGCATTCCACAGGCGTTGCGAATGGTGCCGGGCCTTCAGGTGGCCCGCATCGACGCCAACAAGTGGGCGGTGACCGCCAGGGGGTTCAACGGATGGTACAGCAATAAACTGCTTGTGCTGCTCGACGGGCGCAGTGTGTACGCCACTTTGTTTTCGGGGGTGTACTGGGACGCCCTCGACACCCACCTGGCGGATGTGGAGCGTATCGAGGTGATTCGTGGACCCGGGGCTTCTTTGTGGGGCGCCAACGCGGTCAACGGCATCATCAACGTGGTAACGAAATCCGCCGCCCAGACCACCGGGGGCATGGCCACCGGGATTGTCGGTACCGAAGAGACCTGGAACGGCGCCCTGCGCTATGGCTTCCGCATCGGGGACCGGGCTTATGCCCGGATGTACGCGAAGGGATTTGACAAGGATAGCAGCCTTGCGCGGAGCAGCGGTGAATCGGCCTACGACGACTGGAGCAAGGACCAGGCCGGATTCCGTCTCGACTGGGAGCGCGACCGGCAAAACGATTTCACCCTCCAGGGGGATATCTACCAGGGGCGTGCCCACGATCATTTCTTCATCAACAATAATTCTGAACCGCCCTTTGTGGTCCCGGAACGTTATCGCTCGGAATTCAGCGGCGGAAATGTTCTCGGTCGGTGGCAGCATTGCTTCTCAGAAGCATCCGACATGATCCTCCAAACCTATCTCGACATCACCCGTCGGGATTCAGAAGCGCTCGGGGAAGAAAGGGACCTGTTCGACATGGATTTTCAACACAGGTGGCTGCTTTCCTCCGGGCATGAACTGTTGTGGGGGGCGGGCTACCGATACGCAAATGGAAAAGCCATCGACGGTGCGGTGCTGCAGTTCCGCACGGAAGAACGAAGCGATCATCTGTTCAGCTGTTTCCTCCAGGATGAAATCTGCTTGGTGCCCCAACGGCTTACCGTGCTCATCGGCAGCAAATTCGAACACAACGATTATACCGGATTCGAATACCAGCCGAACGCGCGGCTGCTGTGGACCCCCCACCGGGACAATTCCTTCTGGGCGTCCGTTTCCCGGGCCGTGCGCACGCCCTCCCAGGTGGAAACCAGCTTGGTGTTAAGGGAGACCGTATCCAACGATCCTTTCCCGGTGGCGCTGGAAATCCGGGGCAGCGACAGCGTTGACGCCGAAGACGTGATCGCATGGGAAGCCGGGTACCGCTACCATCCCCCGGGCGGCGTCTCGCTGGACCTGGCGCTTTTTTACAACCGGTACGACAATATTTCGGGCGGGGTGGAGGGAACCCCTGAAATGAGCGGGGATCCGCCGGTATTGATACTTCCGGTTTTGATTAGGAACACGATCAGTGGAGAGAGTTACGGTTTGGAAATCGTTGGTGATTGGTCGCCGCGCGACTGGTGGCGGATAACCGGGACGTATACCCTTTTGAAACTCAGCCTGAAAACGGAAATGGGAGATGATGACATGTCCGTTTCTATTCTAAAGGACACCAATCCGGAACATCAGGTTTCCGTTCGTTCCCGGATGGATCTGCCGCGGGACACGGCGTTCGACGTCCAGGCGCGCTATGTGAGCGGGGTTTCTTTCGGGGATATCCCCGCTTACGTTGCGGTGGACGCACGGTTTGGATGGAAAATCAATGAGCGGCTCGAACTGTCCCTGCTCGGAGAAAACCTGTTTGATCCCGCACATGCGGAGTTTGTCAATCCATTGGAAGAGGTCGTTCCAACAGAGGTTGAAAGAGCGGTCTATGCAAAATTGACCTGTCGGTTTTGAGGGCGGCGTGGAAAAAGGCGGCGGCATGAGATTCGTTCGGGTATTGTGCATATGGGCGGCGGCGCTGTGTGGAACGGCCGGAACCCTGACGGGGGCCGTCTCCCAGACCGTTGCGCTTTCTGAATATGAAATAAAAGCCGGATATCTATATAATTTTGCAAAGTTTACCGCTTGGCCGGAATCTCCCGGAAACCAGGAGAAGGGCGCGTTTACCATCGGGATCCTCGGTAAAAATCCATTTGGGGAGGCACTGGCGCTCATCGAGGGGCAGCAGATCCGGGGCCTGCCCATTGAAATCGTTCCGGTGCGCGCCCCGTCCCAGGCAAAAAACTGTCACATGCTGTTTATCGGGGGGGCGGCCCGGGATGATCTCGCGGCGGTCATCGCCGCCGTGGAGGATCTGCCCGTGTTGACAGTGGGCGAAACGGTGGGGTATGAAACCGCCGGCGTCATCATTACCTTGGTTAGGTCGGGCAACCGGATTCGGTTCCGGATCAATCCGGTAGCGGCCCAATCCGCCGGCCTGCACATCAGCGCGCATCTCTTGCGTCTTGCTACAATCGTCGGTACTTCGGTGCCGTCCGGGGAAACGGAATGATCGGAACTGCGCAGTCTTCCATCCGAAAAAAACTCATCGCCATTGGTATGATTCCCGGTGGAGCGGCTGTTTTGATCACACTGGTCATCATTTCTACGGGGGAGTTTGTCGCCGCCCGTCGGATGACACGGGAAAATATCGTATCGCTGGCACGCGTGATCGGCACCAACTGCATCGCCCCCCTGACGTTCAATGATCCCGCCGCGGCGGAAGACACCCTCTCGGCCCTGTCCGCTGAACCACAGATTGCTTTTGCACGGGTTTACACCGTTCGGGGGGAATTGTTTTCCCAATACTTGAACAGTAATATAGCGGCGAGCGGGATGCCTGCGCCGACGGTCGGTTCCGTGCCGGTGGCAAACCAAACCCACTGGCGCTTTCAAAACGGCCGGCTAGACGTGTGGGAGCCGGTGCGATTCGAGGGCCGGACCATCGGCGCCTTGAACGTCGCCTTTGACCTGACGGTTTTTTACCGGCGGATGACAGGGATGGCGTTTATTTGCCTGGGTACGCTGGTATTATCTTTCGTGGCGACTTTTTTCATCTCAAAACGCGTTCAGCGCTCGATTTCCAGGCCCATTGCCATATTGTCGGACGCCATGGCCCGGGTGTCAAAGGAAAAGGATTATGGTCTGCGTGTCGAAAAACAAAGCGAAGATGAACTGGGCATTCTCTTCGAAGGGTTCAACGGGATGCTGTCAGAGATACAGGCCCGGGACGAAACCCTCTATTTTGTTCAGTTCACCTTGGACCATATCGGCGACGGGGTTCTGTGGGTGGATCGTAACGGCGTGATCGTCAATGTAAACCTTTCGGTCAGCAACCTGACCGGTTACGAACGGGAAGAACTGGTGTCCCAGCAGGTGTTTGATTTCGAGCCGACACTGGCGGCCGATTGGGCCGTCATTTGGGAAGAGACGCGCAAGCGTAAAAGCCTGGTGGTTGAAAGAAACGTGATTCGCAAGGACCATGTCGTCACGCCCATGGAAATGAGCCTCAATTATATAGAGTTCAGAGGAAAGGCGTATCATTGCGCCATCATTCGGGATACCACCGAACGCAGGCGTCTGCAGAAGCAGCTTGAGCAGGCCCAGAAAATGGAGGCCATCGGTACCCTGGCTGGCGGAGTGGCCCACGACCTGAACAATATCTTGGGAAGCCTTGTGGGCTATCCGGACTTGCTGTTGATGGACCTGGCCGAAGACGATCCCATGCGTGGTACCTTGCTTGCGATCAAGCGCGCCGGGGAACGGGCAGCCGCCATTGTGGAAGACATGCTCACCCTGGCCCGGCGGGGGGTGCGACTGTCCGGCGCTGTGAATCTCAATGAGGTGGTGGACGATTACATGGCCAGTCCTGAATATGCAAGGATTCTGTCGGATCATACGGGCATCCGGGTGGCGGTGGAAAAGGCGGAGAACCTGCCCAATATCCTTGGTTCCGGGGTGCATCTGTCCAAAACCCTCATGAATCTGGTATCCAATGCAGCTGAGTCCATGAACGATGGCGGTGTCGTGACGATTCGCACCGCCGAATGCGCATTCCACGAGCCCATGGCGGGGTTTCAGACCATACCCGAAGGACGTTATGTGAAGTTGAGTGTGACGGATCACGGCACCGGTATGTCCGAGAAGGATATGACGCGGATTTTCGAACCGTTCTACACCAAGAAGACCATGGGAAAAAGCGGTACGGGCCTGGGAATGACCGTGGTATCCGGAACCGTGAAGGACCATGGCGGATTCGTCGACTTGGTGAGCCGGGAGGGGGCCGGCACCCGCTTCGATCTTTATTTTCCGGTTTCAGACAGCGTGTTGGACCAGAACGCCGAGGGGGCGGCTGTTTCCGGAAATCTGGAGGGCCGGGAAACCGTATTGGTGGTGGACGACATCAAGGAGCAGCGGGAGGTTGCTTCCAGCGTGCTAAGAAAGCTGGGATACACTGTTTTTACGGTGTCCAGCGGTGAGGCGGCCCTTGGTTTCTTCTCTGAGCGCAAGCCGGACCTGGTGGTGCTGGACATGGTGATGGAGCCGGGAATGGATGGTCTGGAAACCTGGCAGGAAATAATAAAGCGCCGGCCGGATCAAAAAGCCATTATCGCTTCCGGCCATGCCGAGACCGTCCGGGTGCGGGAGGCCATGGCCCTTGGGGTTTCCGGGTATGTGAAAAAGCCCTACACCGTTGAGAAGTTGGGACTGGCGGTGCGCCATGCATTGGACGCCGCCGGAACCCAAGTATGAAGCGGTTGGTCAGCTGCGCAAGGCCCGCCAAGAGGAGGCGAGAAACGGCCCTGGCAGCCGACACGGCACGAACCTGCTTATTGTCAGATGGCGACCTTATTGACGGTCGGTTGGGGTTGCTCCCCCCGCGAGAACGCCAGAATCTGGTCCGTGACCATCATGTCCATGTTCTGAAGCGACTCTACCGTGAACGCGGCGCTGTGGGGCATAACCACCACGTTGCGCAGCGACAGCAAGGGAGAGCCGGCGGGGGGTTCTTCCGCCCATGCATCAATGGCTGCACCGGCCACGACACCTTTTTTCAAAGCATGGAAAAGGGCGGTCTCGTCGATGAGCCCCCCACGGGCCGTGTTCACAAGCACTGCGTGCGGCTTCATTGTCGCCAGTTCCTTCTCACCGATCATCCCCTTGTTCTCTTCGGTGAGATTGCAGTGAAGGGTGAGAATGTCGCACGCCGGCAGCATTTCCGAAACCGTGTGTACGCGCTTGATGTTGTTGGCGCTGGCAAACTCTTCCGGCCAGTATGGGTCAAACCCGATAATGTTCATGCGAAAGCCCTTGGCGCGTTCCGCAACGGCCCGGCCGATGGCGCCGAGTCCGACGATGCCCATGGTCTTTTGCCAGATTTCACGACCGATCATACCGGTGTGACTGTAATGCCCCCGTCGCAGGGCATTGTCTCCCTCGGGGATAAAACGCATAAGGGCCAGCAGCATGCCCATGGCCTGATCCGCCACGGCCTGGGTGTTGCACCCCGGTGAGTTGCAGACGATCACTCCCTTTTCAGTGCATGCCCCAAGATCGATGGCATCGAGACCAACGCCGAATTTTCCGATCATCTTCAGCTTGGGAAGGTCGGCCAGCAGATCCCGGGTGACATGGATGTCATTGCCCGCAAGGAGGATGTGCGCGGTTTTCAAGGCGCTCATGAATTCCGGATCCTGGACGCCTTTGCCGCGCATGTCGATAATTTCGAGGTTTCCGGTGCGAAGTTTGTCAAATGCGGCCTGACCAGAGGCGCAATAGGGATGGGCTTCCACCAGAACAACGTATTTTTCCATCTCTTACGTTCCTTTCTGTTTTGTCCGAAGCATATGGTGTCGGAGGCGCTTCGGGATGGTATGAAAACAATGGCCGGTGTCAGGCGGCGCGTTGGTAGCACCGCGCGATATCCGCGCCGAGTGCAGCGGAGATTTCCGCCGCACTGTCCCGCACCTCTTTGCCGAAGGTGTCGATTTTTTCGTCTGGAAAGATCCCGAACAGCAGAATCACCGCTGTGATCCCTCCGGTTTTGTCAAACACCGGGGAACAGATCGCGGTGATACCCGGGTTGGTCACGCCCTGATCGACGGCGTATCCGTTTTTCCTGATGAGCGGTAATTCGGCCCGCAAGCGGTCGCGGTCCACCGGTTTGCCGGTGCCGTAGAAACTGACGTCCTGGCGGGAAATAATTTCCTCACATGCGGCTTCCGGCATGAAGGCCGCGATGGCTTTGCCATGCACCCCGTGGGGAACGGGGTAGCGGTAGCCCTTCCGGAGAGTGAAGGCAATGTCGGGATTGCCGGCAAAGGCGGACACGACATAGACATCCTCTTCGCTGACCAATTGCAGGTGAGCGGTTCCCTCTGATTTCAAGGCGATTTTTTTCAGGTAGGGCGCTGCAAGGTCCCGCACGTCCATGTTGCCAAGGACGTTTCGTGCCAGGTGTACGATGCCGAGCCCCAGACAATAGGTTTTGGTGCGTTCGTCTTTCTGAATCAGATTGTATTGCTTCAGCGTGTTGAGAAGGGTGTATCCCTTGCTTTTATGAATACCGAGACGTTCGCAGATTTCTGTCAGGGTCAGCTTGGTTTCGACATTTTCGGCAAGATACAGCAACAGCTTCAGCGCCTGGTCGACGGCCGGGACAATGGGTTTGTAACCGGAGGGTTTTTTTTCTGCTTTTTCGGTTCTCGTATGCATGGTCACATTCTGATAAGGGGGTAAATGGATGTTTACGCAAGCGGCAGGGGCAATGTGCGACATCCGCTGTGCAACGCGGCGGTCTTCACCCTGGCGTTGCAATGGGTCGTCAACAGTTCCGCCAACTCGTCACGCGCCGCATCGGTGGTTTCCCGCTGCGTTGGGGGCAGACAATCGAGGTTGATGACCATAAACTTCGTGTCCGGCTGAATTTTGGTGTGGTCGCCGTTGCGCCAATTCCAACGGCGGCACATGACATTTTTCGCCGTGCTGTCGAAATAGATGACCTCTCCGGGTTCGGGGGAGGTCGTCTCGTCGGTGCCGAGGGCGGTGAACTTCTCGGTGCCGTCGGAAAGGCCCAGTACCAAGTCTCCTTCAACGGCCCGGACATCGTCACCGCCGCAGGGAATACAGTACTTGAGGGAAATATAGTTAAACAGGGCGACGGCGGCGTTGATGAAGGGCAGGGCCGGATTGGCTGCGATCCGGTTCAGTAAAGAACGGATGGACGGAAAATACTGGTCCGGGTCCGATCCGAAGCGTCGGTGCGCATCGTCCCAGGCCGTCAGCCGGGGATCGTTTGCGACGGGGGCTTCATGTCGCCGGTCAATTTCTTTTTTCAGCAGTTTGCGGATCCGTTTGTAGGAGGGATGGTTGACAAGATCCTCCACAACGACGATTCCCCGGTAAAACCCAGGAAAGAGGTCAAAAATCTGGTCTTGGACAATAATTCGTTTCATGATTCCCATTTGGTATTTTGGAGTTGCTCTGTCAACAGAATGATGTTGTGTATATAGGAAGAGTGTGGCCGAATGTCAACCCGAAACCCTTTAAATTCTCCATGCCCCCGTGGCTTACCTACGCCGGGTGTTGGAATGCCTTTTTCTTCGTAGACATTGTTTGATGCCGCGGTTTTGGCGTAGGATCCGGATATGTGTCCACGCCACCGCCGGAAAATTTGCGGCTTTTCACGATCCGGGCCGATAAGCAGCGGCGCTTCAGGAACCGATATCAGTCGGTGACGGTGAACTCGAAAAATATCGGCTTGCCGAAAAATTGGATGCGGGTGAGCACGCGCGGCCTGAGGCGGTCCAGATCCAGCTGAAGGCTCCAGTCAAAGGTGGGTGCGTGGTATTCGGCCCGGGCGGTGTCTTCGATTTTCTGGAGGCTTTTTTCGCTGATCTGGTACAATGACCAAGAATTTTCAACATGCTGGATATAGGTCGCCGCTTCCTGGCGGTAGGTGATGGAAGGGTCATATGGGCTTTGGTACAGATCTCCGAATTCCTGGGCGCCGCACTGCCCGGCGATCAGAAGCGTAAGCAGGCCGATGAATGAAGGCTTGCGGAACATGTGCCATCTCCCCTTGGTATCCTTTCTTTCTTTCCATACAATTATTATAATGCACGGCAAGGAAAAAGGCACCTACAAAAAAAAGGGTGGCTGGAAAGTCGGGGGAAGAGGGCACCGGCCCATGCGCCGCGGGGGCACCGGTTGTCAATGATTGAAACGGCGGTGATGATGGAGGAGGGACGAAAGATGACCATCAACGACTATATTCATGTGTTTGCAGGGGCGCTGGTGCTGGCCAGTCTCGGCCTCGGCCTCTGGGCACATCCTTACTGGTATTTTCTGACCGCCTTTGTGGGGGCCAATTTGCTGCAGTACGGATTTACCGGGTTTTGCCCCATGGCCGTCGTGCTCAAAAAACTTGGAGTTCCGGCCCAGCGCTAAATTCCCGGGTTGGTTGCCTTGTCCGGTGTCGGCAGGGCTTGGGGATGTGTGGCGCGGGTATTGATGACCACACGGTTGCGTCCGGCGTTCTTGGCGCTGTAGAGCGCTTGGTCCGCCGCGGTCAGAAGGGATTCGACGGAATTTTCATCCGGGCAAAGCCCGGCCACACCCTGGCTCATGGTGATGCGGATATCGGCTCCCGCGTAGGAAAAAAACGTATCCGCAACAATGGATTTCAACCGTTCCGCAGTTTTTACGGCATCGTCGATGTCGGTTTCCGGCATCAGGCAGCAGAATTCTTCTCCCCCATAACGGGCAAACAGGTCGACGTCCCTGACGGCGCCCTGATTCAGCGCGGCGAATTCGGAAAGGATGTGATCCCCGCATGGGTGACCGTAGGTGTCGTTTACGGATTTAAAAAAATCGATATCCTGAAGGATGAGGCTCAGGGGCCGCTTGTAGCGCTGGTGGCGCTCCACCTCTTCTTCGAGACGGGCCTGGAAATATTGCCGATTATACACCCCCGTGAGGCCGTCGCGGATGTTCATCTCCCGGAGCCTCTTTTCGTAAGCGGCCACTTCGGATACATCCTGAACGGTGATGAACAGGTGTGTGATGCGTCCCGCGGTGTCCCGCAGGGGGCCCATGGTGCAGCTCTGCTGCATGTATTCGAATCCCGAAGCGCCTGGTGATGAGGGCGTAAGGGGGAAGCAGTAGCGATGCAGCTTTTGGGAAAAGAAGGCGAAGTTGCCGAATTTGAGCACCGATTTGCAGTTACGCAGAAACCAGGGGACGTCCAGATTGGGGAAAAATGAAAAAAGCGGTTTGCCCACGATATCACCGGGGGTAATTCTGCTGTGAACCGCCATCCAGCGGTTCCATTGGCAGACCGATAAGTTGGCGTCCAGCACAACGATGCCCTCATTGACCATGTCGAACATTTGAGTGAAAATCATAAAAAACCCTCCAGGAAGTCGGTCAGCGCCTTACGCAGCCAATTGATGGACAGCGCGTCCGTCAGAATCATCAGCATGCCATGGATGTCGTTTTCGTCGATGGAAAAGACGGTCTCCATGAGAATGGCTTTTTGTCCGGGGGGGACGGATTGCATGTATGCCTGATAGGCCTCCGGATCCCTGTGCATCACCAGGGGGGGGGAGTAGGTGACGATGGTGTGCAGCAAGGATGCGATTTTGCCGACACAGGCGCCGATGAGGATGTTGCCGATTTCAAGAAGGGTTTCCCGTTCGAGGGCGGTACTGGCCGCGTCGGTCAGAAACGGGGTGTCTTCCGGCTGGATCAGCTGGAGTATTTTCGGCGCCGCCCTTCTGGGGAATACCAGAAGGGAATTCCCCTTGAAATCACCCCAGAAACTCTGGTTGACCAGGCTCGTGTCCTGGTAGGCGTCGACGGCGCGGACGATTTCATTCGGCAACGCCCCCCCGTCCACGAGTTTGACATCCGGGAGACTCAGTTTGACGTGGACATCGATGACTTCGGCCAGGTCCGCTGTGGCATTGCCGAAGGCGATGTTCATGATTTCCTTGAGGGTTTCGATTTCATCGGTCGACAGCAGGCCATCGGGGGGAAGGCGCCGTGCGGCCTTTTGGGTGTCGCGCTGTTTGTATGCCTTGCCGAGCAGACCGACAATGGTTTCCACGGAGGGCGGTTTTCTCAGAACGTCCAGGGCCCCCAATTGTCTCGCCTTTGCAACGGATTTCGGCTGCACGTCCGCCGTGACGGCAAAGATGACCGCCTCTGGATCCAGTGCATGAATTTTCTCGATGGCCTCGAAACCGTCCATCACGGGCATGGTCAGGTCCATGAACACAATATCCGGCCGGTGTTCTTCGTAGCAGGCAACCCCTTCCCGACCGTTGGCGGCTTCCAGGATCAACGTGTCATCCGACGGCAGGATGGAAAACAGAATCCTTCGTGCGACCGGGGAATCGTCGACGATCAATATTTTGCGGGACATGGGCCGTGGCCCTCCTTTCAGAAATATGGTGTGTCGCCCGGAGCGGACTTTGCCGTGTCGTTATCGCAGCAGGTTGAAATACCAGTGCACCAGATGCGGTCCGAAAAACACATACAGCAGAGCGCCGGCGGACAGAAACGGTCCGAAGGGGATCGCCAGTTTCATGGTTTTTCGGGTGTGCATCATCAGTGCCAGGCCCACTGTGCAGCCGAGAACCGATCCGGCGAAAATAGTGAACAGGACACCCTGCCAGCCGATGAGGGCGCCGATCATTGCCAGTAGCTTGATGTCACCGCCCCCCATGCCTTCCTGCCCCGTGGCCGCGTGATATCCCCACGCCACCAAATACAGGCTGCCGCCGCCGGACAGGATGCCAAGAAGGGCATCCCAGAAGCTGACACCGGGTACCAGCAGGGAGAGGAAAAAGAAAAGGGGAATGCCGGGCAGCGAAATCCTGTCGGGAATGATACGATGGTCAAGATCGATGAAGGTGACCACGATCAGCACCGCCGTGAACAGAAAAAACACGGCGCAGGCCGGGGTGATCCCGAAACGAGCGAAAAGAGCCATCGCAAGAAAACCGGTGAGAAGTTCCACAAGCGGGTAGCGAATGCCGATGGGCGCCTTGCAACTGCGGCACCGGCCGCCAAGGGCCAGGTAACTAAAGACGGGCACGTTGTCGCATCCGGATACGGGGGTGCCGCAATTGGGGCAACGTGAACGCGGCCGCACGATGGACAGGTTGAGGGGGAGCCTGTGGATGCAGACATTCAGGAAGCTTCCGATACAGAGGCCGAACAGGAAAACGAACAATGCTGTTAAAGAATGGGTCATGGACGTGGGCCGGTGCAAGATCCGTGGAAGCGATGCGGCATGGATGCCGGGCGTCGCTTTTTCGGAATGCCGTAATGGGTTTCTGTTTTTCAACGCCGCAACATAACGTGCCAAGATAGATAAGTTGTCATCAAAAATCAATATTGATATTGTAAAAAGGAAATCCGGTGTTATAGTTTATGTTTTACAGAAGCGCCGGCCCATGGCGTTCGTTGCGCCGGTCGGCGTGACCGTGCCGGCCGGTTCGAACAAGGGCCGGTTTGCTTGAGCGACCGGCGCTCAGGGCAGAAGTTAGGAGAGAGAATGGCAGAAACAGACAGAGACGACCTGATCAGCATCATTGATGAAGATGAAAGCGGCCAGGATATTCCCAATCCGTTGCCGTTGCTTCCGGTAAGGGATGTGGTGATTTTTACCGACATGTTGCTACCCCTCTTTATCGGAAGGGAGCGGTCCGTCAAGGCCGCCGAGGATGCCGTCGCCAAGGACCGTTTTATTTTCCTGTCCACACAGATGGACCCCCACGTTGAAAATCCGCGTCCGGAAGAAATATACAAGGTCGGTACCGTGGGCAGGATCCTGCGGATGCTCAAGCTTCCCGACGGGCGTGTAAAGGCGTTGGTCCAGGGTATCGCAAAAGCCCGGATCAAGGAGTACGTCCGGAAAAAATCATTTTACCGTGTCGTGATCGATATCATTGAAGAACAGCCCCCGGAAAATGTCACGCTGGAGACCGAAGCGCTGATGCGCACGGTCCGGGAAAATTCCGAAAAGATTCTTGCCCTAAGGGGGGAGCTGACCGGGGACGTGGGGGCGATCCTGGACGGCATGGAAGATCCCGGAAAGCTGGCTGACCTGGTGGCGTCCAATCTCAGGCTCAAGATAGAAGAGTCCCAAAGCCTCCTTGAAAGCGTCGATCCGGTGGAGCGGTTGCGAAAGGTCAACGATTTTCTGTCCCGTGAAGTGGATCTTTCCGCCATGCAGGCCAAGATCCAGTCCGATGTGCGAGATGAGATTTCCAAAACCCAACGGGACTATTTTCTTCGGGAACAGGTGCGCGCCATTCACCGGGAACTGGGGGAAAGCGACGAGCGGGCCCAGGAAATTGAAGGGTATCGGAAGGCCATCAAGCGTGCCCGCATGTCCAAAGAGGCCCAGGAGGAGGCCAACAAGCAGCTCAAACGCCTGGAACAGATGCATCCGGATTCGGCGGAGTCGTCGGTCATCCGTACCTACCTTGACTGGTTGGTGGAACTGCCCTGGAGCAAGACCACCAAGGACGACCTGGACATAAAGCGTGCCAAGAAGGTGCTGGACAGCGAACATTTCGGACTGGACAAGATCAAGGACCGTATCCTGGAATACCTGAGCGTCCGTAAACTAAACCCCCAGATGAAGGGTCCTATTCTATGTTTCGTGGGGCCGCCCGGCGTGGGAAAAACCTCACTGGGGCAGGCCATTGCCACGGCATTGAAACGAAAATTCATCCGCATTTCACTGGGTGGAGTGCGGGATGAGGCCGAGATCCGCGGCCACCGGCGGACCTACATCGGGGCCTTGCCCGGACGTATCATACAGGGATTGCGGCAATGCGGAACAAAGAATCCCGTGTTCATGATGGATGAAATCGATAAGCTGGGCGCGGATTTCCGCGGAGATCCGTCCTCTGCATTGCTGGAAGCTCTTGATCCAGAGCAAAATAAGGACTTTAGCGACCATTATCTGAACCTTGCCTTTGATTTGTCGAACGTCATGTTTATTTTGACGGCGAACCTGACCGACACCATGCCGTCGGCTCTGCTGGACCGAATGGAAATCATTCATTTGTCCGGTTATACCAACGAGGAGAAGACCAAGATTGCAAGGGACTACCTGATACCTCGCCAGATACGGGAAAACGGGCTGAAAAGCAGGCAGTTGAATATCAGTGACGGCGCGCTGGCAAAAATGATCGACGAGTATACTTCCGAGGCGGGTGTGCGTAATCTCGAACGGGAAATCGGCACCGTCTGCCGCCGTGTGGCGCGTCGCATTGCCGAGGGGGACAAGCGCACCACCCAACTGACTGTCAAGAATATCGAAAGTTTTCTGGGGATTCCCAAATTCATTCCGGAAATGGACCAAGAAGAAAGCCAGGTTGGGCTCTCCACGGGGCTTGCCTGGACCCAGGTGGGCGGTGAAGTGTTGTACGTGGAAGCGAGTCTTGTGCCGGGAAAGGGGGAAGTGATCATCACCGGACAGATCGGAGAGGTGATGCAGGAATCGGCCCGGGCCGCCCTCAGTTACACCCGTTCCTACCTCTCCACCCTGGGAATTTCCGACCGGATCTTCGAAAATCAGGACATTCATGTCCATGTGCCGGCGGGTGCCATTCCCAAGGACGGCCCTTCGGCCGGTATCGCCATGGCCACGGCTTTGATTTCGGCCGTGACCGAACAGCCGGTGGCAAAAGACGTCGCCATGACCGGTGAGATCACCCTCCGAGGGCGCGTGCTGCCCATCGGCGGTCTTAAGGAAAAGGCTCTCGGCGCCTTGCGGGCAGGGATCACCACTGTGGTCTTTCCGGAAAAGAACAAGAAAGACCTGTCCGAAATTCCCGGGAACGTCAAACGGAAGATTAAATTCATTCCCGTTCGGGACATGACAGAAGTGTTGCCCATCGCCGTCAAGGGCGTCTTGAAAAAGCGGCGCGTTGTAAGAGCCAAGACGTCGAAGAAAAAATGACCGGATCCCTGTCCTCTTCGGAAATGACGGTCCTTGCGGTGGATACCGCCACCAGCACCTGTAGTGTGGCGGTGATGCGGGGTTGTCGGCTTGTGTCCGAACTGACCCTCACCCGGAAAGAAACGCATTCCCGGCATGTGATGGCCATGATCGATCAGGCCTTCGATATGGCGGGCATATCCCCGGACCAGGTGGACGGCTATGCCTACACGCGGGGACCCGGTAGTTTCACGGGATTGCGCATCGGCATGAGCATGGTGAAGGCCTTGGCCTTTGCCGCCGGAAAACCCCTGGTGGGAATTTCAACCCTTGAAACACTCGCCTTCCAGGTGGGGGATACTTGCCGCCTGATTTGTCCCATGCTCGATGCCCGGAACCAGGAGGTATATTGTGCACGCTACCAATTGGAAGACGGGCGGTTGCGGCTGGTGGGGGAAGAGGCGGCATGTTCCCCTCATGAAGCGCTCGACGGTGTGGACGCGCCCTGTGTTCTGGTGGGAGACGGTGCCCAGCGCTACGCCTCCTTGTTTCAGCGCCTGAAGACGGCGGACAATATCCGGTTTGCGGACTCCGGGATGGGGATCATTCGGGCCGGGAGTCTGGGGCGATTGGCGTGGGAGCGGTATATATCTGGCTGCGTGGACGATGTGCGCACGGCGGTGCCCCGCTACCTGAGAAAATCATACGCAGAGCAGAAACCGCTTTCCAGAGGCAAGGCAGAGCCGGGATTTGTTGACATACGGTCCTCGAATTGCTAAAAATCGCGTTCAACCGCAGTGAAATGCGGTGATGGAGAGAATATGAACCATTATAAATGGCCGGACCCGCCCCGACAAACGGCGTACCCGGTGGCCAGGGCAGGCTTGCCTTTCATTTTCGCGGCGGCGTTTGCAACGGCGGTGTTCGCTCTTGCGGAATTGACGGTACTGGCGGTACTCGGGCTGGTGGTGACGGGGTTCATCTGTTTTTTTTTCCGGGACCCGGACCGTGCGACCCCCGATATGGCCGAAGCGGTCATTTCGCCTGCCGACGGGAAAGTGGTGGCCGTCGAGAGGTTGGAGGAAAGCAGGTTCACCGAGGGGCCGTGCGTGAAAATCAGTATTTTCATGTCGGTTTTCAACGTGCACGTCAACCGTATTCCATTCGGCGGCAGCGTCGAACGGATCGACTATTTTCCCGGCAAGTTCCTGTCCGCCAATCTTGACAAGGCTTCCCGGGACAATGAACACAATGCGGTGCACATTGTCACCGGAGACGGCCGGAAACTGTGTATGGTCCAGATTGCCGGGCTCATCGCCCGACGGATCATCTGTTACGTCCAGCCCGGTCACGCGGTCTCTTGCGGACAGCGCATGGGGCTGATCTGTTTCGGATCCAGGGTGGATGTGTACCTGCCGACGGAATTCTCGGCGTCGGTTAAGGTGGGAGACCGCGCCAAGGCCGGCGTCACCATCCTCGGAAAATTCGGCTGATGGGAAAAAACCGAAAAAAGGGAGGGCTTATGGAACGGAAACGTTTCCGAAAGGGCATCTACGTGCTGCCGAACCTGTTCACCTCGCTGAATCTTTTTTTTGGTTTTTACGCCATTATCCTTTGCATTGAGGGAAATTTCGTTCTGGCCGCATCCCTGATCATTATCGCAGGTCTTTGTGACGGCTTGGACGGGAAAGTGGCCCGCGCCACCAGTACCACCAGCCGATTCGGAGTGGAATTCGACTCCCTGGCGGATCTGGTTTCATTCGGTGTGGCGCCAGGGATCATGTATTACCTCTGGGGGTTGACCGCCATGGGGAGAATCGGATGGCTGGCCGGCTTTTTGTTCGCCACCTGCGGCGCTCTGCGTCTGGCCCGGTTCAATACCCAGACGGAATCGGTCAGCAGCAACTATTTCATTGGGTTGCCCATTCCGGCGGCGGCCTGCATGCTGGCCGTGACGATTTTGTTTTTTGACCGGGTCGGCATTTCCCCGGATGCGCATCCCGTGCTGTTTCTTTTGCCGGTGTACGTGCTGTCCTTTCTGATGGTCAGTACGGTGCGCTACAACAGTTTCAAACATCCGGGGTTGTTCCGGCGGATGAATCTGAACGTGTTGGTGGGGGCGATTCTCGTTTTTATTTTCATCGCCGCACAACCGCCCATCGCGTTGTTCATGATCGGTGTGCTGTATGTCGTTTCCGGCCCCTTGATGACGTTACGTCACCGAAAAACACCGCAACCAGTGGGGCAGAACACGGCAAACGGAAGCAAAGAGCACCCCAAGGTGTTGTGACGTGGAAGAAAAAAATCCCCGGCCACCTTGCTGTACAGGGCCGATAAAGAGAGAAAACCGTGGGGAGAATGATCGTTCCCCATTTTTTATGATGGAAAATCGCGGGCGCGGCCAAACAGGCCGATGAAGGAGTTTGCAGTGGAAACACTACCCATGACCAGAAGGGGCTATGAAGCGCTGAAGAAAGAGATGGAGCACTTGAAAACCGTGGCACGGCCGGATGTCATCAAGGCCATCGAAGAGGCGCGTGCCCATGGGGACCTGTCTGAAAACGCGGAATACCATGCCGCCAAGGAGCGGCAGGGGTTTATCGAAGGGCGATTGGCGGAGCTGTCCTACAAGATCAGCCATGCGGAAGTGATTGAGCCTGGCAAGGTCCCCGCTGACCGCGCCGTTTTTGCCTCGACCGTTGTCTTGGAAAATGTTGATACCGAAGAGAGCGTGGAATACCAGCTTGTCGGTGTGGATGAATCGGATATCGAGAGCGGGCGCATCAGCGTGAACTCTCCGTTGGGGCAGGCGCTCATCGGGAAACGCGCGGGAGATGCGATCGTGTTGAATGCTCCGGGCGGCAAACGCGTCTATGAACTTGTTGAGATCAGATAAAACGCCACTATGTGGCATTGTAAAGGAGACAATACGTGGCAAGAATAACCGTTGAAGATTGTCTGAAAAGGGTACCGAACCGGTTCATGCTGGTCAATATGGCCTCCCAGCGCGTGCGTCAGTTGCGGGAGGGGTCTGAGTACCTGGTCAAATCCCCCAAGAACGAAGACATTGTCGTGGCCCTGCGGGAAATCGCTGCCGGCAAAATCGCCCTCAAGAAAGAAGCGGAAACCGAATCGGAAATCAACATCGAAGAGGCCGAATAACAGCGCCGTTGATCGGTACAGGGCAATGGACCAGCGTTTTCGGCCGTTAAACCGTCAAATCGGGCGTGCGCTGCATGCCTACGACATGATCGCAGACGGTGATCGCATTGCCGTTGGTGTCAGCGGGGGGTATGACAGCCTGTTTCTCATCTGGGCACTCCAGGAGCGGCTGCGCAGAATTCCCGTGTGGTACGAACTGGTGTGCATTTATGTGGACCCAGGATTCGAGCAATCCTTTCGGAAAGATCTGGTAAGTTATTGCAGGGAAAGAGGATATCACCTGATTGTGGAAGCCACCGATTTTGGCGTGGTGGCCCACAGTGCGAAAAACAGGGAAAATCCCTGTTTTCTCTGCTCGCGGCTGCGCAGGAAACGTCTGATGGAAACAGCGCAACGGCTCGGATGCCGTAAGCTGGCCCTGGGACACAACAAAGACGATCTCATCGAAACATTGTTTCTCAACATCCTCTATGCCGGAGAAATCGGCACCATGGTGCCGAAACAGCCCCTGTTTCACGGTAAGTTGGATCTTATCCGGCCGCTGTCCTTTGTTGATGAAGAAGCCATACGACGGTTCTGCATGGCGCGCGGTTTTCCCCGCTTTCGAAATCCATGCCCCAGTGCGGAAACATCCAAACGTCGAGAGATAAAGGACATGCTCAATGCCCTCTATCAACGGAACCCGAAGGTGAAGGGCAATATTTTCAGCGCAATGCACCGATGCAACAAAGAATATCTGCTTTGAGCAGGCCTCCTGGAAAGGAGATGGAAAAACGATGAACGACCATGGGCAGATGCCTCCCATGAAGGATATTCAGAGCCAGAGAGACAATCGCAATCTTCCCATCAACAAGGTGGGGATCAAGAATCTGCGCTATCCCATCACAGTCCTGGACAGGGCCAAGGCCATACAGCACACCGTTGCGGACATCAACATGTATGTGGACCTTCCGCATACCAACAAGGGAACCCATATGAGCCGGTTTGTGGAGATACTCCATGTGATCCGGCCTGAAATCGCCATTCGGAACATTTCGGTGGTGCTGTCACAGATGAAGCAGCAACTGAATGCGGCTTCGGCACACCTGGAAGTGACCTTCCCCTACTTCATTGAGAAAAAATCCCCCGTCAGCCGTTCCCCGGGCCTCATGGACTATACGTGTTCCATCATGGGCGCCAGTGATCCCAATGACAGAATCGATTTGATGACCGAGGTACGGGTGCCCATCTCGTCGGTGTGCCCCTGCTCCAAAGAGATCAGTGACGGCGGCGCCCACAACCAGCGGGGCGAGGTGCGTCTGGCCACACGGTTCAAAAAGTTCATTTGGCTGGAAGACATGATCGAGTTGGTGGAACGCTGTGCCTCCTGCGAGGTGTATTCCATTCTCAAGCGGATCGATGAAAAGGAAGTAACGGAAAAGGGGTATGCGAATCCGAAATTCGTGGAGGACATTGTCCGGGATGTGGCCGCCAGGGTCAAGGCGGACAATAACATCACCTGGTTTTCCGTCAGCGCCGAAAATTTCGAGTCCATTCACAATCACAGCGCCTACGCCGAGATCACCGGCAGATAAACCCCGCCGACGCATCGATAACGCGCCCAAGCGGCGCGGCGGTTACCCGGAAGACGCCCCGTGCATTCCGCGTTGGGATGTGGCAATTTTTTCAAGGATCCGCATTACGGCCGACATGTTTTCCGGGTGCTGGTTGAGCATCACCACAAAAACGAGGTCGCCGTCGGCGCCTGCGTCCAGAAAACCGGTCCTGGTGGACACGCCGTTAAGGGTGCCGGTTTTGTAAAAACTGCCCGGCTGCCGACGCAGCAGGAACCGGTGGGGATAAAACGCCCGTGCGATCCGCAGCATGGTGCGCGCTGAAACGTTGTTTTTTCTGGAAATGCCGGAGCCTTCGACAATGTCCAAGCGGTGAAGACCAAGATGGACGGCGGCGTATGCTTTTGTCGCACGGACGCCTTTTTCGATGGTGCCCGGTGCATCGAACGCCGCAGCGCCGGATGCGATCAGCAACTGATTGGCGATGAAATTGTTGGAATGGGCCATGAGTCCGGAAATTACTTCCGTCAAGGGGTAGGGGGACTGGCAGGATACAAGCAGCGGGGTGGTGTCTGTGTCCACGGTGCCGAACCGGATCCGACCGGTGACCCGGCATCCCGCTTCCAACAGAAAAAAACGCAGCAGGCGGCCTGTATATCCCGTGATATCCGTTCGGGAAGGGGAGAGAACGATACGGCCCTGGGACTGGCCGGTACCGCGGATGCGCTCCAGCACCCAGGGGAGCAGGGGTGTCTGCGGTTCCGCGCTCACGAAACCGCCATCGGTTCCCCGCTCGAAAGCGACGGTATTGAAATTGGCGCAGAGGGCTCCGTTGGGTGCATCATAAGGCTCCAAGCTGTTCGATACACCGGGAACAGACAGGGCCGGGGCGAAATAGGTGTCGTCCAGGACAATATCGCCGATGACTGGGTTTTCGACGGGAAAATGCTGGCGCACGGTCACGGCCATGGCCCTTAGCACCTCGGATACGAGTAGGGGGTCACCGAAACCCCTCACCAGAATGTCTCCTTCTTTCGAGCGGTAAAAATCCGTATTGAATTTGTAATTTTCTCCCAGGTGGTGGAGCGCCGACAACGCCGTCAGTAATTTCAGTATGGAGGCAGGCACCAGGGGCGCATCGGCGTTGCACGCCACCTGCTCCGTCCCATCCAAGCTGGCAAGAATGCAGCTGTCACCCGGGGCCAACAGGGCCGCCAGTTGTTGTTCGGGTGACAATGCGGCACAACGGCAAGGGGGTTGGGGGACGGCCAGGAAAGCGGCGGCCATCATCAGTACCAGTGGCCACCGGCGCATGGAAAAAAAACCCGCATGGTGGGTCATGACGGACTTTCCAAAAAAAAGGTTACCGGTCCATCGTTGACCAGGGACACGGCCATCATTGCTCCAAAACGGCCTGTTTCCACATCAATGCCTTTCTGTCGTGCCCCATCGACAAAATAGCGGTACAATATCTCGGCTGTTTCCGGAGGTGCCGCCTGGACAAAGGAGGGGCGCCTGCCCTTGCGGCAATCGGACAGGAGGGTGAATTGTGACACCACCAGCAATTGCCCTCCCATGTCCACGAGGGAACGGTTCATTTTACCCGCAGCGTCTTCGAATATGCGCAGGTGGAGGATTTTGTCCAGAAGGTAGTCCGCGCCCGCGGTTGTGTCCGTCCGGGCCACCCCCAACAGCACCAACAGGCCCCGTCCGATTTTGCCCACGGTGATATCGTTTACCGTTACCGAACTTTCATGCACCCGTTGTACGATTGCGCGCACATCGCCTCCCCATGCCGGCCGCGCCGGGAATTCAGGTTTCAATCTTCAAGGATGCCGCTGTGTCCCCTATGCGTCTTTGAAAAGTTGTGCAAACGGGTTGTTGAAAGGGACGCGCTCCTGCCGGCCCTTTCCCGGAGAAGGGCCCTTCACCGGTTTCTTTCCCCGGCCGGGGTTGTCCATGGGCCGTTTTTCCGGGGCGGGTTTTTCCCTACCCGCACCGGAGGCGGATTTCATGGACAGGGAGATGCGTTTTCTCTCTAAATCCACATCCAGTACGGTTACCGTGACCTTTTGTTGCACATGGACAATTTCCGACGGATCCTTCACAAACCGGTCCGCCAGTTCGCTGATGTGCACCAGGCCGTCCTGGTGGACACCGATATCCACGAAGGCGCCGAAGGCGGTGACGTTGGTGATGATGCCGGCCAGTTTTTGGCCGATGGTCAGGTCCTCCATCCGTTCGATGCCTTCTGCGAAGGAAAACACTTCAAACGACGCCCGGGGGTCCCGTCCGGGTTTGGCCAGTTCGTTCATGATGTCATTGAGCGTTGGCAGACCCACGGTTTCGGTGGCGTAGCGGGAAAGGTCCACTTTTTGCCGAAGCGTTGCGGAGGTTGTGAGGGCGCTGATTTCACAGCCAAGATCCCGGGCCATGGCATCGACCACGTGATAACTTTCCGGGTGCACGGCGCTGGCATCCAGGGGGTGCATTCCGTCCACGATACGCAAAAAGCCCGCGCTCTGTTCAAAAGCCTTCGGCCCCAGTCGGGGCACCTGTTTGAGGGCGTCCCGGGAAGGAAACGGTCCGTGGGCATCCCGGTACGTCACGATATTTTTGGCCAACTGGGGACCCAGGCCCGACACGTAGGTGAGAAGAGAAGCGCTGGCGCGGTTTACATCCACGCCCACGCTGTTTACACAGCTGATGACCACATCGTCCAGCGCCTGTCGCAAATACCCCTGGTCCACGTCGTGCTGGTATTGGCCGACACCGATGGATTTTGGATCGATCTTGACAAGTTCGGACAGGGGGTCCATCAACCTGCGGGCGATGGAGACGGCCCCGCGCACCGTTACATCGTGGCCCGGGAACTCCTCCCGGGCGGTTTCGGATGCGGAATAAACGGACGCTCCGCTTTCGTTGACCATCACCACGGCAATATCGCGCGTTAGGGGAAGGGCTTTCACCAGGGCCTCGGTTTCCCGTCCGGCCGTTCCGTTTCCAACGGCCACCGCTTCGATGCGAAACCGTTCACATAAATCGACGATCAGTTTCCTTCCTTCGGCATCCTTTTTGTCGGACATGTGGAGATAGGCGGTATCGTTGTGCAGAAGCTTGCCTTGGCGGTCGATACAGACCAGCTTGCACCCTGTGCGAAACCCTGGATCGATGCCCAGCACACGTTTGGCGCCCAGTGGCGGCGCGAGCAGGAGCGCCCGCAGGTTGTCGGCGAACACTTGGATGGCATCTGCGTCGGCGCGTTCCTTGGTGGCGAGTCGCAATTCTGTTTCCATGGAACGGGACAGAAGCCGTTTGTAGCAGTCGTGCACGGCTTGTCTTACCAGGTCGGCATCTTCTGTGCCGGCTTTGACGAACAGGGCTTCCAGCAGCGGCAGTGCCTCTTCTTCGGGGGGGGCCATGGAAAGATTTAGAAATTCTTCTTTTTCGCCCCGGCGCATGGCAAGGATGCGGTGGGAGGGCGCCTTGGCGGCCGGTTCCGCCCATTCGAAGTAATCCCTGAATTTTGCACCCGGGATTTCCTTGTCCGTTGCGACCCTGCTCTTGATGATGCCGCGGGTGAGAAATAGAGTCCGCATGGCGGCGCGGGCTTCGGCATCCTCGTTGATCCATTCGGCCATGATATCACGGGCTCCGGCAAGGGCGTCATCGACACTCGAAACCTCGTTCTCAGGATCCACGAAGGAAGCTGCGGCCTGACGGGGGGCAAGCCCCTGCTGCCGGAAGATAATCTGTGCCAGGGGTTCAAGCCCCTTTTCCCTGGCAATGGTGCCTCGGGTGCGGCGCTTGGGTTTGTGGGGCAGGTAAATGTCTTCCAAAACAGCCATGGTTTCGGCCGCATCGACCGCGGCCCGGAGGTCATCGGAGAGCTTGCCCTGATCGGAAAGGGATTTCAGCACCGCCGTCTTGCGTGCCTGGAGTTCTTCCAGTTGCTTGAGGCGATCCCGGATTGCGGTGATCACAACCTCGTCCAGGTTGTTGGTGGCTTCTTTTCGGTAACGGGCGATAAAGGGAATTGTCGCTCCTTGCTCCAGGAGCTGGGAGACGGCCGTTACCTGGGGGGCAGAGACCGCAAGTTCTGCGGCGATTTTTTCCGTATACGTGCTGTGTGCCAAGGGAACCCTTTCATGATGTCAACAGATTGCCATCCGCTTGACGGGGGCAGGCAACCGCGCTGTCCCTGGGCCGGGCGATCTGGCCCGACAGATGGTGTCGTCCGTATAAAGAGGTGCCGCCGGAAAGTCAAGACAAAGCCCTGGCGGATGACGGCCGGCGGCGCATATTCGCTTGAGATTTAAAACGGCATTTGATAGTTGTCAAGAAAGGTCGGGGGGGAAATATCCGCGCAACTTCTTTCCCGTACATCGGATACATTGGCATCAAGACAAGGGAGTTTCAGGAAAGGAGTTTCTATGAGCAAAAGCATTGGCGCTGTGGATGCCTTGACCGCCATCGCCATCCAGGCCGTTAAAGATGTGTTGGAGGCAAACACCAAAACGCCCATCAAGGCGTCGTCCACCATCCAGAAAGTTCCCAAGGTCAGCATGAAGCCGGAAATCGGGTGTTTCGTCCCTTTCACAGGGGATTACAACGGCCTCGTTGTCATGAATTTTTCCGCCGGAGCGGCCCTGACCCTGTATCGAAAATACATGACCGCCATGGGGCTTCCGGAAGATGAACTCGCGAAAGAATACACCAATGTGGAAGTCCCGGACAGCATCGGTGAAATGATCAACCAAATTATGGGAAAGATCACCAAGCTCACCGAAGATGCCTTCGGGTTGTCTGCATACTGTGGACAGCCAAAGGCCCTGGCATTGAACAGTGCCATCATCCTCACCATCGATACGGATTACCGCGAAAACCGTCGGATTTCCTTCAGCATCAACAACGAAAAGTTTTATTTTGAGTTGGCAATGGAAAGTGCTGAATTTATTCATCAAGAAGGTGTTTAACCGTGGTGCTTGATTGGGGGCAAAAAAGAGCGCTTCCCCTGGTTTTACCGGTAACGGGGCCGCGCTCTTTTTATGGGTCTGGCGTGGGTATTTTTGTTTGGGGAAGAAAGCTTACTTCTTGGCTGCGTAACCGTCCGCGTACCAACCGCCGCCCTTCAGGCTGAAGGTGCAGGACGAAATGATTTTCTTGGCGATGCCCTTGCATTTCGGGCATTCCACTTCTTCTGTCCCCATTTTGACGAACTGCTCCACCACAATACCGTCTTCCGGGCATTTAAATTCATAAATCGGCATGGTTGTTCCTCCGGAGTCTAAATGTTTCGACCATGTATAATAATCCTTTTTCAACACTTGTCAAGTAAGGCTGTGGTGCGAATGCGCAATTTCAGCCGGTGACATCAATATCGGCGGCACCCCCCCCCGCGGGTCGCGTGACCGGACCGGATCGGCGCCCATTTATGCATTGGAAAAACAGTTTGCGCATTTCATTGGTGTATTGCATCTGCGGGTTTTTGTGGATCTTGTTCTCAGACCGGGTCATTTCAGTGATGACCACGAATCCGGAAATGTTGTCCTGGCTCCAGACCTGGAAAGGGTGGTTTTTTGTGGCCGCGACGGCCGCGCTTTTGTTCCTGCTGATTGACCGGCAGTTGAAGGCGATCTCCCAGGCCACCTACGAGGCCACAAACGCCCAACAGCGGTTTCGGTCCATTTTCGACAATACCCTACAGATGACCATCCTCACCGATAACCACGGGCGGGTAAAGGAGGCCAATCGGTCCACCGTTCAATTTCTCGGCATTCCGGTGTCGGAAATCAGGGGTCGGCACCTGTGGCAGGTGCTTGGCTGGAGCGATGAAATTACCTCGAGGTTCAAGGATGCGATCCGACGGGCCGCCGCCGGTGCGGCGGTTCGTGAAACGCTGCATGTTTTGGATGCAGCCGGAAACGACCGGTACGTGGATACCAGCGTAAGGCCGCTGCCCGGAAAAGACGGCCATATTGCGTTGTTGTTGGTGGAGGGAAAGGATGCCACTGAATTGCGTTTGGCCCAGGAACGGGTACGGGAAATCCTGGAACTTGCCACCGTGGTGCTGTTTAAGGTGGATTATAAAAACAGCCGATACGTCTATTTCAGTCCCGGCGTCAGGATGCTGACAGGCTATGACCCGGAAGAACTCCTGCAAGATGGATTCGAGGACTTCAAGAAGCGGGTGCATCCCGAAGACCTGGAACAGTTGCGCCGCCACCATACGGTGTCCCGTCAGAGACAGCCCGGCGACGGTAACGACACCGCTGCCGAATTCAGGATCAAAACCAAGAGCGGCGCCTACCAGTGGTTCTCTTCACGGACGCGGGTGATTTTCGATGCCGAAGGCAAAGCGGTGTTCGGTATCGGACATCTGCGGGATATTTCCGACGAGCGCCGTGCCCGGGAGGAGGGTAGAAAAATACAGGCCCTGTTGAACGAGGCCATCTCACAAACCCCCGCCGCCATGCTGATGGTGGATGCTCGGGATCTGCGCATTCGGTTCGCCAACGCCGCCGCCCTGAAAATCGTTATCGAAGCCGAAAGCTCCCGGGACAACGGCGAAAGAGAATTGGAGGCAAAATATCTCGACCAATTACCGGACATCCTTTTCGACCCGCTGTCGCTGGCCTTGCACCGGGGGGGGATTACTGAAAACCTGGCATGTGCCTACACACGTCCCGACGGTGATCAATGTTGGCTTGCCTGCAATGCCGCGCCGGTGCGTGATGACAGGGGCGATACCATCGCCGCGGTGGTGGTGTTGTCGGACATTACCCAAAGCAAACGCATCGCGTTGGAGCTCGAAAAATACCGGCACATGGCGGATTCCAGCAGGGACCTGATGTCACTGGTTGATGACAGGTTCGTTTATCAAACGGTGAACGAGAGCATGGCCGCTTTTTTCGGACGCACACCAGCGGAAATGATCGGAAAAAAAGTCTCTCGGGTACTGGGAGAGGAATTTTTCAGCCGGCAGATAGAACCTCTGGCCCGAGAATGCCTAAAGGGGCGGGAGGTGCACCGGCAGCAATGGGTGACTTCCACCCTGGGGAAACGCTGGTTCGCGGAAATCAGTTACTATCCCCATTGGGACCGCCAGGCAAAAGACAAGGTTTCAGGCGTCGTCAGCATTTTTCACGATATGACCAAGACCAAGCAACTGGAGGAGAAACTCCGCCAGGCGCATAAGATCGAAGCCATCGGCACCCTTGCGGGGGGCATTGCACACGATTTCAACAATATTCTCGCCGCCATCATGGGATATGCGGAAATCACAAGGGATCTGGTGCCAAAGGATTCGACGGTGTGGGCCAATATCGACAAGATATACCGCGCCGGACAACGGGCCGCGCAATTGGTGCGTCAGATTCTCACCTTCAGCCGACAAAGCGAGCAGCGGACCGTCTCCCTCCAGATGGGGCCCATCATCAAGGAAGCGCTTAAGCTGATCCGCGCCTCCCTGCCCACTTCCATCGACGTGGTGTGGGACATTCGGTCCGATGCCATGGTCGAAGCGGATCCGATTCAGGTGCATCAGATTATCATGAATCTTTGCGCCAACGCCGGTTACGCCATGACCGAAACCGGCGGCACCCTTGCCGTTCAACTTGAGAACGTGGACGTGGACGCGGCGTTTGTGGCCACCCACCCTGGATTGTACCCCGGGCGGCATGTGCGCCTGACGGTCTCGGACACCGGCACCGGCATTCCCCGGGAAATACGGCACAGGATTTTCGATCCCTTTTTCACCACAAAACCCCATGGCATCGGCACCGGTATGGGCCTCAGCCAGGTTTTGGGCATCGTCGAAAGCTGCCAAGGCATTGTCACGGTCCACAGCGCCCCGGGGGAGGGAACCACGTTCATGGTCTACCTGCCCGTTACAGAGGCGCAAGCCGCCTCCGTCGAAGAAGAGGTGCAGATTCCGCCACCTGGGGGAAGGGAAACCATTTTGTTTGTGGACGATGAAGCCTATCTGGTGGAACTCGGACAACGTACTCTCGGGAAACTTGGCTATCGGGTCGTGGCGGTGTCCGGCAGCCGGGAGGCGTTGGATCTGTTCAGACAGAACCCCACCGGATTCGACCTGGTGATCACCGACTATGCCATGCCCAACATGACCGGCGACAAACTGGCCGCGGAACTGTTGCGCATCCGGCCGGATATTCCCATCATTCTGGCAACGGGTTTCGGGGACCGGTTCACCCAGGAGAAGATTGAGGCCATCGGTATCCGTCGGCTTGTGTTGAAGCCGCTGCTCCGCAAGGAGTTGGCGGACGCCATCCGGGATGTCATGGACGAATAGTGCGGCCGCAGGGACGCCTTGTACCGGAGTATCTGCGGGCGATCCAATAAACAGACCGCCCGCGCAAACGTCCTACCCCGGAATCGATACCGCCGATGCCTTCCCGATCTGTTCCATGGTCTCTTCGTACTTTCCGCGCATGTCGACGTGTGCGTCGTCGATGTCCTTCCGGTCCGGGCTCCATTCGGTCGGGCATTCGGTTTCGAGCTTTTTGATTCGGCCTTCCATGTCTTCCATGAAGATGTGGAGGTCCTGGACATTCGGTAGGATTTTTTCTTTTTCGGCGGTTCCCAGCTTGTCAAGTTTCCGGGTCAGGTCATAGAGTTTTGCCTTCCACGCGGTCAATTCCGTTCTGACACCATTGCAATAATCCATGACATCCATCATGCGGCCTCCTTTTGTAAAATAATTAAAGGTGAGGAAAGGGGGTGGTCAAGCCCCCGGTACAAGGGGTAACAGCATGCACATGAAAGACGGAGACAGGGGGAGATGCAAAACAAGGAAAAAACAGGCGGCGTCAACAGATGTTTGCGCATGTTGTCCTATAACAATAACCATAATCCGACCATGCGGTGGTGTCAAGCAACGACCAGGGGGGTGCGGTGGGGTGATTGACTGTGCTTCAATCTTGTCGGCGGCTTTTATGGCCCGATCTTTTCAGGGGAAAGGCACCTGCTCTGTTGGACCAACCGCACTCCTGCGGCGGCAGGCATTAGAGCGTTTTAAATATTGCGGAAAACCCACCCCGGGGCTGTCTATCTGCACAGGGAAAAAACCCACAGGGTGGGACCATGGACATGGGGGCCTATCCGCAAGCCTGTCGAGACGCTGCTTGTTTTCAAAGACGGCTGCTTTCGTATCTTCCGACAAGTTGCCGCGAAACGGCACAAGGTTAAAAAGATCACGTTGAATGGCAGTTCGGCAGAATCCCGTCAGCCATTCGCCGGTCCGGAAACAGAGGCTTCTTCAAAGGTCAGCATTTCTTTGGCGATGCGGGAGGCGGCGACCAAAAGGTCCAGGGCTAGGACGGCACCCGTGCCCTCTCCCAGGCGCATACCAAGGTCTAGTATGGGCTCCAGGCCGAGTTTCTCGACCATCAACCGGTGCCCCGCCACCGCAGATGCATGGCCAGAGAAAAGATAGTGCCGAACATCCGGATGAAATCCGGCGGCAATCAGCGCGCCAGCGGTGGAAATGAAGCCGTCCACCACCACCGGCACCCGGTGCGCGGCGGCGGCGAGAATGACCCCGGCGATGCCGCCGATTTCAAATCCCCCTACTTTGGCCAGCACGTCGAGGGGGTCGGCGGCGTCGGGGCGGTTGACCGCAAGCGCACGGGCCACCACCGCTGTTTTGGCGGCCAACGCTGGGCCATCGATGCCGGTGCCGCGGTTCACCACCAGCGCCGGCGCCTTGGCCAGCAATGCTGCGGCAACGGCGGAGGAGGCGGTGGTGTTGGCGATGCCCATGTCCCCGGTGCCCACGGCGTCCAGGCCCTTTTCACGTTCTTCCATAAAAACGCTCATGCCGGTTTCGATGGCGGTGACGGCTTCGTCCCGGCGCATGGCCGGACCCCGGGAGATGTCATCCGTTCCGGGGCGTATTTTCCGTGACACGTACCGCACTCTGTCGTCTCCACGCAGATCAATCTGCAAGGGGGCGCCCGCCACCCCAATGTCCACCACGGTGAGACGCGCTCCCACATGACGCGAGAGCACATTGATTGCCGCTCCGCCCCGGGCGAAATTTACCACCATCTCCCGGGTGACGGCCTGGGGAAACTTGCTGACACCCTGTGCCGCTACGCCATGGTCACCGGCCATGGTGATGATGCCCAGGTGGTTAATGTCGGGCCGGGGCGTTGCGGTAATGCCGGCCAGGCGCACGGCAAAGGCATGCAGCCGCCCCAAGCTTCCCGGCGGTGCGGCCAGGGCCCCTTGGTGATCCCTTGCAGCAGCCATGGCCGTTTCGTCCAAGGGCGCAATTTTCGAAATAATATCCTGTAGCATGATGGTATCGCCTCCATCTCGGTTGAAATTAGAATAGAACAGTGTTCCTCGCACGCACCTGTTACCGGACAACGTCTGCGTCAAGCCCTTCGGCTTTTGCGATGGTTTTCATGTCCACGGTGACAGCGTTTTTTTCTCGCCCACCCCTTGCGTTTCGAACATATTCGCTCCTTTCAGGCCGGGGTATAAAAAAACCCCAAGCCAATATACATCAGCCAGGGGATTTACCATCTCCACCCAGGTCGGGTCGTGATATTCGGCAGGTTTTCTGACTTGCGGATCATCCGACTGCCCGCACCTTCCCGCACCGATTCGTCGTTTTGCCTTTCGATGCAGTGGCGTTTCGCGGGGGTCGTCCTCGCATACAGCGGCGGGTCCGTTCCCGATTCCCACGGGATTCCCTATTATGCCCCGGAGGGCCACCGGATATCTGAAATTGTGATGGTCTTCTTAAAAGAGAGACCGCTGCCTTGTCAAGAATGAAATGGAACGGCCGGAGGTCTAAACGCACGGCGCGTCGTGAGGGGCCCCTTATCTGCCGAATGATACGGGAAAAAACAATTAACTAACCAGAGGCTAACAAAACACTAACGCACATGCCGTAGGTCAGGGGCAACGCTGCTACGCGGCGATGCGATCGACTCGTTTGTGTTGCATGGTATCGGAAGGAGGTGGTCGGAATCGGACGATGGAAATGCCCATGCAGCTTACTGGGGGAGATGACGGAAAAACCCCGTTGGCGATAAAAAAAGCAGTTCCGTGAATGTTGCGGTGGGAAAAAAAGAAATAGCGCTCAAAACTTATGAAACGAAATTGGCGCAATAACCATTCAATCGCAGGCAAGAGGAGAAGAAGATGACAAAAATCGTGAAACAGTCAAAATGGGTTCGTTCGGCGTTGCTGGCAGTGGCAGGTTTTGTGATGGCGCCAGTGTGCGGAAGCATGACGGTGGCCGGCGCAGACGCTGCGGAGATTCCCGCATGGGTCGAGAAGATCAATTTCAAAGGTGATTTTCGCTTCAGGTATCAAGACGAGCAGCCGGAAAACGAAAGCAAGGAAAGGCAGCGCTTTCGCATCCGACTGCGGGCGGGCGTGACCGCAGAGGTGACCGATCAATGGGAGGTGGGCTTCGGCCTTGCCACCGGAGGCAGTGATCCCCGCTCCACCAATCAGACCCTGGAGGACATTTTTCAGACCGGCGACATCCGGCTGGACTATGCATACGCCGCATACCAGCCGGCGCAATGGGTGAACATCAATATAGGCAAATTTAAAAATCCCATCTGGAATCCAAAGGATTTGCTGTGGGACGGAGACATCCGGCCCGAAGGGGTGGCCGCCTGTTTCAATTTCAAAACCTCCGACAACCTGGAATGGTTCCTGACCCCCGGGTTCTTTGTTCTTGAAACATGGGGCCCGAGAAATGACGACCTGGATCCGTACATGCTCGTCCTCCAGGGCGGCCTGAAAGCAAAGTTCGATAAAGCCGCCTATGTCACATTTGGCGCCACCGCTTATATGTTCAACGATGTTGAGGGCAATAGTTTGGACTACAGCGCCGGTACCAACACCACCGACGCCGGCGGAAATCTTACCGACGACCATGACGCCTACTCTGTGGAGGCGGAATTCGGATATACGGGGCTGCCGGTGATGATCGCCGCCTTCGGCCAATATGTGGTGGCGGATGTGGACGAAGAGGACACCGGTTATCTCGTCGGTCTGAAAATCGGTGACAAAAAGGTCAAGAAATTGGGGCAGTGGCAGTTTAAATACAATTACCGGGATCTGGAAAAAGACGCTTTTCTCGACGTGTTTCCGGATTCCGACGCCCTTGGCGGCAGTACCGGTATCGAAGGTTCCGAATTCGAGCTGGCCGTCGGGCTTGCCAAGAACATCACTTTCAACATCGATTACTACATGATGGAGGACAAGGAGACCGCCGACGAGGAGGATCTTCTGCAACTGGACCTCAACGTCAAGTTCTAAACAGCACTCACCTGGTGTCGGGCGCCGGAACGGTTTACACGTTTCGACGTCCGACATTGTTCGCACAGGAGGGTAAAGAGGCCGAATTCCCTAACGGAACCGGCCTCTTTGTTTTTTTGGAATCCTTCCGGTAAAGGTATCCGGCGATTTGCCATGTAATTTCCCAACCGGTTGTGCTATTGCGATGCGTAGCCATGCAGGATGCCGCCATGAACATTCCCCTCGACATCATTGTGGAAGCTCTTTCCGCCTTCGATCCGGACGTTTCCGGCATCAGGAGCGACAACACCTATGCCCAGCTTCGGCTGGGGCCTTGCGCATGCCGCGGGCAGGGGACACTTTTCGTGGCATCCGCGAAGGCGGTCAACGGAACGTGGATCCGGGAAGGAGCCGGTGAAGGGCTTGTTTCCATCGGGGTGCCTGCCGTCGCCCCGGACGATCTGCTGGTTCTCCCCGACACCGTTCCGGTGGCGGATGTCTTCAACTGCCTCCAGGCATTGTTCGATATGGTGAACACTTGCCAGGTGGCGCTGATGCGGGCCGCCGCCGGCGGCACCTACCAGTCCATGATTGAGATTGTGCAGCAGCATGTCGAGAATCCCGTCTTTTTCATGGACAGCGGTTACCGGCGCATCGCCATGGCGCCCGACCGGGACATTCCCGGCGATTCGGCATGGAACCATATGCGGGCAAAGGGTTTTTTACCTTATGACATGTTCAAACGGCTCAAGGCCAACCGCCACTTTGACGAGATGAATCATTGCAAGGATGTCAGCGTCAAAAGATGGGCGTCCTTCGAGCACACCAGCGTTACCAACAATATTCACATCAACAATGCGTTTGCCGGCCGGGTTGTTTTTCTGGACGCCTTCAAACCCCACAGCAAGCGCGATGTCCTGCTGTCGGAAATGCTCCGGGATAGTCTTGCGCTGAAAATGTCAAGCGACCCGGCGTTCCAGAATATCCGGGGCGGAGGGGTGCTCAACACCATGCTCCACGAGCTGCTCTGCGGCGTGCGGATGGACAAAGCGCTGGTGGAGGATCGGTTGCGGGGGCACAAGGGGTGGGAGGGCGGTTTTTTTTGGGTGCTGAAGGTGCCCCTGGGAAATTCGGATGCACAGACTTTCGATTATTATACCAGCGCCATCGGAAAGAAGGTGGAGGGGATTTCAGTTTTGTTCAACAACACGATGGTGGCGGTATTGCGGGCCCCGGAGCCATCCGCATTCGAAGCCGTTCAAAAATCCGTGGCCGTTTTTCTTTCCGAATGCGACCTTAGGGGGGGACTCAGCAATGGGTTCGACAGTCTGACCGTCTTAAGCATGTATCATCGCCAGGCCTCCCTGGCCCTGACCTACACGGCCTCCCGCAAGCGGTTGTGCCGTTATGAATCCTGTATGCTGGCACATGCCCTTTCCTTTTGCGCCGACGAAACTATCCAGATGCTGTGCCATCCCCTTCTTCCGGTTCTAAAACGGCATGATGAAGAAAAGGACACGCGGTATTTCGAAACCCTCAGGGCCTACCTGGAAAACGAGCGCAGCCTGGTCAAAACTGCGCAGGCGATCCATGTGCATCGCAACACCCTGGTCTACCGACTCGAAAAAATGAAGGACCTCGTATCCGTTGACCTGGACCATCCGGAGGTCCGGCTGCAACTGCTCCTTTCCTATGCCCTGGTAAGACAGTAGGTCCCATCCCCGGTTTTCCGACCCGCCGCCAAGCCCGCATATATATGCGGAACCGCATAAATGTGCGGAATATTGATACGGGCCGTGCCCGCCAATAATCAGCAAATACACATAAAAAAAGCAAGTTGAGAAGAAAGCAGCCGGCGGTCAACCATGGTATGCCACTTGCACATAATGATTTAAGGGCGCCAATGTTGCGCCCTTTCACCGATCCATAAAGGCGCAATTACAACAAAGGAGGCACAAACATGGCAGTCGACGGCATTTATGAGATTTCATTGAAAACCCCCATGGGGAATCAAAAAGGAAAGCTGGACCTAAAGGCCGAGGGAACGGTTCTGACCGGTACCGCCCAGGTCATGGGCGCCTCGGTTCCCCTTGAGAATGGGAAGGTGGACGGCGATGCGTTTGAATTCCAGGTGGAGGCCAACACCCCCATGGGGAAGATAAAGATAACAATGAAGATGAAAGTGGACGGCGACGCGTTGTCCGGCGAGGCCACAACGCCTTTCGGGCCGGCGCCGGTAACCGGCACAAGAGTGTAGCTTCGAATACCCATGCGACAAGCCATCGCAGAAGAAAGCCCGTTCCCACCGATATGCCTTTTGTCGGTATCGGTGGGAACGGGTTGTTGCGCCCAACGGCGCCCAATACGAAAAAATGACGGTGAACGCTGATCGTGCGGATAGATGCGCGTCGGTGAAAACATACGCACATCGCCGTGGGGGAGAGAATGCTGTCCGATATGGCCGCAATTTCTTGAGGAATCCTTTGCTGCGCCGGAAATCAGCAATCCATTAAAAAAAACATTGGAACAGGCCGATGCGGATCCTTTCGAAAGATGGCAACTTGCCGATTACGTCATGGCATGCATGGCCGTCGCATATTCAATCCAATACAACGGCAGGCTTGTCATCGACGGCGCTGGGGGTATCCCAGACGCAGCAAGGAGGAATGCCCGGCCGATTACGGTGGCGGTGCGTGAATATGGGGCCTATCCAAAATTACGGAGTAAAGGAGGGCTAATTTGCCATGAGGGTCAGAGATATCAAAAACGAGATGCTCCGGAAGCGTGTCGAAGGAGAGCAGAAGTTTATCTGTCAGGAGGACTTCACTTTCGACAACCCTACCACTCAGTTGCTCAATGAAAAGGGGATACCGCCGGGCGACGGTTTTGTGATGCTCCCAAAAGACAACACCATCCGGATAGGAGAGAACATTGCAGAGAGCGGCGGGGGTAATGTGTTGCCGTCTACGGTGCTTGAACATTTGATCCGCAACGCGTCCCATCGTGTGATTATCAATTTTTGCCTCTGCCGGGACGGCATGGCGTGCAAGGACTACCCCATCGACTGGGGCTGTATTTTCCTTGGGGACGCGGCAAAAGCCATCGATCCCGAGCTGGGGTATGCCGCCACGGTGGAAGAAGCCCTGGCCTATGCGAAAAAATGCCGGGACGCCGGGTTGGTCCACATGGCAGGCCGGTTTTCAGGAGACTTGAGGTGGCTGAACCCCGAGGTCGGACCCATCGAAAAACTCATCACCATCTGTCATTGCTGCCCCTGCTGCTGCGGGATGCGAAGCCTCAAAGCCGTGAATACGGACGTGAGGGAAGAGACGATCACGCGGATGCCCGGGGTTGCGATCGAGGTGACATCCGACTGTATCGGTTGCGGCGAATGTGCGGGGCAATGCATGTTTGACGGCATTTCGGTCAAAGACGACCGGGCACAGATCAACGATCGGTGCAGGATCTGCGGCAGGTGCGCAGATGTCTGCCCGGTGGAAGCCATCCGCATTACTTGTAACGATGCGAATTTTTTAAAGGAAACCCTCGAAATCATTTCAAGCCGTGTGGACTATACCTAATACAAGAGGGTAAAATGCATGAGATGTCGATGGTTCAGGATGTCGTCGGAATCGTCCTGAAGCACGCCCTGGGGAATGATGTTCAACAGGTAGACAGCGTATTTCTCAAGGTGGGCGAGATCCGGGATGTGGTGGATGAATGGATGCAGCGGTTTTTCGATTATCTTGCCAAGGGAACCGTTGCCGAGGGCGCCAAATTGGTTATTGACCGGGTACCTGTGCGGTTCAGTTGCGGGTGCGGTCACCTCTTCCCCATAGAAATGCGGGAACGGCAGGACATCGTATGCCCCCGTTGCGGAGGAAGGAACGTCACAATGATTTCAGGACGAGAATTTATAGTAGAGGGGATAAGCGTGGCGCAATGAACATCCAGTACATCGATTTGAAAAAGGCCGTACTATCGGACAACCAGAACCTCGCAGACCGGATCCGTCAAGAACTTGGAGCCCGAAAGACGTTTATGGTCAATCTCATGGCTTCGCCAGGGGCCGGGAAGACGAGTCTTTTGTTGGAGACCATCCGGCGGATGAAAAAGCAGACGCGTATCGGTGTGATCGAAGGCGATATCGAATCCCGCGTGGACTCCGAGAAGATCGCCGCCGAGGGGGTTCCCGCCGTACAGCTCAGGACCGGCGGTGCTTGCCATCTCGATGCGCCGATGATCAAGAGCGCCCTGGACAGTCTTCCCCCGGACGAACTGGATCTTTTGTTCATCGAAAATGTCGGCAACCTGGTGTGCCCGGCTGAATTCGACACCGGGGCGCATCTCCGGGTGATGATTCTCAGCGTGCCGGAAGGAGATGACAAGGTTTTGAAATATCCTCTCATGTTTTCCGTCTGCGACGCACTTGTGATCAACAAGATCGATTTTTTAGACTTCACGGACTTCAACGTGAGGTTGTTAAAGGAACGGGTGAAAAGTCTGAACCCGGATATCGCCATGTTTGAGGTCTCCTGCAGGACAGGGGACGGAATGGATGGTTGGTGTAATTGGCTGAAAATCACAATGAAGGAGCGTACAAATGGATAATGACGTGCAGCCAGATGGAAAAATCGTAAAGGAAGTACACGGCGGGGTTGAATACGCGCATGAATACCGGAAGGCGAGAATTCCCATGCCGAAGGAGGTGCTGGACAATCTTATGGCCAATGCCACCGCTTCGGAAGAGGATTTGGCCGAAGGAAAGGAAAACAAGGCCGCAAAAGCCATGGCGGTCGGGGCGAGCATGGGGTTCTGTCCGGATTTCGATCCCCGCACGGTCCAGGTGAATGAGCACATCATCCGGGAGCAGGACATCGAAGTGGTCATGCGGGATGGGACCAAGATTTACTGCGATATCTATCGTCCCACCAACACCACCGAAAAAATTCCGGTGATTGTCTCCTGGTCTTATTTCGGCAAGCGCCCAGGGGACGGGATGGACGAGTGGCAGTTGATCGGGGTGCCGCCGGGAACGGTGTCCACCTTGGCAAAATTCGAATCCTGCGATCCGTCTTATTGGTGCCGTCACGGCTATGCCATTGCCAATGTGGATCCGCGGGGCTGCGGACATTCCGAGGGCGACCTCATCATGTTCGGTACCCAGGATGCCAAAGACGGCTACGATTTCATCGAGTGGGTGGCCAAGCAGGAGTGGTGTAACGGAAAGGTCGGCATGAACGGCAATTCCGGGGTTGCCATGACCCAATACCGGATTGCGGCCGAACAGCCGCCCAGCCTCGCCTGTATCGCCCCCTGGGAAGGTACCGGCGACATTTATCGGGAAGCCTTGTTCGCAGGGGGGATCCCAGCCATCGGTTTTGAGGATTTTATCGAAGGCTCCCTGGTGGGCAAGGGCTATATCGGCAATAACGTGGCCATGGCCCGTAAACACCCGTTCATGTGCGAGTTCTGGGAGGATCGGATCCCCCAGTGGCAGAAGATCAAAGTTCCCACCTATCTGACGGGGTGTTGGCAGCACATGCATCTGCGCGGCGCCATGGAATGCTTCCGCAAGATCCGCTCAACGAAAAAATGGATACGGGTCCACCGCGAGTTCGAATGGCCGGATGCATACGATCCGCACAACCTCGAGGACCTGAAACGCTTTTATGACCGTTACATGAAAGACATATATAACGGCTGGGAGCTCACCCCGCGGGTCCGCCTGGAGGTGATGGACGCCTTTGACTGCGACTACCAGGTCAACCGCTCCGAAAAGGAGTTTCCGTTGAAACGGACCGAGTACCGGAAGCTTTTTTTGGATGCAAAGACCAAGAGGATGCGCTACAATCCCTTCGAGAAGGAGGCGAAGGTCGGCTACGAGTCCGAGAAGGGCATTCTCAACTTCGACTTCCAGTTCAACGAGCAGACCGAAATCACCGGTTATATGAAGCTGCGGCTGTGGGTGTCCTGTGCGGATCATGACGATATGGACATTTTCGTCAACATCCAGAAACTGAGCACCACCGGCCAGTGGCTGCCCACCAGCGTCTTGGATGAGCCGCATCCAGGGTCGTGGGGGAAAATGCGGGTGTCCCGCCGGGCGCTCGACGAGAAGCTCTCCACCCATTACCAGCCGGTCCAGGCCCATACCAAGGATGAGAAGCTGAAACCGGGAGAGATCGTGCCGGTGGACATCGAAATCAGCCCCGTCAGCCGTATCTGGCACAAAGGTCAGTATATCCGCATCCAACTGGCCGGGCACTACGTGCGGGAAGGATGGTTTGAGCCGCATTTCTGGGACATTGAAAATAAAGGCGAACATGTCATCCACACCGGCGGCCGGTATGACACATACCTTCAGATACCGGTCATTCCGCCAAAATACGCGGACGGAGAGTATGTGTATCGTTAAGGAGAAATCATGCTGGAATTGCGACATTCAATCCTTTGGGGGCTCCTCCGCCGCCTGCGGCGATAAAATAATAACGATCCTTTGAGAAATACCCCGCCGGCCGTCGGCGGGGATTTCCCGCAAAGAAAAAGGGAGGTTCATCATGATCAGTAGGGCCATCACGGTCAATGGAGCATTGATAAATCTGATCGTAAACCCGGATACAATGCTCAGCAGTGTTTTACGCGAGCAGTTGATGCTCACCGGAACAAAGATCGGCTGCGGACAGGGCCAGTGCGGTGCCTGCAGCGTCATCATGAACGGAAAACTGATCCGGTCCTGTATTACGAAAATGAAGCGGGTGCCCGAAGGGGCGCGCATCGTCACCATCGAGGGCATCGGTGCGCCGGGGAAGCTCGATCCCATTCAGATGGCATGGATCGCCCACGGCGGCGCCCAGTGCGGATTTTGCACACCGGGTTTCATTGTTTCGGCGAAAGCGTTGCTGGAAGAAAATCCGAATCCCGGCCGCGAGGAGATCCGCGACTGGTTCCAGAAGCACAACAACGTCTGCCGCTGCACGGGTTATCAGCAGCTGGTGGACGCCGTTATCGACGCGGCCAAGGTGATGCGCGGCGAAATCGGAATGGAGGATTTGGAATTCAAGATGCCGGAAGACGGCCGCATTTTCGGCACCAGGTATCCGCGCCCCAGCGCCGTGGCAAAAGTGACGGGTACCCTGGATTATGGTGCGGACACGGCCCTTAAAATGCCGGAGGATACGCTGCGGCTGGCGTTGGTCCAAGCAAAGGTCTCCCATGCCAATATCCTGTCCATCGACACGACGGAGGCAGAGAAGATGCCCGGTGTGGTCAAGGTGGTCACCCACAAGGACGTCAAGGGCAAAAATCGTATCACCGGATTGATCACCTTCCCCACCAACAAGGGCGACGGTTGGGACCGGCCCATTCTGTGCGATACCAAGGTGTTTCAGTACGGCGACGCCATCGCCATCGTGTGCGCGGACACCGAGGCCCATGCAAAAGCGGCGGCGGCCATGGTCAAGGTGGAGCTGGAAGAGCTGCCTGCCTACATGAGCGCGCCCGAGGCCATGGCAGAGGACGCCATGGAGATCCATCCCGGTACCCCCAACATATACTTCGAGCAACGGATCGCAAAGGGTGCGGATACCGCCCCGATTTTTGAAAAGGCGGACGTGGTGGTGGAAGATGAATTCTATGTAGGCCGTCAGCCGCATCTTCCCATCGAACCGGATACCGGTTTCGCTTATTACAACGACGAAGGTCAGTTGATCATCCATTCCAAATCCATTGCCATCTACATCCACAAACACATGATCGCCCCTGGGCTGGGCATGGACCCGGATAAGCTTTTCATTGTACAGAATCCAACGGGGGGGACCTTCGGATACAAGTTCAGCCCCACCATGGAGGCATTGCTGGGGGCTGCAACAATGGCCACGGGACGCCCCACCACCCTGGTGTACGACTATCAGCAGCAAATGCACTATACGGGCAAGCGCTCACCGTTTTTCAGCAGACTGCGGTTTGCCGCCGATGCGGAGGGCAAGCTCATGGCCATGGAATCGGATTGGACCGTGGACCACGGACCGTATTCAGAGTTCGGCGATCTGCTGACGCTGCGTGGGGCCCAATTCATGGGGGCAGGCTACGATATTCCCAATATCCGGGGTGCGGGTCGCACGGTCTGCACCAACCACTGTTGGGGCGCGGCATTTCGTGGATACGGAGCACCGGAAAGCGAGTTTCCGTCGGAAGTGCTGATGGATAAATTGGCTGAAACGCTTGGAATGGATCCCCTGGATCTGCGTTATAAAAACGTTTACCGCAAAGGGGCGACAACCCCAACCGGTCAGGATCCGGAGGTCTACAGTCTGCCGGAAATTCTGGACACCCTGCGGCCCAAATACCAGGAAGCCCTGAAAATCGCCAAGGCTGAGTCCACGGACGCAATCAAGCGCGGTGTCGGTATCGCCATCGGTATTTACGGCTGCGGTCTGGACGGTCCCGACACATCGGAAGTGCGTGTGGAACTGAACGCCGATAATACGGTCACCGTATATTCATCCTGGGAAGACCATGGCCAGGGAGCCGATGCCGGTGTTTTGGGCACGGCACATGAAGCCTTGCGTCCCTTGGGGCTTTCTCCGGACCAGATCAGGCTGGTGCTTAATGACATGACCAAGGTTCCCGACAGTGGCCCGGCCGGCGGCAGCCGTTCCCAGGTGGTGACTGGCCGCGCCATCGTGGCCGGTTGTGACCTCTTGCTGGGCGCCATGCGGAAGTCCGACGGCAGTTACCGAACCTACCAGGAAATGGTGGATGAAAAAATTGCCACCGGTTACGCGGGTAAATGGACGGCCCCGGGCAAGGAGTGTGACGAAAACGGTCAGGGCAGCCCTTTTGTTGTTTACATGTACGGCGGGTTCCTGGCGTCTGTCGCCGTGGACATTACTACCGGCAAGACAACCGTTGAAAAGATGACCATGGTGGCCGATATCGGCAAGGTAAACAACCGTCTGGTCACGGACGGCCAGATTTATGGTGGCTTGGCCCAGGGCATCGGCCTGGCCTTGACAGAGGATTATGAAGATTTAAAAAAACACGCCACCATGAAAGGCGCCGGCATTCCTTACATCAAGGATATTCCGGACAATATGGAAGTGATTTACGTGGAAACACCCAGACCAGAAGGCCCGTTCGGCGCGGCTGGGGTGGGGGAGATGACGCTGACCACCCCCCATGCGGCGGTGATAAACGCCATCTACAATGCTTGCGGTGTACGCATCACCCATCTTCCGGCCCTGCCGGAAAAGGTGCTGGCCGCTCTGAAGGCATAGAGAGACGATTGTAACAAACGGATGGCCACCGGAGAGGGGGTGGTGCTGAGGTGCCCCGGCGCTGCCCCCTTTTTTCAATCGGGAGGATCGGAATTGTTACGACATGGAATTGCAGCACCTTAAACACCTTGAAGCGGCATGCGTCCAGGAACAGCCGCCACGTTGCCTGGCGGCATGCCCCCTCCATGTGGATGCACGCGCCCTGTGTGGTCATGTTGCGGTGTCTGACTGGGATGCGGCGTGGAAGGTATTGCAGAAAACCATTCCCATGCCCGGATTGCTGTGCAGAGTCTGTGATGCGCCCTGCGAACAGGCATGCTTGCGAAACGCGGCGGGTGAGGCCGTTCGCATCGGCCTTATCGAGCGGGCCGTGGTCAGTCATCCGGCGCCTCTCCAGCGCCTGCTTCCGCTGCCGGGAAAGGGCAAATACGTGGCCGTGGCGGGTAGTGGCCTGAGCAGCCTCACCGCAGCATGGGATCTGGCGCGAAAAGGGTATGCGGTGACCATACTGGAGCCTGGTGCCGGACCGGGGGCCGCATTGGTCGCACGGTATCCGGCCGCGCTTGCCGCCGACATCGTGGAAGCTGAAATAGCGGCACTGCGCAAACTGCAAGTGACGGTCCGACGGGCGCAGCCTTTCGACCAAGATGGCTTCCCGGATAATTTGTTGGAGGAGTTCGACGCCGTTTATCTTGGCTTGGATGCGAATCTGGTCATGGGCTTCGACCTTGGCCGGATCGCGCCAATTCTGCGCACCACAGCAATAAATCGCGTACTGGCGGGGGGAGACACTGTCTCTCCGGTGTGGCAGGCGGCCCACGGGCGCTGGGCAGCCACATCCATGGACAGAATGTTGCAACAGGTTTCGATCCAGGCCAATCGCGAGAAGGAAGGACCCTTTGAATCCAGGTTGTTTACCAGCCTGAAGCATGTGTCTTCACTGCCTGCCGTACAACCGGCGGCACCCGGCAACGGCTACACACCGGAAGAGGCCATGCGTGAGGCGCAGCGCTGCTTGAAATGTGAGTGCATGGAATGCGTCAAGGCCTGTACATATCTCCAAGAATACAAAAGCTATCCCAAGGCCTATGCCCGACGGATCCACAACAATGCCGCCATTGTAAAGGGCAGTCGTACCGCCAACAGGCTGATCAACTCTTGCATGCTCTGCGGCCAATGCACACGCATCTGTCCAAACGATTTTCCCATGGCCGCATTGTGCCTGAGTGCGCGGGAGGGCATGGTCCGGATTGGAAAGATGCCGCCATCCGCCTTCGACTTTGCTTTGGAAGATCTGCGTTTCAATCTCAGTTCGGCCTTTCAGTTGTTGCGGCATGCACCCCATCAGGGGGAAAGTCGGTATTTGTTTTTTCCGGGGTGTCAACTTTGCGGCTCCTGCCCCGGCCATGTTTACAGCGCCTACGACTGGCTGCGAAAGAATCTGGACGAACAAACCGGTCTTGCCCTTGGCTGCTGCGGCGCACCCGCCCTCTGGGCGGGGGAACGGGAGCGCTTCGAAGCCATTTTGCGCGCAGTGGAACAACGGATCAGGAAGATGGGATCCCCGGTTCTGGTGGTGGCATGCGCGACATGTAACGATATCTTCAAGCGCTACCTGCCGGAACTGGACGTGACCACCCTGTGGGAAATATTGGCCGCAGGAAGCGTTCTTTTCCCCGTTGGTGTTACGGGGGGGCCTTCAAAGCCACTGGCCCTCCACGATCCTTGCAGCAGCCGCGATTACCCATTGTTGCAGGCCAGCGTCAGGAGCCTGCTTGCCGCCTTGGAGCAGCCCGTCCTGGAACTGGAACTCGGAGGGGAGCGTACCGCATGCTGCGGGTACGGTGGGTTGCTCTATTCCGCCAATCCGGGCCTGGCACGAAAGGTGGCCCGTGCCCGGGCAGCCGAAAGCGACTTGGATTTTGTGGCATACTGTGCCATGTGCCGTGACAGTCTTGCGGCAGAGGGCAAGCGGGTGTGGCACCTGCTGGACTTGATTTTTCCAAAAAGCGGCGCTTGTGATCCGGCGGGGAGGCCCCCGCCCGGCTTTTCCATACGGCAGGAAAACAAGGCCGCCGTGCAACGAACGATGATACAGACGCTTTGGAAGGAGGATGCTCCGCCCATGGAAGAATTCCAGCGGTTGAAGCTGCTGATGACCCCGGACGTGGAACGCCTCCTCGAAGAACGGCGCATTCTATTGGATGACGTTCGCCGGGTGATTTACCATGCCCTGGAAACCGGACTTCGACTGGAAGATCCGGATACCGGCAGATGCCTGGCCTACCACAGGCCTGTTCGGGTGACGTACTGGGTGGAATATGAGCCCGGAGAAAACGGCATCCGGGTGCACAACGCATACAGCCATCGCATGCGCCTGCCAACAGATGACGGAAAGGAGGACCGATGAGCCTCTCCTTTGTTCCCGAAACATCATGGCGGTGCGGCAAATGCGCAGCGGCATTGACCCCGTCCAAAGTGGATATCCACTATCTTGGAAATACGTTTACGGTGGAATTGCTTACCTGCGCCGTATGCGGCATGGTCCTGATACCCGAAGATCTGGCGGTGGGGAAGATGTTCGAAGTGGAACAGCTGTTGGAAGACAAATGACAAAAGCCCCGCGAACAATTGTGCCACCAGGCGTCCGGCCTTCCTGGACCGAACAGTTTGAGGGAGTGACGGACGGTTGTTTGCGTCCGGGCGGACTTCCCATGACCGAGCGTCTGGTGGAAGGGCGCCTTGAAAACGGTGCTTGCGTTCTGGACCTGGGGTGTGGCTGCGGACGCACCATCGGGCATCTGAAGCGCACGCGTCGCTTCCACCTCGTGGGGGTGGACAACGATGCGGACATGCTGCTCCGTGCCGGTTCAAATGGCGTCAATGTCCCCTTGATTCAGGCCCGGGCACAGGCCCTGCCATTTCGGGGGGCCTGCCTGGATGCGGTAATTTGTGAATGCGTGTTGTCACTACTGCCGGGGCTGAACGAGGTGGTTGCGGAAATCGCTCGGGTGTTGCGGCCTGGGGGGTTTTTATTGTGCAGCGATCTTTATGCAAGGGCTCCGGGCCGGATCCGTGCCGTGCCAGATTTCCCCAAAGAAGGAACAGGTTGCTGCCTGGATGGCGCCCTGCCGAGCCAACAGTGGTTGGAAATTTTGAGTACACAGGGTTTCAATGTCCTGGCTTGGGAGGATCACTCAAGGGCCTTGGCGAAATTATCGGCGGAACTGGTTTTCGCCCACGGTTCCATGGAACGTTTCTGGCGAGAATTGTTGGGGGGGCAGGCAGAAGACCGGCTTTGCCGGGTGCTGAACCGTGCCAATAACATCAAACCCGGCTATTTCATTTCGGTTGGGATCAAGAGGTAAGTTTCGTGGACATGGCTTCTACCCGTATGATGGCGCTGGGGGGGCAGGGATTTTGTTGCTCCCAGATCATGGTTCTGCTCGCTTTGGAAACCCAGGGGCTGGAAAATCCCCCCCTGGTGCGGGCCCTTTCAGGGCTTTGCAATGGGATCAGTGAATGCGAAGGTCCCTGCGGCGTATTGACCGGCGGGGCATGCTTGCTGGGATTATATGCCGGCAAAGGCGATGAAAACGAGGAGGTCAGTGAGCGTCTGCCTTTGATGCTCCAGACGCTGTACCAGTGGTTCAGGGAAACAATCGGCCGACGACACGGAGGGATCCGCTGCTGCGATATCCTTGGAAAGGACGCCTGCGAAGGACCGAATTGGGAACGGTGCGGGACAATTGTGGCCGACACGTACGCCCATTGCTTGGAATCCCTGATGGAAAACGGGTTCGATCCTTCCATTGCTCCCGGGATGGGCGCAATATGACCGTCGACATCGGATACGGCGTAACGCCCGGTCACTCCGGCCACGGATCGGGGCACGGCACTGTGAGCGTTTGCCCTGTCTGCCTTAAACGCGTTGCGGCAAAACGTGTCCGTCAGGGCAATGACGTGTTGTTGGTCAAACATTGCCCGGATCACGGTGCGTTCCAGACCATCCTCTGGCGGGGGGATGTCCCGCGCTTTGGCGATTGGGTCCGTCCCAAGAGCCCGTCGCGGCCCTTGCACTGTCACACCGGCATCGGCCAGGGCTGCCCCTTTGATTGCGGCCTGTGTCCCGACCATGGGCAGCACACCTGCACTGCTTTGCTGGAGGTCACCCAACGGTGCGATCTATGCTGCCCTGTCTGCTTTGCCGATGCCGGGCCATCCGCCCCACAAGACCCTGACCTGGAGACCATCGGTTTCTGGTATCGACAGGTTTTCATGGCCGGCGGACGTTGCAATATCCAGCTTTCCGGTGGCGAGCCGACCATGCGTGAGGATTTGGAAGACATCATCCGCATGGGACAGGAACACGGGTTCGATTTCATCCAACTCAATACCAACGGACTGCGTCTTGGAAAGGAACCGGGCTATGCCCGGCGGCTGAGACGCGCGGGGCTCAAATCCGTTTTTTTGCAATTTGACGGTGTCGACGATCACGTTTATCGATGCCTCCGGGGCACCGAATTGTGGGCGGAAAAACAGATGGCCGTGCAACATTGTGCCGGAGCCGGATTGGGTGTGGTGCTTGTGCCCACGCTGGTGCCAGGCGTGAACGACCATGCCATCGGGGATATCGTGCGCTTCGGCCTGTCCGCGGGGGCGCATGTGCGGGGGGTGCATTTCCAGCCGATCAGCTATTTCGGACGCTTTCCCACCCCCCCCGGTGATCATGAGCGGATGACCCTTCCCGACGTGATGCGCGGTCTCGAAGCCCAGACCGGAGGGATGATAAGGGTAACGGATTTTCAACCCCCCGGCTGTGAACATGCCCTCTGCTCTTTTCACGGCAATTTTCTGCGTACCGGTGAGGGCGGCCTGCGTGCCCATTCCAGGGAGGGCGGAAAAACCTGCTGTGCGTCCCAGGGGCCGAAGCCCGCAGCCGAAGGCGCCGTCCGGTCCATTGATTACACAGCCCGCCAATGGGCTTTACCCGGCAGCTGCGCCTGTATACCGAAGCAGTGGCCGGAGGCGGCATCCGATCCGACACCGAGCCTGGAACAGTTACTGGATCACCTCAGAACCTGGACCTTCAGTGTCTCTGCCATGGCCTTCCAGGATTGCTGGAATCTCGACCTGGAACGCCTTAAGGGGTGTTGCATTCATGTGGTCGCACCGGACGGGCGCCTGGTGCCTTTTTGCGCTTACAACCTTACTTCCGCCGACGGACGTCCTCTGTACCGGAAGGCGGCACCGGACCGGCGCAGGGGGTGACCGGATGCGGAAAGTCCCGATCACGCCCCTGGACGGGTGGATTGCCGATCAACTGCCGGATCCGAAGAAAACCCGGCTTTCCACACGGGCTATTCGCTGCTACCAGTTAAGCGCTTTGAACGAAACGCTGGCCCATGCTGCCGCTTGCAGTTCTTTTCATGCCCGGCGCTTGGGACAACGTACATCTTTGGGGGATCTCGACAGTCTATCCGGTCTGCCGTTTACAACCAGCGAAAATCTTTGCCGTTACGGTCAGGAGATGCTCTGTGTGAGTCAGGATGCGGTGGCGCGCATCATGACCCTGGAGAGTTCAGGCACGACCGGCCCGCCGAAGCGCGTCTATTTTTCGGACGAGGATATTGAACGGATACTGGATTTTTTTCATCACGGCATGGCAACCATTGTCGGGCCCGGGCACCGGGTGCTCATTCTCCTGCCAGGCGAAACGCCGGACAGTACGGGCGACCTGCTTGCCCGTGCGCTTGAGCGCCTGGGCGCAAGGGCGATCCCGCACGGTTTGGCGAAGGATACGGCGGCGGCCCTCGACCATGCGCACTCCATGGCGGCGGATTGTCTTGTGGGATTTCCGGTTCAGATTCTTGGAATGGCCAGGCTGGACGCCCATACAAGACGACCGGCTATCCGGTTGCGGCCGAATAGCGTATTGCTGTGCTCCGATTATGCGCCGGATGCACTCGTCGCAGACATTGCGCGCATCTGGGGCAGTAACGTTTTAACCCACTGGGGCAGTACGGAAACCGGTCTGGGCGGCGGGGTGGAATGCCGGGCCGCATGCGGTTGCCACCTGCGCCAGGCAGACCTGATCGTGGAGATCATTGATCCGGCCACGGGCAAACCGCTTCCCGACGGTACGTGGGGCGAGGTGGTGGTCACGACCTTGAATCGACAGGCCATGCCCTTTATCCGGTATCGCACGGGCGATACCGGGCGGCTCCTTCCCGGTACCTGTCCCTGTGGCAGCGTCGTGGCGCGGCTGGACAAGGTGCCGGGGCGAATCGGCGCCACCGTGACCCTGGCCAACGGAAATAGCCTTCGCTTGGCGGCGTTGGATGCGATTTTGTTCCGGATGGAGGGTGTTATGGATTTTACGGCAACGGTATACAGAATCAACCACCAACAAATATTGGCAATCCGCGTGGCATTGCTGCACGGGGACCTGGAAAAAGCAGCAAGCCGCGTCCGCCGTCTGGTGGCGCAGCTGCCGGAAATGAACCCGGCCAAGCCGGCAACGGCACCTGTCGTGGATGTTCAGGTGGAACATTGGCGTGGAACGCCTTATTTTCCTGCCAAGCGAACATGGATGAAAGAAATTAACATATGAAGGAATATTACCAAAAAATTGTCGCGGCCCTCCAGCACGGGGAAGCGTTTGTCCAGGCACTTGTTTGCAACCACAGCGGATCCACCCCCAGAACATCCGGGGCAAAGATGGCTGTTTTCAGAGATGGTGCCATCGCCGGGACCATCGGCGGCGGTATGGTGGAAAAACGGTCAATGGATGCGGCTATGCATCTTTTCGGTACCGAAAACGCACGGTTGTTGATATTCAACCTTACCGGTAAAGATGTTGCGGAATCGGATATGATATGCGGCGGCCGCATGGAGATCCTTCTTGCACACGTGGCGCCAGACGCGGACACCCTTGGGTTTTATACCACGGCTTTGGAGATGGTCAGCGAGGGGCAAGGCATCACCCTCATAACGGATCTTGGCCCTGTATCCGGAAACGGTGCGCATACCTTTTCCGGTCCCCTGCGCCGCTGGATACTGCGTGACGGAAAACATGTCGCGGGTCCGTCTTGCTTGCCGGAAGCACTGCTTGCCCTGGCGCGTGATCGCTGCCGGCGCCCGTTTGGCGCTGCGGTTTTGCCTGTTGAAGAGAAAGACCTCTGGGATGCCGCCCCCTATGTCTTGATCGAAGATGTCTGCGTACCCGGTACGGTCTATTTCATCGGTGCCGGGCATGTGGCCCAGGAAGCCGCAGCGCTGGCCGCATCGGTGGGGTTCAGGACGGTCATCATGGATGATCGCCGTGATTTCGCCAATTCGATACGGTTTCCCGCGGCCGATCGCGTGGTGCTGTTGCCGTCCTTTGACGGGTGTTTCGGCCCGGAAGCCATTGATAAAGACAGTTATCTGATCATTGTCACCCGGGGGCATTTAAACGATAAGATCGCGCTTGCCCAGGCACTTGACACCCAGGCAGGCTATGTGGGGATGATCGGAAGCAGGTCTAAACGCGACGCCATCTACCAGGCATTGCTTGGGCAGGGGTATGGTCGGGAGGATATTGGACGGGTGCATTGCCCCATCGGTCTACCCATCGGCGCGGACACCCCCCGGGAGATTGCGGTGAGCATCGTGGGGGAACTGATCAACGAACGGGCAAGGAAGAGATTAAAATAATCTAAGGTGGCGTGTAACCGCCGAAAAAGTAGAATATAAACACGCACACGCGGCGGAAAACGCCCGAATAAAACGTGCATATAGCGGACGGTCCCCCAGGGCGATGGGGCCGTGTCATGCGCCGGAGCCCGTTTTCGAACACGGCTTTTCACAGGCGGATCCATCGTTTTTCCGATTCGAAACAATGGTGAAGGGGAAGGGAATGAACCGCGATATTCCATACAATGCCAAAAAAGACGAGACCCTTGAAAAGCGTTTGAAGTCAAAAAGTTTTGAGCGGCTGCTGTCCGAAATGTCGGCAAGATACATCAATATGCCGATCGAGCAGATCGACACTTCGGTCAAAAAAGACTTCAGGCATATTGCCGGTCTCCTGGGGGGCGATTCCTGTAATTTTCACGTGTTCGACCAGGAAAAAAGCGCCTGGATGACTATGTTCGATAAATATGAAGATGTTTTTTTATGGGCCCGTAGCCAAAAATTCGAGAAAGAGCTGAAAATTTTCAGATCACATCCGAACTTTTCGAAAAAAATGGAATACATGTTCGAACGGTGGGGGCAGGGCTCTTATGCGATGTGCCCGAGTCCGAATAAAAATTCAGAAAAGGCCCGGGTGATGGAGCGGTTTGCAGCCGCCCACGGTATCGGGTCCTTCGTGTCCGTTCCCATCTTTGCCATCGGAAGGATCGTCGGCGCCATTATTATCGCCACCCACGGCCGGTCGGTGGATTGGCCCGAAGAAATCGAATCCATGTTGCGCCTGTTCGGTGAGGTGCTTGCAAATGCTCTGGTGCGCAAGCAAACAGAGGAATCCTTGCGCAAGGCGCTTTCGGAAAACCAGAAGCTCCTTGCAGACATAAAAAAATTGAAAGATCAGATCGAGGCGGATTACGTTTACCTGACGGAAGAAATCAACACGGAAAACGGTTTTCCGGAGGTGGTGGGTGAAAGCCAGGCCCTTCGGCGGATACTGACCAAGGTGAAGCAGGTGGCGCCAACGACCGCGACGGTGCTGCTTTTGGGGGAAACCGGGACCGGAAAGAACATCATTGCCAGGGCAATCCACAATGAGAGCCAACGGTCCCAGAGACCGCTGGTACAGGTGAATTGCGCGGCCCTTGCACCGGGACTGATAGAAAGCGAACTGTTCGGCCATGAAAAAGGCGCCTTTACCGGGGCCCATGCAAGGAGGATCGGCCGTTTTGAAATCGCGAACCGGACAACCCTCTTTCTCGATGAAATCGGCGAACTGCCCATGGCCCTGCAGGCGAAGTTGCTGCGTGTCCTCCAGGACGGGGAGTTTGAACGGGTGGGGGGCAGTGCCTCCATAAAAACAGATGTCCGCTTGATTGCGGCCACCAACAGGGACTTGACAAAAGAGGTCGAGGCCGGAGCCTTTCGGAGTGACCTCCTGTATCGGTTGAATGTTTTTCCCATTCATGTGCCTGCATTAAGGGAGCGGCCAGAGGATTTGCCGTTGCTGATTCATTTCTTTGTGAGAAAATTCTCAAAGGAATTTGGTAAAAGGTTCGAAAAAATACCCCACAGTGCTGTTAAGAACCTACAAAAATATCACTGGCCCGGAAATATCAGAGAGCTTGAAAATTTCGTGGAAAGAGCCGTCATCAGCAGCCCCAGCGGTGTACTTCGGTTCGAGATGCCCCAAGCGAAATATTTGAGGAGCTTGCACGATGAGAAGAAAAAATTCCAGGAAGTGGAGCGCAAATACCTTCTGGATGCATTGGAAAAGGCGGATTGGAAAATCGAGGGGCTAAGGGGTGCCGCCGTGATTGCCGGATTGAAGCCCAGTACATTTCGCCTTCACATGAAAAAATACAATATCCACCGTTCCCATCGAAGATCTTGATTTTTGAAGGTTTCTGCGGTTTTTTGCCTTTCTTCCACCTGTTGCGATGGAAAGGCGGAAGCAAGACCACACCCAAGGACCCCAATCCGACCCGTATAATTGTGTGGTTTCCACATACATGTGCGACTTTTTTGAATGGTCGCCGCCTCACCTTAGAATAAAATAACCAAATAATACAAATGGTAACGAAGAACACCGTGCGGAGGTTTCCAGGGCACGAGTTTTGCGTTCCTGCTTTGGGAGCAGTGGACCGCAACGAAAGGAGAATAAGGAAATAAGGAGGAAGAAAAAGGGTTGCAATACCGGCAGTTAACGATTCAATCGGTAAACGCAAAATAGGAGGAAGGGATGAAAGAACATATTGGTAAATGGTTCGTTTCACTTGCAGTTGTGTTTGCGTTTGGCTTTTGTTGTGTCGGACAGACAATGGCCTTTGACACCGTCACCTGCGGCGATCAGCGCCACACGGTGTATGGGTGGGTCAGAAACAACCTGGGTTTTTTCACCGAGTACAACGAGGGTTCGGACCTGGCCACCAACCGCACCTGGGCCCGGTTGTACCTGGATTCGAAAATCAGCGACAAACTGAGCATCTGGGTGGCGGCCCAGGCCGTGTTCGAACCCGAGTACGACGTGGAGGAATCGGCGGCGGCCAAGTCCCAGACCGGCGAGTGGCTGGAGGACTACCACGAGTACGATCAATTCGAGGACGTGATCCGGGAGCTTTATTTCGACTACCGGTTCAACAAGAGCCACAGCCTGCGGGTGGGCCGCCAGATCGTCATCTGGGGGGAAAGCCTCACCACCCGGGTGGGGGACGTGATTCACCCGGACAACGGCGAGTTCACCTTCGCCTTCGCGAATCTTGAAGACACCCGCATTCCCCAGTGGATCGTGAAGGGCACCCACGATTTCGCCGGTCTTGGCAGCTCGGTGGAGTGGCTGGTCAACCCCAACTGGGTGGACGAGGAATACCGGGTCAACAAATCCCACCTGAAGGACACCAGCCGCTTCGGCATTCCCACGGACAACGTTTTGATCGGCATGGACATGTTCGGTGCCTTCATGGGCGGGTACAACCTCATCCCCCATGTGGAAGATGAGCATGTGGAAGACAGCCTGGACGATCTGCGCTACGGTGCCAAGACCTCCACCTTCCTGGGCGGGGCCGAGTTCGGGGTCATGTTTTTCCACACCCAGACCTACGATCCGAGCTTCGAGCGCGGTGCCCGGCACACCTTCATTCCCGGCGTGCTCTATCAGCAGGACTACAACCTCATCCACCCGGATATCGACATTATCGGCGCCTACGCCAACCTGGACATCCCCCTGGGGCTTCTCAGGGCCGAGGCGATCTATATTCCCAACAAGCCGTTCATGAACCTGACCGAGGCCGACGCCTGGAGCCGGGAGAACTACTTCAAGTACATGCTGGCGTGGGATCTGAACGGTTATTTTTATTTTGACTGGCACAAGAGCGCGCCCTTCGACATCACCGTGGAGCACGTGGGCGAGGTGGTGCCGGACAACGATGACCTGCAATTCGCCACCTACGGCACCGAGATACCCACCTGGCGTCCGAACCTGGGCTGCCGGATTTCCACCAACTGGTTCTACAACATCCTGGCCACGGAAGTGGTTTTTTCCTACACCTGGGGCGAAGAGGGCGATTCGGGGCTGTTAATGCCCATCGTCAAGTGGACCCCCAGCTGGAACAACGACATGTTCTCCGCCGAGCTTCGCTATATCGGCATTTTCGGCGACGAGCCCCTGGAGGATCTTGGCATGTTCAAGGACCGGGACATGGTGGTGTTGACCACCCAGATCAATTTCTAAAACCAGCACATCCGGAAAAAGGAGGATAACCATATGAGGCAAGCCAAAAAAAGGATTGTGATCGGCATTTCTTTATTCGCATTATTGGCCGGTGTCTGTTTGTGCGGTGTGGCCGGTGCCGAAGGCGTTATGCCAAAGCCCGGAGAGGTCATCAACGGCAACAATATTGAAAAATATGAGCACCTCTTCCCGGATCATTGGGTGGAGGCATTCAAGTCCGGGTATGGCTTTATCAAGCCGCTGTCCATCACCATCAATCAGGAGGCAACATCAAACCCCATGCCGAAGACGTTTCTGGCGGCATCGGCCCTGAATAAGGGGAAATACAGCATCGATGCAGAGGGATATATTTCCGGTGGACCTTTTGAAGACATCGTCGGGCTGCCCTTTCCGGAGCTCGATCCGAAGGATCCGGAATATGTGACCAAAATCATGTGGAACTATGATTATCGGTACAAACACGATGATATGGCCGGCACTTTTATGAATTATGAAAAACGTCTCGGCGCTCCCGTGTCCACCAGTACCGTCCAGGGGTTCCAGATCAGTTTTCAGAGTCGGATGTACGACGACCCGAAGCCACTTTTTAAAACCGCCCAGGGATACCGATCCGCCAACTTCATTCGGAACCTGGCCCCGCCGGTGCAGCGGAACTTCATTACCCTTCTGATCCGCTACATCGACCAGAAGGCGGCGGATACCACTTACCTGTATCTGCCCTCCATGCGCCGGGTGCTTCGCGGAGAGGCCGGCGAGCGTTCCACACCCATCATGAGCTCCACCCAGGCCCCGGACGATTTCGGCGGCGGATTTGACGGACGGATTCCCGAGTTCACCTACGAATTGGTGGCCGAAGCCCAGATTATCGGCCAGGCAACGGCCACATGGACTTATGAGACGGTGAAAGATAATCAAAACGTGGAATATATCCCGGTTGAACCGATTGGATGGGAGGTCCGGGATGTCTACGTGATCGACGTTTTGCCAAAGAGCGAGAAATACCCACAGAGTAAAAAACGCCTCTGGCTGGATAAGGAGTGTCTTACCCTTCTTTACGCCTGCGCCTGGGACCGGGCCGGAAAACTGTGGAAGGTTTGGCAGTCCCCGATCGATTTGTATCCAAACTCTTCCGCGCCGGATGAGCCCATTCCGTATTTCGCAGGTATGCTTGGAATCGATCTCCAGCTCGGTTATGGTGTCCAGATGTTTGCAACCTGGAACATGAATGGAAACGGAATAACGGATCAGGATATTTCGATTTCCGCCCTAAGGAAGGTCGGCAGGTAGGAGAGGGTTGAACCGTAACAAATGATTCCCTGCCCGGATTTATCTTCCGGGCAGGTTTTTTTTTAGCCGCAGGAAAATGTACGCCCGGAGTGTCCTATGAAACCGACCCTGGGAAAGAAGGGGCCAGAAATGCAACGTTTCTATATGTGCCTCCTTCGTTCGGCCGCAAGGCTCAACAACAGCGTTTCGGATGACGCCCAGGGGGAGATTAGCGCGCTTCTGAAGAATGTCGGCAGGTTCTGGAAGTTTGATTTCATCCATGCCGGCTTTTTTCGAGCGGGTGGCACCCGGAATCTGCACGGCGAATATCATTATCCCTTGATTCCAGGCACCGGGCCGGTCGTCACCATCGCGGATCTTCCATGGACCAGGCGGCAGCTGACGAAGGGAAAAACCGTTGTCATCCCTTGGCTGCATGCAGACATGCCTGCGGCTGCGGAAATCGACAGACAACGCCTTCTTGAATACGGCGTGTCCTCGACGGTTGTGCTGCCGCTGAAGGTGGGGGGAAATATTACCGGCTGGACGCTTCTCGGAAACAGAAAGGTCGGTTCCCGGTATTCGGAAGAATGCCTGGGGGCGCTTCACACGTTTTCCGACATTTTGGCCGGCGCCCTCGATCGTCTGCGGACATGGATCGATATTGAAGCGTCTCACCGGTGGGAATCCCTCCTTTCAGAAGTTTCAGCAAAGTATATCAGTTTGCCGATAGATGACATCGAACCGGCTCTGCGGAGTGACTTTGGACGGTTGGCGAAATTGTTGGATGTCGATCGCTGCTCGCTTCATATTTATGGGAGAAACCCGTTGGGATTGGAAAATATCTCCAGTGCCGATTGGTTCGATAAATTCGCCTGGTGGCCTGAGGGGGATGAGCGGTCGGTGGATACTCTGTTGGCTTTTGGACAAAGCCTGACCCCGGAACAGCTTTCCAAACTAAACCATAAAATGTCAGAGAAATTGAGAAATGGAGAGGTCTACAGGTTCCCGGGCGATCTTGAACAGGACCAGGAAGACATCGAAACACGGTGTTTCATGGACACGGTCCTCGGGGTGCAGTCCGTATTGTCGGTTCCCGTAACCGTCGGCGGCACGGCGGTGGGGGGGCTTACAGTGGCAAGCACAAAGGAACATCGGGAATGGGGGGAGGACGAGGTTACAAAAGTACGCCTTTTCGGCGAAATTTTTATAAACGCCATCATACGAAAGCACACCGAAGACCGGCTGCGAAGAACCCTGGCCGAAACAGAACTCCTGAAGAAACGCATTGAGGCGGATTACGCCTATATGCGGGAAGAAACACGCTTCGATCACAATTTTCGCGATATCGTCGGCAGGAGCCGCGCCATGACCGACACCCTGAAAAAAGCCGTCCAGGTGGCGCCCACGGATTCAACCGTGTTGCTGCAGGGGGAAACCGGTACGGGTAAGGGGGTGATTGCCCAGGCCATACACAACGCGAGTCGATACCACGTCCGGCCGTTGGTGCAGGTCAATTGTGCGGCCCTATCTCCAACCCTCATTGAAAGCGAATTGTTCGGTCACGAAAAGGGGGCCTTTACCGGGGCGTACAGCCGAAAAATCGGACGATTCGAACTGGCCGGCGGCACCACCCTCTTTCTCGACGAAATCGGGGAGCTTTCATTGACGCTTCAGGCAAAGTTGCTCCGGGTCCTCCAGGAGCGGGCGTTCGAGCGCGTCGGCGGTACCACAACAATTCGGGTCGACGATGTGCGCATCATCGCCGCCACCAATAGAGATTTGCAGCAGGAGGTGGCGGCGGGAAGATTCCGGCAGGATCTGTGGTATCGGCTCAACGTGTTTCCCATCACCGTCCCGCCTCTCCGGGACCGGCTGGAGGATGTGCCGCTGTTTGTCGCCTTCTTTGCCGGGAAGTTTGCCGGAAAACTCAACAAACGGTTCGATCGCGTGCCCCAAAGTACATTGAAACGGCTACAGAATCATCACTGGCCCGGCAATATCCGGGAGCTTGAAAATCTTATTGAACGTGCGGTCATCACAAGTCCTGGCAGCCTCCTCAAGATCGACATCCCGTCCGCGGACCCATGCCTTGGCGCAACGTCGCTCCCGACCCTTGCCGCGTTTGAACGCTCCTACATTCTTGAAATCCTCGACACCTGCAACTGGAAGGTCAGTGGTCCGGGGGGCGCCGCCGAAATCCTTGGCATGCACCCGGAAACATTGCGGTCCCGGATGAGAAAATTTTGCATTCGGCGCCCCGACACCCCGGTGGGTCAGAATGGAACCCGCTGAACGCTTGCGTTCAGCTTTCTGAAGAATCATCCACATGTAATTACCAGCCGGCCATCGTGACCCCACCGCTCCAGGGCTCATGATATAACATGGAAGGCGTGAAATATCATGAGCGCTGTGGCGGTCCAGCCCGGTTGGCAGCTGTCGCATAATAGCGCAACATTCCGAATGTATATGTAAATAAAGTATGTGCGTCAACATGGCATGGTCATTGTATTTGGATGGTTCCAGCGCATCTGTCCGCCCTTGGTCTTTTATGTCGCGACATTTCTTTTGGAAGAAGTGGTTCTTGCGGTGGTTCTTTTGACGAGGCCTTGGCGGTGGGCATTTTATGAAACGTCCATGGAAGTCCGCGCGGATTTGGTTTTCGTTTGAAGATTGCTCAACGGCTTGTTTGAACAGGGGAAGATTACTCGAATTCCGCCGGCAGACGCCATGGGGCGTCTCGGCACAACAGTAAGGGGGCCGTATGGAAAAACGAAAAGTCGATATTGCAGTGCTGGGCACGGGTGGGGCGGGCATGACAGCGGCCATCCGAGCGGCCGAAGGCGGCGCAAAGGTGGTGATGCTTGAAAAGCGTCCGTGTCCGGGCGGGGCGTCCAACACCCCCATGTGCGTGGCGGTGACGAAAACGGACCAGGCATACCGGGACATGGCGTTTAAAGTGCATATGGAAATGACCCAGCAGGCGGGAAATGGCCCACTGGTGCGGACCTGGCTGAACAAGAGCGGAGAGATTCCAGCATTTCTGGAGCGTCAAGGCTATGAACTGGGGGATATGTTCGTGTCGGCCAGCCTGGAAACCATGGGGAGGCAACGGGGCTACGGTGTCGGTTTTCCAAACGGTTATTTTGTTCACGATGTTTACTTTCTGCCCCCCCGGGGAAAGGGCCACGGAGGGGCCATGCTCATTCGTCACCTGGTGCGGCGGGCCATGGAACTGGGGATTGACATCCATTATTCCACACCCGCCAGAAAACTCATAAAGACCGGTGACAGGGTAACGGGGGTTCTTGCTGAAACAAGGGACGGCAAGCAGATTGAAATCGCCGCCAAGGCGGTGATTGTCGCCACGGCCGGGTTTAACGACGATCCCGAGATGATCAGGAAATACGGTCGCTATGATTTTACCCTGGACCCTTCCACTCAGGGGGGCGGAGACGGCGATCTGTGGTTCGTCCAGCCCTGGCTGAAGCTCACCGGAGACGGGATCAAAATGGCCGAGGAAGTCGGGGCGGACAAGGGGGGCATCGGTATCGGCCTGATTCCCAGCATGCATGGGAAGGGGATCTCCCACCTGCCAGCCTGGTTGCTCATAAACCAGCTTGTGATTCTAAAGGAACAACCGTATCTGTGGGTGAACCAGCAGGGCAACCGCTTTTACAACGAGATGTTCGCAGATGACCATATGACACAGACAGCCTGCTTTGCCCGTCAAAATCCCAAATACGGATATGTGATATTCGACGCGGCCACCCGCCGGCGCCTGGAGACCCATGGGCCGGAAATGCAATATTTCATCTTTCCGGCCCAAAAGGTTGAGGATTTAGATGCCCAGATTCTCCAGGCCCAGGCTAACGGCAACAAGGACGTGTTCATGGCCGGATCCCTGGAAGAACTTTCATCCCAGACCGGTATTGATTTGAACGGTCTCAGGGCGACGGTGGAAGCGTATAACGGGTATTGCGACGCGGGTCATGACGATGTGTTCGGGAAAGACCCGACATTTCTTTTTCCGGTGCGGGAGCCGAAGATTTACTGCATGCGGGTGCGCTGCTGCGCTTATCAGACCATCGGCGGCATCCGGGTGACGGGTAAGACCGAGGCGGTGACCCCTGCGCGCAAGGTGATTCCCGGGCTGTATGCGGCCGGTGATATCATCGCGGGCGAGATGTACGGGGATCCGCCTGTGAACGGGTGCGGGACATTGAGCATCGCCATGAGTACGGGGCTTGCGGCGGCCGAATCGGCGTTGGAATACATCGGAAAATGATCTCTGCAATCAAGTACGATATCATTGCCTCCGAATTGGAGAAATCCGCCAAGAAAGCAATGGCGGACTGTGCCATTGCAGCCATTCGGTTCGCTATATAGATCGATTAAGACGATGACCGACCGCATCCACGTGTTGGTGCGGTCGGCTTCGAATGGACACCAATTGAACTTAAGAGAATAATGCAACACATTAAAAGAAGGAGACGGTTATGGAAGAAGTGAGCGTGGACATCGTCGTGATCGGGTCCGGTGCCGCCGGTATGACGACTGCAATTCGTGCTGCGCAAGGGGGCGCACGGGTGATTGTGTTTGAAAAACGGCCTTTCCCGGGTGGCGCATCCAATACCCCCATGTGCATTGCGTCCACCAAAAAAGACCCGGCATACCGGGATCTGGCATTCAAGACCCATATGGAAATGACCCAGCAGGCGGGAAACGGGCCCCTGGTCCGGGCGTGGATCAACAAGTCGGGCGATATCCCGGAATGGCTGACCGATCTGGGTTACAAGCTGGGGCCCGTCATGGCGTCGGCAACCCTTGAGACCATGGGGAAACAGCGGGGATACGGCGTGGGGTTTCCAAACGGATATTACATCCACGATGTCCATTTTTTGCCAGGCCGGGGTTTCGGACACGGCGGTGCGCTGCTCATCAGGCATTTTGTGAAAAAGGCCGAAGAATTAGGCGTGGATATCCGCCTTGGAACGCCGGTCAAAAAGATACGGAAGGACGGGGAAAGGGTTTGCGGGGTGATTGCCGAAGACAAGGCCGGTAACCAGGTCAAGGTGGATGCGAAGGCCGTTGTGGTAGCGTCCGCTGGATTCAACGGGGATGCCGACATGATTAAAAAATTCGGTGGATATGGCGGTTTCAAGCTCGACACCTCCTCGGGCGGTTGGGGGGATGGGGACGGAGACCTGTTTTTCGGATGGCCTCACCGCATGACCGGGGACGGCCAAAAGATGGCCTGGGAGATCGGAGCTGACAGGGGATCCATGGGCGTCGGCCTCATTACCCATATGCCCAAGCAGGGGGTCGGTTGGGCATGGCTCATGAAACTCCAGTTGATGACGATTATCGAGCAGCCTTATCTTTGGGTCAATCAGCAGGGACTTCGGTTCTATAACGAGGAATATGCCAATGACCATATGACGGCGAGTGCTTCATGGGCCCGGCAGAACCCGAAGTGCGCCTATATTGTTTTCGACAGTGCCACGAGACGTCGGATGGAGGAAAAGGGCCCGGATTATCAGTACTTTATTTTCGGTGCCATGACCATTCCCGAAATTGACGACCAGTTCGACCAGGCGATTGCCGCGGGAAACAAAGGCGTGTTTGTGGCCGATACCCTCGAAGAATTGGCGGAAAAATCGGGCATCGATCGGGAAGGGCTTATAAACACCGTTGCGGACTATAACGGCTGTTGCGACAAGGGGCATGATGATCTGTTCGCCAAGGATCCGAAGTTTCTGTTTCCGGTAAAGGATCCCAAATTCTATGCCATAAAAGGTATTTTATGTGCTTATCAGACAATCGGCGGCATTCGGGTGAATGGCAAAACCGAAGCCCTTACCAACGCGCGCAAGGTGATTCCAGGTCTTTATGCCGCTGGTGACATTGTCGCCGCGGAAATCTTCGGCGATCCGCCGGTAAACGGGGTCGGCACCTTGGGCTTTGCCGTTTCATCTGGACTGATTTCTGCTGAATCGGCCCTCGAATACATTAACAAGTAGAGCCAAATCCTATGCAATTTTACCCAAAACATATTATTCGCGATTCCAAGAAAGGTGGTTGTCTGTGAAATTAAAAATTTGAGATTACTGCATTCGGTGTCTCTTCTGCCAGGCCCTCTACCCCGAACTCTTTGAAATGGATGAAGAGAATGACGTGATGCGGGTCAAGCCCGATCATGTACCAGAAGATGAAATGGAAAACGCAAAAAAAGCCATTCAGGAATGCGCCGTGACGGCGATCTATTTTGCCAAATAACACGGCATCGTTGAGAGACAACAACATTTTTTTGCGTGTAGCGCAGGTGGCAGGGCAGGCACTTTGAACTTTCGCTTTATGCGCAACGCCTTCAAGACTTCATTGGAAAGCTTGCACAAACATGTGGTGCTCATGTTGGTGCGGGCTTTCCTTTTTTCCCCCCCTCTAATTTTAGGCGCTCCAGGCTTTTAAGTGGGTCTATACAAACGAACAGGAAAAAACGAAAGGAAAGGATTTGCAATGAAAGTAATCAAAACGGAGCTGGCTGTCATGGGCAGCGGACTTGCCGGCCTGTCAGCGGCATTGCGGGCAAGAAAGGCCGGCATCGATGTGGCTGTGTTTGAAAAACGCCCGTTTCAGGGTGGCGGGGTATCCAACACCCCGATGATGACCATGGGGTGTCGGCCCGAGCGGGAATTCCAGGACAAAGCCTTTGAAATTCACATGGATTACACGAAATGGAACGCCAATGCGGCGGCGGTGCGTTCCTGGCTCAGGGCCTCCAGTCAGATCAAGTCATTCATCAATGATGAGCTCGGCATCCCCTTTATTCACACAAGGGAGACTTCTCTGGAAGAAATGGGCACCTATCCTGGTTACGGCGCATGCTTTCCCAAAGCCTTCGCCATCGGTGATTTTTTCTATTTCAAAGCAATCGGACAAGGCCACGGGGCGGCGGTGATCTGCAAGAAAATGGCGGATCTGTTCCGGAAGGAAGGGGGGGAAATCTTTTTCAACACCCCCATTCAGAAATTAATCCGGGAAGGGGATAAGATCACCGGCGCCATCGCCTATGACCGGGTGGCAGGAGAGCAGGTTCTCATTGAAGCAGAAGCGGTGATCGTGGCGTCCGGCGGTTTCAGTGATAATGCCGAGATGATGAAAGAGGAGCTTGACGTGAAACTAACAGACAAGAACCTGACCGACGGCGGGCAATTCGTGTCGGTTCATTTCAACAACGCCCAGATGATGGGCGACGGCCTCAAAGCGGTCTGGGAGGTTGGCGGCGCCAAAGGGGGCCTTGGGATCAACACCGGTGTGTCCATAGGAAATCCGGGCGTTGTGGGCGACAATTGCGCCTGGCTGCAACCCACCAAGATGCATACCCTTCTCGAACAACCCTACCTGCACGTCAACCGATACGGTGAGCGGTTCATGAACGAGAACCATTCCGACGAACATCAGGTGATGTTTTCACTCGTCAACAACCAGCCGGGGAAGGAAGCGTTTATCATTTTCGATGCCGATGTCGTAGAGCGTATCGAAAACAAGGGGGTGGAGCGCACCTATTTTATTTTCGACAACGCGGTGATCGAAAATGTCCACGAAATGTTTGAGACCGTTATTTCCAAGGGGAACAAGCATGTGTTTTTCGCAGATTCCATAGAGGAGTTGTGTGAACAAACGGGCATCGAGGCGGCCGGCCTGAAAGAAACCATTGAGCGGTATAACGGTTTTGCCGACGCCGGTTATGATGACGATTTCGGGTGTCCCGCCGAGATCCTGTTTCCTGTCCGCAAAGGAAAATTCTATGCGATCCGTCTGTCTCTGGCCGGGTATCACGCCATCGGGGGCATCCGTATCAACGGAAAATGCGAGGTGATGGACAAGGCCCTTCGTCCCATCAGGGGCCTTTATGCCGCCGGCGACTGTTGCGCGGCTGAGATGTTCGGCAATCCGCCGGTGGGCGGCATTGGTATATCCACCATCAGCTTTTCCACGGGTTTCGTCTGTGCGGAAGAGTCTGTAAAGTACATTCAGAAAAATTAAGGGAGGACCCGGAATATGAAGTTGACCATCAAGGAATATTGTATCCGTTGCGGTATTTGTGAAGACCTCCATGGTGAGTTGTTTCATTTCGATCACGAGAAAGACGCCATCGAGATCAAATACGATACCATTCCGCCAGTTCTGGAAGACAAGGCGAAACAGGCCATGGCCGATTGCGCCATTGCGGCCATACACATCCGCAGGTGATCTGAAGAGAACGGCGGCAGGCAGGGCTTGACAGCCGCGATTTTCAGAACGGTTCGATAGAAGGGAGAACAATTGTTGTCCATTTGTAGTCCTCCTGATGGTTAGAGTTTGAGCTTCAAATACCCAAACCTTACCAGATTGAGGGCTGCTTTTTAAATGTGCGAAAAATTCTATGCGTTATCAATATCAGAACCACCTCGAAAAAATGGTCGAAGAAAGAACCCTGGCGCTGAAAGCCCTTCAAGCGGAGATGGTCAAACAGGTACGCCTGGTGACCCTCGGCACACTAACGGCCACGTTCACTCATGGAGCACGTAATCCCTTGGGTACCATCGGCAGTTGCCTGTATGTGATCTGGGAAAAATTGAAGGGGAAGGATTTGGGCGTGGACATTTCCCTGAAAAGAGCGGTGCGCGCCATACGACGGTGTGACGGGATCATCGAAGAGTTGCTGGACTACAAGCTATCTCAAAAAAAAGATCGCGCCCACTGACAAGGCGCAGGGCGATGAAAAAGCGCAGCATATATGTAATATGTGAGCATCTTGAAGCGCCCCACAACGCCGTCAGGGGGCGTTAGATTTATCTTGAGATAGCTTGTACACACGTTCGGCCGATATCCATAAAACCAAAATGGCCTTCAATGCGTGGCTTTCAAAAATAATCGACGAACTTGTGATTTCGCAAAGAGTAGAGGTGGTTCGTGCATTGGATTTAGGTGAAAGAATCGCCATTGACGCGGAAAAATTCCGCGGGGTCATTTTGAATCTGCTCGAAAATGCACTTCAAGCATTCGATGCCAATCAACAGGGTCGGATCTCCATCGAGACCCCGGCAGAAGAAGACAGGCGCAAAATAAGTACTTCCGATACCGGTCAGGGAATCTTGGAAGCGAATATGAAGAAAATTTTTGAACCGTTATTCAGTACAAAAACCTTCGGTGTCGGCCTTGGCCTTCTCATCTGTGAACAGATCGTTTGCCGCCATGGCGGGTGACTTGTCATCAAGAGTCGGGCGGGCGCAGGAACCCGGGTGGAGGTGGAACTTCCCCTGAAAAATGAATGTGGTTGAAAAACGGATCAAACATTACCGCATGTTCGGTCAGCCGGTTCCAACACCCTGTCGGATGGCTCAGGCTTGTTGGGGGATGCGCCCTGCCCTTTCAGAGTGCTGGGATGATCCTGCATAAATATTCGGATCCACACATATATGTGGGATAAATCCCTTCTAATTATATTGCAAGATTATAAAAATAGGTAGCCATTCGGCATGTTACAGATATTTTGAGCTGCCGGGACAAATGGCCTATTTTTTGCTCACTGTCAATATGCCATGCGCATAAACCGAGCACTCGGATTATATTTGATCGTCCATCTATCCAACGCCTGCGCATGCGAGAAAGGAATCGGAAATGAGCGACGCAATGTCGGGTTGTAAAGCCCCTCCATTCCACCGGCAGCGTTATCGGGCAGGTGAGCAGTTGCGTCTCTTGGCCGGATGTTTTGACTTGCAAGGGTCGGCGCTGCCCCACCTTTTGAAGCCAGGATCCGTCAACCTGGGGAATCACCTGATCCATGCAGGGAAGGGGTATGATTCTCGTGCCTGCCGTTGCCGGTCATGCCGTGATAGTCCAATAGAATTTTATGGCGCAATATATCGAAGGGAGAAATGAGGATGGAACGAAACATTTACAGGTTGCTTCAGCAAAAGATCAATGAATACGGACCGGGGTTTCCGGCGTCCGAATCGGGGGTGGAGATCCAATTATTGGAGATCCTTTTCAGCGAAAAGGATGCCGAGTTCTACCTGAAAATGGTTCCTGAAGCTGAAGCGGTGGAAGAAATCGCCAAAAGAACCGGCGCTGATCCGAACGATACCGAAAAACAGCTTGTTCACATGCTGAAAAATGGCACTGTGCTCTGCTTTGAAAAGGACGGGCGAACGGTTTACGCCCCCGCGCCCTATATCGTGGGGATATACGAGAACCTTTCCGACGAGATGGATGAGAATACAGCCAAGCTCCTTGAACAATATCATAACGAGGCGTACTTCAAAAATCTTGCCGACACCATGAAAGTCGGGCTGCGGTATGTTCCTGTCAAAGAGTCCCTGGACCCAACGGCCCGGGTGTTCCCCCACGATGACGTCATCGGGATATTGAAAAGCAAAAATAAGATTGCGGTCATCGATTGTCCTTGCAGAAAGCAGTTGGAAATGGCCGGCAAAAAAACGAACAAGCCGCTGGAGGTCTGTTTTTCCTTTGACAGCTATGCCGAATACTATGTGGAGAAACGAAAACAGGGCCGGTATATAGACGTTGATGAAGCCGTGGCAATACAGGAATTGTGCGAGAAAGAAGGACTCGTAACCCAGTCCAGCATCATGGACGATTTCCAGATCATGTGCCATTGCGATAAAAACTGCATCATGTTTCGCGCCTTTGAAAATCGAATTCCCACAGAAACTTTTGTATCCAACTACTATTCAGCAATTGACGCCGATAGTTGTGTCGGGTGCGGTGTGTGTGTGGAAAGATGCCACCCGGGCGCTATCCGAATCACCGATGAGGAATTCGCGGAGGTTGATCGCAGCAGGTGTATCGGGTGCGGTCTCTGCGTAACGGTATGCCCCACGGAGGCCATTTCATTGGAGCAGAAACCTGAAAACGAGCAGCTGAAAAGATTGCTGAGACCTGAGGATATGGCGCAACTTCTTGGCAAGGGATAAACAATTGTTAAAAAGAAAAATTTAACCACGAAGGGCGCGAAGAGCACAAAGAAAAAGGGGGAGAAGGTATTATTATGATGAAAACACTGGGCAATTTAAGTCGGAGCGTTTCCATCATCGGCGTTGGATGTACGCCGTTTATGGACACCCTCGCAAGACCGGAAACCAAAGGTATCACCGAGGGGGAGCTATTCGGCTGGGCTGCTCTGGAAGCCATGAAAGATGCGGGGGTCGAGAGCAGGGACATCGGCATGTATTTCCACTGCCAGGCGGCGCCGCATCAGTTTTCGGACTACATCACCCCCAATATGCAGGTTGCCGACTGGTTCGGCATGCGGGGAAAACCATCGGTACATCATTCGGAAGCATGCTGTTCCGGGTATATCGCATTGGATCTTGCGGTCAATGCGGTGGCGTCCGGGAAGCATGACATCGTTTTATCCGGGGGCATTGAAATGACCGGCAGCCTGCCGGAGCCCGGCAAGCCGGCGCATATGCGGCGGCCGGTGCAGTTTCATGACATTATCGATGCATTGCCCCGCATCTACGACAGGGCATATACCCGATCCCTCGATGCGGGTCTCATGTCGGCACTCGACGATTATGCCGCAGACTATGTCCGTCAATATGGCCTGACCGATGCGCAGATGGATGACGTGTTGAACACACTCGCGATCATCTATAGACGGGCCTCGGCCAGAAATCCCTTTGCTCTGCATCGGAAAGAATACAAGGAGAGCGCCAAAGAGGCCGGCTTCGACGATGTCATGGAATACATGAAATCCTATTATAATCCACTGATATCCGAATATGTCAGGGGAAGTGGTTTTGAGGCCAGGTGCGACGGAGCTGCTGCTGTGATCGTATGCCCGACGGAAATGGCCAAAGAGTTCAAACAGCAACCGGTTGAAGTTTTGGGAATCGGTGCCGCGGCACTGGAAGGCTCACAGCCGCATCTCGAAAAACGCGCCACCGCGGAAGCCGTCCGACAGGTATACGAAGTCACCGGGGTAACGCCTGGGGAAATCGATCTGCTGTTGGTCAATGATTTTATCATCACATCCGGTCTTCTTGCCGGAGAGGTTTCGGGCTATCTGCCTGCCGGTGAAGGCTGGCAGTATATCCTGGACGGGCGAACCGCCTTTGACGGCGATAGGCCCATCAATTCCAGTGGGGGCAGGACCGCCTTTGGCCACGCATTCGCGGCATCGGGTCTGGCAGATTGCTTTGAGGCGGTAAGGCAGATGCGGGGCCAGGCCGGTGAGCATCGCATTAAAAAAATTCCGGAAACGGTGATGCTCAGAGGTTTTGGTGGCGGGCAGAATCTGACCGCCGCGATTCTCAGAACCCTTCAATAGCCAGCGAATCAAAAAGGGGTAATCATGAAATTATACGAAACGGTAGTCAAAAAATGGTATGACGCCCTGGAGGAAGGGAAACTGGTCGGGTTTAAATGCAAGCGCTGCAACGCCTATGAGTTTCCCCCGGTCTATTGCTGCAATAATTGCTCATCCACCGATATGGAGTGGTCTGAAATCAGCGGCAACGGGAAAATGATAGATTTTGTTCTCCCCAATGCAATGACGGCAAAACCCTATAATGACCACCTGATGCCTTACTGCATGGGAAGTGTCGAACTGGAGGAAGGCCCTTTCTTCAGCGCCCTGGTCTGCGGCGTATCGAAAAAGAACAAGCAGGAGATGAACAAGAAGCTGCCGATCCCCGTAAAAATGGAAATCGAACAACGGGACGGATTCAAGACGGTTATTTTCCGAATTGTGGAACAGGATGTTTCTCCATCGAAATGACTTATAGGAAGATCAATTATACCTATAAAGACAACGCTTCCATCCGCAGACAAACGAGCGCGGGGGTGGGGTGGGTGGGGGAAAAGCTTGAACGCCCGCCGGCAATATGATCGGGAATGCCCTTCAATCAGAGGGGCCGTTGTTTTCCACATAAATATGTGGAGCCACATATGTATGTGGAATTCCATATGGCGCCAATCTGCGCTGTCCTATATAAATACGCAAAAAAATAAGTATGTTGAGTGATGTTGGGAGGGCGATTGCAGGTGGTCTGGTAATTGCACAATCAATAGAGAATTGATTGCATGCATTGTAGTGCAAGAATAATAATCGTTAAAGGAGGTCATAATGGGAAACGATGCATTTGAGAAGAAAATCGAGGCCATGGAGCAGCGGCTTGTCTACCTGGAAAAGGAGAACAAGCGGTTGGGAGTGGCAAAGGATGTCCATGAAATTCAGAACGTGATGTCCTGGCACGAGTATTACCATTCAAGCCTCAGTCATGCTGAGGAACTCGATGCCATCTGGGCGAAAACCGAAGACGTCGCTTTTGAGGAAGCGTTGTTCAAGGCCCGGTTCGTGGGACTCGATTCCATTCGAAAATATTACGTGGACTGGATGAGAAGCTTGTTCAACAACATGCCGACCGCGAAAGAGGGGATTAAGCCCGGCTCTGGCGTTGCCTTCATGCACACCCTCACGACGCCCGTGATTGAGGTTGCCGAAGATGGAGAAACCGCGAAAGCGGCATGGTACTCCCCGGGGCATTTGACGGCACCCCGACCGGATGGAACGCCTCAGGCGTTTTGGCATTGGGATAAGTACGGGGTTGACTTCCTCAAAGAAGACGGACAGTGGAAGATCTGGCATTTTTTCGTGGGCCGATTTTTCTCCTCGCCGTACGAGAAGAGCTGGGCCAATTGCGCCATGGACAATGAAGAGCCGTATGCGGGCATCCTGCAGGCTTTTCAGGACTGGCCGCTGCGCGAGGAGGTAAGCTCGAAGCCGTGGAATGCCTTCGATGAATACAGCCCGTACAAGGTCGCCAAGATTGAGCCGAGAGTGCCGCAGCCTTACAGGACGTTTTCGGAGACTTTCAGTTATTAACGGACTGAAAACAGGGTAAGGCCACGGGGTCGCCCTTAACATGAAGTCTGTCGGTTTTTTATTTCCGACGCCCCAACAACAAGTTCAGTCCATGACGGGGTGAACTTGTTGTTAAGGGGCCCGGGTAGAATCTCATATCATCGTTGCACTTTCTGTCGTGATCCTCAAAGGAGAGACCGTGGCTCGTAAGGAAACGAGCGTGATGGAGCAGGAAATAGCGCTTGTCACCGAATGGCAATCAGGGGGGGCATCACCAAACCGTGCAGGCAATTCAACATCTCGTGCCCTACGGCCTGAAATACATCATGATTTGAGTGACGGCACCCGGGCCTGAATTTACGATTAGGGAGCCTGGGGGCACTGTGAGGCATCATGATCTTCGATTCCAGGAATCCCCGATACACGCCTTCAAGCTTGACTAATGTATTGCCTGCGACGCGCTTCAGTTCACCAAGCATCTCGGTTCTCTCGGTTTTGCTATCTTCGGCGGCAAGTCGGTTATCGATATGCTCAACCCGGCCTTCTACAATCACTTCGATTCCACCCTGAGGATCAATAGCATCTGGGACATGGAAAATTTGCGGCATTTAAACATACCTGATTGGGATATATAGAAAACAATAAACATAAGGAGAAAAAAATGGGGAAAAAAGTATGTATTGTCGGCGGTGGATGTGCAGGCCTGACGGCTGCTTTTACACTTCATAACAAGGGATATGGCGTACAGGTGATCGAGGCGCTGCCGCGCCCCGGGGGGAGGATGACGTCATTTAAAAAAGACGGGTTCTGTGTCGATGAGGCCGCCCAGATGGTGCATCCCGGCTATCTTACCGCCAGGGAAGTGATGAAAGAGGTTGGGTTGTATGAGGAGCTTGTGGAAGCGAATCTTTCGGGCATCAAGCTTTGGTTCAATGACGATTGGGTGGATCCGGCGGCAGAGCCGGATAATCCTGCCGAATTCGCAAAAAAGCAGGCTTGGGTCGAATATATGGGGCCGGAGAGTTTCGGACGTTTTGTCGGTTGGGTTGAAAAATATGCAAAGGGAAAGATGTACGAAGGTAGTGTCGATTGGATGTTGGAGCTGGATAAATCCACCGTCAATTTCGGTGAATATATAAAAAGAGAATTCGGCGAAGGTGTGCTTGAGGGGTTTGCGATGCCCGTATTCGCCGCACTTGGTCTTGAGCATCCGGAAGCCGCGGGCGTGGGGTTCGGCCTTCAAATCATGTGGACCGTGCTTTGCGGAGAGGCGGCGGTGGTGAAATACGGCCTTGGAAATCTTGCCGAGCGTATCATCGAAAGAATCGGTCCAGATAGGGTAACGACAGGGGTTCCCGTCAAACGCATCCTAATCGAGAACGGAAAGGTCAAGGGCATTGAAACCGCAGACGGCGTGATCGCGGCCGATACGGTCATCTGTGCGACGCCCGCAGAAAGAACACTTGCGATCATCCCCGATCTTCCGGAAACGATGAAGAGCGCATTGTCGAAGGTCACCTATTGCCCCACCATTCATGTGAGCATTTTCGTCGACAAGGAAATGTCCGATGGTAACACCATCGGTGGTCTGCTGCCCCGGTACACCAAAGAGCCGTTCTGCTCAGTCCTGTTTCAGTCCGCCAGGTCCAAGTGGATGGTTCCCGAAGGCAAAGACAGCATTTCGGTCTTTTTTTACGCCGAAGGGTGCAAAGCATATTACGACAAGAGCGACGAAGAAATCACCGAGGCCACGGTGAAGGTTCTTAAAAAATATTTCAAACAGATGCCGGACGAGATTCTCTTCTCGCATGTGGTAAGAGTGTATAACGCCAACTATACCATGCAGAACGGATGCCCCACGGCAATCAAATACATGCGGGAAAACCATTACAAGGACGTCGAGGGCCTGTACCTGTGCGGTGAGTATATGTTTACCGGGTCCTACGAGAGTGCCATTAACGCCGGCAGGCGGGCCGCCAAGGTCGTAGCGGGCGAGCTGGATTTCGTCTAAAAGTAGGGGGTGTCCAAATCTATTTGCCCCCTACCGGTAATGCCGTGGGGGGCAGCAATGTTTGGCATTCACGGAAACGAATAAAAGCACATGCAGATGTAAACCCCTCAGATTCAAATAGCAGGGACTTTCATGAAAAGAGCAACAGCGAATGGGAAGGCAAATACCTCATATTGCATTTTCCCAGGTCGAAGTTGCGGCTTTGCTTCCGGTGCTTTGTTGTCTCGTTTCGCGAAAAATGGGGGGGCGTATTTGGCCACCTGCCTTTCTGGATTTTACGGTCCTTTTTTACAAGAGGATTGCGGAAAAATCTGAGATACGTCCGGCACCTGACCTGTAGAGCCGAGGGGCAATCTTGCGGGATGTAGTGCCAACGAAGAAGAAAGATGCGGTCGATTTGTTTGAAAAAACTTGTGTATGCAGGTTGTGGAGCAGCAGCCCATCTGTTTGCAGTTACGATACAGTCGAAGATTGCAGAAGTGTAATGGCCCATAGTTTACGAAATCTTACCAGGAAAGGAAACAATATGTTTGCTCAGGAGGAGAATCCGTATTTGCACGACAACTTAAACATCTTCAGAAATCGTTTTTTTATTTTTGTACAAATCGGTGCGGCCATGATTTTATTTTCATCATTGAAACCTTTTTTCGCGGCCAATCAGGTGCCCGGGGCGTTGATATTCATCCTTTCGATATTCTATGACAAGTGGTGGCCGACAGCTTACAAAAAGCGCCTTTACGGCATTTCGGCCTGTCTTTTGGCTATGAGTATGTGGATCGGTGCCAATAGCTTTTTCCTTTGGAACACGCCTTCTGCGCCTGCGACGGTCTCTCTCACCGACGGCATTTCAACTCCCCAACTGACCATCACGATGGGGTTGATCGGTCATATTCTTGTGATCATCGGTGCCATCGAAGGGATCAAGGGGCTTCGACAACGGATCGGGATGTAAGGCGTTCAGATGCCTGGAAGAAAGGAGGGACTATCCACCGAACAAAGGGGTAACGATCTGGAAAACGTCTTTAAATTATTTGAATTTCGACCTTAAAGCAATGCGAAAAGGAGGAACGATGAAAAAAAGATGGATCGCCCAGTTTCAATGTGTTGCTGCCCTTGCACTTTTCTGCCTTGGCACAGCAACCGCCCAAGAGGTGCTCCCGGCACCCGGAGATACGATTGATAAAAGCAATATAGAAAAATATCAGAACCTTTTTCCGGAATTTTGGAAAGATGCATTTGTCGATGGCTTTGGCATGATCGCACCGCTTTCCATCACGGTTGAAGCAAGCGAAGCATACCTGCCGCCGAATGCGTTTTTAGAGGCAACTAAAAAGAATAACGGGAGATATACCATCGACGATCAGGGGTATATCACCGGTGGTCCATATGAAGAGATTATCGGGTATCCGTTTCCCGATCTTTCACCTTCAACACCGGATTTCGAAACAAAACTCATGTGGAATTACGACTATCGTTATCAATATGATGACGGCTATAACGATCTGATTGATTTCAATAAGCGCCGCGGCGAAAATGTAACTGAAAACTTAGTGTCACAGTGGGCGATTGTCTACCAGGGGCGGTTGTTCGATGATCCGAAACCGCTTTACCACACTCAAAATGCATACAGAAACGCTATGATCATCCGGAACCTCGCGCCGCCGGTTCAGAGAAACTTCATCACCATGCTCATCCGTTATATCGACCAGAAGGCGTCCGATACCACATACGTATATCTGCCATCCATGCGAAGGGTGCTCAGAGGCGAGGCCGGGGAGCGGTCTACCCCGATTATGGGTTCCACCCAGGCCCCCGACGATTTCGGGGTTTTTAACGGCAGAATTCCCGAATTTACATACAAATTTATTGGTGAGAGAAAGATCGTCGCCCAGGTGAATTCGAAAATCGATGTCGCGTCTGTGAAAAAATCCTACAATATCGATGCCATCCCCGTTGATCCCTATGGCTGGCAGGTTCGGGATGTTTACGTCATCGACGTTATGCCGATAAGCAAAAAGTACCCCCAAGGCCGGAAAAGGATCTGGATAGACAAGGAATTTATGTACTGTCTTTACGGATGTGCATGGGATCGCCCCGGTGTTTTGTGGAAAATCTGGCAGGCACGCTTCCAGCCTTGCAAGAACCAGAGCGGAGAAGGTGACATAATGGCCATCAGCGGCTTGATCGGCATTGATCTTCAGATCGGATACGGCGCCAATAGTTATTTTGATTGGAAAGTTAACGGTCAAAATCTAACCGAGGCTGATTTCTCCATATCGGCCATTCGGAAGCTTGGTAGGTAGCGCGGCATTATTCGTCATAATAGTGGCGACCCGGGAATACTTGTGACATCCGGGTCGTCGCCACGTCTCGGGGCTGAGAAGATGACATCCTATATCAATCTTGCATTACCCATCCGGATCGGAAAACACACCTACCGCAACCGCATCGAGGCGGCCTCCGCCATTTTTGCATCCTTGGTACTGCTGCCGGAACCGATTTCGAGCCGGGTGCTCCCGATGATCGAAGACCGGGCCAAAGGCGGCTGCGCGTCCATGATCAATGGAGAGATATCCGTCAATTTCAACGACACCCTCAGACCGGTGGGTACAAGTGCGGACAATTGGCGCAAGCTTGGAGCGGTTCAGGAAGGCTATACCGCCGCCATGGCCATCGTTTGGCGGGGCGATACTGAAGATTTTAGGGGAAAGAATGCAAACGGATCGTATCCTTGACATCGACGGCGTTTCAAATGCGCGGGATTTTGGCGGCTATTACACCGAGGACGGCCGGCAGGTCCGGTGGCGAAAACTGTTTCGTACAGGCCATCTATCCGGATTGACCGAAATCGGTGTTCGCCGCCTGAAGGAATTGAACGTCAATCTTGTCTTCGATTTTCGGCAAAGAGATGAAGTCGCGAAATACCCATCCTGTCTAGACGCCATTGAACTGACCGTCGCGCAACTGCCGATAGAGCCCGGGAGCATTTTGGGCTTTTTTCGAAACCTTCACCATGGAGAAGTAAATGCCGAACGCACAGCCCGGCTCATGATGGACATCTATCGCGAATTCGTGCTTGAACGGAATAACCGGTTCGCCGAGATGTTCCGCCTGATAATCAGAGAAAAACCCCGGTTGCTTATCCATTGTGCGGCAGGGAAAGATCGCACCGGTTTTGCGGCCGCAATGATATTACGTGCACTGGGGGTGCCGGCGGAAACGGTCCTTGAGGATTATTGCCTTTCAAACGGGCTTCTCCCCATAGAACAGGAGTTTGAGCGCATCGTTACACCATTTAACAACCAGCGCAGGGCATCGGAGATCAAACTTGAGGGGCTTCTTCCGTTATTGCAGGTCCGCAGAGAGTACCTATTGGCGGCCTTCGATCAGATCGAGCACAGCTACGGCGACATGGCGGGATTTTTGAATCGCGGTCTTGGGCTTTCTACCGCCGATCTTTCGGAGTTGAGAGAATACTATCTTTACTGAACCGGTCATATAAGGTGGACAATTTCTTTCGTGGCAGGCAAGACCTTGGCGATAACCATTTGTTATTAACCAGGAGGGAGACAATGAAATTGCCAAAATATGAAGTCGGAGAAACGACCGTTGGCCAATTGCTTGACCTGGTGGCGCTGCAGTTCGGTGACAACCGAGCGGTGAGTTATCACGAAGAGGGGATCGATTACACCTACCGGGAATTCCAGAAGGTCTGCAACGATGTCGCAAAAGGATTCATGGCCCTTGGCGTGGCGAAAGGGGAGCATATCGCCATTTGGGCAAACAATGTGCCGGAGTGGCTGTTCTGTCAATTCGGCACCGGTAAAATGGGCGGCGTTCTCGTTACAGTCAACACCAATTACCGCAGTTTTGAACTGGCATATCTTTTGGAACAGTCCGATGCTACGACCTTGGTCCTGGTGGGGGGCGTTCGGGAAGCGCTTGAATATATCCATGTTATCAATGAGGTCTGCCCTGAATTGAAACACAGTGCGCCAGGAAAACTAAACGACCCAAAGCTTCCAAAGCTAAAAAACGTCATCCTGCTTTCCACAGAACGCCAGGCGGGCATGTATTTGTGGGAAGAGGTCATGGAAATGGGAAAGTCGGTTCCCGATGCGGACCTGAAAAAGCGCCAGAAGTCCCTGGACCCCGACGATGTGATCAATATGCAGTATACCTCCGGAACCACGGGTTTCCCCAAGGGCGTTATGTTGACCCACACCAACCTAATTGGCAATGCCCGAAGCATTGCCGAGCGCATGGCACTCACTCCCAGGGACAACCTTTGTATCCCCGTGCCTTTTTTTCACTGCTTCGGATGCGTTCTGGGGACCATGAGCTGCGTTGTATCGGCGGCCGCCATGTCACCACTGCCGTCTTTTAAACCGGATGCAGTGCTTGCGGTAGTCGAGCGGAACAAGTGTACAGCCCTCCATGGGGTGCCCACCATGTTCATCGCTGAATTGGAAGAGATGGCTAAAAAGAAATATGACACCTCTTCACTACGCACCGGCATCATGGCCGGATCTCCTTGCCCCATCGAAGTGATGAAAGAAGTGGTCTCGCTGATGGGAGCAAAGGAGATGACCATTGCCTACGGGCAGACCGAATCTTCACCGGTCATTACCCAGACCTGTCCGGAAGATTCCCTGGAAAGGCGTGTGGGGACTGTTGGTAAAGCGCTTCCCAACGTGGAGGTCAAGATCGTCGATCCGGTCACCCGGGAGACGGTTCCCCACGGGGTTCATGGCGAGCTTTGCACCCGTGGTTATCATGTGATGAAGGGGTATTATAAGAATCCGGACGCCACCGCCGCCGTTATAGATGCAAAAGGGTGGCTTCATACGGGGGATCTCGCCGTCATGGATGCGGACGGCTATTGCCGGATTACGGGTCGGATCAAGGATATGATCATCCGTGGCGGTGAAAACATATACCCCAGGGAGATCGAGGAGTTTCTCTACACGCATCCCAAGGTGAAGGATGTGCAGGTGGTCGGTGTTCCGAGCCGAAAATATGGAGAAGAGGTGGCCGCATTCATCCAGCTAAAGGACAACGATCAGGTCGATGATGCGGAGATGAGGCTGTTTTGCAAAGACCGGATCGCTTTTCATAAGATACCGGCCCATTTCTTTTTTATAGAAGATTACCCTACAACGGCAAGCGGGAAGATTCAGAAATACAAGTTAAGAGAGATGGCGGAGGAAATGTTGCCCGTAATAAAATGATCCGGAAAATGGATATTGGTATGGGCGTAAATCAGGAACAGCGAAAAAAGATTGGGCCGAAAAGATGAAAATTGAAGATTCGTTGAAGGAATATCTGACTTCGCGTATGGAGCGGCAGACGGATATAAAAATCAAAAATTTGCAGCGGGCCCCACAGGGGGGGTCGCGTGAGTGCTACACCTTTACGCTGGAATGGCGAGGCAAGGAGGCATTGGAGACCGGTCATTTCGTTTTGCGCCGGGATCCGGACAGCAGTCTATTGGAGTCGGATCGGGAAACGGAATTCCGCGTTCTGGAAAGCCTGAAAGACAGTGGGGTGCATGTCCCCCGGGTGTATTGGCTGGAAAAGGGCGGCACTGTTCTCGAAAGGCCTTTCATGATTATGGAGCAGATCATCGGAGAGGTCACCCCCTTCTTTCAGTTAATAAGCCCGGATGATGCCGCGCTTAGAAATGGGCGGATCGATGCGACGGTCCGGGAACTTGCAACGCTTCACAATGTTGACTGGCGAAAATGCGGGCTCGATTTCCTGGGCGTTCCCGAAAACGCAACGGCGTTTGCGGAAAGACAGGTTGCGCACTGGGAAAAAGAGTTCAGGCAGGTAAAGCTTGATGCCCAGCCCATACTTACGGAAGCCTTCCTGTGGCTTCGGGATCACATTCCGCAGGCAAAACGGTTGGCATTGCTTCACGGCGATTTTAAAACGGACAACCTCCTGTTTGACGGCCCGGAGGTCAAAGGACTTCTCGATTGGGAAATGGCGGCAATCGGTGATCCTGTTGCCGATATCGCCTGGTTCTGTTTGGACCGGTGGTCCGTGGACGGGCTCTGCTGCGGTCTTGTGGAAAGAGAAGCGTTCATCGAAAAATGGCAGGAATTCAGCGGGCTTGAAGCGGACGATGCGGCGATGTTGTTCTGGACGGTATTTTCGAACGTGAAACTTGCCATGATTCATCTGAGGGGCGGCTATTCCTTCGTAACAAAGGCAACGCGGGACATACGCATGGCTTATCCGCCATTCGAAAACATCAGGCTGCTGAAGAATCTCTGCGATCTTATAAAATAGACGTGCATGAAGAAATCATTATAAGTCGGGAAATAATCGGAAGGAAAAGACAATGCGACCATGTTTTCTTGAAATGATCAACGGCGTTTTCCATACATGGGAAAATGTAATTACACCCTTTGTCGCCAAGTCCGGCGAGGGGGAATTGATGCGACAAATGAAAGGCGGGAGCACCGTTCTCAAACTCCTGGCAGCGCAATATGAAAGTGAAGGGGAGAAGCTGTTCAACGGCAACAAGGCCTTGCGGGAAGCGCTGGACGAATCCATCCCCGTCTTCAGAAATGCGGGCATGGGAGACCTGGCTGACAGAGTGCAGGCCGTGATTTCGAAGGCATACATCCCCAAGGACGCTTATCCGGCGACCAGGCTGTTGATCAGAGAGTCCAATGACCTGAATGCGATTCTGGAAATTGTGCTTGAAAGAATTGCCGCCTTCCATAAGAAAGACCCCGCCATGGAAAAGGTTCGCGGTCGTTTTTTGGACCTTATGAAACAACGGATGGAACAAGACATGGATATGGACAGGATTATCCGGGGCGATGATTCCGAACTGAAGCGAAAAATAAGTGCGTTTATGTTGTGCATCAATGCCGGAAGGGAAGACATCTCTTACAAAACATCCTACAAGCTATCTCAAAAAAAAGATCGCGCCCACTGACAAGGCGTGGGGCGATGAAATAGCGCAGCATATATGTAATATGTGAGCATTTTGAAGCGCCCAACAACGCCGTCAGGGGGCGTTAGATTTATTTTGAGATAGCTTGTAGTTTGCAATCGCTTACAGAAGCAATGGAAATTATACATCGGAGGACGCAATGATAGGTAAAATGGACGAGTACCTTATCCACCAGAGCGAAACCACCATTGATCATGTGGTATCTACGGACGTCAACTGGCAGGATCGCTTTTACTTCAATCTTCTCGATCGTAAGGGCACGTTTGCCGCCACTCTCGGCTATGGCGTGTTTCCAAACCGGAATATTGGGGCGGGGTTTTTGCGCATCGCCCATGATAAAAAGGTGTATGCCGTCAATTTTTCAAAAGAACTCAACTGCGACCGTGAGGACATACGTGCCGGATCCCTTGCCGTCGACGTCGTCGAGCCGCTGAGGAAATGGCACCTTTCCTTGGAAGAAAAAGAACTGGGCGTCAGCCTAGACCTGGAGTTTACGGGGCGCTCCGCCCCCTATGAGTTCAAGCACATCTACCATCGCAAGAACAACCGCGTGATGTGGAACCAGGTTCATTATACCCAGGCCGGGGCTTACACCGGGAAACTTAATGTTGCCGGGAAGAAAATTACGGATCTCTACGGTATCAGGGATCGCTCCTGGGGCATGCGAGACATGGAGGAGATTGATCTTTGGATCTGGATGTCGGTCAATTTCGGAGACTATTGGCTTACCGCCTGGCAGTCCGAGTATGCCGACGGCCGGGTCATCTGTTCCGATGGCGCATTGACACGGGATGGCAGCTTCGGGTCCATGCCGCTGGTTATGGAAACACACGATTTCCGATTTGAGAGCGGCTCCCGCATTCCGAGTGCTGCCACCTACATCCTGAAAGATGTTGAAGGGAAAACCATAGAGGTTCAGGCAAAAACGGTGGGGACCGTATTCCATCCCTTCACGCCGGGCCTCATCGATCTTCGCGACCCGGATAAGCTAAAACAACTGGACAACACGTCTCCCATTTTCGGATTGGTTCAGGAGTTCAAGGTCGGCAAGGATGTCGGATACGGCATCACAGAATGCCTGGTGGGGGGCGGGAGCGAACAATACAAGGACAACTGGCGCCCTGTGGCGGCTGCCGGGGTGACTTCCGGGACGGACAGTAAGCGCTAATAAACTGAAAAATTGACCAAAAGCCGGCTTTCCGATCGCCTAAAGGCGTCCGAAAGGCCGGCTTTTTTTATTTTGGCTTGCTTGTCTACGCCTTTTCAGGCTTGATAATATTGCCGTATTTCCGGTATGTTTTGAGTATTTCGTTGGTGTCTTCCCAGAATTTTGGGTTCGCGAAATAATGGGCGCCAAGCCACTCCACGTGGTGCCTGTCACCTTCCATGGAAAAGCGGGGGACCCTTGCATCGTTTTCGTTCCACTTGACCTGCATCTTGCCGTTTTCCACTACGATTTCCCCGCGTACCGCGCAGACCGGGCAGGAAACATAGGGCAGGTTCTCGTGGACGTGGAGGATGTTGCTGGTGCAGACAGGGCAGGCGACGCCGCTTTTTTCTCCCACATAGGGCGCCTCTGCGGCCGGTATGTCCATGGCTTTCGCGACGTTGCGACCGAGTTCACGGGCCCGGGCAAGTGCCTTTTTGAAAAACGCGATCCGGTCCATCTGGGGCCCGAAAGCGGTCCACATGTCCTTATAGTCGATATCAGTCACCCGGGTTTTATGGGTGACCGGCGTCAGGTCGTCCCTGTCGTCCCGGAGCCAGAGGTTCCACTCCTTGAGGGCGCAGAAGTTGACCTGGAATTTGTCAACAACCTTGCGGGTGTGCTGCATGAAGATTTCCACCATGGGATTGTTCAGAGCGGTCCATCCGTCATAGCCGGAACCGCCGACCCCGATGATGCCCCCCACCCGGGTTTTGCGCATGATTTCCATGTTTTTCATGAACAGATGGTTCATCCGCTCGTTGATGCAGGCGAAGTAACCGTTGGCGCGGACATGGTAGCAGGGAACGGCGATGATAAGGGCCGCATCCTCCACGCAGGTCTTTTCGAGAATCCATTCCACATCGTCATCCAGTACACATACCCCTTTGGTGTTGCAGGCACCGCAGCCGTTACAGGGCAGGACCTTCAGGGACATGGCGCGGATGATCTCGGTTTCCACGCCGAGTTCTTCGGCGCCCATGGCCGCTTCCTTTATCAGGGTTTCCGACATCTGGTTCTTCCGGCCGCAACTGAGGGCAATAATTTTTTTCATGTGTCGCTCCTTTGCGCATCGTTATGATGCTTTGACGGGTTTAATACTAAGGAGTTCATAAATCTATAGACACAAATCGTTTACAATGTAAGTACAGTCAGGGTGCCTAAATAGAGCTGAAATTATCCTTGGCAACTTCTGTAGGCTGCGTAACTTGTTAATTACACATTGTTTAAGTTGATCCGGTCCCGTTACTGGTTGTCGGCCCACACCGTTTGTCTTTGTATGGTGCCACAGCTGTTCAATCGGGTTCAGGTCAGGAGAATAAGATGGTAGTAAAAATGTCTCTAAACGGCCATCAAACGCGGCTATGCACATTTTAACAGCTTTTGACTTGTGTATTGGGTGACCGTCCCAAATCAAGAAAACCTTATTGCTATGACCATGCATAAGACGTTTCAAAAACTCAATAATTTTGGAGGAATCGACATTTCCTTCAACTATCATGAAATGCATTTGGCCCTTCGGTGTAATGGCCCCGACCATGTTCAAGCCAAACCGGGCACCAGTGGCTTCTATTATCGGCGTTTTCCCCTTGGGAGCCCAAGTGGTTCCAGCGTGAAAATCCGATCTGATTCCAGACTCATCTTGGAAATATATGGTCGCTCCTTCTTTTTTCGCTCGCTTCTGTATTTGGGGGAATTCCTCTTGTTTCCACTTTTCAACCAATTCCGGATTCCGCTGATACGCGCGATACAATGGCTTTTGGCAGGAAAGTCCCAATTGGGTAAGCAATCGACCAACAGACGTCACACTGAGTTTGATCCCAAACTGTTTTTTTATGACATCAGCCACCATGGCGCGGGTCCACAAAGCAAATGCAAATTTCAACTGCCTCGGATCTTTATCTTTAACGGTTCGATATACCCATTGCATCTGTGGGCCGGCAAGCTTGTTGGGGCGCCCGCTTCGATGGCCTGTGCGCAGGCCATGCCATCCACCGGTGCGGTATCTGGCAAGCCAATTATAAATACATGCACGGGAGAACCCCAGTGTTTTGATGACAACCTCTGGGCTTTCCCCGGCTTGAACACGTTCAACAGCTCGTGCTCTAATTTCTTCCATTGCTTTAGGGTCTATTTTTCTTCCGTCTGTTGTTTTCATGGACAAAATCTATAGCATAATGGAAGAAAAATGTCTATTCAGTTATGCACTCATTAGTAATTTCGACCCGGTACCCATTCTACCTTTTAATCATTGAGGGTACCTGGTCTTTAAACGGTTCGTATTCCTGCATGTGGGCAAAGATTTCTTTCATGTGGGTTGTCTTTTCTTCCAGGGGAATATGGGCCTGAATTTTTCCTCCTCCGAAAACGTCACCGAAATATTTCCGGCTTCTTCCGTCAGTTCTCCTCGCATTAAGCATGTTGCGATGCAGGGAAATTGAAGTTAATCGTCGGTGGGCTTCATTGCCGGAATAGAGGCCTTGTAATGCTCCAATTTCTCTTTATATGCCGGTGTTCTCATAACTTCCATCACTTGCCCCACATTCTGCTGGATATCGTTCCCGTGTTTAAACTTGCCTTCCAGGGTATCATGGGCGTGCGATATCTGATCCTTATCAAAGGCAAACGCGTAGCCATTTCCTTTTATTTCCATTCTGCCTTCGATGCCGCATAGACAACAAATAACCTTGCCATTGTTAGCGAAATAAAATTCCCGGCAGTGGCAATGCGGACATACGCCCGGATCCCCCAGATAGCGTGCGTTAGAAACGTCTTTGGCCGCATTCGCCAGGTTCATGCCGATTTCGTGGGCTCTTTTGATGCGTTGTTCATCGACGATGATGGTTGATGCCCAGCTGAAAACCTCCCTGTCGATGGTTGTCCACATGGGCGTCATTGCCTGGATGCCGAAATCGCACTCAATCCGGGTCATCCAGTCGGAACCGCCGATGGCGATATAGGAAACCGCCTTGTCTTTCAGGAGCCTTGGATCGGGGACTTGTTTGTCCATGCTCTGGGCCAGGACGGTCGCCGTGGTAAGAAGGCCTCTGTCAAATCGTGGGCCCATGCGATCCATCAGGGTATGAAAGAGCCCCATGGCTCCTTTTTCAAAAATCGGGATGGAAAAGACAATGCCGTCCGCATCCAGCATCTTGTTTTCAAGCCATGTAAAATCATCTTTCAAGACACAATCATTACCTTTTCCGCTCATCATTCGCATCACGCAGGCCGTGCACCCGGTGCAGTGCTTGATGTCCAGATCCAGCAAGTGAATGAAAGAGACCTCAGCGCCTGCTTCTTTGGCCCCCAGCAATGCCTCCCGGCACATGCTGTCATTTCTGCTGTTTTTGGTTCCTCCGGATATTCCGAGTTTTTTCATTCGATCACCTCCTCTATAGAAAATGGATCAGTACTTAAGTATGCAAATATCCACAATAAACACCATAACGAACAGTAAAAATTCTGAAAGAAAGAATCCCTGAGATTTCGACGTACCTCGTCATGAATACAAGGTGTTTCGATTGGCGAATATTTCGTATATTCATTGTTTGGGTAACGGTTTCATGCGCTCTGCGCCAACTGATTGAACTTTGTGGTTTCAATCTTGCGCAGAGTCACCGCATGGGTCGACAAAATAGATGTTGCAAAATTAGCGCCACAGGCTGCTAGACGTTTGTAACAATAAGTTATTATAAGATATAACAAATATTCTGGCTCGTCATTCGATTGATAAGGCGTACTTTATGACGGAAGCCGTCTTATATGATGCGTTGGGCGGGGTGATGGTTCGCGTCGGTGCGACCGTAGGACGATCAAAGGGGATTCGGGCGGCGAATTCCCAGCTTTCTCATGCGGGCACGCAGGGTACTGGGATTGAGTCCCAGCCATGCTGCCGCCCCAGAAGGGCCTTGAATCCGCCAGTAGGTGTTTTCCAGGGTTTCGAGAATATGGGTTTTTTCGATATCTTCTAAAGTCTTGCGTCCCGCAACCTTAAGACTGCCCCTTGTGCGGGGCAACTCGATTTTAAGCCGACTGTCCGGGCTGGTAATCACAGCTCTTTCAATGAGGTTTTCCAATTCCCGGATGTTGCCGGGCCAGGGATACTGCTGTAACTTGCGCATGGTTGTTTGGGGGATCGCACTGAAGCGCTTGCCGATCATGGCTGCATATTTTTCCACGAACGCATTGACAAAGAGGGGGATATCATCGGTACGGGCGCGAAGTGGAGGAATATGGATGGGGAAAACGGTCATGCGATACCATAAATCCTGACGGAAACGCCCGGCTTCCACTTCTTTTTCGAGGTCACGGTTCGTTGCGGCAATCACCCGGACATCGGTTTTAAATGTTTTGATTCCGCCCACCCTTTCAAATGCACCGTCCTGCAAGATGCGCAGGAGTTTGGCTTGAAGCTCAATGGGAAGTTCACCGATTTCGTCGAGAAAGAGGGTGGTTCCGTTTGCCTTTTCGAACCAGCCGATCCTTTCCGCATGAGCGCCTGTGAAGGCGCCCTTCTCATGGCCGAAAAACTCACTTTCGATGAGTGTCGGCGCAAGGGCCGCACAGTTGACGTGCATGAACGGCCGGTTGTTGCGGCGGCTCAAATTGTGAACGGTTCTGGCCAGAAATCCCTTCCCGGTGCCTGTTTCCCCAAGAAAAAGAACCGTCGCACCGGTTGCAGCCACCTGTTTTACCTGCGTCATGACCTTCTGGAAGGCGTCACTCTTTCCGATCATACCCCGGATGGCGGTTCCCGTATCGATTTCCTGCCTCAGGAAATGATAGTCAGCTTCGATCCGAGCCTTGAGATCCTTGATTTCTTCCAACGCCGTCTGGAGCGACGCCTCCCAACGTGTGCGGATCAGGCTGTTTAACAATATATCGCCCACAATGCGCAGCCTCGGGACGATTTCGTCCGGCCAACTGCGATGTTCGCGCGTGGTGGCAATTTGAAGGATACCGACGGCATGGCCGCTGACTCGGATGGGGACGGAAACGCATGATTTCACCCCAAGGTCGCGGTAAAGTTTCTTCTCAAGTGCCGCTTCTTTCGGGAGTTCGTCACTGTGGACGAACTTGGTGATCCGACCTTTGGACCATTGTTCGAAGGCATATCGGGTGATGTTCAACAATGATTTGTCATTGTTGTACATTTCAATCACCTTCGGGAGGTAATCGTCGGTTTTACCGGACCAGAAGGCGACCGGGGGGTGACGAAACGTTCGTGTGTTTTCATCGAGCAAAAGCAGAACACACCTGTCCACTTCGAGAAATCGGCCGAGCCGTTCGAGGTCCCGGGTGATCACCATCTCGATCTGGTCGTTCGGAAGTTTGATATAGGCCGCCGAGATCTGAAAAATAAGCTGGTCGAACTGCAGCATGTTTTCAGCCCCGGCAAAGTCCTGCCGAAACAACCTGTCGATACCGGCCCATTCCTGCCGGTTGTCTGAAGGATGTGTGTTTTTCTTTTCGTCCATAACCTGTCAGGGGTTCATTTTGATGATAAAGATACCCGCCTTTACTGGCGAAAGCAATCCCCTCCGATTGACATTTTTTCCGACGATTCTCTACAAGCTATCTCAAAATAAATTTGACCCCCCCTGACGGCGTTGTGGGGCGCTTCAAAATGCTCACATATTACATATATGCTGCGCTTTTTCATCGCCCCACGCCTTGTCGGTGGGCGCGATCTTTTTTTTGAGATAGCTTGTAAACAAGATTCGGGCGAATTTTGACGAAGTCATGCAAAAAGGTAATGCGCATTTTGAGACGATCCACATGCGTAAGGCCGGAGTGCATGTGAACCTGTTTATATGCCCAATGATAAGGTTCTTCCCCCGTTGGCCAAGCATGAGGAGGAAGAACCTGTTTCAGGAAAATATGTTAAATTCGCGGGAGATCGACAACAGGTCTGCGTGGTCGGATCGAAAGTGTTCGAACGGTGTCAGCTCTTATTCGATTATCTCAATTGTCTTTCTCGGACAGGTCTCCACGCAAAGACCACATTCGGTGCAAATCTCTTGATCGATGTAATAGACGATGCCGTCAACTTTTATGGCATCCGAAGGGCACTCGTCGGCACACATGCCGCAAGAGATGCATTCTTTGGTGATTTGGTAAGCCATTTTTCTTAAACCTTTGCTGCCGTAGATTGAGAAGGGAATGGACGCGATTCGCTTCACATCCATTCCCCATCGCCACGATAAAATTTGAAAAATTATTTTCCGAGTATGAGCTTCGCTGCACTTTCCGCCGCGATTCGTCCACCGTTCAGGGAAAACCCGAAAGAGTGGCCGGTCAGTTCGGTGTCGTAGGTATGCCAGTCGGCACCGCCTGTATCAACGCCCGCACTGTAAAGACCCACAATCGGCTCATCGTCTTTGTTAAGCACGTTGAAGTCTGCATTGCACTTGATGTCGCCATGAACGGTGTTTACGCAGGGGCGGCACTGCAGGGCATAGAAGGGGGCTTTTACCAGGGGGCGCAGGGCCAGACGATCCTTGGCGAAGTCATCGTCGTGGCCCTGAGCGCAGAACTTATTGTACCGTTCAACCTGAGCCTTCAGCACCTCTGCATTGCAACCGATGTATTCGGCAATCTCTTCCAGGGTATCTGCTTTCTTTGCGAATCCTTTTTCCTCTTCAATGGCAAGGTCCTCGTCGTGTCTTCTGAGAACCTCTGCGGAATCAAATGGATCATCCGGCGCGCCGCCGGAGAGAAGAGCGCCGCAGGCCATTTCGAATTCGCTGTAGCCCCGCTTCATCAGTTCGGCCTTGATGGTCTCGTCATACAGGCTGTAGCCAAGGTTGTCCGGCTGCCGCATAAAGGCGTTGGCACCTTCGGAAAAACAGTCGCAGCACATTTCATCGGCGAAGCGTTCCCCCCGGTTGTTCACCCACATGGTGATATGGGCCAGAGGCGGGGTATAGTTGGAAATCTTCAATTCCCCTGCAAAGACAGGTGCATGGGTCTCCAGCATGATGCGGCCTTCACGGGCGGCGCCTGCTTCGGTCATCATTTTGAAGCCGTCACCGTTGTAGCGCAGCCCCCAGGAAACGAATTTGCGATCTTCGTAAGTTACGGGATGGGTGATGTTGTCTTGAATCATCTTCTCGTTGCCGAAAAGGCCTCCGGTGCAGACGATTACCGCCTTGGCTTTGATGTCAAGTTCTTCACCCTTGGAGGTAGCCTTGATCCCGGCAACGGTGCCATTTTCCATGATCAGTTCGGTGCCGCGGGTTTGGGTCATGAGCTTTACGCCGTATTTCTCACAGGCTTTGCGAAGTGCGTTCATACAGGCGGTTCCGGTGGTGGGGGCCCCGCCGGCGTGATGATGGGCCTTGGGGTCTTGACCGGGAAAATGGGAAAGCACGCCGATCCACTCGACACCGTGGCCTTCGAGCCATTCGATGGTGCTGGCGCTTTTGTCCACGAGCTTACGCGTCAGCGGGGCATTGGTCTTCCAGTGGTGATACTTCATCAGCATCTTGAAGGTCTGGTCCTTACCGCACTTGATTCCGTAATGGAGCTGAACCTTGCTTTCGGCGGCAAAGCAACCAAGAACGAAATTACCGTTACCGCCCACCCCTTTTCGGGCCTCCAAAAGGGTGACATCCTTCACACCGGATTCCACAGCCTGTACGGCGGCTGAGAGGCCGGCGGCACCTGCACCGACGATTACAAGATCTGTTTGAATTTGTTTAGACATGATACACAGTTTCCTTTTTGCTTTGCGGGAATGCCGCCGTCAGCCCGATGCCTGCCATCAGGGGAGGGATTCCCAATTATTATTCATTTTACCGTTGTAAGAAAATGACCTGTGCTTCTTCCATTAGCGATAGACATATGTCGATGTCGTGTATCTAGGCGGAATTACCGGTATCTGTAGATAAGAGTCATACTTCCCGCCCGTATGGATCACGTGGTTGCCACGGTTGTCCGTTTTATAAAAGAGGGGCAGGAACCAGTCTTCTCTTATGTAATGCCCGGAAATGATGAGCCGCAGCACCTGACCTGCGTGCCAGATCCTGCTGGTGGGCCAGATTTCGATGTCGACGGGTACAACCTCTCCGGGCTTCAGTTTCTCTTCTTTCCGGTGGGCCGGTACCGGCTGATAATCAGTCGATAAATCCGGATCTAGTTCACGCCGGGAAACCTTCAGCTTTCCCCAGGCGCCCGGATGGGGCTCACCCAAAGAATGGACCGGCAGGAAGTTTCCGTTTTCATCAAGTTTTCGCATGTTCAGGAACATGTACATATCGTCGTGGCCGTCGGCTTCGACCCAGGCATGCAGTTTAATGAAACCCGTGATCTCGACGTCTTCCTGAAATGTGATGTCGAAGGTCGTCATTCCCTCCACCGCCTCATAGCTGACCTTCGCTTCCTTTTCGGAGGGTTCAAAGGACAGGGATCCCATGCCGGCATTCAAATAGAGTTTTTTGTACTGTGTCCGGGCGAGGGGGAATTCTTTTTCAGGGCGAAGCGTCTGAATATCGTATTCGTATGCATCCATGATATCCAGACGGACCCTGGGGGTCAGCTCCCAACCGTTTCGCTTGTCTTTACAATAGCGGTCATAAAACCGTTTCAGGTCCTCCAGGCCGGCCGGTGAGTAGGTGTCCGGCCATTCAAACTCCCGGTGGGCACGGAGCCATTTTTTGACGGAGCGAATCCTGCGAAAACCGTCCAGGGAACCCCGCTCATGGAAATGGTTCCAGCATACGGTGGTGTAGACCGGGATTTTGATTTTTTCCCAGTTGGGGATTTTGTCTTCCCAATAGGCGTTCATGAACGGATATTTATCCGCCATAGCAACGGTATCGTCGACATATCCGTTTCCTGCCAGGGCCTGGAGAATTGTGTCTGAGAAATACCCCTGTATGCCGCCGTCAAATTGGGACTCCCGGTAAAAATCCCCTGTCGCTTCCCACGGCGCAATGCACACGAGATGGGGTGGTTGCTCCGCGGCAATACGCCACTGGACCATCGCCACCCCGGAGTTTCCGAAAAGCGTCACCTTGCCGTTGCACCAGTGTTGCGTGGCGACCCATTCAATAAAGTCATGGCCGTCACGGCCGTCCTGGGTGCCGAAAAAATTGGCGTCCCCCTCCGAATGCCCGATGCCCCTTGGATCGACATTGGCAACGGCGTAGCCTTCCCGGCACCAGAATCCGGGGTCCGCCGCCTCGAACTTGGTCATCTTGGAGACCGTGCCCGGAGGGACTCCCATTACCTGCCATTCGGTGGGCATATCGCCGGGACGTTTACCGAAGGGGCCCCAGCAGACAATAACGGGGATATCCTTCTGATCTGCGGGGCGGTAAATATCGGCATAAAGCGTTATCCCGTCCCGCATTTTTACGGCAACGTCCTGTTCGCATAAAATACCCGGTTCCGCCTCGTAGACACGGGGGTTGAAGGGCGCGACAAAGCTGAAACTGTCAAGCTCCGTACTGCCCAGCTCTTCCAGTTTGGCAGGCCCCCGCAGCTTTCTGTAGATGGTTTCAATTTCAACATCCCCGAATTTTTCTATCTTGGTAATTGTGTCAGTCATGGCATCCTTCTTTATGTTTTGATGCACTGCGATGGCCGCCTGATGGCCCGGTTCTTGTTTCAGGATCGGACTTCCCTCAAGAAGGGGCTTTCATGGCGGTTCAATACTCCTTGAGGAGATTTAAATAGTTTGCTATACGAATGTGCAGCAAGATGGTTAAGCTATACAAACGTGCAGCATAAATGTCAACAAAAAATTCAAGGCGCGCGTGTTTTGAGACTGCGGTAATGATGGGGCCTCTCTGATTTGGAATGCGATGATCAATGGCTATGGTTTCCTGATCGGCGACGGTGTTGACATTGGTGCCGGAGGGTTGCTACTTACACACGTTTGTCGATGCAGGTGTGTTGTTGAGGAATAAAACGAGAAGGGATGGGGGGCAGGATGCCCCAGGTCCATTAACGCCGGGGATTACCGGATGAAAGAGCGCAAACATCATGAAACGAATGGGGAGGCAAACATACGAAAAAGCTGAAAAAACGAAATTGCTGATCCTCAAGACAGCGATCAAGGTATTTTCGAAGAATGGTTTTTATGATGCCAACCTGCGTGAAATCGCCCAAAAAGCAGGGGTATCACACAGTCTCATCAGGCACCATTTCGGGTCAAAGCAGGATCTATGGAAGGCTGTAATCGATTACGGGTACGATCTGCGCTACGATACAGTATATAAGATCATAGACAAGCAGAATGAAATGGACGCCATTGATTTTTTAAAAAAATTCCTTAAATCCCATATCCAGTTTTGCGCGGAAAATTCCGACATCGCAAAAATCCTCCTGCACTGGTACAATGCCGAGGGCGCACAACTTGACTATATTCTTGAAAAACAGAGCCCGATAAATGAGGCCGCCAAGAAATCCTTCAAGAAGGCACAAAAGGAGGGGTATTTTAAAGGGTTCACCTATGAAACCATCACGGTCTACATGCGGGCCCTTGTGGAAACACCGATATCAAACTGGCAATTGTCGAACAAGCTCTTGCAGCATGACATCCGGTCTGAAGAGGGGATCGCCTTGCATTCGGAACGCGTCATTCACTTCCTTTTCAGAAAATGATAGGCCATCAAACAGACACGGCCGCACTGGGCCGAACATGCAAACGGCGCGCACCCAGCGGATTTTCCGCCGAATGCGCGCCGTTTGCGCTTTTACGCGTGATCTCGGAAAAAAAACGCCGGGCCAAATCTCTTTTACACGATGGACATGGCGGCAGTATAGCCCTCCTGAACCGCTTCGCCCACTTTTGCGGCCCGGACACAATCTCCGATTTCAAAAACCGGGATATTTCCGGCGGCGGATTTTAGGGCCTTGGCCTCTTCCGTTTTGGCCCGCATGCCCAGTCCGATCACAACGGAATCCGCCGCGATAAAGCGCTCCTTGCCATCGGCATCTTCCACCACCACGCCGTCCTTGCGAATCTCCTTGCACCTGGTGTTTACAAAAGAGGTTATGCCCTTTTCGTCCATGTGGTCGAGCAATGCGGTTCGGTGAATGCCGATGAAATTATCCACAAGCCGCTCGATCATTTCAATGACGGTCACCTGTTTACCCATGTGGGCGATTTCAAGCCCGACTTCGCAGCCGACCAACCCACCGCCCACCATTACCACGTGATCGCCCAGCTTGACGTCCGGCTTGAAATAGACGTCCAGTGCCTGGACCGCGTTTTCAATGCCGGGGATGGGCGGTGAAAGAGGCGTTGCGCCGATGGCGATGATCAGGGCCTCTGGAGCGATTTCCTTGATCATCTCCGGGGTGACCCGGGTGTTGAGGCGAACCGTGATGTCGCGTTTTTCCACCTCCCGGACCAACAGGTCTTTAAAGGCGCACAGGTCTTTTTTGTAATAATCGCTGTCCGTGAGCCGGAGAACGCCCCCCAGACGGTCGGCATCATCGGCGAGGATCACTTCGTGCCCCCGGTCCGCGGCGTCGATGGCTGCCTGCATGCCGCCGGGGCCGCCCCCCACGATCAGCACTTTCCTGGAGGCTTTGGGTTTCGGCATGTCTTCGGGCAGCACCTTGTGATGGGAGAAGGAGTTGACGTTGTATGGGTTGATGGTGCATGAGCCAAGGGCGGGAAGCCGTTTGTCCGGATCGGTTTTATGCTCTCCATAGGGTCCGGGGTAGCACACGCAGCACCGGAGGCAACAGCGGATTTCGTCGGCGCGGTCTTCCATCACCTTGTTGGCGAAATCCGGATCCGCGATCATCTGCCGGCCCATGGAAACGATGTCCGCCTTGCCCTCGGCGATGATCTGTTCGGCGACTTCCGCCGTGGTGATACCGCCCACCACCGCCACCGGAATGCGCACCGCCTTTTTAACCGCGGCGGCATAATCGGCATTGCAACCGTTTGGGGCGAAGAGAGTTGAAAATTCCCGGGTTCTGGCCGGACTGTAATAATGGCCGGAGGAAATATGGATCAGGTCCACCAGCCCTTTTCCTTCGAGAAGCTTGCAGAAGGCGACGGTCTCGTCGATGGTAATGCCGTCGGGAAGCAGTTCTTCACCGCTGATGCGGATTTCAATGAGGAAGTCCGCGCCCACCCGGTCCCGGATGGCTTGGAGTATTTCCAGGGGGTAGCGGCTGCGGTTTTCAATGGACCCGCCGTATTCGTCGGTCCGGGTGTTGTTGCGTTTGGAAAGAAACTGGCCGATCATCCAACCGTGGCCGCAGTGAACGAACACGCCGTCGAACCCGGCTGCCTTGAAGTAAGCCGCGGCATCGGCGAAATCGTTGGCCACCTTGTCCATGGACGCGCGGTCAAAGGCCCGCACCGGTGTGCCGTCTTCTTTGGTGTAGGCCACAGGCCCAAGGGGCAGAATGCCGTCATCCAGAAGCGGTTTTTCGACTCCGAAATGGGAGAGTTCCATGTAGGCCACGGCCCCGTGCTTCTTGATGATGTCGGCATTTTTCCGGAAAATGGAAAAAGCCTCCGAATCGAAATCCTTGTAATCCACCTCAAGCTTGAGCCAATTGTCCGCACTTGTACCCACCGGTCTGAGGGAATCGTTGAAATTGACGGGGATTTCGCCGTTGATCACGGACGCACAGCCACCCTTGGCCCGGTCTTCGATCATCCGGAGCACACGGCTGGATACCGGTTCCGGCAGCAGCACCAGGGACGCAAAAATGGTCGGCGCCGCTTCGATGCGGTTGCGATAGGTATGCTTGCCGATTTTGATTGGGGATTTCAAGTGTTCGAATTTAGACATGGCGCCTCTCTTTCGTTGATGGGGGAACGGAAAGCGCTCCGACGTCACCGTATGGCGAACATGGGAGATGATCCGGGGTAATACAATACCTTCCCTATGCCGTCATCGTGACATGAATACAAGGTTTTATTTGATGAATTGTACGATGGGTACAAAGAAGGGCCGGGTGCTTGGGGTCGAATAAACCGTTTCTTTTCATTGGGAGAGGTGGTATGGTTAATGTTCGCTTTCAACGGCCACAGGAGGGATGCCTGTGGCTTTTTATATTGTATAGAGAGGATTAATACCGATATGATCTGTGCCACCAACGTGACCCTGGCCTATGGCAAGCGCGTTTTGTTTAAAGACGTCGACATCAAGTTCGCCCCCGGAAACTGTTACGGCCTCATCGGCGCCAACGGCGCCGGGAAATCGACCTTCCTTAGAATCTTGGCGGGGGATATCCCACCGGACAGCGGCACGGTTTCCGTTGGGCCCAGGGAGCGAATCGCCGTGCTGCGCCAGGACCACTTCGCCTTTGACGAGGATACGGTTTTAAACACCGTGATGATGGGGCACAAGGCGCTTTTTGAGGTCATGGCCGCGCGTGAGGAACTCTATGCCAAACCCGATTTTTCAGATGCCGACGGCGTTCGCTCCAGCGAGCTGGAAGCCGCCTTTGCCGAGATGAACGGCTATGAGGCCGAAGCCGAGGCCGCGGTGCTTCTCGACAATCTCGGCATTGACGCGTCCATGCACCCACGTCGGATGAAAGATCTCGAAGGCGGCGAAAAGGTTCGGGTGCTGCTTGCCCAGGCCCTTTTCGGCAACCCGGACGTGCTGCTTCTCGACGAGCCGACCAATAATTTAGATATCAAGTCCATCCGCTGGCTCGAGGACTTTCTGGGCCGGTTTGCAAACACGGTTGTCGTGGTATCCCACGATCGGCATTTCATGAACCAGGTGTGCACCCACATTGCCGATATCGATTTTTCGAAAATTTCCGTCTACGTGGGAAATTATGATTTCTGGTACCAGGCGAGCCGGCTTCACCTGAAGCAAAAGCAGGCGGAAAACAGGAAGATTTCCGATCGGGCCGCGGAGCTAAAGACCTTTATCCAGCGCTTCAGCTCAAACGCCTCCAAATCGAAACAGGCCACCAGCCGAAAAAAACTGCTGGAAAAACTGACCGTCGAAGAAATGCCCGTGTCATCCCGAAAATACCCGTACATCGCCTTTACCCCCGAACGGACCTGCGGCAACGTCATCCTGGAGGTGGAGGGCCTGACCAAAACCATCGACGGCGAAATGGTACTGGACAATGTGAGTTTCCGGGTTTGCGGCGGGGACAAAATCGCCTTTGTGGGGAAAAACGGTGTGGCCAAAACCACCTTGTTCCAGATCCTCTCCGGAGAAATGGAGCCGGACAGCGGTAGATTTTCCTGGGGCGTTACCATCACACCGGCTTATTTTCCCAAAGAACACGCTGGCTATTTCAGGAGCGAACAAAATCTCATCGACTGGCTGCTTCAGTTTGCCCCGCCAACGGAAGGGGAAAGTTTCGCCAGGACCTTTCTGGGGCGGATGCTTTTTTCTGGGGACGAGGCCAAGAAAAAAGCCCGGGTGTTGTCAGGCGGCGAAAAGGTGCGCTGCATGCTTTCACGCATGATGCTCACTGCGGCCAATGTACTGATGCTCGATGAGCCCACCAATCATCTCGATCTGGAAACCATCACCGCTTTGAATGAAAGCCTCATCCAATTTCCGGAAGTGGTGCTGTTCGCCTCCCACGACCATGCCTTCGTTGAAACCATCGCCAACAGGATCATTGAAATCGTACCCGGAGGGGTGATCGATCGGCATATGTCCTACAGCGAATATATCGAGAGCGTGGAAATCGACGCGGCCCGGGAGGCTCTGCTCAGAAAGGCGGCCTGAGGCGCGCCACCAGGCTCTAATAATGGGGAGGCCGATCGTTCGCGGGGGCGTTTATCGCCGGAACAATGGCGGCGATTTCATTGTACTGCTTTGCCAAAAGGGCACAAAGACCACTGACCCGTTCGATCTCCCGTTGCTGTTCAAACAGCACGTCGTTCAGATCCTTGATGAGCCTTTCTTGGTATGCGATCTTGGTTTCAATATCCGCCAAACGCTCTTCGCTCATGCGGTTTTCCTCCTGCCGCGTCAGACGCGGCTGTTCGGGCGCCTTTTCGGGCGCATTGCCGGCTATTCCCTTTCTGAGATCCAGACGACATGCCGACTGCCTTTTGCGCCCCGGCGTGCCCGAACGGTGAAGACGTCCGTCTTGAATCCGCAGTGGCGAAGACGTCGGGTGAAGGCGGCGTCGGGGGCGCAGGACCAAACGGCGAAGAGACCGCCGGGGGTGAGGGCCCTGCGGGCGGTCGAAAGCCCACGGGTATCATAGAGCCGATTGTTGGCGGCCATGGTAAGACCCTGGGGGCCGTTGTCCACGTCCAGTAAAATGGCATCCCATGGGGCGCCGCGTCGGATGGTGTCGGCCACGTCCTCATTTATAACATTTACCCTGATATCTTCCAAAGGCGATCCGGCCAACGGTCCAAAATAGTCCAGGTTCCATTGAATCACGGCCGGAAGGAGCTCGGAAACGGTGACGCGTGCCTGGGCCCCTAAAACCTTGAGGGCGGCGGCCAGGGTGAATCCCATGCCGAGCCCGCCCATGAGAAGATGCAGGCCGGCCTTGCCCTCCAGACGGCGACAGACCTCCGTGGCCATTGCCTCTTCGGAGGCATGGCAGCGGCTGTTCATCAGCTCGGTTCCGGCAATGCGGATGGAAAATTCCGCCCCTCGCCTGTACAATGCCAGTGCATCGGTGCTTCCGGGAAGATCCGTCCGGTCTATTTCTTCCCAAGGTATCATGCCATGCCCCAATTCTTCATGGCGGCAGGTGTAGCGGTAACCGGATCGGTCGTCAAGAAAAAAGGGCAGGGGGAAAGGAGCGTTCTTCGCTCGAAGGATTGTCCGGTCGGCAACGGGCGTACCTTCCTTTCTCCGGTGGTGATTATCTTGACTTCGCAACCTTCACGATGTGAGCAGGGTGACGGTGGTCTTCAGATGGAGGCCGTGTCGTTGCCCGAAGCGATTTACAGTGCCTTGGGAAAATCAGCATCACCCTCTAGATCTGAAAAGCCGTCGGAACTCTTTATGTGAAATCGAATTGTTAATGTCCATTGGCTGATTTTCTTTAGGCACTGTTCATCCCAAGTTCGATACGGCCGGAAGCTGAAGGCCATCGCAACTCTGCGGCATTGGTACAGCATCACGGCTTAACATTACGAAGTCAAATTATCTTAACCGTCCAACATGGGTGAACGACAGGCTGTTTACCCCAAGGCGCTTTGCCGCATTCTTGACAGTCCAGCCATTGCCGCCTATATGTATCGGGGAAAATGGCATCCCGGAAAGGAGATGCCCACAAAAGGAGATGCGTATCAGGTTTCCTGAAATTGTGAATATCCAGCCTGAGGCGCCAAAAACCGAGACTTGAAGATGCGGCCTGACTGCCGCCCCGGGCAGATATCGTTACCACAACGCATAGAGGTGAGCGCCATGCCTCCGGCAAGGAGAAACCTGAACATGCTGATTCCCACCATCATCATGGCCGTTCTGGCCGTTGTCCTGCTGTACATCGGCGCCGCAAGAGGCGACGGATCCCATATCGTCGGGTTAAAGACCGGATTTCATATGTTGTGGCAGATTGTGCCCCTGCTGCTGTTCGCCTTCATCATGGCAGGCATGATCCAGGTACTTCTGCCCCAGGAACTGATCCTCCGATGGGTGGGGCACGAATCGGGTATCCGGGGCATCCTGATCGGCTCCATCGCCGGGGGGCTTGCGCCCGGCGGGCCCTACGTCTCGCTGCCCATCGTTGCGGGGCTGATCCGATCAGGGGCCGGAGCTCCGACCCTTGTGGCGTTTCTGACGGGATGGTCTTTGTGGGCGGTGGCAAGGCTGCCCATGGAAATCGGTATTCTCGGGTGGAAATTCACCGGCATCCGGGTGCTGTCCGTCCTCGTTTTTCCGCCGCTGGCCGGATTGGTAACCCAATTGTTTTTTTCAAACGTGAAGATAGGATAAGCGCCCACGGGATCGCACGCCGGCATCCGGGGCATCGGCCGACGGATCATGGCGTCACGGCTCGTTTTCTCGAAGCGCCGCCACCGAACTTCTCGGCATCCAGCCGAACACCCTTCGAAAACGGATGGACAAGCTCGTCATAACGTTCAGGAAAAAACAATTGGTCGAAGGATAAAGATTACAGCTGTTCGTCCGGCTGTTTCGTGATTGCATCCATGATGGCAGCGAGCAGGCGCTTTGCCCGGGTATCCCCGGGGTGGCGCACCAGCAGTGCCGTTATTTTTTTCTCGGCATTGTTCAGCATGCCTCGTTTGAAGTAATGATCGGCAAGGGCATAGAGGGCATCCCTATCTTCAGGCGAGATTTCCAAAGCCTTGAGGAAAGCGGTTTCAGCTGCCTGAAAATTGCCGGCAAGTTGCAGGAGGAGCCCCAGATTGTATCGCGCTCGAACATTATTCGGCATCCCCTCGGCGGCTGCTTTCATGTAACGGATTGCGGAATCGTATTGTCGCCCCTCGGCAAGCAGCAATCCGATGGAGTATGCGATATCGGAAAAGGCTGGATTGTTTTCATACACTTCCCTGAGCAGCCGAAGAGCTTCCGTTTTTTTGTTCTGGCGGTTGTAGGTCATCGCGAGATTGACCTTCGCCGGATAGAAGGCGTCGTTGATGGATATGGCTTCCAGGTATTGTTCCTCAGCGTTTTCCGTTCTGCCAAGCGCCGAATACAGATTGCCGAGATTGAAGCGGGCGTATGCGAAATCGGCGGCATAGCGCATGGCATCTTCATATTCGGCCAGAGCCGTTTCATAGGCTTTTTTCTGATCGTTTCGAAGGCGCCGGGACGGGTCGCCGGCGAGTTTCCGGGCCGCTTCGATCCGAACCCCCTTGACCGGGTCGAATAATAGCGGCCCGAGCTGTTTCGCTATAATATCGGGGGACATCGTCTCGGGAAAAACGGATACGGCCGTATGGCGGATCAATGCCTCTTCGTCGGAAAGGGATTGCCGGATCATCTGGGTTGCATCCGTCCCCTCGATATTCTCTAACCTTGCCAGGGCCGTGGCCCGGGCGATCACCGGGTAGAGGGCATCGCCCGCCAGCCGGATTATCTCATCCCGGCTTTCACTAAGGTTGTTCCCGGTTTGTCCCGGAGGCGCAAGGGTCTTTCCGTAATGCGTCTTTCGCCCGGGGCCGTACCATTTCGTGATTATTTCGTCGGCCCATGCCGCTGTCTTGTCGTAATGGCAGCGGGTGCAGCCGTTGGGGGTGCCGAGGGCGATTGTAAGATCCGGACGGGGAATGCGGAGGCTGTGGTCCGGGCGGTAATCGATGCCCATATAGGTTCTGCCGGGCATGTGGCATCCCACACAGTCGGCGCCGGCGCCGACGGCGAAAAGGACGGCGCCGTCCGGGGAACGGATGGGGTCGCCCTTTTTGCCTTTTTTCTTGTGGAAATGGTGCGCCGCCGTATCGTATTCGGACGCCCGGTGGCATTGAATGCAGAGATTGTTTCCGGATTTGATCGTTTTGATGCTGTGGACATCGTGGCAGTCGCTGCACCGGACGTCCCGGTGGTACATTTTGCTCTGGGTGAAAGAGCCGTAGACATAAACTTCATCTTTGATCTGGCCGTCCGGGAAGTACAGATCCGGTTCCAGCAGGGACGGGAGCAGGCTGTCCAGAAGATCCGGCTCGTCATGGGTGTAATCCCCAAGGGTTGCCCGGCGCGAATGGCAGGGGGCACAAAGCTCCACCAGTTCCCGGGATGTCAGTTCCGAGGTTTTGACCCGAAGCTTATAATTGGGGGCAACGGCTCTGGCCATGGGGGGCAGTTCCGCCCAGTCGACATGCGCCCCACCGGGTCCGTGACAGGCTTCGCATCCCACCGAGATTTCAGACCAACGGGTGTCGAAGGTCTTTTCTTCGGAATCGAAGTTTTTACGGAGGTTCGTGCTGTGGCATTCGGCGCACATGCCGTTCCAGTTCTGGGCGCCGTTGGTCCAGTACAGCCAGCTGTCCGGGGCGATGTTCCTGTCCGGATAGAGGTGGTACCAACGTTCCTGCCGGACATCCCAGGCAATGGGGAGGCATTGCAGTCTGCCGCCGTCAAAGGGAATCAGGTATTGCTGGAGGGGGTACCAGCCGAATGTGTGGGTGATTTCGAATTCACCGGGTTTCCCTTCCAACCCCCTGGTGTAGACCAGAAATTTTCCGTCCCGCCTGTAAAATTTCGTTGTGAATCCGAAGTGCGTGAATTTGGCATCGTTGAAATCCCCCCGGACGGATTCCTCTTTTGCCATCGCCATGGCGTGACGATGGTGGGATTCCGACCATTTCTGGAAAGCGGGGCGGTGACATTCCGCGCATTTTTCGATGCCCACAAAGCGTGATATGTCACTGTTGTTTAACAGGGCGGGGTTTCCGGTGCCGACTTCAGTTCTCAGATAATACGAAGGAATTGAAAGAATGAGCAGCGCCATAGCCGCCAAGGCCGTAAGAATCCAGGCTTTCATGCGGGTGTCTTCCTGGGATACACCACCTGTTCCGTCTTGAACGCACTGCGGCGGATACGTTTTTCGGCGTTCACATGCACGGTGTCATTAACGATGGTAACGGGATGCAGGTCGAGGGGGCGGAGCGCCGGCGCGCTCAGTAAATCGCCACGGATGTCGAAACTGGACCGATGGCAGGGACAGATGAATTTTTTTTCCGCATCGTTCCATGGGACCGTGCATCCAAGATGCGTACACTGGCGCGATAGCGCGATGAACCCGCCGTCTTCGAGGCGGCAGAGGTAGAATTTACCATTGACGAATGCCGTGACGGACCCCGGAGCGTAGGCATTCACCGGTCCTGCGGCAAGAAGCGGCGCAGCGGTTTTCTCTGCCAGGCTTGATCCCCGGGACCGGAAGAAGGCGACGATGGCGACGGCTACCTCGGCCAGAGCAATACCGGTCAATACTTTCCAGGCGATTGATAGAAAACGCCTGCGGTCTGATAAGGTAATACCGGAAACGGATTCCTTCTGCATTTTTAAACCCACCTATCCCGCCCACATGAGCGCCATGCCCGGGCCGCGAAACCACACGCCGACAATCGTCAGCAATATCATGAGCGACAGAAGCATGGTGAAAAAAAACTGCACGATTTCAAAGGCGCCGCCCGGCTTTTTTCTGATGACAAGAAAACCGGCAACGGGGGCTACCGACAAACCAATCGTAAATATGACACCGGACCATCCCCCGACAAACCAAGAGGTTCCATCGATAGCGGTCGGTATGAGCGCATCCAGAAGGATGATCACGACGCCGAACACCACCGTTGCGGGCGCCGTAATTGCGGCGAGCCTGCGTCCGAAGCGGGACGCGAACCAGATGCCCGCATTGCCGACGCGATAAGGGAAGTATGGCATTATAACAAGAAAAAGGATCCCCGCAGCCGGGATGAGTACCGCCGCAACGAAGGGGTGAAAATGGACCAGCAGTTCCTGGGCGCCTGCAAAATACCACGGGGGCTTTGTGGGATCCGGGCTGAGCCCCGGGTTTGCCGGCAGGTGAAGCGGTGCGTCGAAAAAGGCGGCCAGGAGGAATACGGCGGCCAGAACAACGGCGGCTGCGGAAAGTTCCCGGACAACGAGATCGGGCAGCGACGGAACCATCGACGGGCCAATATCATCTGCGGTGTCTACAGGGGCCTGATTCAGCGGTTTCGGACGAACAACTCCTCCGGCCTTCCGTATACGCCAGAAGTGGAAAGGTAGAAAGACGCCGAAGCAGGCGGGCAGAACCATCACATGAAGCACAAAGAAATTGGAAAGGGTGTCGCCACTGACCTCCATTCCGCCGAGCAACAGATGCCTGATCCCGCCCCCGACGAAGGGCAGGTAATCGAGCATCCCCGTGCTGATGGTGACGGCCCAGTAGGAAAGCTGGTCCCAGGGCAGAAGGTATCCGGTGAAATTGGCCGCCAGAACGAGGCCGAATAACACGAGGCCGATGATCCAGTTGAAAGCGCGTGGACCGTAAAAAGCGCCGGTGTAAAAGACCCGGAGCATGTGAAGAAAGGTCACAAAGGCCAGCAGGTTGGCGCTCCAGTAATGAATATTCCGGAATAAACCGCCGAAAAGGACGGTGTTTTTGAGGGTGACAATGCTCTGGTAGGCATCTCCAGCATCCGGGCTGTAGACGAAGAGAAGAAGGATGCCGGAACAGATCTGAAGCAGTATCAAGACCAGCGCCATGCCGCCAAGCCCCCAGGTGTGGGTGAGGGCGATGCTGTCCGCCGGTACCCGGCGGGGGTGAAGATGCAGCAGCAAGCGGCTGAAAGAGCCGGAGGCGTCTTTGATTTGAGCGCTTTTGCGACGCGCCGTCGGCGGCATTGTCGCCCCTATGTGGATTTCCGTAAATGACAAGGCGCAGATCCCTTGAAAGAAGAGAGCTTTTTTTAATGCTTCTAAATGGGCAATGGCCCCGGGGCACTGCAGAAAGGGACGGCGGCTGCCGTCCCTTTCTCGAAAAATGCGTTTTCATTCGGTAGCAAGGCCGATGTTTGGGCTCGGGGCCTGTTTGGAGCACGCGGGTTTACTCGGTATCCCCGGGAACGCGCTTGACGACGCCGCACGCATCGGCCCATTGTTGAAACTTTTCCTGCAGGTCGAGAAACAGGCGATAATAGGCGGCATCCTCTGCGAGATCGATATTTTCGCCCTGATCCGAAACCAGGTCGAACAGCTCCCAGGTCACACCGTCACCGGATGCGGCTTCGAAATCGGCCGGCCAGATAGCGGAGACATGCTGCTTCATGAAGATTTTGTAATCGTTCTGGATAAACGCCTGGCCGCCTTCGAACTCAACGCCCCATCCGTAATCCGGACCGTGGACCTGTGCCGCTTCGCCTTCCAGGAAGGAGACCAGTGATGCGCCGCGAAGCGGCTGGGCCGGCAGATCCGCTTCCGCGACTTCAAGACATGTCGGTGCGATGTCCTGAATGGAGGTAAAGGCGTCATAGATACTCCCGGCGGTCAGTGCAGATCCGGGGTACTTGACGATCATCGGGGACCGGATACCACCTTCGGAGACTGCGCCCTTGAAGTACCGGTGCGGGGTACAACCTGTCTGGCCGAAACCGACGCCGTAGTCCACCATGGATCCGGGCTTGCCCATGTTTTCATAGCTTTCATCCAGCAAGGCGGTATACGCGTCGATGGCATCGCTCGTCACGCCGGGGATGTACGGCGGCCACGTGATGTGGGGGTCCATGACCTCCGCGCCGTTGTCCGAAGTGAAGATGATAATGGTGTTGTCGTACGCGCCGATATCCTTGAGATGACTTAGCAGACGACCGATCTGTTCGTCCATATATTCCACCATGGCCGCGTAGATTTCCATGGCCCGGGCCTGGGTGGCCCGCTCTTCGTCCGACAATTCATTCCAGGCCCTAACGCCGGCCATGCCGGGGTACATTTCGGCATCCGCGTCAATCAGCCCCAACGCTTTCATCCGGGCAAAACGTTCTTCACGCAGCACCTGGTACCCGTCATCATACCGTCCGGCATAGCGGTCAAGCCACGCGTCGGGTACTTGGAGCGGCCAATGGGGTGCTGTGTAGGCGGCATAGGCGAAAAACGGCTGCCCGTCGCCATTGTTCGAATCGATATATTCAATGAGTTTGTCGGTATAGTATTTCGTCGCATAGAAACCCTCTGGCAAGGTATCGACAATGGTGTCATCCTCCATGTAAGCGGCGGATGCCCCCATGGGATGGATGCCGAGTTTGTCTTCGAAGAAGCTGGCGCCGCCCTGAAGCAGGATGAACGAACGATCGAACCCCTTGGCTGCCGCTGACCCGGAGATCCAGGCCGGCGGTCCCCCATGAACATTGGACAGATGCCATTTGCCGGCCATATAGGTGTGATAACCGGCCTCCTGCAGTTTTTTCGGAAACGTTTCGATGCCGTCCTTGAGATATCCCTGGTAATTTTCCAATCCCGCCATCGCTTCCGGAAGGCTGTCATGGGCTTCGTGCATGGTACCGACACCGGCTAAATGTGAATCCGTTCCGGACATGAGCATCGAACGGGTGATGGAGCAGGTGGGGGCTACATGGAAATTCGTCATTCTGACGCCTTCATCGGACAATGTGTCGATGTTGGGGGAATTGATTTCTCCACCGAATGCACCAATGTCCGAATATCCAAGATCATCCGCCATGATGAACAGAATATTGGGACGCGCTTTCCTTTGGGCCACGGACGCATTGTCGTTGTCGCTGCAAGCACTGACGCCCAGGCACAGAAACGTCGCTATGACGCCTGCAAGCAACCGGTTTCGAACGGGGTAGGAATTCATTCATGGCCTCCTCTGCTGAAGATGAAACAAGTTGAAAGATAGACTCCACACAAGGATAGTAAAAAAGGGGCCGGAATTCTGTTTCGAAATGGTGACGAATTGTAACGGACTGTATCAGGCCCGGCGGGGTGAAATAGATGGAACGGAGATCTGGGGGGGCAGGTTGACGGTAACCTTCGTGCCGGTGGGTAAGTTGTCGCTGATGATTATATCCCCCCGGCAGCCCGATATTATCCGGCGGGCAATGGCAAGCCCGAGACCGAACCCGCCCGATTTACGGTTCCGACTCTGGTCAAGCCTGTGAAACGGCTCAAAGACGGCCGTCCTCTTGTCGGCGGGGATGCCGGGGCCATCATCTGAAATCGAAATAAACAGTCCGCTGCGATGCACGCTGTAGGAAACCGCTATGAGCTTATCGGCATACCGGACGGCATTGGAAAAAATGTTGTGAAGCACGTGTCGGAGCCCGGGCAAGTGCACCGCAACGGATATATTGGCGTCCTTGGGAGGCAATACGCGGAAACGGATTTCAGGAGCGGATTTGCGATAATACGAAACGATTTCGTCGATGAGTTCTCCGACGCCGACAGGCCCGACGGAAAAACTCTGACGGAAGGTTTTTCCATCAACATAAGCGCCAAGCTCCCTTACCAGCCCTTCGAGTTCGGTGATTTCCTCCATGATCGATTTTTTCATTTCTGCTGAAGAGAAACTTTGCCGGCCCGGTGAGTCTGTTTCGAGGTGATAAAAAATTCGAGACAGGGGGGTGCGAACTTCGTGGGCAACCGCCTGGAGCAGGTGTTTTCGTTGCTGAACAAGCGCCTGGATCCGGTCCGCCATGTCGTTCAGACAGGCTGCAAGCGGGCCGGCCGGGCGGTGGAGAGGGATCCGGATACGCGTATCGAGCCGGTTTTGACGGAACAGATCGATACCTGCTTCGAGTTTGATGAAATTCAGGAGAATGGGCGCCGACAGGAGGAGCGTACCGATTAACGTCATCAAAAATTCAAGGGGGATGACCGACAAATGCAGCAGAAGGCTCGGATCGAAGCGGTAAAGATGAAAGGCGGCTTCGACAACGAGAACCCGATCCGTCCCCACAAGGGGAAGGAAATAGGACCTGCGGCCATTGTGCCTGCCGTAGCGCATACCCCTTCCCCCGGAAATGGAACGAAGGGTTTCGAGGGGCGGCAGTGCGTTTTTCGGAAGCATTTCGATGTCCCGTTCGAGTATCGCTTCCAGTGTTTCGATGGTCAGTGCGACACTGTCTGGCCGGGATCGTTCCGTCGCATATTGGACCAATGCGGTGAGCGTTCTGGTGGCATACCATTCGGGCGTTCCGGAGGCGTACCGGTAATAAAATTGGGAAATGAAGATGCCAGGAAAATGATTCAGCAACAGGGCCACCAGGATGCCCCCCGCCAGGCGGGACATGAATCGAAGGGTTCCGGGTCTTCGTGCTTTCGATCGAAAACCGGCGCGCAGCGCGAAGGGGAAGAATCCTTGGGCGTTGCGGCCGGACGGGGAGGGTTCCGTGGCCACGGCCGTGTTGTGGGTTTTTTTCTCATTTTTGAGCAAATGGCTGACGAAATGCTCAAGATCCTCGACAATGGCGTATATGGACGGCATCTTTTGGCTGAAATTCGACCCCGGCTTGGTTTCAAGGGCCTCCCTGACGGCCGTGAGGCCGGTTTGAAAACGGGACACGAATTGGACCAGCATCAACTGCTGGGTTTGAACCATTCGATGGATGCGGTGGGCCATTTGGTTGAAGCAACTTTCGACGTCTCCGATGGGGCCGCCGCGCACCGGTTGAATTCTGGCGGTGGTATCTCCTTTTGAAAATTTCCGTGCCGAACATTCCAGGTTTTTGATTCGACTGGTGGTGGACCGGGACAGAACAAAACCGATGGGAATGGTGATGACCAGGAAAAAGGAAAAATTGATAAGATACTCCGGAAAGTCGATGGTCGGCCTGTAGAGGCTTGTGGCCGGGTCGATGGCGACCACCAGCTTTCCGTCATGAATCGGGGCGTAAAAAAATGGAGCGCCGGACGGCGCGGTTAAATAGACCGGAGCGGCATCCCGGGGTAGGCTGCGGGCTGATTCAGGCAGTCGGTTGTCCCCGGAGTCATAGATTCTTACGGAGCGATCGAGCATTTCCCCAAGGTCAACGCGCTCCTTTTCAAGGTCAATGACCGCCGTATTCTCCAGTATCTCAAGGATCACCCTGGCGGTGCGCTCCAGTGGGTACCAGGCCGGGTCATGAAAATAAAACCCGAAATAGTGAACCAGCAACAACAGGATGGATGTACTGGATACGAACAACGCAAGGAATATGGCAGCCCAGATGCGAACGACGAGTTTGTTCATGACGGCTTGACCAGCAGGTATCCCTCACCGCGAATGGATTTTATGATCCGGGGGTGCTTTGCATCATCCCCGATTTTCTCCCGGAGGCGGGCGATGTTGATATCGATGGAGCGGTTGAGCCCGTCGTAATCGATTCCCCGCAGGTCCTGAAAAAGTTGGTCCCGGCTGATTACCTTGCCGGCATTTACGACCAGGTAGGCGAGCAGGTCGAACTGGGTGGTGGACAGATCGATGGGTACATCGTTTAGAAAGGCGCTTCGGCTCGGCAGGTGAATGGCAACCTTGCCGATGGCATGCGTCCCGGATAAGGCACCGGTTTCGGCGACCGTATCGCGGACGGCATCACTTTTGGCGGATCTGGCGGCAAAGCGCAGGATCGCGTTGAGGCGACTGAGCAGAAACCGGGGACGCACCGGTTTTGTGATGTAATCGTCGGCACCGAGTTCAAGGCCGATAATTTGGTCGATTTCCTCATCCAGGGCCGTCAGCATGACAATGGGCCCGTGGTAGCTGGGACGCAGATTCCGGCAGATGTCTTTACCGTCCTTCCCGGGCAGCATGATGTCAAGGATCACCAGATCCGGCTTTGCCTTGACGATACGCGCAACGGCTTTTGCCCCGTCTCGTTCCACGGACACCTTGAAAGAATGAAATTCAAGATGATTCTTGATGAGAAACGAAAGTTTCTCGTCGTCTTCGACAAGGAAAATATGTTGTTTGTTCGGATCCGGCATTCGGTTGCACCAGCAGACATTTCCAGTTTGGCGACACGGCTTTGTGCGGCCCACAGCGGTGATGGATAATTTCCATAACACGGTTTTCAAGCAGACGGGGTATAAAACTGTAACAAATTGTAACACAAAGGGGACCCCGTATGCTAAAAAAACAGGGCCGATAAAAGAGGAAACATGTTTGTAACGGTTTGTATCCATATGGTAAAATACTTGACTTGCTTCTTCCGCGTCGTTTAATAAGGCGGTATCCGATAACCAAGCGCTTGCGGATTTGTACTGAACGGGGGGGCATTGCATGGCGTTGAATGAAAAACGATTTGTCTTTCTTGTACAAGTGGCCTTGATCGCCACTGTCCTTTTCGGGTTCTCTGGGCCGACACAAGCAAAGGTTCTTTTCTTCAAGAGGGGTGCGCCACAAAGCTTTCAGAGCACGTTCGATCTATCCCTTTGGGAAAACGGAAGATTAAATCATCGCGTCAAACGCACCTGGGCTCTGGCGTTTGAAGTGAAAAACAAAAAGATCGTATCCGGATCGTTGCACAGCCGGACAATCTGGGTATCGGAAAACAACGAGATCGGTGCCTCCGAGATAAATCAACACCATACCACCGCTGCCGGGACGCTCAAGATTTTCAAGGCCGACATGGATGCGAATCTTCTGGTGTTCGAGCTTCGATACGAGGACGGCGGCAGGTTGCCCGTATGTATCCGTTTGCGGCCACTTACGGACGCGGGGAGTTTTCTGGAAGTCGTTTCCTTTGACGCAAGGCAGGTGGTCGCCTCGTATTTTTCCGATAGCCTCGTATCCCAGGAATGGCGGATTCCGGCCAACCCCTATGACGGAACGCCGCTGTTACAATCAGAACAATTGATCACGGCATCGGGGGTAATCCGGGAGGATGGTATCGACGCAATGCCAGAGGCGGATAAAAAGATTTTCGGCAATGTCCTGATGGGGGGGGAATGTATGGACCAAATGAAACAGCTCAGAAATATTCCCGGTTGGTCCGAACTGGATCGGAAATACAGGAGGCTCCTTGAAAAAGAAAAAAACAATGCCGCCCCAGAATCCCTTGCGGTAACGCGGAAACAGCGTGAGCAGGCGTATGGAGACATCAAAGCATTTTTGAAACAAACAGAGTCGAACGTAACGATTTTTAAAGGAATTGCCGATTGTCTTGAAAAATCCGGTATGAGCCCGGAAGGACGAAAAGCAGCCACCGCGTTCCTTATGGCGATTTTATATTCCATATGAGTGACCGCCTGCTTGTTCTGAGGCACGCGATATATGGTTCGGGAATGGAAAATGATGTTTTTAAAGAAGATCTGTTTGATATTTATCCTTGTCATGGCCTTTTCGTCTTCGCTCCATGCGGCGCCCGAGGCCTATCGTGATTTTATCGGAACCTGGCGCAGGATGGATGCCGATTATGTGATTTGCATCAGAGATATTGCTGCAACAGGGAAGGCAAGCGTATCGTATTACAATCCCGGCAATATCAACGTTTCCGAAGCCAGGGTTTCCGGGGAAAAGGAAGGCGCCAAGGTGTTCATCAAACTTCAGGACGAGGGATACCCCGGCTCCCATTACACGCTCTATTATTATCCGGACAATGATCTTCTGGGCGGGTACTATTACCACGCCACCCTGAAACAAAAATTCAAGGTGATTTTCCAGCGGATGAAAGCAGGGTGCCCGGGGGAAGCCGCCGGAACGTGACAATGGAAATCAATTGACACCTTTCCGCATGTATTGTAAATGGCGTCGGTAAAGGTGCATTCGCTTAATAGGGAATTCCGTGAAAACCGGAAGCGGTCCCGCCGCTGTAACCCCGTGTCCGCCAAGGCGGACAACCCCTCGGCAACATTGCCACTGTCCTGACCGATCGGGATGGGAAGGCCGCTGAAAGGGGCGGGGGAGCCAGAAGACCTGCCTTGACTATATGGATCGACTCTGGCGCGTGGACAGCCGGAGGCGACGCCTTCTTGGGGGTAAAGTAAACTGGGTGCAACCCTTCAAGCATTTCATGCTTGAAGGGTTTTTGTTATTTTGGGGCAAGATATTGAAAACTAAAGGCATTATCGTGGCCGGCACCCATAGTGGCGCCGGAAAAACCACCATCACACTCGGGCTCATGGCCGCTTTGCGCAGGCGGGGAATCTCAGTCGCGCCGTTCAAGGTGGGACCCGATTTCATCGATCCGGGGCATCACAGCAGGATTACCGGCGAAACCAGCCGGAATTTAGACGGCTGGATGCTCCCGGAAAAGTGGAACCGGCAGTGTTTTTCGAAACACGCGCCAAAGGCCGGGGTTGCCGTTGTCGAAGGCGTGATGGGGCTTTTTGACGGATATCGCGGCGACGGCGAGGCTGGATCCACAGCCCAGATGGCGAAATGGCTCGGTTTGCCGGTGCTGCTTGTGGTGGACGCCAAAAGCATGGCCAGAAGCGCCGCTGCAGTGGTGGAGGGTTTCCAGCGATTCGACCCGAACCTTACCTTTGCAGGGGTGGTGTTCAATCGGGTCGGCAGTGCCCGGCATCTGGACTATCTGGAAGAGGCCATGGGAAGCAGGGACCTGATGCCTGTGCTTGGGGGCATACCCGTTGACGGTGAGGTCGCCATTCCCGAAAGGCACCTTGGCCTCTACACCGATGATGACCACGCCCTTGATGAAAAAAGGCAGCAACAGCTCGCCAGACTGATAGAAAACAATATCGACCTCGATAGGCTCCTGGACGGATTGCCGGACCTCCGTCCCGGGGCGACCGCGGCGTCTGCGTCCGCCGCCTGTGTTTCCCGGGAAAGTGTTCCTGTTGCAGTGGCAAGGGACAGCGCATTTTGCTTTTATTACCAGGACAACCTTGAGCTTATCGAGGCCTTCGGGGGCCGGCCGGTCTTTTTCTCTCCTTTGGAGGCCGGCCGGCTTCCCGATTCCATCGGCGGTATTTACCTGGGCGGCGGATACCCGGAACTTTATGCGCAACAATTGTCGGAAAACCGGTCGCTGATGGCGGACATTCGTGGGAAAAGCGCCGCCGGGATGCCCATTTACGGCGAATGTGGGGGGTTCATGTACCTTTGCCGGTCACTTCAAGACGGTGCCGGCAAGGTGCATGCCATGGCCGGATGTTTTCCATTCACCGTAAAAATGTCCGACCATCTCCAGGCCCTGGGGTACCGACAGGTGACCACGGTCGCTGATTGTCTGCTGGGCCCCCGGGGCATGCAGGTGCGGGGACATGAGTTCCATTACTCACGCATCTGTGCAATGGAAAATTCCATTGAAACGGTTTACGGTATTTCGGACCGAAGGGGAGCCAAGCGCATGCAGGAAGGTTTTCAGATAGACCGCACCCTCGGCGGATATGTCCACCTGCATTTCGGCAGTTGTCCGGAAGCCGCCATGAATTTTGTCGAAACCTGCCGACGCCATGCCGCGTCCAGATGTCGCGGCATTCCTTAAAATCCTTGACTTTGACCCCCGGGTGGTACAAGTGAAGTGCAACGAAATCAACCCCATGCCGGTCGGTTGTTGTTTGCTGCCACCGCCGCGAAAGGGGGTGGGCCAGGCATTTTACCGTTGGAAATCGAGGAGGCACATGGTGCAGGAAAAATGAAAGTGCAATCGTTTATTAAAAATGTGAAAGAGGCGTTTCACCCCGTGCGGATTGTGGGAGCGGGTCCCGGAGATCCGGAGCTGATCACCGTCAAGGGACGAAACATCCTTGAGAATGCCGACACCATCCTTTATGCCGGGTCCCAAATCCCGGACACCATGCTGGGATGGACCGAAGACGGCCGGAAAGTATACAACAGCGAAGCAATGGCCCTCGATGAGATACTCGCCGTCATCGAGGATGATTACCACGACGGAAGGCGTGTGGTGCATCTATATCCGGGGGATCCCCATCTGCACACCGGCCTTCCTGCGCAATTGGCGCAGATGGAAAAGCGAGGCATCGGCTACGAGGTGATCCCCGGCGTTACCACGGCGCGCGAAAGCATGGACACAACCGGGGACATCGTCGTTGCGGAGACCATTGCGGCCGAACTGAAAGAATAGGAGCGAAGCGATCCCCTCATCTTTTAAAAGCGGAGGCGCAATGAACGGCTATATACAGGTGTACACGGGGAACGGAAAGGGAAAGACAACGGCGGCCTTGGGGCTTTGCCTGCGCGCAATCGGAGCGGGATTGACGGTGTTTGTCGCCCAGTTCATCAAGAGGGGTGATTACAGTGAAATCAAGGCGCTTGGGGCGTTTCCCGATAAAATCCACATTGAACAATTCGGATTGGGACGGTTTATCCGTCGCAATCCAGCCCCGGAAGATATCGCGGCGGCGGAAAAGGGCCTTGAAAGGGTAAGGGCGGCCATGGTGTCCGGGTGCTACGATGTGGTGGTGATGGATGAGGCCAATTGTGCCCTGGCCGCAGGACTTTTTTCGGAAACGGACCTCCTGGCCGTCATGGACGAAAAACCCGCCGCCGTGGAACTGGTTATCACCGGGCGCGGTGCCCATCCAGCGGTGATAAAAAAGGCGGATCTGGTGACCGAGATGAAGGAGATAAAGCATTACTACCAACAGGGTGTGGGGGCGAGAATCGGCATTGAAAAATGACACCATCGAAAAAAAATGTCCCTGCCTGGCCGTGTTGGGTACCGGATCCGACGTTGGAAAATCCGTGGTCGCCACCGCCTTGTGCCGGATTTTTTCAGACAGGGGTGTTTTGGTGGCTCCTTTCAAGGCGCAAAATATGTCCAACAACTCCGGCGTGACTCCGGAGGGGCTGGAAATGGGACGGGCCCAGATCGTGCAGGCCGAGGCGGCGCGCGTCGCTCCCCATGTGGACATGAATCCCGTGCTACTCAAACCCACCAGTGATTTGGGTTGCCAGGTGGTGTTGTTGGGGGAGGTGCGCGGAAAAAATACCCCCAAAGCCTACCAAGACAGAAAAGCCATTCTCCAGGTGGAAGTCTGCCGGGCGCTGGATCGGCTGCGTGCCGGGTATCAACTGGTGATCATGGAAGGCGCGGGGTCCTGTGCCGAGGTCAATCTGATGAAACACGACATGGTCAATCTGCCCATGGCGGTGTACGGCAACGCTCCTGTTATCCTGGTGGCCGATATTCACCGGGGAGGGGTTTTCGCCCAAATCGTTGGCACCCTGGCCTGCCTGCCTAAAGCGCACCAGGACCGGGTCGCCGGGTTCATCATCAATCGCTTCCGGGGGGATATCCGGTTGTTTGCGGATGGGCGGCGTTGGATCGAAAAAGAAACGGGAAAACCGGTATTTGGGGTGCTGCCCTGGTATTCCGATTTCAAGATCGCGGACGAGGATGCGGTGGCCATCGAGTCTCCCGGGTCGGCGCCGCTCCCGACCGCCAAGACGCCTTGGATCGCTGTGATTCGGATTCCGCATATTTCGAACTTCACGGACATTGACCCCCTGGTAAAGGTAAAGGGGCTTTCGGTGAATTTTGTCGAAAAGGTCCAGGACCTTACCGGTTGCGCGGCGGTGATTGTTCCGGGATCCAAAAACACACGATCCGACCTTTTGTGGTTGCGGCACGTTGGATGGGCGGACAGGATCATGGACTACGCCGGGCAAGGAGGCCATGTGCTGGGCATATGCGGCGGATATCAAATGCTCGGAACATGCATACATGATCCGGGCGGGATAGAGGGGGCCGCGGGCAGCAGTACGGGACTTGGTTTGCTGCCGGTGGAGACCACCCTGAGTTTTCCGAAAACCACCACCCGGACATCTTTTTCATGGGACGGGGAGGCCGGCAGCGGCTATGAAATCCACATGGGACGCACCGTGCGTTCAGGCGGTCAGGCACTGTTTCATGTGCATGAAAAAAACGGCCGTCCCGTCACGGAAACCGACGGATGTATCCGTGACGACAAGAGGATTGCCGGCACCTATGTGCACGGCTTGTTCGACGCGCCTGCCATTACCAACAAATGGCTGGCACATATCGGGTTGGCGCTCACCGGCGATGAGGCGGCCGGCGTTTTGGAGCGGGATTATGCATATGAAAGGCTCGCGACACATTTCAAGAGACACGTTGATGTGGACGCCGTCTTGGACATGGTGCGCCTTTAGTCCGGACCATCATCACCATGCGCCCCGGCGTTGGGCGTGTGGAAGGGTTTTGGTGACCTGGAGATTTTCATGAAAGAGATAACCCTTATTGTCGGCGGGTGTAAAAGCGGTAAAAGCAACCATGCCCTCGCAACAGCGGAAAAATACGGACAACGACAGTTTTTTTTCGCCACCTGCGTTCCCTGCGACCATGAAATGCAGGACCGGGTCGCCCGGCACCAGCAGGAAAGAGGTAACCGCTGGCGCACCATCGAGGTGCCCATGGACCTGCCCGGAGCCCTGGCCGGTCATGGCAACGAGGGGAACGTGATCCTGGTGGACTGCCTGACGTTGTGGATCACGAATTTGCTGATGAAAAACGAAACCCGTGAGGCCGTGGAGGTCTCCTTGCAACGGCTGGTAACGGCCCTTGGGCTTGTGTCCTGCCCGGTGGTGTTGGTGGCAAACGAGGTGGGGTGCGGGATCGTACCGGAGAACCGTCTTGCGCGTCTGTTCCGGGATCTTGCCGGGATGGCCAATCAGAAAATCGCAGCCGTGGCCGACCACGTGGTATGGACCGTGGCCGGAATCCCCGTGAAGATTAAATAGATGAGAGATTTCATTCAGGCCATACAATTTTTGACCGTGTTTCGCCTGGGAGGAAATGGAGGCGGTTTGTTCACACCGTCGCGGATGCTGCCCTATTTCCCTGTTGTGGGGCTGATGATCGGTGTGCTTCTGGCGCTGGTGGACCATGTGGCGGGACTGTTTTGGCCACGTTTTGCCGTTTCGGTGATCGATCTTGTCTTTCTCGTGTGGGTGACCGGTGCGCTGCACTTAGACGGATTGGGGGATACCGCGGACGGGCTCTACGGAAACCGTCCAGTGGAAAAGGCCTTGGACATCATGAAGGACAGCCGGGTGGGTGCCATGGGCGTGGTGGCCATTATCTGCGGAATGACCGTGAAATGGGCCGGGTTGTCCGCCGTGGATACCGGAAGGACATTGGTGTTGGTGGCGGTGCCGGCCCTTTCCAGGGGCGCGATGGCAATTGCCGTCCGCTTCCTGCCCTATGGCCGACCGGAAGGTTTGGGGCGGGGTTTTTTTGAAGAACGGGTGTCATGGCATGCCATGTCTGGGCTGTTGGTTCCCGCGGGGTTGCTGCTGTTCCTTGGGCTCCGCGGTGTTCTGGTTTTGGCGGTCTTTGTCTGCCTCAACCTGGGCATGCTCCACTGGTATCGGCGTCGGGTGAACTGCATTACCGGGGACATGCTCGGAGCCCTCAACGAGGTGTGCGAAGCTGCGTTGTTTCTATTTGCCGGGGCAGGGGGCCTGTTTTGATCCACGGGCATGGCGGAAATATCGCAGCTCTTGCGGCGCGGCATCAATGCCGGGCCCAAGACATCGTCGACATGAGCAGCAACATCAATCCGCTTTGCCCCATGGACGGCCTGTCCAACCATCTGAAAGAACATGTCGGCGCCATCACCCGTCTTCCGGAGGTGGATGCGGCAAGCCTGGTACGGAAAATCGCCCATCATTGGGCCGTTTCGCCAGGCACCGTAATGGCAGGGGCGGGCACGACCCAGTTTATTTACACGCTGCCCAGGGCGCTGGGCGTCAAGCATGCGCTCATTCTCGGGCCGACTTACAGCGATTACGAGGATGCGTGCCGGCTCTGGCAAGTGGACGTAGATTATTATGCTGCACATGCGGCACATGGTTTTGTGCACGATCCGGAACAGATCGCCTCTCGTGCCGCCCGAGCGGACATGGTATTTGTCTGCAACCCCAACAACCCGACGGGTGTCATGCTGCCGCCCGCCATGTTGAAAAGTCTTTGCCGACGCTTCCCCGACACTTACTTTGTTGTGGACGAATCCTACCTGCCTTTTGTACCGGAAGCAGATGCGCTGTCCTTGATCCGCTGCCGGTATGCGAACCTGGTGGTGCTTGTGTCCATGTCCAAGGTCTTCAAAATCCCCGGATTGCGTGTGGGGTTTCTGAAGTCCGGAAAAAAGGTGGCCAAACGACTTCGGCCACATCAGCTTCCCTGGAGCGTCAACAGCTTCGGTCTTGCGGCAGGCTCTTATATTCTCAACCACACGGAAAAGGCCGAGGCTTATATCGCGGCCACCCGCCGATATGTGGCGGCGGAGACGGAAAGGTTCTGCGATAGGCTTCGAAGCATCCGGGGGGTTGCGGTATTTCCCGGCCCGTCCGGGTTCGTACTGGTGCGGCTTCCCGATGCGATGCGCAGTGGGGACGTTTGCGAGGCGTTCGCCGCAGACAAGATACTGATTCGCAACTGTGAAAATTTCAGGGGATTGTCCAGCCGGTTCGTGCGGTTTTCCCTCAAAGACAGCGCCGCCAATCAGCAGGCCGCCGATAAATTGGTGGGGCTTTGCGACCGCTGCGATGCCGGGGGAACGCGCCATGGCCACTGATACCCTTGTCTTCTCACTGCCCCTTGCCTTTGTGCTGGATTTTCTTCTGGGTGATCCCCTGTGGCTGCCCCATCCGGTGCGCATGATGGGCGCAGCCGTCCACAAGCTGGAGCCCATTTATCGTCGTTTGCCCCTGCACACCGCGGCAAGCGGCGCGCTGTTCGCTGCGACACTGGTGACTGCCACCTGGGCCGTGGGAGCGCTGCTCCTCTCCGGCGCAGACCGGCTGCTTCCCGGCCTTCGGATTGTGCCGGAAACAGTTATTCTCTATACATGCCTTTCTGTACGCAGCTTAAAGGAAGCGGTGCTGAAAGTGCACGCGGCCCTTAAAGATGACGGTCTGGATGCGGGGAAGGCGGCGGTGGCGATGGTTGTCGGCAGAGATGTGCGGCCATTGAACGAAACGGGCGTTGCGCGGGCCGCCGTGGAAACCGTGGCGGAAAACCTTGTGGACGGCATTTTGTCCCCCTTGTTTTTCGCCGTTATCGGCGGGGCGCCCCTATGCCTGGCGTTTAAGATGATCAGCACACTCGATTCCATGGTAGGGTATAAAAACGAGCGCTATATTGCATTCGGGAAGGCAGCGGCCCGCCTGGACGACGTGGCCAATTTTATTCCAGCCCGGCTGAGTGTGCCCGTGATTGCGGTAGCAGCCAAATTGCTGACCGGCGTGGGGATGTGCGCCTTCAAAACCGCCGTGGCGCAAGGGCGGCGACATGCAAGCCCCAACGCAGGATATCCCGAGGCAGCGTTTGCCGGGGCCCTTGGCCTCAGGCTCGGGGGACCGAATATCTATCATGGACGGAAGATTGAAAAACCGTATATCGGGGAAGGATTTGGAGACGTATCGCCGGGGGATATTCCCAACGCCTGCGCGCTGATGGTGGCGAGTTCTCTGGTCGGATTCATGCTTTCCTGGGGCATTGCCGCTTTGTGTGGATAGTCGGTTGCCTGCGCCAAAAGAAAATCGCAATGATACAGTCAGAACCAGCGCCCGGGGGCGACGGGACAACATGATTTTAATGAAATGCGACGCCATCCATGACAGATGAAAACCTTCCAAAATCCTGGAAAGGACGCTTTCCCTTCAGTCTCTCCATCCCTTCGTTTGTGTATCATGATACCTGGTCGGGAAACGCAAAACGGCTTGCACCCTATGTGGATGAAATAGAGCTGATGTTTTTCGAAGGCCGGAATCCTGATCACCTGCCTTCCCCGAGGGAGATTGAAAGCCTGGGCGCTATCGCCACCGATCAAAACATCCGATACAATGTGCACCTTCCCACCGATATCTCCCCGGCCGCGTTCGACAGGCATGAACGGGCTATTGCGGTCTCTGTGGTTGCGGAAACCATTGCAAGGTCAAAAGCGCTTTCCCCCACCACCTGGACCCTCCACATCCCCTACGATCCGACGGAACGGACATTGGGTCACATTAAAGCATGGCAGGAAAACGCCGCTGACTTTCTCGATGAAATGTTGACCATCTGTGCTCTCCCCGCAGCGGATTTTTCCATTGAAACCCTCGACTACCCCTTTTTCTGGATCGAGCGGATCATTAAATCACGGAACATGCGCGTTTGCCTCGACACCGGGCACCTGATGCTTTTCGGTGAGAATCCAGCGGCCTTCTACAGGTCGCACAAGAACGATATCCCGATTCTCCACATTCACGGGGTGACGGCGGGAAAGGACCACCAGCCCCTGCCAGGGCTTTCACAGCCATTGCAGAATGACCTTCTTGGCATTTTGAAACACTATACCGGCACTGTTTCCGTGGAGAATTTCGATTTCCGGAAACTTGTTTCCTCCCTCGAATGGCTGGAGGCAAATTGGGGAAAGGAAGTAAAATTTTCCCTGCGGTAACAAGGCGCCGGTGTGCGTATGACCTTTCAACCTGTTTGCCATGCGGTTCTGAAATCAATGATGTATTTGAAGCCCCTGCCGTCCAGGACATGCTCTATGATTTGGGAAACGCTCCGGGGCGACACCAGTGCCTCCACCAGAAGTTCCAGCGCCGCCGCGTTTTTGCGGATAAAGTCCACTCCGGCGATGATGTCCCGCCGGTTAAGGCCATAGGTGCCGAAAAGGGCGATTTCCCGGTAGTGAAGCAAATTGATGCGGTCGGATTCAAGGGCGCCCTTTTTGTTCAGACCGCTGAAAAAGGACATGCGTCCGTTTTTTTCAAGTCTTTCAATGCAAAAATTGAAAGCGGCGATGTCGGAGCAGGCGTTCACCGCCAGATCGAATCCGTCTTGGTCGGTCTTCTCTGTGCAGGGAATACCGGTATGTTCGAGAAAGGAGCGACTTTTCCAGATCTTGGTGCGGTTCTTTTCAATGACAAGGGGATCTACGCCCAGTGAACGGGCCACCAGTGCGGTGATCAAGCCCAATGTCCCCCCGCCGGTCACCAGCAGACGTTGGCCCGGAACCGGGTTCAGTTTCTCCAGGGCATGGAACGCGCAGCCCACCGGTTCTGCAAAACATCCCAGGTGGTCGGACACATCGTGCGGAATGGGTACCAGGGAAAAAGCCGGTACAAGAACATGATCGGCGAAACCGCCGTCATTGTGAAACCCTGTGATTTTCATCTCGTCGCATAAATTTTCACGTCCCGCCCGGCAATGCGCGCATTGGCCGCAAGCGGCACCGGGCCAGACCGTGTACCGTCGTCCGGTTTTATCGACAGCGGTGAATTCATGGCCGGGCACACGGGGCAGCACCAGATCCCGGTGTCCCTCATGCCACATTTTTGCATCGGTGCGGCAGATGGCACAGCATAGAACACGGAGAAATATCCAGCCGGGTTTACCGTTGACAGGGGCGTCGGCTGCAGGAGCGAGGCATTTACGATCGGTCAACATCAGGCGCATGGGGGCAATCCTTTTCAGCGGGTTTTAAATGGTTCTTCCGTCAGGATGAGTTTTTTTATCCGTGCATCGGCAACGCCGCGTGCGCGCAAGTCCGCGAGAAGATTCTGGACATGCCGGATCCGGGCAGTGGGAAAAACGCTGGCCTTGTCCAGGGTGCACCTCTGGTATCCATTGTCTTTGAAACGAATGTATTGTTTTCCGGATTTAATGATCAATAATTCCATGACAACTCATTTTCAAAATACCTTCAGTTGAGGGACCTGAGCGTGGCCAGTCCTTGATCGGGATGACGGTTCTGGGTCATTACCCACTTTTCGAGTAATGCATAAGCCGAAGGGCCAAACAGAATGGCGCGGGCAACGGCGATGCCATCGGAGATACTGGCGGATTTGCCGGTGATATAAAACAGCAAACCGGCATTCAGGACAATGGCATCCAAGCGGGCAGGATCTTCCTTTGCTTTTAACAGGCGGACGAAGCGAGCGGCTTCCGTGCGCACATGCCGATCCGGTCGGAGTGTTTCCGGACGGTGGCATGTCATGTTGAAATCTTCAGGTCGGAAGGTGAAACCGGTGATTCCCGCGTCGGGGCTTATTTCCATGCAGTAAGTTGTACCGCACACCGATGCCTCGTCCATGCCGAGATCGGATCCGTCAATGGTGCCGTGCACCACGATGGCTCTTTTATAACCGATGGCCTGCATGACGTCCGCCACGGGAGCGAGTTGGCTTTTGGCGTAAACACCGCGCACCCCATGGCTCGGCATGGCCGGATTGGCCAATGAGGCGGCGATGTTCAAGGTGGAGCCGAAACAGATATTGGACAAGATGCGGAACAATGCCCGGGGATGGGTCTCCGGGCTCATGCCGTTGAACAGACCCAAACCAGTTTTCTCGATGCTGCCGGCCACAATATCGGCGCCGCAGGAAACATCCACCCCCAGTGCTTCGGCCATGTCCACGGTGCCGCACATCGAAGTGATGGCCCGTGCGCCATGTCGCGCCATGCGGACACCACCGGCAGCCGCAATGATCGCCGCCGCCGTGCTGATATTGAAGGTCTTCATGGTATCCATGCCGGTGCCGCTGTTTTCGGCAAGGGGCGCATTGCGATCCACATCCACTTTGCAGGTATCCATGGCGTAAATGGCGTCCCAGATACCGGCGACTTCATGGGCGGTCTCTCCCTTGGCCGTCAATGCGGCCAAAAAAGCGCCCTGCTGCATTTCCGTGCTTTCATTGTTGACCAGAACGCAAAATGCGTCCCTGGATTCGTTCCGGGACAAATGATCTTTTCTGAGCAGCCGGTTGATGCAATCTCCGAGGTATCGGTCCTTGTCGGTGAACATGCGGGTCCTCCCGTTTGCCTTTATCCGGGTCATGATTTCCCGGGCATTCATTGGACGCCGCGATGCGCTTCGGCCTCAGGGCAGGTTTTCCAAAAGCAATGGCGCAGGCCACGTGGTTCAACCTGTTTTCGGGTCGGCGTGCAAGGGGGGCGGGCCCATGCGATATCTCTCTGACTGTTCCGACGCGATTACCTGTTGCCGCTGCGGCCATCGGGCGGCAGCATTGCAACACGAATCACATCCAGCGCGCATTCGTGGGCCCGGACAAAAAGGCGGGCATTCTCACAGGCAGGCTTTCTGGCTTCCGGATCACCCTACTAACCGCGCCTTCCCGGCGGCGCCAGTGGCGTTGTGCGGCGTTCGTTCCCGGTTACAGCAATGACTGGCTTGCGATGGATTCTCACCATCTTTCCTATTACCGTTGCCGCCGAAGTGAAAGGCGGCGCTGCACCTGTGTGTAACGACGGTTTCCTATCCGTTTTCAAAAAAATAGTCAACGGCGGATTGGCCTCTGGTGCAGGGCGGGGCCTTTACCTGCCTGGCCGCCAGACGGTAACATGCTGGAACTGTCGGACGATCACATATCGATCCACATCGATTTTCATGATGACACTGGCGGGAGACCTGGCGAAATTTTCAAGGGCGGGATGTTTGAGCGCATAGGCAGCGACAATGCGTCCCCGTTCTTCACCGGCGAGTTCGACGGCCCGTCCCAGGGCCGTGACCGCCATGGCCCGTTCAGCATCATCGGGACGGTTCTCGGCGCTGTTGATTAGGAAGGCGACATTCGGGTTGTCTTTTATGTTCAAATGCTTGCGCGTATCACGTGGGGTGGCGAAGTAAATGGCACGAAAATCGTCTTTGGTCGAATAGGCCACGATATTGGCATAGGGCTGGCGGGATTGCACCGTTGCCAGAACACCGAAGCGTGCGACAGCGAACAAATGGCGCAGTATGGATTGTGGTTCTTGATCCTGTTGCATCCCGGCGTCCGATCGTTGATGATGTGCCGGCCCCGTACAGCGGCTTCACTGGCTCTCAGCTTTTTCGCCGCACCACCCGCCGCACACCTTTTTTCCGGCGCTTTACCACCGCCACCTTTTTTTTCTCCGACGTGTCCGCTTCAACGGGCAAAGCATCCGGCGTTCCGATCTTACGGTAGAGGCAGGTTGCCCTGGGACATTTAAGCCCCTTATTGCCTTCCGGATCCACAAATTCGACCAGAAACGGATTTTTACAAAGGGGGCAGGCAAGATGATAGGGTTTTCCCCAACTGATCAGTTTGCAGTCCTGATTGGAACACAGAAAATAAGTTTTTCCCTTGTCCGTTGTTTCGGAAAGGATTTTGCCGACATTGCACACAGGACAAGGCAGGGCCAATTCCTGCTCAAAGGCCTTGATTCGCTGCGCGATCAGATCTTCCACATCCGCGTCGTTCCCGGCCCCTTCGCTTAGGAAAGAGGCCTCTTCGACCGGCGGGGGGACGGCCACTGTGGAATTTTGGGAAAAATGATCTGCCGTGTCCGGAGGAGCACTTGGGGCGATGGGCGGCACTTCTTCCGAAGGCGTCGCGCCGCTTTCCAAGGGCGGTGCCGTGGCAGGAGGCTCGGGAACCGGGGCGGGGCCCGATTCTCCGGTGAGGGGCATGGACGGCGTTTGGTGCGTGTCGATCTCCGGCTCGGGCGGCGGTGGTTCTTCCTTGGGCCGGGGCGGTGCGGCCTTTGGAAACAGTTCTTTTATCTCGACATGTTGATAGCGGGCATGCGCGGTTACCACCGCCGGCGCCGCCTTTCCGGTTGTCCCCTTGGAACGAAGCTCCGTAAGCTTTTTAAGATAGGCGGCACGCCGCTCTTGCAACGCTGCGGGATCGGGTTTGGGCGTGGCCGCTTGTCGGGTGTCTTCCTGGCGGGCCGCGGGCAGCCGCTCGGCCGGAAGCGTCGATAATGGGATCCCCTGTTTTTCAAGGGTTTGATCAAACTGGCTTAGAGCAAGGGGCAGATCCTTTCTGCCGGACACCACCTCTTCAATCGCCTGGGAAACATAGGCCACCAGATTCATGCCCGGCATCTGGGGAAAAATGGCATCCAGCAGCATGATCAGCAAGGTGGCGGATTCCCTGGCCGTATAGCTGTCGTTTTTTCCGACCACCACAAAGCCGTATTGATCCAGGTTCTGGATGGCCACCAGCACGTCCTCGTCCAGATCGATCCCCACCTCCTCTATGTCGTTGAAGAAACTTTCGCGATTGTAACGGTCCGGAGGGGATTCGGGGAAGGTTTTGATTTCATTTTCCCGCTCTACGAGCAGCAACAGACAGGCAATGGTGGCCAGGTTGAACGGCAGTGCGGCGATGTCCTTCCGGGTGTCGATCAACCGCGAAACATGGCGCATTAAAATGGCATCGAATTGCGGGCGTATCTCGGCACTGTTTGTACTGGGCATGTCAGAGGCCTTCCATAACGATCACGGCTGGGGTTAGTCCTCGTTGATTTCGGATATCATGTCAGCGATATGGGATGCCATGCGGGAGAAATTCTCCCTTGGCGTTTGCTCCGGATTCACCGACGGTAACGGTGCCGCTTCTTCTGGGTCCTCCTGTTGCATTTGGCCGGACATGTTCGGTTCATTTTCCTGATATTCGGGCGCGGCGGCATCCGCCTGGGTTTCGACTGCGGCTTCCATGGCATCTTCCGCTGTCATGTCGTCAGAAGTGGCAATGGAAAGATAGTTGCCGTCCCGGTCAAAAACAATGGAAAGGGTCATCTTGACGTCGAAATCGAGTTTATAGGCGACCTGGCGGTCATGGACCACAATATCGCCGCTTTTGTATTCAACGTCATCCTGAATATTGAGATGGTGGCGTTGCTTGACGATTTCCTCGATCATGCTCCAATCGAGATCACCGATGATGGTGTCGATGAGCTCCCTTTCTCCGGACTTGATGACTTCCGCATTGGTAATTTTCACTGGTGACGCCTCCTCATGCGACGTGGACGGGGGAACCGCCCGCTATTGCCGGATCTGCGGCATTGGAATGATTGGGTTGACTGACGGAACCGGAGCGTGCTGCATCCAGAATGCGCAACAACTCCCTTGCCAGGGAGAGGTAACCGACGGCGCCCTTGGCTTTCATATCCAGCAGGGCCAGGGGCGCCGTCATGTCCGCTGCCTCCGCGAGTTTTGGATCGAATGGGATTGTGGTTTGCAATAACTTGCCGCCGAACCGGCGGGTCGGTTGCGCCGTGTCGTTCAATCGATCCCTTTCCCGATAATTGTCCTGCATGGTGTAAAAGAGTCCGGCGATCCTGAGAGAAGGATTGCAGGTTTTTCGAATATGACGGATCAACTGGAGCAATTGAGACAGGCCCTCGTAGGCATAAAGACGTTGCTGTATCGGCAGCAACAGAAAATCGGCTGCGGCCAGTGCGCATTGAGTCATGAACCCGAGTGAAGGGGGGGAGTCGATGATGACCACTTCGAACTCTCCAGATAGACCGGACAGCGCATGGTGAAGCACCATCCGGTCCGCAACGGCAGCGGCGGGGCCGCGTTTGAGGATCGATTCCGCATGATGGAGACCATACCTGGCAGGCAATACCTGGAGATATTCAAGGGATGTATCGCAGAGAGCCTCCCGGGCGGTCACCCGTTCCGTCAGAACGTCGTAAAGATCCCAGGGCAATTTCTGCTTATCGAGTCCGATGCCGGTTGTGGCATTCCCCAGGGGGTCGGCGTCTACCAGAAGGGTGTCTTTTTCCAGCAATGCAAGGGATGCCGCCAGATTGACCGCAGTGGTGGTCTTCCCGGTGCCTCCTTTTTGACTCGTTACGCAGACGATTTGCCCCATGCAGCGTTCATTACCATACTATGTATTGTTTGAAAAGCGATTATTGAATGGTTCATCTTTAAAGATCAATACATTGTGGTCGCCGCAACGGATTGAGAAAATGAGGGGTTTGGTGTAAGAAAATACCAGCAACAATAAACCATTCCAGGGGGAAATTCCATGGCCGTCACGCTAAAAGGCATCGAACAGGCAATTTCAGGCTTGGATTATCGAAACCCCAACACCCCCAAGGCCCGCCTGCTCTCTGCCATGGCCGACCAATACCGCGCCTCGGAACAGTCTGAAATCTCATCCATCGCCGCAGACCGCCTCATTGATATCATGTGGGCCCTCAACGGTGAGTCCAGGACAATTCGTTCCCGCCGGAAAAATTTCAGCAGTGTCAAATCATCTGTAAACGCGGACCTTGACGTCGCCTGGAAAGAAGGGCGAAATCCGGAAGGCCTTGCAATCGGGCCCGACAATACCTTTGTCATGTCGGATGCGGCAAAGGACAAACTTCTCAATGCTTTTGGCGATTCAATGTCCCTTGATGGCTCTGGAGCGTTGGAAAGAGTTGCGGAAGCCCTAAAAATTGTTACCGATTATCTTTCAAGCGCTTCGACTGATCTTGTTCCACAGCAAATGGAAAGTCTCAAGTCCCTGGTGCGGGGGCTGTCAGAGAAAATAATGAACGGTAAAACCGGGGAAATGACGGTGGTGGAAAAAGGTGCCGACGGTGTTGTCGAATTCAGTGCCGGCCCCGGCAAGGGAAAGGAGGCGCAGGCGGAACGGGGACAAGAGGCCACAGGCAACCGCTCGGAGGAAAGTCCGGAGGCGGCCCTGGATGCCCAGGCAGCGCCCGGAGATGCAGCAGACGATTTCGAGGTGGTGGAAATCGACCCGGACGAAGTCGATGACGAAGCACCGAACGATGCAGAGGATGAGGCGGCTCTGCCGGACGAAGACACAGATGAAGCGCTTGAAGTGGTAACGGACGCGGAAGAAGAAGGCTTGGATGCGGCCCTGGATGCCCAGGCAGCGCCCGGAGATGCCGCAGATGATTTCCAGGTGGTGGAAATCGACCCGGACGAAGACGTCTTGGTTGAATATCCCGATGCAGAGGCAGACACGGTCGGGGCGGAAGATGCATCGGATGTATTGGAAGAGGCGGAAGTGTTAGAAGGCACCGATGATGCATCGGACCACGAAGTGGTGGAGCTGGATACGCTGGAACTGGAAGATGGCGTCCCTGGGGAAGAACCGGAGGAATCCGAAGCCGCGGATGAAAACATGGAGGATGTCGAAGCGGTGCCGGAGGATTTTGAAGCGTTGGAAACGGTCGATGAGGTCACCGACGTATCACCTGAAGACCTGGAAGAGCTGGAAGCCGCCGATGAAGCGCTGCTGGAAGACGGCCTTGAAGACGTGGAGGTGGTTGAAGATCCCGATGCAGAGGCAGACACGGTCGAGGCGGAAGATGCATCGGATGTATTGGAAGAGGCGGAAGTGTTAGAAGGCACCGATGATGCATCGGACCACGAAGTGGAGGAGCTGGATACGCTGGAACTGGACGATGGCGTCCCTGGGGAAGAACCGGAGGAATCCGAAGCCGCGGATGAAAACATGGAGGATGCCGAAGCGGTGCCGGAGGATTTTGAAGCGTTGGAAACGGTCGATGAGGTCACCGACGTATCACCTGAAGACCTGGAAGAGCTGGAAGCCGCCGATGAAGCGCTGCTGGAAGACGGCCTTGAAGACGTGGAGGCGGTTGAAGATCCCGATGCAGAGGCAGACACGGTCGAGGCGGAAGATGCATCGGATGTATTGGAAGAGGCGGAAGTGTTAGAAGGCACCGATGATGCATCGGACCACGAAGTGGAGGAGCTGGATACGCTGGAACTGGACGATGGCGTCCCTGGGGAAGAACCGGAGGAATCCGAAGCCGCGGATGAAAACATGGAGGATGTCGAAGCGGTGCCGGAGGATTTTGAAGCGTTGGAAACGGTCGATGAGGTCACCGACGTATCACCTGAAGACCTGGAAGAGCTGGAAGCCGCCGATGAAGCGCTGCTGGAAGACGGCCTTGAAGACGTGGAGGCGGTTGAAGATTCCGATGCAGAGGCAGACACGGTCGAGGCGGAAGATGCATCGGATGTATTGGAAGAGGCGGAAGTGTTAGAAGGCACCGATGATGCATCGGACCACGAAGTGGTGGAGCTGGATACGCTGGAACTGGACGATGGCGTCCCTGGGGAAGAACCGGAGGAATCCGAAGCCGCGGATGAAAACATGGAGGATGTCGAAGCGGTGCCGGAGGATTTTGAAGCGTTGGAAACGGTCGATGAGGTCACCGACGTATCACCTGAAGACCTGGAAGAGCTGGAAGCCGCCGATGAAGCGCTGCTGGAAGACGGCCTTGAAGACGTGGAGGTGGTTGAAGATCCCGATGCAGAGGCAGACACGGTCGAGGCGGAAGATGCATCGGATGTATTGGAAGAGGCGGAAGTGTTAGAAGGCACCGATGATGCATCGGACCACGAAGTGGTGGAGCTGGATACGCTGGAACTGGAAGATGGCGTCCCTGGGGAAGAACCGGAGGAATCCGAAGCCGCGGATGAAAACATGGAGGATGCCGAAGCGGTGCCGGAGGATTTTGAAGCGTTGGAAACGGTCGATGAGGTCACCGACGTATCACCTGAAGACCTGGAAGAGCTGGAAGCCGCCGATGAAGCGCTGCTGGAAGACGGCCTTGAAGACGTGGAGGTGGTTGAAGATCCCGATGAAGAGCTGGAAGAGGTAGAACTGGCGGCGGATGAGGAAGCCGGCCTCGACCAGGACGATCCGTTTGCGGAAACGCAGAGCACAGAAGGGCGCAGTGATCCGGAAATCGGTCTTCCCTTCGACGATTTCGCGGATGAAGGGTTCCAATTGGAGGATTTTAAGGCCGATGCCGAACAGAAAAAACTGTTGGCGGAGCGGTTCGACGGCTACTTAGGCGCCATGGAGCGATATTTTAATCAGTACATCCTGATCCCGAAGGGGCGTTACACTGTCGGATCCGAGAAAGCGGAACACGACATCTTGCCACTTGACCGAATCAATCTTCCGGAATTTTACATGGGGCAATTTCCAGTTACCAACGCGCTGTTTGAGATTTTCGTCGAAAGGACCGGATATACCACCACCGCTGAAAAATGCGGATATGGATACGTTTATTATGGACGGTTCCGGAAGACAACGGACCCGGGAACCGGTCGTGTCAGATCCACCTGGAATCCGGCCTATTTGCGAAAGAAAGTCCAGGGCGCAACCTGGTATCAACCCACCGGCCCCGGCAGCAACCTTCACAAAAAGCGAAACCATCCGGTGGTGCAGGTAAGTATCCGGGACGCCCGAACCTTTGCATCATGGACCGGCAAACGCTTGCCGACTGAGGCTGAATGGGAGGCGGCCGCCAGAACCATTTCCGGGCTGCGATATCCCTGGGGAGAGGAATGGAAGGAGAACGTCTGCAATCTCGAAAATGCCGGTATTTCCGACACCAGCCCGGTGGACGGTTATCCGGAAGGGGCCAACCCCAATGGTCTGTATGATTTGATGGGCAATGTCATGGAGTGGACGTCTGATCGCTGCGCGCCAAAATTCGACATGGACGTGGAACCGGACACCTACGTGGCAAAAAGCAGCGCCTGGATGTCCCATGCCCCCATGGACCTCACTTTCCGTAGCCGGTTCGACGCCTCTTTCACATCCAACGTTCTCGGGTTCAGATGTGTTGCGGACTGATCCCCCCGCCCCAGCGCCGAACGCCGTGCCATTTGATGTTCCGAAACGAATGACGGCATCGTTCGGTCAGGGATGCATCCACCCGGTGGGCATATGTGCCACCGTCGTTTTCAATCCCGAGGATCTCCCCTGTGGCCATGAAATGGGATAAAAGGACGCGGCCCAAAGCGAATTTGTCCGAAAGGTCAAGTGGGAAATTGGTCGAAAAAGGCGCGGGCAACGGCAGGTTTTCTCCGTTGTCGATCAGCTGTTTTATAAAATTGACGATCCTCGAAATACGCAACAAGGTCGCCGAGGCCTGCCTGCTCGTGCCCTGGTGGATGGGAAGCGCACTGGAACGAAACAGGAGTGGGGACGCCGGCAGGACGTTCCGGGCTTCCAATTCCTCATAATCACGACTTCCAGGCGCCGGATAGTAAATGGAAAGCCCTGCCAGGACCCGTTTGCCTGCAAGGTATAGCAGGTCGTCGAGGGATGTGTCGGCGGTTTGTCCTGGTGCGCCTGCAATGATGTATCCGACTGCCTCCAGCCCGTATTCCGCGGCCAGCCGGAGAGCACCATCGAACGCCGGGCGCACGTCGGGCCGACGGAACCGCTCAAGCTGCCTTTGACAGGTGGAGCCCAGGGAGAGATTCAGCATCTTGAAACCTGCGGCCTTCATGGCCGGCACCACCGTCTCGTCCAGGGTCGGCGGATACAGACCGTTCATGGCCCGTAACGTCAGGTCATGGCCGCTGTAGCGATGCGCCAGCGCCGCGAGAAGGCGCAGGAACCACGGTTTGTGTAAGGAAAGATTTTCGTCCTCAAAATCGATGAAGCGAACACCATGCAGGGAAACCGCTGCGTCTATTTCGGCCAACACCGATGCCACGGAACGCTGCCGATGGGGATACATCCGGTGGTTACCGAGGGCGCAGTAGCTGCAGCGCATGGGGCAGCCGCGACTGGTGACAACCACGGTGGAGGGCTGTTTTGCCCGGGCGTAAAATCGATGATGGATCAAATCCAGGGCCGGACGCGGCGCCTTGTTCAGGTCGGCCATCACCGCGGGCGGATTTATCTGAAGCGCACCCGATGCGGTTCGGTACACCAGGCCGGGCACATGGGCCGGGGAGACACCGGTTTTAAGGGTCTGGGCCAGCATGGGAAGGGCCTCTTCTCCCTCACCGCGAATGGCATAATCCACCGCATCGCAGGCCATTGCAGCCCGTGGCAGCGCGGTGGGATGATGCCCTCCCAAAACGATCCGGGCGGCGGGAAGCGCCAGGCGTACCACCCGCGCGGTTTCAAAGGCCTCGTCGGCATAGGGTGTGAACAGGGACGATATCCCCACCAACCAGGCGCCGCTGGCTGCCGCCACCCGGGCCAGGTGCTCATAACTGTAGCCGTAATGCCGGTAGGTGTGGAACAAGGAAAAAGGGGAGATATCCGCTCTTCCGTAATAGGCGGCCAGGTACTGCATCTGCGGCGGCAGCGCCACGGCCCGGGACTTGGGGGTTGCCAAGGCGTCAAACAGCTGAACAGAGAACCCGGCGTTGCGCAGCGCACTGGCAATGCAGGCCAGGCCATAGGGGATCGTGCGTTTGGCTGTCCGGTAAAAGTCACGGATGGGGGGTTGGATGAGCAGGACGTCCGTGGGAATGGCGGAAACCGGCGTCATTTGTCTTCAGACTGAACGTCCGTGGAGGTCCGGTCACGCATGTAGCACCTTGGAATCCTGTTCGATATACCGGTCAGGATTTCGTAATTGATGGTTCCGATGGTTGCGGCATGATCATCCGCGGTCAGCAATGCGTCTCCCTGGGCCCCCAGCACGACCACCGGATCGCCACAGCGTACATGGGGGACATGCCCCACATCCAACATGGTATGGTCCATACACACGCGGCCGATGACCGGTACTTTCCTGCCGCCCACCAGCATTTGTCCACGGCAGGAATGGCCCCTGACAAAGCCGTCCGCATATCCCACCGGTACGGTGGCGATGACGGTGGAGCCGGTGGTTTTTTGCGCACAGCCGTAGCTGACGGAAAAGCCGGCCGGCACCTGTTTTAAATGGACGATCCGGGTTTCAAGCGCCATGGCCGGACACAGGGGCAGGCGCTGCTTCATGACCTCTTTGGAAGGATAACAGCCATAAATACTGATGCCGGGCCGTACCATATCCAGATGTGTTTCGGGCATGTCGATCATCGCCCCACTGTTGGCCGCATGCCGGACGGGAAACCGGATGCCTTGGTCACAGAGAGCTTCTAATAAATGCTGAAACAGTGAAAACTGATGCCGTGCAAGTTGTTTGTCCGCCTGATCAGCAGTGGCAAAATGGGTGTAGATGCCTTCGATATCCAAACCGGGAAATTTCCGGATGGCGGCAATTTCCCCCGCAAGCCCTGTCACATCGGATTCTTGTGTACGGGTGAACAGTTGGCATTGCGGCAATAGGCCCAGGCGCCCCATGCCGGTATCGATTTTCAAATGAACACGGACCCTTCGACTATCCGCAATTGCCACCCGGGACAGGGCCCCGGCGGTTTCCGTGGAAAAGACGGTTGCCGTCAGCTGATACCGGATCAGATTGTGCATATCTTCTTCAGGAACAAAACCGAACACCAGGATCGGCGCCGGGATACCGGCCTGGCGGAGGGCGATTCCTTCTTCCAAGCGGGCGACACCAAGGGAATCGGCGCCGTTCGCCAACACTGTCTTTGCAACGGGCACATCGCCATGACCATAGGCGTCCGCTTTGACGACGGCCATGATCCGGACGTTTTTCCGAACAAGATGCCGCATCGCGCGCACATTGCGCGCAATACACCCCAGGTCGACAACAGCCCGGGTCACCGGGGCCTTCATGCCACGGACCTGCCGTAGGCAGCGGCCATTTGTTTAAAAAGTGCCATCAAACGGCGGGTGCCGGGTCCGGGAAGTCCGTTCCCGATCCTCTTATCGTCCACCTGGACCACCGGCAAGACCTCCTTTGTGGAGGAGGTGATAAACGCTTCGTCAAGGGTATCGAGCTCTTGCAGGTGCATGTCACGGATATGAACATCGAACACTTCCCGGGAAAGACCCAGCACCACCTCTCGGGTGATGCCCGGCAGGATATCGGAGGAAGGGGTGACCAGTTTTCCGCCAATAAAACCGAAAAAATTACTGGTTACGCATTCCAACATCTGGGAATTTCGCCCGACATAGAGGGATTCCACTGCGCCGGCTTTCCTGGCGGCGGCCAGAGCGCGTATGCCGGCGATGTAGTTTGTGCTTTTTGCACCAGGAAACAACCGCGGAATGTGACTGGTGGACAACTTGACGCCACGCTCATACCACGCAGCGGGAGGGGGGATCAATTTGGACACCATGACGATTAGCCGGCTTTTACCGATGGGCATCAGACCGTCCAGGGACTCGCCTCCGGTGACCAGTATGCGGACATTGCTTTCCGGATGACTGTTTTGGGCGAGGGTGTCGTTGACGATGGCACAAAGATCTTCCCGGGACCATGGCAACTCCAGGTCAATGAGGGCCGCGGAGGTTTCAAGCCGTTGAATGTGGGCATCGAGGTAAAAGGGGCGCCCGTTATAGGTGCGCAGAAAGTCAAACACGCCGTACCCACGCAACAAGGCCAGGTCGCTGACGGAAATGACCGCCTTGTCCGCTGGAACGAAATGCCCATCGTTATAATAGATATCCATATCGAAACGGCCCCCAGACTGAAAAAAATCGGCACGGTCGCAATTGTCATATAAAACGATCGATTATGCCGGTGGATAGGTTGCATTTAATGAAGCGCTAACAATATGAAAATACGGGGAATGTGTCAAATGAAAAAAAACACTCTATTGACAATCAGCACCGATTCGCTCACACATGTGCGGCCCCCCAAATGAAAGTAACAATATGTCCATCCAGATATGGGTAAATTGGGGGGGATTTCCTTGACGCCACAACCCCAGGGATACGAGACATATTCAGAGGATTGAAATTTATGCCCACCACAGAACTCCACCAAAAAAAGGTGGGGGAAACGGCGCCAAGGACAACGTTTTTGCCCAACGCCGATATCGGGTCGATGCAATCCTTATGGATGGACGATGGAGAGAAACGAGCCCCATGCCTGCACCCCACATCCACATTGTCGGCGCCCGGCAAAACAACCTGAAGAACATCGACCTTGCGCTGCCCCTCAACCGTTTGATCGCCGTGACAGGTGTGAGCGGATCCGGGAAATCTTCCCTGGCAGTGGACACCCTTTACGCCGAAGGACAACGCCGGTACGTTGAAACGTTTTCCCCCTATGCCCGGCAGTTCATGGACCGCATGGACAAGCCGCGTGTCTCCCGTATCGACAACATCCCTCCGGCCATCGCCATCGATCGAAAGGATCCGGTACGCACTTCCCGCTCCACGGTGGGGACCATGGCTGAAATTACCGATTACGTGAAACTACTGTTTCCAAGGTTCGCGACGCTCCACTGTCCCGGCTGTGACATGCCCGTTTTTCCCGAAACACCCGCCGTTGCCTGGCAGTGGATGTCCGACCTTCCGGAAGAGGCGCCGGTTGTCATTACATTCCCGATCGCCGGTGATCCTTTTGAGCGACAGCGGCGCCTCGGAGAGCTGGGACTGACGGGTTTCGATCGCATCTGGCACGAAGGACGGGTGGTGCCGACACAGGCCCTGCCAATTTCGACGTCAACAGATCCGGTACACGTGCTGGTGGACCGCATCCGGTTTTCATCCGGCCGACGGCAGCGGATAATGGATTCGCTTGAACAGGCCTTTGCGCATGGGGAAGGGCATGTCACGGTGTTCGCAGATGGCCGGCAACGTTCTTTTTCCCGCACCTTCGGCTGTGCGCATTGTGGTGATGTATACGCCCCCCCCACGGCGAATCTTTTTTCCTTCAACAGCCCGGTGGGTGCGTGTGAATCCTGCCGCGGGTTCGGGCGTAAAATCGATATCGACCTGGAACTGATTATCCCCGACCGGAAAAAGTCCATTGACCAGGGCGCCATCAAGCCCTGGGGAGGCAAAAAAGAAAAGCGGTTTGAGTTTCGGGATCTGGCCTCCTTTTGCCGGCGGCAGGGTATCGACACGACGGTCGCGTTCCGGGATCTGCCGGAACAACACCGGAGCGCCATCATCGACGGTGCAGAAGGCTATTACGGCATCCGTGGTTTCTTTGAATGGCTGGAGGGCAGAACCTATAAAATGCACGTCCGTGTCTTTTTGTCCCGATACAGAAGTTATGATGTCTGCCCGGCCTGCCGGGGCACACGGTTCAAGCCTGAAGCACTGCTTTATCGATTAAATAATAAAACCGTATCAGATATATACGGAATGAATGTGGATGCAGCTCTTGAATTTTTCACCGGCTGCAACGCCGTGTCCGCGGACACGGCCGGCCGCATGGTGGTCGGTGAGATTGTCGGCAGACTCCGATACTTGTCCGATGTGGGCGTCGGGTATCTGACCCTGGATCGGCAATCCCGTACCCTATCGGGAGGGGAGGTGCAGCGGGTGGCCCTGGCCTCTTCCCTTGGCGCATCCCTGGTCAACACCCTCTATATTCTGGATGAGCCGAGCATCGGCCTGCATCCCCGGGACAGCAGGCGCCTGGTGGGGATTCTTCACAAACTGCGGGATCTTTCCAACACCGTTGTGGTGGTGGAACATGATCCGGATATTATCCGGCAATGTGACATCCTGGTGGACATGGGGCCCGGAGCCGGGGAACAGGGCGGGGAGGTCATGTACTTCGGACCCGTCGACGATGCCACCGATTCCCCCACCGGCCGTTTCTTAAAAGGCAAGGATAAGATTCCGGTTCCCTGTCAGCGCAGAACGGCGGTCCCGGACGATGGTATTCGCATTATCGGGGCAAGGGAGAACAACCTCAAAAACATCGATGTGGCCATTCCACTGGGATGCCTCGTGTGCCTGACCGGCGTGTCCGGATCAGGGAAATCGACCCTGGCCGAAGACATTCTTTATCGTGCAGCCAAGCGACAGGGGGGACAAGACGACGGCAAGCCTGGTGCATTCGGGCGCATTTCAGGGGTGGACGGAATCGGGGACGTGATCCTGGTGGACCAACGGGCCTTGGGACGCACCCCACGGGCCAACCTGCTCACCTATACCGGCGCCCTTGGCCCCATCCGCAAGCGTTTTGCCGACACCCCCGAAGCCCGCAAGGCAAGACTGGGGCCAGGGCATTTCTCTTTCAATGTCAACGGTGGGCGCTGTGACACCTGCAAGGGAGAGGGATATGTGTTGGTGGAAATGCAGTTTCTTTCGGACGTGCTTACGGCCTGTCCCGACTGCCGTGGAAAACGTTTCAAGGATAAGGTGCTGGCCGTGTCCTATCGGGGAAAGAACATTGCCGACATTCTCAGCCTGACGGTCTCCGAGGCCGTTGGTTTTTTTTGCGATACCCCTGCCGTGCAAAAAGCCCTGGCGCCTGTGATGGAAGTGGGCCTTGGCTATATGCGCCTGGGGCAGCCCCTGAGCACTTTGTCCGGGGGGGAGGCCCAGCGTCTCAAGCTGTCCCGCTTCCTCCGGCAGAGCCGTGTACGCAATTTGCTGTTTATTTTTGACGAACCCACCACTGGGTTGCATCTGTCAGACATCCGGCTGTTGCTCAATGCATTGAACCGACTGGTCGACCAGGGCCATAGCGTGCTTGTTATCGAGCATAATATGGATGTGATCAAAACCGCCGACTGGGTCATCGATCTTGGACCCGAGGGCGGCAGGGAAGGAGGCTATCTGGTGGCGTGCGGTCCGCCGGAAGTGGTGGCGACACACGGGGCGTCCCATACGGGAAGCATCCTCAAGGCATACCTTGGACCTGGGAATGGGCCGGGGGTTGAGGCTTCGCCCGCCCCGACAGCCAGGGCCGTTCCGGCAGGCACACCGGTCATTGCAGTGAAAGGGGCCAGGGAACACAACCTTGACAATATCTCCCTGTCCATCCCCCGGGACAGAATCGTGGTGGTGACCGGGTTATCCGGTTCCGGCAAATCCACCCTCGCCTTCGACATTCTTTTTGCGGAGGGCCGCCGGCGATACCTGGAAAGCCTCACCCCCTATGCCAGGCAATTCGTTGGGGTTATGGAACGGCCCGATGTGGACGTGGTAACGGGACTCCCCCCCACGGTGGCCATCGAGCAAAGGATCAGTCACGCCGGGAGGCGTTCCACGGTGGCCACGCTGACGGAAACCTATCATTTCTTACGGCTGCTGTTCGCCCGGGTCGGTCGTCCCCACTGCCCGGGGTGTGGCCGCATGGTGGAACGGCAGTCCCGAAAGGCCCTGATTTCCTTGATCCAACGGGAATTTGACGGCACCGAGGCCATGCTGCTGTCTCCCCGCATACAAGGAAGAAAGGGCTATCACCGGGAGCTTCTTGAAAAGGCCCGCAAGGCCGGCTATCTCCAGGCACGCATCGACGGCGAAATCCAGGATCTTGTTCCCGGACTGTCGCTCAGCCGTTACCACGAGCATAGCATCGCATTGGTGGAAGGGGTGCTTCCCCATGGAGATGCGGACGCATTGATCAGCGACGCATTGGTTGCCGGTGACGGCAGCCTGTCGGTGGTGGACATGCAGACCGGAACGGAAACCCTTTTCAGCATCCATGGCAACTGCCCCGTTTGCGGCATTGGCGTGGAGCCGCCCGATCCCAGGTTGTTTTCCTTCAACAGCAGGCAGGGCAAATGCCCTACCTGTGACGGCATCGGACGCATTCCCACCGATGACCACAGCCAGGCACCCGTATGCAAGGTTTGCCAGGGCAGTCGCCTGCGCAAAGAGGCCCTTGGCGTCCGTGTGAACGGAAAAAGCATCTGGGATTTGGTGCGCATGCCCGCTGCCGGACTTTCGCGGTGCCTTGCCGATCTGCAATTTCCTCCGCACCAGGCGGCGGTGGCGGAACCGATCTTGAGCGAGCTTCTCCTTCGGCTGTCGTACCTGTGTGCCCTCGGCCTGGATTATCTGACCCTTGACCGCAGCGGTGAAACATTATCCGGCGGCGAAGGCCAACGGGTCAGGTTGGCGGCACAGCTTGGAACAAACCTTACAGGCGTGCTGTATGTGCTCGACGAACCCACCATCGGGCTGCACCCCCGGGACAATCACCTGCTGCTTAAAAGTTTGCAGCAATTGCGGGATCGGGGCAACACGGTTCTGGTGGTGGAACACGACGAGGAAACCATTCGCCATGCAGACACCGTCATCGAGATGGGGCCGGGCGGCGGCAGGAAGGGCGGGAAGATCCTGGTGATGGGGACCCCCCAAGAGGTTAGGCGCTCCAAGAGATCCGTAACCGCTCCATGGGTATGGAATGCACCGTCGCCGCCGCCATCCCGCAATCGGCCCGTCGAAAACGTCCCGGGTATCACCGTTACCGGTGCCCGGGCCAACAATCTCAAAAACATATCCGCCTTCTTCCCCCTGGGATGCCTGATTGCGGTAACCGGCGTTTCCGGATCCGGAAAGTCCACCCTTGTCAAGGAGACCCTCTATGCCGGTGTCCGAGACCGTCTGCAGGATGCACCTATTGTGTCCGGCACCGCCGTGATCAAAGGCTGGCGGCAAGTCCAGCGGACATTGGAGGTGGACCACAGTCCCATTGGTAAAACCCCGCGATCAGTGCCCGCGTCTTATATCGGCATTCTTGGGGATATACGGCAACTGTTTGCCAGGCTACCCGAGGCAAGGGCCAGGGGATACGCGCCGGGGCGTTTTTCCTTCAACGTCGAAGGCGGGCGGTGCGCGGCCTGCAAGGGGCAGGGGACGCCGAAGGTGGTGATGAGCTTTCTGCCCGATGTGTACGTGGCCTGTGACGTTTGCGGCGGAACGCGCTACAATGCGCAGACCTTGGATGTTCGGTACAGGGGAAAAACCATCAGTGACGTGCTGGAAATGACATTCGGTGAGGCCGCGGCTTTTTTCGCCCCGGTACCGTCCATCGCCCGGGCGCTAAAGCTGGTCTGCGACATCGGGCTGGATTACCTTCATCTCGGCCAGCCAAGCCCGACCTTGTCAGGCGGGGAAGCCCAGCGCATCAAATTGGCCGAACAGCTTGTGAAAATTTCAGGCGGCCATTGCTTATATGTGCTGGATGAACCCACCACCGGCCTTCACCCCCAAGACGTGGTGCGCCTGCTGGGTGTTCTTCAGAAATTGGTGGACCAGGGGCACACCATCATTGGCATCGAGCATAATCTGGCCTTCATGCACGCCGCCGATTATCTGATGGATTTGGGGCCAGAAGGTGGTGCGGCCGGTGGACAAGTCGTGGCTGCCGGTGCGCCGCGCCGCCTGATACAAAGCGCGGTCGCCTCATGGACGCTGACACATCTGCGACGGTTTGCGCCAACGGGCCAGGGGGTTTCACCTTGACAGGCAAAGGCCTTTGCCTGTAGAAGTATGAGCCGTGGACAGATGAGCATCGCCTCGTTTTTCGCCAGCAATCGCTGTTCAAGACGCCACTCCGGCGCAAAACAGCCGGGGAAGGGTTTCTGTTTAGGGCCGACGCCAGTGTGCGAAACGCATGCGCTGAAGATGCGGACGTACATTCAACAGTCGCATAACGCGGCGTATCGGCTCCGGCCGATTCACATCATCACCACTTCGAAATATTTGAAGTGAAGCCGGGAGGGTTCAATGAAAGAAGGGATAGTAAAATGGTTCAGCGAAAAAAAAGGATACGGCTTCATCGAGACGGACAGTGACGGCGATATTTTCATGCACGGAAAAAGTATCAAGGACCATGGTTATTTCACCCTGCAAAAAGATGATCGGGTCACTTTCGAAATCAAGGAAACGCGGTTTGGACGACAGGCGGCCAACGTCCGCATCGTAAAAGACCATTAACGCGAAGCGGTTCCGCCAAGGAACCCAACGCGTCACCCCAATAAAAGGAACGACAACACCATGAAATTCACAGGCCCATTCACGTCCTGTATTGTTTTGGCACTGTTGATTTTGTTTGCGGCCGTGCATACGGTTCTCGGCACCGAAGATGCAAACGGTTCAGACAACGTTGCCGTTGTCAACGGCAACCCGATAAGCAATGCGGAATTCGAAATGGAAATGAGCCAGACCCGTCAGCAACTTGCCAACTCGGGCCGTGATATTCCAGAGGACCGGATGGATGAGTTCAAAAACAGGGTCCTGGACAATATGATCAACCAGGAACTGTTGTACCAGGAGACCCAACGCCGCAAGGTATCCGTGGACGATGCCGATGTTCGGATATCCCTCCAGCGGCTGAAGGAAGGTTTCGGGGGGCAAGAGGCGTATGAACAGGCCCTGGAGAAGACAGGCATGACCGAATCCGGTTTAACAAACCGCATTGCGCGGGGCCTTGCCATTAAATCCCTGGTGGATGCAGAAATCGAAAAGGAAGCCGCGGTCACCGATGCGGACGTCAAGCAATATTTCGACGCCCATCCGGATGAGTTTGTGCAGCCGGAGCAGGTAAAAGCCAGCCACATTCTTGTAAAGGTGACGCCCGATGCCACCGAAGAGGACAGAAACGCGGCCAGGAAAAAACTCGCGGACCTGAAAAAGCGCTTGCAGGCAGGAGAGGCGTTCGAAGCCCTTGCCACAGAACATTCCGATTGCCCAAGCAAAAACGCCGGAGGAGACCTGGGCTACTTCGGTCGTGGGAAAATGGTGAAGCCGTTTGAAGATGCCGCCTTTGGCCTTAAACCGGGAGAGACCAGCGATATTGTGGAGACCAGTTTCGGCTACCACTTGATCAAGGTCACGGACAAGAAAGAGGGTGGGAAACTGTCCTTCGACGCGGTCAGGGATCAGCTGTATAAATTCCTGAAACAGCAGAAAAAAATAGAAAAGTTGGCCGCATTGATCGATTCGCTCCGGAGCAGTGCCACCATCGAGCGTTGAAAGAGGCCGATATCCATCGGAAAAAGCCGGCACGCCTACAACCCTTTGGCGTACCGGCTTTTTCTATTCGATGATTTCAAGCACCGCATGCTTTTTCATCTTTTTGGATGCGGCACCGAGGATGGTTCTGAGCGCCTGTGCGTTTCGGCCCTGTTTGCCGATCACCTTGCCAAGATCCTCCTTTGCAACTTTAAGCTCGATGACAATACTTTGCTGGCTTTTGATTTCGGTGATGTCAATCTGACTCGGATTGTCCACCAGAGCTTCCACAATCTTTTGAACGAGATCTTTCACGGGAATCCCTCCTTTTACAATCAATGGGTTTGCGCAACATTCAGCAGGCCGCCTGATGCTGGTCCAAGGTGGTTATCACCGGGATCCTTCAGGTAATAATCCGAACATATCCATGCCTGTGGGGTTATATGGATTAGTATATCCCTTGGTTCCGATCAGGTAAAGAAAAAATTATATTATCCATGGATAACAATAAGTTATAATTATTTATCATCTTCCTTTCCCGCCCCTAACGCCGCTGGCGTTCAAAGATAAAAGATGCTAAAAAGGGCAGGTCATCGCAGAGACGGTAGGTTGCCGCGCCGCTGCAGGGACGAAACAGAACGCACGCTTCAAAAATAGTGATCTTATGACAAACAGGTCTGATATTTTTATTTCGGAAGAAGTCGACCCCGCTCGCCTCAGCGGACAGAATGCACAAATTTTTCCGGGGTGCAGGATTTACGGCGCCGGCACCTTTGTCGGCGAGGGGGCGGTGATCGGAGAGGAAGCGCCGGTCACCTTGGTGAATTGCCAGGTGGGACCGCAGGTGCGTCTCAAGGGGGGGTACTTCAAGGACGCGGTGTTTTTGAAGGGTGCTGTAATGGGCAGCGGCGCCCATGTGAGGGAGGGAACAATCCTCGAAGAGGCGGCGGGTGGGGCCCATAGCGTCGGGCTAAAACAGACAATTCTCTTTCCCCATGTCATGCTCGGCAGTCTCATTAATTTTTGTGATTGCCTGATGGCCGGTGGAACCGACCGCAACAACCACAGCGAAGTCGGCAGCGCGTATATACATTTCAACTTCACTCCCAACCAGGACAAGGCAACAGCCTCGTTGATCGGTGATGTGCCCGCCGGGGTCATGCTGGATCAACCACCGATTTTTCTGGGAGGGCAGGGAGGCCTAGTGGGACCGGCAAAAATCGCCTATGGAACGGTGATTGCGGCTGGATCCATTTTCAGGAAGGACGTCCTGCGACCGGGGCGGCTGATTTCCGAGGCCGCCGGTCGTGGCATCAATGTGCCCCATACGCCGGGGCTTTATCGTAACATCAAGCGCGTCGTTCATCACAACATCACCTACATTGCCAATCTGCTGGCACTGGAGCAATGGTATCGTCATGTGCGGCCCCTCTTTGTTTCTCCCGATTTTCCAGAGGCCCTGCGCGACGGTCTAATAGAAAAGATTGAAATGGGAATATCCGAACGCTTCAAACGTGTTCGGGGGCTGGCAGAAAAGATGCCCGTTTCCATGGACATCCACAGGGCCCTGCTCAAGGAGAGGGCATCGGCGGTGTTGTTGGCCCAGAAGCAAGCTTTGCACGAACGTTGCGGACAAGTGGAGCAAGTCATGCGAAACCAGGAAACATCGGCGCCCCCAAGCCGAGACGTGTTTCTATCGGCGCTGGTGTCGGCCATGGGGGCTGGTAAAAAGGATTATCTATCGGTCATCAAATCTTTGCCCGGGGACGTCCGGCGAATGGGAACGCAATGGCTTCAGAGCATTGTTACGGACAGGTGCGACCGGGCATTGGCGCTGCTGCCCGAATTTTAACATACCGGAGCGATACGAGATGAAGAGGCGGTTTTTTGGAACGGACGGTATCCGTGGGGTGGCCAACACCTATCCCATGACGGTTGAAATGGCGGTTTCCGTGGGCAAGGCAGTGGCGTCGTATTTCGATGCCGGAGGAGGTGCTCCCCTTATCCTCATCGGCAAAGACACCCGTGTTTCGGGTGATATGCTCAGTGCGGCCCTGGCCGCCGGCGTATGCGCCGTGGGTGGGGATGTGATGTTGGCGGGAACGGTTCCCACACCCGCCGTTGCGTATTTGACGCGATCCTCCAAAGCCGCCGCCGGCATTGTCATTTCAGCTTCCCACAATCCCTTTTTCGACAACGGCATCAAGGTGTTCGGTCCAAACGGCTATAAATTGTCGGATACGGCCGAAACAGAACTTGAAAAGACGTTACTTGAAACGGATTGGGAATCGGCCGTGGATGGAAAACAGGAGACCGGTCGCATCGGCGTGGATGATTCCGGCGCCGCCCGTTACATGGAATTTCTCGAAAAACGAATGCCCACGGGGTTTTCCCTGGCAGGAATACGTTTGGTATTAGATTGCGCCAACGGCGCCACCTTTGCAGTCGCTCCCCGCCTGTTCGCTAATTTCGGAGCAGCGGTGGAGACCCTGTTTGATAGGCCAAACGGCAGAAATATTAACGACCAGTGCGGATCCCAGCATCCTGACACCATGGCCCGCCGCGTGGTGGAAACCGGAGCAGTGGCAGGTCTTGCCTTTGACGGTGATGGTGACCGGTTAATCGTCGTCGATGAAACCGGGCAGGTCCTCAGTGGTGACCAAATCATCGCCGTGATCGCCAACCACATGAAAAAAAAAGGAACCTTAACCGGCAACCGGGTCGTCACCACGGTCATGAGCAATGTCGGCCTCAAAGCGGCCCTACGCCGCATCGGGGTTGACCATCTGGAATCCGATGTGGGGGATCGCCACGTCCTTGAACAGATGATCCGCAGCGGTGCCGTGGTGGGGGGCGAAGACTCCGGGCACATGATTTTTCTGGAGCATCATACCACCGGAGACGGTATCCTTGCAGCGCTCCAACTGATGCAGGTCGTGGTCGAAAGCCAGGCGCCACTGTCCGTGCTCAAACAGGTGATGCATGTCTTTCCCCAGGTGCTCATCAATGTGGAAGTGCGGGAAAAACCGGAATTACACACCCTGGACAAGGTGCGACGCATCATACTGGAAACCGAGGAGGACCTTGGCAATCGGGGCCGTGTGCTGGTGCGCTACTCCGGTACCCAGGCCATCTGCCGGGTGATGGTGGAGGCGCAGACCGAAGCGGAAACCCAGGCGTATTGCCTTAAAATCGCCGATGCAATTCAGGAAAGTATTGGATTAAGGAATTAGGGGTGGGGCGCAATGCGGTAAAAAAAGCCCCGGGGGCGTTCCCCGGGGCGTGGAACTCAATCCCGCTGCCCGCCGAAAATACGCAGAAGCATGATAAACAGGTTGATAAAATCCAGATAGAGCTTGAGGGCCCCCATGATGGCGCCCTTGCGCACCATGGCGCCGGATGCATCCGCCGGGCGCGTCATGGCCATGTTTTTCAGCTGTTGCGTATCGTAGGCCGTCAGTCCAACGAACACCAGCACACCGATATAGCTGATGACCATGTACATGCCGGGGCTTTTGAGAAACAGATTCACCACCGATGCGATGATGATACCGATCAACCCCATGGTCATAAATCCCCCAAGAGAGGTAAGGTCCCGTTTGGTGACCATTCCGTAGACACTGCAGGCCAAAAAGGTTCCGGCGCAAACAAAAAAAGTTGAGGCAATTGAAGAACTTGTATATACGAGGAAAATAAACGACAGCGTGACACCGTTGAGGGCCGCGTAAAGCAAGAAAAGGCCTGTGGCTGTTGATGCCTGTATTTTGTGGATGCGAGCGCTCAGGGATACCACGAGCACAATTTCGGCGATGAGCAGTCCAAAGAAGAGCAGTCGGTTTCCAAAGATAAGCTGTGACAGTGAATTGTTTTGGGAAACAAAGTAGGCGATGCATCCCGTGAGTCCGAGACCCACGGCCATCCAGTTGTAAACGCTACGGATAAAGGTGTTGACTTGGATTTGAACCTGGGTTTGCTGTAAGGGTGCTGTCTGCATGTATTTCCTCCTGGGTGTCGTGATGTTTGACTGAAATATAACACAGACCGCCGGGCAGTCAACATAAAGCGCACCAAACCGGGCGGATCGTAAGCATTCTCGCGGTAACGGCAAGCCGCGCGCGATTCTGGATCAGATGCCTTGTTTATAATTCATGTAATGTGTGAACAAATCAGCAGCAACGTACTGTAACATAAAGCAAGTAAAATTCGGCTTGCTGGCGGATAATTGGGAATGCTTCCATGACACCGGAACAGCTGTTTCAACATTTGAAGGAACTTTCCGAAAAGCTCGATATTACGTTGGCGGAGCAGAGCTTCAAACAGGTGGGCATTGCCGTTAAAAGCGGCTACTGCCGTGTAAAGGGCAAGGACATGTTCATCTTGGACAGAAACCTGCCGCTGGTGAAAAAGAATCAAATCCTTCTGGCCTTTTTTAAATCCCGCCCACTGAACGACATTTTCGTCCCGCCGGCGGTGCGGGATCTACTGGCAGGGGAAAAATCATAAGTTAACATAATATACCTTATCGGACGTTTACGGTTTTACAGCCCACAGCATGCATAACATCGAAAATACGCCCTCTGCACAGGCCCCCCTGACGGTGTCCCAGCTGACCGGTCAGGTCAAAGTGATTCTGGAACATAAATTTCCCTTTATCTGGGTGACCGGCGAAATATCAAACCTGAGCGTTCCCGTTTCCGGGCATTGCTATTTCACCCTAAAGGACGCACAAGCCCAAATCAGCGCCGTTGTGTTTCGGGGTCAGATGCGGCAACTTCGCTTTGACCTGAAAAACGGGATGGCGGTTACCGGGCTGGGTCGTATCAGCGTCTACCCCCCCCGCGGAACGTACCAGATCATCTTCGAGCATTTGGAACCCCGTGGGATCGGAGCCCTCCAGGTGGCGTTCGAGCAGCTCAAGGCCCGACTGGAAGCCGAAGGGCTGTTTGATGACCGCCGCAAAAAACAGCTGCCCTTCCTGCCCCGTCGCATCGCGCTCGTCACTTCTGCCACCGGGGCGGTGGTCCATGACATGTGCAGCATTTTGCGGCGCCGCATGCCTTCCCTGTCCATCCTTTTGGTGCCCGTGAAGGTCCAGGGCGCGGAGGCGGCGGTTGAAATCGCAACTGCTCTTGAAGATGTTCAAAGAGTAGACGTCGCGGTTGTCATCCTTGCCCGGGGCGGCGGTTCCCTGGAAGATCTTCAGGCATTCAATACGGAAACCGTTGCCCGGGCCATCGCTGCATCGCATACCCCGGTGATTTCCGCCATCGGACACGAAACAGATTATACCATCGCGGATTTCGTCGCGGATATGCGTGCACCCACTCCATCGGCAGCCGCAGAATGCGTGGTGCCGGAAAAAGTTGATCTTTTGCGTCAGGTCCACTACTTTCAGGCAACACTCGTACGCCGCATGCGGCATCAATGTGCAACACTTCACCAACGGTTACACCATTTGTCCGAAAACCTGGTGGACCCTGTGAAACGCATTGAGGATGCGAAATTGCGATGCGACGATTTGTCCACGCGCCTGGTGCGCACGATGGAACGCCTGCTGGGCCACGGCAGAGAGCATATATCCTTCAGGATAAAGAGGTTGACCGCCGCGTCGCCCGGCGTAATCAGTCGCCGCCGGGAGCGGGACTTGATTTTGTTAAACAACCGGTTGATAAACACAGTATTAACAGATATAAAAGACAGGAAAAACGCTGCGAATGAAAAGAACACCGCGTTGCATGCGTTCAACCCCCTGGCCGTCTTGTCCAGGGGATACAGTCTCACGCGTACCCTGACTGAGGGCGTTATCGTTCGCGGGGGCGACCAGGTGACCAAAGGCCAGCGGCTTGAAATCCTGCTGGGAAAAGGCCGTCTCCTGGTGCGCGTGGAAGAAGTGATGGACCCCAGCGACCGTGCAACGGCGTGAGGCAATTTTCAACAAACCATTGGAGGTTGGCGGATGGCACCCCAGACATTTGAATCTGCACTGAAAAAGCTTGAGAAAATCGTCGAGGAACTGGAAAGTGGGGACCTTTCCCTTGAAAAGAGCCTGAAAAAATTCGAGGAAGGCATCGCATTGTCGAAATTCTGTTCCAAAACGCTTGAAGAGACCGAAACCAAGGTAACCCAATTGGTGAGGGACGCGGCGGGAAACCTGAATGAAATCCCACTGGACGGCGATATGGAAATCGGCAATGACCCTGTTTCCTGATATGCCATCCGGCTTTAATCTCCGCACGTTTTTGGAAAACGTCCGGGCCGAGATCAATGCCGAGTTGGACCGCTTGATGGCCCACGGCACAATACCCGGACGCCTGTCGGACGCCATGCGCTACGCCTTGATGGCCGGCGGAAAAAGACTGCGCCCGGTTCTGTGCGTTGCCGCGGCCCGGGCCGTGGGAGCACCTGATGACATGCCCGCGTTGCTGCGTGCGGGTTGTGCCATCGAATGCATACATACCTACTCCCTTATCCACGACGACCTACCGGCCATGGATGACGACGCATTGCGCAGGGGGCGCCCGACCTGCCATGTGGCCTTCGACGAAGCCACCGCCATCATGGCTGGCGACGCGTTGTTGACCTTGGCCTTTGAAATTCTTTCCCACACCGCCGAAAGCCGTCCGGTCACAGAGCATTCCCGTTGGTGCGCCGTCATCACCTTGATTGCCCGTGCTGCCGGCGCCCGTGGCATGGTGGAGGGCCAGATGCGGGACATGGCGGCCGAAGGCGGCGGTATCGATACGGCTGCGCTGGAACAACTCCATCGGCTGAAAACAGGGGCACTCATAACCGCGTCCGTGGAAGCGGGCGCCGTACTTGCCGGTGCCGATGATACCGCCTGCCGGCAGCTGAAAATTTACGGCGGCCATATCGGTGCCGCTTTCCAGGTGGCGGACGACATTCTGAATGTCACGGGGGATCCATCCGTCATGGGCAAGGCCGCAGGGTCGGATGCCGCCAAAAACAAAAGCACCTACCCTGCCCTTCTCGGCCTGGCGGCGTCCCGGGAAAAGGCCGCTGTTCTTTTGCAAGACGCCTTGAATGCCCTGGGTGTTTTTGGTATTAAAGCCGATCCACTTCGGGCCATTGCCCGATACATTGTTGACCGGGACCGTTGATACTGAACATGCGCTTACTTGACACCATCACAACCCCGGCGGACCTGAAAGCATTGCCCCGACAGGATCTGCCCAGGCTCGCAGACGAAGTGCGGCGCCTCATCGTGGATGTCGTCTCGAAGACCGGCGGCCACCTGGCCTCCAGCCTGGGCGCCGTCGAATTGGCCATCGCCATCCATTACGTGTTCGACGTGCCGACGGACAAGGTCATCTGGGACGTGGGGCACCAGGCCTATGCCCACAAGATTCTCACCGGCCGCAGGGGCCGTTTTCCCACATTGCGGCAATTCGGCGGCCTGTCGGGGTTCACCCGTCTTTCGGAAAGCCCCTGCGACGCATTCACCACCGGTCACAGCAGCACATCCATCAGTGCCGGGCTCGGCATTGCCTGCGCCAAACGGCTCAAGAAGGATCCCGGGCATGTGCTGGCCGTGATTGGAGACGGCTCCATGACCGCCGGGCTGGCATACGAGGGGCTCAACCAGGCTGGGGATATCCACAAAAATCTAATTGTCATCCTTAATGACAATGACATGTCCATTTCAAAGAACGTCGGGGCCATCTCTTCTTTCCTGAGCCGCAAACTCTCTTCAAAAAAGCTTCAGGAACTGCGAAAGGACTTCGGGGAGTTTCTTAAAGCCCTGCCAGGCATCGGGGATGATGTGTATCAGTTTGCCAAAAAATCCGAGGAATCCTTCAAGTCTTTCGTGACACCGGGCATGCTGTTCGAAGCGTTCAACTTTGAATATTTCGGTCCCATCAAAGGTCACAATATCCGTCACCTCATAGATATCCTCAACAATATAAAACAGTTGGATGAGCCGGCGCTCCTGCATGTGACCACCACGAAGGGAAAAGGGTACCGCCCGGCCGAGAAAAATCCAGTGTATTTCCACGGCGTCGGCTGTTTCGAGGTGAAAACCGGCAATGGAGCGGCCCTCAACGCCTGTGCGGCGCCCAGTTATACCGATGTGTTCGGTGAAACCTTGTGTATTCTTGCCCGGGAAGATCCCCGGCTGGTGGCCGTCACCGCCGCCATGCCCGAAGGGACCGGGTTGACCCGATACGCCGAGGAATTTCCGGACCGCTTCTACGACGTGGGCATCGCCGAACAGCACGGTGTGACGTTTGCTGCGGGCATGGCCGCAGAGGGACTCAAACCGGTGGTGGCCATATATTCGACCTTTTTGCAGCGGGCCTTCGACCAGATCGTTCACGATGTGTGCATTGAATCGCTGCCCGTAACCTTCGCCGTGGACCGGGCCGGCATTGTGGGCGAAGACGGCCCCACACATCACGGACTTTTCGACCTGTCCTTCCTACGCACCATTCCCAATTTGGTGGTCATGGCCCCGAAGGATGAAAACGAATTGCGGCGAATGATGAAAACGGCCCAGGACCACCCGGGTCCCATTGCATTCCGTTATCCCCGGGGCACCGGAACCGGCGTGCTCCTTGATCCGGACATCACCCCTATTCCCATCGGCACTGCGGAGGTGCTGGCCGATGGCGATACGTTGTTGATTCTGGCGATCGGCCAATCCGTTCAGCAGGCCATGACCGCCCGGAGCCGCCTTCTGGCGTCCGGCATCCGCCCAACCGTGGTCAACTGCCGATTTGTAAAACCCCTGGACACGGACTTGATTTGTCGTCTGGCCCAGCGCCATCCGCATATCATCACCGTCGAGGAAAACGTGCTGCACGGCGGATTCGGCAGCGCCGTGGCCGAGTGCCTGCAAGACAACGGCATTGCCGGTCCACGCATCACGCGCCTTGGCATCCGGGACGCGTTTGTGCCCCATGGAACGCCGGGCCAGCTGAGAGCCTTGTGCCGGGTGGACGCAGATGCCATCGTCACTGCGGCCGATTGTATGGCAAAGAACGGTGCCTTATCCCGCCCCACCGGTGGAACCCCCGGTTCGTGAAAAAAGACCGACTGGATAAATTGCTGGTAAACCGAGGCCTTGCCAAAAGCCGCGAACGCGCCAAAGCCATGATCATGTCCGGAAGCATCCTGGTAGACCGGACGCCCGTGGACAAGGTCGGGACCCTGGTGCCGGTGGACGCCGACATCGTTTGCAAGGCGGAAGACATTCCCTATGTCAGTCGCGGCGGTTTGAAACTGGCGGCCGCCCTGGAGGCGTTGCACCTGGATGTAACGGGGCTTCGTTGTATGGATATCGGGGCATCCACCGGCGGCTTCACCGACTGTCTGCTGCAGCACGGCGCGGCCAGGGTGGCGGCGGTGGATGTGGGCTACGGCCAGCTGGCCTGGAAGCTTCGCCGTGATGACAGGGTAACGGTAATTGAACGCGCCAACATTCGGCATCTGCCCGAAACGGCCCTGCCCTTTTCCGTCGATCTTGCGGCCATTGATGTCTCCTTTATTTCCCTCAAAATCGTTCTTCCGGCGACCGCGCGCTTCCTCACCGAAGACGCTTTCGTGTTGGCACTGATCAAGCCCCAATTCGAGGTGGGAAAAGGAATGGTGGGGAAAGGGGGGGTGGTCCGCGATCCTGTCCTGCACCGGCAGGTGATCGCGGAACTGACCGCCTTTGCCAGGGAACTGGGATTCAATCCTCTGGACGTGGTGCCCTCTCCTGTTCCCGGTGCCAAGGGAAATCGGGAGTTCGTCCTGTGTCTGCGGCGTGGAAACGCGATTCGCTCTTGATTTTTGAGGAAGATATGGATAACAGTTTTACTTTCGAGACGATTTTCCATTCAAGACGGGGGTGCATATAATTTTCAGATAGAGAGGAGCTTCAATGAGTGACGCGATTGGCAAACTGAGGAATGTCGCATTGGTGGCCCATGGAGGTGCGGGTAAAACTTCCCTGGCAGAGGTGATGCTGTTCAACGCCGGTGTCACCACCCGGCACGGGAAGGTTGAAGAAGGCAACACCCAGATGGACTTCGAGCCCGAAGAACTCAAACGGGGAGCCAGCATCAGCACCGGCTTTCATCAATTCGAATGGAAAAAGCACACCATCAATCTGATGGACACCCCCGGCGATTCGAATTTCTTCTCGGATGCACGCAACTGCATGCAGGCCGCCGACGGTCTGGTGGTGGTAATCGACGCCATCGATGGCGTCAAGGTCCAAACCGAGGAGGCCTGGGAGTTTGCCACGGAGTGCAATTTGCCCCGCATCATTTTTATCAACAAGCTCGATCGTGATCGTGCTGATTTCCACCGCACCTTCGATGACGCCGCGGCGTCTCTCATCCCCAAGCCCATCAAACTGCAACTGCCCATTGGACAGGAAGCGAGTTTCAATGGCATTGTCGACCTGCTCAACATGAAGGCCTACACATACGACGGTTCCGCCCCGCAGGGCAAGCCCGTCGACATCCCCGCGGACATGAAGGATGAGGTGGAAAACGAGCGGGAAACACTGGTGGAAAATATTGCAGAAGCCGATGACACCTTGCTGGAACGGTATCTCGAAGGCGAGGAGATTACTGCCGATGAACTAAAGGCCGCCCTGAGAAAGGGGGTCTTGTCCATGACGTTCGCACCGGTTGTATGCGGTTCGGCCACCGGCAACATCGGCATGGACCTGGTATGTGACCTGGTAAGTGACGCCCTTCCCTCTCCCGTGGACCGGGGCGCGTTCATGGGCGCCGATGCGTCCGGTGAAAACGAGATCTCCCGCACAGCGGATCCGGAGGCACCGTTTTCCGCCCTGGTGATAAAGACCATCACCGATCCCTATGCCGGCCAGTTGTCCATTTTCAGGGTCATTTCTGGCGCACTGGGTGCCGACGGAGGGTTTTATAATATCAACACCCAGACCAAGGAGCGGTTTTCGCAGTTGTTGCGCATGGCCGGAAAGGAGCAGAAAACCGTTTCCGGAGCAGGGCCCGGATCCATCGTGGCCGTTGCCAAGCTGAAGAATACTCACACCGGCGACACCCTTTGCCACGAAGGCAGCCCCATCAAATACAAGGCCGCCGAGCCGTTGCCGCATCTGATCACCTTTGCCCTTGAAGCCAAAAACCAGGGGGATGAGGATAAAATATACACCTCCCTTTCCAAGCTGCTGATCGAAGATGTGGCCCTGAAGCTGACCCGAAATTCCGAAACCAAGGAGATTCTATTGTCCGGCCGGGGGGAAATCCACATCGAAACGGTCGTCGACAAACTCAAGCGCAAATTCAACGTGGATGTGCTGCTCAAGTCCCCCAAGGTACCCTACCGTGAAACCATCAAGAAAAAGGTCCGGGTTCAGGGCCGTCACAAAAAACAATCCGGTGGACACGGTCAGTTCGGGGACTGCTGGATCCAGATGGAACCGGGCCCCAGGGGCAGCGGCTTCGAATTTGTTGATGCCATCGTTGGCGGCGCCATTCCCCGCACATATATCCCCGCAGTGGAAAAAGGCATCATCGAAGCTTGCCAGAAAGGTGTCCTGGCCGGGTTTCCCATGGTGGATTTCAAGGTTACGCTGGACGACGGCTCCTACCACGCGGTGGATTCCTCGGAAATGGCATTCAAGATCGCCGGCTCCCTGGCATATAAAAAAGCCGCGCTGGAGGCAAAGCCAACCCTGCTGGAACCCATCATGGAAGTGGCCATTGTCGCTTCGGACGATTTTACCGGCGATATCATGGGGGATCTCAACAGCCGGCGCGGGCGTGTTCTGGGGATGGACGCCAAGGGCAAATACCAGGTGATAAAGGCCCAGGTGCCCATGAGCGAATTTCTCACGTACGCCATTGATTTGAGGTCCATGACGGGCGGCCGTGGCACTTTTTCTATGGAATTCTCACATTACGACGAAGTCCCCGCACAGATCGCACAAAAAGTGATCGCCGAGGTGGCTGCCGAAAAGGAATAACCCGGTTTTTTTGCACGGTGGCATAGCAAAAGGGGGCGTTGCGGAATTCTCCGAAACGCCCCCTTTTTCATGCTGCCGGCGCCGCTATCCCGACCGCCACGGTGGAGACGGGGTCATTTAATTTCCATGTGGTATTCCTGGAGAGATTTGACCGGGTATTTGCCGTTTTTGCGCTGTCGTATGCCTTCGGTGGCGGCCCGTGCCGCCGCTGTGGTGGTAATGTAGGGCACATCGTGCTTGATGGCGGTCTTGCGGATGTAGGAATCGTCATATTCGCTCTTGCTGCCGAAGGGCGTGTTGACCACCAGGGCGATATCACCGTTTTTAATGGCATCGGTGATATTGGGCCGCCCTTCATGTAGTTTCAGAAGCACTTCGCTGTCCACCCCCTGCCGGAGGAGGAAGTCATGGGTGCCCCCGGTAGCCTTGATGGCGAACCCCAGTTCCTTGAAATTCCGCGCCACATCGACAATCCGCTCCTTGTCGCGATCTGCGACGGTAATGAGCACGGCCCCTTCAAGGGGCAAGGCCGTCTTGGTGGCTTCTTGGGACTTGAAAAACGCAAGACCGAAGGAATCCGCCAACCCCATCACTTCTCCGGTGGACCGCATTTCCGGTCCCAGCAACGGGTCGACTTCCGGAAACATGTTGAAGGGGAACACCGCTTCCTTCACCCCGTAATGGCTGAATGTCTTCTTCTTTAGCGAACAGGCTTCAAGCGTTTCACCCAAAAGGATCCGGGTGGCGAAACGCGCCATGGAGATGTTGCAGACCTTGGATACGATGGGGACGGTACGCGACGCCCGGGGGTTGGCTTCGAGGATGTACACCTTGTCATTGTAAATGGCGTATTGAATGTTCAACAGTCCGCGGACGTTCAGCGCCATGGCAATGCGACGGGTATAATCGTAGATGGTTTTGAGGTGCGGATCGGAAATGACCACCGGCGGAATCACGCAGGCCGAATCACCTGAATGGATGCCTGCGTATTCGATATGCTGCATCACGGCCGGAACAAACGCACTGGCACCGTCGGATATGGCGTCCGCTTCTGCCTCGATGGCATCTTCCAGGAACTTATCGATCAACAGGGGGCGGTCGGGGGAAACATCCATCGTGGCCGTTTGGACATAACGGACCAGCATCTGCTCGTCGAGGACCACCTGCATTCCCCTTCCCCCAAGTACGTAGGAGGGACGTACCATCAGCGGGTAGCCGATCCTGGCCGCGATTTCCAGCGCTTCGGCCGTGGTAGCGGCCATTCCCGACGCGGGCTGGGGAATTCCCAGTTTTTCCATGATGGTGCGGAACTGGTCCCGGTCCTCCGCCAGGTCGATGGTGGCGGGACTGGTGCCTAGGATGGTCACGCCGTTGCGTTCCAGTTCCGCTGCGATATTGAGGGGAGTCTGCCCGCCGAACTGAACGATGACGCCTTCGGGTTTCTCTTTTTCATAAATGCTCAGCACGTCTTCAACGGTGAGGGGCTCAAAATACAGCTTGTCCGACGTGTCGTAATCGGTGGAAACCGTTTCGGGGTTGCAGTTGACCATGATGGATTCGTATCCCGCTTCCCGGATTGCCATGGCGGCGTGCACGCAGCAATAGTCGAACTCAATGCCCTGCCCGATGCGGTTGGGCCCGCCGCCCAGCACCATGATCTTCTTTTTGGTGCTGGCGATGGCTTGGTCGGTGCCGCTGTAGGTGGAATAATAATAACACGCGTTCTCCACCCCGCTGACCGCAACGGCCTCCCACACCTGACGTGCCCCAAGAGACCGGCGTCGGGCACGCAATGCATCCTCGCTGGTCTCCGTCAACAGGGCCAGGTAGCGGTCGGAAAAACCGTCGCGCTTGGCCCGGAGGAGCAACGCTCCGGGCACTTCCTGCCCTTTGTAGGAAAGGATCTCTTCCTCAAGAGCCACCAGCTCTTTCATCTGGCTGATGAACCATTTCTTGATGTGTGTCTGCTCGTACAGCGCTTGCACATCGGCCCCCTTCCGAAGCGCCTCGTACATGATGAATTGCCGTTCACTGCTTGCCTCGGTAAGCAATGCCATCAAGTCAGGCAGGGACAGGGTGTGATAGTTTTTGGCGAAACCCAACCCGTAGCGCCCGCTTTCCAGGGAGCGAATCGCCTTCTGAAACGCCTCCTTGTAGGTTTTGCCGATACTCATCACCTCCCCAACGGCCTTCATCTGTGTGCCGAGCCGGTCCTCAAGCCCTTCGAATTTTTCGAAAGCCCATTTGGCGAATTTGACAACAACATAGTCACCGGACGGCGTGTATCGATCCAGGGTGCCGTCCCGCCAGTAAGGGATTTCATCAAGGGTGAGGCCGCATGCCAGCAAAGAGGACACCAATGCGATGGGAAATCCCGTGGCCTTGGATGCCAACGCGGAAGAGCGGGAAGTTCGCGGGTTGATCTCGATTACCACCACCCGGCCCGTGGTCGGATCGTGGGCGAACTGAACATTGGTGCCGCCGATGACGCCGATGCGTTCCACAATGTCGTAAGAATATTTCTGGAGCCGGGCCTGCAGCGCCTCCGATATGGTGAGCATGGGGGCCGTGCAGAACGAATCGCCCGTGTGGATACCAATGGCGTCCACGTTTTCTATGAAACAGACGGTGATCATCTGATTTTTGGCGTCGCGTACCACTTCGAGCTCAAGCTCCTCCCAGCCGAGCACCGATTCTTCCACCAGGATCTGGGTGACCGGGCTGGCGGCAAGCCCCCGGGCGGCAATGGTGCGAAACTCTTCCAGATTGTACACCAGGCCGCCGCCGGTGCCGCCCATGGTGAAGGCGGGGCGGATGACCACCGGAAAGCCCAGGTCGATGGCCACCTTTTCGGCCGCCTCCAGGCTGTTGACCGCCTTGCTCCTGGGCATCTCGATCCCAAGCTGCCGCATTGTCTCCTTGAACACCGTGCGGTCCTCGCCACGTTCGATGGCGTCTATGGAAACACCGATCACCTTCACCCCATACCGGGCGAGCACACCGGAACGGGACAAGTCGGAAGACAGGTTCAAGGCGGTCTGGCCGCCGAGATTGGGCAGGAGGGCGTCGGGGCGTTCTTTTTTGATGATTTCGGTAAGCGTGTACGTGTTGAGGGGCTCGATGTACGTGTGGTCCGCCATGTCCGGATCGGTCATGATGGTGGCGGGGTTGGAATTTACCAAGACGATGGTATATCCAAGCGAACGCAGGGCCTTGCAGGCCTGGGTTCCGGAATAATCAAATTCGCAGGCCTGCCCGATGATAATGGGGCCTGACCCGATAATCAAAATCTTGCTGATGTCGTTTCGTTTCGGCATGATCGTTGGCGCCTTCCCGTGTCGATGGTAGGTTGAAGATACGGACAACCGTACGCCGGGTGCTCGTTTGCCCTTTCCGGCGCACACCATGTTTTCAAAATTGTCAAAAAGATCCTCGGTTGGATTACATGTTGCCACACCGGGTGTCCAGAATTTTTTTTGATGTGCCGCAGCATTTGGTGGTATTCTGTCGGCATTGAGAATGCCCGTGTAACGCCTGTTCTTACCAATCCGTCCGGATGCCGTCCGGCGGTTCGACGTCCACAACCTCAACTGAAAGGAGCGTCACATGGCGGAAACGCAACCGGTCGGGTGTGCCCGGCCAACAGGCGGACCTGTTGGAGAAGAGGTCCGGAAAACTGCAGACCCAGCCGTTACCGAAACCCCAAAGGAGGTGATGAAAATGGTTCATGTCGGTGAAAAGGCGCCGGATTTTGTTGCCCCTGCCTACCAGAAAGGCAAATTTGTAAACGTCAAGCTTTCGGATCATCTTGGAAAATGGATTGTTCTCTGCTTCTACCCCGGCGATTTCACCTTTGTTTGAGCCACCGAACTTTCGGCGGTCGCCGAAAAATATGCCGAATTCCAGAAACTGGACGTGGAAGTTCTCTCCATGAGCATCGACAGCATGTTCGTTCACAAAATGTGGGATGACCACGAGTTGTCCAAAATGGTGGCCGGCGGGATTCCGTTTCCCATGCTGTCCGACGCCGGTGGGAAAATCGGACGGTTGTTCGGAATTTTCAACGAAGCCGCCGGTGTGGAAAACAGAGGGCGATTCATCATCGACCCGGAAGGCGTGATTCAGGGATACGAAGTGCTGTCGCCGCCGGTCGGCCGCAATATCCTGGAATCCCTCAGACAGATTCAGGCTTTTCAGCTGGTTCACCAAACCAAGGGAGCGCAAGCCACACCGTCTGGATGGCGCCCCGGCAAACCCACCTTGAAACCAGGGCCGGACCTGGTGGGCAACGTTTGGAAGGAATGGAAAACAAGCATGGCGTTTGATTGAGGCCACACCTCGTACAAAAGCCATCCGAAGTCAGGCCGATCAACAGGATCGCATGCCGGGCATGGAAAGGCGGGCCCCGATCAAACAACTGCGCTTGCAGCGCGATCGGGGCCTTTCAGCCATGGGGCATCAGCGGATAGTGGTCTTTTTCCGGAAAAACCCGGTGTCCGACATCTTTCGCCGGTAGTCTGCGATCAGCAGGCGCGTCCTGTGGTCAACCCCCGCCTTGTTCAAATGGTATGGCGTATTGAAGGTCAAATGATTCGCAATGGCATACCGTTTAGGATCTCCCAGGGTGGCAAGTCCGTTCCGTTCAAATTCCCGGGCGACGAGCGCAATGTCCGCTTTCGCGTTGTCAAAGGAGAGATCCTGATACCCCGGGTATCCCACGAACAAGGTGGCGCGTTTTTTCTCCACCTTTCTTTTGAAGTCTATAATGCCGGCCATGACGACCGGATTGAACGTCCCTCCCAGTTCGGTAATCGGCGGATAATCCCGCCGGCGCATGTGCCAGTGCGCATCGGTATCACCGAATTGATTGAAACAATCAACGCCGTAGACATCGCTCTCCTTAACGTTGAAATATTCATCCGGTTTCAGTTTGGTGACGGCATATTCGGGGATAAACGGCAACAGGTCGAACATCTGGCAGACACTCAAAAAGCGGATATGCGAAATGTCCACGTCGAACACCACCCGAAACAGCTCTTCCGACACCTGCGCGTAACTGCGGAAAAAGTGGTTGTACTCCGGTATGAGGATGACGACGTCCCCTTCCCTCACATAGCCGATCGTACTGTCGAGCATGTATTTAAGCCCAAGACCTGCATGTACGCCTGTGTTGACGGGGTTTACGCGCAATTCATCCCTGATCAGCCGGCTGTTCAGCCCGAAGCTCAGGTTTGACCCGCCGACAAAAATCATGCGTGGCGACGGGGTCTGGCGCAACAGCTCGTTTTTTTGACGAATGGAAAACAGCAGGGACTTGGATGCGCGGGGAGTTGTCGGCAGCAGGAGCCCCAGTGCGCAAATGGCCAGAAGCGGCAGAAGAAAAATTGAAAGTCTTTTTATGAACGGTTGCATGCCTTTTCCTAAAACTGAAAATAGATAAAGCCCTGCTGCTTGCCGCCCAGCATGAAAACAGCCAATACAAGCGAATAGTAAAGGGCGTATCGCAGCGGCCGTCGCCAGCCCATCCCAAGGCTTGCGATGGCATAGGGTTCCTTCCGTCCGATCCATTCCACCGCTAAGAAAAGAACCAGCAAAACCAGAGTGTCCAAAAGGTCGTCCATCCTATCGATACGGGGCACCGAGAACAGGGAACGTGAGAGCATGCCGTTTATGAAACGAAACGCATGCCCCATGGTTTCGGCACGGAAGAATATCCACGCAAAAACCGTCAGGGCGAAGGTGGACAGCATGGCGGCGGCCTCTTTCAAGGTGGGCAGGTGCTTCCCGTCGGAAGTGGCGCCCAGGTGTTTCCGGTTCCTGTCGGTCAGCAGGAGGGGCAGAAAATAGATGGCGTGCAAGGCGCCCCAGGCGATGAAGGTCCAGTTCGCGCCGTGCCAGAATCCACTGACGATAAAGATGATAAATATGTTTCTTGTCCGTTTCCAGGGACCGCATCGGCTGCCCCCCAGGGGAATATAGAGGTAGTCCCGGAACCAGGTCGTCAACGAGATGTGCCAACGTCGCCAAAATTCCGCCACATCGCGGGAAAAATAGGGGAAGGCAAAATTCTGCATCAGTTTAAAGCCGAAGAGCCTGGCCGTGCCGATGGCGATATCGGAATAGCCTGAAAAATCGCCGTAAATCTGAAAGGCGAAAAATATCGCTCCCAAAAGCAGTGCGCTGCCGTTCATCTGGTCCGTATTGTTGAACACCAGGTTGGCGATTTCAGCGCAATTATCCGCAATAACGACCTTTTTCACCAGGCCCCAGAGTATCTGCCGCAAGCCGGAAACGCCGTCGGCATAGTTAAAAAACCGCCGGCTGCAAAATTGGGGCAGCAACCGCGTCGCCCTTTCGATGGGGCCGGCGACCAGTTGCGGGAAAAAGCTCACATATGCGGAAAAAGCGACGAAATCCTTTGTTGGCGGCAATTTTCTCCGATAAACATCCAGTGTGTAGCTCATCGTTTGGAACGTATAGAAACTGATTCCAACAGGCAGGATGATATGCAATGTCCCGCCCTGAAAGTCCTTCCCAAGAAAAGAAAAGGCCGTCACAAAATTATCAACAAAGAAATTGAAGTATTTAAAAAACCCAAGGAGCCCCAGGTTGACGGCAAGACTGACGGCCAGCAGGTTTTTGCGCTTGGGGCCATCGTCGGTTTCCCCAAGCCTCTGCCCCACCGCGAAGTCCACGACGGTGCTTAGAAAGATCAGGATCAAAAACCGCGGATCCCACCATCCGTAGAACACGTAGCTGGCCAGAACAACAAACATGTTCTGGCGCTTAGGATGCCCCCCGAAAACAAACCAGTACAGCACGAAAACCGTGGGAAGAAATATCGCAAAATCGATCGAATGAAAGGCCATGTTTGAACGATCCCGGAAAGGTCACAAACGGATGAAGCGATTGTCGCCCCGATGCAAAAGGCGTCCTCCCCAATGCGCAGGGGCAAGCCGGGCAGGAAATTTATCATACTTGTATCGGGCACGCCATGTGAAAGTGGAAGCGCGGGGTGAAAATATCGCCTTCTGTGCAGGGTAACGCCGGGGTAAAGTGCGGAAAACGGCGCCCCCTTTTCCGCCCAAGGCCGGAAACAACCAATGACTGCGTGCCGTCTTTAGGGCATCGCCAGGATATGACAAGCTGATCATATGAAAAAGCTACCTCCGCTTAGCGAGTTTGCTAAAATGGGTAAGTGAGACCAATCACGACCCAAAAGGAGGTAGCCAAAAGTATTGCAAGCTATCTCAAAAAAAAGATCGCGCCCACGGACAAGGCGTGGGGCGATGAAAAAGCGCAGCATATATGTAATATGTGAGCATTTTGAAGAGCCCAACAACGCCGTCAGGGGGTGTCAGATTTGTTTTGAGACAGCTTGTAGGGAAACGCCCTTCATGGCGATTCATATGATTCGGTTCCGCTTTTTTCGGGGTTGGGGGAAAATTCGTCAGGAAAGGACATGCCTTTCCAGGATGAAGCAGATGAAGGTTCCTTCAAAGACGGTGTCCTCTCCCCGGGTGACGCTGACTTGGACCCGGCGTTTTTTTCCATCTCCAGGGTCCAGGAAGGCTTCCGCGACAAGTGCATCCCCGGTTTTCACAGGTTTCAAAAATTTCACCTCGGCGGCGCCAAGGGCAACGTTGGGATGATTGACGGCCAGCATGGCGGCGTAATCCGCCAGGCCAAAAACGAAACCGCCGTGAATAAGCCCGTGGCGGTCCACGGCCATTTCATCGGTGGTTGTCAGTGCCGCACGGCAAAAACCAGCCGCCAAGGCAACGGGCACGCCGCAAAGATGCGGGTTCGTCAATTGATGGGTATGACAAGATGACATCATTTTTTCTTCTCCGGAAGGACGAAGCTGAAACAGCTCCCCTTCTTTCCGTCGCTGTCCACGCATATTTCACCGCCATGGGCCTCCACCGCGAGTTTGCAGAAGGTGAGACCGAGGCCGGTGGAGTAAACTCGGCCGTCCCGTTTTTTTTCAACCTGGAAGAATTTATCGAAGATTGCGGATTGCATCTTCTTTTCGATGCCAGGCCCCTGATCCCGAACGAAAAAACGGACCCGCTTTTCGGTTTCCGGGCAGGCGCCGATGGTGATCCGCATACCGGACTTGGAATGGTGCATGGCATTGACGATGAGGTTTTGCAGGACCCGGAGCATCTGGCCCCGGTCCGCTTCCACGCTATGCTTTCCGGCCCGGTCGGGTTCCATGATTTCGATTTTTATTCCCCGGACCGCCGCGATGGTGTGGATGCGGGAGACAGCCTCCGACAAGAGGGTGTCGGCGGGGATGGTTTCCTTCAGAAGCGGCATGCTGCCCTCTTCCAGCCGGGCGATGTCCAGCAAATCCGAGGTCATCCGAAACAAGGTATCACATCCGGCCTGGGCCGCAGCGACATATTCCATGATCTCGTCTCCGGCCACATAGGAGAGAATGTCGATGTTGGCCACGATGTTGGAAAGCGGCCCCTTCAAATCGTGAATGAGCATGTTGAACAACTCTTTTCTGAGCGCCTCCAGTTTTTTGAGCTGCCGGTTCTTTTTCAGCAGCAACTGTTTCTTCTTTTTCAACGATTCGGCCAAACGGTGGGTTTCCAGGGCACCGATCAACTGTCCGGCAAGGTCCAGGAGCGCATCCCGTTCCCCGGCGGCAAAGGTGTCTTTACCCTTTTTTTCGGTCACAGCAATGACGCCCAGCACTTCCTGACCGTACAGTATCGGGGCCACCAGGAACGCGTTTTTTTTATATTGTTTCCTGACAAAGGCTCTTTCCGGGTACGGGTTTTTCCGGTCCACGGACAACATCTTTTTGTTGTTGTAGACCCATGCCGAGGGGGAGTCGCCTGAAATCGGCTCCTGGGTGCCGATCAACTGTTGATCGGTGGATGCGCGCACCATTAGATGTTTACGGCCCGAAAGGGTCATGATGGACCCCTTTTCCGTTTCCATGTACTGCACCATTTCAAGCAGCAGTCGCTGAAGTTTCTCATCATAGCCGAGGTCTGGGTGGTTGTTGATACGGGCCAGCTTCCGGATGGTGTTGGAAAGGTCTTTTTCCTGGGACATGCAAAAACTCCGTGAACGGTGCAACCCGTTCTGTCAGATCAATCGTCGCATCAGCTCCCTGGCATCCGGGTTCTCCGCATCCAGGTCCAGCACGCGTTTTACCATTTTTTCCGCACGCAACACCTGATCGACGGCAACATAGTTTTTCGCCAGGTGCAGCAGAGCCTCCTGATGATCGGGATCGGTTTTAAGGATACGGCTGAAGGTATCAATGGCCTTCATGGGATCATCGGTCTTTTCAAAAATGACGCCAATGTGCAGCAGCAGATCCACCCGCGTGGGCTGTTTTTTGAGGACGGATTCAAACCAGTGAACGGCCAACGCATGCGCGCCGTTTTCCATGCAGAATACCGCCACCTCCTCCATCAGGGCCGTGTTTCCCCTTGACAAATCGATGGCTTTTTCAAATACCTTCCCCGCCCGGGTCTGCAACCCTTTTTGTAACAGGGTTTTTCCGAAATGAATGCCGCGCCCCACATGGCGGGGGCTGATCTGCATGGCCTTGTCGAAATACTTGACCGCCCGATCGATATGATTGGTCGTCAGGTACAGTTCCCCCAGGTAGTGGCAGGCCACAACGTCGTATTTGTTCATGGCCGATGCCTTGCGCAGCCATTTTTCGGCATTTTCCAGGTTTCCGGTTTCAAAATAGAGAATTCCCATTTCCCGCAGGGGTTTGGAAGATGACGGATCGGCCTTCAAGGCGGCCTTGATTTCCGTCAGGGCAAGGCTGGTGTTTCCCTCTTCCTTGTGGGCACGGGCTTTTTTCAAATGCACGAACATGAGGGGCGGGTCGTTGACCTTCTGTACAACCGAGAAGATTTTATCACCCAGGGATTTCACGGTAAGGGGTTTGAGCAGGTATGCGTCAATATCGGATTCCGCGGCTTCCGCCACCATTTCCCGGTTCGCCTCCGCCGTCACCATGATCACCGGCAGGTCCCGGGTCGTCTCCTCTTCCCGGATGCGGTACAACGCTTCGAGTCCGCTCATCACCGGCATGTTCCAGTCCATGATCAACAGGTCCACGGAATGATCCCGGAGCATTTTGAGGGCCTCGCTCCCGTTGTGGGCATAAAGGTATGTGCGGCCGTAACCCAATACCTTGAGCATGCCCCGAATGGACTTGCACATGGTTTCGATGTCGTCCACAATGCCAACGGTCATTTCCCGGATATCGATCATGCCTTCGACATTAACAGAGCCTTTTTCCCCTTGCAACAACTCACGGGCCATGCACCCCGTCCGCGCCGCAAAAAGCCCTTGCCTTTGGGGTGCCTTTCCGATACGTCTACAAACTGTCTCAAAAAAAGATCGCGCCTACTGATCCCGCCGGAGCGGAACGTGGGGCGATGAAACAGTGCAGCATATATGTGTGCGTGCATTTTGAAACGCCCCAAAACGTCGCCAGAAGCCGATCTGAGGCCATCGATATCCCGGCGGCGACCCGACGCCCCGTTATGCGACCGATTTGAAAACAGAATGAAGGGTTTTATCACCGATATCAACCTGAAGCCCGTTCAACAAAAAATTGAGAACGGACAGCGCCTTGCCTTTGAAGACGGCATGCGCCTTTTCCGCAGCCCGGACCTTCTCGGCGTCGGCGCCTTGGCGGATGCCGTGCGACGGCGTTTGCACGACAATGCCGCATACTATGTGGTCAATCGGCATTTGAACTACACCAACGTCTGCATGAATCAGTGCCGGTTCTGCGCTTATGCCCGCAAAGACACGGATGCCGATGCGTACACCATGTCCATGGACGCGGTGCGTTTGTGGGTGCGGACCCACCCGGAACCGGAAGTGCGCGAAATCCATATCGTCGGGGGGCTTAACCCGTCCCTGGACATGGCCTACTACCTGGATTTGCTCAGAACCGTCAGAGCCGAGCGCCCCGACGCCACCATCAAGGCCTTCACCGCCGTTGAGATCGACCGGCTCTCCCGGTTATCGGGACTTTCCCTTGCGGAGGTAATCCATCTGCTCCGGGAAAACGGTTTGGGAATGATGCCCGGCGGGGGGGCTGAGATTCTCGAAAAGCGGGTGCATGACATCCTGTTCCCTAAGAAAATAGGGGCGGAAAGATGGCTTGAGGTGATGGCCGCGGTACACGGGGCCGGTATCAAGACCAATGCCAGCATGCTTTACGGCCATATCGAAACCATCGCGGAACGGGTACACCACCTCCTGCGTCTGCGCGCACTGCAGGATCAGACCGGGGGCTTCGCCGCCTTCATTCCCCTTGCCTTCCATGCAAAGAACACCGCCCTGTCCCACCTGCCGCCCACAACGGCGATGGACGATTTGAAAACGATTGCCGTATCCCGGCTCCTGCTCGACAATATTCCGCACATCAAGGCCTATTGGGTCATGATCGGGGAAAAACTGGCCCAGGTCGCACTCTCCTTTGGGGCGGATGACCTGGACGGCACCATTGTGGAGGAAAGGATTTTCCATCAGGCCGGTGCCGAATCCGCCAAGGGCATGCGCCGCGGTGAACTTGTACGGCTCATCACCGCGGCGGGTTTCGTTCCCGTTGAACGCGATGCGCATTACACCCCCCTTCCCACGGGAGTCCCCTCGGAGGGGTGTCATCCATGAGCCGCATCGCACGAAGCCTTGCCGCAGCAAGGGCACACGATCGTCTGAGCGCCGAAGCGGCACTTTGCCTTCTTCGGGAGGCGGACCTGCTGACCCTCGGAAGACTTGCCCACGCACGGCGCCTGCACCTGCATCCGGAACCTCTGGTCACCTACGTTGTCGATCGCAACATCAATTATACCAACATTTGCGTGTCCGGCTGTCTATTTTGTGCCTTCCACAGATCCCATGACGCCCCGGATGCATACGTCATTACCCGCCCGCGTATTTTTCAGAAAATAGAGGAAACCCTGGCCGTCGGCGGCACACAGATTCTATTGCAGGGCGGCATGCATCCGGGCCTTCCGCTTGCCTTTTACCTGGATCTTTTAAGGGCCATCAAAAGCAAATATTCCATCCACATCCACGGTTTTTCACCGACGGAAATCACCTTTATCGCGGAAAATGAGCGCATCGCAATTGAAGACGTTCTTTCCCTGATGCAACAGATGGGCCTTGATTCCATCCCCGGTGGTGGGGCGGAAATCCTGGTGGACCGGGTCAGGAACAAGATATCGCCCAAGAAATGCAGCGCACGGAAGTGGCTTGAGGTCATGGAAACCGCCCACCGCATGGGCATCAAAAGCACTGCCACCATGATGTTCGGCCATGTGGAGACGGACGAGGACATCATTGCGCATCTGATGAAGATCCGTGACCTCCAGGACAAAAGCGGCGGATTTACGGCCTTTATTCCCTGGCCTTTTCAGCCTGAAAACACGCGCATCCGGGTCGCACCCGCCACGGCCGCGGCATACCTTCGCACCCTTGCCGTCAGCCGGCTTGTGCTGGACAATGTACCGAACCTCCAGGCCTCCTGGGTGACACAGGGCGCCAAAATCGCCCAGCTTGCCCTGTTTTACGGCGCCAATGATCTTGGCAGCACCATGATCGAAGAAAACGTGGTGGCCGCGGCCGGAGTGCGATTCCGTCTCGGAGAGGCGGAACTGATCCGGTTGATCGAGACGGCCGGATTCAAGGCGATACGGCGGGACTGCTTCTACAACCACCTGGGTGCGCATGACTGAACCGTCCATCCATCTGGCCAAATGGGTACTGATAACCCCCTGGCACCTCGTTGAAAACGGATATGTGGCGGTTCAAGACGGCTGCATCACGGCCGCCGGCAGCGGCACGCCGCCTCCGGGAACGCGCACGGATCATGGTGCGGGTGTTCTCATGGCCGGGGCCGTGAACGCCCACACCCACCTCGAACTGTCGGCCCTGGCCGGCCATGTGGAAACGGGGCTAGGATTTCAAAAATGGGTGGCGGCGCTTCTCCGTTACCGGGATGCACTGGACGCGGAAGCCATTGCGAAAGGAACCGCCGATGGCATCGCCGCCCTCTATGCCGCCGGCTGCCGGGTGGTGGGGGATATTTCCACTTTGGGGCGCAGCCGCCGCCAGTTGTGTGCCGCCGGTCTGGCGGGTGTCTGGTTCCATGAATTTCTGGGCCATGCCCCGGGCCCCTTTCCACGACCGGAAGCAACCACCGGGATATCTTTGTCCCTGGCGGCCCACGCGCCCCACACCACCGCGCCGGAAGTGATCACGGCCGCGAAGAATAAAACCCGCCAAGCCCGGTTGCCCATGAGCATACACTTGGCGGAATCGGAAGACGAATGGCGCTTTATCGTCACCGGAAGCGGCCCATGGAGCGTATTTCTGCGGGAGCGGGGCATTGATTTCACATCCTGGCCCCTGCCCGCCCCCAGTCCTGTGGCATACCTTGACAGACTGGGTGTCCTGGATGAAAGAACCCTGGGCGTGCACCTGCTCATGCTTGACGACGGCGACCTGGAAACGCTGCGCCGCTGCCGGGCCAAGATATGCGTCTGCCCCCGCAGCAACCTTGCCCTGCACGGCAGGGTCCCCGACATTCCGGCCATGCTTGCCGCCGGCCTTCGCCCTTGCCTTGGTACCGACAGCCTGGCCAGCGCCCCGGATTTGAGCATTTTTCACGAAATGGCCTTTACCGCCCGCTGCTTCCCCGGGTTGGCTCCGGAAACCATCGTGGCCATGGGAACCGTATACGGCGCCAGTGCCCTCGGCATGCCCCATTGGGGGGACCTTACACCGGGACGCCGGTTTGCACCGGTTTTCATTCCTGTCGCAACGACAAAACGGACAATGGTGATGGAAGCCGTTTTGCACGCCGCTTCTTTCGGTGCGGAAACCCCGTGATATCCCAAGGCACCCACAGCGGCCGTTCCCCCCAACCGGTGCGCGTCGGGCGTATCGGATTTATCAATGTCGACCCGGTCTACTACGGCATCGAACACATGGACATGGCCGACGGTATTTCCCTCTGCAGCGCGGCGCCCGCACAGCTGAACCGCATGATGGCCGAAGAACGATTGGACATCAGCGCCGTGTCCTCGGCGGCCTTCGGCCTTCACCACCGGGACTGGCTCCTGCTGCCGAACATGGCGGTTGCTTGCACAGGCAACGTAATGAGCGTTCTTCTGGTCAGCCGGGAGCCCATTTCGGCCCTCCGGGGCAAAACAGTTTCCATCACCGATGAATCGGACACCGCCGCGGCCTTGTTGCGGCTGATGCTTTCCCACGAGCAAATTTGCGTTCGGGAAGTCGTCACCAAGGTGCGTTCACCCGATGATATCCAAGCAGACACTTGCGCCGCGCTGGTGATCGGTGACAGCGCCATGCGCCATGACTGGCACCGTCACTTTCCCCATGTGTTCGATCTCGGTGATCTTTGGCTTGCGCATGCCGGCCTGCCGTTTGTCTTCGCGGTATGGGCCGTGCGCAGGACCTTCGCCGCCAGTTACCCGGAAAACGTCATATCCATTTGGCAGCGGTTTCAGGCGTCCAAGCAGGCCGGCTTGCAGCATCTTGATGTCGTTGTCCGTATGGGGGCGCAAAAACTCGGTATACCGACAACCACCATCACACGCTATTTCAACAACTTCTGCTTTGACATGGGGCCACAACAGGAACTTGGGCTCAAGACCTTCTTCACGGATCTGCATCGGGAAAGGTTTTTCAACGAAGCAGCGACCGTTTCTTACATTCCAACGAATGAAGCAACGGCCCCTTTCCCGGAGGCACCATCATTTGCAAGAGGTAAAGGAGACCCGACGTTCCGCCGATAAGTGAAATTGGGCGAACCTTTTTGTGAAGGCCTGGCCAATCGAAGGAACAGATGAAAGGTTGTCGATACGGATGGAATGCCATGGCTTGAACAGAAAAGACCACGGATTCACGCTCATCGAACTGATGGTCGTCATTGCCATTGTGGCGACGCTGGCCGGTGAGGGTATCAATCTGTCTGCAAGAATCCTTTCGGTTGCGGATGTTTACGATGCCCTGGTGTCCAGCCGGCCTTACCGTGAGGGATGGGTCAAAGAAAAGGTGTTGGCGTTGATACAGGAAGAATCGGGACGTCAGTTCGATCCCAAGGTTGTGGCCGCGTTCTTGTCGATCGTGGATTGAATTGCCGCGCAGCTAAAAAAACCGCCGCAGTCGCAACAAAATCTTCCGGTCTCACCCACCCGATGCAGGTTGTGCATCCTTTCCGGGGGATGCGAATATCGGCCGGGCGCAATCGGGCATGAGGCCCCTCGCCCTGGCCCTTTCGAACAATGTCGTCACCGCCCGGACACCTTCGGCATCCATCTGCTGCGTAAACGAATTGACATAGAGTTCTATGTGCCGTGCGATTACGGTTTCGTCCATTTCCCGGGCATGGGCGCGAACGTAGGCCATGGCATCTTCGGGGTGTTCCCGCCCGAAACGCACACTGTCGCCTATGCTATGCGCCACTTTTTCGATGATTTCATCCGGCAGGTCCCGCCGAACAGCGATGCCGCCCAACGGAATGGCGCTGCCCGTGGTTTCCTCCCACCATTTCCCAAGGTCCAGAAGACAGGTCAGGCCATATCGTTCATAGGTGAATCTGCCCTCATGAATAATGACACCGGCAGCGACCCGGCGGTCCCGCACCGCCGGCATGATTTGATCAAACGGCATGGATACCATGGGGGGACACGCAGGTGAAAACAACCCCAGGAGTAGTGCGGCGGTGGTCATCTCCCCCGGTACGGCAACCGGGGCACGACTGATTTTATCCAGGCGTGTGCCCGGACGCGCCACCACGAGCGGGCCGCATCCCCGGCCCAACGCCGCGCCGGTGGGCAGCAGGCCGTAAGTGTCCAATACCCGACCCAAAGCGGAAAAAGACAGCTTTGTCACATCCAAGAGTCCCCGGCGCGCATGTTGGTTCAGTTGTTCCACGTCGGCCAGGGTGGTGCGGTAGGAAAGCTCCCTGCAATCCACGCGCTGGTGCGCAAGGCCGTAAAAAATGAGTGTGTCGTTCGGGCAGGTGGAGTATCCCAGGGTGAGGTCCGTTCTCATCACGTCTCTTCCTTCCCGAAAAGATCCGAATCCAGCAGGGCTGCCACCGCCATTGCACTGCGGCTGCAGGCCAGTGGGATGTCCCAGCGGTCACGATCCCTTTTGCCGACGATATTGCTCGCCGCCCGGATTTCGATCATGGGTATCTTGTAATGGGCGGCCACCTGTGCTGCGGCCTGGCCCTCCATGTTTTCCATCACGGGCCGGTGCCGGTCAAACAGCCGGGCGGCCCTGCCGTCCGTTGCCGTGACTGTTGACACGGTGATAAAAACACCCTTGCGGACACGAACGGATTCTTCCCTGAACCCCCTGTCCAGGCATTGAAAAGCGCTCCGGGCAAGTGCGCTGTCCAGGGAGAGGCTCCCCGGCCGATCCCCGGGACTTTCCCCCCCAAGGGAAAAAGGCAGCGGACGCACCGCTTGGGTTTCCATGTCGGGTTCGATGCCGATCTGTATGTCCACTTCGCGCTCCGCCACGGCCAGATCTCCCACGCGCATTCCGGCGGCTGCGAACCCTCCGCCGCAGCCGGTCATTACGATGCACATCGGACGTGCCGCAGCGATGGCGGCGGTGAGGCCCTGGGCGGTGTTGACCATTCCGGGGCCGGTCACCAACAGACGCACCGGAACATCCTTCAAGTGGCCGGCATACAGCCGCCTGCCACCGATGATGTGCATTTCAGGGGCGGCAAGTTCTTGGACAAGAGGTGCAATCTCTTCGTGCACGGCGGCAATAATGAGAATGTCAGGCGCATGGCGCATGTTTTCCATCTTTTCTTTTCATGCTATAAGAATTGGTTGGGAAGATATGGTCTCTATAATGGAAACCATTTGGTTTCGCAATCCGTGCGCACGTTCACAAGGAGAGAAATTTTGGCATCCTGCCCCACCCCTGACAAACAGACCCTCTACAAGCATCGGTTGCGCCGTTTCCGGGACGCACTGGCCCAACAGTCGGCGGACGGATTTCTGGTGCTGACCCAGGAAAACCGGTACTATCTGAGCGGCTTCACAGGAGAGGACGGCCAATTCGACGAATCCGCCGGCGCCCTTCTCATCACCGCAGATGCCGCCGTTCTCTTAACCGATTCCCGGTACGAACTTCAGGCGCGGCAGGAAGCCCCTCTGTTTACAGTGCGACGGCATGAAGCAGGACTTTATAAAATCCTGCCAAACATCCTGGAAGAATTGAAAATCAATATACTTGGCATCGAAAGCGCCCGCATCTCGTGGGATCAGTACCGTGGACTCGAAGAAAAATTGACGGAAGCCGATTGCCAACTGACGTTGGCGCCTGTGAAAGACCTGGTGGAAACCCTTCGGATTTGCAAGGATCCGGAAGAAACAGCGGCAATTCAAGATGCCTTGCACCTGGCCGAGTCCGTCTTTGAAAATTTTCTGGAAACCATTCGGCCGGGTATCTCCGAAAAGGCATTGGCCTGGGAATTGGAAAAACGTCTGCGAGACGCAGGAGCCGACGGGCTTTCATTTCCCCCCATCGTGGCCTCCGGCCCCAACAGCGCCCTTCCCCACGCGATACCCGGAGACCGCCGTCTTTGCTCCGGTGAACCCCTGATGCTCGACTTCGGCGTTAAATACAGGGGGTATTGCTCGGACATTACGCGCATGGTTTTCCTGGGCCGGCCGGACGAAGGCTATCGCCGCCGTTACACCATTGTCCTGGAAGCCCAACAACTGGCCATTGCGATGATCGCACCCGGCGTATCGAGCCGGATGGTGGATGCCCGGGCAAGGGATTTCATCTCCCGTGCCGGATACGGGGAACATTTCGGCCATGGACTCGGTCACGGTGTCGGTCTTGCCATCCATGAAGCCCCCAGGCTCAGCCCCCTTGGGGAAACGACATTGACACCGGGAATGGTTTGTACAGTCGAGCCGGGGATTTATCTTGAAAACAAGGGGGGCATTCGCCTGGAAAACATGATCCAGGTGACCGACACTGGGGTTTGCGTCTTGAACCGAACCGACCCCTCCCGTATGATCACTCTGCCGTGAGGTGCCATGCACGCCCTCGATCACCTCGTTGACATATACAGTCAGCACCTGGTTGTTGAAAAGGGGCTTTCGTACAACACCCTCGAAGCCTACCAGAGGGATCTTTCAGTTTTTTTATCCTTTCTCATTTCCCAATCCGTTTCCGATATCGGGCAGGTGGACGCGGCCTTGCTGCTGCGCCACCTGATCGCCTTGCGAAAAGAGGGCCTCGGCACCCGGTCCCGGGCACGGCACCTTGTGTCCATCCGGGGTTTTTTTCGATTCCTGGTGCAGGAGAAAATCATTCCCAACGATCCCAGCCGCCAGGTGGACCTGCCCAAGGCAGGTCTCCGTCTGCCGGATGTGCTTTCCGCCGACGAGGTGGTGTCGCTGCTGAACGCGCCCGACGCTGATACACCCACCGGCATGCGGGACGCAACCATGCTCGAATTGCTGTATGCCGCGGGATTGCGGGTATCCGAGTTGATAGCGGTCAAGGTGCACGATGTCAATTTGGACGCCGGGTTTGTCAGGGTGCGGGGAAAGGGAGACAAAGAGCGCGTGGTTCCCATCGGCGTCTATGCCACAACCAAGGTGCGCTTGTTTTTGGAGACTTTCCGTGGCAAAATTCTTAAGGAGCATACCAGTGTGTATCTTTTCGTGGCGCGGGCCGGCAAGCCCATGACTCGCCAGGGATTCTGGAAGCTTCTCGGAAAATACGTCCGCAAGGCCGGTATTCGAAAGCAAGTCACGCCCCACAGTCTGCGCCACTCCTTTGCAACGCATCTTATCGAGGGAGGGGCGGATTTGCGGGCCGTTCAGTTGATGCTGGGGCACGTGGACATTTCCACCACCCAAATTTACACTCATGTGGCAAAAGACCACTTGAAGCGCATGCATGAACAGTTTCATCCGAGAGATTGATGCGTTCCCGGGCCGCCCTTAGGGACGCATCCAACCCCAGCCAGGAGAAGATCGCCATGAAAACAATTACCTGGTCCAACGCCCTCAGCGTCGGCGTTGCTGAAATCGACCGACAGCATCAGAACCTTCTTTCCATTTTCAATGACCTGGTGCAGGCGGCCGAAAATGAGTCTTCCCGCAGCGTCGTTTCCGAACACATTTCAAAGCTCATCGCCTATATCGATTACCATTTCGGTACCGAAGAAACCTACATGACCCGATTCCGCTACCCGGATCTGCATTCCCACCGCCAGGAACACCGCATGTTCATCCGCAAGGTGCTTTCCTTCCGCCGGGATCACGCCGCCGGGAAAGACTCCTTGACCGAGGATATATTGGCGTTCCTTTCCGATTGGTTGCGTGTTCATATTCCAGAGGTGGATATGGCATACAGCCGATGTTTCAGGGAAAACGGATTGACCTGAGCCACGCCCGGTGCATGGCGGGGGAAGTCCCCTTGTTTTGGTTTGACGCCCAACATCGTTTCGCTGCCTGGCTGCCGGATCCTTCCCTTTTCTGACGCAATTAAAAAAACGCGTTATTTCCCCCGCATGCTCCCGGCTTGTACCTTGACATCCAGCGGCATTTTTTCTATTTTTATCTAATTTGGGATAGGTGGAAGGGATTGGCAGGTGCTTCTGACGCAGTCATGACGCATTGCGATGAAGCCCCCTGGCCCCTTCCGACGCAATCCACAAGAGGCAACCATCGACACACAAACGCAACCAAACGGCATGGCATATATTACCGTGAACAATAACAAACCCTTGGGGGCCTGGTCCTGGTCTTCCCGCCCCGCTGTCCCGCCCTCTGTTTCCATTCATGACGCACTGCTCCAAATTGAAAAGCCGGTTTTTCTGGTGAATAGAAACGGGGCGGCCGTCGTTTTCCAGGAAGGCCAGGCCCTGATCGGTGAATCGGCCCTTCCGGCAGCGGACACCCTACCCTTGATGGGCTGGGCCCCCCCACTGCCGCTGGAACACCTGGGGGACAGAAACTTCAAGAACGCCCACGGCATCCGCTATCCCCTGATAGGGGGTGCCATGGCCAACGGCATCACCTCAACGCGTATGGTGGAGACCATGGGGCGCGCCGGCATGATGGGGTTTTTCGGAGCCGGTGGCCTTCGGCCGTCCGACATCGAAAGCGCCATTGAGCAGATTCAGACCGCCCTCGGTTCCCTGCCCTATGGGTTCAACTTGATACACAGTCCCTATGATCCCGCCCTGGAAGCCGCCACCGTGGACCTGTACCTGAAAAAAGGCGTTCGTCGCGTCAGTGCAGCGGCCTTCCTGGATCTGACCCCCGCCCTGGTATACTACCGCGTAAAAGGTTTGCGCCGGGATGCGGATGGACGCGTCGTATGCCAGAATCAGGTAATTGCGAAGGTTTCCCGGATCGAAGTGGCACGCAAGTTCCTTTCCCCGGCGCCTGAAAAAATCCTATCCGCCCTGGTGGCGGACGGCAGGATTTCATCCGTGGAAGCCGAACTGGCGGAAACGGTGCCAATGGCCGATGACCTGACGGCCGAAGCGGATTCGGGTGGGCACACCGACAACCGTCCGGCCATCTCGCTGCTGCCGACACTGACGGCGCTGCGCGACGCGATTTGTGCCAAGCACCGCTATCCGCGTCCCATCTGCGTGGGACTGGGTGGCGGTATCGCCACGCCTGCCGCGGTTTCCGCCGCCTTTGCCATGGGCGCGGCGTATGTGCTGACCGGCACCATCAACCAGGCCTGCATCGAATCCGGCACATCGGATGCGGTGCGTCGGATGCTGGCCGAGGCGAACCAGGCCGATGTGACAATGGCGCCCTCGGCCGACATGTTTGAAATGGGAGTCAAAGTCCAGGTGCTCAAACGGGGCACCATGTTCCCCCAACGTGCCGCGAAACTGTATGAATTGTATGGTCGCTACCACGACATCGATGCGTTGCCTGCGGAACAGAAACAAATGCTTGAGCGCCAATATTTCCGCCAAAGTATCGCAGCGGAGTGGGAAGAGACACGGTTGTTCTTCAAGGAGCGGGATCCGGCCCAGATCGTCCGCGCCGAAAAAGATTCCCGTCACAAGATGGCGCTGCTGTTCCGCTCCTACCTGGGGCAGTCCGCGTTGTGGGCCAAGCGCGGCGTTCCCGATCGGACCATTGACTACCAGGTCTGGTGCGGTCCCGGCATCGGCGCCTTCAATGAGTGGGTGCGGGGCAGCTTTCTGGAACCGGGCGAAAATCGCCAGGTCGAAGCGGTTTCTATGAATCTGTTGATGGGCGCAACCGTGTTGATGCGGCGAAACACCCTCCTTCAACAAGGAAACCATCTTCCGGCAACCGCCGGTCACTTCAGGCCCCTGCCCCTTTCGGCGTTGCCGTTGCAAAGGGTTGCCTGATGCCAAAGGATACCGTCATGAATCATACCGACACACCCAGCCAACCGGTGGCTATTATCGGCCTCGGCTGCCTGTTTGCCGGCGCCGGCGGTGTCACGCCCTACTGGCGGATGCTGTTTCAGGGTAAAGACGCCATTGCCGAGGTGCCCGACACCCACTGGTCCGCCGAAGACTATTACAGCCCGGATCCCAAAACACCGGACCATGTTTACTGCAAGCGCGGCGGATTCCTTTCCCCGATCGATTTCGATCCGACGGAATTCGGCATTCCGCCGAACCTTCTGCAAGCCACCGACACCTCCCAACTGCTCAGCCTTGTGGTGGCACGGGCCGCCCTCCGCAACGCAGGATATCTTGGAAGCGGACGCTGCGATCATGGCAAAACCGCTGTTATCTTGGGCGCCACCGGCACCCAGGAGCTGGCCGTTCCCCTTGGCGCACGTCTGGGGCACCCCCACTGGCGCCGGGCGCTGATGGCGGCCGGCGTTGCTCCTGAGACCGTGGAAACGGTCATGCGCGGCATTTCCGATGCCTATGTTCCCTGGGAGGAAAATTCCTTTCCAGGCCTCCTGGGTAACGTGATCGCGGGAAGAATCAGCAACCGACTCGACCTGGGAGGCACCAATTGCGTGGTGGATGCCGCCTGCGCCAGCAGCCTTAGCGCCGTGCACCTGGCCGTCATGGAGCTGGAAACAGGGCGCGCCGACATGGCCCTGACCGGCGGCGTGGATCTTTTGAACGATATTTTCATGCACATGTGTTTCTCCCGCACCGGGATTCTTTCGCCTTCCGGTGATATCCGCCCCTTTTCAAAGAGTGCCGACGGCATTTTGCTGGGAGAAGGCGTGGGCATGCTCCTACTCAAGCGATTGTCCGACGCCCAACGGGACACGGACCGGATCTACGCGGTCATCAAAGGCATCGGCACCAGCAGTGACGGAAAATCCCAAAGCATTTATTCCCCCCGGAGTGAAGGTCAGCAACAGGCGCTGCAGACTGCCTACCAGAGGGCCGGGATGTCGCCGGCCACCGTCCGCATGGTGGAGGCGCATGGCACGGGCACCCGGGTGGGAGATGAAGTGGAATTCAAAACACTTCGGCGGGTGTTCGAGGGGGCCGGCGCCGCCCCGCGCCAATGCGCCATCGGTTCGGTGAAATCCATGATCGGGCACTGCAAGGCCGCGGCCGGTTCGGCGGGTTTGATCAAGACGGTTCTCGCGCTGCATCACAAGGTGTTGCCGCCCACTTTGAAGGCGGAAGATCCGGATCCGCGGCTGGATATTTCCACCAGCCCCTTCTATCTTTCCGACAAGGCCCGCCCCTGGTTCGGCACCGGGTCCCATCCGCGCCGGGCGGGGGTCAGCTCCTTCGGGTTCGGCGGAAGCAATTTTCATGTGGTATTGGAAGAATACCAAACTGAAAAACCGGAACCGGCCTGGGATGGATCGGTACAGATCTTCGCTTTAAGCGCAGAAAGCATTGAAACACTTTCAGACCGGGCAAAGGATCTGCTCGCGCAACTCGTCGATGCCGAGGACGGGGAGGAAGCCGTTGCCTACGCTGCCTGCCTTAGCCGAAAGGCCTTTTGCCCCACCAGCCCTTTTCGGCTTCTTCTGCGCACCACAAGCGATGCGGATGCGGGCCATGCGGCGCAGGCACCGAAGCAGCAGTTGTCTTCGGTATGTGCCGCACTGGACGAAACGGATACCGACCGTCTTTGCGCCATCCCCGGAGTTTTTTACGGCACCGGCCCTTGCCCCGGCAAAATCTCCTTCCTCTTCCCGGGACAGGGCAGCCAGTATGTGAACATGGCCCGGGAATGGTTCTGTCTGTTTCCCGAAGCTTTTAAGGCCATGGAACATGCCAACGCGGCGTTCTGCAAAGCAGGGAACGCGCCGCTGCTCTCCGACATGATTTTCCCTCCACCGGCCATGGACCGGAAGGAAAAACAGGCACAGGAAGCGGCGCTGCGCCGTACCGAAGTGGCCCAGCCGGCCCTCGGAGCTGTCAGCACGGCCATGGCGCGGGTGATGGGTCGTTTCGGTATTGTGCCGGATGTCGCCTGCGGCCACAGCTTCGGTGAATTGTCGGCGCTTTGCACCGCCGGATGGATCGGTGCGGACGCCCTTTTCGAACTGGCCGTGGCGCGGGGTCGGTGCATGGCGTCCGCGGGGCATGAATCCGGCAGGGAGACCGGTGGCATGTTGGCGGTGATCGGTCCCCTGGAAGACGTCTCCCGGCACCTGAAGGAAACCAACCTTCCCCTGGTGATCGCCAACCGCAACAGTCCGACACAATCGGTTCTGTCCGGACCCGCCGCCGCAATTGAAGCCGCCCGAAAGCATTTCAACGGGGCTGGGCTTACTGCAATCCCCCTGTCGGTATCCGCCGCTTTCCACACCGCGCGCATGGCCGAGGCCCGGAAGCCTTTTGCAAAAAGCCTCGACACGGTCGAGGTGCACCCCACCGATGTCCCGGTTCTGTCCAACGTGACCGGCTCCCGCCATGAGGGCTTTGCAGATAAGGCGCGGAAGCTGTTAAAGGACCAACTGGTGTCCCCGGTCCTGTTTTATGAAAACCTTAAGGCCCTTTATGCCGACGGGGTGCGCACCTTCATCGAGATCGGCCCCCAGCAGGTACTCACCGGCCTCGTCAAGGAGAGTTTCGACCGGGAAGATATCCTTGCCCTGGGCCTGGATGTCTTTCCCGCCCGGGGGTCTGCCATTACCCATCTTGCCGACGTTCTGTGCCGTCTTGCAGCCGCCGGCCACCCGGTACGTTTGGACCAGTGGGAATACCAGACGCCGGAACCGGCGAAAAAACGCATGCGCATTCCCCTCACCGGGGCGAATTACCGGGCTGCGTCTTCCAGCGCATCGCATCCGCAGCCGGTCGCTCCGGTACCGATGGATTCCCCTTTGCAGGTGATGCCTGTGGCGCCAACGCCCGCAAGCACCGGCACCGCAACGCTCTCACCCCAAAATTCTCCACCGACGTTCGGAGCGGAACAACCGTATTTTTCAACACAAATCGAAAGCAGTGCCATGCATAAAACACATCCATTACCCGAAACCATTGCCCGGGCCTTCCAGGTGGCGGAAGAAGGGCTTCGCTCCATGCAGGCCCTTCAACAACAAACCGCTGATGCCCATCAGAAATTTCTCGACACCCAGGCCCAAGCAGCCCGTGCTTTACAGGACATGATCAATGCCACCAGGGCGTTTGCCGGAAACGATGTGCCGGCGGATCCTTCCGGGCCGGCTGCAAGGATCTCCCCTTACGCTGTCTCCCTACCCAAAAACACGACGGCCGACGTGCCCCCCACGGCATCCGCTTTTCCGTCAAAACCGGTCGCGGCGCCTTCCTTTCCTCCGCCCCCGGAAGACGGGACGTCTTCTTCCCACAGCCGAACATCAACCGAATCCCAGGTGGCCGAAACGTTGCTGTCCGTCGTCAGCGATCTGACCGGGTACCCCCGGGAAATGCTGGGGATGGACATGGACATCGAGTCGGACCTGGGCATCGATTCCATCAAGCGGGTGGAAATCCTGTCCGCCATGGAAGAGAAGGTGCCGGGGCTGCCGCCGGTAACCCCGGACATGATGGGAAGCCTCAACACCCTGGGAAAAATCCTGGCGCATTTTGAATCTGTTGAAAACACCGCCGTCGACACGTCTGCGGTGCCGGAAAAGCCCCATGCAGCGCCCGGGTCTTCCGCCCCCGAGGGCACGTTGCAACAGAACCTATTGGCCGTCGTCAGCGATCTGACCGGGTACCCCCGGGAAATGCTGGGGATGGACATGGACATCGAGTCGGACCTGGGCATCGATTCCATCAAGCGGGTGGAAATCCTGTCCGCCATGGAAGAGAAGGTGCCGGGGCTGCCGCCGGTAACCCCGGACATGATGGGAAGCCTCAACACCCTGGGAAAAATCCTGGCGCATTTTGACTCTGTTGAAAACACCGCCGTCGACACGTCTGCGGTGCCGGAAAAGCCCCATGCAGCGCCCGGGTCTTCCGCCCCCGAGGGCACGGTGCAACAGAACCTATTGACCGTCGTCAGCGATTTGACCGGGTACCCCCGGGAAATGCTGGGGATGGACATGGACATCGAGTCGGACCTGGGCATCGATTCCATCAAGCGGGTGGAAATCTTGTCGGCCATGGAAGAAAAGATGCCGGAACTCCCGTCCGTTTCCCCGGAGATGCTGGGGACATTGAACACCCTTGGAAAAATCATCGCATATTTATCAGGCGGGTCAACGGAAAAGGCCGCTGCCACCGGGACCGATCCTGGGATCGGCCTGTTGCCGTCGGTGTCGCCGGAGTCCGAATCGCCAAAGCGCTTTCGAATTGTTCCGACGGCGGAACCGATTTCCTCCGACCCCGTGGCGTTAACGGACAAATTTTCGCGTCCCATCTACATCACGGATGACACAACCGGTTTGTCCCATGCCATGGCCGAGAAATGGCGTGCACTCGGCGTTGCCTGCCACGTCATTCCCTGGCCCGATTTAAAGGACATACAGGGTCGGAAGTTTTGCATGGAAGAAGCAGGGGGACTGATTCTGGTTCCTACGCCAACGGATTTTTCCGACAACGGCCGCCGACCAAAGGATTTAGACCGGCTGCAGGCTGCCTTCGCCCTGGCCCGCCATGCCGGCCCGTGCCTGAAAACCGCGGCCACGTCCGGGAGTGCAGTGTTCGCGACCGTTGTACGCATAAACGGGACGTTCGGCTTTGGGACGCCCGTGGGAGCAGCCCCGATGGCGGGGGCCCTGTCGGGCCTGTCCAAGACCGCCGCTTCCGAATGGCCAGGTGTTGTTTGCCGTGCCATCGATGTGGACCCGGCCTGGGATGCAACCGACGACATCGCCGCCCGGCTGGTGGCGGTTCTTGCCGACGCGCGTGAGGATGCGCCCCTGGAGATCGGTATCGGCAAAGACAGTCAAATCCGCCTCTGTCTTTCGGAAGCTGCTTTACCGGCCACTCCTCCGGCGGAAAGCAACCGGTTGACAAAGGACAGCGTGATCGTCATCTCCGGCGGCGGACGCGGTGTCACCGCAGAGGTGGCCAAGGCCCTTGCGCGTTACTGTGTTCCGCGCATCGTGCTGCTGGGCCGCTCCCCAGCGCCCACGCCGGAACCTGAGTGGCTTTCGCGACTTTCATGCCACCGTGAAATCAGAAAGGCGATTTTAACCAATGTCTTCCCCGATGAAAAACCGCGCCCCAAACTAGTGGAGGCCGAATTTCACCGGCGCATGGCCAACCGCGAAGTGGCCGCCACCCTTTGGGCACTGAACGAAAACGGTGCCCGGGCGGTATACATACCTGTGGACATCCGTGATGAAGCCGCTGTGCGACGGGTGCTTGACGCTGTCCGTACCGATTTTGGTCCCGTCACGGGCCTCGTGCATGGGGCGGGCGTGCTGGAAGACAGATGGATAGTCGATAAGACGGATGAACAGGTCGCGCGCGTCCTGGATACAAAGATCCGTGGACTACAGAACCTCTTGGATGCAACCGACCAAGATCCCCTCTCCTTTGCGGTGATGTTCTCTTCGGTGGCGGCCCGGTTCGGAAATGTCGGTCAGGCCGATTACGCCATGGCCAACGAGGCCCTCAATAAAATGGCCGCTCGACTGGGATCTGAACGGCCCGGGTGTAAAGTGACGGCCATCAATTGGGGGCCCTGGGACGGCGGCATGGTCGACGACACCCTCAAACGTGAATTCTCCCGGCGGGGAATTGACCTTATCCGTATCGACACCGGCGCGACCATGTTCATCAATGAATTGCTGCACGATTGCGACGACCACGAAGTGGTGATCGGCGCGCTCCTGGAAAGTGGGGGGGAGGCGGAAAGCAATAATACCGACACGTCCCTGTTGCGGGTGACTTTGAACAGGAACATCGACCCGTCGCAGTTTCCGATCCTCTCCTCCCACCGGTTGGACGGAAAACCGGTGGTGCCATTCGCTCTGCTCACCGAGTGGGTTGGCCACAGCGCTCTACACGAAAATCCGGGTCTTTTGCTGCAGGCAGTGGAAGACATGCGCCTGCTCAAGGGCATCCGGCTTTCCGAAGGTGGGAAAATGATCCGCGTTCTGTCTGGAAAAGCTCAAAAAACCGGGGATGCCTACGTGGTGGATGTGGAGATCCGCAACGGCATACAGGATGTGCGCGAGGTGCTGCACTCCCGCGCCAAGGTGGTATTGACGGACCGGCTCGCCCCCGCCCCGGTGTTCGATTCCGGTAAGCTTTCAGCATTGCCGCCTTACGCCAAAAGCATCCGGGAGGTATACGAAACCATTTTGTTCCACGGCCATCTATTGCAGGGGATTCGGCGCATCATCGGCCTGTCGGACAAGGGCATGGCCGCCGAGGTGGCCCCGGCGCCGCCGCCCGAACAGTGGATGGCAGCGCCCATGCGCAGCCAGTGGATCGCCGACCCCTTGGTGTTGGACAGCGCGTTCCAGATGGCCTGTGTATGGTGTTATGAACAGAAAGGGATGGTGTCTCTGCCGAGTTTCGTGGCATCCTACCGTCAGTATTGCCGGAAATTCCCACGGCATCCGGTGACGGCCGTCCTTGAAGTGACCCGAACAAGCGAACGGAAAATGACGGGCAACTTCACCTTCCTGGACGATCAGGGGCGGGTCGCAGCGGAACTGCTGGGATACGAGGCGACCATGAACGAAACGCTTTTCAAGGCCTTCAAGCCGGACCTGGCAAAAAGTGCATAGACACCGCGGGCTGTGGTGACGGACGCTGTCCACAACCAGGCTTTATGTCGGTTGCACCTCGACGCCATATGTGCGCTGCCGCGCCCTGGCCGCAGCGCACAGAACGTCCACATGCACATCCAGATAGTCGAAGACACGAGCCCTTACCTTTCCAGGCGCAGGCCGCAGTACCCTTCCGAGATATTGCAGCACCCTTCCGCTGAACCGAATGGGGGTGGCAAGAAACAGCGTGGACAAGTCCTTGCAGTCAAACCCCTCCCCCACCAGCTGCCCGGTGGCCACCAACACCTCCACGGCCCCGGCTTCGATCTGTTCCAGCACCGCCTGCCGCTGGCGGGTGCTCAGATCACCGGTCAGAACCGCCGTCTGCAGATGGTGCTTGAACCGTAGCATCATGCACAGGGTCTGCGCATGTTTTTTCCTGTCGGTCAGCACCAGGCACACCCCGTTTTGTTCCTGCACTTCCCGGGCAACGTCATCGGTGATCAATCGGTTGCGTGCGTCGTTGGCGGTCAATTCGGTGAGCATTTTCGTGTATTCGGTGACCGGGTCGTGGAAGGGTTTGAAATCCGTTTCCCGGAACATCACTTCGGCGGAAAGCACATCGCCGCTTTCCACCAGACGCCGTTGCTGCACCGTGTGATGGACATCTCCCAGGTGCCAAAAAATCAATTTCGACAGCCGGTCCCGGCGCCAAGGAGTGGCACTGAGTCCCAGCATGAATCGGGCATCAAAGGCACCGAGCGCCTCGGTGAACGTGCGACTCGGGGTACGGTGACATTCATCCACGACAACAAAGCCGCATTGCCTGGCCACCTCTTCTTTTTTCCGATAAAGGCTCTGCACCAAGGCAATGGTCAGCTTTTCTCCCATCCGGTTGTGCCCGCCGCCCACTAGTCCCACCTCTTTTTCCGGAATGCCGAGAAACACCGACGCCCGCTTTTGCCATTGGAGGGCAAGATCCTTGGTGTGAACAATAACCACTGCCGGTTGGCGTCTTTGGGCGATCATGTATAGGGCGATAACCGTCTTGCCGGCACCGGTGGGAGCGCACAGGGTCCCGAACTCCTTCCGGAGCATCATTGCTGCGGCTTCCTGTTGAAAAGGCTTCAGCCGTCCGGAAAAATCGAACTCCACATCCGCCAAACTGCGCCGGTTGTCAACCAACCGCCACGGCAATTGGTGCCGCGAAAGAAACGCCATCACCGACCGGACAAACCCTCGGGGCACACAGATGCCCGCGCCGGACTGTTTGCGATAAAACCGCAACGTCTTCGGGGTTCCGCGGTTCCATCGGCCCATGCGCTCGTTTTCGGTATATTTGGGATTTTCCAGGGTAAGAATCGCGGCCATTTCATCCCGCAGAGAACCGGGCAACGGCGCCACGGATAGCCTGTTGGACAAGGTGAGGATCACTTCTTTGCCGGGATCGGAATTCAATCGCCCTCTTTGAAAACGATGTCGGGATCGATATCGAAATCCGGGCGGTCAAAGGCGTCCACGTCGTCCAACATCACATCCACCGTGGCGTCCTGAATGTCTCGGGACATCATCGCCGTAACGGCCCGGGCGATCTTTTCACCGAAATCCCTTCTGGGGTACATGTTGGGCCGACGCAAGGAGGCAACCAGCCGGTCCAGTCCTCCCGACATGGCTTGCACAAGGTCGCCAAGATCGTGGGTCTCTTCGCAAATGAAGGTGAAATCGCCTTTTTCGATTTCCGCATATTCTTTTATGGACAGGGCGTTTTTTTCAGAATCTCTGGTCAGGGTGAATTTTTGCTTCACATTGCCTCCGTGGGAAAGCGTGAGGATATGGTGAAGAACTGCTTTTCGCAGCGGCCCCGGAAAAGGCGGACCTTATTCCCCTCTCCCGGTGTCTTGCCAAGAACCGCAACGTATTTTATAGTCGCTGAAAAAAAAACCGATGCGGAAAATCCGACCGGCTTTTGGTGGCTGACTGGTGGAGATGAGGGGGATCGAACCCCTGACCTCAGCGTTGCGAACGCTGCGCTCTCCCATCTGAGCTACATCCCCACTTGAAAAGTGTGGCGTATATAACAAATTGCCATGGGACGGTCAATTAAAAAAGATACGGTGCGTTCATTTCCATGATCCCAACAATGAGGTGCATTATTGAACTATAAATACATGCAGTTAAAAGATGCCCTTAAAAGTATCACCTACGACCAGGACAAGGTTGTTCCACCCGAAGTGACCGTGCGCGTTGTCCGTGAAAAGCTCAATCGCAATGGCCTGGCGATCCTTGAACGCACCGCCCGCATCGACAACGGCCGACTGGACATTCCCGTCTATGTGAGTGTCTGCGGCCGGGATGCCATGGCTTTGACCGGCACAACAAAGCAGATGGGCAAAGGCGCGGTCCCCTCACAAGCTGAAGCCAGCGCACTGATGGAGCTTGCGGAGCGTTTCAGCTTTTTCAGTTTTCGCAGCACGTCCGCACATTTTCTTGTGGATACCCATCGGACCCTTTGCGGTCCCAAGATTTCCTTTTCGGAAATCGCTCGTTCCGTAAATGACGCCTCCGATGACCTGGCCGTCAGCCGGTCTTTTTTCGAAGACCTCCCCCTTCGCTGGACCTGGGCCCATTGCCTGACGGAACAGCGGCCGGTGTTGATCCCATTTGATTGGTTTTTCACCATCAACCAGTTCAACGGCGCCGCTGCGGGCAATTGCCTGGAAGAGGCGCTTCTCCAGGGGCTTTGTGAAATCGTGGAGCGTCATGTGTGCGCCGTGGTCTGCCGTGACACCCCCCTCTTGCCGCAAATCTTCCAAGCCTCCGCCGCAGATGCGGCCGTGCGGGGAATGCTGGACAAATTCGACGCAAACGGCATCCGTATCTGCCTTTCCGACTTTAGCCTCGGCATGGGTATTTCCACCATCGGGGTGTTGGCATGGGATCCTGAAACCTTTCCCATCCGCAGCGAAATCGTCTGGACGGCCGGCACGGCGCCACATCCCGAAAAAGCGCTGGGACGCGCATTGTCCGAAACCGCGCAGCTTGCCGGTGATTTCAACACCGGCGCCACCTATGAGGCATCCGGACTTCCGAAGGTTAGCAGTGTCGAAGAAGTCGCATTTCTCACGACTTCCGGTTCCCGGGTGTCGTTACAGGATCTTCCCGATCTTTCGGATCACAACATCAAAACAGAGGTTGAACGCTGTGTCATGACATTGGGGCGGCAGGGCATGAACGTTTACGCCGTGGACACCATGCACCGGGATCTTGCCATTCCCGCTTGCTACACGTTCATCCCCGGGGCCCGCTTCAGGGAGCGGGCCGCCGGCAGCAGTGTCGCCATGTTCTGCGCCAAGATGACCGCGGAACGCCTTCCCCCGGAAGCTGCTGTGAAAAAATTGATTGAAATGGATACCCGACTGCCGGGCAAGTATTTTCACCAGTTCTATATCGGCACCTGTCACCTGGCCATGGGGGCCCCCAACGCCGCCCTGGCGCATTTCCATCTTGCGCTCGATTTGTCGCCCTGCGAAGAAGACTTGGCCAGTATTTATGTCTACATTGGCATCTGCTACAAGGACACCGGGCGCTACCATGACGCCCTCGCGGTTCTTCGGCGTGCGGCGGACGCGGATGCGGAACGCACCGACGTATACAACCTGATGGGATATTGCCATTACAAACGCGGCGAGTACCGGGAAGCCATTGCACAATTCAAAAAGGTGCTGTTGAAAAACCCCTCTTCCGCCATCGATTACGCCAATATCGGTTCCAACTACCAGCAGATGAAGGATTCAAAGCGCGCCGTCCATTACTATGAATTGGCATTGAAGCTTGATCCGGGTATCGATTTTGCGCGGCGGAACCTGGACCAACTCAAATCCCGGGCATCCGGATAAAAGGAAAAACCAATGGCCATGGACCATCAAACCATTCATTTCCCCGTGGGCGGCATGTCTTGCGCCAATTGCGCCGCCACCATCGAAAAGGTGTTGCGCCGCACCGAGGGGATCAACGCGGCGCATGTCAATTTCGCAGCCGAACAGGCCCGCATAACGTATCTTCCCGGCCGCATCTCACCCGCTGATATTGTTCGTGTCATCGAACGGGCGGGATTTCACGCATACATGGACGATTCCGGCATGGGCGCCGACATCCAGTCCGAAACCCAGCGCAGCATCGAGCTGTCCCGCAACCGACGGGCCTTTGTCACGGGGCTACTGTTCACAACCCCACTCTTTTTGTTGAGCATGGCCAGGGATTTCAACCTGATAGGCACCTGGGCCCATGCCCCCTGGGTAAACTGGATGTTTTTCCTTCTGGCCACACCCGTGCAATTTTACACCGGCTGGGATTATTACCGGGGCGGTTTCAACAGCCTGCGCGCCGGAGGTGCCAACATGGATGTGCTGGTGTCCCTCGGCTCGTCCACGGCCTATGCCTATTCTGTGGCCGTCCTGCTGCTGCCCTCACTGGGCGGGCATGTGTATTTTGAAACCTCCGCAGCCATCATTACATTGATCAAGCTGGGAAAACTCCTGGAATCCCGCGCCAAGTCACGATCCGGCAGTGCCATCGGAGAATTGCTGTCCCTGCAACCCAGAACCGCCGCCGTCCTTGAAAACGGAGAAGAAAGAGAGCGGCCCGTTTCGGCAGTGACGCCGGGCGATCAATTGATCATCCGTCCCGGACAGCAGATTCCCGTGGACGGCACTGTCCTCCGCGGCATGAGCACCATCGACGAATCCATGCTGACCGGCGAGGCCATGCCAGTCGACAAGGGCCCCGGCGACACCGTGTTTACCGGCACTTTGAACCGATTCGGCATGATTACCGTTACGGCTACGGGAGTCGGCAGAGATACCGCACTTGCCCGGATTGTGCAACTTGTCCGGGATGCCCAGGGCAGCAAGGCACCAATCCAGGCACTTGCCGACCGGGTGGCTGCCGTGTTCGTGCCGGGCATTGCAGGTGTGGCGCTTCTTGTCTTTCTTGCCTGGTGGCTTGTCAGCGGCGACTTCGTGACGGCCATGATCCGCCTGGTATCGGTCCTGGTGATCGCTTGCCCATGCGCCTTGGGCCTTGCCACCCCCACCGCCATTATAGCGGGTACGGGAAAAGGCGCCCGCAACGGCATTTTATTTAAGAATGGCCTGGCCATCGAGACGGCCGCCCGGGTGAACACCGTTGTTCTGGATAAAACCGGCACCCTCACCGAGGGCACCCCGGACATTACCGATCTGTTTCCCCTGCCGGGGGCACACGAACCGTCCCGGGATCTTTTGATGACGGCCGCGGCTGCGGAGCACGGGTCCGAACATCCCATCGGAAAAGCCGTTGTCCGGGCCGCCGGAAGGGAACACATTCCCTTGCCCCCGGCCGAGCAGTTCGTCGCGCACGGCGGGCATGGTGTCGAAGCGATCATTCAGGGCGAAGTTGTCCTGGTGGGCACAGCAGACTGGGTACGGAGCCGAAAGATCGACATCCAACCGGCGGCGGCAACGGAAGATGGGTTCAGACGCCAGGGGAAAACAGTTATCTTCGTTGCCGCCGGCGGCACATTGATCGGTCTCATCGCTCTTTCCGACACGCTCAAGCCGGATGCCGCCAAATCCGTTGAACGCCTGAAACGGTTAGGGTTTAAGGTGGTGATGATGACCGGAGACAACCGCGGCACCGCACGGGCCGTGGGCGCCCAACTGGGCATCAAACACGTGATGGCGGAGGTGAAGCCGGAGGAAAAGGCAGCATCCGTTTTGCGGCTCCAGAAGGACGGCGCATGCGTTGCCATGGTGGGAGACGGCATCAACGATGCCCCTGCCCTGGCCCGTGCCGACGTGGGCATCGCCATCGGCACCGGCACCCATGTGGCCATTGAAACCGGCGACATCATTCTGGCCGCCGGTCATTTGTCGACCATCCCCGCGGCCTTGCTGCTGGGCAGGAAAGTGATGCGAACCATCCGCCAGAACCTGTTCTGGGCCTTCGGCTATAATGTTCTTCTGATTCCCGTGGCGGCGGGGGTGCTCTATCCTCTGGAGGCCTTGCCGCAGTTCCTGCGTTTTCTACATCCGATTCTTGCGGCGACAGCCATGGCGTTCAGCAGTCTTTCGGTGGTCCTGAACAGCCTTCGTCTCGGGCGCGTCAAGCTGTCGTGACGGCGGCAGGCCCTTCCGGCATGTCAAACACGCAGGTCCGCTGCTTCCGCGCGCAACGTTTCCATATCCGATGCGAGTTTTTCCGCCCTCTTGCCCAAAGAAAGCAGCGCGTCGGTATCCTTCTTGCTGCCGGTTCCCTGACGCCGGATCCGTTCAATCGTATGCAAAAGATGCTGCGTGTGCTGTTCAAAACGCCTGGTGACGCCATCTCTCAGCGCCCGGGCCATGGCATCGGAAAGAGGCGCAAAATACTGGAACTTCATGTTCTCCCGGTAGTCTCGCAAATTAAATTGGACGGCGCGTTCTGTCTCTCGTTTCAAACGCCGGCCACCGGTTCGGAGCGCGGCGAGTATTCTTTCCGGATCGCTTTGCACCGGTTTTTTCAGAACACGCCGCACCATGTCCAGGGCCGTGTGGATGCCGAGACGTAAGACGGCTTCGGTTTTGATGCCCGCCGAATAGCGAAGGGTTGCGGAAACCGCCGGCAACGTAATTTTTGCGGTGCGCCGGACCGTTTCCATGTCGATATCTTCCACGCCAGCGGGCAAGGGCGCGGCCAGTGACAGACCGATGTCCTCCAATTCCCTGGACAGATCGGCGGCGGCGGTATCCGCCATTTCCCCGAAAGGCGCCGCGATGCCGGTCAGGTGCGATAAAAGGGCCCGCTCCCGTTCGCGGACAAAGCGCATTATCATCGGGTTCACGGTATCGGCCAAGAACATGTCCAGCGCCTGTTTGAAAGATTGAAAAAGCTGATACATGGCGTGCGCGACGCCCATCTGGTCCAAGGCGGCGGCCCGGGCGGGGGGATGCATGTCATATTGCCTGATGAAGGTTTCTATCTTTCTGGAAATGCCTGTTTCTCTGTTCTCAAACAGATCCTCCACTTCCTTTTTCAACTGCCCCCGGACTTGGACAAGGGTGCCGTCCAGGGCATGGTGGATCATGCCGCCGACATGTTCGATGCCGGCTTGCCGGGATCGGATTCTTTCCATCAGTATGTCGAGTTTCTCGATATTTCCGGACAAGAGAACCCTGCTCATCCGTGCCCACCTGCAAAGCCCCTTCGCCGCCAAACAGGCACGGTTGGCCTGGTTGTTGAGAAGAAGGGACAGGCGCCCGCCCACCGTCTTTTCCCGCAGGGCGCCCAGGAACTCCGCATAGTGACGGTCGGATTGCGCGGTCAGCTCTTTTTGTCCCTCCCAGATGGCAAGGCGCTGCCGGTCCGTATCGGTCAACTGCTTTCCGTTGGCACGAAACAGGTGCAGTAGGGCCGAGAAAGCGAACACTTGGGCATCGGGCTTGAAATAGGCGATTTCTTCTTCAACCCGCACCACCAGCCGTAGCAGGTCCTCTTTGGTACCATGCTCACTGAAGTCACAGTTGACCACGAACAGGATATTGTCCAATATTCCCATTTCCTTGATCATGGAAAGAAATCGAATGTCGGCCCGCCGCAGGCCCGTGCGGCTGCTGATCACATAGACGATCTGGTGCGTGAGATTCAGGTATTCTTGGATCATCACCAGGTGCAGGGGATTGGGTGAATCGCTGCCCTGGCAGTCCGCGATTTCAATGCCCTCCACCAGCGCATCGCAGGGAATTTCCAGGCGGATATCCTTGAGATATGCGCCCAGGGCATCGGTGGCAGCGAAATCCCGATGGTCCTCAAACCGCTCCTCATCAAACACAAGGGTTTGCTCATCTTCACCGATGGCAAGGCGCACCCGGTCGTAGCCTTTCAGGTACGCATTTAGCAGCAGCCCGTCCGGGTTCACCGCACCGTTGGCCACAAGCTGTTCCGGGGCCATGCGGGTGAACGCTGCGTTCAGACGCATACGGTCCTCGTCCCGGCGGATATCGAAGCCCCCGCCGGGATGGGCCGGGGCAAAATCAGGCAACAGGGGCAGGGCCCGGGCGATTTCCGCATTGACCTCATCCCAGGTCTTGAAATAGAGCCGGGCCTGCCGGACCTCGCCCCGCTGCAGTTTGGTCACGAATGCGGTGACAACGCCGGCACCCCGCCGCAGATAATCTTTTCCGATCAGCGCGTTGACGAAGGTGCTTTTCCCGCTTTTGATGGCCCCCACAACAGCAATGCGCACCAAATCCCCGGTAAGCTGGGAGCGCATGCGACAGACGGCTGCCATGCCCTCCTGCGGGAAACGGGAATGGTCGTCCGGCAAAAGGCCCTCGGCTTCCGTGTACAGGTCCGATAGGGCGTCGAGATGTTCAAACAGTTTTTTTTTCAGTTCTGCGTAACGATTCATGGCAAGAAAGTTTTCTTTGTGAAAGGTTTTTTTGGGGGGGCGATCCTTATGCATGCCCGGCCTGGGATGTCAGTAGATCCGGATCAATGCCCATTTGCCGTATTGCCGCGGTCCATTTGTCGCCGGCAGGCAGCGTGAAGGCAATGTCCGGGCATGCGGGAGACGACAACCAGGCGTTTGATTTGAGTTCCGCTTCAAGCTGACCACCGCCCCATCCGGAGCAGCCAAGAGAAATCAGGAAATCGGAGGGGCCGCGACCCTTGGCAATGTCTTTGAGGACATCGATGGTGTTGCTCAACGCCAGCCAGGAAGTAACTTGCAGGCAACCGGCAAAACCGAAAGGCGGTCCGTGGATAATGAACAGCTCCGTTGTATGGACAGGGCCGCCAAAGAATATGGGATAATGCGCACATTCCGGAAGAAAGGAAACGCCCAACTCTGAAAAAATGGTTTCCGATGACAAGTCCGGTATCATCCGGTCCACAATGATGCCCATTGCCCCTTCGGTGGTGTGTTCGCAAATGACGGAAACACTACGGAAAAAATTCGGATCGGCAAGGCCGGGCATGGCGATGAGAAAATGCCCCTTCAGGTAGGATTGTATGGGATCGATCTGCATGGTGCCCCTCCGGTAATGGCATGACAAGACCGCATCCGGAAGCGGCCCCGGTCCCCATGCCTTGTATCATTGTTGTTTCGGCGGATGCAAGGGGTGGTGGTGCCAATCTTGGGATGATGGTATACATTTCTTAGCATGTGTTTTCTTTTGCCCCATGCCGTCCAGGAGGTTGCCATGCCCCCCCATGCCGCCGTCCTTAAAACGCTGCGGATCCATGCCAGAATGATATTCGACCGTGCGGTGGCCGCCGTCGACCCGGGCGTGGCGATTACCCGGCACGCCAGGGCGGAAAACCACCATCTCGTCATCGGACAAGAACGTGTCGATCTCGATACCCTCCGGCGCCTGTACATTATCGGTGCGGGGAAAGCCGGGGCCGCAATGGCCAGGGCCATGGAGAAGGTTCTGCCCATACCGGTCACGGACGGCGTGGTCGTGGTCAAATACGGCCATGGGCTTCCCCTTGGACGGGTCCGACTCATCGAAGCGGGGCATCCCGTACCGGATGAAAACAGTCTGGCCGGGTCCCGTGAAATACTTGCCGTCGCAGGGGCGGCCGGCGAAGACGACCTGGTGCTCTGCCTTCTTTCCGGCGGTGGCTCCTCCCTCTTGGCCGCCCCCGTCGATGGCATCACCCTCGCCGATAAACAGGCCGTCACACGGCTTCTCTTGGGATGCGGCGCGACCATCCGCGAAGTCAACACGGTTCGAAAACATCTTTCCCGCATCAAGGGTGGAGGGCTTTCCAAAGCGGTGCATCCTGCACGAATGGTCACCTTGGCATTGTCCGATGTGGTGGGTGACGATCCGGCAACCATCGCATCCGGTCCGACGGTTCCAGATACCGGTACTTTTACGGATTGCATCGATGTCATTGATCGCTACGATCTCAGAAACGTGCTTCCTCAAAACGTCTTGGAAGTCTTCGCTGCGGGCCGCGTTGGCGCTCTGCCGGAAACCCCGAAGCCCCTGGACCCTTGCTTTTTCAACCAGCATCTGGACATTGTCGGAAACAACAGCCTGGCATTGCAGGCCGCGGCCGCTGCGGCCACGGAACTCGGCTACCGGCCCCTGATTCTTTCTTCCGGCATTCAGGGGGAAGCTCGGGATGCAGCTCTGGTGCATGCAGCCATTGCGAGGGAATCCCTTGTTTCGGGAAACCCCATCCCACCGCCGGCCTGCATTCTTTCCGGGGGAGAGACCGCCGTCACGCTGAGGGGAAATGGCAAGGGGGGAAGAAGTCAGGAATTCGCCCTTGCCGCCGCCATCGCCTTGTCCGGAATGGATGGAAATCTCGTTCTCTTCAGCGCCGGCACCGACGGCACGGACGGCCCCACCGACGCGGCGGGCGCTGTCGCGGATCCCGAAACCGTCCACAGGGCAACCGCCTTGGGTCTGTCTGCAACCCAACATCTTGCAGACAACAACGCCTATCCCCTCTTCCAGCGTCTGGACGATCTGGTCATCACGGGCCCCACCCGTACCAATGTGATGGATATCGTGATCATGCTCATTGCATAAAGCAAACGGCCCTTTCATCTTCCATGGATTTTATATACGCTCTGGAGGAAGTGGATAACTTTTGATTTTTTGATCGTGAAAGGGAAAAGGCATGCCATTGACATTCGAGCCCATTTCAGATGCCGCACAATTGAAACAACAGGGCGCCTACCGGCGCCTTCTGTCCGGGTGCCCGGGCATCACATCCGACTACAGTTTTCTGAACCTCTGGGGCTGGGCCGAAGAATACGGGCTGCAGTGGGCATGGCAGGACGACTTGGTGTGGATCCGGCAGCAACGTCCGCAGCCCTGCCTTTGGGCGCCCATCGGCGCATGGCATCAAATCGACTGGCGCAAACGTATTCAACGAGAATTTAGCACGGCCCCGGAGACCTTCATTCGTATGCCGGAACCTTTGGCCGGGACCCTCAAGGACGCCCTCGGTGCATCGGTAACGTGCCACAACACCCGCAGTCACTGGGATTATCTATACCGGACGGACGACCTCGCGGATCTTTCCGGCAACCGGTTTCATAAAAAGAAGAACTTGGTCAATCAGTTTGTCAAACGATACGATTTCCAGTTCATCCGCCTGGGACCGAAATTCGCCAATGAGGCCATGGCGATGCAGGAAGACTGGTGCCTGTGGCGGGATTGCGAGTCCATTGAAGCCTTGGCCGCCGAAAACCGGGTCATCCGACGCGTTTTCGATCAATGGCACGCCCTTGCCGGCATCATGGGCGGGGGGCTTGTCGTGGATGGCCGGTTGGTGGCCTATACCATTGGCGAAGCCCTGGAAAAGCGACATCTTATCATTCATTTCGAAAAGGGAAATACGGATTACAAGGGTGTTTACCAGGCGATCAACCAGCTCTTCGTGCAATCCGTGCGAAGCGACTTCGATACGGTGAACCGGGAGCAGGACCTGGGCGACGAAGGACTCCGGAAAGCCAAGATGTCCTACCAACCCGTAGGTTTTTTAGAAAAATACGACCTGGTGTATACCCCCGATTGAAGCGCCCCTCTTATTGCATTATTTTGTCAGCGCGAATCGCACCGGACATTGGACCCGCATGGGAACGGCGGTGTGCCCCCGGCGGCCCGGTGTAAACCGCCAGTCCCGCACGGCGTCAAGGGCCGCTTGGTCCAAAACCCTGTGGCCGCTCGATTGCAGCACACGCACCTCGGAAGCCCGGCCGATGGCGGATACCAACACTTCCAGCACCACGGTCCCCTCGTAATGCCGCCGTTTTGCCACCTGCGGATACCTGGGGGGTGGATTTTTCCGGTATAGCGGCCTTGCCTCCAGGACGACGGCGGCCGCATCACCGGCGACGGGTTCATCGGGCCCGGGAGGCGCCGTCGCCCTGGATTCCAGGGGCGTGTTGTTGTCGACGTTTTCGGCACTTGCAGAAGCCTTCCGGGGGCAAACCGGCGAAGAGGCTGTGGGTGTGGTCCGGGGGGGCGTCTTTTTCGGTGGCGGCTCGGGCGGTTTCTCCGGCGGCGGTGCAATCGCCGTCTTTTCCGTTGGGATAACGGGCAACGGTGCCGGCGGTGCGGCCGGCGCTGTCTTTTCCGGTTCCGGGGGAAAGGTGTTCACCGGGGACGAAACCGGCGGTGGATCCGGCGCCGCCGGCGAGGGCGTCTTACCCGTTCGTGTGGGCGCCTCTTTCTCCAATACAATCGCGATATCCCCGCATTCCTTTACAGACGGCAAGGTTTGCGGCGGCATCGGCAGGGAAACAAACAGCAGAAGCGCCGCGTGCAATGCGGCGGCGACTCCCGCGGCTATCAGCGTCGGCTTCAAGACCCGTCCTCTTGGGCTGTTTTTGCCTGGAGCGAAACCCTGGAAATTCCCGCCGCCTGGATCTGATCGAGCACCTGGAACACTTTCTGATAGGACACGCCCTGGTCCGCGAACAGCAACACGCCCGCATCCGTGGTCTGATCGTCAAGCGCTGCCAGGTGGCCCTTCAAGTTTTCAAGAAGCACCGGGAGGCGGTCCACAAAAATTCGTCCGTCCGCCCGAAGCGAAACGGACAGAATCCGGTCGCGCTCCACACCAGCGGTTTGCGAGGTGGGCAGCGTGACCGTCACCCCCCGGTGAACGGCCATGGAAAACATGGCATAAATGAAAAAAACCAGCAGCAGGAAGACAATGTCGATCAGGGGCAGCATTTCCACCCTGGGACGGCGTTGGGGAGGGATGTGGATCTTCATGACGTTCCAACGTCCCCTTCCGTTTCCTGCCGGCTGAGCTTTTTGTACAGAATTTCAAGACGCGTGGCATACAGCTCGATGACCGATACCGCGTTGTCCACCTTGGCGGAAAAATAATTATAGGGAAACACGGAAAGAATGGCGATGCCGAGACCGGTGGCCGTGGTGATGAGGGCCTGTGCAATACCGCTGGTCACCACCTGGGGATGTTCGATACCACCGGCGCCGAGGGCGTCAAAGGAGAGAATGATGCCGATGACGGTGCCGAAAATACCCAACAGCGGCGCCACCGTAATCATGGTATCCAGCACCCCCATGTTCCGCCGCATCCGCTTGACCTCCTCCACCGCCGCCGCCTCCATGGCCTTGTTCAAAGAAAAATTGCGATGCAAAACGCCGCTGATCAAAATCCTTACAATGACATTGCGACTGCCCTGTGCCTTTTTCCGAAAGCCTTCCCAATCCCCTTCCCGGCAAAGTTCCAAAACTTCGTCGGCAAGGGCCCGGCTTTTCAGGATATCGACGGTCAACCAAAAGAAGGTCCGCTCGATAATCACCGTCAATGCCAGTATCGAGCAGGCAAGCAGCGGATACATGACCGGACCGCCGTTTAGGAAAATTTGCAGCATACCGCCCCCCATCCCATGACATAAATCTTTCTGAAAACGCTTTCTGGTAAAACAGTATCAAAGCGGCCGCCTCCTTGTTGCCGGAGGCGGCCCTGTCCCCCTATGACCGGGATAAACATTTCCGTCCCGACATCTACGACCGCTACAGAGCGAAGGATAGCCCCACCAGGAAATTGGTGCGCGCAGACGGATAACGGGCGCGCTCCAGCGGGAATCCACCCAGCACGCCGTATTCGGCATAATCCTCGTTGAGCAGGTTGTTGATGTCAAGGAAAGCGCTGGCCTTCTTCCATTGGTATTTCAGCTTGGCGTTCAAAACGACATAGGCGTCCTGATCGGTGAAGCTGTTGGTCCAGTCGCTGATATAGGGCCGCTCACCCACGTAATTACCATTAACACCCACGGTAAAAGGCGCCCACCGCTCCACCAACACATTCATCCCCGCTATGTGCGCCGGCACGTTGGGAATGTCGCTGCCGTCGTACATGCCGCCGTCAATATCGGTTGCGGTATAGGTGTAATGCACCCCGCACCGGCCCCAACTGAATGCTTGGTCAACGGTCACTTCAACGCCCTGCCGGACCGTATCGCCGTCCATGTTCATATTGGTGTACAGGTCCGGGTTGTAAAATATTTCGTCGGCGGTTTCAACGTGGAAGATATTTGCGCCGACGGCGGTCCGGTCCCCGATACCGAACCGCACGCCCATCTCGTAGTCGCCGGATGTCTGGGGCATCAGGCCGGTATCGATTTGGTTTTGAAAAAAATTGAACAGCTCGTCCAGAACAGGATAGCGGTAGCTTCGGGAGTAGCTGACATATACATTGGAACGCGCGTTCAGTTGATAGTTCAGACCCGCTGTATACAGTTCCTCGTCCAACTCCGTGTAGTCCGGCGTCAAGACCGCCTGGCTGGCGTTGAAGGTATATTCGGCCTTGTCATACCGGTATCCGGCGGAAAAAGAGAGCCGGTCGGTCAGAGACAAATCATCGTGCAGATAATAACCAATATTTTCCTTCTCCAGATCAAACATTCCCCTGGACAGGAAGCCGAAATATTCCGATGTATTGGTCACATCCTCTTGCGCATTGGTATAGTCAAGACCGATGTTTAGATTATTCTTCATTCCCATTAGCCGCTCCTGAAAGATCACCTGGGGCGTGACGGACAGGGTCTTTATTTCCGTGTCTCCGGTGAAGTATCCCCCCGCGAAGGTGGCATAGGACCGGCTGGTGCGTTTGCGATAGGCCAGGTCAATTTTAAAAAGGCTGTCGGTTCCGAAATAGAGTTCGGTTCCGCCCTTCACGTAATAATCCTCAACATCCGCATAATCCCCCGGGGTGATGGAGTCTGTCCGCCCCACGCCCGCGGCGGTGTCGGAGTCTTTGATGGATCCGGGCAGGCCGGCCGTGTCCTTGTGATACCCCAGGCTCAAATTCATGCCAAGGTTGTCGGACACCGCATATCCGAAATCGCCTCCGATGTCCCTGGACTGATGCTGGCTGTTGTCCCGGTATCCGTCCGTGTCGAAATAACTGCCGTTGACGGCATAGGACAAGTTTCCCGCGCCGCCGCTGGCCTGGGCGCTGGCCTTGTAGGTATCGTAGCTGCCGGCGACGATTTCGCCACCGGCCCGGAAGGTGTCGCCTTTCTTTGTGATGATGTTCACGACACCGCCCGTGGCGTTATCTCCATATAGAACGCTGGCACGCCCCCCGCGGATAATTTCGATCCGCTCCACCCGGTCCAGGGGAATCTGGGTCCAGTCCGTACCACTAAGATCCGCCTGGTTTGTGCGCCGCCCGTCCACGAGCACCAGGGTATTGAGCGCCGCTGTTTCACCGAAGCCTCTCAGGTCGACGGTGTAAGACCGCTGCCCGCCAGTGATGTCGTTGACAAGAACGCCCGCTTCCGTCCGCAGCAGCGCCGCCACATCCCTGGCCGTTGAATTTTTTATATCTTCTTCCGTCACCACCGACACATTTGCCGGAACGGAACTGACCTCCTCCACATGCCGGGTCGCCGTCACCACCACCGTTTCCATCTTGGGCGCCGGGGCCTGCTCTGCAACCACCAGCCCCGGGACCGCGGCCGCGCCGATCAATACCGCACTGCACAATACCTTGAACCGCATCGTTTCGCTCCTTTTCTTGTCAATAAAAAAACCCGAACCAGCCTGGGGCTGATTCGGGATGCCGTATTTCATCCGGGATGTTTTCCCACGCCGCCATATTCCGCGATGGCATTCGGCATGGATTGCAAGGCAGGTCTTCTGACTCCCCTATTCCGGTTTTTCGCCTTCCCGCATCAACGTTTGATACAGTGGCCTTTGAAAAACACGACGATCGGCAATGGTTTTGCCGGCAAGGGTTACAGCGGCGGGTCCGTTCCCGATTTGCACGGGATTCCCTATTAAGCCTTCATGGCACCTTTTGCGCCCCTTTTAGCTGAAATTTCCGGGGCATGTCAAGATGTTTTATAGGTTCTGACCATCTTGCTGGTGGTATCAACCCGGCCGTCTTCATTTAGGAAAAAATCCCCACCGTAAGGATCCTCAGGCAGCGCCGGCATTACACCCGTTTGGATCATTTCTGAAAGCGGATCAGGAAATCGCTGAAATCTTTCGCGAAATATATCGACATGGTGATCGAGGTATTTAAGTGCCTCCAGCAGTTGGATGCGCATCTTATATTGCGCTGCAATTTGTGGATCCGTAGTCTGTTTCATCATTTCTCCCAGGAAAATGATGCCTCGGTCATGATCCGAAGAATATGCGGCCAACCGCGCCGCCAGGTTGGCCAGGTAATACGGACTGCCGGGAAGACCTGCGGCCTTCATTATGTATGTCGACGCCTTGTTCGCATCCTTTCCGAATTTATAATAATTCAACCCGATATAATACGGAATGCGATAATCGTCCGGAATGAAACGCATCGCTTTTTTCAGCATCTCATTGGCGTCTTCGTAATGCGTTTCATCCCACGTCAGAAAGACCTGGGCGAAAAGATAGGCGTCCCAGTAGTACGGATCCAGGTCCGTGATGGTTTCCAAGGTATTGCTGACGGCATCCCAGTCCTCCCTGGTGAATCGATCCAATTGGTCAGTCCTGGCCCCGATGAAGGTCATGAATTTAACCAACAGCAAATCCGATGCGACCCCTTTAAACTCAAGGGACAGGGGCCCCAGGAAGGCCGAAGGAATGGTATATTCGACGAACTGTTCTTCGATGAAGCCTTTGCGCTCATTGCAAAGCAAGGTCGCCGTGGACAAATAAAGAGAAAGCAGCACCATGAAAGCCACAAAAAAGAAAAAGGGCCGCATCACTGAATCTCCCGCTTGTTGAAAATCATCACGGCACATGAAAGAAGCAGCGCTGCGTACAACATCGCGTATCCAATCAGGAGAAGGGTATGACCGGCGGACATCAGCAAACCGTGACTGGAGAGAACCTTGATGTCAAAGGCCGAAAGATTCGGAAAAGCATATTGGAGTCCGGTCCAAAAGATCTTCCGTGCCGGCGCGTCAAAGGCTTTTGTCGCGCGGAAAAACTGGACCACCTCTTCGATGCTCTGCCCCGCGACATAGGTGGCGAGCGAATAGATGAGGGTTATGAAGGAACTGCTGGAGAAGGAGCTAAAAAAGATGATCACGGCGTTTAGCACCACGAACATGGCCATTTCATACCCAATCGCCTGCGCATAGCACAGCCAGGAGAAGTCTTTGAAATAGCCCGCCGGCTTGGTGGACTTTATCAGTGTGATCATTGCGGCGCCGGACAAAGATAAAATAAAAATAGCCGAGAGAATCAACGCCAGGGTACCGACGTATTTACCGAGAATATACTCCCCCCGGCTAATGGGCTTGGACAACACACAGTAAATGGTCCGCTTGTCAATATCCTTTGCGATCAAATTGATGTTGATGAAAAAGCAAAGGAGGAGTCCCGTAAAGGCGACAATGGAAAGGTTCATATCCACCGTTACCTTCATGAGGTCATATCCATACATGGTGACAATGGCGATGGTTGCAAGGAACATTGCAAGCGCCATCCCCATCACGCCGAACATCGCCCGATCACGAACACCCTCCAGAAAGGTCAGCACCGCAAGATACCAGATCCGCATCATGTCAGGCTCCGTCGTTGATGGTTTCGAAAAACAGTTTTTCCAATGTGTCCTCGGCGATTTCTATGTCTCGGACCGCAACCCCGTGCGCATTCAACATGCTCAGCACATCGTTCAGGTTAGTCTTTTCGCATACAAGCCGGCATGGATTTGCCGCCGTATCCAGATGGACATCGCGGGCCAACAATTCTCTCGACAGACCTTCCGGTATGGCATCACACAGCAACGCAACCTGCTGGCCGGTATTGCGAAGATCGGCTTTTGTCATGATCCGTTTCAAACGGCCCTTGTTCATGATGGCCATGCGGTCGCATAATTTCTCAACATCGTTTAGGATGTGGGAGCAGAAGAGAACGGTTTTCCCCGCTTCCTTTAAATCCAACACAATTTGCACGACATCCTTCCGGCCGATGGGATCCAACCCGGACATGGGTTCGTCCAGTATCACAAGCTCGGGATCGTGGACAAGTGAGAAACAAATGCCGGCCCGTTGGGTCATGCCCTTGGAATACTCCCGAAGCTTTCTTTTTCTCGCGTGGGTAAGTGATAATTTCTCAAGCAGATGTTCGATGCGCGGGGAGATGTCTTTTTTCAGCATGCCGGAGGCCCGTGCGCTGAAGCGCAAAAGCTCATCTGCGGAAAGGTGGTCGTAGTAATAGGGGTTTTCGGGAAGGTACCCGATTTTCTTTTTGACGGTGGGATCCTGTGGCGGAGCGCCCAGGATGGAAATGGCACCCTCGGTGGGGCGAATATAGCCCATCAGCATTTTAAGCAAGGTGCTCTTGCCCGCCCCGTTGGGACCGATGATGCCAAAAATCTCGCCAGATTTAATCTCCAGATTTAGATCCGAAACCGCATCAACAGGTTTTCTGGAAAAATTCTTCAGAAATGTTTTTCCGACGTGTTCGAAAACAATACGCAAGGAATGCCTCCAGAGGTAATACCAAGGGCCCTTGCGTTTCCGACAAGAGCCCTTGGTTTCTTTATTTCATTTTTTTTTTGGCTTCATGTTGTTTTAATCAGTTCCTTGCAACGAAAGGAGCTGCCGAAATGTCGACGCCAACAGCGGCCGTCAGAGTAGCCGCGGTAATGACAGCACCCGTTGGGTTTTGAAAAACCGTATTACTAGGAACGTTACCGGCCGTGGCTCCATCAGTATCCCGACGGGCAAACTCGAGAGCGACATCTTCAACCGCAGAAGTGCTGCCGGATGTAACACAAAACTGTTCACCGACTGCGCCGGCAGCGTAGCCACCAGCAGTCGCTTGGCCGGAATAATTAAGAACGGAGTTGGTTGAAATGGCAATGGGGTTAAGATCAGGACCAGGGCCTGCATTGGTGAGGGTTACAGAGCCGCCGGATGCGGTCGCGATGGTATCCTGGGGATATTCATTCCACTCGGCATAATACCCACCCACTTCGTTTGAAACAACCCGAACATCCCCCAGCGCCTGGGTGTTAAAGGAACGGGCCCGATACTTGGTAAACTGCGGAATGGCGACCGCCGCCAGAATACCGATAATGGCGATGACGATCATCAGTTCGATCAGGGTGAAGCCCTCTTTGTTGGTTCTTAATTTTTGCAGCATTTGTTACCTCCTTGGTTTGGTGTGTTGGTGCTTATTATGGTTATATAATGTTTTTTTATGCGCCCTGTCTCGGATACGGCATCTCATAGAGCAATTTGGGTGCCAAAAAAAGAATGCGGCTTGCCGCCGTTTATTTCTGCCCGAAAACACGGAGAATTCAAAGCGCGGGAGGGGATAATGGGATGCTGACGGAAGGAAAATCGGACAAATTAAGAGTATGGGGAACAAATTTTTGCAAGGAAGTGACAAAAAACGGCACTCATTTGGAAATGATGTCGGGAAACGAAACGCGTGAAGAATTATTCAATCCCCAGCTTTTCAAGCCGATACCGAAACGACCGGAAGCTCATGCCCACAAGGTCCGCGGCCTTTTTTTTCCGGTTGCCGGCACAGGCCATGGCCTTTTGCAGGTAGGCGCGTTCGATTTCTTCCAGAATCCGGTCCAGGGCAACGCCCTGGGCCACCTCGTCCAGGTCGTATCGCTTTCCCTGAATGCCTTCGATCCAGCGGCGCTTTTGAACGGAAAGGGTTAAACTGTCGGGGAGGATGATGTTGGTGCTGGTGAGCGCCACGCTGCGCTCGATGAGGTTTTCAAGTTCCCGGATGTTCCCTGGAAAATCGTATTTCTGTAACATGTCAATGGCATAGGAGCTGATCTTGGTCACTTCCTTGTCCATCTCCGCTGCGAATTTTTCGAGAAAATGCTGCACCAGGGCCCGCAAATCCCCCTTGCGTTCCCGGAGGGGCGGCACCTTGATTTCGATGACATTCAGCCGGTAAAAAAGATCTTCACGAAATTGACCCGCCAGCACCTCTTCGGCCAGGTTCTTGTTGGTAGCGGACACGAACCGCACGTCCACCTTGATGTCCCGGACACCGCCCACGGGCTTGATCACCTTTTCCTGGATGGCCCGCAGCAGCTTCACTTGCAGGGGCAGGGGCAGTTCCCCGATTTCGTCCATGAAGAAGGTGCCGCCTTCGGCCAATTCCATCAGCCCCTGTTTGTCCTGTGTAGCCCCGGTGAAGGCGCCCTTGACATGGCCGAACAATTCGCTTTCGATCAGGTTGTCAGGGATGCCACCGCAGTTGATGACCACGAAGGGCTTGTCCCGGCGGTCGCTTTCATCGTGAATGGCCCGGGCAATGAGTTCTTTTCCGGTGCCACTTTCCCCGGTTACCAGTATGTTGGTGCGGGTCTTGGCGACCTGGCGCACCATTTTGTAGATGTGCATCATGCGGGGGCTGGAGCCAACGATTTTCTCGAAATGCAAATTCTGCCGAAGCTCGTCGTCCAACCGTTCTTTTTCGGCATCGAGACTCTTGATTTCCAAGGCCTTGGCAATGGTGGACTTGAGCTCCATATTGTCAAAAGGCTTTGGCACGTAATCAAAGGCACCCAGGTTCATGGCCTCCACCGCTGTTTCAGTGGAGGCGTAGGCGGAAATCATGATGGCGACGATATCGGGATTTTTCTGTTTGGCGGCCTTCAAGACATCGAGGCCGGTGATGTCTCCCAGCCGCATGTCACAAAGCAGCAGGTCGAACTCCCGCTCCTTTATGACCGAAATGGCGCTGCGCCCGGCATCGGCCACGGACACAAGGTATCCGGCCCTGGTCAGGATCAGTTCCAGCAGCTCCCGCATGCTCAGCTCATCGTCCACCACCAGGATATGTGCTTTTCGATGGGATTCCATGCTATTTTAGAATATTCCCGATTCTGCTCCAGCGTACGTCGAAATCCTTCTTGTCCCAGGACCAATAGATGATAAAGGCCTTCCCCTTGACCTTGTCAAGATGCACCGGCCCCCAGAACCGGCTGTCCTGGCTGTTGTCCCGGTTGTCCCCCATCAAAAAGATGTGTTCGGCCGGTACGGTGTAAGGGCCGAAATTGTCCCGGGGACCTCGAAACGCCGGCATGGTATGGGGATCCTTGTGGATTTCGTATGGCCCTGTCACGTGCTCCCCGTTGCGGTAGAGCTTTTTGTCCCGCACCTCAATCACGTCGCCCGCCAGACCGACGACCCGTTTGATGTAGTCCTTTCCCGGCTCATGGGGCGGAGTGAACACGACGACATCCTCGTACGTCGGGTCCTTCACGGGAATCAGGGTCTTTTTGACAAAGGGTATCTTGATGCCGTAGATGAACTTGTTGACCAGAATATGGTCGCCCAGCTGAATGGTTTCCAGCATGGATCCGGAAGGAATCTTGAACGCCTGCACCACAAAGGTCCGTATAAACAAGGCCAGCACGATGGCGATTAGAATGGCCTCGATGTTTTCCCGGGAAAAAACGGAACGCAGGGCGGATGGGCGCTTTGTCGCAACGGGCGTGTCTGCGGTTTTACTTTTCATCATCTTCATTCGTTTTCCTATGCGTCGTTACAGCCAAATGATCCGGAGCAGGATGTTGGCTAGAATGCCGGCGGCAACGTCATCCATCACCACCCCGCCGCCGCCGGTGAGACTGGCCTGGACCTGTCGAACTGGCGGCGGCTTGACCATATCAAAGAACCGGAAAAGAATAAATCCGGTAACGGCCGTCTGCCAGTTGAACGGGATCCCCATCATTGTCACCACCATTCCGGCCACCTCGTCGATGACGATGCAGCCGGGGTCTTTTTTTTCCAGTACCCGCTCTGATATTTCCGAGATGATGGTGGCCACGACGATGAGGGCGACGGCGCACAGCGCGGCGGCGGCAGGCGAAAGCAGGGATAACAGGTAGCACATCAGCACCCCCGGCAAGGTGCCGAAGGTGCCCGGCATCAGGGGAATGTTCCCCAGATATCCGCAGGTTGCGCAAAAAATCAAACTTTTGTGGCTCCACTTCATCGGCTGTCTTTATGCCCGAAATCCCGTTTTGTCAAGGCACGCCCAAAACGCTGTCGTGATGGCTCAGCCACACCGGGATCGGGACGTGGTGCGCGCTGCCCGGCGCCTCAACTCGGATGCGCTGCGTGCAGACGGATAATCTCCACCATCAGTTCGCTCATCTGCACCAGGTCTTTTAATCCAACGGATTCCCGAACCGTATGCATATCGGTCATGCCGGTGCCGAGTACGCCGGTGATGATGCCTTTCTCGAAAAAAATATTCGCGTCCGCACCGCCGCCGGTAGGCTTGCAAATCATTTTCCGGTTCAGATTGCCGGCGGCGGTCTTTGCCAGCATCACCACTTGGTGGTCTTCGGGGATGTGAGTGGCGGGAAATTCGGGTTCCACCGCAACCGATACCCGGGGAAGGTTCCGACCCGTATCCGGTGCCGGGTAGGAATCGACCGCCTGTTCAAAAGCGCTTTTGATCCCATCGGTCACCGCTGTCAGTTTCTCCCTGGCGTGGCTTCTGACCTCCCCCTGCAACGTCACCAAATTGGGAACGATATTGGTGGCGAATCCCCCTTCAATCACACCGATATTACATGTGGTTTCTTCGTCGATGCGCCCCATCGGAAGCCTGGACAGCGCCTGGGCGGCCAGGGTGATGGCATTGATGCCTTTTTCGGGGGCCGCACCGGCATGCGCATCCTTTCCGTGGACAGCGATTCGGATGTAATTGGCCGCCGGTGCGCGGGTGATGATGCCGGCCGTGTCCGTGGCATCCAGGGCAAACCCGAAGGCGGCGTCAATACGATCATAATCCAGGTGCTTCACCCCCAGCAACCCCACTTCCTCACAAACAGTCAGCACCAGGTCGATGGGCCCGTGGGGCAGGTCGTTTTCCAGAACAACAGTGAGGGCCTCGAGCAATATGGCAATGGCACTCTTGTCGTCCGCCCCCAGAATGGTGTCGCCTCGGCTGGTGAACACGCCGTTTTCCAAAACAGGCTGAATTCCCCTGCCCGGCTCCACAGTGTCCATGTGCCCGTTGAGCATCATGGGCGGACACGCGACATTTCCCTTGAATTTAGCGATCAGGTTTCCGCTGTCCCCACCGATCTTGGCGCCGGCGTCATCGATGTGAATCTGCGCTCCCATCTCTTCAAGACGTGATGCCAAAACGGCGCATAATCGCCCCTCTTCCCTGGATACGCTGTCTATTGAAACCAGCCGTTTGAATGTGTCGGTCAACCGTTGCACATTGATCATGTCTTTCTCCCGCCTGCATCGGACCCGTTGTTTACGGCACAACATCTCTGTAACACATAAAGTCGTTGACAAAGCCCGCATTACCCCATACATTTTTCGCCCAACGGAAGTGCGCCCAGTGCTGGTGACTGGCCCGGGCTTCAAACCCGGTGTGGGGCGTTAATACCGTCCCGGGTGGGTTCGATTCCCATGCACTTCCGCCAGCTTTTATTTTATTGTCAAGTAGTTACGCCTGCGACCCACCCCAAAAAACCTTTACAAAACCTTTACAGACTTTATTTCAGCTACCCTGCAAAGTCAATTTTAAAAGTGACTCTTTTTGTCGGTTAGTATTTATTTCGGGCGCGAGTTTAGCACCTGCAGCATCGATCTTTTTTTTACAATTTAAAATCGCTAATACCAATTTTGAGGACCCTGAAAATGTTGATCTCTTGTTGACCAACTTTCAGGGTTTTTCTGTTTTGTTCTACGGAGCCGTTTCTCGTCCTTCCAAAGAATTCTTTTTAGGTGTTACTCACCGGAATTTACCAGCTTCTTTGATCAACCTATATAAAATGATCTTTATACCAATCTGTATTTATGTGTCCGTTTTTCAATTCCGAAACATTAAACCTTCTCCGAAGCAATATAATGTTACCGCTCTTAAATCACTTCAAATACTGATTTTAGCTAACTATTCTCTCAAGGCACAAGGATATCAGCGATGACTTTTGATGAAATTGACCCCTCTAATGGAAATGACGCGGCAAACATCAACCCCGTTTGCAAGTGTATGTTGAACTTTCAATTGACTGGAAATGTCACCCCGATTAGTTGGTATGGACATATCCTGACCAATTCCGGGAAACCGGACGTTGTCGCGATAACAATTCTGAGTGATATCATGTATTGGTACAAGCCGACGCTTATAAGAGATGAATTTTCAGGCGATCTTATCGAAATAAAACAGAAGTTTAAATTTCATCAGCTTCAAAAGACATATCAAGAATACGCGGACCTGTTCGGTTTTTCCAAAAAAAGGGTGAAAGAGGCATTTGATAACCTTGAATCGAAAAAATTAGTCATCAGAGATTTTAAAGATATTCGAACAAAGACTGGGCTACGGCTGATCAATGTTATGTTCGTAGAACCGATTTTGGAAAATATCGAAAAAATATCAAATAAAATCAGGACCCACCTAAAAAGTGGGGGACCTCCCCCCAAAAAAGGTAGGGACCTCCCTTCAAAAAAACAGGGGACATCCTCCGAAAAAAACACCCCACATCCTATCCAAAAAAATAGGGGGGTCCCCCAGGAAAATGGGTATACAAATACAGAAAACACTCCATCAGAGAATACTACAACAACCACGACACCCGAGGCCGGGGTCGTTTCCTCTGAAACAGGTGTTCCGGAAAAGCTCTCGGATCTAATTCCGGAAATTTACAGAGGCCATAGCGGGGTTCTGAAAACCCTCTCGACTTTTTTAAACTCCAGGGGAATCGACTATGTCGAAAAGGAATTGAAATACGCGGCAGAGAACTCCTCAAAGGAGGGCGGCTTTCCGGCGTTTTTGAAGCGAGCGCTCGAGAATGGGTGGGGCGCCGAGACTGCTTGTGTACAATTGGCCATCGATGAAAAAAAACAGAGAGATCTTGATCGGCAAGGTCAAAAGCGGATGATCGAACGAAAGAAAATCAAGGAATATCAAGCACACGTCGCCGAAAAGCAGCAGAATCTGGAAAATCGATTGAAGGCGACGATTTCAGGTCTATCACAGGAGGAGCTTGAAAAATTCCGGGGGTTGGCACGCAAGGAGGCCGAAAAGCGGGTGCCCCGGCCAAAGGGGTACAATGCGCAATTGGTTATCCTCGCCAAAGAAAAACTGTCAACTCTGCCGGAACAGGAAAGGCACCGGATACGTGCAATAGCGAAATCCTCTACCCGGGATGCCTTTGGTGATAACATCTCATCTAACAATCTTGGGTTTATCAAGGCGGTCGAAAACAGAATGGCCCGAATCGTCCGGGAGACCTACCCTATCACTTCGTCGAAATGGGCCGATTATGAAAATCGCGTGCATCAAAAAGCCGAAATGTTGATAAACAAAATAATCTGCAAAGAATTTAATTTGTTAAACGGAATCGAGAATGTTTAATGTTAATGAGCATTCACAATATTGGATGGACCTCGATCCCTCTCAACCGGATGCATAGGAAGATTGTCTGGGCTGCATGGCCAAGCAACCGGACCCATCCAAGAGCTTTTCTACTGGCGGACTTGAACTATCCATTATTTCCTTTGCCGAGTCTACTATAACATCTTTGCCATATTTTTGACTACCGTTTGGATCACCATCCACTCAGCGTCCATCAATCGTTCAACGACATCAATGAGAACACAATGCCTTAAGTGCCGCTTCAGCTCTCGAACACGAATACCATAGCTCCGGCACTGAATGCAGAAGTGCACTTAAATCCGATAGCAGTATCTCACCCTCATCAGTTTTCATTTTGTCAAAGGCCAGTTCGGTAAGCCATTCGCCTACGAATTTTCGCCATTCGAATAGGTCTTTATAAGCGGCAGACGCAACAAGGCATGCCCTCATCGCCTCTTCGATAGATAAACCATATTGAGTGTCATGACGATATCGACGGATAAGGATGCGCAATTCAGCTGCAAGCCCAGAATTCCTGGAAACCGCTGCAACAGTGGCCAGTCCATTCAAAATGCCCAAAAGTTTGGACTTATCTCCCACATTGGCGAGTCTATATTCAGCAAGCCTTAATGCTTTTGCCGCCAACTCGGCTTGGCCGGAAGTGATCCTGAAAACCATTGCAGAATTCACGAGAGCGACAAACGACGAGGGCTCTACGTCATCTTTTTTGAGCTGTTGTTCTATCACCATAGCAACATTATGCGGCAAAGAATTTGGGTTGTTTTCCCCTCCCTCAAGTGGCCCAGGCATGTAAGGACGGGGAAATTCGCTTAACGCATGAAGGCTTTGGGGGCCATCACCCAGAATAAGATCGTGTAAGTCACCTGCTATAATGTTTTTTTTAAAATTATTGCCAGCAATAATTATTCGTCCAAAGAAATCAGCTTTTATTTGAGAAGCAGCCGCCAAGTCAGGGTACCAGCGTGGTTCGGCGCGCATATCCGCCAAGGATTGCATGTAATATTGGTGACCTCGATTGCTAAATGCCCACTCCGAAAAATGTTCATAATCAACATTACACTGAACAATTTGACGGTGAATTAAGGCGGCCTGAGCAAGAGATGCCAGCCTTCTAAAAAAGGGTGGCTCTTTGACCATCAGTCGTGTTCTAGACAATTCACCATCGACCAGAATGAATAAAGCCGAAAACAGCTTGATTTCGCTTGCAGCGTTCTCCGTGTCATCATCACGGATTCGGTGAACGAGGCGCAGGAGGGAAGGTTCAACTTCCGGCCGTTCTGGAAGAATGCGTAAACCGATTTCGAATGCACCTAAAATAGAGAGTGCATCGCCGTATTTAACTACGAAATCATATGCTTGGACAAGTTTGACCTTGTCCATATTATCGACACTGATCTCTGTTGTAAGTGCGGCATGAGATGAGAGGAATAGGCTAAAGAGAAAGCCTTCATACGGTCGCCACTCAGACAGCTGTTGAAGAAACTGTCGACCTCCCCCCACAGCATAATCTCTGATAGATTCAGTCTTATTGTTAGCGGCGGCGTGAAGATGTCCTATAAATGGCGGTTTAAAAATGCATCCACCGCTTGAGGCATAAAGCGCCCCCCGGAACCGACGGTTCGATCCCGGGGTATGTCTATAAATCCTTTTTCATTTCTCTATTTTATCCTTCATACGATAGCTTTTTCCTTCGACCAGTACGGTCTCGGCATGATGCAGGAGCCTGTCCAGGATCGCGGACGTCAGTGTACTGTCGTTGTTGAAGATCTCAGGCCAATCCTTGAAGGCGCGATTGGATGTAATAATTACGGCGCCCTGCTCATAGCGTAGGCTGATCACTTGGAACAAAAGATCGGCGCCGGTCTTGTCGATGGGCAAAAAGCCAAGTTCGTCGATAACCAGAAGCGCCGGTCGGGTGTATTTTTTCAGCTCCTGTTTCATGACCCCGGCTTTTCGGGCTGCGGCCAGGGTGTTGATGATGTCAACGGCCGTTGCGAACAAGACCCTGTGGCCTTTCAAACAGGCGCTGTAGCCGAGAGCCGTGGCAAGATGGGTCTTTCCGAGCCCCACACCGCCGAGGAAAATAATATTGGATTTGTCTTTTATAAACTGAAGCCGGAAGAGGTTCTGAACCTGGAGCCGATTCAGGTGGGTGGGCCAGCTCCAGCTGAACTGGTCCAGGGTCTTGATGACCGGGAAGCGAGACATCTGGATGCGCCTTTGGGTGGCGCGGTCCTTTCGAAGCGCGGTCTCTCCGTCGGCAAGCTTTTCAAGATAATCCAGATGGGACCATTGCTTTTTGGAGGCTTGCCTGGATAGTTCCTGATGCTGTTCGAGCATGAACCCAAGCTTCAGATATCTCAGATTTTCCTCAAGAAGCGGGATAATGCCCTTATTCATCATGGCCGCCTCCCTGATAGATGCTCAGGTCCGGCTGCTGGATTTTTATATCCAGAAGGTCCTCGCGCCGGGTAAGGTGAAGTGCGCCGGGTTCCGGAAGCTGTCGGGTGCGCTGCTCCAAAAGGTTTGCGATATACTCGCAGGAGAATGCCTCGAAGGCGAAGGCATCCTCCATGGCCCGGGATACGGCCTCCTGGCCGTATATTTCGCTTAAGGCGACGATTTTTCGAACGTGATGCCGCGGGTTCATGCGCCGCTGTTCAAGCTTTTGGTAGTACAAATCCGCCTTCGAAGAAAGCGAAAGAAACCGCATGAATATTTTCTGCTCCCCCGCCTTTTTACGCTGGGCCAGAAGCTGCCTCGGATGATCGGGATCCTCAACATCCTGATACCGGTCATAGCTTCGCACGTGACGGGCCACAAGCTTTTCCTCATGGTATATGCAAAGCCTGTCCGGATAACTTTTGAGCGTAAGAGCGGTCCCGGCGTATTCGGCCGGCACCGAATACCGGTTGGTATCGACCGTGACGCGGAACTGGGGAGATGCCCTTACCGGCGAGACGGCGGCGACATCATAGGGATGGGCCGGCAAAGCAGATAGACAGGCTTTCTCTTCACTGAAGAGCTCCACGGGTTTCTTACGGGTTTGCCCGTGGATGCGCACATTGGCCACGGTGTCGAGCCAATGACGAGCCGCTGGATGAACAGCCGCAAAGTCCGGGATATCCAGTCCGGCAAGGAAGTTTTTCTTCACATATCCCACAGCGTTTTCCACGCGTCCCTTCTCGTTGCCGGCGCCGACGTTGCAGGCGCTGATGGAAAAACCATAGTGATCGGCAAAGGTCAGATACTTGGGATTGAACACCGGCGCCCTTCCTATGATGCGGCTTAAAACCGCGCTCTTGAGATTGTCCACCATGATTCTGCCGGGCGCCGAACCGAAGAACTCGAAGGCGTTCTGGTGGCAGGCCAAAAAATGCTCCATGGTCTGGGAGACGGTAAACTCCACATACATCATGCGGCTGTAACAAAGCACCATGACAAAGAAGCTGAGCCTGCGCCGGGTCTCACCGACACAAACGGAGCCATAGGAGCCCCAGTCGACCTGGGCGCACTCGCCCGGCGCAAAGGAGAGCGTCAAAAACGCCCTGGATCTGGGCGGACGGACCTTGCGAACATACTCCTTGACGATGGTGTAGCCGCCGTCAAATCCCTGCTCACGGATTCTCTGATAGATCTGGGAGGCCGTGTAGGGATGGGCATCGAGCATGCGTCCGATGTCGCGTTTGAACGGATCAAGCTTGCTTGCGCGCAATGTGGCTTTTCTGGCCGTATACCGATTCTTGCCCAGCCACTTTCGGATCGTGCGCACGTCAAGACAGAGCGCATCCGCGATCTGGGGCGGCGTCAGGCCCTCCTGCTCTTTGAGATGTTTCGCCTTTTGAAAAAACTCATAATCGATCACGGCGCCCCCTCTCCGATCCTTCTGAGGATCCTGCCGATGGATTGGAGCTCTCCGGGAACGGCCAAAACCGGCTGCCGCCGGGCATCCAGCGGCATCACCTGATACAGGGGCTGCTTGTAGGCAACCAGTCCGCTCTCCACAAGTTGCTTCCGGGCGGATCTGAACTGAGCATCATCCATGCCGAGCCGCTCGATCAAACTTTTATCCGACCAATAACTCAGCCCCCTGGCATCGGCCACCGTGACCAGAAAAAGGTAGAGCGCCGACGCCTGATGACTCAACCGGTCAATATGCCGGTGCTGCACCAGGCGATGATCGATCCAGCTGAACTGCTTGGGGATTTGTCGTACCCGCTCCGAGTATATGGGGTGTTTTTCCATGACGGCCTCCTTTCTGAAAGGGGTTTAGAATGTCGCTGCCCAATCGTTGCATACGTCGGGCCGCCATGGCGATGTCATCTTGTAACGCACATCCGGTAAATTGTGCAATTAACCCAACCAAAACAGCCGGTTGCGTAATGAAGGAATCTTGTAACGCACCGAATGCGAAATCGGTGTTATTTTCATTGTTTTCAGGTGGTTCGGCGATACAGGCATCTTGTAACGCATCGGTTCCGGTAGTTTCGCTAACCTAAAATTGACCCCTTTCGGGCACAAACGATAACCCAAAATTGACCCCTCTACGCATGTCTCTGATAATGAGATTGTCGACAGGCAAATCAACCATTATCGGAGGAAAGGAGAATGCTGAAGGTGGATCAATACGATTTAATTCGGACGAGCTATCGGGTTTACGGCAAACAGATAAAGCAGATTGCCAGAGAAACGGGTCATTCTAAAAACACCATTAAAAAGGTTCTTCGAGGTGAGCATACAGACTACAAGGCCAGAGATCGGCAGCCATTTCCTGTACTGGAGCCATTTCTGGACATCATCGACGGATGGCTCCTGGCTGACAAGGATCGGCCCAAAAAACAACGGCACACGGCCGTAAGGGTTTATCAGCGGCTCAAAACGGAACTCGATTTTACAGGCGCTGAGACGACCGTGCGAAGGTACGTGCGCCAGGCCAAGCAGCGGCTGGGGCTAAATGGCCGGATCGTCTATATTCCCTCCGATCCGGAAGCCGGTATCGAGGCTGAAGTTGACTGGGGCGGATGCCGGGCAATTATCGGCGGCAAGGAAACGCGGCTAAAGTTTTTCTGTATGCGCTCAAAATTTTCGGGCAAACATTTTGTCCGATGTTATCCATGCGAACGACAGCAGGCACTGTTTGACGGACACATCCGGGCGTTCTCCTTTTTCGGGGGTGTCTTTCCGGTTCTGATCTATGACAATTTGACCACAGCGGTTCAAAGGATATTCAGGGGTAAAAAGCGGGACCTTCAATCATCTTACGAGAAGTTCCGGGCTTACTATAATTTTTCGCCGGTGTTTTGCAATCCCGGGCAGGGGCATGAAAAAGGCGGCGTTGAAGGCTTGGTGGGATATGCCCGGCGCAATTACATGGTCCCCGTTCCGGAAGCCGACAGCCTGGAAGATCTCAATGAAAAACTTTTGGCTGCGGCTCATGCCTATGGGAACCACCGTATTGCCGGAAGGGAGCACACCGTCAGCGAGCTTTACGAAAAAGAGAAGAAGCATCTGCTCGCCCTGCCGGAAGCGTTCGGCAATCTTGAGGCGCGGACGGGTAAAATCGACAAGTATTCAACGATTCTTGTGGATAAGAACCGGTATTCGGTTCCCACCGTCTATGCTTATTGCGCGGCCAGCGTTGTGCTGCATGTGGATCAGGTGGAGATTTTTTACGGCAGCAAGCGCATCGGCTTCCATGATCGGCTTTTCAGCAACAACCAGTGGAGCCTTCAACCGGAACATTATCTGGAGCTGATCCGGCAACGGCCACAGGCCTTTCATTCGGCGCGTCCTATCCGGCAATGGCGGAGCAGCTGGCCGGAGTCGCTGGAGCGGCTTTTGGCGCTTTTTGTCCAAAAGCAGGGGGACACGAAAGGCGTTAAAGATTTTATCAGCGTGCTGATGCTCTATAAGGACCATGATGCCCAGGAGATTGAAACGGCCATTGAAAAAGCGCTTGTCGCGAACACCGGAACCAGCGAGGCCGTCAAACATATCCTGCTTAATGCAAATGACCTGGAGCGACAGTTTGTAACCTTGGGTGGTTGGCAAAAATTTACACCTCCGGATGTATCAGTTTATCACCAGATCGGAGGTGTCATATGAATGCAGGGATGAAAGCCGTGTTGACGGAGAATTTAAAACTCCTGAAGCTCTCGGCCATGAAACGGGATCTGGATAGCCAGCTCCGCCAGGCCAACCAGGACAAGCTGGGCTATGATGAATTTTTGCTCAATTTAACCGAGACGGAGGTCTTAACCCGGAAGGAAAATGGCTATAAGAGAAGACTTTCCGAAGCGAAGTTTCCGTTGATAAAGCCTCTTGAGACATTTGATTTTGGTGCGGCACCGGAACTGGATGCACGGCTGATTCAAGAGCTGGCCGGATGCGCGTATGTGCAAAAGGCACGGAACGTGATCTTTCTGGGCAAAAGCGGTACGGGTAAAACCCATCTGGCCACCAGCCTGGGGATAGAAGCCTGCAGGAACGGCGTCAGAACCCGTTTTGTCACTGGCTGCGGGCTGGCCAATGAACTGATCGAGGCACGGGATGAAAAGGCCCTGGGACGCATCACCAGGCGCTATGCCGGTTTCGGGCTGCTGATTATCGACGAGTTGGGCTATGTTCCATTTTCCAGAGAAGGTGGTCAGTTGATCTTTCAAATTCTTGCCGAGCGTCATGAGCGAAAGCCGGTCATCATCACCACCAACATGGGCTTCGGCGATTGGACGGAGATCTTCGGCGATGCCAATATGACCGCAGCACTGCTCGATCGGGTAACCCATAAGGCCCATATCATCAACTGCAGCTGGGAGAGCTACCGCCTGAAGGAAACGCTGAAGAATAAAAAAAGGAGCCCAAAATGAAAGGGATCACCATATACAATACGCTAAAAGGCAGACATGAAACGGTACAATTTGAGTTCACCCCTGAAAACACCACATGGTTTGATGACCAGGAGGTTTATCGGATCGCCGATGCGGGCGGTGGGCTTCTGATCCAGGAAAGCGGATTTGGCTATCCGGTGTTAATCGGTGATTTTTCAAGATCCGATATCGACAACAACGAACAAAAAGCATTGGATCTGCTGCGCGACCATATGTGAACTATCATTGAGGCCCGCAATGGGAGGGGCCTACGGTCGCTACGCTCCCTGCGGCTCCTCCCATTGCGAAAAACTTTATTTTCAGGGGGGTCAAAATTGGGCTGTCGGAGGGGGTCATTTTTGGGTTGTCATTTCGAGTTCCGGTCTTTACCCGCCGACGCCAGTAGCCCGGGTGAGCCTTCCGCCACTGCTGGACCCGCTGGACATGAACAGGTCCGCGGAAGTGATCCCGGTTCTCTGGTTTTTGACGCCACTTTGCGTGACTCGCGGCCTTGCTCGCCTTTTGGCAGGCGGGCTTCGAACAATACCGCTGGCGATCCCTGTTTCGATAGTCCGGTGCAAACAACTCACGACAATTCTTGCACTTTTTCCTTTTGATGCCGCTCATTGGCCAGGTCCCTCCCTGGGCCAATGGTAACCGAATCAGGGTCGCAAATGAAAATGTCTTGCATTTCCAAGAAAATGAAGAATACGGGAAGAATCTTTTTAAAGATGAATTTTGAGAAGAAGACAACGAAGAAAATACCTGCCGGAAGAAGACTATTTCAACCCGCCGGATCTAAAACAGTTTCAGATCGCCGCTGGCACTTATCATAGGTGCCAACCAGTCTATGATAAAAACGCTGCGAATTAGGTACAAGTGTTGACATGCTGGCCTGACCAGACGAAACTTCGTGGTGTATCGAGCGTGCCAAATGAACCGGCGTGTCAAGTAGGTCACTGTGGAATGTGTCGAATTCGTCATCTTCTAATGCTCGTCCCGTTAAAATATTCCGCCAGTTATCTCGTGCATCGATTGGTAGATTTACATCGGACGCAGCATCCTCCAGAGCGCGGACGCGAATTGAAGCATCCTGTGAGAATACAGCGAAGTTGGGTAAACTGAAGCGTTGTTTGCCGGATGACAAAAATAGATTAGGCTGCCCTTCTTTATCAGGTTCATTTCGAAGGTGCCATTCGCAACCCTCTGAGTCCGTCACTTCCACTTCGATTTCGCCTGCGAGAACAGCTCTAAGAGAATCGAAAAGCTTAGTGCGTTGAATCGAAAAACCAGAATCACCGATTGTAATCACAGCTTCCGCCTTTAAGCCGTATTCATTTCTAAACTCTGCATCGTTAAACAAGCTTTGTCGTATTAGCGGTGGCACAAATTCCAACGCAGCTTTCGTCATCCTTGCTTTTAAATAAAGAGAATTCGTCAAGCCTCATTCCTTTCAGTGAGATTCGGTCTCGGACATGTCGGCGACTTGACTTCTGAACCAATCTGAGAGCCAAATATATATATCGGGAAACTGCTCTTTTATAGGGCTCAGGAACCTTTCTTCTACCCATTTCCAATAAGCATTTACAATATCTTGATTAGCCTCTAATGGGGGAGAGAGGAGCAGAAGAGTGTGTGCGCCTCGTCCGATCCGAACAATATTGTCTCCCTGCTCTGTTCCAAAACAGTGTGCCCATCCTCGGAGATCTACTTGATCAGCAATCCAGTCCGATCGAGCCATACACTCGGCTAAATCAGAACTGTCCAACCACAACCGCTTCAGGACGCGAATGTAAGCCTTCAGCGTTGCATCCAGCCATTTGGCTTCTTTCGGAAGTTGCAACCAGTCGCTCATTCTAACGTGTAGAAGAAATTGTCGTATGGCTTTCAATTCAGCTGTTTCAACAACTTTTCCGCTCACAATCGCTGAAGCTTTCAGATATCGTTCCAATTCTTTTTCATTTACAGGCACAAAGAAGTACCCACTACGGCGAAGTCGTGTCCTATATTCCCGCAGTTGGCCCTCCGAAATAACACTGTCCGTTACTAAAGCATCCAGTATGTCAAGAGTTGTAAATATTTGCATCTGCTTGCTGCCATCATTGATTCTTGTATGCTGGTTGATGAACCTGTCGTCAACAATAGCAGCATCGCAATAGGTTGATAGCGCGATGATTCCAACTGTGGGGTGCTCTGGAATAGATTCCCCTCCATCATCATTGAGATTTTGTCTTCGACCCACTCTGACTTGCCCGGATTCTATCCTTGAATTTAGTGCGGCTCGTATACGTTCTATTATATCTTTTACGTCTTCTGAGATACCTTCGTAGGAAATAAGATTGTTCCCTTCGGAAGCCTTTCTCGGTGAAACTACGGCTCTCAAGCCTGCAGCTTTAAGTTTTCCAAGTATCCCCAAATGCAGCAAATATGTTATAGTGAGATCATCTAGATAAAGAATCGCACCATCGGAAATTTCCGGTTGGTTTGGCCACGGCTTTTCGTGCAACTGCAAGTAGGCACGCGCCCGATTTTCCTCTTCGGCCGTAATCTGTCCTTTGTGTCTAAGCTTTGATAAAACAGCAAGACAGCTGCTTAATACAGAAGCATGTGAAGACAAATCGGCTTCTTCTTCCAACAAGCTCGATAGACGATAAACCGGAGAAGATCGGACAACGATGCGTTGTGTATTTTCATCCTCCCGAACCTTCTCCGCTTCAGCGATCAAGGCCGATAGCTCATCGCCCACTTGAGCCGAGAGGTCGCTGTTCGCAACGGTGGTAGGGACAAACCTTTCAAGCACATCCGTTGCAAGCAGGTGCCTTACTTGGTGTGCTTTCTGAATTTGGCTTGGCTGGTGGAACGCTGCTTTCTGCTGCTCCTCAAACAGCCACCCTAAAGTTGAATGCGGGATATAGACTGCCTGGAAAGCGTCGAGTGTTTCGTCAAGGACTTTCAGGAAACTCAAAGTGAGTAGCGCAGTGGCATCTATGGTAACCGTTGTTCCAGTGATATTGAATTGCTCTGGGATGCGTTTACCGCTATAAGCCGGAATTGCGCTTCGTCGTCTCGGGTCGTTTTCGGTAAGGTTGGCTAATGCTGGGAAAACCGTCAGATCAATGAGCGTTCTATTAAGTGACTGCGCAGCAAGGAAGATAGGCATCTCGCCTCGACCCAACATTTTCCATGTTTCAGACTCCCGGCGTTCCCATTCTGGCTTTTGTTGAAGAATGTCCTTAAGGCTCATCTGCTTGATCGGTCCGTTATCATCTGAAAGAAGTGCCGCTCGCTCAAGCCATTTGAATACTTTTGGGTCATCTTCCCAGCCCGCTTTCGATGCCAGGAAATATGCGCTTGCTAATATAGCTGCATCGTCTCCGGCGGACGCTGCTGCCGCTGAAACAAGATCTCTGGCATGGGGCGAGCCTAAATAAAGCGCCAGTTGCGCCGCACTAAGCAGGTCTTGAGCACTTCTGTTATCTCTGCATTGCCTTTCATTTGCGACAAAGGCGGAGAGGGAAGCCCAGTCGCCCATTGCAATGCCAAGATTGACCTGAAGCGCCCGACAGTTAGGACTTTCTGAGCAGCTCTTTAGTTCAGCCAGTGCATTGCGTGCCTCAATAAACGAACCTTCATTGTACAAACCCCAAGCATAGGACATTTGTAGATTTTTAGATTGAGATAGAAAGTCGGGATTCGTTTTTAAAAACTCGACAAGTTGCCTTGAATGGTTAGAGTTGTTGAAGGCGTTCACCAATCGCTCGGCATCTCGTAGCGAATGCGTGTTTTCAAATAGCACCGATCCATATTCACACACTTCATCCCAATGCTGACGCGTTTCGAGCTCATCTACCAAGTTGATTAGATCACCAAGAGCCTTTGTCGTTTTATATTGCGTTTTTCGAGCATCAGTTGTGTCTTTTCCTTCGGCCTCTGCAATGATGTTTCGAAGCCGGGTTTCTTCCTCTTCTGTGATTCCTTGCCTGACGAGTTTATCGAGGCATTCGTTCGCTTTCGTTGTCAAACCCGCACGTGAAAGTAACTCGATTTGAAGAAACTGTATCAAGCTTGTGTCGAAATAGGTGGAAAGTTGGTTTTGATATCGAGCTATATAGTTGGCTGCGTCTTCTGGGGTCTTTTGGGTGAAAGCAATAGCATACCGAGCTTTGGCCGCATCGATCGTCATTCCGCCGTTTATGGCGATTTGTTGTTCAATGTCACGTTCGACTGCGTCCAAATTCAACTTGACCCCAAACTGTAGAGCAAAGTGGACAATGCCGAGTGCGGACTTGGGATCCCGAAGCTTTTCTTCCAGTCTGTTTCTGGCATGATCCGCTTGGGCTGGATCCTTTAGCTCAAGCCAGAGGGCGTATTCGTCATTTAATCTAGCTGCGTTTGGACACTCCAGCCGCTGCGCGACCTTGACTGCATCAAGAAAAAGGCCATGGGCTGTCCGGCGAGCATCCATTGCAACAGCGTCCGAAGCTATCGGAAAGCTCGCTATTTCGAAAGGGACCTGCTTAAAAACAGCAGTGCGAAAATCGGCTGGAACAGTGCTCAATAACTTAATTAATGCTACCAAATAATAAAGAATGGGCATCTCCTCGAAATCCGTCCCATTAAGTTCAGCAATGACTTGCTCTCCAGCTTCCCAATGTGAAAGCTCAAGCTGATGTATCAGAAGAAAGCTTTTACCGTCCGAATCCAGGTCCTTGACCTTTAAGCCTGCATCAATCATCCATTTAATGGCGCCTTCGGCACTGTCATGATGCGCGACGACCATCAAAGCTGCTGAGCGTGACGCTGGTGAGTAAAGACCCCCAAGGGCTTTGAGCGAGGCAGCTTTGTCTCCTTTCTGAGAAATGATATAAGCCTCCGCTATCTTGGTTTCCGGCAAGTTACCAAGCGTTTTAGCAATCTCTAAAAACTCTTCCGCCTTGTCGACTTTATCTGAACGAGAGAGAATTCTGGCGCACCAAGCGAGACTCAGGCTTCGTATCGCATCGGATCCTCTTGAAAGATTGCCCTTTACGATACGACTCCCAAGCGTCAACGACGATCTGATCCTATCGAATTCCGCAAAAAATCGTGCCTTGCGGATTTTTTCGACTTCATCCCCAATCCTCTGATCTACAAGTTCTGTTGGAAAATTTTCCCCATAAAAGAAATTGATGTCTCTTCCGGCGAGCAGGTTTAACGAGTCGTCTCCCGAGGAAATGGATTGACTATTCTTCTTCAATATCGTTCCCTTTCGGTATCGTTCTAAAACTGATGTCACGACCCGCTTGTAGATTTGTTGATTTATTCCCTGACCGGATTGTTTGAGATGAGTTTGTTTCCCGCTTCTTATAGAAGAAGCGGCCTATCAATGTAATAATTACTATGCCGATACCGGAAAATAGCCATTTCTTATTATCAAACACCCAAACTATAATTGAGTCGTACAAGAGCCCTCCTTGGTAATGTGATATTAAGGTTTTTTTCGAGTAAATTGCCGTATTTTAACATTAAATCATCTAAGCAGTTTCCTATTGGATATTCGGCTAATCCAGGACTTAAAAAAGGAACCAGCTTTGTTCTTTATAGTTAGAAGTGAGACTTGGGATAGTGTATAGCTTGAAAGGACTTATTTATCAATAGTTTTGGCTGCTTATTATAAATATCGCAGTGGTCTCGCCTGTAGTAGACACTTTTTCAAAAGGCTGTCTCATAATTTTCCCAGTTGGTGATAATAGCATCTCATTATCAAAACTGAGCCTTTTCCTTTTGGATACCCCAGTTTTTATGTCAAATAGATTAATCAATAACTCTTATTATAATATTAGGATCTTATATCCTGTTCTCATGCCGTTGGTTTAGCCGTATGTGTGCTATCTGAAAGATTTCACACAGGACCTCAATATCATTTTGTTACGTATTGTGCCTCATTATCGGTAAACCTTCCCAACAGCTCCTTCACCCTCTTTATATGTTCCGAAATCAGCAATGTTATAGCCGGTGTGCGGATTAGTTCTTCGATGTCCTTGCGATTGCAGGCATTGTATTTTGACATGATCCAGATGAATTCAACAATGTAATCCGATTTCAGTCTTAGGAAGGATCGACGTGCTTCGGCGATCTCAGGACGATCGTTCGGCATCCACTTGACGCCTTTTTCGGCCAATATATGGACCATTTTTATTTTTTCACGTGTTTCGCTGGTATCGATGTCTTTCTTTCGAATTTCTCGGTAAATATCGAAATCCAAGGTGTAACCCATCCCCTGAATAATAGACTTTATCAAAGAGGATCCACCGTCCTCTTGGTCAACGGGATTGTACCCCTTTTGCAGCAATTCTCTCAACATATCCGAATTTCCGGAACGACACGCATCGGCCATCAATTGCCGGGTATCCGGACTTTTCGGTTCGAGTTTTATCTGTTTCAATTTAAAAATATCGGTATGTTCGTACAACGCTGCGAACTCTAGGGCGTTTAGATCTTCCCCGTCAGGATCAGGTTCCTCATTTGGTGATAGTGTCCCCTTGGCATAAGGATCGGCACCGGCCCACAGCAACAGGGAAACCCATTTCAAATTTCCCTCCTTGCAATGATGTCTCAGGGCCATGTTCAACTGGTCCTGAAAGGAAGGAAACCGGTCTTTGTGGCGCTTGAACACTCCCAGGGCCGTTCGTACTTTCCAGCACAATGCCTCCGCCAATGGGTAGCCGGTTTCTACATCTGCACCCTGTTCGATAAAATATTCTATGATCTTCGGGTCCCAGGAATCGAAAACATAGATCATTTCCACGGAGTTGATGTCTGCCCCATGCGCCACCATCAACTTGAGCAAATCCAATCTTTTGTCATTCAAGGCCTTTTCGAAGGCGTTAAACGAACCGTCCTGAATGATGGCGCCGGCCTCCAGCAGGATCTGAACCAAACTGTGGAAGCCTTTTTCCACGGCAACCTGCAGGGGGCATTTTTTCCTGGCTTTCTTGGCCGGTGGAGGTGGTGGGTTCACCGGCTTTCCGGAGGCTATCCAGGCCTGGACTTCGAAAAGTTTCCCGGTCTTGCACAACTCAATCAGAGGGTTAATCTCATCATATGTTTCGGCGCGTTTCATGACGACAATTTGGTTCACCACCGGGTGTAGGGATATTTAGGTTTTTCATCCTCCTCGATTTCCTCGTCCAGTATCGACGGCGGACTTTCAGAAAAGGGGTCCAGTCGATCCGCCTGTTGATTGGCCCAATTCAGCCATTCCGTCAGATCGGAATCGGGAATGCCTACCATGTCCCCGTTTTCCGCACGTCTCTGAACCTCGGCAATGTAATTTCTTAAAAGCAGGCTCTTTCGCCAATCCTCGGAATCCGCCAGCAACTTCGTAACTTTTTTCTGCTCAAGCTTTTTTTGTTCTATCTTTTCAGCTCGAATCCGTGCCCTTTCCTGTCGTTCCAGTTCCATTTCCCTTTCTTTTCGCTGTCTCTCCTCCTCCTTCCGTATACGTACTCTTTTCTGCTCGGCCGCTTTAAGAAGGCCGTTCGCAAATCCATGAAGTTGATCTTCGAGTCTCTTAGTAGGGGTATCCCGCCAGTTTTTACGGTAATGTTCATTCCAGTGCCAGAAATGCTCGTCGATCGTCAGACAAAGGTTCCCGGAAGGCACACGTTCCGTGTCGAAGTCGCTGTGTCCGAAATGGTAATACCCCTCCAGATCATGTTTTTTGCGTTCTTTTTGAACCGTCTTGATCTCCTCAGTCATATTAATTTTCAGCGTCACATCATAAATTCGGGCCTGCGTCGAATCGTCTCCCAGAAAAACCTCATACCCCTTACCCTCAATGGCTTTGATAAAGCCATCCATAATGAGCAACGCCCGCCTCAGGCTTTTCTTTGATACAGTGATATCGAGGCACTCGTTGTCTTCCGACTTCAGCATTCCCAAATGATCAGATTCGATAGATTTCAATATTTCTGCGGACTGTCTAACAAGTGGATGTGCCCCCCTCAATGTATCGGGAACCGGGATCAGGTTACGGAATAACTTGTTTTCGATGGCCTTGGGAGTATCGATTCTTTTAAGTTCAGGACTTGGATTTGGCGACAACTCAGTAAGCTGATCTTTTTTTCCTGGAGGTAACGGCGATTTTTTGAGCGTCTGTCCAGACGCAATTCTTGCCCAGTACCCCCTCGGCGGACGGGGAATGTTGTACTTCTTACAGATCTTCGCAAAGCCGACATCCGAAAGCCCATATTTCTTTGAAAGCTTTGTAATTGGAATCGACCACACAAGGTCGTAAAGCTCACGACGGGTCATACTTTTTTTATCACCACACATCTAAATCCTCTTATTCGATTGGTGATATAAACATTTCTCCCAAAAAATCCTCACATCAGTGGTTATCTAAGAATTGTTGCTGCTAAAAGATCTCAGAATTGATACTTGTCGATTACGATTACAGAATCGCCCCGAGCCTCTCCAGAATCCGCTGAATTTCCTCAATGTTAGGAATCTGGGGCGCGCTGCTGACTTCAGTCAGGGTAGGAAGTACCCTGACGCGATCAAGGAAATCACGAGCATCGACAATCGCGGCCGCACTTGGTTTTTCTATACCTGGCTTCGACGTATCGATCTCAATCAGCTCCCGCTCAAGCGTATCTGTCTGCTGGAGCATCTCCTGCTCAAGATCGGCGAGGCGCCCTCTCTCACTGTGCGCCAACTCCCTGAGCAGTGGATGATTCCGTTCCTCCGTAATCGCCTCAATTGCGCACCGCCACCGTGCGTATGTCTCTGCAACGGCCCTGAGACCTATCAACCTCTCTGAGAACTTGGGCTCAGGTGTCGATACCACATCGAACTGCGGGAAACAGGCGAGAACCTCCTGCGGCACCGGAACCGCGAAAAGTAGTTGCCAGAGTGATATTTTTTCGTCGAACCATGTGGATCCGTCCTCCTTCAGGAGTCCAGTACCAATCCCGTAACCATTCTCCCCAAGGCGAGCACCTCCCCGGAGTGGGATCATCCAGATCCGATCAACGAGTTCGGCAACGGGCGAGAGAGCTGCCACTACATCAAGGAGATCCGTTGAAGGCAAAGTTTGATTAGCGATTTCAAAGCCGATCGGGACCGACGTCAGTCCTCCCTCACGCGTAATCCCATTCGGCGGAACAAGCGATATTCCCACCTGATCCGCAGCGGTACTCACAACACGTTGGATTCGTCCCAACCTCTCAGTTGCACGACGTTCCGCGCGCTGGCGCAACTCTCTCATCGGGTCGGATGCCCTCCACCCAAGCGGATCAACCACTCCCTCAACGAGGAGGGCAAGTTCATCGGATAAAGCACTTTCTCGCTGATCGAGGGCGCGCGCTCCAAAATAGTCGGGCGCCTCATGGAAGAGTGCCTTAAAGAATGCGTGCATCTCAGCGAGACTTTTCGCCGCTTCGCTGCAATTATGGAGCATCAGGTGACCCATGCGCTCTTCTTGCTCCAGTATGTATTCCCAGAACTGTCGACTGAAGTTTTCGACGCATGTTATCCAATCATTCGGTGCAGCCTTCTTGAGGAGTGGTCCGAGCGCTGTTACGAGGTTTGGATCGATCCACTCTATCTCCTTCTCGGAAAATCGAGGGAGGTACTTACTTGCCGTCTCGAACGCCGTATACACCTCCATTTCCTTACCAAAAGCTTCTTCAACTCGTGGCGACTGATTGCGGAACGTTCGGAGTAAAACCGACACGTGGGCCTGAATGAAGCGGAGCGTCAGAGAGCGGATACGATACCAAGCTTCTTGTAGGTGATATGTGGTATCGGGCAGATACGGTTTCGTGACCACGAAACGCCACACGACGTTCTTCTCCACATCCGAGGGGAGTGCAAGATTCCAGCGCGGTATATTCTTGATGGTATCGTCCACCGGTGGTTCAAGCCCCTCTGGAAGCATGTATTCTCCTCGCGAGCAGTAGCGACCGACAAACGGGAGCGCCCTCCGGAGGAGTTCAAGCCGTTCTATTGCCTGTTCATGGGGCTTGGAACTACCCTCTTCATGTTCAACAACAAAAAAGAATTCCACATCCGCCACTGGCGGGCCGAAGCGCACCGCATCCTCTTGTGCCCTCTGGACTTCATCGCGCCGCGTTTTTTCCGAGCTCTCCGTATCGGTATCCTCCCCTTCGCAATCTGCAGCAGATCCCAAACCGAGTCCATCCTCCAGGAGGCGTGAAGGCCGGATGAGCCGAAACGACAATGAACGTGTGGCCAACTGGAGCATGGGTAGAATGTCATCTTCGTGGCGCGCGAACCAGGCATCGAACGCTTTCCGGTCGAAGCGGAACAACCCCGGTGCAAGAGCCGCAACATCTTCCACTGTTTTTCCTGGGAATACTGGGGCTTCGATTATGTGGTCACGTGCCTGCTTCCACGCCGGCAGGGACACATCGGTGAGGGCACACCAGTCAAGGAACTTTCCCAGCTCGGCTCCGGGCTCTATCGACAAGTCGGAGACACTGCGGTACGATCCGACCTCTCGTAATAGTCGACCGGCAAAATCAAGGCCGCGCGGTACCGCTTGTATCCGGTTCACAAGGTCGATAAGTGCCGGAATGTGACCGGCCTTCTCACCAAGGATTTCCAGCATCCTCGCAAGGACGTTTACACGCATTATAGGAGCGACCTCCGACTCTATCAGGTGGAGACAGCCGGGTCCAGCAATGACGTGGGCCTGATCGAAGATCTCCCGATTCGCTTCGAAGTAGGCGCGCTCTCCGGCCTCAAATAGGCCTGAGGTAATGGCGAGAATGGCCTCTGTGGTCGCCGCCCGGAAACGTTCAATGAGGCCTTGGAGAAACACCTCTTGGTCTATCCCCTCCCAGTTGAACGCATTCGCCACGAGAAAACGAAGGGCATGAATCGGGATAAGTGATGCTGCCGTTAGTGCAGTCGTGGTTACCGATGGTACACCCGCCTCATGGAGGATTCTCGCCATGTGTTCGGAGCGAACCCAGTGCACGGGACCAAGCATACCGTCCTCCAGGATCAGATACTCGCCCAAAAGTGAACCCACGACCTCCTGAGGATCATCTCGAAGCGGTATCTCGCGAAGAAGTGCGTCCACCGAAACGGACGCGCCGAGTGCGTTGGCTAGCGTAGCGATCCTAAGCACCTCGACCTTCTTCGGATCATCACCTACTCGCTTGAATTCACGAACTTGGTCACGCAGTAGGTCCTTTAGCATTTGACCGTGAGTGAGAAGATAGACGAACTCCAAGAGCAGGTGTGGTGGGCGAAGCCGCTCGAATGCCCATGCCGCCGAGTCCACTGAGGGGTGGATGCACTTGCGCTCCAGGAATGCAGCGTAAATATGCTCCGCCTCCCCGAAATCCATCGTAGGTTCAATAATCTCGTGGCGAGTCAGAGCATCAACAGCAAAGCGGCTCCAATCCTCCACTCGGACAGTTACAAGCGTCTGACCGCCGAGAGCCGAGGCCGCTGCAGCAACGCGGCACCAAAGGCGTGTTCGGTAATCGACATCGATGAGGACACGGATAGGGAGCCCCAATTCCGACCGAAAGCGAAAGTAGTCTTCGATCGCGCCGACCTCTTCTTCCGACTGGACGCTTCTAACGACGATGACTTCGCTCTTCGGCCACTTTTCGAACGCGTAGCGATAAGCGAGCGTGGACTTGCCATGGCCACTCGGCGCGCGGATGACGACTACAGGGGCACTCGTGAATGCCTCTTCGATCCGTCGGAGCCAATCCGGTCTCCGGACATCAAGACCGTCAACGATGTGCCCGATCCGAACGCGCTTACCCTCGAAAAAATCTTCCGGGCGAGCATCGGGAGCAAGTGCCAAAGTGCCAACTATACGGCAAGTGACGGCGGTGAAATGTTCGCTACGGGCGAGCCCGTCCCGAAGTTTCAACGTAAGCTCATTCACATCCCGGCCGGTAATTCGGTCTCGATCGGCGGCCCACTTTAGTGCCCGTCCAGCGAACATGAGTTCATAAGCGTCTATCGCCTCGGTATCTGCGACTCCCGTGAGATCGGCCAACCCGAGACGGACACGAGTCCGTAGTTCTTTTTCCGTTACCTGCTGAATCACCAATCGATCGAGCAATCTGTCAGCGTCAAGGTCGGTGCCACCGATCTTCCGGCAGAGCTTTCGAAGCTTGGTTCGGATCTCGTTCTGTTCCCCCGGCTTGAGTTCACTAAACCGTGAGAGCTTTTCGAGATCACCGCGTAGATGGAAGTTGAAAATGAGCTGGAAAGACGTCCCATCCACACCGGTTCGCAGGATCTCTATGAAGCCGACGAGCGGATCACCAAGTTTGTGCCAGCCCCACGGCTTCGAAGCTGTCTTTACCTGGACGAACTCACGACCAGTTACGGTAGCTGTTTTCAGACCGCTAATTGATGGTCCGCTCTCAATATCGACATCCTCAAGACCCTCAAAATACAAAACGTGCTCTGCGTTCGCCCCGCTCTTGCGAGCAGCTATCGCAAGTTCGATAGCGCGAAAAAGAGAATAACGGAGTTGGAAGCGGATTCCCCGGATATTGGCAGCTCCATGATATCGGTCGCGGAGAAGCACGTCGAGTGAATCGGCCGGTGATACATTTTCGCCGAATTCCCGAGGGCGCCTTGATGAGCGGACTAGCTTCTTGGCCTTTTTTTTTGCTCCTCTCGACATACTCCCTACTTTATTAGCTCAACATTTATCGAAGACCGAGGAGATTTATACACACATGAGTAAATATTTTAGGATTTGCCACTATTTTTTCCAGATTTCAACCTGCTAACTCCTGTTTTATAGGGATACTATTCTCAAATGTATAAAAATTGAGAATGTCCCACAATCGTCACAATCAATAAGGTGTTGTAATGGTTCATCGAAACTTATTATTTTATAGGCATCCCGTAATTTACCTCAGCAGTTCAAGTATCCCTGCGGCGTTCTTGATCACTCGTTTCGGAACTGATGGACTTCGTGTTGCCACTCGGGTGAAAGGCACTCCAAATCCTTTAGTTCGTCTTTCTTCACCACCCATCGCGAAAGTGTCGGCTGCCTCATATGCCTCCGCCCCCAATTATAGTCCAGTGGGCCGTGGTAGATCTCGAACTTCGCCACAACCCGCCCTTCTCGGATCCATTCCAAGGGGTTTTGGGGCTTGGGTTGCCATCCCATGTGGGTCTGCAAAACCCTTGAGGGGATAACTTCCAAAGTGCTGAAGGATAGACACAGAAACGACCGAGAGAAGAAAACAAGAGGAGCACGGTTAGGTGTACTTGGCTCGAATCTTTCAGGCAAAAAGAACTGGAAAAAGCGGCCACATGGACAGAGCGGAACATTTCGGGTTACAACATCTTCAGATCGCTTAGCTTCGATCCAATACCATACCAGAATGTCATAGTGCGATGTAAACACCCGAAGAGAGCTTCCAAGCACTTGTTGATGTGAGGCCAGATCATCTCCCCTTGCCAGGAGTCTCAGTCGGTTCAGGACATCGGTCTTGTCGGCCTTGGTGTTTAACCATTCCTCGACCTCTTTCTGATCAGGCCAATCGAAAGTTTCTGGGGAAGGCAATGGGGATCGCCTCAGAATCCAAGGATCGTCACCGTGTGTGACTGCCACAGCAACATCACTCGCATCCCCATCGGTCCACCCTGGCCGCCGTAGCTCAACCAGGAGCGCCTCGTCAAAAATCGAGTCCACACGACGAGTAATTACCATATCGCCATCCTCGGTGGCGAAGTGCTGCTTCTTGGTCGGGGGTGAGTCATCGTCAGTATCGTTGCCCTTATTATCGAGTCCTTCGGCAATTGCTCCCTCAAGGTCGTCAGTATTACAGCCAGTGATCTTCCTGATCCTATCAATCCAATTCTTTGCCGCAGAAAACGCGTTAGCCAAGGGTACGCTCCCCTGCATTTCAGGGCCAATCTCCAATAGACGTTTCGGTTTCGTGAAGATCGGGTCGGCATGACCGTCTGGCACAGCCGCTCCATGTGGCATGAAGGTTTCAGACAACCTGAATGCCCCCTCGATCTGGGCTGCAGCCAGGCTACAGACCCATAGCTGAATCCTATCGCTGAAGCAGAGATCCTCTTTGTGTTTCCAGAGGTCTTCAAGAACAGCGGCAAACTGCATAGGTTGTCGTGGTGCCCACACTTCTGCACCGATCAACAGACGTGATCGCAGTATCCCCTTACTGCCGGCTAATAGAGAGGACACTGCATGGGGGGCGATTTCAGCAATAGCGCATAGCGCTCGAAGCGCGGCGGACACGGTCTCCGCGCTATCAGAGGAAAGAAGTCTCCCACAAACAGCCACGACGAATCTTGGCCAAGTGTCGATACTCGGTGCAACCGAGCGCTGCTCACCGACCCATTGTGACTCAGGAATGCCTTCCCAAAGCCTATGCATCGCGAGTACACGCTGAGCTCCTGCCCTGAGGTAATCGGCGCCCTCCGCGGCAGCTCGATAAAGACATATCAGGTGAACGTTATGCGGCACTGAAAGAGACCAGTATGCCTCGCCGGTATATCGAACGGCTGCTCTCATCAAGGCCCACAATTCATTTTCTCTCAGAGACGAGACCAAGTCCTTAAGTGGCTGAGATTTCCAACCGGTCAGATAGTCTCTGTTAGCGTCTATGAGTTCGAACAGTCTGCGCATGAGATCCACACGGTTCGAAGGATTCTCCTGGGTAATACGCCTAGCAAGATGGCAAATCTCAATCAGTTTCGGCTCATAGCCCTCATCGACTTTACGGACCATTTCGATAATGGCATTGGAAACATCATCGTCAGGCTCTGCTGGGAATGGTTCTTCCTTGGACGATTCTGATCCGTGCTGATCCTTATCGTATTCCTCACGCTGGTATTCCCCTGGGGTGAGGTCTTGCATCTGATCTGCGATATGCTGCTGACTATCAGGTTTGACACCGGATAGGATCGTGTCTCGAAACGCGGTCAATGCCTGCACCTGGTATCGGTCGAACCATCTCGTTAGGCCAACAGCAGAGCACCACAGTGCCAGTATGTCGGTGTGGTCGGTGATGACACCTTCATCAACAACGCGCCTGCTCGCGGCAATGAGTGTGCTACGGACCGTCTGCAACCAATAGCGTTCTAATTCGGGATCAATCCAGTTGAAGAATGCGTATGCACTATCAGGTCCACAGCGGAAAGCGGCTGTAGCGACTTCGTTTTCAATTGAGGAACTGAGTCTGTTGTCCCCGCCTTGATTGTCACATTCCCGGCATATGTCCAGAAGCTGAAGTCCTTCTCTACGCCAAGCTCTTGGTTCAATGAGAAACAATTCCTCGATCCAATCCAGCGGTTCTTGAAACGAATACTCTTTGTGGCCCGAGTAGCCAATGAGACGGTGACGCAATCTGCCCTCAGCCGTCTCGGCCAACTCAGTCCACCCCTCATCTCGACAAAGAAGCGCAAGATCTCTCACAATCTCAGCCCGTTCGGAGTAGCTGAGACCGGACCATGCGGCTCCATCTTGACCGATCCAGTGCTCAGCCCATTTGCGCAGCCTGTCCCTTTGACCGGCACGGCGGAGCACTTCCCACAGAACGTGCATCTTCTGATCAACTGGAAAGTGTTCCGTCTCACTAATGGCTAATGAGAGAACCATCTCTCCGTGAGAACCCCCGATATCCTGGCAGAGCCTGATCAGATCGAATGTCAAATCCATTGCCAGGCTGCGGTACTCGTGGAAATCGATGGAGTGACGATTCTCCCAGATAAGCTCAATTGCTCTTCTAATGGCAGGCGCGGGCACCAGTGCGGCGGCTCCATCTGAATCTCCTTTAGAGACCATCCGCTCGACCAGACCGACCATTGCCGCGGTTCGCAGTGGCAGAAGTAGCGGCCTCCGATCACGCACAATCCGGCCTTGTTTAGTGATGGCATCGGTAAGCTCAGACGTGATCGCAGACGCATCTTTCTGTGGTTCAGTCCATCCAATCGCTTTCGCGATGAAAATCATCGACGACATTTCTATCATGGTTTCGTTGGACTTCCCAGATCGTGCAGAATCAAGCACTTCAAGCCATTCCTTTGCCCCCTCTTGCCCTATGGCTTTCAGTGCCCAATAAGCCGCTTTAATACGGAATTCCAAGTGAAGCCGATCTCTATCCCCTTTGATCTCATCGAGAAGATTAGCTACTGCATTCCAAAGCTTTTTCTTCGCGGCTTCTTCCGTTGCGACTTCAAATGTCCCTAAATATCTCGGCTGGAAATCCCTCAAGAGCGAGCAGATGCTATCTGGGCTCGATTCGGTGACGCATGCACGTGCCCAACCCTTCTCAAACAGGAAAGTGGCTTGTCGATGAATGTTTTCGGAAGGATTCCCAATCCTGACCGTTACCCCCAACCTGAAGGAAAGAGCCCCCCAGTCCTCAAAAAGTGAATCTGCTCTTATGGCAAGGTTTGGGCTGTCATGGAGGCCCCGATCGTCCGTCACACCTTTAACCTCAGATACTACATCGGCGGGCGAGACATCCGTGAGCCAATGCTCCATTATCCCACGTGCCCGATTGGGTTCGCCTCTTTCATCGAGCAGCCGGACGTCGTTCAAAACTTGCCGAAGGGTGCTTTCGTCCCACTGATTGAAGGGCAGGACGAATCGCTCAGTTTCAAAGCACTGAGGGAGTGGCGGTAGTGGCATTATTGTTCGGTCGAGAAGATCGGGGAAAGCATCCAGGCAATCGGACAACTTCGTGAGTGTCATCCCTCCGCATGCTACGGAGAGTGCGACATCCCACTCCTTTACCGCAGGAACAGCTCGAAAGGCGTCTTCGGCTTCTTCGTAGACAGTTGAAAGCTTGCGACCATATGCAACCGCATCCAAGACCCAGTTGGGAGTAAAGACTTGGGCTTTGTCGAGCTCACGCCCTGCCAACTGCAGGAGAGAGAAAAGGCTCTGTTGTCTGAAAAGGGGAGACGCTGGTGCTCCCATGTAGTAGTCCGCCAAGAGCGATGCAACTTGTTGCATCGAAGTCTTGTCTGTCCTCAGCTCCTGTTCCAGGAACACTCTGATATCGTTATGGCGCACACGGTAGCCGTCTGCGTCGTAGACCACTAGGGGCTCAAGCTTCTTGAGGATAGCATTCCATTCGGGTGCAGGCTTCTCCCAACGCGGGAATGCTTCTTTCATTATATTCCCAGTAATCCGTTCCCGAAGAAGACACAACACTGATGAGAGATATACTCCGAGTCCGACCGGTGATTCCGGAATAGCTGCTTGCCATATCTCGCTGTAGTATGCATGTACTCCAGAATGGAGTTTCCTTTCCGAAAGTCTCGCTTCGAGATCATTCAAGCTTGAGCAGGTTTCAGCTTCCGCCACAGCGAAAACTGTGGCCAGCGTGTTCCCGTCAGCCACACCTTGAACGACACGTGCGGCATGTTCGTGATCTTCCGGAGAAATCCCTGTAGACGAATTCGAAAGTAGAAGCTGGACGTCAGTTGTGTCAACTGGCCCCAAGCCTGATTTCATAACCAGATCATTTTCGCCCTTCAGCCAGATTGGGTACTCTGGATAACCGCTGACTGGTTGACCAGCGATCAAAATCCGCACCCCTTCCGGTACAGTTTCCGGGCCGGGCATTGATCCGAGCAATGATGGCAGCCCCTTGCGACTTGCTCGAGCCGCATGATCAATTCCATCTATTGCGATCACGAACGGGGATCCCTTTTCACTTCCGAGCACTGCAGCTAAGCGCAATACATGGTCGCGAGCCTCATCAGGTGTGGTGAAATTGTTCCTTACAGGGACTCCCAGTTCAAGCAGTCGACCCCGCAATCGTTCGCGTATTTGGCTAAGAAGTGTATACCAGAGAGATTCCGGTGAAGCAGAGTGGTCTACGTCAGCCGGCAATGCAGGCGCATCGGGAGTTATGGGCTTGTACGCATAGTACCGCAGGTCCACCACTAGAGCGGAGTAGTCCTGGACCCTTTGATTTACTATTCGACTAACCACGCTGGTTTTGCCCGAGCCGGGCTCCGCTTCGATGAACACAACCCTGTGCTCGCCAACTCCCGTGAGCAGAGAACTGATGTCCTCTACAGCCCGTTCACGTGACGGGAAAAAAGGAATGGGAGTTGGTACATCGCAATAGCCGAATACTCCTGGCTCTGATTCTGCAATCGCCGCCATCACGTCCTCTGCAGTAATCCATTCATTTGCGCCACGAATGGAGGTCGTCCAGTCGAACAACGCTGAAAGCAGGCGCAGGACAAGTGCGCTGGATTGCTGCCTGGTGATCTGGAGCGATGAAGCTATCGACTCCGCCAATCGGTCCCGCATTTCCTCCAGCTGAGGTGCGTCAACTGAGATCGTCAACTGCTTCAGAAACTGAAGTTTTTCATCATCGGAGATGCTCCCCATTTCTGTTTGCCACACCCCCCAAGCGTTCTTCCACTCTTCAGGCACTATGACATCTGCAAGTGTGGAAACGGATTTTACCTTGCCAGAGACGATCCTGATAAACTCGGCAAGAGGGGGATGGTAGATGCCACTTCTAGACCGGCCGACATTCGTGCCCGCGCTGCGATTTGTAATCAAAATGCAAGATGAATCTCTGTTTAACAGGTCCATCTCGTGCCAAGAAGACGTTAAAGAAGCCAGCAGCGAGGGCTTATCATCTGTTTTGCCAACAAGATCCGAGAATGTCAGATTCGTACGGGGGCGCGAGTGCTTGACTTGGTAGTAATTTTCATGTCCTGAGTTGAGTCTAATGACGACGTCATCCCACCCCTTTACTCCATCTTTCTGAAAGGCAACGGCAGCAATACCAGAATCGGGGTTCAACATTTCCACTGCTTTGAGCAGGCCAATACCCCATTCATACCAGTATGGATCGCCTATACCGGCGGATTTATTAGCCCTCTTTCTATCCACTCTGCTCCTTCCCATTTGGCCCACTATTAGGCAGTGCTCAATAACTAACCAGCAGCAAATAGATAACCACGGCCTATCGGAAAGTTACTCAAATTACAAACTGCAATGATATTCTATTCACCCCACATTTAATCGGCTGTGTTAATTGCCTTGTGCTGCTTTCCCACCTTTTCGATTTTTACAATTTGTTCTCTTGAAATTACGCGATTTCCGCTATCGAAACAAGTGTTTGCATGCATTGAAAGCTTATGGTCAACACATTAACAAAATTGATCCTTTCTTTTGGAAAAATCTTTAGACAGTCGCCCACTCTTTGCACAAGACTTCCGTTTGTTCCAATACCAGCTCCGTCGCCATTTTTTCCATGTCCGGCGGATAACCGTATTGTCGAAGGATTCGTTTTACAAGGACTCTTATCTGGGCTCGGGCATTCTCCCGAAGCTGCCAGTCGATGGTGACGCTTTGGCGGACACGTAGTACAAGCTCCATGGCTAAGAGCTTTAGCCTTTCATCCCCCATGACCTTAACAGCGCTCCCATTTTCAGCCAACGCGTCGTAAAAAGCGACCTCGTCCTCATTAAGCCCCAGTTTCTCCCCGCGTCTCCCCGCTTCCCGCATTTCTTTGGCCAGCCGGATAAGTTCCTGAATCACCTCGGCCGCCTCAAGGGCCCGGTTCTGGTATTTCCGGACCGCCTGCTCCAGCATCTGGGCAAAGGATCGTGCCTGGACCACATTTTTCCGGGAGCGCCTCTTAATCTCGTCATTGATCAGTTTTTTTAGAAGTTCCAGAGCCAGATTCCGTTGGGGGAGTGATTTCACCTCTTCAAGAAATTCGTCGGACAAAATCGAGATGTCGGGTTTTTCCAGCCCGGCAGCCTCATATATGTCCACTACTTCCGTGGAGGCAACAGCCCGGGATACAAGCTGACGGATTGCCGATTCCATCTCATCCGGGGTTCGGCCGCTCTCGTCTCCTGTGGTTTTCACCAGGGCAGTGCGAATCTCCTGGAAAAAGCCAACTTCATCCCTCAAGGCAAGCGCTTTTTCGTGGGGAACCGCTAAGGCGAATGCCTTTCCTAGATCCGTCACAGCAGGCAAGAAGCGTTTCTTTCCATCCATGAGGCCAAGGACAAATTCCATTCCACTGGTAATGCCGGCAAGTCTTCGGGACGTTGGGCCGTGTATTATAGCCGGATAATCAAAGCCGTGGAGCATATCCCGAACGACTTCGTACTTTTCCAGCATGACGTTAACCGCCTGGGACTGATCGATTGTGGCATCGCCCCTTCCACCACCGGCAGTATAGTCGGCAAGAGCCCATTTGAGGGATTCCGCCAGCCCGAGATAATCCACCACCAACCCACCGGGTTTGTCGTGGAACACACGATTGACCCGGGCAATTGCCTGCATCAGGTTGTGGCCGCTCATAGGCTTATCGATATACATGGTGTGCATGCTTGGGCAGTCAAAACCCGTAAGCCACATGTCGCGGACGATGACCAACTTCAACTCATCACCAGGGTCCTTGAACCGCTTGGCCACAGCTTCCCGGCCGGCCTTGGTGCGGATGTGTGGCTGCCAGTCCCGATGATCGGAGGCAGATCCGGACATGACAATCTTAATCCTACCCGCGGCGTCAATATTGTCATGCCAATCCGGCCGCAGTTTCCGAATCGCCTCGTACATTTCCACTGCTATACGGCGACTCATACAAACAATCAGGGCTTTACCGTCCATAGCTTCGAGACGCTTTTCAAAATGCGACACCAGATCTTCAGCAACAAGAGAAACGCGCTTTTCCGCGCCGACCATCGCCTCCAAGGCCGCCCACTTGGTGCGAAGCCGCTGTTTTCCGATCTCTTCTTCACCCTCGGTGATCTCCTCGAATTCTGGATCGATGCGGGGTTTTTCCGATTCCACCAGTTCGATGCGAGCTAAGCGATTCTCGTAATAGATGGGAACGGTGGCGCCGTCTTCCACGGCACGCAGGATATCATAGGTATCGATATAGTCCCCGAACACGGCTGGGGTGCTTCGGTCATCGCGTTCAATGGGTGTTCCGGTAAAACCGATAAAGGAGGCATTGGGTAGAGCATCGTGCAGGTGCCGGGCAAAGCCGTCTATGAAATCGTACTGGCTCCGGTGGGCCTCATCGGCAATCACCACAATGTTCGAACGATCGGTAAGAAGCGGATGCGGATCTGTTTTCTGGTCGGGCATAAACTTCTGAATTGTTGTAAACACCACCCCGCCCGAGGCCACTTTCAGAAGGTCGCGCAAATGAGTACGGGATCCGGCCTGTACCGGAGATTGCCGCAGCAAGTCCTTGCATCCGGCAAAGGTGCCGAAAAGTTGATCATCGAGATCGTTGCGGTCTGTAATCACCACCAGCGTCGGATTATCCATATCCGGATGACGGATCACCTTCCCGGCATAGAAGGTCATGGTGAGGCTTTTTCCGCTTCCCTGTGTGTGCCAGATGACACCGATACGTTTCCCGCCGAAATGGTTAGTACCGATGCCGAATTGTCGCTGTTTTTCAAGAGACTCCCAAGGATTGCTTTCCCGGGGAAAGCGACCAAAAAGTTCGGTTGCGTCCGCATCGATACCACAGGCGGAAAGTGTGAATCCCAGTGCCTTGTTAACTGCCCAGTATTGATGATAGGCCGCCGACTTTTTACGAATTGTCGAGCCGTCATCCTCAAAAACCGTGAAATTCAGAATGTAATCGAGAAAGCTTTTCCGCTCGAACATGCCGCGAATCATCGTCTCCAGTTGCGGCGTCTCTTTGGAAGCAATATCGGCTCCGTTGATAGTGCGCCAGGGCATGAACCTGTCCCAACCCGAGGTCACTGTTCCATGCCGCGCCAAGATGCCATCTGATATAACTAAAAGTTCATTGGAAACAAATAGGGAGGGGATATCCTTCTTGTAGGTCTGTAGCTGATTGAAGGCATGCCTGACCGTTGCATTTTCATCACCGGGATTTTTCAGCTCCAGTACTGCCAGGGGCAATCCATTGACAAACACCACCACATCGGCCCGGCGGTTCAAATTGCCCTCAATCACGGTATATTGATTCAGCACCAACCAATCATTGTTGTTTATATCCTCTAGGTCAAGCATCCACACCTTGAGATGGCGCAGACCTTCAAATCCTGAATTTTTGCCGACCACTTCAACATCGATGCCGTCTGTGAGGAGCCGATGGAATGCTCGGTTGCTGATAACAAGATCAGGGGAACCTACTTTTAGAATACGCCGAATGGCCTCTTCAATCCCCGCTGTGGGTACCTCCGGATTGATTCGGGTAAGTGCATCCTGTAGTCTGCCGATAAGCAAAACCTGTCGGTAATCATCCCGCTCTTGACCTGGCATTCCAGGCGCCAGATCCGGTCCATGGGTAATATTCCATCCCAGCTCAGATAGCCATCCCATACAAGTTTGCTCCAAAACGTTTTCGGACATTTTGGAGAATGTTGAATGATAAGTGTTGAATGATGAATTAAGAGCCATCTTTCTTCCTGGCATATGCTGATTTTGAGATAATCACCTCCAGGTTGTGAAACTGAACGTCTCTGGACTATGTAAAACTCGCCATTGCGCCATACCGAGTGGATGTACGGAATATTCGGATTACCACTCTTTCACGATATTTTCCGGAGGTTTACTCGACATTACAAGTGCCTTTTTCACTGCCCCAATTCTCCAAGCAACTGTCATGCAACCTGGCCCTCATTGGTATTTTCTTGTCTCTCTTCAACAATTTTTCCATCTTTCAAAACAATGACTCCGGCACCAATTCGTTTTGCCTTTTCTCGGGCCCTTTTCGCTGCTCGCTTAATTGCAATTTCAGCATTGACTATATCTGGGTCGCGCGTTTTTTTCTCGCTTCTATCAATGGGCCTTAAATTCATAGATTACCTCCTTCTTCTAAAAGCAATGGTGCGCTTCCAGAATTATCATATAACACCCATTCATTGACAATCGGTTTATAAATGGTTTTAAAATTCCGTAAACCTGCATCAAATCGCCTGCGTATAATCAGCTCAGGAACATTATGGCCACCCTCTTTGACGCGTTGTTGAACTCGGGCAATCGCCAGATCGGGAGAATCCAACCGTAAAAAAAACAGCTTGACGATAAAACCTTCTAAACGCCAAGAAGGAATCAGCCGAGCGTAGCTCCTACCGCTTAATGTTGTTTCAAAGGCAAAGCTTTCTTTTTGTTCCACATGCTCAAAAATTTCCTCAAGCATAAGACGACCCGCTTTGATGACAGCTCGTTCAGGATCGAAAGGCGCCAAACCAGCTGCAATCAAGTCAGCATTGACGAAAATCGGGCAATTCGCCTCTTTGGGAAGAAACTCCTCAGCAAAGGTTGTTTTACCCGCCCCATTGGGACCGGCAATTATGATTATTTTTTTCTCACTCTGAAGGATCACATTTCACCTCGATGAAAAGTCGTATCGCCGCTCGAATGGGTAACGATCAAGAATAATCCAGAATTATATTCATCTTTCTTGATTTTATGCCTTTTTCTGCCGTCGAGAATGAGTTGGACAGGAAACGCTCTAAAGTTCATGAATATTTTCCTCCGCTGTCCCGGCAATGGTTTTGTACCACATCGACCCATCGTTCATACCAATGCCAGACCTTTCCCGCCACCATGGTTCCATAACCTTTAGCAGGATTCTTTGCGTCCATGGATTGCCAGAGCTGCGTGTGGTAGTGGATGGAAAAGCCGGGATACCCTTCTGTCTTCATCAAATCCACAACCTGCTTTGGCAGATACTTTTTCTTCTCTGTTTCCTTGATGACGGTATATTCCTTGTTGACTGCCTGGGCTAAAGGTGAATTGCTCTTAACGAACTCGATTACTCGATCGGCCTGTCCTTTTCGATTGGCGGTCTTAGGCACAAATAAAATTCGATAGGCATAATGCGGGTTTGTGAATTCCTCATCGGACAATCCCGCGTCAAAATCCTGGATATAGCCCTGAATATTGGCAGGCAGGCCCGGTTGTTCTTCGAGCAGTTCCTTCTGATCTATGGAAATCGTAGAGAATTGTAAACTGAAGGATAAGTGCTTTTCGATCCCGTTATCCGCCCCGAATAATTTTTTAATGTACTCGTTATAATTCAAACAGCAGGCCTGAAAACGTGCACTTAGGATGTCGTCGATCCGGGTGGTCATCTGATGCTCGATTTCATGACGCAACCCGATCAGAAAGCGCAGGTTGTTGGCTGTATCCTTATCGATCGGTGATTTGGCATCATTCAGGCAGCGCTCAAGCTCCCAGTATTTGTATGCACCATGCTTGGTTGTATCGAACTTTCGTCTACTTCCTCTTGGTTGCCAATAACGATACTCAAGCTTCTGGTCGCGAAAATAAGCGTGGAGAAGATATGTCCAGGCAATGATCATCAGCACTACGTAGGATTCCGACTTGAAGCTGATGTTCGGGTTGTTAAAAATCTGCACAGCGGTAAGAGCCGCCTCACGTGATTTCTTGAGAAGCTCACTCTTGATGGAGCCGACTCGTCGAATCCGCTTGCTCATTTCCGGCCTCCGCTTAAATCGGCGATGGCAGCCTTCAACACTTGAAGACAAATTTCGGCCGTATGCTTGTCGGGTTTGAATCTTGAAGCGAGCTGCTGATACGGATGAATGTAATTCCGGAAATCCCGCAACTCATGACTGAACTTCTTTACATCGAGCTTCAATAAATCCAATCCATAAGCAACATCGATAAATTGTGAAAGCGACCACTCGTGAAACTGCTTTACTTTATTGCCTTTGTCTCTTGGGGCATTTGAAGCCTGGTTGAAATCTTTTGGCCTTTGCAAAGCGACGCCCAGAAGGATACCCTCCAGCACGCTACCACATAGGAATATGGTAGCCAGCGGGGCAGATGCCAGGCAGTGCTGTGCTTCCGCCAATCGGGATTCCAGTACCGGCACCAAGTTTGGATCTATCGAAAGGAAATTGACTGAAATGTTTTGATATTGCCGACGCAGGAATTCCTGCTCCGTGGCTATATGGTCAGGTTTTTTACCAGTCAATCTGGCGACTATATTCGCTGCTTGGCTGTATTGCTGAGAATTGTCAGCCTCGCCATCCCGCATTGCGTTGTATTGCCAGACTTCCAGCAATCCTGAAAGAATCTTTCCGACCAATGCGTCCGATTCTGTTGCCCAGAAGGCTCTCAGTCGCTTGGCTTTGGAATCACCGTTAGATTCATATTTGGATGAATAGATGTCGATATTGGCAGTCTCTCGGAAAAACTCGGCGAATGAATTATTCGAGAAGTCAAGCACATAGCCGCTTGCCATTCCGAACAGGTCCTCGAAAACCCTTTTATCAATTGCCTTGAGACTGCTCATTCAGCTGCCTCCACTATTTTTTCTGCTTCAGGAATACGGATTTCCCCGGAAAGAAGTTTCGGTAAGAGGGTATCACGGATTCGGGATAGCAAACGCCCCTGTTTGGAGTTTTGTGTGATTTTTTCAAAGCTATTCCTTGTCAATCCGTTAAATTTTTCCAACACACCAGGTTTAGTTGGAAGGGCCAAAAAGAAATTTGAGAGGCTATCATTCTGAACGCGTTGTCTACCGGATGACCCAACCATACTTTGTATACAATGGTCACGGAAGCCGGGATATCTTGCAAGGCAGGCGATATATGGTGTCTTTATATTTTTCTTTCCCCGTAACACAATAAATTCAGTTGATCCAAAACCGATTTCGCCGCCCTCCAAGAAATCAACAATTCCTGTCTTTCCATTTTCAAGACACGGCGTTATACGGGCCAGCAGAACATCGCCATTGATAAATTTTGTTCCCCCAGAATAGGGCTTACCTGTAATTTCGGTGACAGAAAAGCCAGACGTGGGTAAAGCCTTCATGTCAATAAATGGTGCTATTGTATTTTTCTTGAGTTGAACTCGTGGATTGACTTCAATAGCCTTATCAACAGACTTGACCATCCACCCTGAAGGGATCCAACCCATTTCTTCTGTAAATTCAAATTCATTAGGGAATAGGTAATGGAATGCTGGAGTATTGTTAGCATCGGCGTTTTGGCTTTGTTCTAAAACTGTCCTACGCATCTCAGCTCGTTCGGATATTTCATCCGGAATCAGGTTACCCATCCGAATCGCGTTATCGATGACAGGATCGAAATCAACGAACCAGTTTTTAAACAGTGCTTTAGTAATTGCCTCAAGCGTTTCATTCATACATCGATTATGTTCGATCTTAATATCCAAGGAACTGAGAATTTCTGCAATTTCTTGCTGAATCGGTAGCGAAGGAAGCGGAATGTTAAACTGCCGGAGCGATGTGAGAGGCTGGCCTATTCCTGGTGTTCCAACTTGAGAAGAAAATTTTAAAATTTCTGAGCGACCCTCAGGCGAACGGAAATAATAAAATAAAAAGCGACTATCAGCCAATTTTGGATTAGGGCGATATTTCATCATGCTAGTGGAAATAATCATTTTCCCATGTTCGGACCCTATGAGAGCTACTTCGCCAATAGCGCCGCGATGAGGGAAGACCAAATCACCTGTTCGGACAATACAGTTTGGCATTTTGTCGGCAAATTTACTGGTTACGTAAACCCAGTTGCCTTTAAAAGCCATATCCTGAGAAATGTTCGTACCTCGAATAACCGGTATACCAAAAGGCACATACACATTAGCTTTCATTCGTGAGCCAAAAGGTCCTATAGCTATTGCACCATCCTCATCAGCGGCAACCTGACCAAGTTGAATTCGAGGCCATTCATCCCTCATGACATGATACCTCCAGGATATTGATGCGTGCATTAACTTGAAATCGAAATAACGAGTTCGCTTTAACACTAATTTTCATCATTTAACCTTTATCAGCAGTTCCTCAAAATCCCAGCAATTTTAAATTTTTTTGGATTATCCTATCTAATTTGACCGATTCACTCATTTGCTTGTAGAGTCGAGCCGAAAGTTTGGCCATCTTCTCTTCAAAGGCGACACTATCGACCTCGACGGTCTCAGCGCCGACATAACGACCAGGGGTCAATACACGATGGTGGGATCTGATATCGTCTAGCATTGCTGACTTGCAAAAGCCGAGCTTGTCTTCATAGACACCATCTTTTTTTTCACCACGCCATGCGTGATATGTTCGGCTGATTTCAGAAATTTCTTCGTCTGAAAGTTCTCGGTGTGTTCGGTCGATCAGTGAGCCCATTTTACGGGCATCAATAAATAGTGTCTCACCCGTTCGTCCACGAAAACCACGTTTTGTATTCGGCTTTTTGGAACGTGTCAAAAACCAGAGACAGACCGGGATCTGGGTTGTGTAAAAAAGCTGGCCCGGCAGGGCGATCATACAATCCACCATGTCGGCTTCAATGAGCGCTTTGCGGATTTCGCCTTCCCCAGAAGAGTTGGTGGACATGGAACCATTGGCGAGTACGAAACCGGCTATACCCTCGGGAGCCAGGTGGTGAACAAAATGTTGAATCCAAGCGTAGTTTGCATTCCCACCGTCCACATGGATAACCGATCCGTCTTTCTGTTTTCGTGGACCACCTCCCGGGGGCGCACCGAAAGCCCAACGCACGTCGTCCTTCACCTTGGAAAAACCCCAATCCTCATCGTTGAAGGGCGGATTGGCAAGAATGAAATCGGCTTTGAGATCCTTGTGGGCATCCTGCAGAAAGGAACCTTTCTCATTCCAGCGAATATCGGCATCGATTCCCCGAATGGCCATATTCATAATTGCGAGCCGCCAGGTGGTATAGTTCATCTCCTGGCCATAGACTGCAATTTTCCTTAGCGCCCCGGCTTTGGAACTATTGCCGTTTCCGTTTGCATGTGCCTCGACAAAGCGGACTGCCTGAACAAACATGCCCCCTGACCCGCAACAGGGATCAAATACTCGTCCTTTAAAAGGTTCGATCATTTCCACCAGGAGCTTGACAACACACTGGGGCGTATAGAACTCACCGCCGCCCTTACCCTCTTTTTCAGCGAATTTGGAAAGAAAATATTCATAAACTCTGCCGAGAATGTCCTTCCGACGGCTTTCCTTATCTCCTAGGCCGATGGTGGCAATCAGATCGATCAATTCCCCCAGGCGTGACTTGTCGAGGGCAGGACGTGCATAATCCTTAGGAAGCACCCCTTTCAGGGATGTGTTGTCCTGTTCAATAGTTGACATAGCTTCGTCAAGCAGCTGCCCGATTTTTGGGTCTTTGGCCCTTCCCTGCAGATACCTCCATCGTGCTTCGGGTGGAACCCAGAAAATGTTTGAAGCGTTGTATTCATCCCGATCTTCCGGATCAGCGTACTCCTCAGATTTCAGTTCCTCCTGTTTTTCAAGAAAAGCGTCTGATATGTATTTCAGGAAAATTAGGCCAAGCACCACATGCTTGTATTCGGCTGCATCCATGGTACCCCGAAGCTTGTCGGCAGCCATCCAAAGTTTTTCCTCAAACCCGAGGTTAGCTCCGTTCGTTTTTTTGACCACGGCTATGTCACTCCTCACTCTGAATAGGTAGCTTCAGCTTCTTCTGTCGCTTCATTTTTTCACAGAATTCATCAAACTGTGTCCGTGCAAGCCTGAAAGGAACTGTTTTGGAATTTTCCCATCGGTTGATCGTGGCGAAGCTGACCCCAAGCACATTGGCAAGAGCCTCCTGACTGAGGCCGAGTTGCCTGCGCACCTCTTTTACCGATTCAGGAAAACTCACAGAACCTTCAGTTATGCTTTTTTGCCTATTCATTTTTGGATTTTTCATTATTCATTGTGGAATCAGACGGTAAAATACAGACACATTTTGCCGCTGTTGGATCGATTGCAAAATATAACAGGTGACATATCCGATGCAAGTGAAAAGTTCTATTTTTATTAGAATTTTTTATAAAAAAACAGATCAAACACACAGATAACGCCTGAGGGAATAAATAATCGTCAGCCAGGAACTTATCCGGTAGGTTTCCTTTTTTCAGCTGGCGGCGCTCCCATTGGTTCGTAAAGGAGGACCTTCACATCCTTCATTTCTTTGAAAGCCGCCTCGATTCTCGAACGAACATCCGTCCAGCGCAGCCCACCAAGACCACAACCAAGAGGAGGGATAGCAATGGAGTGGATGCCTCTTTGGCGAACCTCTTCAACCAGAGCTTCTAGCCCGTCTTCAACATCCTCCATCCGGCTCTTATCCTTCCAGTGCCGTTTAGTCGGAAAATTGATGACATATTGAGGGTTGTGCCAACTGTTAAGATGATGAACGGACAATTTCCCCGGCCTCAGTTCCTTTTTGTCGCATAACGTCTTATATTGCTTGAAATTATCCGGGAAAGCTTTCTTGAATTGAAGAGCAAGCCCACGGCCCATGACCCCGACACAGTTAACAGTGTTCACCAGCGCCTCAGCATCCGCCTTCAGGATATCGCCTTGTGTCAATTTGATCATCAGTGACTCCTTGGTCATTTAAAAAAAGAAAGTGAGGCCAATTTCATTACAAATCTGCGCTGTTCGGCAATTTTAATTTAATTGCAGTGTCGTTGCCGTTGCCCGTACTGCCAGCGTTGCTACAGTTAGCAGTGCCTCTATTATATCAACAGCACCCGCGATGTCCATGTTATCCACCGCGTGCCACCCGGGAAGCCCTGGCCAATGCCCTATGCCACCGTGGCTACACGACTGCGGGCGGGGCCGTGTCCGTTGCCATGTATGATGATCATCTCGAAATCACAAATCCGGGTGAACTCCATTTCGGCATCACTCCTGAGAAACTGGCCGAACCCCACGAATCGAGACCCTGGAATCCGATTCTCGCCAATGTTTTCTATCGTGTTATCAGCGGTTTAATTCCGGCCCATTTCCATCGTTTTAATTCTCAGCCATTTCCAACGATTTGATTCCAGCCATTTGATTCTAAGGAGAAAAATAAAAATCCATTTAGTTCCTCTAATTCCTTTTTTTTCGGCGTTGGTTATTCTACCGACTGTTGCTATTAGTTTGATATGGGAAAGAGCCTTCATGGTGGTATGATGCTTCGACAAGAGGGTTTCCTGTGACGCAGGTGTGAAAACATTTCCGATCTCATCGACCATCCGATCCATGATGCCGTATAAAAAGCTCGTATAAGAACCAACATAAGGAGATCGTGCTATCGGTAGAGGATTTCACCTGGCTGAGTAACAACATATAAGGGCACCCTCCAGCCCCCTTCATAGAAAACGAGCGTTTTTCAATGAAAAAGCGAGATGCATAAGTACATCTTCAATCGATTCTGGCTGGCATCTATTCCGCTGTTTTTGGCTGAAAACCGAAACGGCGGTCACACTATCGAGCCGGTATTATCGAGCGTTGGGGTATGGGTACCCTGAACATAATCAAGTGGTGCACCGAAAACGGTAACCCACATCCGGCCTGGTCACAATACGCGGGTTCTGTTTTTGTGTCTTTTCATTCCGCCGTCTTGCCCACTGTAAAAGATACTGTGGAAGTCATCGAGGATATTTCCGTGGAAGTCAGCCCGGAAGTTACCCCGGAAGTTACCCCGGAAGTCCTGCTATTAAGCAAACTGAAAGGGGAAATGAGTAGACGTGAGCTGCTAAGTGTCTTGGGGTTGAAAGATGAAGAACACTTTCGAAAACATTACATTTTACCTGCTCTTGAAGCTGGGCTCATTGAAATGACTATTCCGGAAAAACCCCGTAGCCGCAAGCAAAGATAATTTCCGGATCAAAGTCACCCAACATTATAAGTTCAGGCAATTCACCCTGCAAACGGGAGATAACCGCCCTTCCCACTAATCCCGATCCTGCTACAGGATACAGGCCGGCGCCACTCGGCTCTCATGATATTTAATAGCGGCATTGCGGACGGATTTCAGGAGACGATCAAGAATCCTCACGTATCACCTCCCAATGGCCTTCTTTTATCCGCCAACACGGCGAAGCCTTCCGGTTTGCCGCAGTTTCCGGATGTTTCGCTGAACGGATCGCTCGGTGATACCAAGCAAACCGGCCATCTCATGAATGGTAATGGAGGGTTTTTCATGACAGGCATCCAAAATCATTCCCGACGCTTTCCCAAAATTGGCCCCCCGCGCATCTGGGCCAGTTCAATTCCGAATTGGCCCAGCATTGGCCCAAGATCCAAAGTTTGAATCTACCTCCAATGCTTATGCTGTCGCCTATGCTTTGAGTGTAAGAATAAGCATTGAAATGCATCCAATGCTCATTTTAATGCTCAAAGCATTATTTGCATCATTCCCGGTACTCATACCTGGCATGCTTCCCGCGCCCTGGAGGTCTGATAGCCGGATTTTCCTTTCGCAGTTCCAGCATCAGCCGAAAAGCCTGGTTGCGGTCAACCCGGGTTATTTGGCGGATCTCTGTATTGCTTAGACCGGGTTCCCCGCGTTTAGCGCGTTCCATCAAAATACTAAGCAGCCGGGTTTTGGCAGCATCCCAATCGATTCTGCGCCGAGTTTCGGCATGCCCGTCATCGGAAAGCTGTTTGTATAGCTCAGGTCTGATGCTCCAGTAAGCGCCACGCCCTATTCCCCCATGCTCCACATAGCCATAGCGTTCCATGGCGGCCAAATGTTCCCGGGCTTCCGCATCACTGCGCTGGCACAAGGCAGCAGCCGTGGCTGTATCTACTTCCGGATGCTTTAAAAGGTATTGCAGAAGCAACAATTCATCCAGCCCCAGAATTCGGCCCCGCTTGCCTTCTTCGGCCACAAACATTCTAAAAGAGGTATTCAATTCCTGCTTCTGGAATGAAACCGTGACCGATTCGCCGATTTCACGAATCACGGGGGGTTCCTTGCCTTCCATCAGCATCGCAGAAAACATTCGTCCAATCCCAAGATTGCTGCGATTGACCAGACGCAACCGCGTCAATGCCTCGACCAGCAATAGATTGCGGGAAGCCGGAGGATGATGAAGAATGTTGTTCGGGGTAATGCCGGCGATAAAGCTCCCATTGTTGCCGATTTCCAAACGGTCGGCATAAAGTTTGACCATAATGGGGCCGGCTATGCGAAAATCCGCATGGCAAAAGGCATTCATCAAGGCTTCGCGCACCGCTATTTCGGGCCAGGTGCGGTATTCGTAATGAAACATGCCCTGTTCATAGGTGGTGATGGGGTTGAATGGGGTTATCAGCTCTTCAATACGCTGCACCGAAACAGGTAACGCGCTCACCCGATCCTCCCGAATAGCGTAGGCGGTATCCGAAGTCATTTGTAAAAATGTCCAGTTATGGCCTGGCAAAAATTCCCGGATTGCGGGTTCTGTACCGGCAAAAAGCAGCCCTGCCCGGGTGAGCTTCCCTCCTTTGATCAACCCGAGGGCATTGAGCAATTCGGTGTCCGACAACTTTAAGAGATCTTCCGGAGCACGTTCCTTTCGGCCCTGGTTGCGGAGGGCTTCCATGGCGGAAGCTGAAATCATGGCCGGATAGAAGACCGAAACGGGCTCGGCTGTGTAATCCGTCTCGCCGGTCTCTACCGCAATTTTGCGGCGCATGGTACCCGTCAGCGGCCGGCATTCTTTGCCGATACGTATATTGCCTCGACCGGAACTGTCCGTATAGGGAGGAAGGCCGGGATATATCTGCATCAGAAGCAGACGGCCCGTACCTTCCGGCACATTCATCTCTTCAAACACCGGAGTGATTTTGGGATCGGTCTGATCATATACCGCCTTTTTCAACAAATTGGTGTCGATCTCAAGGGGAACCCCCAGAACCGCTTTGTTCCGTCCCTTCACGCGATCGGCCACACCAAAAACAACACTCCCCCCGCCCCCGTTGGCCATACATACCGCCATTTGAACCAGGGCCTTGACCGCCTTATCCCGGCTTTTTGCATCCCATTGTTTGAAGTCGAGATCCTGATCTTCCAGATCATCGGCTACCAAATGATCCAGTTCAGGAAGAAGTTCAAGAATCTGCTGGGCTGTTCGCATCAGCGGTCTCCCTTAACATATCACTACAGGCCCTTGCTCGAGAGCGGATTTGAGCTGTGCCTTGACCTCTTCGCCCCATGCTTCTATTTCTTCCTCGGTTTTGAGGGTACGCCGCGGAAGGGTAACGAAATGGACTTCCGGTTCCATCAAGACCGCAGCGCCATGCAACACCTCGTCAAACCGGCCGGGCATTGCCGACACCCGGTCGGAAAAGCTTGACAGAGGCAACGCAACGCCCACCCATCGTTCTTGAGTGGTCATTCCCACTTTCCCCTCCGTTTATTACCAATGAATACAGGCCGAAGCAGGTGAAGACATACTTTTTTAGTCTGATCCCGTCAAGAATAAAACCAAGACAAATCAGGCTGTTTTTAAATCATATGCATTTTTCTCGAATAATAGGGACTGAGAGCTGATGATCTTCTGGCCCGGCAGCAGGGCTTCGGTCGGCAAAAGCCAGAATTGACCCTGCGTTTTCAATTTATTCTACAGGGTGATCCTGACACAAAAATATATATGTTTTTGTGTCAAAATGGCCAGTTAATAAGGTGTTGTCGATCACCCTTCGAGTAATTGCAAAAAATCAGCGATGAGAGGGTCATGTAATAGCATCAAAGCATCGGCTCCAATTTATTATTGGATTCTTTTTGGAGGGCGGTTTTTTCTACACTTCTTTCCTCTATACTTCTTTCCTCTTGTCAAATTGTCCTCTGGTATGGTATAATATATATAATTAAATCGGAATGATATAAGTTATTGATGTGTTTATGCCAACAGTATTTGCGGACAGTAGCAAAATAATCAGATTTTTCTTGACATAAAATCAAGACTGCTTCTGCCCCACAAGCGCATCCATTTTATTCCTGGATGTTCTGCCCAATAACCTCTCAAAACAATTGTTGATCATTTATCGGCTTTTTCCCGATTAGCACACTGTCAAGAAAATTGAAGGCCCATTCTGAGGAGGTGGTTATGAAACCTGTAAACAAGATTGTCAATAATGATATTAAGCAGTTAAAAAACATATCCGTATCCGACATGTCGAATTTGGTTGGCAAATTTTATCTGGGACAGTTGGTTTTCGCCATTAAGCTCTGGCTCTGTTTGGCGGTTGTTGGTGCGGCTGGTTATGCGTTGGCATGGGTCTTGGAAAAGATAAACTCTTTATTGGAATATTTTTGCTGACCTCCTAAAATTTCTCAATATCCATCACGGTCTATAAAATAAAAATGAACATATATTTATCACCTTAATATAAAAAGATAATGGTTGACATAAATTTTATAATTTTATAAAATATATATCAAATAATCACCTATTCATTTAATAACTGTTGGGGACGTGAAAAATGCCGGTGAAAAAACAAAAAACAGTCGGTTATCTCAGGGTCTCTACTGCAGAACAGGATCTGGAAAAAAATAAAATGGAAATCCTTACGTTGGCAAACGATAAAGATTTTGGCAAAGTCGAGTGGGTTGAAGAAAGGGTCAGCGGGACAAAAAGCTGGAAAGAAAGGAAGATAAAAAAGGTCATAGATACCTTAACCGATGGAGACCGCATTATAGTTCCGGAATTGTCCAGGCTTGGCAGATCGATGCTTGAGATTATGGAGATGCTTTCCATTGCCAAGGATAAAGGTATTTACATATATGCAGTTAAAGGCGGCTGGGAATTAAACGGTTCAATTCAATCCAAGGTCATGGCCATGGCTTTTTCTATAGCTGCGGAAATCGAGCGCGACCTGATAAGCAAACGTACTACGGAAGCATTGAAGGCTCGGAAAGCGGCCGGTGTTGTTCTTGGCCGGCCCAAAGGCCCGGGGAAATCAAAACTTGATCAGTATCGAGAAGAAATAGAAGCTCTCCTAAAAAACGGATCAACCAAAACATACATTGCTAAAAAATATCTAACAACTCTGCCGAACTTATACAACTGGCTAAAAAAGAATAACATATCTATCTAATTTCATATCATTTTCACATCATCCTCCCAACAGACCATACAACAGCTTCGCCAAGGCTGTAACAGCCGTCAAGAAAAAAATGCAAAAAAAATCGGAATTTTTTTTCTATATAAAATCATACTGTTATTGATGCCACGGACGAAAATTGTTCGAAAAATGGAAAAAACGGCTTTTTTGAACAATTTCCGTTTTGACAGCCCAATGAGGATACATTAGAGACAATATTATGCTGATAGCCAAGCCTCTTCTCTCGATATTGATTTCGGCCATCGAGATAACAGGCTTGTCTAATCAGACAAATTGATTTTTTTGGTCACAATCTCAGCGGTTGTGATTCCGTCCGGTTCGAACCGGACCCGCAGGACAATTCAATGGGGACCACTACCCGGGTCTTGTCCTCAAGCCCACAAGCGGTACTGTATCCTTATTCCGACCAGTCCCTGATCAGGACTGCTCGGACCGCTAATATACAGCAGAGTGGTATCTGCGCGGGAGGATGTTGTACCAGGTCGATAGATCAATACTGAATACGTGCGCCCTGTAGTAATCGCGAAGCATGGTACCCCTAGCCAATTTGGCTGAGCCGGACGCGATTCGGGATGGAGGGAAGTAAGAACAGAGTTTTTGCCCTTAACACTTTTGTCAAAATAAGTGTTTTGGAAAACCCTCTTTCCCACAGGATAACACACTTCAAATGCTGCCCATAGACATAGGCGGCCTTTTTTTTGTTTGCGTCCTTCCACGGACAGACGATTTAGCCGAAAAAAGCAAATAAATTATCTCCCAGGTAAATAAATATCGGCGCTTCCGGCTTTCAAGTGGGTCTATACAACATGTTGTGGTTGAACTATATCAAATCCGTGGCAATTCACCCTGAGAGTCAGTTGCGTGGGATTTTTTATGGAACCCCCGGAGCTGACTCTCCGGAATATTGTATCAAAATTGGACCCACGGGATATTTTTATGGATGAAAAAGCGCTTTTTACCAAGATATTAGGCATCACTCCCCCCTGGTTCATAAAAGAGGTTAAGGTTGATGAAAACCGGGAACGGATTGACATTTTTGTGGACCATGAACCGGGCATTCGCGTCAGATGCCCGGAGTGCGAAAAGTTTTACGGCATGTACGATCATGCGCCGGAAAGAGTGTACCGCCATTTGGACACCTGCCAGATGCAGACGTATATCCATGTAAGACCGCCGCGTGTGAACTGCCCGAAGCATGGGGTTATGCATATAGACCCACAGTTTGGCGAAAACGGTTCGCAAATGACCTTTGCATTTGAAAGCCAGGTGATCAAGGTGGCGCTGGAGTGTAGTATGGACGCCACCGCCCGGCTCTGCGGAATCAGCTGGGACCAGAGTTGGAACGCGCTGACCCGCGCTGTTGATAGAGGCCTCAAAAGGAAACCGCACCGGGTGCCCGAAAGAATCGGCGTTGATGAGAAATCTTACGCCCGGGGCCATAAATATGAAACGATTGTCTATGACATTGATGCCGGAACGGTTGAGTTTGTTGAGGATAAACGCCGACAGGAAAGCCTTGAGAAATATTACCGACAGTTTACCAAAGACGAACTCCAAGGGGTAAAAGCCGTGGCAATGGATATGTGGAGTCCGTTTATAGCCGCGACAAAGGCACATGTCCCCGATGCTGAGAAAAAGATAGTTTTTGATCGTTTTCACGTGATGAAAAAGGTTTTGGATGCTGTTGACAGCGTAAGAAAGGGCGAACACCGACAACTCAAGGAGTCCGGCCAGGAAACGCTTAAAGGGACCAGGTATCTGTGGTTGTGGAGCAAAGAAAATATTCCCGACTGGCGTAAAGAAGAATTCGAATCGCTTCGAAAAAAGAATCTGAGAACAGGTCGCGCCTGGAGCATAAAGGAGAATCTTCGGCATATGTGGTCGAAAGTCAGTGAAGATGAAATGCGACAGTATTTTAAACGTTGGTATTTCTGGGCAACCCACAGCCGACTTGAACCGATTAAAGAAGCGGCCAAGACGGTTAAGGTTCATATCGACAATATCGTCACGTATGCACAGCATCGCATCACAAATGCCTTGGCAGAAGGGATCAACGCCAAGATAGAAAAAGTTAAACGCATGGCATGCGGCTTTCGAAATCGTGCACATTATAGAGTCGCCATCATGTTCCACTGTGGCGGTCTTGACCTTTTTCCAAAACCGCCGGTTCAACCGGCTTTAGCTTTCAAAGGGTAACCACAATATGTTGGGGGTACCCATTAAAATGTCTGAAGCGGCTAAATATCTAAAAAGCTTGCAAAAAAATCCGTCCCCCATTTTTTGCACAGAAACAAATCAAAGAAGTTAGGAAAAAATCTCTAACTGCACGTAAAAAATCAAAAAAACAAAAAAGGAGGTGTCTTTCGCTATCGACATGGAAAGTATTTTTCCGGGAGGATACCCAAAAAATGAAATGAAAACCCCATAACCAGGGAGGTAGAACATGAAAAAACATTGACAAGGTGAAAATGTTAGCGGCGGCGTGAAGATGTCCTATAAATGGCGGTTTAAAAATGCATCCACCGCTTGAGGCATAAAGCGCCCCCCGGAACCGACGGTTCGATCCCGGGGTATGTCTATAAATCCTTTTTCATTTCTCTATTTTATCCTTCATACGATAGCTTTTTCCTTCGACCAGTACGGTCTCGGCATGATGCAGGAGCCTGTCCAGGATCGCGGACGTCAGTGTACTGTCGTTGTTGAAGATCTCAGGCCAATCCTTGAAGGCGCGATTGGATGTAATAATTACGGCGCCCTGCTCATAGCGTAGGCTGATCACTTGGAACAAAAGATCGGCGCCGGTCTTGTCGATGGGCAAAAAGCCAAGTTCGTCGATAACCAGAAGCGCCGGTCGGGTGTATTTTTTCAGCTCCTGTTTCATGACCCCGGCTTTTCGGGCTGCGGCCAGGGTGTTGATGATGTCAACGGCCGTTGCGAACAAGACCCTGTGGCCTTTCAAACAGGCGCTGTAGCCGAGAGCCGTGGCAAGATGGGTCTTTCCGAGCCCCACACCGCCGAGGAAAATAATATTGGATTTGTCTTTTATAAACTGAAGCCGGAAGAGGTTCTGAACCTGGAGCCGATTCAGGTGGGTGGGCCAGCTCCAGCTGAACTGGTCCAGGGTCTTGATGACCGGGAAGCGAGACATCTGGATGCGCCTTTGGGTGGCGCGGTCCTTTCGAAGCGCGGTCTCTCCGTCGGCAAGCTTTTCAAGATAATCCAGATGGGACCATTGCTTTTTGGAGGCTTGCCTGGATAGTTCCTGATGCTGTTCGAGCATGAACCCAAGCTTCAGATATCTCAGATTTTCCTCAAGAAGCGGGATAATGCCCTTATTCATCATGGCCGCCTCCCTGATAGATGCTCAGGTCCGGCTGCTGGATTTTTATATCCAGAAGGTCCTCGCGCCGGGTAAGGTGAAGTGCGCCGGGTTCCGGAAGCTGTCGGGTGCGCTGCTCCAAAAGGTTTGCGATATACTCGCAGGAGAATGCCTCGAAGGCGAAGGCATCCTCCATGGCCCGGGATACGGCCTCCTGGCCGTATATTTCGCTTAAGGCGACGATTTTTCGAACGTGATGCCGCGGGTTCATGCGCCGCTGTTCAAGCTTTTGGTAGTACAAATCCGCCTTCGAAGAAAGCGAAAGAAACCGCATGAATATTTTCTGCTCCCCCGCCTTTTTACGCTGGGCCAGAAGCTGCCTCGGATGATCGGGATCCTCAACATCCTGATACCGGTCATAGCTTCGCACGTGACGGGCCACAAGCTTTTCCTCATGGTATATGCAAAGCCTGTCCGGATAACTTTTGAGCGTAAGAGCGGTCCCGGCGTATTCGGCCGGCACCGAATACCGGTTGGTATCGACCGTGACGCGGAACTGGGGAGATGCCCTTACCGGCGAGACGGCGGCGACATCATAGGGATGGGCCGGCAAAGCAGATAGACAGGCTTTCTCTTCACTGAAGAGCTCCACGGGTTTCTTACGGGTTTGCCCGTGGATGCGCACATTGGCCACGGTGTCGAGCCAATGACGAGCCGCTGGATGAACAGCCGCAAAGTCCGGGATATCCAGTCCGGCAAGGAAGTTTTTCTTCACATATCCCACAGCGTTTTCCACGCGTCCCTTCTCGTTGCCGGCGCCGACGTTGCAGGCGCTGATGGAAAAACCATAGTGATCGGCAAAGGTCAGATACTTGGGATTGAACACCGGCGCCCTTCCTATGATGCGGCTTAAAACCGCGCTCTTGAGATTGTCCACCATGATTCTGCCGGGCGCCGAACCGAAGAACTCGAAGGCGTTCTGGTGGCAGGCCAAAAAATGCTCCATGGTCTGGGAGACGGTAAACTCCACATACATCATGCGGCTGTAACAAAGCACCATGACAAAGAAGCTGAGCCTGCGCCGGGTCTCACCGACACAAACGGAGCCATAGGAGCCCCAGTCGACCTGGGCGCACTCGCCCGGCGCAAAGGAGAGCGTCAAAAACGCCCTGGATCTGGGCGGACGGACCTTGCGAACATACTCCTTGACGATGGTGTAGCCGCCGTCAAATCCCTGCTCACGGATTCTCTGATAGATCTGGGAGGCCGTGTAGGGATGGGCATCGAGCATGCGTCCGATGTCGCGTTTGAACGGATCAAGCTTGCTTGCGCGCAATGTGGCTTTTCTGGCCGTATACCGATTCTTGCCCAGCCACTTTCGGATCGTGCGCACGTCAAGACAGAGCGCATCCGCGATCTGGGGCGGCGTCAGGCCCTCCTGCTCTTTGAGATGTTTCGCCTTTTGAAAAAACTCATAATCGATCACGGCGCCCCCTCTCCGATCCTTCTGAGGATCCTGCCGATGGATTGGAGCTCTCCGGGAACGGCCAAAACCGGCTGCCGCCGGGCATCCAGCGGCATCACCTGATACAGGGGCTGCTTGTAGGCAACCAGTCCGCTCTCCACAAGTTGCTTCCGGGCGGATCTGAACTGAGCATCATCCATGCCGAGCCGCTCGATCAAACTTTTATCCGACCAATAACTCAGCCCCCTGGCATCGGCCACCGTGACCAGAAAAAGGTAGAGCGCCGACGCCTGATGACTCAACCGGTCAATATGCCGGTGCTGCACCAGGCGATGATCGATCCAGCTGAACTGCTTGGGGATTTGTCGTACCCGCTCCGAGTATATGGGGTGTTTTTCCATGACGGCCTCCTTTCTGAAAGGGGTTTAGAATGTCGCTGCCCAATCGTTGCATACGTCGGGCCGCCATGGCGATGTCATCTTGTAACGCACATCCGGTAAATTGTGCAATTAACCCAACCAAAACAGCCGGTTGCGTAATGAAGGAATCTTGTAACGCACCGAATGCGAAATCGGTGTTATTTTCATTGTTTTCAGGTGGTTCGGCGATACAGGCATCTTGTAACGCATCGGTTCCGGTCTTTACCCGCCGACGCCAGTAGCCCGGGTGAGCCTTCCGCCACTGCTGGACCCGCTGGACATGAACAGGTCCGCGGAAGTGATCCCGGTTCTCTGGTTTTTGACGCCACTTTGCGTGACTCGCGGCCTTGCTCGCCTTTTGGCAGGCGGGCTTCGAACAATACCGCTGGCGATCCCTGTTTCGATAGTCCGGTGCAAACAACTCACGACAATTCTTGCACTTTTTCCTTTTGATGCCGCTCATTGGCCAGGTCCCTCCCTGGGCCAATGGTAACCGAATCAGGGTCGCAAATGAAAATGTCTTGCATTTCCAAGAAAATGAAGAATACGGGAAGAATTTTTTTAAAGATGAATTTTGAGAAGAAGACAACGAAGAAAATACCTGCCGGAAGAAGACTATTTCAACCCGCCGGATCTAAAACAGTTTCAGATCGCCGCTGGCAGAAAAGAAGTTTACCGGCAAAAACCATTAACCCGGAAGTAGAAAAAGGCAGTCCGAGCTGTCTGTTTGACACCAATGCGGATTATGTTGCCTCGTACCAATGGTGTTGTTCTTAAGCAACGCCGGTCTCTACTGAGTAGTGAGAGGTAAGCAACGCATTTAACTACATGTCTGGAATGTTCGTACTCTCCTTGGACCACCAAAACGACTGAATTTTTCAGTAATTTTGGTGGTTCAAGGGGGGTGCTTGTATATTCCGATCCGCGGCACCCAGCGTTCAAACTCTACCTGAAGGGAGGACTACAAAATGGTGAAGAACCAATTAATGCCGGAAACTTTTATCGAAAGGAGGAAAAAGCGATGAGGACCGATCCATTGATTGAAGGAGCAAAAAGGATGCACGTCAGGGAGGCGAAGAGAAGATCGAGCCAGACCACCCGTTACCGTCATCTCAAGAAAGCTGAGTATATTGTCCATATACTCAGGGAGTTGGACTTCAAGGTAAGGCAGTGGAAAAACCTTACGAATAAGCACGTTGCAGCCTTGGTAAGATACTGGGAACGTAAGGGATTGTCCGTAAAAACCATCAAGAATTACCTGTCGACGATCCGTCGGATTACCAGGTATTACGGTAACGACCGCATTCGCGTGCAGAACGGCGATTTTGGAATAGAGCGCATGAAAAGCGTCACGAACGAAGACAAATCATTGCCGAAATCCTCTTTCGACCAGGCTGTCAAAACGCTTGGTTACGGTCAAAAAGAATATGATCTTCGCTTTAAAGGAATGCTGCTACTGCAACGCGGATTAGGATTGCGTCTGGAAGAGTCAGCCAAGTTCGACCCAAGGCAGTCATTGAGACCGGATGGTCGGGTATTGATCTGCTGCGGCACCAAAGGGGGGCGCGAACGGATTCTTGATCAGATCACATCGGAGGGTCAACTCGCGATCGATTTTGTCAAAAGAGTCATCGGGAGCAATCGTAATCTGATCCCCAAAACGGAGGGGATGACTGAATACAAGTGGTTGAACATTTACTTTAAACGTATGGGAGAAATCGGTTTAACACGAAAAGATGCCGGCGCCGGTGGACACGGTAACAGGCATGCCTACGCGCAAGCCCGCTACCAGCAAGAAACCATGTTCCCTCCACCGTGTAAATTCCCGAGTGTAGATGAATTTTTACAAACCGCCAGAGAAGTTGCCGGAGATGAATGGAAGGAGAGAGACAGGGCTGCGAGGACGCTGCTGTCAAGTCTCATGGGGCATGGCCCTTATCGCAACAGCACGACCTCTCAGTATTTAGGATCCAGCGGTCGAGAGACGGCATAAAAATGGGGTATGGGCGCTATCACTTAAGCGCCCTCCCCTTTTCATACATCTACGATTTTTCCCTTGATCGTGATTTTTTTTAAGTGGGCGCAGTTTCAACCAAAATACATTTGGGTAAAGAATAATGTAAAAAATCTGTAATAATTAAACACAGGTAAAAATTGACACCAAGATCCGGACATAGTACCATCCCTCACACTCAAAAACGGGACATCTGCATGAAAGGTAAAATCTACCCGCAAATGGATCGACGCCGTTGGATGGTGTATTGGTACGATGTCAAGGCCAAAAAGGGCGTGTTCATTACCAAATACCAGGGTCAATACATGCCTTTTACCGCTTTCCTTGAGAAAAACAAATCAATCGTTCTTGACGAAAAGAACCGTCCTCTTCCAGACAAAGATAAGTGTTATGGCTATGAACTTGCCCGTAAGCTCCGCGCTGAAATGCAGCACCGATGGCAACAACACTTAAATGGTGAATGTACCTTTCGTATTGAGGAATTCACGAAAGAAGGCTGGACCGACACGGTTGAATGGTATGACAAATGGATTGACAAAAAGATAGCACCTACCAGAAAACCGGCCACTGTTAAGGCGTATAAATCATACGCCAAAAACTGGATAAAGCCGTTTTTCTCACAACATCCTGTTCGACTCCATGAAATCGATTATGATACGCTCCTGGAGTTACTAATTTATATTGTCGACGGCCTTAAAAAGAAAACATCTGATGATAATCCAAAAACCAAAGCGATTCTGGATATCCACCGTGCTTGCCCTGAATTGACAAGCCCTGAAATTTCTGACCGATTGGCGGAAAAACATGATTTACATGTGTCTGAAAGCTGGATCCGACGCGTAATAGCAAAAAGTAAAGCAGTTCAACGAAATGCTGATGATGATGAAGATAAAAACTACGCTAAAACTGCGCTCAATATAGTTTCATCTGTTCGTTCAATGATGGACCATGCTCACAGATCAAAAAAGGTCGCATCCATCCCGCCATTTCCCAAGTTGGAAGATTATAACCTTAAAGCCCGGAAGATTGAATATCTTACTCCCGAGGAATTCGATAAGGTTTATGCTGCTATTCCGGCTGATCATAAACCGATCTTTCTATTTCTTCGCCTGCACTACCGGCGCCCCGGTGAGGCCTGTGCTATCCATAAAATCGATTTTGAGCCGTGCAACGCCTGTTTCATGATTCATCGTGCCATTTCTGCCCGAGAATTGGTCGACTCCGTAAAAACCAACCGGAAAAAACCAAAGTTTCACATGGTCGATTGCGACCCTGAATTCATACCTATCGCCATAAGGCTGCTTAAAGAAAATCCGGAAAGCCCATTCCTTTTCGTCAATCCCAGGGCTCGAAAAAAGGGCGGACGTTATACGCTGGAATCAATAAAAAACATCTGGTATAAAGCTTGCGATGATTCTGAAGTCGGAAGAATATGGCCATATCGAGGATTGAAACATACAGCATGTATGAAGTTTATTGAAGACGGCGGAACTGAAGATAGCTTAATGATACTCACCGATCACGCCAGCCGGCAATCAGTGAAGCAATATTTTGAAGTTACTTTAAGGCGCAAGAAGATGGCGAGGGCAGAGTCCAAAAGACGCGCAGAACTTGCCGAGAAAAGGACCGAACCTTTACAAAACCTTGACAACGTGATCACATTATATCCTAAATGACTGAATTATTTAATAAATATAGCGTGTCACACGAGTTCGATTCCCATGCACTTCCGCCATTTCCACCACGTTGCAAAAGAATGCCCCGTTTTGGACCGGCCCCTTCCCCCTTCCAGAAAGCAGGAAAAGTATTGCCCAGCCCACCGGTGTTGTCAATTCTTATATCTTTCTATTGTTTGGCTGACGCTGATCTCTGAAAACAGCGCGTGTCGGAGGCGGGAAAGTGTCGTGGAGGTGTACCGAATGGCCGTTACGGCCATTCGGTACTTTTAATCGTTTACTTTTGGCCAATGCCGAGAATTTTTCTGGCCTCCGCCGGCGTGGCGATGCCGCGGCCGAATTCGGTGGCGATTGTCTTTGCCTTTTCAACGAAATCAACGTTGGACTTGGCCAACACGCCCTTTGACAGGTAGATGTTGTCTTCCATGCCGACCCGGACATGACCACCGGTGATGACCGACATGTAAAGAATGGTCAACCATTGCGCGCCGACGCCGAATGCGGAGAAGGTGGAACCTTCGGGAATCTCCCGCAACAGATGCATGAAGTTGTCGATGGTGGCGGTCATTCCCCCGGGAGCGCCCAGGCAGAACTGGAAATGAAGCGGCGCCTTCAAAATTCCCTTCTTCAGGTAATACAAGCTGGTGTAGAGCATGCCGGCATCGAAAATCTCGAGTTCGGGCTTCACTCCGATCTCCTGGGTGAGTTTTCCGAGGCCTTCGAGAAAAGCCGGGGGATTCAGAAACAAGGTCGAATGCATCCAGTTCATGGAGCCGGCATCGTAAGAACACATCTCGGGTCTCAGTTCGACGAGGTGCTTGGAGCGGTCCTCAAGGGTCAGGTTGGGGTCGACCGATCCGGAGGTGGTCAGGTTGAGGATGATGTCGCACTCTTTGTTTGTACGCACAAGATCCACCACTTCCTTGAACTTTTCAAACTCCATCGTGGGGGATTCGTTCTCGCCGCGCACGTGGATGTGGGCGATGGCGGCGCCGGCCTTCCAGCAAGCCCACACTTCCTCGGCGATTTCCTGCGCACTGATGGGGATATAGGGGGTGTTTTCCTTTTTGGGCCATGCTCCGGTTAATGCGACGGTAATGATGCAATTTTCCATTTTTTTCTCCTTGTCACAATTAAAATTGTATTTCCACTTTGATAGATTGCCGGGATCACCAGGGCCGGTATCATGCCACCGCCCATTTTTCCGATAATTTACAAGAAACAAGATCCATGTCAAGGGCTTTGGTCAGAGGAAAACGGCCGGGAGAACGATCAGCCCGACGGTGGTGGCGATAAACCACAAAAACCAGATAAACGCCATCAGCCCCCAGGCCTCCTTCAGTTTCATGTTAACCAGTGACAATGCGGGGATGATGTACAACGGCTGGATAAGATTGGTGGCTTCGTCCCCGAACATGAAGGCGGACACCATGGTCGGCATGTGGATATTGAACGGCTTGGCGGCCTCCACCAATATGGGCCCCTGAACGATCCATTGTCCGCCCTGGGAAGGAACGAACAAATTAACGATGGAGGCCGCAAAATAGGAAAACCAATAGAAAGTGGTTTCGGTGGCCACCTGGATCAACGCATTCGCCACCACGAGCGTAAGTCCCGAAGCGGCCATCATTCCCATGATCCCACCGTAAAAGGGGAACTGAATCATCACCGGTGCCGCCAGGGCCATGTTGTCCCTGACGGCATTGGTGAATTTAAGCGGTGTCGGGTACAGAAAAAAATCCAGGGCCAGGAAAATGAAAATCACCAGGTTGAAATTCAGTTTAAACCCATGGGCATAGAAATGCTGCGCGATGTAGAAAATCGAGGCGACGCCGATGATCAGCATCATGCCGCGGCTGTTGTTCATCCGGTCCGCCACGGTCAACCCCTGGTTTCCGGGGGGCGTCGGCACACTTTCGTTGAAATTGATATCGCCTGTGTATTCGACCACTTCTTTTTCAGGAACCTTGAAATTCACGGCGACCAGCAACGTCAACAAAATCAAAATGGCGGCCATGCTCAACCCGACGGGGCTGAAAGCCGTTTCCGTCACCGGAAGCACACCGATCTGGTCTACCATGAAATGATCCGGCGACGACAACAGCGCGATGGCGGACGCACTAGGACAGATGGGCTGCACACCGATCATACAGGAATAGCCGATGACCACCATCAGTGGAAAATGGCATTTTCTTACGTTTTTTGACAGATACATGGAAAGAATCGGGGCGAGAATCATCCCGAACGCCCAGTTGATCCATCCGGCCAGGGTGGAAATGACGATTAAAAACGCATAGGCGGCTGCAGGTGTCTTGGGAATGCGCGATACCCACGACAAAATTTTTTCCACAAGTGGTGATTTGGCCGCTGCGCTGCAAACCACCACCAGCAAGGTCATCTGAAACGCGAACTGGATCATGGACCATAGCCCGTCGTACCAGTAGGCAATCAGGTCCGATATACCGGAGGTCGTCAGCATCCATCCCATGATAAAGACGATGAAGGTGAGGACAATGCAGAAGACAAAGGAGTTGGGGATGACTTTATCCGCCGCGAATTGAAATTTTTTCGAAAATCTCCATAACATGATCGGTTTCCCCTATGTGTTTCGCCCGCCGCGCTGGAAAGGCGGCGTTGTGTGGCATTTTTCAGGCGGCGCATTTCGCCTGCACCCTTAACATATCCCGGAAGGCCATGGCAAGCGGTCGGCCCGGCCGATGGACAGCCATGCATGCGCCATGTCCCGGAAAAAATCCGCATGGTGCCGTCGGGGGTTATCCTGCGAATATGCTGGCGGTGAAGACCGTAAAAATTGTGTTGACTTTATGGAAATAATTGGATTGCCCCCCATACATCTTGACTTATCATGGTTCTTTTCATATGGAACTTTGATAATATTATAAGGTAATGACGCCATTATGGTAATGTTTCAATTTGAATTGATCGTTCATCCAACGAAGGAGGTTCCTGTCTATGTCAAACACCATTGGGAATATTAAAAAAATAACCATTCTTGGCGCGGGGATGATGGGACCGGGCATGGCGCAGACCTTTGCGTACAAGGGGTACGATGTGACGCTCTGGGCGCGTCGGGCTGAGGTGCTTCCCGGCGTCATCGACGCGATCCGAAACAACATGACCGTCATGGCGGAAAAGGGCATTTACAATCAGGAAGACATCGAAACCACCATCTCCCGGGTAAAAACCACCGATAATTTTGAAGAAGCCGTCATTGACGCGGATTTCGTGGACGAAGCCATCGGCGAGAACCTGGAGCTCAAACAAGACTTCTTTAAACGGATGGATGCGATGTGCAAGCGGGACGCCATTCTCGCCACCAACACCTCTGTTATCAGCATCACGGAGATCGCCGCAAAATCCACTTACCGGGATCGTATTGTCGGCACCCATTTCTGGAACCCGCCGCATTTGATCCCCCTGGTGGAGGTCATCAAGGCCAAGGACACCTCCGAAGAGACCATGGACAAGACCTTCGAACTGCTGGCATACGTCGGCAAAAAGCCGGTTCGGGTCAAAAAGGACGTCCCAGGCTTTCTCGCCAACCGCCTTCAGCATGCCCTGTGGCGTGAAGCCATCTCCATCGTGCAAAACGGCATTGCCGACCCCGAAGAAGTCGACATCGCCGTCAAAAACAGTTTCGGATTGCGCCTTCCCGTTCTCGGCCCCATGGAAAACGCCGATCTGGCCGGTACCGACCTGACGTTGGCCATTCACAACTATGTGCTCAAACACATCGAAGATTCCCATGAGCCCTCACCGATCCTCAAGGAAAAGGTGGAAAAGGGCGAGCTGGGGGTGAAAACGGGCAAGGGATTCCAGGAATGGAGCGCGGAAAGAACGGCCGCTCTCCGAAAGGGGCTGGTGGATCACCTCCTCAACTGGCAGAAGGATCACCCAAACGAATAGAGGGGCAGTTCGCATCTGATTTCTCCCGCCCGAAAGTGTGCCACCCATCAAACGGTCTCCTTTGGGGCGGGAGCCTTTCATCGTTAACGCATTATTTATTCAATGGTTATGCAGCATGAATTTGGAGGGTAACTACCATGAGCAAAGTTGAATCGGATATTATTGTCATCGCCGGTGGACCGGCAGGACTGGCGGCCGCCATCAGCGCCGCTGAAGCGGGGGCAAGCGTCACCCTTTTCGAGAAAGCATCCACCACGGGCGGCGCCGCCAACATGGGCATGGGGCCCTTTGCGGTTGAAAGCCGACTCCAGAAGGCCAAGCAATTGGCCCTGACCCGGGACCAGGCTTTCGAGATTTTCATGACTTACACCCACTGGCGGGTGGATGCCAAACTGGTGCGCGCCTACATTAACAAGAGCGCCGACACCATCGATTGGCTGGAAAAGATGGGTGTTGTTTTCGCCGATGCGGCCAGTTATTTTCCGGGGGCGCATTTCACCTGGCACATCGTTCAGCCCGAATCCGGAAAACCGGGCCCCACCGCCGCCGCCACCATGACCAAGATCATGACGGAACGGGCCAAGGCCCTGGGCGTTAAAGTCTTCTTACAGACCCCGGTCAAGAAAATCATCAAGCAGGGAGACGCAATCAAGGGCATCATTGCCGAAGACCGTTCCGGAAACGACGTGGAAGCCACGGCAAAGGCCGTCATCGTCGCCACCGGAGGATTCGGTGACAACCCGAAAATGATCAAAAAACACACCGACTATGAATTCGGAAAAGACATGCATAATTTCCGTATCCCCGGGGTCGAGGGGGACGGTATCCGCATGGCGTGGGAGGCCGGCGCGGCCAAGACGCGGATGGATATGGAAATGATCTACGGCATTCCCGGCGGCGGGACGGATTTCAGCATCATGGCCCTGTTCCATCAGCCGAATTTCATGTGCAACCTGCTGGGCGAACGTTTCATTAACGAAGACATGATGGGCAACACCACCTTCACCGGCAATGCCATTGCCGAACAAAAGGACCGTTGCGGGTTTGTCATTTTCGATACGGCCATAAAAGAACATTTTGAGACCAATGGGTTCGACCACCCCCTGGGCATTGCACCGGATCTGAAACTCACCGACGCGGAAGCCGCCATCAAGGCCAGCATGGAGCAGGGATGCCAACATCTCTACATCGCCGACTCTCTTGAAGAACTATGCGAAAAAACCGGTATCAACCTTGAGGGCCTGAAGGCAAGCCTCGCGGAATACAACGCCAACGCCGAGAAGGGCCGCGATCCCCTCTTCAGCCGGAACTACGAGCACCTGCGTCCGGTGAAGGGGCCCCGCTACTATGCCTGCTGCCATATGCCCAGTGCCTACGGCAGCCTTGGCGGCATTAAGATCAACCACAAAACAGAGGTGCTCGACAAGAACTGGGACACCATCAAGGGGCTGTATGCCGCCGGAACCGACGCCTGCACCATATTCGGCGACAGTTACGTGTTCGTGCTGCCCGGCAACACCATGGGATTCGCCATCAACAGCGGCCGCATGGCCGGTGAAAACGGAGCGGCTTACATTAAATCCCTGGCGTAATTCGTTTCGTTAGCAATTCGCTCCCGGCTCCGGGGTCCCGCCTGGAACCGGGAGTTTTCTTTCGTGAATCACAATTGATTCTCGTTACATAACAGGAGTTTCGAATGGCATTCGAAGACATTAAAAAAAGTGCTTTGGCCGCGTGGGAAGCATTGCATCGGGACCATGACGCAGTGGTATTCGTCGGCATGGGAACTTGCGGTTGCAATGCCGGTGCAACGGCGGTTCTTGAACGCATCCGCGCGGATATCGCGCAAGACGGCATCAATGCGGCGGTGGTGGAAACCGGCTGCATGGGTTGGTGTGACAGGGAACCTTTGGTGCTCGTTTCCAGACAAAACAGCCCGACGGTGCTTTACGGCAACGTGACCCCCGACAGCGCCGCGCAATTGCTCGCGTCACATGTCGTGAACGGAAAAGTCCAAGCGGCATCGGCGTTGTGTGTTCTCGGTGATACGGGCATTGACGCCATCCCCGCCATGAAAGACCTTCCCCTTTTCTCCAAGCAGATCCGCCTTGTGATGGAAAATTGCGGTCGCATTGATCCGTGCGATATCGGGCACGCTCTTGCAACCGGCGGCTATTCAGGGCTCGTAAAAGCCCTGGACCAGTCCCCGGAGGCACTCATCGACGCCATCGCCGGCGCGCAGCTAAGGGGCCGTGGTGGCGCGGGGTACCCGGTGGCGGAAAAATGGAAAGCATGCCGCAACGCCGATTCCGCCCAGAAGCACATCATCTGCAACGCGGCGGAGGGCGACCCCGCGGCCGTCAAAGACCGCTGCCTTCTGGAAAGCGACCCGCACCTGGTTCTGGAAGGGATTCTCATTGCCGCACATGCAACGGGGGCCACAAAGGCAACGGTGTTTCTGAACCCGGAATACACCCGGGCGGCTGAAATCCTGCAATGCGCCATCGACCAGATGAAAGAAAAAAGTCTCTTGGGCAGCGCCATCCTCGGCGCCGATGCGGCGTTGGAAATCGCGTTGTATACCGGGCAGGGCCAATTCGTCTGTGGTGAAGAATCGGCCCTCATCAATGTCCTGTCCGGCGGTCCCGCCCGCTCCAAAGCCAGACCGCCCTACCCGGCCGCTTCCGGACTCAACGGGGATCCCACCCTGGTCGGCAACGTGGAAACCTTTGCCCATGTGGCCGTCTTGCTGCGAAACGGCTTTGGGAAGAACACCGCCGTCGGCACCACCGACAGCCCCGGCACCAAGCTGGTCACCCTTGCCGCCGGATGCGCCTGCACGGGGGTTGTGGAAGTTCCCACCGACATGACCCTGCGCGTCTTGTCCCAGGAGGTTGCCGGGGGCATGCCCGACGGCAAGCAGGTCAAGGCCGTTCAGTTCGGAGGCCCCACCGGTGCATGGATCGCAGCAGCGGACCTGGATATTCCCATCTGCTTCGAAGCGCTTTCGGCCAACGGCACCCACATGGGATCCGGCACCCTGACCCAGGCGGACACCGGTTGTTGCGCGGTTGATCTGGCAAAGACAGCCCTGGCGTTCATCCACCTGGAGTCCTGCGGCAAATGTGTGTTCGGCCGGGAAGGGACCCGGCAGCTCCATGACATTCTCACCGATCTTACCAACGGAAACGGCAGGGCAAAGGATCTGGAGCTACTGACCGAACTGGGAGAAACCATGCAGATGGGCGCATTATGCGGTCTTGGAAAATCTGCGCCGAATCCCGTATTATCGACGCTCAAGGTTTTTCGGTCGGAATACGACGCACATCTGAAAAACAACACCTGTCCCGCACAGGTTTGTGCAAAGCTGTCGAAATAATCTCCGGGGCCTGGGTTCCGCAGGAACATTTCGGCTTGGCGATGGACGATTTACATCGTTTAAATTGGGGGTATTTTGGAAACAATCAAGCTGACCATCGATAATAAAGAAATCGTTACGGAAAAAGGAAAGTCCTTGCTAGAAGCGGCACTGGAAGGGGGAATCTACATCCCCCATCTTTGCCACCATCCGGATCTGGAGCCGGCCAGTGCCTGCCGGCTCTGCCTCGTTGAAATCGAGGGCGTTGCCGGCGTTCCCACATCCTGCTCCACGCCTGCTGAAGAAGGCATGGTGGTGCGCACGCGGTCGCCTTTGATCGATCGCATGCGCAAGATGTCCATGGAGTTGATGCTCTCGGACCATCCGGCTGAATGCACGGCGTGCAGCCAATACCTGAACTGTGAACTTCAATCGGTAAAACAATATCTGGGCATCAGTGAGGAGCTGTCCGTTCGCCGTCGTGTCAAGCCCATCCCCATGAACGTCGCCAATCCACTGATCGTTCATGATTTCACCCGCTGCATCAACTGCGGTCGGTGTGTGCGTGCCTGCAACGAACTGCGGGGCGTCGGTGTTCTGCAGCCGGTGAAGACCGGCAAGGAACAAAGCGCCGGGGTCGGCAAGGGCGGAGCCCTCATCGATGCAGGGTGCCGGTTTTGCGGTGCCTGTGTGGCCGTCTGCCCCACCGGTGCAATCCGGGACAAGGAGGAGGCGCTTCACGGCAAGAAAGGCAGGAAGGCGCTTATCCCCTGCCGCTACACCTGTCCGGCCGGTATTGACGTGCCTCAATATCTGCGGTTCATCCGTGAAAAAAAGTATGCTGAAGCCACAGCGGTTATTCGTGAAAAGGTGCCGTTTCCCAAGATCCTCGGATACGTGTGCAGCCATCCGTGTGAAGATGTCTGCCGCCGTGGAGACATCAATACGGCCATTTCCATCCGGAACCTCAAGCGGTTTGCCGCCGAAAACGACACCGAACGGCTTTGGGAAAAGAATTCCTTCCAGAAGCCTGCCACCGACCACAAGGTCGCCGTCATCGGATCCGGACCGGCAGGGCTGACCGCGGCCTATTACCTGGCCAAGTTGGGACATGCCGTGACGGTGTTCGACGCGCTGCCCAAAGCCGGCGGCATGCTGCGCTACGGCATTCCCGAATACCGGCTTCCACGCCACATCCTTGATGAGGAAGTCGCCGAGGTGGAAAAACGCGGGGTCGAATTCCGTATGGAGACGAAGGTCGAATCCATTCAAGACTTGATGGACGATGAGGATTTTGATGCGGTGATGGTGGCCGTCGGCACCCATGCAGGTGTCAAAATTCCAATCCCCGGCGCCGATGCGCAAGATGTGCTGATCGGCACCACCTTCCTGCGGCAGGTCAACCTTGGCAACCCGCCCAAGATCGGGAAGCGCGTGGTCGTTCTGGGCGGGGGAAACGTGGCCTTCGACTGCGCCCGGGTCGCCCGACGCCTCGGCGCCGAAAACGTGCAGATGGCCTGTCTCGAATTCAAGGACAACATGCCGGCCGCCTGCGACGAAATCGAAGAGGGAGAAGAAGAAGGTATCCAGGTGTTCCCCGGAAAAACCTTCAAACAGGTTGTCTGCGACAACGAGAAGGTCACCGGCGTGGAATGCATCGACATCGCATCGTTTGAATTCGACGAAGACGGCCGTCTCCAGCTGGAGGTTATCGAGGGCAGCAACAGCATCCTGGAGGGCGACACGGTCATTTTTGCCATCGGCCAACGCCCGGAAATCCCCGAGGACTTCGATCTGGAACTGACCGAGCGCAAACTCATCGAGCTGGATGAATACACCTTCGAAACCAGCGAGGACGGTGTATATGCCGGTGGAGACGCGGTATTCGGCACAGCGTCGGTTATCAAGGCCATTGCTTCGGGTCGAGACGCCGCTTCCGCCATCGATAAATACCTCGGCGGTGACGGCAACATCGATGAAAAGCTGGCGCCCCAGGCTGATTATGAATGCTGGCTCGGCCCCGGTGAAGAATTCGCCGATCAGGATCGTTGCAATGATTGCTGCATCCTCCCCGAAGAACGGGTCCAGAGTTTCTGCTGTATTCTTGAGACACTGGATGAAGATGCCGCTGTTAACGAGGCGGAACGCTGCCTAAAATGCGACATTCGCTTCAATATTTCGCCGGTGAAGTTTTGGGGGGATTTTCAGTAGGAAACGCTTTGTCCCCACCCCGTCGGAAGAGGCCGCGGTTTCCCGTAAGAAAGGGAACCCGCGGCCTTTTTTTCCGGGATTACGCCGCCGTTCCGTCTGCGGCCCTTTGGATAACGGCGGATGCGGAGGCCATCACCTTCTTCAGGGGAACCCGGTGGCGCCGTGCCGCCTTCTTGCAGTCTTCGTATTCCGGAGATGCATTTACAACCGCTCCTTTGTACAGGGCATATTTGACGGAAATCGGCCCGTAGGGCGTTTTTACCTGCTTGAATTCACGTCGGGTTTTATAACGGGTCTCAATCCGCCAGCGGACACCGATGGTCGATGTCTCAGCGATCAACAATTCACAGAAACGTGGCACAGCGTCCGGCGGGCAGGTGATGGTAACGAGGGTTCCGCACCGGCTTTTCTTCATCTGTACCGGGACGCAAAACACATCATAAGCACCTTCCCCGAAGGCCCGTTCCATCAGATAATCATACACTTGGGGAGAGAGGTCATCCACATTGGTTTCCAGAACGGCAATCGGTTCCACTTGAAAACCATCCTGGGGGGCATGGCTGTCGCCGATGATCACACGCAACAGAGCGCCATGGCCCTGATGCGGCGGACCGGCCCCGTATCCGACGGAACCCAGTACCATGGACGGCATGGGGCCGAAACCTCCGGCCAACGTCGTTAACAATGCGGCCCCGACCGCCGTGGTCAGTTCCCCCCTTACACCGGTGGCGAATACCGGAACGGCGCGCTGTTGGAGCAAGGCCGCCGTCACAGGGGTCGGTACCGGGAAAGTCCCTTGGGCACTGGTAACCGTGCCGGTACCCACTTGCAACGGGCTGCAAAACACCTGGTCGATTCCCATCAAATGCAACCCGGCCACCACCCCCACGATGGAGAGAACGGCTGCCGGGGTGCCTGCCGCATGCAAAACAGCATCTTGGACCGACGGCCCCTGTGTTTGGGCCGCAGCCTCGGCAAGCCTGGTAAAGACGGCAAGGCTTTGTTCCTTGACGGTATTGTCTAAGTGGGATCGTGCGATAAGGGCAGCCATGTCATCGATGGTCGGATGCACGGATGCTGCCGGGTCGGAATTGACGCGGGTTGTCACCTGAATGGCGCCAACCCCTTTTCCGGACACGGGGATGGTGTCAATGGCGAAAGCTCCGAGGTCAAGGCCCGAAAGCGCATGGTGTAACGCGGCCGGCGCCAGGCCGGCATGCACGAGCGCCCCCAACAACATGTCTCCGTCGGCACCTTCAAAACAGTCGAAATAAGCGATTGCCATTTTCCCCCCGGCCCCTTCGTGTTGATCGCAAGGTGTGCATATCATACCCAACGCAATAGATCCATTCCGACGGGGTTTTATCCTGTGGTTTTGCGGTCCCCATTACACTTTGGGCTTGACTTTAACTATCCGACAATATTATATCAAATATAAAAACCATGTCTCACGATACGGTATGGTTTTATGCGCAGTAACAATGTTTCCATTTGTGTGCCGATCTGCTTTGGCGCCATGTTCGACCCCCCGTACGCTGCTTGCGCGGCTCTCCGTAACCACATAACGCGGGGGAATCTTATTACATTATGACTGGCCCCGTCTTTGTGCAGCGGGGCTGAAAGGAGATCCGGAACATCATGAACGACATGCTTAAATCATTGTTCGATGTGAGCGGAAAAGTTGCAATCGTCACAGGTGCCACCGGTGGTATGGGCAGTGAGATCGTCAAGGGGCTTATTGCCGCCGGCGTCAAGGTCATGGCAACCGGCCGCTCTGACGACAAACTCAAACCCCTGGTGGATGAAGTCAAGGCAATGGGTGGGGAAATCGCTTATTGTGCCGGGCGGCCGGATGTTCAAGAGGACGTCCAGAAAGTTGTTGCCGAAACCGTCAAGGTCTTCGGGGGCATCGATATTCTGGTGACCGCTGCCGGCGTGAGCATTGTCAAACCCATTGTGGACATGCCTGTTGAGGATTTCAACACGGTCATGGAAGCAAACGTCAGAGGCACCTGGCTGTTCTGTAAGGAAGTCGGAAAAGTCATGATTGAACAGGGACGCGGCGGCAAAGTGATTGTCGTCGGTTCCGCCCGCGGAGAGCTGGGCATGGCGAATTACTCGGCATACGCCACCTCCAAAGGCGCCGTGCATCTTCTGGCCAAGACCCTCGGCTGTGAATGGGGTCCCCACAGGATCAACGTCAACGCCATCGCCCCCACGGTTTTTCGTACCGCCCTCACCCAGTGGATGTTCGACGACAAGGAGTTCTACAAGAACTTCCTGCGCCGCATTCCCATCGGACGCCTTGGCGAACCGGAAGATTTCATCGGCCTGGTCATTTACCTGTCTTCCAGGGCTTCCGATTTCATGACCGGGGCCATCATCAAACTCGACGGCGGATACGGTGCCGGCTGATCCGTTTTATCCGTCCGGAATGCGGCACGCACGCACCCGGACGGTTTTCTTTTCACCTGCCGCCATTGCGCCAAACAAAACAACGACAAACAGGAGAGCATCACATGAAGGTAAAAATCACCCGCTTTGAAGATTGCAAACCTTACAGCGCACCGAAACATGACGTGACCGTTCACACCATGCACATGCAGCACCAGTCCATGGGATGTGAGGCCCCTTATTGGGTCGGGTGCTCCTACTATCTGCCGGGCGCATCCGCCGAGATGTCTTCCTCTCCCCTGGACAAGATTTACATTGTCCTCGAAGGAGAACTGGTCATTGAATTCGGCAACAAAGAAACCGCAACCCTCGGCAAGGGCGACTCCATCTGGATTGGCCAGGATGAAATGCGCATGGTGCGAAATGAATCGAACCATGTCGCCACCATGCTGGTTGTCATGCCCTACGCCGCTTAATTCTTTCCTGCCAAAAAGGCAGTTCTTTCAGAGGGGCTGCCTTTTTCATTTTCGTCCGTCCCCCATTTTTTCGGTTGGCCTTTCCGTTACAGCCTTGCCTGGCCGATAATAAAACAGTTGCAAATACCCGTCATCCACGGTATTTTTGTCGGGAATGCAGCATCTTTCGGCCCTATCAGAGACAAACGCGACTGATATTCCTTCACAGATCCGAATAGATGCGGGGCAAAACTGAACATCCGCTCGGTTTTTTAAAGGAAAGGAGACTATACGTGGACATTCTTGACCAAGGTGTCGGCCCCCTCTTCATGGACCCGGATCCTGATAAGGCCAGGGCCTTTTTCCATCAGAAAAGCAGAAAGATGGTCAACAAGGTCATGGACCTCAAGGACGCCGTGGAAACATTCGTCAAGGACGGCGACTATCTCGGCATCGGGGGCTTCGGAGCCAACCGCACACCGGTGGCTGCCTGTCATGAAATTGTTCGCCAAAAGCGCAAGAAACTCGGTTTCGCCGGCCATACTGCCACCCATGACATGGAAATCCTCAGTGCCGGTGAGGTGTTCGACCGCTTGGACGTTGCATACGTGGTGGGCCTGGAAGCCAGGGGACTTTCCACCTGCAGCCGAAAATACGTTGAAAGCGGCAAGGTTCAGGTGACCGAGTGGACGAACTACGCCCTGACCATGCGTTTCAAGGCCGCCGCCATGGGGCTGCCCTTTCTGCCGTGTAGAAATCTCATGGGAACCGACACATTCCGCTACAGTGCCGCCAAAATCATTTCATGTCCATTTACGGGCAAACGCCTGGTGGCTCTTCCGGCACTGTATCCCGATGTCTCCATCATTCATGTTCACGAAGCCGATGTTTACGGCAATTGCTGCTTCCGGGGTATCTCCGTCAGCGACATCGATTTGGCCAACGCTTCCAAGCGCCTGATCATCACCGCCGAGCGGCTGATCCCCACAAGTGAAGTCAAGCGCACACCGACGCGCACCCGCATCCCTTTCCACCTGGTGGATGCCGTATGCGAAGTACCGTTCGGTGCCTATCCAGGTACCATGCCATACGAGTATTTTTCAGATGAAGAGCATTTAAAGGAATGGCTCGGCGCAGAGCGCGATGCCTCCGTATTTCAAGCGTTTCTTGAGAAAAACATCTTCAGCTGCAAGGACCATGACGAATACGTTCTGCGAAACGGCGGAATGAAAAAAATGCGCGCGCTCAGAGCCAAAGAATTATTCTTATCCAAGGAGGGATGAGCATGGTGGATTACAACAGCATGGAACTGATGATATGTGTCGCCTCCCGTGAGCTAACCAATGGCGCCACGGTGGGCGTCGGCACCGGTGCTCCCTGCGCCGCGGCGATGCTTGCCCAGAAGCTATCTTCTCCGCAGCTGGTCATTTTATTCGAAGCCGGCGGATTGAGCCCGGAACTGCCGGAAATGCCCATTTCCGTCGGAGATTCCCGCACCTTTTACAAGGCCGCCATGGCCGGAAGCATGGGAGATACCATGGAGTACTGCGCAAGGGGATTTGTGGATTACACCTTCCTCGGCGGTGCGCAAATCGATATGTACGGAAACCTCAATTCCACGGTCATCGGTCCCCACGACAAGCCCAAGGTACGTTTTCCCGGCAGCGGCGGTGCCAACGATTTTGCCTCCTTCTGCTGGCGCATGCTGGTGATGACGCCCCAGGACAACAAGCGTTTTGTGGAAAAACTCGACTTTCTGACCACCCCCGGATGGCTTGAAGGTGGAGACTCCAGGGAACGTTCCGGTCTGCCGTTGGGAACCGGTCCCTACAAAATCATCACCAATATGGCGGTGATGGATTTCGAGCCCGAATCCAAACGCATGCGGATCATCTCCGTCAATCCAGGCTATTGCGTCGAGGACGTCCAGAACAACTGCGGCTTTGAATTGCTCAAGGCCGATCATATCACACAGACCGATCCGCCCCATGCGGAAGAGCTCAGGATACTGCGAGATGAAATCGATCCCTATCGGTATGTTATCGGACGGGGGTAGCGATAAACGGCGGCCGGTACGGAGCCTGCCGCTGCTTTGTCTATGCCTTGTTTTCATCCTCTTCGCTTCTGCAGCACCTGCCGCGGCGGTGATCCAGACGGGGGACACGCTGCCGGACCTTGTTTTCCAACGGCCGATGGACCCGGCCCAAGCAACCTACCTGGGGGTTCGGGCGGACGTCCCCATTTCCCTGTCACTTATTCCCGCCCGATTTCTTGTCGTCGAAGTGCTCAACGTCCATTGTACCAGCTGCAGAAAGCTTGCGCCTGTCAGCAGCAAGCTCTTCGAAAAAATCCACGGCAGCACCGTCACCCGGAAGGCGGTAAAAATGATCGGCATCGCTTCGGGAAACGCCAAATCCCTGGTGGACATGTTTCAACGGGAATTTTCCATTCCGTTTCCCGTTGTCCCCGATCCGGATTTCCGGGCGCATGAAGCCGTCGGGCTGAGCCCGATTCCCCTCACCCTGATCGTACGGCAGCAGCCGGACGGCACCCCTGGTATCGTAGCGGGCAAACACGTAGGCTATTTTTCAGATCCGGATGTCGTTTTCCAGGAGTTAATCACGCTGCTGGAAGGGGAACATTCACCCGCCCCAAGCACCCGGGCGGCGATGTCCGAGGCCGCCGCGGCGAACGTCTCGCCTTCCCTTTCGGAAATTGAAATTGGCCGTCTGGTGTCGACTACCTTTCAGGAATGCGGTGCCGATGCGGGGGCCTTTTCCATGATCACTCTGCCGGACGGAGAGAAGGTATATGCGGCCCCCTTCCCGTCTTCTGCAACGACCGAAATCCTTTACGCCCGGGTCGTCTCCAGGCCACCGCCCTGCGATGTTTGCCATCTTGTCTCTTTTTTCTACGTATTTGACGACACGGGACGCATCCTTCGTCTGGTGCCCATCGACTTAAGCAAATACGGCAACCGCCCCTGGAGCAAGACCGACATTGAAACCCTGCGCAGCCGGATCGAGGGCCGTCTTCTCACCGCGTCTTTTCCGTTCGACCCACAGGTGGACGCCATTTCCGCAGCCACCATCAGCACGGCCGTGGTCTACCACGCCCTGGACCAGGGGAAAGCTTTGCTGGAAGCCCTGAAAACAGCAGGCGCCCCTCGGTAATGGCGGTTTTCAGCCGAAACTGGCATCCGCCATGGACACGGCAGCGCCGCACAAGTCCCCCACGGCCGCCATGCGGCCCACCGTCACCGGCAGGACGGTGCGGACGAAGTTTTCTGCGGACGCCAGTTGCCCTTCGTAGAAGGCCGCATCTTTCTTTTGTGCACCGGCACTCAACCTTTCTGCGGCAATCACGGCGCGCCATGTCAACATCCATGCCATGACCACGTCACCGGCCACATCCAGAAAGGGGCAGGCATGGGCGTAGGCGGTCGCCATCTCCGGCCCGGCAGCGGCACCGGACAACACATCTCCGGTTTCCTTTAATTTCTGGGCCGCCGATAGAAGCGCGTCTGCCAGGACGGCTGTGCGCTGCAACGCCTTCGCCCGGTGGGCGGTTTCCCTGATTTCTTCCAATAACAGCCCAAAGGCACGACCGTTTTTCATGCGCAGCTTCCTGCCGAGCAGGTCCATGGCCTGTATGCCGTTTGTTCCCTCGTAAATCGGTGTGACCCGCACATCCCGGAACAATTGTTCCACCGGGTATTCCCTGACATAGCCGTAACCGCCAAACACCTGTACCGCCAGGCTGCAAACGTCCACCGACCTATCCGTAACATAGCCCTTTCCAACCGGAATCAAGACATCGATCAAATCCTGGAACCGCTCCTTCTCCGCGTCGTCCACGGCAACGGCCTTCCTGTCCTCGCAATAGGCAATATACCACAATAGACTGCGCATCGCCTCGACATACATTTTCATGCTCAGCAACATCCGGCGGATATCGGGGTGGTGAATGATGGTCACCGGGGTTTTGTCCTTGGCCCCGAGTCGTGGCCCCTGGATCCGGGTTCTTGCAAAATCCAGGGCATACAAATATGCGGCCGATGCACATGCGAGTCCCTGGGAGCCCACCATCAACCGGGCCTCGTTCATCATCAGGAACATCTGGGCAAGCCCCCTGTTTTCTTCTCCCAGTAAGACCCCGCGGCAGTTTCCCTTCCCCCCCAATGCCATGGTGCAGGTGGGACTGCCGTGTAGCCCCATTTTTTCTTCAATTCCCGTGCATACGATATCGTTTGGGGCACCTAGAGATCCGTCGTCCTCCACCCAGATCTTTGGCACGATGAACAAGGAAATGCCGCGACTGCCGGCGGGGGCACCCTCGATGCGGGCCAAAACCGGGTGAATGATGTTTTCAGCGGTATCGTACTCGCCTCCGCTGATAAATACCTTGTTGCCGCTAAGGTTATAAGTGCCGTCCGCGTTTTTCACAGCCGTTGTGGAAAGACCGCTCAGGTCCGATCCGCATTCCGGCTCCGTTAAGACCATGGTGCCACCCCATTGCCCCGCGTACACCTTGCGCAAGTAGAGCTCTTTTTGCCGTAGGGTACCGAAATGCTCGATCAAGCGACCGGCGCCATGGTTCAATCCAACGACGTTCATCAGGGGAAAATTCCCGCCGGTCAGGTAATCCCGTGCCACAATCGCCAAGGTTTCGGGCATACCCTGTCCTCCCCATTGGATCGGTGCCCCGGGAGCGAACCATTCCCCCTCCGCCAGAAGTCGCCAGGCCCGAACGAATCCGGGAGGCGAAAAGACCGCTCCCTTTTCGAAACGGCATCCTTCCACGTCCCCTGTTTTCCATGTGGGCAGCAATTCCTTGATCGCCAGCGTGCGTGCCTCGGTGACAATCATGTCCACGACTTTTTTAGTGAACTCGGAAAATCGTTCGTAGCGGCTCAAATCGGACACCTGCAACTGCTCGTGGAGCACGAAGTCAATGTCCCGTCGATCGGCGATCACCTGTGTCATGGCGTGTTCTCCCTCATCATGCTGAATACTGTTTTCTCAGTTCGCGTTTCAAAAGTTTCCCCGCATTGCTCTTGGGTAGGGCTTCGCGCACGATAAATTCCTTCGGCACCTTGTATCCCGCAAGTTTCTCCTTAAGAAAGCGCTTCAAGGCGTCCTTATCGATGTCCTGTCCGGGTTTGGCCACCACAAAGGCGACAACCCGCTCTCCGTATTCCTTGTCTGGAAGCCCCACAACGGCACATTCACTGATCTGGTGCCATGCATACAATATTTCTTCCACTTCCCGTGGGTATACATTTTCTCCACCTGTGATGATCAGGTCTTTCAACCGATCGATAATGTACAAATATCCGTCACTGTCGCTGATGCCGACATCCCCTGAGCGGAAGAAACCATCTGCCCAGAACGCCGCCCGTGTTTCCTCGGGGTTGTTCAGGTATCCTTTGAAAATATTATGGCCCCGGATACAAATCTCACCGTGTTCTCCGGTGGCAACCGTCTTTCCGGAAGCATCGCGAATCGCCACTTCCATCAGGTTGACGGGCGTTCCAATGGACCCCACCACATGCCGGTAATAATGGTTGTATGTGACCATGGCCGCACTTTCGGTCATGCCGTAGGATTCGTGGATGTCCAGGCCTGTTTGCTCCTTCCACGCCCGTACCACCTCGGTGGCCATGCTGCTTGCTGCGGAAAAGCAATACCGAATGGAATTGAACCGTTGTTTCAAATCCGGCAGCGTGAGCAGCCGGATATACAATGTCGGCACCGCGTAGAAGTTGGTAATCCGGTGCCGCGCGATGGCATCCAACGCCTTTTCCATGTCAAAACCGTTCTGGACGATGAGCCCACCGCCGACAAAGATGAGGCTGTGCATGATGTGCACCTGCCCGAAGACATGGTTGAGGGGCAGAAACAGAAGCGCCCGGTCCTTTTCTGTGGACCGTTCGTGCCGTGCCACATTGTATGCGGAGGTCAGAAGGTTTTGGTGGGTAAGCATGGCGCCCTTTGGTGTTCCCGTGGTGCCGCCGGTGTATAGGATGGCGGCCACATCGTCCCGGCTGCGGGAGACCGTATCGAACCCCGGCGTGCCCCGATCGTAAATGTCCGCGAAGGAAAAATCCCCCCCTTGACACACCACATATTCGGGATAGCCCCATTCCCGCCTCCCGGCCAGCAACTCCAAGCGTTCCTCCGATGTAATAAAGAAGCGGGGGCGACAATCGGAAAGGATGCGTGAGATTTCATGGGGCGCAAGCAGATGTGAAAAGGTGACGGCCACCGCACCGGTTGCGAGTGCGGCGAAATAAAAAACCAACCATTGGTAGGAATTCGGGGCGCAAAATGCCATGTGTTCTCCGGGCTGAACGCCTATCGCGGTCAGCCCGGAGGCGACACGTTCCACATCCCCGTAAAACCGCCGGTATGTGTAGGCGATATCCCCTTCGATTACGGCGGTGTGGTCCGGAAAATAAAAAGCGGCCTGGGCCAGGTTTCGGGCGATGTTCATCATTCACCTCTCTGGTAAGGACTGCCTGGGTTGGCTTGTGTGTATCTCTGTAAAACCCCCTTTATTATAATATTTTTATCTATTTATCATTTTATTGTGCCCCGCTGGAGGATACCGTGGACCGGTCATCTCAGGCTATTCAGGTAACACGTCTCGCCGGGATCTTCAATAAAAAATACCGTGGATGCAACACACATGCGCCGGCGTATTCCCCGCCGTTAAGGAAGAAAAGGCGGTGGGCAACACAGTGGGGTTGGTCGTTCAGCCGGGTAAATACCCGGCCGTTTTCAACGAAAAAAGCCCCCCGAAACGCTTGAGCGCTTCGGGGGGCTTTGGACCTCCACATCAATGCCTAACATGGGGGGCATCGCCCCCCTATCGGATCAGGCAAGGCTCTTTCGAAGAATAAACTTTGGCTTGACGATGTTGATGATAGCCGGCAACACCAGAATGCCGACGAACATATTGGACATCATCAGGATCCCCAGCAAAATCCCCATCTCCGCCTGGAACCGCAGCGGGGAGAAATACCAGAACACGACACCGGCCGTCATCATGGTGGCGGTTGCAAACACCGCGCGCCCGGAGGTAGTGACCCCTTTTCGCACCGCTTCGGTGAGGTCCTTTTCCTCCTGGTAGGTTTCGGTGATGCGGCTGATAATGTACAGGCCGTAGTCCACACCGAGACCGATGCCAAGGGACACCACCGGGAGGGTGTTGATGTTGAGACCGATCCCCTTGAACACCATGTAGGCGAAGGCCAGGAAGTTGGCCAGCACCAGGGACAGGATGAACATGAACCCGGCGACCAGGGAGCGGTAGGTCAGGGTGCAAAGCACCAGCACAATGCCCAGCACCATCATCAGCAACTGGTGGTTCTTGACCTCGATCACTTCGTTGGCAGCGGTCAGGATACCCCCGAGCCCGCCGGCGGGACGCATTTCGGTGTCCCCCATCTTGTCGGCATTGGCCGCCATGAAGGATTTCACCCGTTCAATAACGGATGCCAAGGTCTTTCCCTTATGGTCCCGCATGAAAATCTTCACGTTGGACGCACTGAAGTTGGGCTCCGCCCATTTGTCCAAGGCACCGGCGGCCGCTCCCATCTTGTAGAAGTTCAGCAGGTCGGAAATTGCGCGCTTTTCGTTGGGAATGGATTCGAATTTCGGATCGTTTCCATAGGCCAGCATGCTGACGCCCTTGACGAGATCCGCAATGGAAACCGCGAAACCGACATTGGGATCTTCCATCATGTACTGTTTGAGGGCTTCCATTCCCTGCATCAGCTCGGGCTTGACGATGGCCGGATATTCGCCGTGGCCAATGAACACCACCCACATCTGGTCCACGCCGGGAAAGCGCTCGTTGATCTTCTTGGTATTGCTGTTGTAAGGGCCGTCCTGCCACAAGATGGGGTCTCCGGGGTTGGCATCACCGTACTGCAGATGCACCGAAGAAAAGATACCGAAGGTCAGAAGCACCGCCGCGACCAGAATCACCACATAGCGCCCCTTTCCGAAAGTCAGGCGCGTCAGGTAGTCGAGCATGCGGACCAGCATGGTTTCTTCTTTGTTCATCTTCTTGGGCAGTTTCACCTTGGAAACGCAGGCAAAAAACATGGGAAGGAAAATCAGCACGGCGAAGATGGTGCTCAACGCCCAGACCGTACCAAGGTTGGCCAAGTTCTTGAGGATGGGAATCGGCGTCAGGCTGATGACGAAAAGACCGGCCGCATCCGTGATGATCCCCAAGAGGCCCGGCGGAAAGAGACCCGCACCGGTAATCTGGGCCGCAACCTTGGTATCCCCGTGGGCGATGTATTCATCAATGAAGCGCTCATACCACTGGACCGCATGACTGATGGCCCGGGCGCTGAGCAGGAAGGGAATAACGATGATCAACGGATCGAAATGAAACCCCCACATGGCCGCGCAGCCCAACCCCCAGATGGAGCTGATCACTGCGGTGACGAAGGGAATCCACCAGTATCCGCCGCCGCGCATGTAGAAAAAGAGCATCACGAGGATGATGACCACCGTGATGGCAAAAATGACACCCATTTTCGGCAGGTAATGATAAATCCAACCATACAGAAGCGGGGTTCCGGTCAGATAGATATTGTGATTTTCATCTTCCTCCTGGGCCTTGATTTCCATGAACTTGTCAAAAAGCACATTGAAGTCCAGGCGCCCCTGGTGGAAGTTGGCGGTGAGGATCAACGCCTTTTGGTCCCATGAAACGAGCTGCCCGTAGGCATAACTGGTAAACACCTTCTTGCGCAGTTCCGCCAGATCTTCGGTTGTTCTCGGCACATCTTTCATGATGGGCTTGTTGGAAAAACCACCGGGTGTTTCCTTGACCACCATTTCACCCGGACTGGCCAGGGAGGAGATTCCGAAGTGGTCGACGCCTGGAATGAGATCGACGGCCAATTGCAACCTGGAAATTTTTTCCAGGGTTTCGGTATTGAAAACATCTCCGTCCTTCACTTCCAGCATCAACGTGGCCTGGTAAGCGCTGCCGAAGTATTTACTGTATGTTTTGTGAACCTTGACGTACTCATGCTCGTGGGGAAACAGATCGAGAAACCGTGTGAACATTTCCATCCGTGTGATCTGGGCGCCCAGATACGCGGTTATCAGTCCCAGGACGATCAGCCCGATGACGCGGTATTTGATGAGAAACCTTACCAGCTTGTCAAACATGTTGCTTCTCCATTCTTTCAATCAGCCGACGAACGGCGCGTTGGGTTATTGAGTGCTGGAGCCGAATTAGTGGCTCTGTGCATAGGGTTTCCAGGTTTGTCCCTGATCGTCCGACATCAGGATCTTGCCGGCATCCCCCACCAGGTATCCCTTGCCGTCGCTAAAATCAGTACCGCAAAGCCATGTGTAATGGAACGGCAGACAAACCACGGTCCAACTCTCGCCGCCGTCCGCGGTACTGGTGATGCAGCCACGAAGACCAACGGCAATCGCGTTGTTGTCGTCGAAGAAGCTCACCTTGAGCAGCGTGTCCTTGACCGGCGTGTCCGCCTGTTTCCACGTCTCACCGCCGTCGGTGGTGGTATAGATCACCCCCTCGGTGCCGACGGCAATACCGTCCTGGCCGTTGGGGCGCATGGAAATGCCGAAAATTTTACCCATGCCGTCGCCGATCTGCATGTCCCATGTTTTACCGCCATCGGTGGTGTGGAGAATGGTTTCGAACTCTCCGGCCACCCAGCCTTCTGTTTCACTGATAAAGCAAAGGTCATTTAGCACCACGTCCTGTTCAAAGGGCAACCGTGTCCAGGTACTTCCGCCGTCCTCCGTTGCGATGATGGTGCCCCAGGTCCCCACGGCCCACCCTTTCAGGCCATTAATGAACTGCACCTTGAGCAGCTTCTCCCCGGGCACGGTGCTGTCCTGCTTCTCCCAGGTCTGTCCCTGATCGCTGGTGTGCAGCACGAGCCCGGCATCGCCAACGATCCAACCTTCGTTTTCACTGACGAAGTAAACGCTGAGCAAGGATTCCTTTACGCCGGCATTCACGCGTTGCCAGTTTTTCCCCCCATCGGCGGTGTGAAAAACAGCGCCGAAATAGCCGACGATCCATGCCTGATCCTTGTTGACCACGGACACGTCATAGAGTTTTTCCTGATGCCCGATGACCGGGGCATTGCCCTTTCCCCTGGCCGGTATCTTGGCATCGCTTTCCTGCTTGCCGCAGCCGACGCCGCACAGTATTAAAACCAGCAGCGACAACATCGCAAAGCAGACCTTGAAACGGTTTTCTCTTGGTTTACCTTTCCACATCCGACATCCCTCCGTTATCGGGTCCGTGACCGATCCGACAGAACCGCCCCAGGACCGTTTCGTTGAAAAATAAAACACCCCAGATCAAAAGCCTCTTAATCGTCGTTTATTTCAAAAGGTATTCCTATGCAGCCAATCCATATCGCTCCGCCCTGATGCGTGGGAGGCGTTGGGCTCGATCCAGATCGGGCGCATCGTGAACGCCGGTCAAGGACGGCGGTAACGCAACACCCTTCGGAAAGGGATAACGCTGTTCGCGCCAGATGGCGTGGGCCCATGATGTCATCCTTGCATCGTTCGGGGGGCTGCCCAATGATTGGTCGGTATTAGATGTCCACTGACGTATCAGTGCTCTGCTGGTCTTCAACAAGGTAACTTCCCAAAATTGCTTGTTCACGACGGACGGCGCCATGGCACCCCTTCACCTTCTGCCCCACATTTCAGTCCCACGTATGGTGTCACCCTCCTTGGGCCTGAAAAAATTATGTCACCATATCTGAAAGGGGGGGGAGGATCAAGGATTTTCGTTCACATATCATCCCCGCCACCGTTTCTCAGCCCTTCCCCCTGCATCTCGTCAACCATCCACGGCTTGCAGTTGCAGTGCTCCGGATATCGATTGCGCGGTGTTTTTAACCGCTGCAATGAGTTCCTGGTCGGCTTCGGTCCCGATTCTTCTGGTGGGGCCGGACACCACCACAGCCGCCACCACCTCATTGAGAGCGTTGTATACGGGCACGGCCAGGTTCGTGACACCGGACCCGGCCTCTTCCGTTCCCAGGGCATATCCGCGCCGGCGAACGTCTTCAAACTCACGCTGTAACTGCTCGTCATACACGATGGATTCCACCGAATCTGCAGCCCGTGCCGATACGTCCATCACCATCCGAATGCACTCCCCGGGGAAAAAAGCCAGCATGGCCCTTCCGGCCACGCTCACCCGCAAAGGGACGCTTTCGCCGACGCTGTGCATCAGCCGCACGGCGCGGTTCTCCTGGGCCACGTACAAGACAACGGAGCGAGTGCCCAGCATCTTCTGGAGTAATACGGTTTCATTCACCTGGGTGGAAAGCTTTTCCAAAAAGGGTTTGGACACCTGTACAAGGGCGGTGTTGAGGGAATCCAACGCGGCACGTCCGATGACAAGTGCCTTTCTGCCCAGTTTGAATTTCCGTGTATCGCCGTCTTGGCTTAAGAATTCCTTCCGGACGAGGGTCAACAGGATTCTGGAGCATGTTGCCTTGTGCAGGCCGAGTTTTTTACTGATTTCGATGGTTCCCATGGGTTGGTTGTGGGGAACGAAAATCTTCAGGATATCCACCGCCTTTTCAATGGCGCTGCTTTTTTCCTGGTGGACATCGTTTTGGAGCATGCTACGCAATCCCGTCCGTTTTTTCAGTTCGGCAGTGCAAATCCGGAGTCGGAACTGTTGGTGCAAAACGACGCAGACAACAAACCGCATCCGCTGCGACCATGACGTTTTTCCCACTGTTGTCCATCATCCAAAATCGCCACGCCCTGCGCCCGTTACACGGTTTCATCCAAATTTGCACAAAGTCCCCCCCGCCGCATCGAATATCTTATTATACGGGATTGTGTTGTCGATAATGATACAAATCCTCCGGATTTTGTCAATCCTTTTCGTTTTGGATATACGATGCTCCCTAAAAAAAAGCCTAATTTTGCATCAGAGACAAGGAAATACGCCTTGCCGCTTCCTTGGCTTTTCGGATAAACATTTCTTTTTCCCGGTTGATCATCTCTGCCAGTCCGACCACGACAACCGCTGCAACAGGGAGGTTTTCATGGTTGAAAATGGGGATTCCAATAGCGCTCATGCCATCGTCGATGCCTTCCGTGTCCGTGGCATAGCCGCTCAGGCGGATCTGACGCAGATGCCGAATAAGCAGTTCCGGGTCGGTGATGGTGTTGGCGGTAAACGCCTTGAACTGCGTGCCGGATTGAATGATTTTACGTGCCGCCTCGGGATCCGAATAAGCGAGAATGGCCTTGGCACCGGCGGCCGCATGGATTGGCAGCCGGTCTCCGACCCCGACAGCCAGCCGCACCCGTCGGGTGCCTTCGGCGAGGTGCATCATGACCGTGGTATCCCCCATCATCTGTTCCAGCACGACCGTTTCCCCGAGGTCGTCCCGAAGGGCATCAATGACGGGCCGCGCAATCACGGCCATGTCGGCGGCAAGAGAGTCAATCACGGTGCGCCCTATGTCGATGGCCCAGGAGCCCAGGCAGAATTTCTTGGTTTCCGGAACTTGCCGCAATACCCCTTTTTGGGCCAACATCAGGAGAATCCGGGAGGTCGTGGCCTTGTGCAGATGCAACCGGATGCTGATTTCCGTGGTGCCCATTTCCTGGTTGACCGGCGTGAAGGCCATCAGGATATCCAAGGCTTTCTCTATGGAGTTTAATTTCTGTTTTTTCATGGTGTTCGGTGGTGAAAAGCCGGCAACCCTTTTATCCCGCCCTTTTTCTCACTATAAGAGACTAAATCGCTGTGAGTGATACACCATTGGGCAAAAAAGTCAACCCGGAATCAATGCGGGGAAACACGGGAAGCACCGGGGGGTCGCCTTCCCCCCGCACCCGTGAAACCCCTCACAGAAGAAAAAACCTCAGCACTTCAGAGATTTAATCTTGATTGCGCCACCACAATTGTGGCATAGAGGAATGCGGGAAAATACGTTTTTCCCTGCCGCTGCATATTCAATGTCCTTGCTGGTGTTTCCGTCGTTTTAGAAAGGAGTGTTGGTATGATCAAAGGTCTGAAACTCAAAGCAAAGCTGATCATTGGCACCCTGGCGATGTTGCTGCTTGTCATGATTATCGCCGCATCCGTCGTCACTGTAATTTTGAGCAGTCAGAACCGAAAAAGCGGCACCGAACAGTTGGACCGCGCCATGGCGGTGGTGCGGGACGACCTTATCTCCCGCCGGGAAAAGCTCCTGTCCGACGCCCGCCAGACTGCCACCATGAACGACATGGGCAGCAAAACAAGGGAATTGTCCGAAATCAGAACAGACAGCGCGGGTGCCGGCTCCATTTACCAGTTCCTCGCCAACGATGTCAGCGTCGCCCTCTTCCAGGTGATGCAGATCAGCGGGCTGAGCAAAGCCGCCGTTTATGCCATGGACCGCGAAATGCTGGCCTTCGGCGCCTTGACGCCCCAGGGAGATTTTTACATCGGCAATTCCTTTTCCGCGGAGATGGACGGTTTTCGCGTAATGACCATCAAACCCGGAGAAGAGTTCAACCGGGACAAGATAAAGCCGGTGGCGACATTGGACGAACAGCTGGCGCAACCGTTTTACGATGGCACGCCCCCTGAACAGAAACGCATCGGTTTTTTCTCCCTGCAGAACCGCATCGGCCTTCGGGCCATGATTCCCATTTTCTTTTCCGAAACCGATTTCGAAGGCAACGTGCTCGAAACAAAGCAGGTGGGATTCGCCGTTCTTGAACTGATGCTCGATCAGAATTTCATCAAACGAATGACCTATCTCACCGGGCTGGACATCAACCTGTTCACCGACGCCGGCTTCAGCCTCGGCAGTATCGCCGGTTATGAAAACATCGAAGTCCAGGACATCCCTGCCCCGAAAGCGGCATGGGATCTGGCGACCCAGGAAACATATCTGAACGACATCACCGTCACCGGCACGGAATATTATCAGAGCGCCCTTCCCCTCTTCGGAAAATCCGGCCGGGTAGGCACCCTCTGCGTCTGCCTCGACAAGTCCGTCGCCCGGGCCAATACCCTTGAAATGATGCAGCTACTGGCCCTGGTGTTCATTGGCTGTATTCTGGTCATCCTGCCCTTTCTCTTCTGGGGCGCCTCTTCCCTATCCAAACCTATCCAGAACGTCATCAAGACCCTGACCGATACGTCCGGACGCATGGGCACCGCCTCTTCCGAAGTCACCTCCTCCAGTCATCAGCTGGCCGAAGGCACCAGCGAACAGGCGGCATCCCTTGAAGAGACGTCCGCATCCCTTGAGCGCATGTCGTCCATGACCAAGCAGAACGCGGACAACGCCCAACAGGCGGACCGCATCATGCAGGAGACCACCCAGATCATCAACAAAGCAAATGACGCCATGGGGCGCCTCTCCGACGCCATCGAGGAAATCTCCGTGGCCAGCAAGGAAACATCCAAAATCATCAAAACCATTGACGAAATCGCCTTTCAGACCAATCTTCTCGCCCTCAACGCCGCCGTGGAAGCCGCACGGGCCGGCGAAGCCGGGGCCGGTTTCGCCGTTGTTGCGGACGAAGTCCGAAGCCTCGCCATGCGGGCCGCCGAAGCGGCACGGAACACCGCCAAGCTGATTGAAGATATCGTCAAGCGCATCATGGGCAGCGCGGAACTCGTAGGCACCACGTCCACCGCTTTCGGGGAGGTGGACAGCAACGCCTCAAAGGCCAAGGGACTCGTCAGTGAAATTGCGGCCGCGTCCGGTGAACAGGCCGAAGGCATCGAGGAACTCAACCGTGCAGTGGCGGAAATGGACAAGGTGGTGCAGAAAAACGCCGCCAATTCGGAAGAGTCTGCTGCGGCGGCCGAATTGATGGATCAACTGGCCGTCAGTGTCCGGAAGATCATCGCCGATCTGATTGCGGTGGTGGGCAGCCTCAAAACCCAGGAGGACAAATCGCTGACGGATGCGGCAACTCCGCTAAAAAAGCAACGGACATTGCCCGCCACATTGAAACCTGAACGGCAGGTGAAACATGCGGCTACCAGATCCGGGGGCAAGGAACTGCGCCCGGACCAGGTGATCCCCTTTGAAGATGACGACATGTCGGATTTTAAGGATTTTTAGGGCCGACACCCAATTACCAAAGCAAGGGCATGCATCATTGGACAAGGTTGATCCCGTGATCTCAGACGACATCCCACCCGTGGGAACGCGACCGGCGGCGGCCGACTGCCGCCCCAACGCCTTGGACCCGTGGCGCCATCCGGGCAGACGCCGCCATGCAGGATAATAACGGCAGGGCCATGGGCTATAAGGCGCCGGCGGTGCAGAAGGGAATCAACATTGTCAAGCTGGTGGCGGCCGCACATGCCGGCATGGGCATCAGCGAAATCGCTGCTGCGCTCGCCTACAGCAAGAGTACCACCTCCGGCCTCGCCCAGGCCCTTGTGGCCGAAGGCGTGTTGAACCAGGATCCGGCAACCAAGAGATTTTTTTTGGGCCCGGCGTTGCTCGCTATCAGCCTAAAGCATTGGAACTACCTGAAGTTCAACAAAAAAGCGGCACCTTTATTGGCATCTTTTCGGGACCGGATGGGAGAATCGGTGTTTCTCGGTGTCCGCAGCGATGACCGGGCACTGGTCATCGCTGCGGCCGAAAGCCAGAACCCCTATAAAATATCCGCCCCCGTAGGCGCCACGTTCCCCCTGTTCGCCGGGGTAATCGGCAAGATTTTTCTGTCGCTGCTCGACGACACGGCGGTCAGGGCATTGATGAACATCCATGGACTTCCCTGCTTCACCGACCGATCCATCTGCGATCCCGACAAGTATCTGACCGAAATACAACAGGTTCGGCAAAGGGGGTATGCGCTGGACAGGGAGGAATACATGCCGGGGGTACGGGCCGTGGCCGCGAGCCTACGCAATCTGCGCGGCCTTCCTTTGGGAATATGGGTGGTGGGTTTCAATACGACCCTGACCGATACCATGCTCTCGCACATAGCAAGGGAGATCGTTCCCTTCGCGGAATCCGTGCGATGCCTGCTGGATGACGGTGACCAACCCGAAGCGTCCCGGCGCAGTGTCATGTACCCGCAGCCGTCACAACCGAAAGGCTGATTCTGGCATCCAGGACGCACACGCCATCCGGGTAGGCCGTCACCGGATTCATGTCCATTTCCGTGATCCAAGGCAGATCGATCACCATTTGGTTGAGACGCAAGAGGGTGTCTGACAGGGCCGCCCGGTCCACCCCCCGTCCGCCCCGCACACCATCCAGCAACGGTGCCCCTTTAATGGAAGAAAGCATCTCATCGGCCTCGGCATCGCTGAGAGGTGTCAGGCAGAAAGACACATCCTTCATCACCTCCACGAATATCCCGCCGATACCGAACATGAGCACGTGCCCCAAAGGCTCTTCGGCCTTCGCCCCCATGATCAACTCAAGCCCCGGCGGGTGGAATTTCTGCACGAAGAAGCGCATATCGGCTATCCCGATGCGCGCGCGCATGTCCGCTGCTGCTTCCCTGACAGCTTTGCCATCTTGCAGGTTCAGCATCACCCCGCCTCCGTCGCTTTTGTGCACAAGGCCCGCCGCATCCGCTTTTAGAACCACGGGATACCCGAGATCCCCGGCCGCAGCGGCCGCCTGCTCGGGCGTTTCTGCAATGCGCCAGGCAGGAACCGGGAGCCCATAGCACTCCAACAGTCTGTTTACTTCACCGGCTCCAAGCTGCATCCGGCCCTCTTTTCGCGCCGTATCGACAATACGCCTTGCCGCGTCCGCATCCACATCTTCAAAGACAACAGCCTTCCCCGCAGAACGGGATTGAATGGCATGGTACCTGACCAAAGCACTCACGGCTCTTGCCGCATCGGACGGAAATGCAAAGCAGGGCACCCCCCCGTCCTTGAGAATATCCTCAACTGCCCTCATCCGGCGCCTGTCTGTCATCAGGTTGCAGACAATGGGTTTCTCCTGCCGACGACTGACCGCGGCAATTTCTCTGGCGATATTTTCATTGTCCACAAAAAACGGCGTCACGAAATTCACATAAACGAGGTCGAAATTATCATCCGCCATAAAGGCTTCCAGGCAGGCGCGAAAGTGGGCGCCATTGGCCGTGGCCAGGACGTCCACGGGATTCCTGACCGATGCTTCCGGCAGCAACGCCTGTTCAAGGGTTTTTCGGGTGTTTTCCCCAAGGGGGGGGATGCGCAACCCATCGGCTGCCAGAACATCGGTGCTGATGACCGCCGGTCCGCCCGTGTTGGTGATAATGCCCACCCTGTTTCCCTTCGGTACGGGCTGGGATGCAAAAGCAGTGGCGGCACGGATCAGCGCACCCTCATCGGCGAACGACAGAATACCGGCCTTCGCGAAAATCAGGTCGGTGACTTTTTCCTCCTTTGCCAGGCCACCGGTGTGAGAGGCGGCCGCCTTTGCCCCTTCCCGGGTTCTGCCCGCCTTCATGGCGAGGATGGGCTTGCGTTTGGAGACTTTTCGGGCAACCCGCATGAACCGCGCAGCATCCCTCAGGCCTTCCACATAGGTGACAATGACACGGGTCGGGGCATCCTCGCCGAGGTATTCGATAATCTCCGGTATGCTCACATCCACCGCATTTCCATTGGAGGCGTAGATGCGGGTCCCCACCCCCATTTCCGAAACCCCCTGGTGAATAAGCTCCGCCACTCCGCCACTGAGCACCACGAGGGAAATGTATCCGGGTTCCGGAATGGTGAAGGTGAAGTTGCAATAGGCCCTGACATCGGGATCGGTATTGATGATCCCCTGACAATTGGGCCCCATCACCCGCATGCCGTATTTATTCGCGATGTCCATGCATTTTTTTTCAATCTCAACGCCTTCCGGGCCCACCTCGGAAAATCCGCCGGAGTTGATGATGATATGACGCACCTTCATGCGTGCGCAATCCTCGAAGGCCATGGGACAGAATTTTGCTGGAATCACGAGATGCACGACATCGATGCCCCCTGTTTCGGGAACTTCCAGGATGGAGTTGTAGGCCTTGATTCCCCGGATAGTGTCGGATTTCGGATTGATGGGATATATGGCGCCCTTGAAGCCGAAATCGACAAGATTTTTAATGATGCGGTTTCCGATGGACAGCTCTTTGCTCGACGCGCCGATGACGGCGACATTTTTGGGGGAAAACAAGGATCCGAGCATGTACCATTTCTCCTTTCCCTGGCCGAACGCCTTCCGACATTCTGTTAAAGAGGAGCAGCGTCACATCTTCTGCATTATTGCCCATATGTATTATTATTTTATTCTTTATGCCATTATCAACTAAATATTATTCATATTATTGTCAACCTTTTTTATATTTCGCACCCTTCCTGGCGGGTTTTTGCGTATCATTGTCCAGGACGGCAGTTAAAGCGCCCCTCCTTTCCCGCGGAGAGAGATCTCCCCGCCTGTTTCTCCTATTGACGAATGTTCTCAGATATCTTAGATAAATCGGGCAGATGGCGGACCGGTCCGCAATGTTGAAAGGAATACACATGAAGCTGGATGAAACCGACCAAAAAATCCTCGAAATCCTGCAACGCGACGGCCGCATCACCAATACGAAACTGGCGGCCATGATCGGCATTTCCCAACCGGCCATGCTCGAACGGGTACGCCGGCTGGAAGGGGCCGGCATCATCGCCCATTACAAGGCGGTGCTGGACCGCGAAAAAATCGGTCTTGAAGTTATGGTGTTCGTAACCGTCAGCATCGCCTTCCACCAATTGACATCTTTCGATAAAATCAAAAAAAAGATCGAATCGCTTCCGGAAGTATTGGAATGCTATCAGATCTCCGGAAATGAAGATTTCCTCATCAAGGTCGCCGTGGAAGACATCAACCGGTACACGGATTTTTTAATGAACAAACTGTCTAAAATTTCGGGCATTCAGAACATCAGCTCCAGCTTTGTACTGTCAACCGTCAAAAAGGACAACCAGTACTCTCTGGAACAAACCCCTGGTCTGACCGTACACACTCCATAGGAACGGCCCTGGGGTCGGACCCGTAACAGATCCTGCGCCGCGGCGCATTTCGACCCGCAGCGGTACAAGGAAACAGGCCATGCGCCGATCAGACAACCCCGTCGCGCCTGTGCTCTCCAGTACACGGGTGTGCATTTTTTCAGCCTTTGGCGCTGGGAACGAAAACCGCCCGCCGCCGATACGATGGGGGGCGGCATACGTCACGGATATGGCCGTTTATCGCATGGCATCGATGTCCGGCGTGTTTTCGACAATCCGCCCCATGGGTCTCGACAGCGAACTGGCCGACATTAGCACAGCTTTGTGGCACGCAACTTGCTTTCATGATGATCGTATCAAGAATTCCTCCGGTCATGCCGATAGCATTCATAACCGTTGAATTTTGGAGGGCAACATGGCGTCTTATGGCATCGCAAACAATACCGGCCCAACCGACGGCGGCATCTGCAGCCAAAATCGATTTTACAGCGTAGAGTTCCAGGTGGACAACATCAAGTTCATGTATCAGTTTAAGATCTGGACGGTGCAGAACATGCCGCCCTTTGTGCTCGTTAAGGAAAACAGCGATATTCTCAACGCCATCCATGCCGGGGACGTTCTGTCCATGACGTATTACAGTGAAAACACCGCCCGCCCAAAGCAACAACGCCCCACAAAAATACTGGCCATCGAGCGTGAAGAAAACGGCCGCTTCCGGGGGCATTACCTCGTTTCCCTTGGCATCTTCGAAAACTAGCCGCTCATTTTTTTTCCAGCCGCGCCACCGCCTCGATATGGAAGGTATGGGGAAACATATCCACCGGCTGCACTTCGCATACCCGGTACAATTCGTCCATCATTTGCAGATCTCTGGCCAGGGTGGCTGGATTGCAGGACACATAGACAATCCTGTCCGGTCCCATGGCCAGCACCTGCTTCACGACATCCTTGTGCATTCCGACCCGCGGCGGGTCGATGATTAGGACATCCGGCCTTTCAGACACACAGGCCAGCTGCTCCTTGATGTCACCGCCCACAAACCGGCAATTGTCGATGCCGTTGAGACGGCAATTGTTGCGCGCATCGTTCACGGCACTTTCCACCAGCTCCATCCCTGTCACCCAAGCGGCTTGCCGTGACAGGTAAATGCCGATGGTGCCCGTGCCGCAATACAGGTCAAGGACGCGCTCCCGGCCGGTCAATCCGGCATATCGGGCCACTGTTTCATAGAGCCGTTCTGCGGCCCCCGTGTTGGTCTGAAAAAAGGAGTTCGCCGATATTTCGAACGAAAAGTCCCCGATCCCATCCGTCAGAACCGGAACACCCCCAAGCAGCACCTCCCGTTCCCCCACCGCGATTCCCGCCTTGCTGGCGGTGATGTTGTTCACCACCGAAACGATCCGTGGATGGGTGGCCATCAATTGCTGCGCAAGGGAATCGAGTGCCGTGGGGTTTTCCGATGCCGTAATAATATTGACCATCCAATGGTCCCGGGAGGGCGCATGCCGCAGCATCACAAACCGCCAGAATCCCTTGTGACTTTTAAGGCCGTAAGCCGCCAGACCGGAATGCCGCATATATTGCCGCACGTCGCTGAGAATGCGGTTGCCGGCAGACGGTTGCAGCATACAGGCGTCAGTGTCGAGGACCTTGTGAAAGGTGCCGGGCACATGCAGGCCCACCGCAAAATCCCGCACGGCATCTGGGTTGTCCATGTCATGGGGCAGCAGCCAGGCGTGATCCGAACAGGAAAACTCCATCTTGTTCCGGTAGGCGAATACGTTTGGAGAGGCGATGGCCGGGTGTACCGGCACATTCTCAAGCAGGCCGATATGGGCGATTGACTGTGCGACATGGTCCGTTTTATACGCCAATTGTCGCTCATAAGGCAGAAACTGCCATTTGCAGCCGCCGCAAAAGCCACTGTAAGGACAGGGCGGTGCGATGCGCTCCTTGGAGGGCGCCATCATCTCCATCACCCGGGCCTCAGCGTAATTTTTCTTTTTTCTGGTGATGCGCACGCGCACCCGATCTCCCGGCACCACCTGGTCCACGAAAACCGCCATGCCGTCCACCCGCCCCATCCCCTTGCCGCCGATGGCGAGGGTATCGATGTCAAGGGTGATTTCCTGCCCTTTTTTTACTGCCATATCGTGCGTCGCTTTCTATCCATTTGTTTTTTCGGTCCGTGCGAAATAACCTTCACCCGTATCGGATCGGTCCCTGGCCGGTCGTCCTCTTTCCGTTTGAAAAACGCGTCCGGTTGAATGCCGCCTGCCGTATAGTACATGAAAAACAGGATGAAAAGAGGCAATAATTATGGTATCGCCCTCCCCATGCCTGTCACGCCTCTCATGTTTCGTTCCGACGGCTATCGGTTGCAGGGCTTCCTGCACCAGCCTGAAACGCCGTCGCCTGCTGTCGTCATCGGCTCCCACGGCCTGTATTCCAGTGCTGCATCCGGCAAGCAGGTCGCCCTGGCCGAGGTCTGCGCGGCCAGAAACATCGCCTTTTTCCGGTTCGACCACAGGGGGTGCGGACAAAGCGAAGGCCGGTTTGAAACCGTCACGAACCTTCCGGCCCGTTGCAAGGACATGGTGAGTGCCGTTGATGCGCTCAAAAAAGCGGGCGTTTCCTGTGAACGGCTCGGCCTGTTCGGCAGCAGCATGGGGGGCGCCGTATGCCTCTCGGTCGCCCAAGCGCTCTCTGCCCGGGCCATGGTGCTCAACGCCGCTCCCGTGGTAAGCGGGCCGGTCCTGGAAGCCCTCGGCGTGACCAATGCCGCGATTTCATCCCCCCGGCATCTTCCCCTCCGTTTCGACTTGTCGGATTATCTGGACGCGGTGCATCACCTACTCATCTTCCACGGGGATGCAGACCGCGTTGTTCCACCCGGGAATGCCCGCCTGATCCACAGCCGCGCAGGCCACCCTAAAAAATGCATTCTCTTCAAGGGGGGAGATCATGCCATGAGTCGGTCCGAAGACCAGCGGCGGTTTGTCCGGGAGGCCCTGTCCTGGTTTGAACGTTACCTGATGGGTGTCCCATCCGGTTGACGATGCACAGGCGCCGGAAACGTTCCGGACACCGCCCGCCCCTGCACAACGACAAGGTCCGGCCGACAGGCCAGTCGTTCACACAGCGATCCAGGGGGGCCCTTCACCGCCAGGAAAGACGCCGGCCCGCCATCCCGAAGTGCCGGCCTGGTGGTCGACCCGTTGGTGCGGCCCGTTTTCGTAACGGCGCAGCGGATCGCTTCTTCCACTGTGTAACCCGCAACGACAAACAGTGCCAACTCGCGGGCAAGTGCCTGTCCATGGGGCACCCCGGGCGCCCCGGCATCGGTTCCAACGGCGACCCGCACGCCCATGTCCCTGGCTTTCTGCAGTTGACGCAATTGGTGTGCCACTGTTTTGCGGGCAATGTCCCTTTCCGCGCCACGGGATGCGCCTAAAGCGCAGGCCTGCATGGGAACGATGGTGGGAACCCATACGATCCCCTTGTCGGACATTTCCTTTAGATTGTCGTCGCCCATGAAGTAGCCGTGTTCAACAGAGTCACATCCACCGGCCAGCGCCGTTGCGACGGGCACGGCACCGTTTGCGTGCACCATCACCGCCATCTTCTTCTTTCGGGCGAGGGCGCTGATATTCCGCAATTCCGCCACCGCGAACTGGGCCTGCGTCTGCCGCCCGAATTCACGCAGGCTGTTGATGCCAGATTGAACGATCTTGACGTGTGCAGCGCCCTGCGCGGCCCTGTCGGTGATGTAGGCTTCAATATCATCAAAGTTTCGAACCGCCTGGCCCATCAACCGCCCATACCGGCCGGGCTTGTGCAAGGCGGCTCCGCAAGCGGCCACATGCGGTATGCGTGGAAATTTCGGGAACCCGTCGCACTGTACGATGTCCAGCACGCGGCCGGCAAAATCACCGCCGTCCCGCACGGCCATCACCCCGTAGGCAAGATGTTCCCCCAGATGTCTTAAAATTTGTGATTCCGGACAGAGGCGAGGCGCCACGGCCCGGGCGTTTATTTCCTGTGTGAGCGGCGGGCCTGTGAGCATCAGATGAACATGTGCATCAACGAATGTCGGCAGCACGGTGTATTCGGAAAGATCGTACCAACTTCCCGGACGCGCATGGGCGTGTGCGGAAGCACCGGCACCGATGCGGACCAGGGTTTTGTCTTCAAGGGAAAGGAGTTGGTGCCGCCTGGCAGGCGCACCCGAACCATCGATCAGCCATCCGATCCGGAAATGGGATGTTGCCGGCATGAGCCTTCGCCTTATTTCACCGAATTATTGGATGCGACCGGTTTCCAATACATCCGTCGCAGCCAACGAACGCTGCGCGGCGCCCACCTGCGCGCATCGTCCATGACGGTATACAACACCGGCACCACCACCAATGTAAGGAAGGTGGCGATCATCAGACCGAAAATCACCACCGCCGCCATGGACTGCCACCATTGTGTGGATTCGTTTACCCAGGAAACGGCCATGGCACTGAAGTCGAAAGACACCCCCGTCACCATGGGGATGAGCCCCAGGATGGTGGTAACGGCGGTGAGCATCACGGGCCGCAGCCGTGTGGCCCCCGCCGCCACCACCGCTTCCCTCAAGGCCATTCCCCGCGCCAACAATTTGTTGGTGTAATCGATTAATACGATGGCGTTGTTGACCACCACACCCGCCAGGGAAATGACGCCGACACCGGTCATGATGACCCCGAAGGGTTTGTCGATGACCACCAGGCCCAGAAAAACGCCGCCAAGGGACAATACCACGGAAGTCAGGATGATCATGGGTTGTGCAACCGAATTAAACAGCGTAACCAGAATGAAGAAAATGAGAAACAAGGCGATCAGGAACGCCTTGCTTAAAAAGGTCTGGGATTTCTGTTGATCTTCGAATTCCCCGGTGAATTTGATACGGTAGCCCGGCGGCAGCTGAAAATCAGCGAGCATTTTTTCCGCCTGCATACGTGCCACGGCGCCCGGTACCTTACTTTCGTCCACATTGGCCTTGACGGTCACCACCCGCTGCTGATCAATGCGGATGATATCCCCCAGGATTCCGGTGTAATCAATTGCCGCCAAGGTGGTCAAGGGAACCAGTTCACCGGACGAAGAGGGAATCATCAACCGTTGGAGCACATCGGGATGTTTTCTTTCCGCTTCGGGCAAAATCACGGTGATGTCATATTCGTCGTCGCCTTCGTAATAGGTGGAAACATCGAGACCGTTGTAGGCGGTTTTGAGGGCAAGGCCCAGCGCACTCGTGGTCAGGCCGAACATGGCGGCCTTTTGGCGATCCACCCGGACCCGAAGCGCCGGAATCGCCTCCTGGTAATCGTTCTGAACGTCTTCCACATGGGGAATATTGCGCACCAGCTTTTCAATGCTCTTGGCCAGCTTCCCCAACACCTCGAAACGGTCCCCGGAAATCTCGATGTTGATGGGGGCCCCGGTGGGCGGTCCGCCCTCTTCCTTTTCGACCGTGATTTTCGCGCCCGGCATATCACCAATACGCCGCCTGATCTCTTCCAGGCTTTGGGAGGTGGACTCGGCACGATCAGCCAAGTCCAGGAACTGTATCCCCAGGTGGTTGTCCGCGGTGTTGCCGAACAACGCCCCGGCACCGGGGGTTTTCACGGCCTTTGCATAGATATGCTCGATGGTTTGCAGGTCACTGGGCCCCTGTATCTGTTCCCCCTGCGGCGTGGCATGTGTTTTGGGGCGGTAGGCCGCCTGGTAGGCTTCGGGGTCCACCTCGATAAGGGGATTGGTCGGTTCCGTTGCGGCGCCGGTGATCCGCATTTCCAAAAGTTTCAGAAGGCGGTCGTTGTAGGCCAGATCCGATCCTTCCGGAAGATCCAGGTTCACATAGGCGTTACTCGGATCGATGCTGGGAAAAAATTCCACAGGCCGTTCCAATCCGATCACGATCAGCCAAACCTGGAACAGCAAGCCAAGGAACAAAACGGACATCAGCACCACCGGCAACCGATGGTTGAGTGCTGCACGCAGCAACCACACATAGCTGGTCAGCAATCGCCCCCTGACCTCAACGGGTTGTTCGCCCGTTGCGGTGACACCCTTAACCGTTGCCGCGTCTTCGCCCGCAGAATCGCTCTTCAGGCGCATAAAAAGCGCCCCGAAGGTCGGATTGATGACCAGGGCGACAAAGAGGCTCGAAGACAGGGTGATGATCAGCGTGATGGGCAGATACCGCATGAACGCGCCCATGATATCCGGCCAGAAAATCATCGGTGCAAAGGCGGCTATCGTCGTTGCCGAGGAGCCGATCACCGGCCAGGCCACTTCCGCTGTCCCCTTCATGGCCGCCGCGACCCGCCCGACGCCTTGCTCCATGTAGCGGTAGATATTTTCGATGATCACCACCGCATTGTCCACCAGCATTCCCAGGGCAAGCGTCAAAGAAAACAACACCACCATGTTGAGGGAGATCCCCAGCAGGTTGAGCACCATAAAGGACAACAGCATGGAAAAGGGAATGGCGAGTGCCACCAGAACGGCGTTCCGCAGCCCCAGGAAGAAAAACAACACCACGATCACCAAAACCAACCCGGAAAGAATATTGTTTTCCAGATCCTTGACCAGGTTCCGGATTTCTTTTGACTGATCCATCAATTTCGTTATGCGGGTGCCGGGGCCCCAGTTCGCCCGATGGCGATCGACCACCATGTCAACCTGTTCCGCAATGGCAATGATGTTTTCCCCGGTGCGTTTTTTGACGGAGATGTTCACCGAAACGCTGCGTCGAGGCGGGAACGGCTCTCCTCGTCCTTGAATGTGTCTTTGACCTCGGCGACGTCCTTGAGGTAGACCGGGCGGCCCTGAAAGGTGCTGATCACCAACATGTATATTTCTTCGGGGGTATCGAATTCCCCTGGAACCCTTAATTGGTAACGGCCGTCTCCCAGGGTAATGGAACCTCCGGACGTGTTCTGGTTTTCTCCGGCCACTACCGCTTGGAGCATGGTGATGGGAATCCGGTAATATGCCAGCTTGTCGGGGTCCACCACCACCTGGATCTCGCGCTCCCGGGCACCGGTTACCTCCACCTCAAGAACCCCCGGAATCGCTTCCAGATCATCTTGCAGGTCATCGGCCATTTTCTTGAGGCTCTTGGCACTGGCATTGCTGGCCAGGGCGTAGACCACAATGGGCATTTGGGAAAAATTGACTTCAAACACCGAGGGATCGTTTTCGAGATCCGTCGGCAACTCGCTTTTCGCCTCGTCCACTTTGTCCCGGACCTTCTGGAGCGCATCGTCGATGTCGACATCGGTATTGAATTCGATGTTGATAAACGATTGCCCTTCGGCGGAAACCGATTTAATTTTCTTCACACCGTCGATCCCGCGCAATTTGGTCTCGATCTTGATGGTGATGGAGGTTTCGATATCCGAAGAGGATACGCCCCGGTAGGCGGTGGAAACAAACACATAAGGAATGGAAATATCCGGGGAGCTTTCCCTCGGCAGCACGATGTAGCTGTACACCCCGAACAACAGGATGATGACGGCCAACACCATCACGCTCATGTAGTTTTTAATGGCCGTATCGGAAATGATCATTGGGAAACCGCCTCTATGCTGTCCGCACTCCGCATCACGTTGACCGCCTGGCCCTCTTCCAAATTGCGGTGGCCCATCACCACCACCTGGTCACCGAAGGACAGGCCGTGTGTCACCGCCACCTTCCACCCCTCCGTGATGCCGGTGGTGACGGGCAGGATCCGCACCAACCCGTCTGAAACGATACACACATATGCCGCGTCTTCCCGATCAATGAGCGCATACCGCGGCACGACCAACGCCCCAGGCACCTCTCGTTTCACAATGTCCACCCGGGCGAACATGTCCGGAAGGATTTCGCCATCCGGGTTTTCCACCGCGAGTTTCAAATCGTACAATCTGGCCGCCGTGTCGGTGGTTTTGGATAAGAAGTGCCGGGTGCCCTGGACGGTTTTTCCCCCAAGGGCGTCAAACGTGATGTTGAAAACCGACACGTTGCGAACGGCGGCCACATCGGATTCTGGAATCCCCACCACGACTTTCAGCCGGTCCACGCGCAGCAGTTCCACCACCGGTTCACCCACGTTCAGATACTGCCCCTCCTCCACGGACACCCGGTCGACACTCCCCGAAAAGGCGGCGCGGATCCGACACCGATCAAGTTGTAAGGCCGCATTGTCCATTGCGGCCCGGGCGCTCTCCAATTGTGCCGACGCCGCGTCCATCTGGGATTTGGTGGCAAGCTGCTGTTCGTAGAGCTTCCCCGTCCTTTCATAAGTGAGCCGGGCATTTTCAAAGGTGGCCTTGGCCGACAAAAACGCATTTCGATAATCCCGTTCTTCAATGACAACCAGCACCTGCCCCTTGGTGACGGTATCACCCTCTTGCACCTTTTTTTCCACGATGCTGCCGGCCACCTCGGCCTTGACCTGAAGACTGATCCACGGCTCCGTAACCGCCGGAAGATTGATCCGGTCACGAATGTGGGTCGGCGCCAACGCGAGGGTGACCACGTTCGCGGGGGTCTGGGACGTCTGAGTCGCCGCGCTTCTCTCTTCAAGGGTCTGCTGCCGTCGCTTACAGGTGACGCCGAGTCCGGCCATCATCACCAGCAACAACAATACCACTACATACGGCAGCATGCCCCAGATGCGCACCATGAGCGGTTTTCTAAATGCGTTGTCGTTTTTCATCGCCTCGTTCATGCTCACGTCCTCGTACACCGATCCTGTCGGATCCGCTTGTGTTGTCACTCTCCACTTTTGCCGGCGGCAAATGTTTCAATTTTCGGCGCAAAGACACCCTGGACGCGCTCCAGGCCGATGATGGCCATCTGGTGGGTATAGCGGGCTTCGGTCAATTCCCGCTCCGCCGTCACCAGCAGGGTGTTGGCGTCGACGACGTCGACACTATCGGCGGTGCCGGCGGAAAATTGACGCCGCACCGCTTCGTAATTGGCCAACGCATACGTCACCTGCTCGGTCAGTGCCTCCGCCACCTTTCGCGCCGTGCACACCGCCAAATAGGCCTCCTCCACCTCCAAGTCCACCTGCTCTTCCATGCTGCGCAACGCCAACCGGGCCTTTCGGTGCCGTGCCTTTGCCTCGTCTATCCGGGCGGACCTGAGTCCCGCGTCAAACAACGGCAGGTTCACGGAAAGGGAAACGGAAAGACTTTCCTCCGGTGTATACCCGTCGCCGGGGTCCTGCTGCGTTCTGGCGTAATTTCCCTCCAGGGAAAGTGAGGGCCAGTAATCGCTTCGATAATACCGCACTTCGTTGGCGGCGATGCGTTCCTGCACAGCGGCCGCTTTCAGTGCGTCCCGCTGCGTCCGGGCGACATCTTTGAGCCGGGGCAGCGCGTGACTGAGGGTTGGATCCAGCATAGGAATGACGGAAGCCAACTTGAAGTTGTCCGGCAAATCGGCCAGTTGCGCCAAAACCCTGCGCGCGTAGGTGAGCCGGTTTTCAGCGGCCGTCAGATCCGCCCGGGCCTTCGCCAGCTCCGCCTGGGTTCTGAGCATGTCGGTCTTCGGCGCTTCCTCCAGAGCGATCCTTGCGGACACTTCCTTCCGGTATGCTTCCAGCCGCACGGCACTCGCCGAAGCAATGTCTCTTGCCTTTTCCCCTTTCAGCACATCGAAAAAAGCGACTGCCACCTCGTATAGAAACGAAGCCCGGATGTCGGCCAGCGAATATCCCTGCTTTTCGATGGTTTGCTCCGTCACCTTCAGACCGATCAGCTCTTTCCGTTCAGAGTGAACTGCTGACCGGCTGTGAGCCCATAACGCGTGGTGCTGTCCGGCTGTGCAAAAAACGACGACGTATTGTCCTGGAGACCATAGCGCGTGTAGGATCCAAATGCGGAAATCTCCGGCATCAAAACGGAAAACGCCTGGCGTCTTGTCTGCCGGGCAATGAACAGATCCTCCACCGAAATCCCGACGGTTTCGGATCCTTCCAGAGCTCTGGCGAAAATCTCCTGGAGCGAATAGAGATGTTCGGCTTTTCCTTCGCCCGGGAGTGCACAACATATCCACACCGCAACCCAAACCAGGATGCATCGGCAACAACCTCGTCTCATTTTTCTTCCCCTAGTACCTTGGTAATCATGCCTTCTGTATCGTGTGCACCTGGCTCCCGCAAAAGTATCCGTGCCACGGTCTTCATGGCATAACGTAGCTCACGGGACATGTCGAAGTAATTTTCCGTTATGAGGCTGTGGAGGGATGCCCCGTCCATATAGGCCGTTAGATTCGTTGCGATATGTTCGATGTCTTGGGCGATGGCCGGATCGAAAATGCCGGTATCAACCCCTTTCTTCAGTACGTTGACGAGCATCGTTCGGGATCCCATCATCATCTCCCGCACCAGATAACGCCGCTGGGAGAAAACCCCTTCGTCTGGAATGCTCTGCTGGAGGATGTCAAACAGCATATTTACCGAACGTTGATTATTCTTGTCACAAAATTCCGCGCTGTGGGCCATGAACGCGAAAACGCCGGCAAGGGGAGATTCCGCAGTGGAAAGACGCGTTGCCAAGGTCGCGTCGTACACCGCGACAAAGTCCATGACGGCGGCGGTGTAAAGGGCGCTCTTGGAAGGGTAGGATTCGTAAAGGGTCGCCTTCCCGACGCCGAACGTCCGGGCGATCTCTTCCATGCTGGTTCCCGCATATCCCTTTTGGGAGAACACGTCCAGCGCCGCACGGGCGATGGCGCGTGCACGCTTCTTTTTATCGACAAGCTTTGGCGACATGTAGCGCCCCCTTAAAGATGGATACCGTGGCCGTGGCAGGCATCCGCGTTTAATCCGACTGATGAGTCGGTTACACCTGCCGGTGGCATATGTCAAGCAGACCGTCCAGGGGCGCGCGGAAGATTGTGTCACGGCGGCCATGTGCCGGAACCGGTACAGGGGATACAAAGCCCCTTGCCCGCCGGCAAATGCCCCCACCGTCGCATGCCGTGAAAGCATTCGGGTCAGCAAAGGATGCGCCGCAACATATCGAGGGCCGACACCGCAAACATTTGTTTGTTCATGGATCTATCGGCAAAGGGAAATACCCGACGCCTGGTGCTGACGCCACGGGGGCCGGCAATGGCTACGCAGACAGTGCCCACCGGTTTTTCCGGGCTTCCGCCGCCGGGGCCGGCAATGCCCGTGGTGGCAATCGCCCAGGTGGCCCCCGAAACGGTCCTTGCGCCAACTGCCATTTCTGCGGCGGTCTGTTCGGCCACCGCGCCGTTGGCTTCGAGGGTTTTTGCGGAAACGTTCAACACCGATATTTTCGCCTGGTTGGCATAGGTGATGGCCGAAAACAGAAAATAATCGGAACTGCCGGCCACTTCCGTCAAAAGATGCGCCACCAGTCCTCCGGTACAACTCTCCGCAACCGCCAATGTCTCTCCCCTTTTGCGCAGAAGCGTTCCGATCACCGCCGGCATTGACTGGCCGTCGGACGACAAGACCCGTCGCCCGAGCCTGTCTTGCACCCAATTCCCTGCTTCTTCCATACGGGGCTCAATTGTTTCATGGAGGCGGGCACCCGGGTAGATTTTCACCCAAACCTCCGGGAATTTAACCTGGAACCCCAGGCGCAGATCCGGAAACAAAGTGGAAAAATCCTGCAACCGTTCTCCCGCTTCGGATTCCGGAAGGCCGAAAGTGGTTATGATACTTGGCACGGGTCGCACCACACCGTTGCCCCGCCTGCGTAGAATTTCCGGTAGCACCTGTTCATCCATCATGCGGCGCATTTCCAAGGGCACTCCCGGAAGAAAAAAACACAAGGCCTTGCCGATCACCATGCAAAATCCCGGTGCGGTTCCCACGGGGTTGGGCAGAAATTGCGCGGTATTCGGAAAATACGCCTGTTTTTTATTGCCCGCGCGCATGGGAAACCCCCTGCCTTCAAAAAAGGCCACGATCCCTTCAAAGGCCCGTGTATCAAACACAAGGGGCTGTCCGGTCGCCAGAGCCGCCGCCTCTGCGGTCAAATCGTCCGATGTGGGGCCCAGGCCGCCGGTCACCACCACCACCTCCGCCTGTGCGCCGGCTTCCCTGAAGGTGTCGGCCAGGGTTTCAAGGTCATCCCCGACGCAGGTATGCCGGACCACGGCAATGCCGGCCATGGTCAGTTGATCGGCGATATAGGCGGCGTTGGCATCCACCACCTTGCCGGTAAGTACCTCGTCTCCGGTGGAAACAATATGCGCGGACATGTCCATGGCGTCTTCCTGGCTTAAAGTTCCCGCCGTCCAGACAGCGGGCCAAATGGCGGTGTTGATGGTCGCCTGACTTCCTACTCCATCTTTTCCTTCTTTTCAACGCTTCTGCGCAAACGCATCCGTGAGAATCGTCTGTCATCATGGCACGGGGGTTGAGGCAAGGGTGGCTCTGCGATCAGATGCCTGCCGGCGGACAGGGAAACAATGTGCTTCCGCTGCACAGCGTGGGGGGAATCTTTCGAAAAAACGACTTGCGGTTGCCCTGGCAAATGTATCGCCCTTGTGGAACAAACGGAATCCACTTGACATCACCGGACGAAACAGGGTAAGAACCGCGTGACTGGGGACACTGCGCAATCGTGCATCGGATACAAGCAGAAAGAATCACATATGACGAATATCACGCCAAAATGGTGGCGGAGCTACCGACAGACGGATGCAAGCGGACGCCCGGTTTGATGACCCCGTTGTAACAACAGCCAAGGACCGTCCGTTCGGCAAGCGCCACGGTCCACCAGAACAGTCGATGAAGGTCGTGGCGATTTCCACGGCCTTTTTTTTATCTTGATGACCGCCGGAGCCTCCGCCCCTCGTCAGGAAAGGACTCCCCAACCCGGAAAAAGGATACCTTCATGCAACTTCGACAGTTCCCGGACAAAGAGAACTTCCGCCGCCTGGCCCGGAACAGCAATGTTGTGCCCGTATGTGTTGAAACCCTCGCCGACCTGGACACCCCGGTGTCGCTTTTGGAAAAAATCTACCAGGACCATGGTCCAGCCTTTCTTCTCGAAAGTGTCGAGGGAGGGGAACGCTGGGGGCGCTACAGCTTTATGGGCACATCGGCCCGGATGGAGGTAAAGGTTTACCGGGACATCGTTGTGGTAACGGACGAAACAGGCAACCGCGATCTGCCCCATGACGGCCGCCCCCTGGATGTTCTGCGCGCCCTGATGCGGGATTATCGCCCGGCCGTCATGCCTGAATTACCACGCTTCTGGGGCGGCCTCATCGGCTATTTCACCTATGAAATGGTTTCTTTCTTCGAACGCATCCCCCACCGCTTGCCAGAAACCAAACCCTTGGCCCATTTGATTCTGCCCGATGAACTGATGATTTTCGACAACATCAGCCACACACTCCAGACCGTGGTGCCCTGTTTTCTGGCACCCGGCGACGATCCCGACAAAGTGTTCGACAGGGGCCTGGCAAGGGCGAAGCGCATGTTCAAAAGAATTAAGGCACCCGCCCTGCCGCCCTTCTCTCCGTCCTTACCCCCGACGCTCTCCCTGACGCCGCGGCAGGAGGATGACCTTTACCGCCGGCACGTTGAAACGGTTAAGCGGCACATCCATGCAGGTGACGTGATTCAGACCGTCATCGCCCAACCCTTTTCATGCCCCGCGCCCCCTGATCTCAAAGCCCTTTACCGGGCCCAACGCTATATCAATCCCTCGCCGTATCTTTTCTTCATGCATCTGGACAACATGGTCCTGATTGGTTCCTCGCCGGAAACCTTGGTTCGGTTGGAAAGCCGGACCGCCACCCTCCGCCCCATTGCCGGAACAAGGCCCAGGGGCGCCACCGAGCAACTGGACCGCGCCCTGGCCGACGAGATGCTTTCCGACGAAAAGGAGCGTGCCGAGCACCTGATGCTGGTGGACCTTGGACGCAACGACCTTGGTCGGGTGGCCGAAACCGGCACTGTCCAGGTAACGGACCTGATGGTGGTGGAGCGTTACTCCCATGTAATGCACCTTGTCTCCAACATCGTTTGCGATCTTCTGCCCGGCAAAGATGCTTGGGATTTATTGTCCGCCACATTTCCGGCGGGCACCTTGTCCGGGGCTCCCAAAATCCGGGCCATGGAAATTATCGCTGCGCTGGAGCAGGAACCCCGGGGTGCCTATGGGGGCGCAGTGGGCTACATCTCCTTCGACGGCAACATGGATCTTGCCATCACCATTCGCACCGCCATTGTGGAAGATGGTCAGGTCACGGTCAAGGCCGGCGCCGGTATCGTCGCCGACTCGGACCCGGAAACCGAACGCATGGAAACCGTCAACAAGGCCATGTCCCTTCAGCGGGCGCTGAAACTCTTGGAAACAACTTATAAATTGGAGGGGGCCGGCACATGATCGTCATGATTGACAACTACGATTCCTTTACCTACAACCTCGTGCAATATCTCCGGCAGTTGGGCGCGGACGTAACGGTGCTCAGAAACGACGCGGTGGAAGTCAGTGACCTGAGGGCCATGGCTCCCGAGGGCCTGGTCATTTCGCCCGGCCCGGGGCGGCCCGAATCGGCCGGCATTTCGGTTGCTGCCATCCAGGCGTTTTCCGGGGAAATTCCGGTGTTGGGGGTCTGTCTCGGGCACCAGTCCATCGGCATGGCTTTCGGCGGGCGCATCGTTTCTGCAAAGCGTCTGATGCACGGCAAAACGTCCCAGGTCACCGGCAACGGCCGGCATCTGTTCAAGGGGCTGGACAAACCCTTCCAGGCCATGCGTTACCACAGCCTGGTTGTGGCGCCTGACAGCGTCCCCGGATGTCTGGAGGTGACGGCCACCACAGATGATGGAGAAATCATGGGGCTACGGCACCGGGAACATCCCACCGAAGGTATCCAGTTTCATCCCGAGTCCATCATGACCCTGGTGGGAAAGCGTCTGCTGCGCAATTTTCTCAATGAGGTCCGGCACCACGCCGCCTGATGTCCGCATCCAAAGGAGTGTTTATGTTTCGCGACAATTTGAAGTCCATTATCGAGGGCAACGACCTTTCGGAAGACCGGATGGCGGAGATGATGACTGCGATTTTCTCCGGCACCACCACCGATGCCCAGATCGGTGCAATGATGGCGGCGCTTGCCACCAAGGGGGAAACGTTCACGGAACTTGCCGGCGCCGCCCGCGCCATGCGTCGCAAAGCCCAACGCATCGATGTGCCCGCGGCCAACGTTATCGACACCTGCGGCACAGGCGGTGACGGCGCAGACACCTTCAACATTTCCACCACCACGGCGTTTGTGGTCGCCGGGGCCGGGGCGGTGGTGGCAAAACACGGCAATCGCAGCGTTTCCAGCAAATGCGGCAGTGCAGACCTCCTGGAAGCGTTGGGAGTGAACCTCGACGTGGATCCGGAAGTCGTTGAGGAATGCGTTGCGGAAATCGGCATCGGTTTTCTGTATGCCCCCCGTTTTCATGGGGCCATGCGCTTCGCCGCCCGGGCCAGAAAGGAAGTCGGGCTGCGCAGCATTTTCAACATGCTCGGCCCCCTGACCAACCCCGCGGCCGCCAATTGCCAACTGCTGGGAGTTTATGCCCCCAAACTGACCGAAATGTTCGCCCAGGCCCTGAAGCTGCTGGGCGCCAAACGGGCGTATGTGGTGCATGGTCATGACGGATTGGACGAAATCTCCATCTGTGCGCCGACCCGTGTTTCCGAACTCAAGGACGGCGCCATTCGCACCTTCGATCTGTCGCCGGAGCCTTTCTTCGGGGGGCTTGCGGATCCCGAAGAACTTGCAGGGGGCGATCCGATGGAAAATGCCGAAATTACCCGCCGGATCCTGTCGGGGGAAAGCGGCCCCCGTCGCAATGTGGTCCTCATCAACGCAGCAGGTGCCCTCATGGCGGCCGGTCTTGCCGACAAGTTCGTAGACGGCATCGCCATGGCCGCTTCGACCATCGACACCGGAAAGGCCATGGACAAACTCGATGGCCTGGTCGCCTACACCAATCAAAACGCAGCAGGACAGGAACAAGGGTAAAAAACGCTCCCATGAACATACTCGACACCATCGTCCAGGCTAAAAAAGCCGCCATCGCTGCGGCCAATAAAATTATTCCAGAAGCCCGGTTGCGGGCTGATGCCTTTGCCGCCGTGCGCCGGGAACGCCGCCCGTTCCATGAGCGTTTTATCACCACCGCCCCCGGCCAGGTAAACATCATTGCGGAAATCAAACGCGCTTCCCCCTCAAAAGGAGACATCCGTCTGGACCTGGACCCCGCAGCGCTGGCCAAGGCCTACGAAAAGGGAGGCGCCGCCGCCCTTTCGGTGCTGACGGATGCTCCTTTTTTCAAGGGCAGCCTGGACGACCTGATTCTTGCCCGAAAGCACACCACCCTGCCCGTACTGCGCAAGGAATTCATCATCGCCCCATACCAACTGTACGAAACAGTTGCCGCCGGTGCTGATGCCGTGCTGTTGATCGTTCGTATCCTGGACAAGGTGCAGTTGCAGGAATACCTGAGCCTATGCGCCGAACTGGACCTCGACGCCCTGGTGGAGATTCACACCGAAGCGGAAATCGACACCGCTGTGGGGGCGGGTGCACGGCTTATCGGCATCAACAACCGCAACCTGCAATCGTTTGAAACCGATACGGACACTGCTGTTCGCGTGTCCCGCCGCATGGGTCCCTCCCAAACGCCGGTGGCCGCAAGCGGCATCGAGAACCGCCAGGATATCGACCGGGGCCTCAGCGCAGGCATTCACAATTTTCTGGTCGGTGAAAGCCTGGTGCGCAGCACCGACCCCGCCGCGGCACTCAACACCCTGATACGTGGCGGCGACCTGCCGCCAATTATTCGGAGCGGCTGCTGAAATGGGTGGGCCTTCCATACTCCCCCAGGTCAAGATCTGCGGCCTCACCCGCGTTTACCAGGCCAGGGCATGCGCTGCGCTCACACCGGATGCCATCGGCTTGGTCTTTTACCCCGGAAGCCCCCGGCATGTCTCCGACGACCAGGCCCGTGCCATCTCGAACGCCGTCCATGAACGCGTCCGCGTCATCGGCGTGTTTGTCAACGCGGATTATGACACGATCATGAAAAAAATCGCCCACTGCCATCTCACAGGTGTTCAGCTGCACGGAGCCGAACCTCCGGAACTGGTTTCCCGGCTGGCCCGCCGGGGCGTGACGGTTATCAAGGCATTGTTTGTGGGGGGGACACCGTCGCTGGCCGATGCCCGTGGATTTCCGGCGGCGGGTTTTCTGGTGGAATGTGCCAAGGGCCCCCTTCCCGGCGGCAATGCCCTTGCCTGGAACTGGCGCGCCGCCAGGGAATTCGGACGCGCATACCCCTTGATTCTGGCGGGGGGACTTTCGCCGGATAACATCGACACCGCGGTGTCCGATGCCCTGCCCGTGGCGGTGGATGTCAGTTCAGGGGTGGAACAAGCGCCCGGAGAAAAGTCCATCGAGAAGGTCCGGGCCTTCATGGATGCGGTGATCCGTATCCGGACGACCGGTTCGGTGCAGTTGCAGGGCAGCCGCGTTTTCTAGAATGTCCTCCGTGGCGTTTGTTCCGAAGATCACGCGGTTCCGGACCGTCCCTTTCCGGTGGAAACAGACTTTTCGCGTGCCGTAATCCGGGCCGCGTCCAACACCTGGCGCAGGGTGGTTGCCAGCTCGACCATGGCAATGGGTTTCATCAGGAGGCCGTCCACGCCCAGTTGCCCGAACGTCTCCCGGTCGACCTTTTCACTGAACCCCGTGCACAACAGTACCGGCACATCCGGCCGGGATTCCTTTATGTTTGCGGCCAACCGATCGCCGGTCATCAGGGGCATGGTCATGTCGGTGATCACCACGTCAAAGGCATAGGGCGCCTCCCGGAACCGCTCCAGGGCAGCGTTGCTGGAGTGGAATGCCTCCACCTGGTAACCGAGCCGTGTAAGCAGTCCGCGGACAATCATGATGATGTCCTCCTCGTCGTCCACCACCAAGACCCTTTCGGCACCGCCCGGCATCCGGGTACAATCCCTGCCGGCCGCCTTGGCCCGCACGCCGGTGGCGGCGTGCGGGAAAAAAATAAAAAAGCAAGTGCCTTTTCCCGGTTCGCTTTGCACACGGATATGGCCGCCGTGGTTCTGCACCACGCTGTGCACGATGGCCAGCCCCAACCCGGTGCCCTCGCCCTTTTCCTTGGTGGTGAAATAGGGGTCGAAAATCCGTTCGATCATGGCGGCCGGCATTCCGTGCCCGCTATCCCGGATGCTGAGCATCAGATAGTCTTCGGGCCGCAACGACGGAAAGTCAATGGAAAACTCCGTATTTTCAGATGCTTCCTCCAGACGCACTTCCAACACCCCGCCCTGTTCCCGCATGGCATGCCGCGCATTGGTGCAGATGTTCATAATCACTTGGTGAATCTGCGTGGGATCCGCCAGAATGGTTCTTTTTTCCGCTGCGATGTGCCTGCGGATTTCGATGGTGGTGGGCAGCGACGCCCGGAGCAGCTTCAGGGTGTCGTAGAGAATGGTCTTGATGTCCACCGGCACCAGTTCATGTTCTTCATGCCGGCTGAATGTCAGGATCTGATTAACCAGTTCCTTTGCGCGATGGGAAGCCCGCAGCACTTTGTTCAAATGCTGAACCCAGGAAGCCCCTTCCGGTGAATCCAGCACCGCCAATTCGGTGTACCCCATGATGGAAGATAGTATATTGTTAAAATCATGGGCAATACCACCTGCAAGCGTACCGATGGCCTCCATTTTCTGGGCCTGACGCAATTGGCCCTCCAGCATGGTCATTTTGGTAACGTCTCTTTTCACAGCAACGAAGCTGACCACCTTGCCGCCGGTATCCCGGATGGGGGTGATGCTGGCTTCCTCGTAAAACAACGTGCCGTCCTTCCTTTTGTTGACAAGTTTCCCCCGCCAAACCCGGCCACCGCTGATCACTTGCCACATCTGCCGGTAAAAAGATTCGCCATGCTTTCCGCTTTTGAGAATGTTGACATTCTTGCCGATCACCTCTTCCCGACAATAACCGGTGACGCGTTCGAAAGAGGGGTTGACGTATTGGAAATTGCCCGCAGTGTCGGTGATGAAGATCAGTTCCGCCGCCTGATCGATGGCCGTGGCAAGCCGAACCAGTTCATCCTGGGCATGGATGCGTTCGCTGATATCCCTTGCAAGGCCCTCGACCCCGATCAGCTGCCCTTTGGCGTCATGGCAACGGCGCATGTTGATGGACAGCCACACATCGTCGCCGTTCATGCCGCTCGCCCTTGTTTCGAACAATTCCACCACGTCGCGGGTTTCAATTGCGTCGAAAAACTGCCGCCGTGCATCGTCATCGGCAATGATGTCCCGGCCGAAATTCATCTGCAACGCCTGAACGGAACCGTATCCCAACACCCGTTGAAATGATGGCGATACGTTCAGTATATTCCCGTCCATATCGATTCGGAAAAAGACATCGAGCATGTTATTGAACAGATTGCTGTAGGCGAGTTCACGCTCCGCCAGCGCCTCGATGGCCTTCTGGCGCTGGGTTTCAAGTTGTATCCGCTCACAGCATCGTTCCAGGTTGGCAAGCAGGTCCGCGGCGCTCATGGGCTTTTTCAGGTAATCGTATGCCCCTTGCCGAACGGCCGCCACCGCCGTGTCCACGTCCGCATAGGCAGTCATGATGAGGCAGAGAATATTCGGAGAAATTTTCTTCAGGTCTTCGATTAGTGAAAGGCCGCTTGTCTGATCCAGGCGCAGATCCACCAAGGCGATGGCGCAAGGGGTTTCCTCCAAAGACCGCAAGGCCGTCTCCGGCGTGGTTGCCACCCGGGTGTTATAGCCATTTATTGCGAGTACTTCGGCCACACCTTCGGCAAAATCCCGCTGGTCGTCAACGATGAGTATGTCTGGGCGGGGACACACTTGGGTCATTTGCTTCCCTCGGTGGACCGGGCGCATGTGCCGTCTTCGCTTGCGGTAATGGCGTCGATGGCATCAAACAGTTCCTTTGGATTGAAGGGCTTGCTCAGCACCCCATGAACACACAGGGACTCCATGGTGCTTACCGTCGCGCCTTCTTCCTGGAGGTAAGCGCTGACGATGATGGTGGGGATGCACCTGCCCATGGCCTTAAGGCGCATATAGGTGCCAAGACCGCTGAGAATCGGCATTCTCAGGTCCAGAATCATCACGTCCACCTCACCGGTTGAAACCTTTCGCACGGCCTCTTCCCCGTTGTGGGCCACGAAAACATTGTACCCTTCCTTGGCAAGAATAGCCTCGATGCTTTCGATAAAGTCCGGATCATCGTCTGCCACCAGCACCCCGCAGGGTTTTACCTGTTTGACCATTCGGACGATTTTATCAATTTCCAGCGGTTTGTGTAAAACGCCCCACGCTCCGTTTTCTACGGCCTGTTCCAGCAATTGGGGCACGCTGTAGCCGGTCATCATCACGACCCGTGCCGATGGGCGGATTTGCCGAATCTCAAAAAAGCTCTCCACGCCGTTTCTTCCGGGAAGTTTGACGTCCATGAAAGTAATGTCGTAGGCTTGCCGCGAAACGAGATCCATGGCCGCTTCCCCGGAATGGGCCAGGGTCACTTCGTGCCCGCCGAGCTCCAGCGCATCTGCAAGACTTTCCGCAAAATCCTCATCGTCGTCCACCACAAGAATGCGAAGCTGTTTCAATTTGACGATCCTTTCTTTATGGGTTGTGCACCGCCGGCAGCCATATCGTGGCCATGTTCCCCTTGCCCGGCGTGCTGCACAGTCGAACATCCCCCCCATGGTTTTTCGCAATCCTGCGGGCAACCGGAAGGCCGAGGCCGAAGCCATGGCGTTTGGTGCTGTAGAGGGGTGCAAAAACCCTGTCCATATCCCCAGTGCCGATGCCGTTTCCGGTATCGGTCACGGTAATTTCCAACCGGCCCGCCGCGACAATGGCCGTCAAGGTCACCTTTTCTCCCTGCCCCCACGTGGCCCTTCCCCGGTTCTTTTCCAACACCGCATCAAACGCATTGTCCAAAAGATGTTGGACGCATCGCCCCAGTTGTGCGGCATCGAGCGCAACGGTCGCGCCACACCTTGACTGGTGGACGACCGCGATGTTTTCCGGAATGCTGCGTGCACACAGCAGCCCTTCCAACCATTTGTCGACGTCCACCGGCGCGGTATGGACCAAGGCCGGCCGGGCATAATCGAGAAGATCCTGTACAATGCGGTCGCATCGCAACGCCCCGCGCCCGATACGATCCAGGGCGCGTTCCACACCAAGCCCCTTGCCCCGCAAGGCTTCTTGAACAAAGAAAAGGGAGCTGGTGATGGTGGAAAGGGGGGTTCTCAGCTCATGTCCGATCATGGCCGCCAACCGGCCGAGAACCGACAGGGAATCGTACATCTCGGTCTTTTCCGGGTAAGAGCCGAAACAGACGTCGTGTTCCACCAGACGGCATTGGGTCGCCTGCTCCTTTTGCATCAGCAGGTCTTGGGCCGATTTTAGATCCGATATATCCCGGGCAAGCCCCCTGGCGCCCAGGGCTTTTCCGGACGCATCCCACACGCGGGCGCCGTCCACCTCCAGCCAAATCTTGGTCCCGTCCTTGCACCGCATCCTGTGCCGAAAATGGAACCGTGGCGTATTGTTGGAAAGATTGCTTCTGATCACGGCCTGGAGGGCGACGGGGTCTTCACCGACAACGACCGCGGCGGGGCATCTTCCCAGCGCCGCCGCGGGAGCATAACCGGTAATACGCTCATATCCGGGACTCAGGTAGGTATAGCGGGCCGCGGCATCGACTTCCCAGGCATATTGCCGCCCGGTGTCGAGAAAGGCCTCCAGCAACACAAGGGATGGTTCCCAGCACATGCTAATGGTGCTGTCCGCATTTGCGTCACGTCCCCGCCGCCAAGAAGGTGATGCCATCCCCATCCCTCCGGAAACATTTCGATTTTAATGAAACATCGATCACGGACTCCTGCTGTTTTGTATTTTAATACGGCATCTCTTCCAATGTCAATCAAACTCATTTGGCGCCCCAGGATCCGTCTCCGGAAACCGCAGGGTGACGGTGGTGCCGATGCCGGGCCTGCTGTCGATGTCGATTCGGCCGCGGTGTTCCTTCATGATCTGCTTGCAGATGGAAAGTCCGAGACCGATGCCGGTGCGTTTCGTACTGAACAAGGGTTCGAAAAGTCTGGACAGGTGCTGTGGATCGATCCCCTTGCCGTTATCGACGACGCGGATCAGGTGCCATCCCGCCTCCGTTCCGGTTTGGATTTGAATGCGCCCCTGGGTTTCTCCGGACAGCGCCTGCACGGCATTGTTGACCAGATTGCTCAGGCAGCGCGCAAGGCGCTCTTCATCCATTCTGACGAAAATGTCCGTTAACCCTTCAACGGAAACCGTCACCCCTTCCGGCACCGTCGCATCCGCAAGCCATGCGCTTACCCGCTGCATAACATTCACTATTTTGAATTCTCCGGAAGGCGCTCCGTCCACCGCCGCCAAATCCCGCACGATTCCAGCACACTGTGAAATGGCGCGAAAGCAGCGGTCAACGGCCGCATCTATCTTCGAATCTTTGCCCCCGACCTGCGCCCTGATCGCATTGAGGGCTTCGTCAACGACAACAAGCGGCGCCTGCACTTCCTTGTCAAGCATTCCGGCCAATTCGCCGACCACTTCCAGACGTCGCTGTTGAACCAGATCCTTCGATAATGCCTCCAGCTCCCGGCTTTTTTCCGCCACTATGGCGGCGAGTTTTTCCTGCTCCAGACGAAGGTCCTCCTGGTCACGCATCTGTTCGGTGACATCAACGGCCGTCAGCATAAGGCCTGCCGGCCGTCCAGCGATGTTCACCTTCACAGCGCCCCCGACGAATCGGATGCGTTTATGTCCAATGGGGGTTTCGATGGTGCGAATGAAGTTATCGATTGTCAGTAAATCCCCCGACGTCGCCATGGCTTCGCGGTAACGACGCTTATAATCCTCCTTTGCCAGATCGCGTTCTTCGGGCACCAAAAAATCGGTAAAAGAACGGCCCAGCATCTCTTCGACGGGTCTTTCCCATATTCTGCCGACGGCTTGGTTAAGGGATCGGAAAACACCGTTTTCGTCGGTCACGGCGATGGCCACCTGTGCCAGGTCGTAGAGGTGTTGATATTCCCTTTCCCGCCGGGCAAGGGCTTCCAGGTACAGCTTTTCGCCGGTAATGTCCCGGTCAAAGCCGATAGCGCCGGCGAACTCCCCCCGGGCATCCCGAAACAAGGTATTGGTGGTCTCCACCCAGACGATCCGCCCCTCCTTGGTGACACTCCGATGCACCATGTTGAAATGGTTTTCACCCGCCGCGAATTTTTCTTCGATTAGCTTGGTCATGGCCGGACCGTCTTCTGAATGCATGAAACCGATGGCCCGCTCCCCCACCATTTCGGAAGGTGCGTATCCCAGCATTTCTTTCGCACCGGAACTCACAAACTTAAACCGCCGGTGGGCGCCGATTTCAAAGGCCCACACCCGGGACGTGTCGATAAAACTCTCCAGCAGGCGATGGAAGGGCGCCTGGGCCGCGCGCCGGAACGCCGCCGTGTCCACCGGTACCCCAACGCACCATGCCTCCCTAAGTTTTCCTGCCGCATCCTGAACGGTGGTGATGGCCCATTCGAATCGGCAGGGAACCTTTTCCTGCCACATGTCACATGAAAAACGCGCCCATTGGTCCGGGTCTTTCATCATCCGCCGGAACAGTCGCACGGGGTCTCCGAGAATTGACGGCACCTGCCATAAAACCTTGTACCCGAACGCCTCCCCGATAAGCGTTTCCGGCTTCCGGTTGAAAAAATGTCGCCCGTATGGATTCACATACCGGATCACCCCCCGGCCGTCGAGGCACATAAAAAAACAGTCGGCTTGGTCCAGGGCGGCGCCAAGGGGACCGAACACCGCACTGTATCCAGGCAACGGCTCTGTTCCCGTCATCGTTGCATCCCCCTTGGCAATAAATCCGTTACAGGCAGAAAGATCCGCACGGTCAGACCTCCGGGGGGATGATTTTCCAGGCAAATGTCGCCGCCCAAAAGATCGACGGTCTGCCGTGCCAGGGAAAGTCCCAGCCCCGCCCCTCTTTTTCGGGTGCTGAACAAGGGGGTGAACACCTTTTCCAGAAGCGCCCCGGGGATGCCGGGACCCGTGTCTTGGACACCGATTTCAACACCCCGACTCGTTCGCCGGGACCATAAGGTCACCCGCCGCTCTTCTCTTCCGTCCACCGCATGGAATGCATTTTCAATGATGTTTTGCAAGCTCCGTTCGAAGCGCACCGTGTCCAGCAAGACACGGCAATCCGCCGCGAGTTTTCTTGAAAGGACAACCGCCGGAGGCGTTTGAATGGCATCCAGGAATTGTTGCAGCCAATCGTCGATGAACACGGGCTCCACTTGCAAAGGCTGCGACCGGGTATAGGCCAGCAGTGCATCGATCAGGTGGGTGCACCTGCCCACACTCTCCTTTCCGCGCTCGATGTAACACATCAACTCCGGCGCCAGATGCTTAATACGCTCACCCATCACGTAAAGGGTCTGGGACAGGGTTCCGAGGGGGGTTCGGACATCGTGGCTGACCGTCGCCGCCAGCCGCCCGAGGGCGGTCATTTCCTCCCGCTTCAGTTTCTCTTTCTGGAGTGAAAGAATCTCGCGGGTCTTATCGGCCACTAACTTTTCGAGATCCCTGCGGAATTTCTCCAGTTCGTTCCGGTTCCTGACGGCCTGGGTAATGTCCATCACGGTGACCATGATGCCTGCCAACCGGTCGCCGTCAAACACCTTGACGGCGACGGGAAGTACCCTGAGAATTTTCTCTTCCCCGTTCGCGTCGGAAAATTCAATTTCCGCCCCACTTACCGGCACAGCAGCGCCCTTGGTCGCACGCACCTTCCGATATTCCCGCTGTAAAACCGCTTGGATTTGTTTCTGCTTGTCCGGGGGGAAAAAGGAAAACATAGAGCGGCCAACGACCGCATCCGGCGCCAATCCGAAAACAGCGGCGGCGGATTTATTGACATGCAGAATGCACCCGTTTTGGTCATTGACCACAAGCCCAACACCGGCGTGATCGAAAAGGAAGCGGAACTCCTCTTCCCGCCGGGTCAACATCCTGGACGCGGCAACTTCATCGGTAATGTCCCGGCTAAGGCCCCTTGCGCCGATGAAGGCACCGGCTGCATCGAAAAAAAGCCGCCCGTTTATCTCACACCACGTGATGTCCCCGTCTTTTTTCCGATGTTGGTGAACAGCCATATAACGATCCGGCGCGCCCCCCCGGTCCAACACCGCCGGCACGGCTTTCTCTTCTTCGGGTCCATTCGGAAGCGAAGGGTGACGACCGATTAGTTCCCGGGGCCAATATCCGGTCATCCCTTCGGCACCGGGGCTCACATAGCAGTACTTCGCATTGTGGTCGACCTCATAGAGCCAGACCTTCGATCCGTCCACAAACCGCTCCACGTAGCGATACATTTCCTCCCACCTGTCGGGATGTTCCCCGGGAAGGGGCAGGGGTATCCGCTCCCCTTCCGGATCCCTGCCTCCGTATGGGGCGGCGTCCAACAGGGGGCCGTCCCCAACAACATCCATACAGAGAAAAAGAAAGCCGCAGGCATGGCCGTCTGCCCCCCGGAGGCCGCTGCGGGACCAGAGATGAAATTGGAATCTTCCCGCCTGATTTTTCGGGGGAAAACGCATCTGCACCGCACACAAAGGCGTTCCAGGCCCGACATCGAAGAAACCGCTTTCCGGATCTCCATTCTTACATGGAAGCAGATCCGCAATATGTCGACCGACAATTTCAGGAACAGAACCGTTCAGAAAGTTTTCAGCAAAGCGGTTAGCGTTCCTGACCCGCCCTCTACCGTCGGTCAGCAGTACCGCGCAGTGGGCGATATCCCGAAATGCAGACATCATGTTTCTTGCTCCGATGGCGCTTTCGACCCCTTCATGGGCAGGTAAATCCTTACCGTCGTCCCCAATCCGACACGGCTGTCGACATCGAAGGTGCCGCCGTGCTGCAAAACAATCTGCTTGCTGATGGGCAACCCGAGGCCGGTGCCGAACATGCGGGTACTGAACAGGGGCTCGAATATTTTTTCCATATCCTCTGGAGAAATGCCCGGTCCGTTGTCGGAAACGACCACAAGAACCTGCTCTGAAGCCTTTTGTGCGCACGTTACGCCGATGCGCCCCGAAACGGCGTCCCCTGCGGCCTGGGCGGCATTCTTTAACACATTCCGGATGCAACGCTCCAATCGTTTCGGATCGAAAGACATCTGCAGCCCCGCTTGAACATCACGATCGATGGGAATGTCGTGATCGGCGGCAAAACTGTCGAGCAATGCGTTGAGCCACCGGCTGAAATCCATGGGCGCGGTATCGAGCTGTCCCTGCCACACAAAGTCCATCAATGCCTCGATGATGGCGTCGCACCGACGGATGGCACGCTCTGCCCGGGCCACCGCCTTGGCGGTGCCAGTTTCCTTTCCCTTTAACCTTTCGGTGATAACATGCATGCTGTTGCTGATGGTGCCTAAAGGATTGCGCATCTCGTGGCTGATGGTCGCCGTCAGCTTTCCCAGGGCCGCCAGGCGTTCTCTTCGGATCAACGCCTTCTGAAGCGCCTGCACCTCATCTGTTCTCTTCTCCACCAGTTGTTCCAGGTGCTCCTGGTATTCGAGAATTTTCCGCTCCGCCGCCACCATGTCCGTGACGTCCATGGCGGTGGTCAATACGCCATGCAGTTTCCCATCCTGGAATACCTTGACAACGTGGGGAAAAAATTTGATGTGCCGCTCCCCCCCCGGACCGGGCATTGTGCCCGTATCCCCGCCCAAATAACACATGATCTCGTCGGTATCCCGTATCGTTTCAAATGCCTTGATGAACGAGGCTTCCTTCTCCGCCCCTTCGGGACCGTCATAATTTTCCGCAATGTGCTTTCCAATCACCTCCTCCGGCTTTTTTCCCAGAAAAGCGGCCCCCGCCTTGTTTACATTCAACGTAACCCCCTCGGCGCTTGTAACAAACAGGCCCACCTGGGTGTTATCGAACAGATACCGGTATTGGGTTTCTGTTTCCCTGCGCTTTTGTTCTTCCATTTTTTGGGCATCGATATCGTTGGCAATGCCCTTTGCGCCGAGAAAAATTCCCTGGCTGTCATAGCTGAGCGTGCCCGTGGTTTGAAACCACTTGAACGCGCCGTCCTTGCACAGGTGGCGGCCGGTCATGTCGAAATGCGCCTGTCGTTTGCGGATGATGTCCTGAAAACCCATCTCGGCCCGGCCCACCTCCAGGGGATGCAGGGTTTCCATCACCGTTTTTCCCAACAATTCTCCGGGCGCAAAGCCCCGCAGGTTCTCCACCGTTCGGTTGAGGTAGGTATAGCGCCCTTGCGCATCGGTTTCCCAGGCATATACTTTCGCATTTTCCAGGAAACCCTCCAGGCGCGTTCCGCCGTCGGATATCTTCGTGCCCGGGATCATGCCGGCGCCTTGCACCCATCGACTGCGATGGGCAAACGGATCCGGACATTTGTTCCCACATCCGGGGCACTGTCGATTTCAATATGTCCGCCGTGGAGTTCCACAATCTGCTTGCAGATGGGAAGCCCGAGACCCACACCGAATGATTTTGTGCTGAACAAGGGCTCGAACACCTTTTCCCGGTGCGCGGGGGGGATACCCCTGCCGGTGTCCTGTATGGAGAGAACCAAATACGCTCCTTCCGCAACGGTTTTTACCGTAATGCGCCCGGTGGCGTCCTGCGCAAACGCCTGCAGGGCGTTTTTGACCAGATTCACAATGACGCGACGGAATTTATCAGGGTCGATTCCGATCCGGCACCCGAACCCGAGCGCTTTGATGAACTGAATATTGTCGGCCGTGGGCAGCTCGTCCAGCACCGCCCCCAGCCAATCATCCAGAAGGACCGTTTCCTTCTGGATTTCGCTGCTGCGGGTATAATCGAGAAGCTCCTCTATAATCCCGTCGCACCGGCGTATGGCCCGCTCCGCGCGTTTGATGCTCTTTTCCACGCCCGGCACGGCATCCTTTACGCGCTCCGCGATCACATAAAGAGAGCTGCTGATGGTGCCCAGGGGGTTGCGGATCTCGTGGCTCACGGTGGCGGTCAGTTTGCCGAGGGTGGCCAACCTCTCCTGGCGGACGAACTCTTCCCGAAGCTTTTCAAGATCCCGGGTTCTTTCCCGCACCATGTTTTCCAGTTTCTCCTGGTAGCGTCGAATTTTCTCTTCGGCGGCCACGGCCGCGGTGATATCCATGACCGTATGCATCATGCCGACCACCTGCCCGTTCTTGAATATCTTCACGGCGAAGGGAAAAAACTTGACGTGGCGGGTCCCGTCGCGATGATCCACCCTGGCGACATTCCCACCGAAGTTGACCATCTTGCCCGGCGTCTTCTTGATTGCTTCAAAATCCCGTTGAAACTTTTCCTGGTACTCCCGCCCCAACGGCTCCGGATAGAACGCCTTTATCTCTTTTCCGACCATCTGTTCCACCGGCCACCCGAATATGTCGGCATAAATTTTGTTCGCGTTGAGGATGACGCCGTCGCCACTGGTCACCACCATGCCGACCTGGGTGTGTTCGAACATATACCGGTATTCGTTTTCCCGCTCGGACAATTCATTTTCCGCTTCCTTTTGTTCCGTGATGTCCCAAGCGATGCTCCGTGCCCCCGAAAACACGCCGTCGTGGTCAAACGACATCAACGCCGTCGAGCCTACCCATATATGGCCCCCGCCCTTCTTCTTCACACGGTGGACAAGGTTGTGATGTGTTTGCCTCTTCCGGATGCTTTCCCTGAACGCCTTTTCAACGTGCTGCGCGTCCGGTTCCGGTATCATTTCTAGGACATGCCTCCCGATCAATTCCGACGCCGAAAAGCCGGTCAGGATTTCGACATTCCTGCTGACGAAAGTATATCGCCCCTCCCCATCGGCCTCCCATGCATAGCCCTTGGAATGTTCGAAAAAACGTTCCAGATATTCCCTCTGGCAGCCAAGGCGGTCGTAAACATTGTTATTCATGCTGTACCGCTTTCGAGGGGAACCGTCACCACGACCCGCGTGCCTTTCCCGTGCACACTCCTTACTGTAATTCCGCCTCCGTGAAGACGGATGATCCTTTCGCAGACCGCAAGACCCAACCCCACACCAAAGTTCTTGGTGCTGAACAACGGTTCGAAGATCTTTTCGAGATTCTGCCCCGAAATACCGCACCCGGTGTCGGAAATCCGGATCGTGAGCACGGCGCCTTCTGCAACGGTTTCCACTGTCACCCCCCCTGCGCCGCCGGGGTCAAACGACTGGACGGCGTTATCGATAAGGTTGACGATCACCCGATGGAATTTTTCGGGATCGATGACCGCCTTGCCACCATATGCAAAGCTGCGGACCAGTGAAACTTCTTTCGGAATCACCATTTCATCCAGCACCCCCCCCAGCCACCGGTCGAAATCTACTGGTCGTTTATTAATATCGCCGGATCGGGTGTAGTCGAGAAGCTCTTCGATGATGCCGTCACATCGTCGGATGGCCCTTTCGGCGCGGTTGAGGGGCCGTTCGACCCCGAGCGCCATGTCCTTTAGCTTCTCCCGGACCACATAGAGGGAGCTGCTGATGGTGCCCAGGGGGTTCCTGATTTCGTGGCTCACCGTCGCGGTGAGTTTTCCCAGGGTCACCAGACGCTCCTGCCGGATCATCTCCGCCTGGAGTTTTTCGATGGCCAGGGTTCTTTCCGCAACCATTTCTTCCAGCCGTTCCTGGTAGGCCCTTATTTTCTGTTCCGCAGTGACCGCTTCCGAAATATCCATGGTCGTGTTTAAAACCCCCACCATTCGATCCCCCTGGAACACCTTCACCATGACCGGAGAGAACCGGACATACCGGGTGCTGCCGTCCGGAAGGGGGATTTCCTGCACACGCGCAGGCGTGCTGACCATGTTCCCCGGTGTCCGCCTTACTGTTTCGTAATCCTTTTGAAACGCAGCCAATGCGTCCTGCCGAACCTTGGGCGGCAGGAAATCAGTGAAACACCGGTTTACGGCTTGCTCCGGTGTTATGCCGATATAGCTGGTCGCCACGGTGTTGGCATTCATGATAACGCCCTCTTCGCTGGTCACCATCAGCCCCACCTGGCTGTTTTCAAACAGGTACCGGTACTCTTTCTCCCGGCGGATCAATTTCTCTTCTTTTTCCTGTTCGGTTGAGACATCCCGGGTGACCCCGCGGCTGTAGAGGTAAGCGCCCTTCTCATTCCAATGAAACCGGACATCCAACTCTGTCCAGACAAGATTTCCGCCCTTGTGGACATTCCTGAAAGCAAGGTGCGCTTTGTCCCGTTTTTCTCTGACCGCGCCCGCCAGCGCCGCCATAACGCGACGGCGGTCCGCTTCAAAAATAAGCTTCAGTGGATTGACGCCGATAAGCTCTTCGGGGTCATATCCAAGGACGAGTTTCACCGATGGACTCACGTATTCGAATAGATTGAAGCGGCTCACCTGCCAAACCCAGATTTTGGAAGGACTCAGAAAATCTTCCAGAAGCGACACACTCTCCCGGGCATTTTCATCGATGCCGCACCCGGATATCGGCCTTCCAACACATACCACCACCTCCCCTGGAGCATCCGGTGGGTTGTTGAATTTAAAAAAGGACCAGTCAAACGACGACGCCGTCTTTTCCGGAAAACAGGTCCTCAGCATTTTTTTTTCGATCCGGGTTGGATCCGCAAGGCAGGAAGAGATAAGCCGGCGAACTTCTTTTTGGGTCGGGGGAGCGCTGAAAAAATGCGTGGAAAAAAAGTTTCGGCCGATAAGCGTTTTTCTGTCACCACCGAAACGCAACACCGTCGCCACACTGGCATCCCGGATGGTACCTTGTGAATCGATCAGCAGTTGGAAAAAGGACGTTCCCGGAAAACAAATGTTGGCAGACGTGACGCCGACGTTCTGTTGATTGGAAATTTGGGCATCACGATCCATCAGCGCTCCGTTCCTCTAAACATTGTTCGTTTCAAAGGCGGCATGGGAACGTCCCCAAATCACTTTGGCATTTCACAACTGTTTGGATTCAATCGCGTTTGTCGTTCAAATGTATCGGACAGGAAGCGGTGTTGTCAACAGAACAGGATGCCATTGACGAATTCACATAATACATTCGGGATGTTGCACCCCTCCCTTTTCAAAAGGGAGGGGTGCGTGATTCAGGCACTTGTCTGGTTATCCCCGGGAGGCGTCCACCATATCGGCAACGAACATGCCGGCAGCCTCTGGACCGCTTTCATCGGTGATGCGAATGGTCTGGGAACCGATGACGGCGATATCCGCCTTCCCCTTCAGAAACGCCACGTCACTGCGGTCCTTGACACCGAATCCAAGGGCAAGGGGGAGCCGTGTGGAGGCCCGGCATTGGTTTAGATAATCGCTCACAGAATGGGAAAAGTCCGTGCCGCTGCCGGTCACTCCTTTCCGGGCCACGCAGTAGACAAATCCCTTGGCATGCGCATCCAGGTAGCGCATCCTTTCCGGCGGCGTGTTAGGGGAATAGATGAAAATCGGATCGCGCCCATGCCGTTCCATGGCGGCGAGGTAATCATCCGCCTCCTCGGGCGGCAGATCCGGGACGATGGCCCCGGCAACACCGCATTTTTTCATTTTCTCCGCAAAGCCCTGCACACCGTACCGGAACAGTATATTGTAGTAGGTCATGAACAAAAAGGGAATGGCGTGGCGGGCAGTGGCTTTCCGGGCGAATTCAAAACATTCCGCCACCTTGATTCCCCGTGCCAAGGCTTCCTGGTTTGCCTTGAGGATAACGGGGCCATCGGCGATGGGCTCGGAAAAGGGAATCTGCAGTTCCATTAGGTCCACCCCCGCCGCCACCATGGCGTCGACGATGTCCAGGGAGACCTTAAGCGAGGGGTACCCCAAAACGATGTGGGTCATGAGCAGCAGTTTTTTTTCCCTGAGCCGTTCCCGGATATATTGTTCAAGCATTGTATCCCTCCGCTTTTTTCTGGATAAAGTCTTTCCACTTGGGATCTCCGAAGGCATCTGCAATGGTGAAGATATCCTTGTCTCCCCTGCCCGACTGGTTGATAAGCACCACCTGGTCCCGCCGCATGTCCGGTGCTTCCCGGAACGCACCGGCAAAGGCGTGGCCGGACTCCAGGGCCGGAATGAGTCCCTCCTTGCGGACGGCCAGACGCACGGCGTCAAGCACCTCCCTGTCCGTTGCGGCTTCGAACCGCACCCGTCCGGTGGCGGCATGCGCGGCCAGGATGGGGGAAACGCCGACATAATCAAGTCCGGCGGCCACCGAATGGGTCTCCCGCATCTGGCCGTCGGCATCCTGCAGGAAATAGGTCTTGTACCCCTGGGCCACTCCGACGCTGGCATCTGGCGCGCACAGGCGGGATGCATGGCGACCGGTGTCGAGTCCCTCCCCCCCGGCCTCCACACCCACAAGGCCAACGTCGGGGGCATCGATGAACCCTGAAAAAACGCCCAGCGCATTGGATCCTCCCCCAACGCAGGCATATACCCTGTCCGGAAGACGATTTTCAGCGGCCGACATCTGCGCCCGGGCTTCTTTTCCGATAATGGACTGAAACCAAGCGACCATCTCGGGAAAGGGATGAGGACCACAGGCGGTGCCAAGTACGTAATGGGTGGTGTCCATATGGCTCACCCAGTCCCGGAAAGCTTCGTTGATGGCGTCTTTCAATATCCGTGTGCCCTCTTTCACCGGCACCACAGTGGCGCCCAACTGCTCCATCCAGAACACATTGGGGCGCTGACGGTTGACGTCCACCTCTCCCATATAGATGGTGCAGTCGAACCCGAATCTGGCCGCCATGGTGGCGGTGGCCACCCCATGCTGTCCCGCCCCGGTCTCGGCGATCACCCTCGTCTTCCCCATTCGCTTGACCAACAGTCCCTGCCCCATCACGTTGTTGGCTTTGTGAGCCCCGGTGTGATTGAGATCCTCCCGCTTGATATAGATGCGGGGACCACCGAAATACCGTGTAAGGTTCTCTGCGAAGGTAAGGGGAGTGGGACGGCAGGAATAGGAGCCCATCACCTTCTCGTATTCTTCCCAAAACCCGGGATCCGCCTTGGCATCGAGATAGCATCGCTCCAGCTGTTCAAAAGTTTCCACTAGAATCTCGGGCAGAAATGCGCCTCCGAACCCCTCGATATATCCTCTGCTTTTCATGTAAAATCCCCCGGCCCGCCATTTGCGGGCATTTTATGCATCCCGTCTTGTCTGGGTGCCGAACCGGTCGCCCACCACGATTTCCACGTCCGGGTGCCGCCGCGACACCGCATGGCGTAACTTTGTATCCCTAAGGAAGTCAAACGATCCCATCGTATTTCCACCCCAACCACCCCTCAATTTCCGTTTCCCGTTCCCAACACCTGGGAGAAGGAAAAACGATCGGTCAGACAGTAGAGTTCCGCGTAGACCAGGTTTTGCCCCTGTGGAAAATGAAGAAATCGCCGGACCTTTAGCACCGGCGTGTGTGCTGGCACATCCAAGCAACGGCGCCGGTCCGCCCCGATGGTGGTGACGGTGAAGGCCTGGCGACCGCTGCTCGGGGTCAGGTGGTAGGTGTCGGCCACAATCGTGCTGATGGATTTGCCCGCCAGCGCCATGGCATCGAGTCCGGGTAAAAACGTCGGGTCCAGATACATTTCTTCCAGCAAGACCGGCTGAAGGTCCACGCTGCTGATTCTTCGATAAAAAAAAGCGGTTCGTTCGGAAAACGGGTGCCCATCGCAAAGGGGCACCCGCATCAGCCGCACCGGTTCCGGCATCATTGTAGAAACGGCGATGCCTTCCTTTTCAAACGCGGACAACGTGCCGCCAAGGGAAAACAAATCAATGTCGTTTTGGGCGGCCCGCACAAATGTGCCGGCACCCCGCTTTCGCACCAGAAGTCCTTTTCTGACCAGAAAATCGGTGGCCTGCCGCACGGTTGGACGTCCGATACCAAAGGTTTCGGCAAGCAGGTGCTCGGAAGGAATCCTTTGTCCAACGGGATATTGGCCGCACCGTATCCGGGCCGCCAGAATGTCGGCCAATTGCCGATACAAGGGGATCGGCGATTGGGAATTCAACGCGTTTGGAATAACGTCTTGGCGCATCATGGTGTATCCGTTCACCTCATGGTTGAACGCCATTGTAAAGGCCTATTGTTAAGTTGTCAATACATATTTTCATTTCTTTTCACCTTCACCGCCACGCTGTTGACAGCCCGGATGCTTTTTTTAGGCGCAACCCACAACCACAGGCCTGTCACTGGATCGTGGCGTCGCTCCAGTTCGGCGTCACTGTACATGGTGGTCATGAACTCCCATGCGAAAACCATGGTGCCGGCGGCCAGATGACCACCGAGGCGATGACCTGACGCATCCCCAAGACACAGGTGGGCATGCACCATGGGGGCTTTTTCCCGGAGCGAAACATTTCCCGTCAGCCCAACGATTTCCATCGTCTGTTCAATGGTCCTGTAGCGATATCCCCGCTGCTGCTGATCATAAAAGTCGATGCGGGCCCGTTTAACGGCGCCGATGGCGGAGATGTGCCCGCACCGGATATTTTCTTTGCGACAAATGTCGCCGAGTGGCTCGAGCAAATCCGCACCGCAATCCAGCCGATCATGCTTTCCTTGGTCCGTTAGGTTTCGTAAAAGTGCATTTGATCGCAGCGCCACGGGCATTTTTAAAGCTTTTGTGCTATAAAGGGACCGATGCGATAGATCCAATGCCATTTCAATAAAAACCCAACGGAGCAAGGCATGACCCAGGACGTTCCATTGAGCCGTTACAGGGATGAATTGGTTTCCTTCAAAACAGGGCAAGTGATTTTCAAGCGCAACGAACCCGGTGATGTCATGTATCTCATCACCCGGGGAGAGGTGGAAATCGACATTCGCGGGAAATTGATTGAGCGGGTGGAACCCGGCGGGGTCATCGGTGAGATGGCCCTTCTAGACATGGGGCCGCGCAGCGCCACGGCCACGGCCCACAGCGACTGTCTGCTATTGCCCATAAACCGGGAACGCTTCGAGCAGCAGGTGAAAAAATCCCCCCAATTCGCATTGAAAGTAATGAAGGTCATGGCCGAGCGTTTGCGCCGGTTGGATCACTTTATCTGAAAACCGGCGCGCCCCCCGGATTCTTTTCGCCCTCTGATCCGAAGTGCGCCTAGTGCTTCAACCGGCAATGCGCCTTTGCGCTGCGATCGAGCATGGCGCTGAGGCCTCCCTTTTCCGCCGGCAGAAATCCGAACGCTTTTTTCCAGACCTCATCGTCTTCCATGCACAGGTAAACAAGAACATGCGGCGCGATTGCACGGATGCAGTCGACCACGTGTTTGTACAGGGCAATCCGCAGCGGCTTGAAGTAACGCATTTTATTGTCCAACCCGGTGATGAACTCGCCGTAGACGATCTTGGAGCGCGGAAACCGCTGTTGCACAATTGGCTTGAGGTCGGGCATGAAGCGGAAGGTGCCCAGGCTGATCCAAACAATGCTCTCGGCACGAATTTTGGAGAAAAGCATTTGGATCACCGCCTCATATTCCTTCTCGCAACCGTCATAGATGACCATTGGGTCGAAGTGAAAGGCCAAGGGATACCCCCAAGATGCGCAAGTGGCCGCAGCTGAAATCCGCGCGCCCAAGGAGGCCGTGCGGCGTTCCTCTTCCCGGACAACCCGGGGGGTATTGAGGGACCAGGCACAGATGGTCTTTCTATTGTGATCCATTGACTCCAAGGCGTCGATGGCCACGGCCTTGCTTTTGAGTTCCAGGATGGCCCCCCCCTGCCGTGCGAACGCCGGCACCAGCTGCCGGGACAGATCGGTCCACGGTTCCCATATCATGCTGTCGGTGAATTCCCCGGTGCCCACCCGATGGATGCCGGGCGTGCGAAAGAGCACTTCCAGTTCCGACTGCATCCGTTCCTGGTTGACGAAGAACTGAAGAACGGGGGGATGAAAGTATGCCTGTAAGATGCAGTAGCTGCAATCCATTGTGCAGAAAGTGCCGATATGCAGTATCTTATAGCCACAACACGTATATGCGCGGGTGCCGGGGCAGTCCCGCACGAATGCGCCCTTGTTGCGTGTTAGAAACAACACCTCTTTGCCCGCAGAAATGCCGTCGCCTCCCCCATCGCCCAACCGTGCATACACCTGCCGGGCATCCGATACGATCTCGACGGGCAGGTGTCTCAGCCTTTCCCGGATTCGGTCTGTGTCCGGCGTCCCTGCAATGTCCTGGTGGATATAAAGCGTTGAAAGTGTCAAGGAAGTATTTTCTGTTTCTGTGCCGCGAAACACATGTATTGTCCTGAATTAAGCCGCAGCCGGAGGCAAAGCGAACCGGGCAATACTTCTTTGCGTGATCCGCAGGTTTTGATGCGATGTCATGATGGTTGCCGCACCAGGCGACATACAACATCACAGGCGTTTTCCAAATTGAGCCTGCTCGCATTGATGACCAGTTGATAGAGCCCGGCATGGTCGAAGTCTTCTTTTCCGAATTTCTTGTAGAGGTTCACGCGGCGCTTGTCCTCATTAACCACAACGGTTTTGGCCTGGCGTTCGCTCAACTTGTATTTCTCCGAAATAAACCGGATACGGTCCCCAATGTCTGCCACCAGCAATATACTGAGAACTCCGGGCACATCCCTGAGAATATACTGGCTGCCCCTTCCGATGATGATCGCATCATCGCCTTCGGCGATTTTCCTGATGATGATGCGCAGCAAATCAACGTAAATTTCCTCGTCGATATAGCCCCGCTGATCATCCAGGATCCTGTCCACAAGGCTTCTGGACACCAACCCGCTGACGAGTTTCTGGAATCTGCCACCGGCTTCCTTTTCGATGGAGTGGACCCAGTCGGTGGAGACCCTTGCCTTTTCCGCCACCATCTGAAGAATCTCCGTGTCGAACAGTGGAAACGCCGTGCGAGCGGCGATCATCTGCCCGAGGGTCAACCCACCCGCGCCAAATTGTCTGGAAATGGTCACAACCGCCATGCGCCCCTCCTGGAAGGTATTTTTGCGCTACATTATCATGGCCCCGGTTCAAAGGCAAAGTCTATCTGGCGGCCCGCGCCCCGACAGCGTGACGGCCGGGACTTTATCAGTGGGCAGGCGCGCGGATACCCCGGGCAAAGACGTCAAAGGCGTTTTCCAGCATGACCGGCAAATGCGTTGCGTCGGGGTTGAAATGCCCCTGGATTTCATTGACCAGCACCGCTCCTGCAAACACGGCCCACAACACCTCGCAGCAGATCTGGGGATCACCCGGCAGCAGACGGCCCTCCCGAATGCCCGTTTCGATAATGTCGCACATGAGGTCGTGGGCCCGGCCGATATGGCGGCACAGTTCATCCAACAGTGCGGGACTCAGTCTGCTCAATGTCTCTTGGGACTGGATCCGAAGGGCGTTGACCAGGATAAATGCGTCAAAACTGCACAGATCCTGAAGAATGTCTTTGACGGCTGCGAACCGCGCCTCCGATTCCATACCCGCGTCCGCGCACAGGTCTTCCAACCGCTGTATAAAATATCGGAGCACCTCCATGGACAGGGCGGCAAACAACTCATCCTTGCTGTTGAAATACAGGTAGAGCGTCCCTGGGCTCAACTCGGCTTCCCGTGCAATTTCCTCCATTGTGGCGCTGTGAAAGCCCCGGGCCGCAAACAAGCGCCTGGCCGCCCCGAGAATCTGTCGGCGCCGCCCTTCTCTCTCACGCCTCTTGCGTTCCTGTATGCCCATATGGGAACCTGTCTGTGGTCCCTTTGGATGCCTTCCTTATTGGAGCGAGGCCTGGTTGCGCATCATTTTTTGAATGGTGTTTATTTTTTTACCAGAATACAGTGCACCAGCGGGTGCTGTCAAGCGGCGGAGGGGGAAAACACCGCCCAGCCTACCAAAACAGGCGAATGCGGCACGTCATGTGTCCAGAAGAGTTTTGAAGTCCGGATCTTCTGCGATACGAAACAAGGTTTGCTGATGACGACAAAAATCACCGAGATTTGAAACGCCGAAGGATATCGTATACCGGTTGCCTTCAAATCCGGGAGGGGGGGTAAGGGTTGTGTGGGGATCCAGCGGCAGTCGATTCTTAAGCGCTTCAAAGGTGGCCTCGGCCCGGGTGATGGCGGGGAACCTTCTTTTTTTCAGGTAGCTTCGGACCAGACCCGTTTTTCTGGGCGCCTCCATGTCACCATCGTACAGCACCCGCCGGATATCGTCCGTGTTCAAAACCGCCGCGACACTCAGATCCTCTCTTTTTGAAATCTCACAGGCGTTTGTCATCATTTCCCTTTGTTTTCCCAAGCTCGGGCGGGTTATGCGAAACAGTTCGGCAAGGGCAGCGGCATCGGAAGCCGACATCGCGGCCATGGACAGGGCTGTGGGCAGTGCAATGGCCCCGGATACCAGCCCCTCCTGCACCAGGCGGTGCATCCGGCAAAGTCCCGCCATCTTGACCAGATGCCGTTCATTTCCACTAAGGCCAAGAGCGTTCGCATGCCGACAGGCCGTTTCCAGATCCCCCGCGGTGTCCATGAGCAACGCCGCAGACCGTGAAATCTCGATGGGGTTCAACGCCCGCTCCCCTGCGTTTTCAGCAATGGCCGCCAAGGCGCAAGGCAGTCTGCCGGTGGACTCCGGCAGTATCCGCACCGGCATCGTTTCCCAGCCCAATGCCTGGGCGGCGCGCGTACGCAAGAAACCGCAAACAACCATGAGCCGGTCATTGCGCCGCAGCAGCAGCGGCGGGTTCGTCATTCCGGCCGCCCGCAAACTTTCACACAGGCCCGTCACCTCTTGCCGGGTGGTGACACGAAAGGTTTCGTCGCCGGCATCCACATCAGCCGGGCGCACGACATGCGAAACAGCTTCAGAAATCATATTCCGTTCCGGACAGGGCGCGCAGCGCTTCGAGATACTTGGCCCGTGTTTGCCCCACCACTTCGGGGGGCAGATGTGGTCCGGGAGGCGTTTTATCCCAATCAAGGGTCAGGAGGTAGTCACGCACATATTGTTTGTCGTAACTGTCCTGCCCACCTCCGGGTGCATACGTTGCTTTGGGCCAGAACCGTGAAGAATCGGGCGTCAAGATCTCGTCGATGAGTACCAGTTGCTCATCGATGAGGCCGAATTCGAACTTGGTGTCGGCAATGATAATTCCCCGGGAAGCGGCAATCTCGGCCCCCCGCTGGTAAATGGCCAGACTCAGATCCCGCACCTTCTGCGCAAGGGATTCCCCCACAATTCCAGCGGCGGTTTCGAAATCGATATTCTCGTCATGGGCGCCCAACTCCGCCTTGGTGGATGGGGTGAACAGCGGTTGGGGCAGTTTATCCGATTCCCGCAACCCCCGTGGAAGCCCAATACCGCACACCGTGCCGTCCGCCTGATACGAGTTCCATCCGGAACCCGACAAATACCCACGCACCACGCATTCAATGGCCAAGGGGGCGGCCTTTTTGATCAGGAGACTCCGATCCCGCAGAACGTCCGCATAAGGCTGGCATTCGGGGGGAAACGCGGCCACATCGGCGCTCACCACATGGTTGGGCACAAGGGAACGCATTTCGTTGAACCAGAAAAGTGAAATCTGGGTTAGAATCTTGCCCTTGTCCGGCACCGGATCCGGCATCACGACATCGAAAGCGGATATCCGGTCCGTGGCCACCATGAGCAAATAGCTTCCCAGGTCATACATGTCGCGTACCTTGCCACGCTTTAAAAGTGTCAGTTCCGGAAAATTCGTTTCGATCACTGCAGAGGTCATGGTTTCTCGTCCTTTCGTTTCGTATCCAGATATGGCGGAGCACAGCGCTGGCCTTTGTATCATCCGGGGCCTTGTTGGTAAAGTTTTTTTGCTCCGATGCGGCGGACCGTCGGCGTCTTCCGGCGTCTCTATGCCCGGCTGCGGTGGCATCCGTGAATGGGGACAATCTGTCCGGTGATGCCGTTGTCGATGGTGAGAATGCCCACCGACGGATTCCGCCGGAACAACCGACTACCGGAAAAACTGCCCGGATTGAACATGAGTACCCCCCGGCAGATGCGGTTTACCGGGACATGGGTGTGTCCGAACACAATGCAGTGTACGTTGCCGATCAAATTGAGAAGCCGCTCTTCCATGCCCCGACGCGGTCCTCGGCCGTGAATCAGTCCAATGCGATATCCCTTGGCCTCGATCACCTGTTGCTCCGGTAGACCATCGCCCCCCCCCCAGGGAACCCGATGACCTTGCACGGCCACCACCTGTTTGCCGGTGAAGGCGGACAGAACAGAGGCGTGCGTCAAATCACCGGCATGCAGCACCAGGTCAATGCCTGAAAAAAGGGTTGCGGAAAGTCGGTTGAGCGCTTCGCTGGGTCGGGACAGATGGGTGTCGGAAATGACGCCGATTTTCATGAGGGTGTGCGACTCTCCCCATCCATATTGTCAATCCGCGTCAGAAATTTCCGCCAAGTTTCCTTGGCATGGGTGTCGAGATCCAGAATCTCGACACCCACCGCATACCGCCCCTCTCCGGCCGGAATGCAATAAGCGACCCGCCCCCGAATCTCCACCATATCGTCCCGAAGTCCGATGGACGCAACAAGAAGCCTTTCCGGAGCAATGGGGAAGTGGGTTTCCAGCAGGTATCCCCCCTGGGAGATGTTGACCGTTTTCCCCATGGCCTGCTGCACAATCTGATGGTCTTCATCCAGGCAGACATAGGACAAGTTGACGGATGAAATGCGGGGATGGCGTCTTTTTTCTTGGGCGTTCATATCGATCTCATCTTCTCGGAAAGGTTTACGTCAATGCCGAAACATCGGCAACGCACCGCGTGTCAAAGTCCCTTGTGAAACCCTTCCTTGTAGCAGTCGGAGGCCACACGGGCCGTGGCGGCGATGGAAACGGAAATATTGGTGACGATGTTTTTAAATGTCTGGGAGAGCCGATCGAATTCCTGCTGGAACGGTCGCCAGTCAAGTGGCGTCAGTATCGTGTCCGCCGTTGTATAGACCACGGCCGAATCAGGTTCCAACCCCATCTCCAGAAACGGAATGCGCCCGATGTAATCTCCGGGTTGCAGATCTGCCAATACCACTGGAATGGCCTCTGGCCCCATGGCACGGGCCACCAGTGCGTTGCCGGCCGTGAGCGACAGCACCGGAGGCTCCGTATCATCGGCCGTGTCCGGCCGCTCCCAGGTGTAGGCCGCCATCCCCTCCTGCAATTCGGCCAGTCGCGGTTGGCCCAAGCGTATGTGAAGCGCGCTGCCACTGACCAGGCGCAAGCGCCGATCAAAGCTGAGCAGGGTGTCACGTAATCCCCGTGACAGCGCGGAAAACTCGTTGGACAGCCGCTGGGAATCCACGACCCCCAGTTGCACATCCCCCCGTGCGATGGCCGACGCACCCCGCACGTGCTCCCGTGCCAAAAAGGTTGCGATGTCGCCCAGAAAACTTCCTTCGGAAATACTGCTGATGGTCATGGAGCCCTTGGGGGTCGCCTTGACGATATCCACCCTGCCCTCCAGCACCACCCACATCCAGCTACCGTGTTTGCCTTCTTCGACGATGACATCGCCGTCGTGGTAGGTTTCTTCATCGGCGATATAAATGTAGTCCACCAGGGGTCCCTTGATGATGGGCAAGCCCGATTGGTTTCTCTCACACGCCACCGTGGTCCGCGACTGCGTGCCGTTTCCGAGGACCTTTACCTTTCCGTCGTCCATCATCCGTAATCCGTCCAAAATAAGCTCCATGCGGTTTTTCTTGATGGCCCGTCGGACCGGCACCTTGGAGTCGAGGAATTCAAATGTTCCCCGGGTCCAGCCAAACAGGGACATGATGGCCTCGGTACCGCTCAACTCCCCCTGGGAGGCGTGAACCGGGTTTCCCTTATCGATATATACCGTTGCCGGTGCCGGGGCATATGGACTGACCAGCCGCAACACGCCGGTGGCGCCGTTGTTTCCAATCAGCTGCAAAAGATCGGCAAGCCCAAGAAATTCAAGATCTCCGGAAAGTACGGAACCTGTCATCTGCGCCCCAATTATCATGCCGGCGGGCAGAGGGGTTGCCCTATCCGGCCCATTGCAGTTCTTTTTGCAAATGCTTCAGCGTCAGCTTCAATCCTTCCACCAGGGTCTTCCCAACGCCCTCTCCCGTCATGGCGCTGGCGGGAAAGGAGGGCACCTTCAGCTGGCTGTTGAGTTCCCGTTCCATTTGCGCAACGGGCATAATGGGAATGCCCTGTTCTCCCAAGTCTCTTTTGTTGTACTGGAGAATCAGCGGCACCTTGAAGATGCTCAGACCGTAATCCTTCAGGTTCGTGTGCAGGTCCTTGAGGGAAATCATGTTCTTCTCCCGCCGCACTTCCAGTGAATCCGCGACGAAGATGATGCCGTCTGCACCTTTGAGCACGAGTTTTCTGGTGGACTTGTACTTCACCTGGCCCGGCACCGTGTAGAGTTGCACCCGCACATCGCATCCCCTTATCTTTCCGAGCCCGATGGGTAGAAAATCGAAAAACAGGGTACGGTCTCCCTCGGTGTTGATGGACACCATTTCACCGGAAACTTGCTTTTTATAGGTTTTGAAAACGTATTCGAGGTTCGTCGTCTTTCCGCAGCGTCCGGGTCCGTAGTATACCAGCTTGCATTCAATTTCACGCTTTTTCAAGTTGAAAATCGCCATACCCTTTGCTCCATTCGTAGGGACCGTCGACTGTAACGGCACCGTCTTATAAAGGCACCGCCGTACGCCACGGCGGATGCCCGGGGGCGGCCCCGTCAATCATCCTGAACGCGGATATCCAGGTGATAATCTCCCTGCTTGGGGCCTTCGTGAATCATGATCTTGGCCGACACCACCCCTCCGCCCCTGAAAATAGCAACGGACGAGCGGTATTGCACTTCCCGCAACCGGAATCCAATCCCCAGTGTATCCAGCAAGGTTTTATCCTTGCTCTCAATAAGCAGGCTGACCGTATTGCCCGTCTGGAAATTGACATCCAGTTCCACGGGCTTTCCCTTGAGGGGGCCTTGGTCGAAATGAATGAGCACGGAACCGATATCCAGCAAATTTTCCTGGGGCGCCGGCTCCGAACGGGCTTCTTCTTTTGCGCCGGGAACCACGGACACCTTCGGCAAGGGCATGGGCAGACCTTTTTTGGCGAACAGGGTTTCCAGAAACCGCCGGAGATTCTCAAGCTGCCGAGTTGAAAAACGCGCCTGGTCCACCCATTGGAGATAAGTGTCGCCGGCGCGGCCGGGATCCGGCAACAGCATCATGCACCGCAGAATATTTTTCGCGGCGACCAGACCAACGGACGGCCTGTCCAGCAGCGGCGTCAGATCCGACACCGCCCGCTCCAACTGCCCGAATTTGGCCAGTGTCACCGCCTCGGACAGGGCCCGTGTATCCGGATCCTTTTTTTCCGAGAATGAAAACAGGTTCTTGATCAGGTCCTGGACATCTCCGGGCAGCGCATGGGTCGCCGGCGCCGATTCCACATGACCGGAACGTTCCTGTAGCTGGCGGATCTTTTTGGATAGCCCGGCCAGCAATGTCTCCTTGTTCTTGATTTGGGAACCGGATTTGATGAGTTCGGATGCGGCGGCGTATGCCTTTTGCGCATCGCCGTACAACCCTTGGCCCTGATACAGCTCAGCCGACTTGATCAAACGATCCACCTCTTGCTTGATATCCATGGCCTTGTTCCTTCCGGGTTGCGATGGTCCCTTGCACGGCGTTAACATCCCGTTTTTCGTTTTAAAAGTCAAGAAGTGAATTTTTCGCTGGATGCCCCCTGCCCACCGCCTTCGTCACCTTCATGGAGGGCTGCCACCACGTGCTGCGCCAATTTCCTGGGAAACCCGGGAAGCGCCGCGATATCCTGCACCGAAGCAGCCCGAAGACCGTCGATACCGCCGAAATGCCGCAGCATCTCCCGGCGCCGCTGTTTTCCAACACCGGGAATATCGTCCAGAACGGAACGCACCGTCTCCTTTTGCCGCCGGTTGCGGTGAAACCCCACGGCAAAGCGATGGGCCTCGTCCCGGATGCTTTGGAGGAACAGCAGCAGGTCCGTTTCCTTGCCGAAGACAACGGGGTTGGCGCGGCCGGGCAAAAACACCTTGTCCTGTTGCTCACCTTTCCCCGGATTTTTTTTAGCAATGGCCAGCACGGGCACCTGGGCTGCGAACCCAAGGTTCTCAAGGACCGACAGGGCGATGTTCAACTGACCGCGTCCCCCGTCGAGCATCAGCAGTTGGGGCATGGGATCGATGGGCCCTTGGGGCGGACGGAAACGTCTGGTCAGCACCTCGTTCATGGCCGCGTAATCGTCCGGTTTCGTTACCTGTCGAAGCACAAACGTCCGATAGGCGGCTTTCCGGGGTCGCCCCTTTTCGAAAACGACCATGCCGGCCACCATTTGACTGCCCTGGAGATTGGAATTGTCGAAACACTCAATACGCTCGGGCAGAGCCGCCAGACGCAGGTGTTTCTGGAGTCGCACCAGCAACCTCTCGTTGGACAACAACTCTTTTAACCGGGCATCCAGGCGGTTTCGCGCGTTTTCTTCCGCCATGGCCGTCAGGGCGGTCTTGTTCCCTCGCTGGGGGCAATGAATATGGACCTTGCGCCCGCGCCGCTCCGTCAGCCGGGCTTCCACCAGCGCGGCATCGTCCAGCCTGAAAGGAACCAAAAGTTCGTCCGGCAAAAACGGGGTGATGTCGTAATACTGTTCAATGAAGGACGACAGCAGTTCGCGGTCCGTGGCAATGGTCTCGGCCACCTCGTGATGCCGTGTGCCCACCAGGTATCCGCCTCGAACGTACAGCTGCGTGATGACAATCAGATGCGCGCTGCGGGCAATGCCCACCACGTCCCGGTCCAGTGCATCGGTGCCGACCACCACCTGTTTTTCAAGGATCTTCTCAAGGGCAAACATCTTGTCCCGCAGCATCGCCGCCGACTCGAACTCCTGCACCTGGACGGCTGCCTGCATCTGTCCACGTATTTTTTCAATCAGCACCGGCATTTTGCCGCTGAGGAACAGCACCACCTCCCGCACCGTATCCTGGTATGCGTCCGGTGAAACATCCCTGCAGCACGGAGCCAGACAGCGGTTCATCTGGTAGTGCAGGCAGGGCCGCGACCGGGGTTTCAACACCCCCTTGCACTTGCGCAATTTGAAGGTTTTATTGATGACGTTTAAGGTGCGGTGCACCGCCGAGGCCGATGAAAAAGGCCCGAAATAAACGGCGCCGTCCTTGGTGATGTTTCGGACGACGCTCAGGTGCGGGTAGGCGGCAGTGGTATCCAGACGCAGCACCGGGTAACGCTTGTCGTCTTTGAGCACGACATTATAACGGGGACGATGCCGCTTGATGAGGGTGGACTCCAAAATCAACGCCTCATGTTCTGTTGCGGTGACGATGGTGTCAAAATCGGCAACGCGTCGCAGCAACACATTGGTCTTGGGGTCCGTGTGCCCGGACTTTAGAAAATAAGTGGCCAGGCGTTTTTTCAGGTTTCGCGCCTTGCCCACATAGAGGATGTTCCCCCCGTCATCCTTCATCAGGTAAACGCCTGGGGATGTCGTGGTGTGGGCGACTTTTTGGCGCATGGCACCGGAAGACGGACTCATGGCATCTGCTTCCTATCCTTCGAAGAGCATCCGCGCCTTCAACGTCTTTATCCTGTCCCGAAGCACCGCGGCCTTCTCAAAGGCCATGTCGGCAACGGCTTCGGCCATCTGCGCTTCCAACCGCGCGACGATCTGTTCCATGTCGCCGGCTTCGGCATAGGCATCCATGGATTCCGCCACCGTTTCGGAAACGGCCGGAACGGGCGTTTTGTAGAAGGCCTCGAAACCCGTTGCGATCTCCTTTTCAATGGTGGCGGGAACAATACCGTGCGCACGGTTGTACGCCCTTTGAATACGCTGCCGGCGTCGGGTCTCCGCCAACGCGCCTTCCATGGCGGCCGTCACCCGATCGGCATAAAGCACCACGCGGCCGCCTACGTTTCGTGCGGCCCGGCCGAAGGTTTGGACCAGGGAACGTGTGGAACGCAGGAATCCCTCCTTGTCCGCATCGAGAATGGCCACCAGGGACACCTCGGGTAGGTCCAATCCTTCCCGAAGCAGGTTGATCCCCACCAACACATCGAAGACACCGGCCCTAAGATCCCGAATGATCTCCATGCGCTCAAGGGTACTGATATCCGCGTGCAGGTAGCGTACCCGGATGCCCAGCTCCGTGTAGTATTCGGTGAGGTCTTCGGCCATCCGTTTGGTCAGGGTGGTGACAAGCACCCGTTCATTCTTGGCAACAACGGTTCGGATTTCTCCGTACAGGTGATCCACCTGGTTGGCGGCGGGCCGCACCTGCACATCCGGATCCACCAGTCCGGTGGGCCGCACAATCAGTTCCACGGTCTCATGATCGGCCCGCTCCAGCTCGTAGTCCGCGGGCGTCGCCGACACGTAAACCACCTGGGTAACGCGTTTTTCAAATTCTTCGAACATGAGGGGCCGGTTGTCCAGGGCAGACGGCAACCGGAAGCCGAATTCCACCAATGTACTTTTCCTGGACCGGTCGCCGCGGTACATGGCCCGCACTTGTGGCACACAGATATGGCTCTCGTCCATGAACACCAAAAAATCTTCCGGGAAATACTCCAACAACGTGGGCGGCGGTTCCCCCCGGCCCCTGGCGGTGAGGTGCCGTGAATAATTTTCGATCCCCGTGCAATAGCCCAACTCCAGCATCATCTCCAGGTCATAGTTGGTCCGCTCTTCGATGCGCTGTGCCTCTATCAGCTTGCCGTTGTCCCTGAAGTGCCGCACCCGCTCCTTGAGCTCATCCCGGACGGCCGCCATGGCCTGCTTGAGAGTGGTCCTGGGGGCCACATAATGACTTGCGGGAAAGACAGACACTTCTTCCAGATCGCGCAGGGCGACGCCCCGCAATGGGTCAATCTCTGAAATCGTCTCGATGTCGTCACCGAAAAACGTCACCCGCACCGCGAAATCCTCTTCGTAGGCAGGATAGATGTCCACCCGATCCCCCCGTACCCGGAAGGTGCCCCTGTGAAAATCGACATCGTTTCTCTCGTATTGCATCTCCACCAACCGCCGCAGAAGCCTGTCCCGTTCCATGGTCATGTCCCGGGCCAGATGCAGGCGCATCGCAAGATAATCCTCCGGCGCCCCCAGCCCGTAGATACACGACACGGAAGCCACAACAACCACATCCCGCCGGGTGAGCACCGAGCGTGTGGCGCTGTGGCGCAACTTGTCGATCATCTCGTTGATGGAAGAATCCTTCTGGATATACGTATCCGACGCCGGAATATAGGCCTCCGGCTGGTAATAGTCGTAATAGCTGACAAAATACTCCACAGCGTTTCCGGGAAACAGGCCCCTGAACTCGGCATAAAGCTGTGCGGCGAGGGTCTTGTTGGGTGCGATCACCAGCACCGGACGGTTGAGGGCGGCGATTACATTGGCCATGGTGAAGGTCTTGCCGGAACCGGTAACTCCCAGCAGAACCGAATGGGAACGCCCCTGCCGGATCCGCTCGGTCATCTCCGCGATGGCACGGGGTTGATCCCCCCGGGGCGTGAAACGCGTGACAAGCTGAAAATCCGCCATCACCGAAGTTCAGCCGATCTTCCAGCCCGTGCCGTCCGGGCGGTCTTCCAGGATCACGTTTTTCTCCGCAAGCAACGTCCGGATTTCATCGGCGCGTTTCCAATCCTTTTCTTTCCGGGCGTCCCGTCGCTCCGCGATCATCTGTTCCACCCACGCCGGATCAACGGCGGCTTGTTCCAGGCCCTGGGCTTTCTTACCTTCGAAGAAATCATGCGCATCGCAATTGAGGATGCCCAAAATATCTCCCATGCGCTGCAAATCGCTGCGGGCGGCCACAAGCAAAGCCGTCTGTCCGGGGGACAATTCGCCGTCGGTCACATCCAAGGTCCGGTTGACCGCGCGCACCAGGTCGAAAAGAACCCCGATTCCCTGAGCCGTGTTGAAATCATCGTCCATGGCCCGGGAAAAACGATGCCAGTGTTGGCCGCCACCCGGCGCCGGTGCCTGTCCCGGGACAATATTGCGGTGGGTGTCGAGTCGCGCCATTGCGCCGTATATCTTTTCCAAGGCAACCCCGGCTTCTTCCATGGCCTGGCGGGTAAAATCGACGGGGCTTCGGTAGTGATTGCCGAGCAGGAACAACCGTACCGCTTCGGGATGATAGGTCGCCAGTATATCCCGGATCAGCAGAAAATTACCCAGGGATTTGCTCATCTTCTCGTGGTTTATATTCACAAACCCGTTATGCACCCAGTAGCGGGCAAACGGCACCCCGAAGGCGGCCTCGGATTGTGCGATCTCATTTTCGTGGTGCGGGAAAATAAGGTCCTTTCCACCGCCGTGGATATCAAAGGTCCGACCCAGAAAGCGGGAGCTCATGCCAGAGCATTCAATATGCCATCCGGGGCGCCCCGGCCCCCAGGGGCTGTCCCAGGAGGGTTCCCCCGGTTTTGCCGATTTCCAGAGGGCGAAATCAAAGGGGTTGCGCTTGCGTGCGTCCACTTCGATCCTTGCGCCGGCTGCCATGTCTTCCAGCTTCCGACCCGATAATTTCCCGTACCCATCGAAGGCGTCGACGGCAAAATACACATCGCCCCCCACGGCGTAGGCCGCGCCTTTTTCGATCAAAACCGAAACGATACGGACGATGTCGTCGATATGCTCGGTGGCCTTGGGTTCGATGGTGGCCCGCCGGACAAACAGGGCATCCATGTCCGCATAGAATTCCGTTATATACCGGTCGGCAAGGGTTTTGCAATCCATGCCAAGCTCAGCGGCCCGGCGGATGATTTTGTCATCCACATCCGTGAAATTTCGAACATAGGTGACCGCATAACCGTTGGCCTCGAACCAGCGGCCCAGCACGTCGAAAACCACCGCGGAGCGGGCATGGCCGATGTGGCAGCTGTCATACACCGTGGGGCCGCACACATACATGCCCACCTGTCCGGGCGTCAGCGGTTCAAACAATTCCTTTTTCCGGGTCAGCGTATTGTAGATCCGAATCGACATCCAATGTTCCTTTATAAGCGGGTTCCGCTTTCAGCAATCGGCGACGGTCCATCTTCATACGAACCTCGCATCTTTTTTTCCAATAATGCCACGCACATTGCGGCTATACCTTCTTGCCTGCCCACGGCTCCGATCCCCTCGGTGGTGGTGGCCTTCACCTGCACCCTGGTATCATCGATGCCAATAGCACCGGCGATCCGCTTCTGCATCTGCAAACGATAGGGCGCAATCCTGGGCTGTTCGGCCAGTAGCGTTGCATCGACATTGACGATCCGATACCCCTTGTCCGCCAGCATACCGGCCACGGTGGACAGCAGAACCAGGCTGTCGATCCCCTTGTACCGGGGATCGGTATCGGGAAAATGCATGCCGATATCTCCGCTCCCCGCCGCCCCCAGAAGCGCGTCACACACGGCATGCAACAAAACGTCCGCGTCAGAATGCCCGAGAAGTCCTTTTTCCCAGGGGATGTTGACGCCGCCGAGCACCAGGGGGCGGTTATCGACCAGTCGGTGCACGTCGTATCCCATGCCGACTCTGTGTTCCATACCGTTTGCAGATACCATACATTCCCCAATCCGGTAAAGGGGGTTGGCACCCCACCCCTTTGTCGCTTTGTTTGTAGGCCGCAGGTCAATCCAACAGAACGAACCGGTCTGCATCCATCGACACGGGAAAGGATTTCCGTAACCCAGCCAAAACATTCCATGTCAAAACAGCGGCCGTGCAGGCGGCACCGTCCCCCATCTCCACCAGTATCTCGCCGGCCGGGCTCACCACCAGGGATCCGCCTGCGTAGTCGATCCGATTGCCGTCCGTACCCACCCGGTTCACCCCCACCACATAGCATTGGTTTTCGATGGCCCTGGCCACCAGCAGCGCCTTCCACTGGGCGGCCCGGGCCTCCGGCCAGTTGGCCACCACCAGTGCCGCATCGTAGGGAGCATCGGCGCTGTTGCGACACCATACCGGAAAGCGCAGATCATAACAAATAATCGGTCGGAGGCGCCAACCGTTACAACGCAGCGTGACCGGGCGACGTCCCGGACAATACGCCAAGTGCTCCCCGGCCATCCGGAACAGATGCCGTTTGTCGTAGCTGCAGACCGCTCCTTCCGGGGGCGTCCACAGAAAGCGGTTGAAATACGCGTCTCCCTCGCGCATCATCACACTGCCGGCCACAACGGCGCCCGAATTTTCCGCCATTTGGCGCATCCAGTGCAAGGCCGGACCGTCCATGGTCTCCGCAAATTCCGGTGATGCCATGGCGAATCCAGTGGAAAACATCTCGGGCAGCAGGACAACATCCGCCCCTCCGTAGTCCTTGCCCGCCAGCCGTGCGATGCGGCTGAAATTGGCCGTCCGATCCTGCCAGGCGAGATCCGCCTGCACCAGCATCACCCGAAGATCCTTCATCTTTCCCCCCGCTTGCATCGGCCGGCGGCGGCACGAAGGCGCCACGCTCCCATGGCCGACCAATACAAAAAGGGGCTAAGCAGTAAATGCTTATCCCCTTGGATTCTGATGGAGGCGGCAACCAGATTCGAACTGGTGAATAGCGGTTTTGCAGACCGCTGCCTTACCACTTGGCTATGCCGCCAAAAAAAATGGAGCGGGAAACGGGATTTGAACCCGCGACTTCAACCTTGGCAAGGTTGCACTCTACCACTGAGTTATTCCCGCTCAGCAAGCGCTTGTCTTCTAACCGTTTGGATTTTGTTTGTCAACATAAATTTCGCCATTTCTCCCGGGCTGCCTTTCATCTTCCGGTCCGCAGCAGAAGCCGAAACCGAAGGAAGTAATCCGCTCCGCTCCACACGGTCATGACCAGCGACATCCAGAGGAACACGGAACCGATCAGGTGCAGATCCACGCCAAAATACGGATAATGAAATAGCAGCGGGATGATGGCGGCGATCTGGAATCCCGTCTTGTATTTTCCGAGCCATGAGGCCGACACGTCCTGCCCCTTTTCGCAGATGATACTGCGCAGTCCGCTGACCGCAAACTCCCTGGCCACGATCACGCATACCACCCAAGCGGGAATCCAGTGATGCGAGGCCAACATGATCAGAGATGAAGACACCAGCAGTTTGTCGGCAATTGGGTCCATCACCTTTCCGAAATCCGATTCCAGCCCCAACTGTCGCGCGTAAAACCCGTCGAAATAATCCGTAATCGCCGCCGCGCTGAACAACAGCGCCGCCAGGAAAAGACACAGGCGGTTTTGAAAATGCAGCAGGATAACAATACCAGGCACCGCGGCCATCCGATACATGGTCAAGCTGTTCGGGTGGCGCAATACGTCCTTTAGGTGCGTCCAACGCGTCATGGCTGTTTGCTCTCGGTGTCTCGCCCCTTGCGGGCGGCGAGGCTGTTGTTTCGTCCGAAGCCGGTGGCGGACCCTTATGGGCCGCTTATTCCTTTCGTTTTTCCCAATCTTTAAGAAAGCTCGCAATGCCCTTGTCGGTCATGGGGTGCCCGGCCAGCTTGCCGAGGACGCCGAAGGGGATGGTGGCGATATCGGCCCCCATCAGGGCACTGTCCAATACATGGAGCGGATTGCGCACGCTGGCAACGATAATTTCAGTATCAAAGGCGTAGTTGTTGAATATTTCGACGATCTGCTCGATCAAGGCCATGCCGTCCTGGGACAGGTCGTCCAGGCGACCTACGAAGGGGCTCACGTAGGTGGCACCCGCCTTCGCGGCCATCAGTGCCTGAAGCGGGGAAAACACAAGGGTCACATTGGTGTGAATGCCCTCTTCCGCCAGCTGTCGCACCGCCTTCAGGCCATCGACGGTCATGGGAATCTTCACCACGATGTTTTTGTGGATAGCCGCCAAGTGTCTGGCTTCCTTAAGCATCCCATCGGTGTCAAGGGCGATCACCTCCGCGCTGATGGGACCGTCCACAATGGCGCAAATCTCCCGGATAACCGTCTCGAAATCACGGCCCTCCTTTGCAATCAGGGACGGGTTGGTGGTCACCCCATCCACCATGCCCATGCGGTGTGCCTCTTTGATCTCTTCAATATTGGCCGTATCGATGAAAAACTTCATAACCGTCCTCCGGGTCCGCAAACAGCGGTTCTGTCCGTCCCGACATCGGGACTGTTGAATTTATGGTGCCGCCGCAGTGCATCCATCCGTCTCCGGATCGGCATTTGTTTCCGGCGCCGGCAGCCGCCGCAGCTGCTGTTCGCTGACATGCAACCTGTCCAGCAACCGTCGCATGGACAGGTGAAGCTGCGGATGGCGTAAATCTGGATCTATATCACAAATCGGTTGCAACACAAAGCGTCTGTTTTGCATCCGGGGGTGTGGAATGGTCACGCGACTCGTGCGGACCACCGTATCTTCCATCAAAAGAATATCGAGATCAAGGGGCCGGGGGCCGAAACGAATCCCGTTGGGCACCCGCCCCATAGCGGCTTCGATGTTTTTGAGGGCCGCCAACAGAAGGTCCGGGCTCAACCGGGTTTCGATCTTTACCACGGTATTGACAAACCAGTCCTGATCCGAAAAATCCACCGGCTGGGTTTCATACAGCCGGGCACGGGCCACCACGGACGTACCTGCAAGCCCCTGCAATTTCGCGATGGCCGTTTGGATGCAACGGACCCTGTCGCCCATATTCGAGCCCAATGACAGATATGCCCACTGTGGCGCCACCGCCACATCCGATCGCTTTCGCGTCACGGTATCGCCCCCGTTTGCATCCGCGCTAATGCCAGGGCTTCGCATGTATCCTCTCCGAAGGTTCCCACATACACCATCCGGGTGTCTCCTTCCAACCGCACCTCCCGCAATCGTTCGCCGTCCCGGTCGATGTGCACCATCAACTGCTCGCCACCACGCGTCTCCACAACGACCGGGGAAGAAAGTCCGTGGCGAAGCACTCCGACGACCGCGGTTGCCACCACACCGGTACCGCAGGACAGGGTTTCGTCTTCCACGCCCCGCTCATAGGTGCGGATCCGCACCGGACGGCCAAGGCCGATTTTCGCAAAATTCACATTGGTGCCTTCCGGTCGGAAGGCGGCGTGGAAGCGCAAGAGGCGCCCCTGCGCCACAACGTCCACATGCTCCGGATCCGGACAGACAACCACCACATGGGGCACGCCGGTATGGACGCTGCTCACCGTTATCGGCCCCTGCTCCAAGTCGATGGCCACATCGAAGCGCAGCCGGGTGGGAAGGGGCATGGTCACCGTGACACGTCGTCCTCGAACCTGCGCCCGGATGCGTCCGGCCCCGGTTTCAAAGGTCATGTCGGGTGGGCATATGCCCGTTTCCACCGCGAACCGGGCCACACAACGGGCACCGTTCCCACACATATCGGCCTGGCTGCCGTCCGCGTTGTAGAAGCGCCAACGGAAATCAGCGGTGTCGCACGGTTCCACCAAAATCATACCATCGGCGCCAACGCTATGCCTTCGGCGGCAAAGATGCGCGGCCAGGTCCGACATCCTGTGTACAGGGATCTGAGGGCTCCGGTTGTCCACAATAATGAAATCGTTGCCGCTGCCGGCCATCTTATAAAACGATATTTTTTCCATTCACCCTGCCGCCGTATTGTGCGTTCTCAACCTTTTCCAGAGGAAATTCCCGTTCAGTTTCACCGTGATGGGGGGAATGCGCCGGCCGCCCGTTCCGCCTGGACGATATTCGAATCCGCACTGGTCCGTCCGTTGTCCATAACCAGCTCCACCTTGTAATAATAACGGAACCCGGCAATCAGAGTTTCGGAATAGGTGGCCCCACCCTCCGGGTCCACCGCATCGAAAGGAATCCGGGCAATGCGCTGGAACACCATGGGACACCCCGGACACAACGGGTCCGCCAGGCGTGAACGCGCCCGGGACAATACCATCTGGCCGTTTCCCAAAGACCGGTTTCGCACAGCTTCCGGCAGATGCCACCGCAACAGCACATCACCATTCTGCGGCTGGCAGGACAGATCCGTCACCGGCGGCGGCGACTGCGTCCGAGGAGCCGTCGGCATCGTTTTTTTACCGCAAGCCGCCGCCGTGCCGCACATCATAAAAGCCACCACCAACCGAACCATGCGCCTCTTTGTCCACGTCATCGTGCATCCCCCGTTGCGGGCACCGCTCAAAACCCCTTTAGAAGTTCGTCCAGGCAATCAATCAGTCCATCCACTTCCTCCCGGGAAATGACCAGGGGGGGAACAAAGCGCAATACGTTTCCCTGGGTGCAATTGATAAGGAACCCGCGGTTCATGCACGCGCTCACCAGGGGTGCCCCTTCCCCCGCCAACTCCATGCCCACCATCAACCCCCGGCTTCTGACCTCGCGAATGCACTCATGCCGGGCTTTGAGTCCCAGCAGCCGCTCACGAAAATAGGCCCCCACCGCAACGCACCGGCCCAGGATATCCTCTTCTTCGAATACCCGCAGCACTTCCACGGCCGCAGCGGTCACCAGGGGATTCCCCCCGAATGTGGTGGCATGAGCGCCGGGGGTAAAGGCGGCGGCCACCTCTTCCCGGGCCACCATGGCGCCGATGGGCAGTCCGTTGCCAAGCCCCTTGGCAAGTGTCATGATATCGGGTGTGACATCGCATTGTTCATATGCGAACAGGGACCCGGTCCGGCCCATGCCCGTCTGGATTTCGTCAAAAATCAAAAGAAGGCCGTTGTCATCACAGAGCTTCCGCACGGCACCCAGATAACTGTCATGGGGAAACCGGATGCCGCCCTCCCCCTGTACCGGCTCCACCAAAACCGCGCATGTCCTTGTGTCCACCATCGCCTCCAAGGCATCCAGGTCGTTGTAGGGCACGAAGTCGAACCCTTCCAGGATCGGACTGAAGCCCTGTCGGATCTTGTCCTGTCCCGTGGCGGACAATGTGGCCATGGTCCGTCCGTGGAAGGATTTATCCATGGCGATGATCCGGTGCCGATCGGCCTTGCCCTGCGCGTGGAAATATCGCCGGGCGAGCTTGATGGCCGCCTCGTTTGCCTCGGCACCGCTGTTGCAGAAAAATACCCGGTCGCCGAAACTCTTTTCCACAAGCATGGTGGCAAGGGTCACCTGGGGCAGGGTGTAATAGAGGTTGGACACGTGGCAAAGCACCCGAGCTTGTTGCGCGAGCACGTCTGCGATGCGCGGATGCGCATGCCCAAGATTGCACACGGCAATGCCGGCGACAAAATCCGTGTATTGCTTTCCATCTGTATCCCAAAGAGTTGCACCCCGGCCCCGGGAAAACACAATGGGATAACGCTGGTATGTATGGGCCAGCACCCGATCCGCCTGTTCAATCAGTTCCATGTTCATGGAATCACCTCCGTGCCGACGCCCTTCGTTGTAAACAGCTCCAGTATGACGGCATGCCGTGTGCGACCGTTGATAATCTGTACCTTGCCCACGCCGCCGTCCACCGCCTCCCTGGCATATTCGACCTTTGGAATCATGCCGCCGGAAATGACCCCCCTGCGCACCATGTCGTCAATCTGTTGCCGGGGAATGGTAGGCACCACCTGCTGTTGTCCGTCGAGCACACCGTCCACATCGGTCAGGTACATCAACCGCGTGGCGGACAGCGCCCGTGCCACATGGCTGGCCACCAGGTCGGCGTTGATGTTGTATGTTTCCCCCCCGGATCCCACACCCACCGGTGCAATGACCGGAATAAAACCGTTTTCCACCAGGGTATGCAACAGCCGGGGATTGATCCGGGTCACCTCCCCCACCAAACCGGGATCAATGATTTCGGGCGGTGCGTTTTCGGTCTGGCGATGCACGATGCGCATTTTTCGGGCCAGGATGAGGTCTCCGTCTTTTCCCGTCAGCCCAACGGCCTTTCCACCCGCCTGGTGGATCTGGCCCACAATGGACTTGTTGACCGTTCCGCCCAGCACCATTTCCACCACGCCCATGGTCTCTTCGTCGGTCAGGCGCATGCCACGGACAAACTGGGGACGAATTCCCATTCTGTCCATGACCTGGTTGATTTGTGGACCACCGCCATGCACCACCACGGGATGAATGCCCACGTATTTCATGAGGGTGACATCCTTGGCGAAATCCGCCTTCAACCCGGGGTCCACCATGGCATGCCCACCGTATTTGATAACGATGATCCTACCTGCGAATTTTCGGATATAGGGCAGGGATTCAATCAATATATCGGCTGTGCTCTCGGCCATGGCATTTCCTTTCCTGCTGCCTATAAGATGTAACGGCTCAGATCTTCGTTGTCCTTGATACCGCGCAGCTTTCCGTCCACGAAATCGGCATCTATGACGATGCGCTTTTCCGCCATGTCCGGAGCATCAAACAAAATGTCTTCCAACAAACATTCCATCAGTGTGTGCAGCCGCCTTGCGCCGATGTCTTCGGTTCTGCCGTTGACCTCTTCGGCAATGGCTGCAATGCGTTTGACGGCTGCATCGGTGAATGTCAGCACCACGCCTTCGGTTTCCAGCAGTGCCGGGTATTGGAGCAGGAGAGCATTTTTCGGTTCTTTCAAAATTCTTTCAAATTCAGTCGCTCCAAGGGAATCTAACGCCACCCGGATGGGAAAACGTCCCTGTAGCTCTGGAATCAGGTCCGCCGGCTTGCTTACATGAAAGGCCCCGGAGGCGATGAACAGAATGTGGTCCGTTTTCACCGGTCCATATTTTGTACTGACCGTACTGCCCTCCACCAAGGGCAACAGATCCCGCTGCACACCCTCCCGGGACACATCGGGACCCCGGGCGTTTTCCCGATTGGCGATTTTATCGATCTCGTCCAGAAAAATGATGCCCGATTGTTCGACCTTTTCGATGGCGCCATGCACCACGGCCTCCATGTCCACCAAGGTCTGGGCTTCCTCCTGGACCAGCAGTTTCATGGCATCCCGAACTTTCATCCTGCGTCGTTTAATGTTCTTGGGCAACAGGCCGTTGAACATATCCTTGAAGTTGACGCCCATTTCCTCCATGCCGACATTGGAAAATATTTCGACTACCGGCAGGTTCCGGTCGGCCACTTCCAACTCCACGGATCGTTCGTCTAACTTCCCCCCCCGCAACAGTTCCCGGAGTTTGTCCCGGGTACCGGTACCGGACGCCCCGGTTTCGGAAAGATCCACAACCGTCATGGACCCCTCTTCGGCAGGCGGGACCACCGGACGGGGCGGCAACAACAGATCGAGCATCCGTTCTTCGGCCTGTTGCCTTGCCTTTTCCTGAACGCTCTCCTGCTCGCGGGCCTTGAGGGATGCCACCGTCAACTCCACCAGGTCACGGACCATGGATTCCACGTCCCGCCCCACATACCCAACCTCCGTGAATTTGGAGGCTTCCACCTTGGTAAACGGCGAATCCGTGAGTTTTGAAAGGCGTCGGGCGATTTCGGTTTTTCCAACACCGGTGGGACCAATCAGGATAATGTTCTTGGGCGCGATCTCGTCTTTCAAGGCATCCGGCACCTGTCGGCGCCGGTAGCGGTTGCGCAGCGCAATGGCCACCGATCGCTTGGCCTTGTTCTGGCCGATGATGTATTTGTCAAGTTCCGTTACAATCTCAGATGGTGTTAAGCGGCTCATGGTTCTCCAAACATGCAGATAATACGCCGCATCCCGGCCGGACGCGGACGTGTTGCGGCGGGTTTTTCCTACATCAAAGTATTTCCACGGTCAACCGGTCATTGGTGTAGATGCACAAAGAGGCAGCGATATGCATGGCCTCCCGGACGATGTGCTCGGCATCAAGGTCGGTATGCCGCATCATGGCGGTGGCCGCCGCCTGGGCGGCAACACCTCCGGAGCCGATGGCCAGCACCTGGTCGTCCGGCTCGATCACATCCCCGTTGCCGGATATTAGAAAGGTGGCGCTGCTGTCGGCGGTGATCATCATGGCCTCCAAACGCCGCAGGTAGCGGTCCGTGCGCCAATCCCTGGCAAGCTCCACGGCGCTTCGAGTAATGTTACCGTTGTACTGTTCAAGTTTTGCCTCGAACCGGTCGAACAGGTTCAAGGCATCCGCCGTGGCGCCGGCGAACCCGACCAAAATCCTGTCCTTGTACAAACGCCGAACTTTCCGGGCCTGGTGCTTGACCACCGTCTGGTTGAGGGTTACCTGCCCGTCTCCGGCCATCACCAACCTTCCCCCGTGTCGAACGGCCAATATTGTGGTCCCGTGAAACGTCATCATCCCTTTTCCCTCTTCCTTCACCATTTCCTGTTCAACCCTCCTGCGGTCACCCGGCCTATTTCCTCGGATGCGCGCGATCGTACGTTTCCATCAACCGGGCAATGCTCACATGGGTATAGCGCTGGGTGGTGGCAAGACTCTCGTGGCCCAAAAGCTCCTGCACTGCTTTCAGGTCCGCGCCGGCATCCAGGAGGTGTGTTGCGAAAGAATGCCGCAATGCATGGGGAGACACCGGCACAGGCAATCCGCAGGCCCGTGCGGTTTGCGCCAGAAACCGGGCCACGGAGCGTGCAGACAGCCGTTTGCTGAACTTGTTCAGAAACAACGGGCCCTTTGCATCCGGTCCGATACCTGTTTCATCGCAGAGCCGGCGTCGATAGGCAGCAAGAGCTTCCAGGGCATGGCGGCCAATGGGAACGCGACGCTGTTTGCTGCCCTTGCCCAGCACCTGCACCATGCCGGCCTTTTCGTCAACATCCCCGACATTCATGCCCGCCAGCTCGGACACCCGCAGACCACTCGAATACATGATTTCAAACATGGCGCGATTCCGCAGCCCGGCGGTGGAGGTGTCCTCCATGCCGTCGAGCAGACGCACCACCTGGTCTACGGTCAGGTATACCGGAATGGGCCGCACCTGCCGGGGACTGGCCACCATTTGGGCCGGATTGTCTTGCAGTATTCCCCGTTTGACCAGAAATTTGAAAAATGTCCGCAACGCAGCCATCTTCCGGCCGACGGTCGCCTTGCCGTTTTTTTCGTGGAGCGTGGCAAGATACCGCCGAACGGTCAGGACATCCAAGGCCGCCGCATCCTGACCGTGGCCCTGCTTCCCTTCCCTGGATTTGACCTTAAAAATATCAAGAAACTCCTGGATGTCGTGGCGGTAAGCCCGGCAGGTGTTGACCGAATAGCCTTTCTCGGATTCCAGGAAGGCCATGAAAGACGAAAGCGCGGCGTCCATCTGTTTCATGGATGCCCGCTCCCACCGTTAAAATCAATCAGTCGCGCCAAGTCGGCCCAGTTGTCCACCTCCAGGAATGCGTGGGGCATGCGGTTCCACGGTTGTTTGAACACAATGGGGGTGATCCCGACCGTCTCGATGGCAAAGCAGGTTTCAAGGCGGTCCTCCACAAAATGGGTGATCTTTTTTTCCAGCAAAACCGTGGCCTTGTTGTCGAAATCGCCCGTGGTCACCACCTCGATCTGATGCGGCGCCAGAAAGAGGTTCTCCTGGATCCAGTCACCGATGGGACCCAACCGTGGCCTTGCCGTGACGAACAGCACCGGAGCATGGCAGTCGGCCAGCCGGGGCAGCACTTCGGCCGCCCCGGCCATGGTCCTGAGCGGGAGGGAATAATGCCCGTCGATGATTTTCAGCCCGATCTCATGGAGAATTTCGGGGGCCACATCGAGACAGTCCACCAGCGAGTAGCGTGTGATGTCTTCGTAAGCAATGCCGTCGATTTGGTAATCATTGCGAGCGATGTCCAGGAACAACGTCATGGTATCGGCGATGACGCCGTCGATATCAAACGCCAGTGATGCAGGATCGATCATAAAACTCCCGTCAGGCGGCGCGCCTGCTTTTCTTCTTCAAACGGTTGAGGCGCCGGCGCAACAGATCGGCGGCGCCTTTGTCCTTTTCGGCCAAGGCCCGTCGACGTTCGTTTTTCAGCGCCTTGATCTTTGTTTTCACATCCCGCATGTCATGGGCGGGACCGGATTTGTTTTCGGAGATGCCCCGCACCTTTTTGATGGCGCTGATCAGCTCGGCCTTGTTCATGCCGTGGGCGCCGACAATTTCTTCCATGCCGCCGGCCAGTTCTCGAAGATCCTTGGCGGTCATCTTTTCCAGTGGTTTCTCCTTTGTCTTTTCCGTCATGATAAAAAGAGTCCTCCTTTCCTTTGTTGGCAACCTGCCTGGGTCATAAACCACCCCTACCGCCCTGTCAAGAAAGGTGGGGGGCGGAATCCGGTTCCGTCTCCTCTTTCTTCTTTTCTCCGAAGCGATCGAAAAACAATTTCACCAGGTCCATGGGAAACGGAAAAATGACGGCGCTGTTGTTTTCCGAAGCCATTTCCCGCATGGTCTGAAGGTAGCGCAACTGCAAGGCCATGGGATGCGCCTGGATGACCGTGGCCGCATCCGCCAACCTCTGGGAAGCCTGGTACTCCCCTTCCGCATGGATGATCTTGGCCCGTCGTTCCCGCTCGGCCTCTGCCTGTCGCGCCATGGCCCGCTGCATCTCCTGGGGCAGGTCAATATGCTTCAGCTCGACATTGGCCACCTTGACCCCCCAGGGATCGGTGTGGGTGTCGAGAATTTCCTGCAACTGGTTGTTGATCTTTTCCCGGTCCGAAAGCAGCTCGTCGAGCTCTGCCTGGCCGCACACGGAGCGCAAGGTGGTCTGGGCCAGCTGGCTCATGGCGTAATGATAATTTTCCACCTCAACGATGGCCTTGATGGAATCGATTACCCGGAAATAAATGACGGCGTTCACCTTCACCGATACGTTGTCCCGGGTGATCACGTCCTGGGGATCCACGTCCATTACCACCAGGCGCAAACTGACTTTCACCATCTTATCGACAATGGGAATGAGAAGAATGAGCCCCGGGCCCTTGGCATGGATTACCCGACCCAGTCTAAAAATCACGCCCCGCTCATATTCGTTGAGCACCTTGATGGCGGACCATAAAAACAGCAACACCGGAACCAGAAGATACAGCAATTGAAACATGGGCCACCTCCTTGCGGATGGTTCTTGGCAAATCGCTCAAACCGCCTTTACCTGTGTTGCATCTCCCAACGGGCGGACCGACAACATCAAGCCCCGCACCGCCACCACGACCACCGTCGCGCCCTCGGGAATCGGGGTCGATGCTTCGGCCCGCCACAGCTCGCCGTGCACAAACACCTTGCCCACCGGATCCAATCGGGTCTTGACGACGCCATGCTCCCCGACAAGTCCGCCTGCGCCCGATCGTGGACGTGTGGCATGAGCGCGCAGCACCAAGGCGGCAACGGCAATAAAAAAAAACGATACCATCCCGACGGTTGCGACAAGCACCTTAAAGGCGAGCCGAACGCCCCCCGGCCCATCCTCAAACAGCATTAGGGAGCCGATCAGCAACGCCACAATGCCCGCCACGGTCAGCATACCGAAACTGGTCACCTTCAGTTCCAGAATAAAAAAAACAAGGGACAAGAAGATGAGTAGCATGCCGGCATAATTGACCGGCAGGGTCTGGAAGGCGAAAAAAGACAGCACCAGGCAAACTGCGCCGATGACCCCAGGAAAGACAGCCCCGGGATGGGACAGCTCAAAATAGAGGCCTGCCATGCCGATCATCATGAGGATATAGGCGATATTGGGATCACTGAGGGCGCGCAGCACCTTGGTGCGAAAATCCTCGGCAACATGCCTTATCCGTTGGGGAGAAACCGAAAGAACCCCCTTGCCTCGAATCCGGCGACCATCAATTTGTTGGACAAGATCCGCCAGGTCAACCGCAACCAGGTCGACGATATTGTCCGCCACGGCCTCGGTTTCCGTCACCGATACGCTCTCCCGAATGGCTTGTTCGACCCATTGGGCGTTGCGTCCCCGCTTTTCGGCGATGCTGCGGGCGTGGGCCGCCATATCGTTGACCACCTTTCCGGCCATGGTCTCGTCCATGCCGGCGCCGCCGGCTCCCACCGGATGGGCGGCCCCGATATTGGTTCCCGGCGCCATGGCGGCGATATCGGCGGCCATGGTGATCATGACACCGGCTGACGCTGCACGGGCCCCTGACGGGGAAACGTATACAACCACCGGAATCGGCGCCTGCAGGATAACCTGGACAATGTCCCGCATGCTCTCGGCAAGCCCTCCGGGTGTGTCCAGGGCAATGATGAAGCAAGCGGCATTTCCGGCAACGGCATCGTCGAGGCGCCGGGACACGAAATCGGAAACCCCGGGGTTGATACTGCCGGCCACCGTGATGACATGCACGTCGCCGTCCCCGACCGCAGCACCGGCGCCGTTGGCCGCCGTCATCAAAGCCATCAGCAACAGAAGAAGAAGGATGCTTATCCGGAAGCCCCTGTTGCCGGCAGTCCCATAAGTTTCATTATTTCCTGCACGTCTTCCCATACCGCCCTCTTCTGTTCGGGGTTCCGCAGCAAATACGCCGGGTGGTAGGTGGGCATCAGGCGGGTTCCCCGGTAATCGGAAAAACGTCCCCGAAGCCGTGAAATGGGCGTGGGGGTTTCAAGCAGTGTCTGCGCGGCAAAGCTGCCCAGGGCGCAAATGCACTCCGGCGCGATTGCGGCAATCTGCCGCTCGAGAAACGGCACGCATCGTGCGATCTCTTCGGGCTGTGGGTTGCGATTGCCCGGCGGCCGGCACTTTAAGATGTTGCAGATGTAGACATCCTCCCGTCGAAGTCCCATGGCCTGGATGATCCTGGTCAACAGCTGTCCGGCGGCACCGACGAAAGGTTGCCCCAAACGGTCTTCGTCGAACCCGGGGGCCTCCCCTACAAACACAAGCCGCGCCGACGGGCTGCCTGCGCCGAAAACCAGGTTTTTTCTTGCGGTCGAAAGCTTGCAACGGGTACATTCCCCAAGATCACTGCGGATATCGGCAAGGGTCTCGGTTGTTGGGGAGACCATCTGACCGTTTCCCCATTGCGCCAGGATCTCCAAACTACGTGCGGAGGGGGAAACACCCTTTAGACCGGTTCGGGAAAGTGCGATCAGCGCCCGCCTCGCTTCGGTCAGAATATCCCCTGAGAATTCGGCGTGCATGGGGCTATCGTTCCAGGACGCGGTCCAGCAGCCGGTCGGCCACCTGGTCCTTTGTCATGGGGGGTAGATCCTCCCGTCCACCGTCGCTGAAAAAGAAGCTGACCTGGTTGGTGTCCGTACCGAATCCGCTGCCCGGCTGGTTGACCAGGTTCGCCACGACCATGTCGAGATGCTTGCGGGTGAGCTTGTCGGCGGCATTTTCCGCCAGATCCCGTGTCTCGGCGGCAAACCCCACCAGCACCTGCCGGGTTTTGCGCCGGCCGATCTCCTGGAGGATGTCGGTGGTTTTGCGCAGAACCAGTTGTACCTGTTCCGCCCCCTTCTTGATCTTGTGCTCCGCTGGTTCCTGCGGGGTGTAGTCGGACACGGCCGCCGACTTGATGATGATGTCGGTATCGTCCAGACGGTTAAAAACCGCATCGGCCATCTCCCTCGCGGACCGTATCTGGACGACGTCCACCCCCTGCGGCGGCGCCAGCGCCGTTGGCCCGCTGATCAATGTCACTGCGGCCCCACGGTACTCAGCGGCGCGGGCGATGGCATAGCCCATCTTTCCTGTCGATGGGTTGCTGATGTAGCGCACCGGATCGATATCTTCCCGGGTCGGGCCGGCGGTCACCAGAACCCGCTTTCCCACCATATCCTTGGGCGTCAAAACGTATTTGACGCGGTCTGCGATCAGGCTCGGATCCGCCAGTCGCCCGGCCCCGGAAACCCCGCAGGCCAGGGGCCCATTCCCGGGTGCCACCAGGTAGCGGCCGTCCGCCTTCAGGACGGCAAGATTTCGCCGGGTGGCGGAATGGTCGTACATTTGACTGTTCATGGCGGGGCAGACCAACACCGGCGCATCCACGGCCACCAAAAAGGTGCTCAGGGGATCATCGGCCATGCCGTGCGCCATCTTTGCGATAACATTGGCCGTGGCCGGCGCCACCACCACCGCATCGGTCCGGCCGGCCCAGTCCACGTGCTGGATGTTCGTTTCCCTGCCCTCCTGGAACATATGGGTCCACACAGGCTGTTTAGACAGTGCCTCGAAGGTGACCACGCCCACGAATTTCCGGGCGTTTTCCGTCATGACCACCCGGACCACGGCCCCTTCTTTCTGTAAAAGGCGCAGCAGCTCGACACTCTTGTAAGCAGCAATCCCGCCGCTCACCCCCAGCACCACCTGCTTTCCTTCCAGTACCGACAACGTGTTGGGCCGGGTCATTTCATCAGCCCCGAATCAATGCCGTCGAGGGTGGGGGACACCCAGATTTCCACATGGGTATAAAAATCCCCCTCGTACACATTGATCACGCACCAACGGGTGTCCTTTCGATACAGCATCAGGGTCCGGGGCGCTTTGAAGGAGCTGACCAGCTGCCAGTTGTCCTTGGCCATGTTCACGTCGAAAAACGTTACCAGACTGGCGGGCTCCACCCGCCCCCTGAGGCTCAAAACGCCGGCGGTAACGCCGGCGGTTCTGAGCACAAAGGATGTCTTCGGATTGATCTTCATATCCGTTGGAATCAAAACGTCACCGAAATCAAGATACAAGGGCGTAGGTTCATTGTCCGCCGACACACCGGCACCGTCTTGGGCGGCGCCGCTACTGCCCATGTGGGCGCATCCACAAGCCATCATCATCATGCCCGCCATCACCACCGTCACCGTTTGGCGCATCAGCCGTTTCATTTTCACGCGCTTCCTTTCATTTCAGTTGCCGCAACCGCTTGAGTCCCTGGGTCCGGATCAGGAGGGTCAGCCACTGGGCCATTAGATCGGCCAGGGGCTCTTCCGCCGCATCCCGCTGAATCAGCAGGCCTTCCAGTCGTTCCACCGCCACCCGATATGCCGGATGTCCCGGCAGTTTTTCGAGCAGTTCCGAGTAGATCCTCCGCGCCTCCTCAAAATACCCCTGCCCTTCCAGCACGCCTGCCATGGTGGGCGTACAAAGCGTCTGCGGGTCGTTTTTCGTCATTTGTTTACCGTTTCTTTTCCGCCGATTTGAGGATGAACTCCGTCTCCCCCACCAGCCCCAGTTCCTTTCGGGCCGTCATTTCCACAAACAGGTTGTCTGTCTTGAGCCGTTCGATCTGCCTGTAGAGCCGCACGTTTTCTTCGAATGTCACCTGGTTTTTAGCAGCGAGCGCCTGGTGCTCCACCCGGAGCCGGGACAAGTCCCGCACGCCCTGTTCGCCGAAAACAATTACCAGGAGCATCGCAAAAAGCATAAGGGCCGCAAAAGAAAACATGAGGAGATTGGAGCGCACCGTACCTGTTCCTGTTCCTGTTCCCCGAAAGGGGCGATGTTTTTGTCCCCGACGGGAACGAAAAATGGCTTCTTGAACTTAGAGAACCATAGTATGAAACGCCTTGAAGCGTCAATATGGAAGACATGGTGCCGGGAACTTATGTCCTGGACGCCGTTGGTTCCGGCCTGTTTCCGGATCGCCGAAAAACAGGGCTTCAGATCCATGCGACATGGATTTTTACCCGACGTGACAAACCGCCGTGGCCCCGGATCGGCCCGAACGCTCTTTTCCCGCCCCGAACAACGCCCGGCATCGCCCCTATTTTACCCTTGACATCCCCAGCACGTTTCTGTATTTAGACTTTTTAATTATTTGCAAGATATTGTCCCCCGGCTGAAGAGGCCGGACATTGTTTCCGACACTTGAAAGGAGTGGATCACTGTGGCGAATCACAAATCGGCATTAAAACGGGCAAAGCAAAACGAGACACGTCGCTTGAGAAACAGAACGGTGAAAACCAGACTGAAGACCGCGATTAAGGATATGCGCTCGGCCGCCACCGGCGACCAAGCCGTCGAGCTGACCGTGTCATCGCTGAACCAGGTAAAGTCCGTGATTGACACTGCCGCCAAGAAGGGCGTTATCCATCGCAATACCGCTGCACGAAAAATTTCCCGCCTTTCCAAACTGGTCCATCGCGTTTCGGCTTGATGCCGTCCCGGTTTGCCGGCAGGATTCACCTCCACCCGGCAAACCGGACAATCCCTCCTCAAAACGCATCCGTCATCCGATGATATGCCCTTTCCGCAAGACGCCGGGACAGCTTTGACAGGGCCTGCCGTTTGTTCTGTTCGCTGGCCCCCTTGTCTTCCACCACGGCATAGGCCTCGTTTTCGGTAATCCGGTCGGCCTGCCAGATCACCCGTCCCGTTGCGTCGCTCAGCTTCAGGGAAACCGTTGCGGTCACGCGTCGTTCAACGGCGTCATGGATGCTCTGACGGGCAATGGAGCGGGTGGTCACTGAAACGATGGTGCCGCTTAGACCGGCTTCCGCCGCCGCCAGGGAAGAGACCACCGTTTTTCCGTTGCGGGTCAACTCGTAGATGATGTCGCTGCTGAAGATCCCCTCCACATTGGTTTCCCCGCTACGGTTTTCGAATATGGTGACGGCAACCCGCGTGATCCCCCCCGGCAGCATGCCGCCGCCGGACACCTTGTACCCGCACCCGGATATGGCCAAGGCCGCCGCCAGCAACAAGGCGGGCAAAAAGACACAACGAAACACCCTTTGAGCTGCCTTCATCCCCTGCCCCCCTGATCCCGCCATTCCCTTTTCCCTCATCCAGGATGCGCCACCGCCTTCTGCGCCGGCCTGTTGCCGTGTCGATGACATTTGCTTCACACCACGATATTGACCAGTTTCCGCTTGACGACGATCACCTTTCGGATGGTTTTGCCGGCGATAAAGGGCTGGACCCGCTCGTCCTCCAGCGCCAGCGCCTTCAACGCTTCGTCGTCGGTATCCACCGACGTGGAAAACCTGCTGCGCAGTTTTCCGTTCACCTGCACCACCACCAGCAAGGCATCCTTGGACAGGGCCTCTTCCCGGAATCCTGGCCATGTTACCCTGCTGATCCCCGGTGCCATGCCCATGGCCACCCACAACTCTTCCGAGAAATGGGGTACGAACGGGGCCAGGAGCAACGTAACGGTTTCCATGGCGAAGCGGCAGACGGACACGGCATCGGCATCGGTCTGCACCGGATCGGTCAGATACATGGCGTTGACCAACTCCATCACGGCGCTGATGGCGGTATTGAACCGCATGCGGGCCTCAATATCATCGGTCACCTTGGCGATGGTCTGATGCACTTTGCGGTTAAGTTCCCGGGGCGCGCCGTCCAGGGCTTCGGGGTCCCCGTCATAGGCCTTGCAGGTTCCGATGGCGGGCATCCACTGCCATGCCAGGCGCCAGACACGGTTGAGGAACCGGAAGCTTCCTTCCACCCCTGCGGCGCTCCACTCCAAATCCCGTTCCGGGGGGGCGGCAAACAAGCAGAACAACCGTGTGGTATCGGCACCGTATTGCTCCATCAGCACGTTGGGATCCACCACGTTCTTCTTGGACTTGCTCATCTTTTCCACCCGCCCCACCGCGGCAGGCTGTCCGCATTTCAGGCAGGTGACGCCCCCATCCTCTTTGCCGGTCTCGGCGGGCAGGAGATAGCCGTGGGCGGGGCAGCGTACCGACTCCTTGGTGACCATTCCCTGGGTTAAAAGCCGCTGAAAAGGTTCCTTGAAATGCACCAGCCCCAGGGCGTTCAGCACCCGGGTGAAATACCGGGAATACAACAAGTGAAGGATGGCGTGCTCCACGCCGCCGATATACTGGTCCACGGGCATCCAGTATGCCACCGCGTCCGCATCGAACATGGTGTTGTCGCATTGAGGGCTGCAATATCGATTGAAATACCAAGAGGATTCCACAAAGGTATCCATGGTATCGGTTTCTCGGCGGGCATCTTCACGGCCGCAGGCCGGGCAGGTGGTCCTGGAAAAAGAGGCCAGCGTCGGCAGGGGCGATTTCCCCCCTTCCAGCAACATGGCGTCTTCGGGCAGCACGATGGGCAGGTCCTTCTCTTTGGCAGGAACGATGCCGCAAGCCGGGCAATGCACCACCGGAATGGGCGCGCCCCAGTAACGCTGCCTGGAGATTCCCCAGTCCCGCAGCCGAAAGCTCACCGTCTTTTTACCGACCCCCTCTTGCTCCAGGTGTCGGGCGATCTGCTCCATGGCCGTGCGGTTTGGCATTCCGTCAAAGGGCCCCGAATCCACCAACGTTCCGTCCCCGGTGTAAGCCTCGGCCATGGAAGCGGCTTCCAGTGGTGTCCCTTCCGGCTGTATGACCACCACGATGTCCAACCCATATTTCTTCGCGAAATCGTAATCCCGTTGGTCATGACCCGGTACCGACATCACCGCACCGGTGCCATACGCCATCAATGCAAAATTGGCCGTGTACACCGGCATGCGACGCCCGCTCAAGGGATTGATGCACCAGGCGCCGGTGAACACCCCCTCTTTCTCATATTGGTCCACCGCTTTGCTGGAACGCTCCTGTCGGGACATCTTTTCAATAAAGGCGGCCACGTCCCCCTCCCGGCCTGTTCCCCGCGCCAGTTGGGGCACCAGCGGATGCTCGGGAGCCAGGCACATGAAAGTGGCACCGAAAATCGTATCCGGACGGGTGGTAAAAACCGTGATGGTCTCGTCCATGTCAGCCACCTGGAAACGAATTTCCGCGCCGTGGCTTTTTCCGATCCAATTCTTCTGCATGCTGGTCACTTTTTCCGGCCAGCCCGGCAGTCGATCGCAATGCACCAGCAGATCTTCAGCAAAATCGGTGATCCTGAAAAACCATTGCCAAAGCTTTTTCTGCACCACGGCCTGGCCGCATCGCCAGCACATGCCCTCTTCCACCTGCTCGTTGGCCAATACGGTCAGGCAGGTGGCGCACCAGTTGACGTAGGATTCTTTGCGGTAGGCCATATCCTTTTCGAGCATCTTTAGAAACAGCCACTGCTCCCAGCGGTAATATCCTGGCCGACAGGTGGCGATTTCCCGCTCCCAATCATAGGAGAACCCGAGTTTCTTCAGCTGGGCCCGCATGGTATCGATGTTGGCGTAGGTCCAGGCGGCGGGGTGGGTGTTGTTGGCAATGGCGGCATTTTCCGCCGGCATACCGAAGGCGTCCCAGCCCATGGGGTGCAGCACGTTGAAACCGCGCATGGTCTTGTAGCGGGCCAGTACGTCCCCGATGGTGTAATTACGCACATGCCCCATATGAATGTTGCCCGATGGATAGGGGAACATTTCAAGCAGGTAATATTTCTCGCGCCCGGCATCTTCCCGCACACGAAAGGTTGCGTTCTTTTCCCAATACGCCTGCCACTTGGTTTCGATGGGTCCGGGTGTGTATTTTTCATCCATGTCGCTCGTCCCTGTCTTGCCTTCCGCTTTGTCCTCACAAGGTTAAAACATTTTTCATGCCATAACTTCCTTTTCTTAACAAGCTTTTGTTGTAAAAGTCACCAGCGCCCCCCGTTTTCACGACGAATTCAATAAAACCATTTGACTTGTTCGTAACAATTTCATATTCAAGCAAATAGTCGCAGACCGGCAGGACAGGACCCGCCGTTTTCCGATTCAATTCCGCTGGTTTCCGGCGGGATAACCGATACAAGGAGGGAACAGGGACATACGATATATGAATAAAAAGATACTCATCAACGCGGTCGATCCCGAAGAGTGCAGAATCGCCAGCATCATCGACAGCAAACTCGAAGAATTTCAGATCGAAAGCACGGCGCGGGAAATCACCCAGGGCAACATCTACAAAGGCATCGTCGTGCGCATCGAACCCAGCCTCCAGGCCGCCTTCGTGGATTACGGCGCCGAGCGCCACGGTTTTTTGCAGTTGAACGAAATCCACAGCGATTATTACCAGGACGACTTGGGCGGAGACCACGGCATCAAGCACAAGATCAAGCGCGGACAGGAATTGCTGGTGCAAGTGACCAAGGACCCCATCATGAAAAAGGGGGCCATGCTCACCACTTACATCTCACTGCCCGGAAGACATGTGGTGCTGATGCCCGGCAGCGACAGCCGCGGCATTTCCCGTAAGATCGAAGACGAGGAAGAACGCGACCGCATCAAGGAAATAGTGGCCAACACAAAGCTGCCGGAAGAGTTCGGCCTCATCGTCCGCACCGCCGGCAAGAGCTGCACCAAGTCCACCATCACCCGGGACCTGCGCTACCTGATGAAGCTGTGGAAGACGATCCAGAAAAAAGCGGTCCGGGCGGACGCCCCGGCCCTGCTGTTCAAGGAGCGCAACCTCTCGGTCCGGTCCATCCGGGATTATTTCACGCCGGATGTAACGGAAATACTCATCGACGACGAGACGATCTATCAGGAAGTCAAAGACTTCATCACGCTCATTTCCCCCAAGCACGTCAAAATCGTCAAGCTGTTCAAGGAAGATCAGCCCATTTTCACCAAACACCACCTGGAAGAACAGATCGCCTCTATTTTCGAAAGCCGGGTGAAGCTCAAGTCCGGCGGCTCCATCGTGATCGAGCAGACAGAAGCCCTGGTGGCCATCGACGTGAACTCCGGAAAAGCCACCCACCAGAAATCCATCGAACAAACAGCGCTTAAAACCAATCTGGAAGCCGCCGAAGAAATTGCCCGGCAGTTGCGGCTCCGGGACCTCGGTGGACTGATCGTACTGGATTTCATCGACATGCGGGAAGCCAAGCATCGATCGGAAGTGGAAAAGGCCATGAAGTCCCAGCTGCAAACCGATAAGGCCCGCACCAAGGTGGGCAGAATTTCCCAATTCGGGCTCATGGAAATGTCGCGCCAGCGGATTCGGCCATCCATCGAATTCGGCAGTTACGTGCCCTGTACCCATTGCGGCGGCAAGGGGCTGACGCCTTCCACGGAAACCCTCGGCCTCCGCTTCCTGCGCCAGCTGCGCATGGAAATCACCCGCCGACAGCCCGCCACCGTCGCCGGCGTTGTTCCATCGCCGGTGGCCGACTACCTGCTGAACAACAAACGCAAGGAGATTTTCGAATTGGAGGCCCGGCACAATGTACAGGTGCGTATCGAAGGCGCGCCTGCGATGCATCCGGGGCAATGCGAGGTGCATTGCAAGTAGCGGCGCGGTACCTTAGGTTGACACCAAAAACGCTTTTTTGTAACAGTGGGCCAACCGCTGATATCGGGAGAACCTGATGCCCCGGAAAAAGACCGAGAATGCGAACAACACGCTGGCGCTGATCGTGATCGGAGCGTTTCTCCTGACCGCCTTGGCCGCGGGCCTGAACTGGTGGTCCAGGCACCATCCCCCCCCGCATGATATCGAGGCCCCCGGAAAAACCGCCGCGCCAGTGGCCATCGACGCGCCGCCGGTGCTGGAATACCACGAAAACGGCATCTCCGAACAGGCCCAGGCCGTGACAGAGCAGCGCAAAAATGAACTCGGGCTTGCCGCCGAGAGCCTTGACCTGCTGCTCAAGGCGGACGAGTCCTTGAAACTCGGTGACACCGTGGTGTCCATGGAGGAAATTCTCGACCGGATCCGTCTCAAACGGGGGGACATCGTGGAAACGGAGATCGACGGCACCGCCCCCAGGCCACCGATGGTCGACGGTGCCGATAATGTCTATGGCATCCATGTGGTCAAGCCCGGAGACAATATCTGGAACATCCATTTCCGGTTTTTGAGGGATTACTTCCAAAAGCGCGGCGTTTCCCTGTCTCCGGTCAGTGACGAGGCAACCGCCGCCGGATACAGTTCCGGCGTGGGAAAGATCCTTAAGTTTTCCGAAAACATGGTGTATATCTACAATGTCAGGGACCGTCGGCTCGATGTCGATCTGGACATGATCCATCCCCTTACCAAGGTCATCGTCTTCGACATGGGGCGGGTGCTCGCACTTCTCGACCAGATCGACTTCAATAGTGTCAACCGCATCCAGTTCGACGGGGAAACCCTTTGGATTCCAGCCGCCCAGTAGCGGCCATTTAACGTTTGACCTCACGGGGCATTTACAGTATATCTTGCCGCCGACCGTGGCATGGTTTCATGCCTTACGAAGTGGATGCACAAAAGGTCCGACAGGCAACTGACAATATCGCTCTTCCCCCATGTGACCGCGCAACCGGGCATGTCCGTGGGGCGATGACCAGACACGCAAGGAGGTGACGTTTTGCTTGGTATCGCAATGGCCATGGGCCAGAACGGCGCAGGAGCAGCCCCGGGCGGCGGTGGAGGTTTCACCGCGTTCGTACCGCTTATTCTTATGTTCGTGGTTTTCTATTTTTTGCTCATTCGTCCCCAGCAAAAAAAGGCCAAGGAACACCGGGAGATGATCCAGAATTTAAAAAAGGGCGACCGCATTGTCACCAGCGGGGGCATTCACGGACGCATCACCGGCATGGATGACGCCACCCTCACCGTCGAAATCGCCGACAAGGTGCGTGTAAAGGTAAATCGCGGGAATGTGGGAACCCTCTCACACCCTGCCGCCAAGGATCAAACCCCGTCATAACCAGTTCATGTGGCGCAGGACCTCCGGTTACCGGACGCGCCGCATGTCCCCAGAACCCCGGTCCATGTTCCGGCTTTGCCTGCGTTGTCGCGCCGGGGGCATTCCGCGCGTACCGGCAGCGCCCGTGAAAGGAAAGGAGCAGATGCGTTGAAAGCTATTTCGTGGAAATTGATCGTCGTTTGTGCCGTACTTGTGGCAGCAGTGGTGTACACCCTGCCCACCTTCCAGCCCAGCCTATGGCCGTACAAGAAAATCAACCTCGGTCTGGATCTCCAGGGCGGGATGCATCTGGTGCTGGAAGTGCAGTCCCAGAAGGCCGTGGAAGGCACCCTCGATCGCATTGTGGAGGAAATCAAGGGTGGACTCAGAAAAGAGCATCTTCGCTATAAACGCATCGAACGGACCGGAGCAAATCGGATAACGGTGTTGGTCCGGGGAGATGAAAACATCAAAGGCTTTACCGATTACCTGGATGCGGAATACAAAAACCTGCGGCAGGTCAGCCGGTCATTGACCGATGACGTGCTCACCCTGGTATTGGATCTGCCGGAGAAGGAGACCGAACACATTCGGCAATTGGCCGTTGACCAGGCATTGGAAACCATCCGCAACCGGATCGACCAATTCGGCGTCAGTGAACCGGACATCCGCCGCCAGGGAGAGGAACGTATCCTGGTGCAACTGCCCGGCATCAAGGACGTCCAACGCGCCAAGGACCTGATCGGCCAAACCGCATTGCTGGAATTCAAGCTGGTGGACGACACCATCGATGCCTCCCGGGCCGCTTCGGAACCCCTGCCCCCGGATCGGGAACTGCGCTACCAGGTGTTCCAGGATCCCCAGACGCAGCGAACCGTCAAAACACCGTTCGTCCTGCACAAACGCACCCTCATGACGGGTGCTTATTTGACCGATGCCAAGGTGCAGATAGACAGCCAGTACAACGAACCATACGTGGCCATCAATTTAGATCGGAAAGGTGCGCGACTGTTTGCCGACATCACCACCGCGCACGAGAAAAAGAGACTGGCCATCGTCCTCGACGACAAGGTGCAGACCGCGCCCACCATCCAGGAACCCATCACCGGGGGTGCCGCCCGCATCACCGGGCAGTTCACCGCGGAAGAGGCCCATGATCTGGCCATCGTCCTGCGTGCCGGCGCCCTTCCCGCACCGGTTGAGGTGCTAGAAGAACGCACGGTGGGTCCGTCTCTGGGATCCGACTCGATCCGCATGGGGCTCTTGTCCATGTACATCGGCGGCGCCTTTGTGGTGCTGTTCATGGCGCTCTACTATAAAGGCGCGGGTATCCTGGCCGATCTGGCCCTTGTGGCCAACATCCTGCTGATCGCCGCGGGCCTGGCCGGTTTCGGCGCCACCCTGACCCTGCCGGGTATCGCCGGCATCATCCTGACCATCGGCATGGCCGTGGATGCCAACGTCTTGATCTTCGAACGCATCCGGGAGGAGATGCAGCTGGGCAAAACCGCCCGGGCGGCCCTGGATGCCGGCTACGATCGGGCCACCCTTACGATTCTGGATGCCAACATCACCACGCTCATCGCCGCCCTGGTGCTCTTTCAGTTCGGGACAGGCCCTGTCAAGGGGTTTGCCGTCACCCTCAGCCTGGGAGTTGTCGCCAGCCTGTTCACGGCCCTGGTGCTGACACGTGCGGTGTTTGACCTGATCCTGGTCAAATGGAAGGTAAAGAAACTGAGCATCTGACCCGGCCTCCCCGAAAGTCCTAAGCGACCCCGGGGACGAAACGCATCCGTTTCATACGGCGCAACCATTACAAGGATACGATTTATGATGCAGTTCATCAAGCCTGGAACGAACATTGATTTTATCGGAAAACGACTGATTGCATACGTGGTTTCTCTGACACTGATCTGCGTTTCCCTGCTGGTGCTGGCCGCCAACAAGGGACCGCGATACGGTATCGACTTCGCCGGCGGCACCCTCATTCAGGTAAAATTTGCTGGCCCCGTGGATCTTGCGGCCATCAAATCCGGATTGGAAGGCATCGGCATGACCTCGGCCTCCGTACAGTTGTTCGGTGAGGCCGATGCTGCCGAATACCTGATCCAGACCGACACCCCAGACACGGATATCGACGCGCACTCCCGGATGATGGCCGCGGCCCTGACCTCCGCCACCGGTGCCGAAGCGGAAATCCGCCGTGTGGAGATGGTGGGGCCTCAAGTGGGAAAAGACCTCCGGGAAAAAGCTTCTTTCGCTTTTTTCTATGCCCTCTTGTTCATCACCATTTATATTTCTGGACGGTTTGAAACCAAGTGGATGGTCAGTGCGTTGATGGTGGCAGCCCTGATTGTCCTGGTTTACCTTGTGTCCCTGGCCAACGTGAGCATTCCGGTCCTCATTGCCGCGGCACTGCTGTTCACCCTGGCGCTGTTCTGGTTTCTCAACCTCCGCTACGCCATGGGAGCCATTGTCGCCCTGCTGCATGACGTGTTGATCACCGTGGGCATCTTCTCCCTGCTGGGCAAGGAATTCACACTGCCCATCGTGGCCGCCCTGCTGACCATCGTTGGGTATTCCCTCAACGACACCATCATCGTGTTCGACCGCATCCGTGAAAATCTCCGCACCCGTCACAAAAGCCCTTTCAAGGTCATCATCAACACCAGCATCAACGAGACCCTGGGCCGCACCATCCTCACGTCGGGAACAACACTTCTGGTACTGGTGGCCCTCTTTATCTGGGGCGGCGGCATCATACACGACTTCGCCCTGACCATGCTCATCGGCGTGGCCGTGGGTACTTATTCTTCCATTTACGTGGCCAGTCCGATTCTTCTGGCCTGGGAGAAAAAAATCAAATAGCCCTCCTCTGCGGGGGCACCCACCATCTTCGCCGGTTCGGATCTGCGGTTCGGACCGGTCGCGCTTCCTCTGCGTCATGAGAAGCGCAAGGAGGCCGCGATGTTCGCTAAAACCTGTGTTGGCGTCCTGACGGTTGCGGTGCTGTTGACAGTCGGCGCCTGTGCCCCTGCCCGAAAAAGCGTTTCCCCCGCCGGTGATGTTCAGTCAATGCAGCGCCGCCTGTCAGAAATCAATGAAAAAGTCGACCAGCTTTCCCAAAGGGTCACCCTGTTGCAGCTGCTGGTGGACAACCATCAGCAGCTGCTCCAGGAGCAGGTGGAAACACCGGCGGTGGAAACATCCCCAGAAGTCGGCCTCGTCGATGACACCCAGGATGCCACCCCGCCGGCAACAGACACTCCCACGGCATCTTCACCCGATGGCCCAGCCCCTTCCGACCGCATCCTCGTCAAGGCGCCGAACCCCGCCTACCAGGCGGCCATGGAGACCTTTCGATCCGGAGATTATGCAACGGCCGGAAAACGCTTTGATGCCTTCGTTTCCCGCTTCCCAGACGACGAGCTGGCCGACAACGCCCTTTATTGGTCCGGCGAAAGCCACTACGCGCGCAAGGAATACCAAGCGGCCGTCACGCGTTTCAAGAAGGTGGTGGAAAACTACCCCCAGGGCAGCAAGGTGCCGGACGCCTTATTGAAAATCGGATATTCCCATATTTCCATGGGAGACAACGCAGCCGCAACGCCTTACCTGCGCCAGGTGCTGACCCAATACCCGTTCAGCCCTGCCGCCACAATGGCCGAAAAAAAACTCCAGACATTGCCGGGTAATTGAAGCCGCACGGATTGCCCGCAGAGGTGTTCCGCAGCAATGCCCTCACCCCTTCCATCGCCTGACGACCCGGCTGCCTGGCTGGTCCTCAAATCCGTGCCCGGTCTCGGCAACCTGCGCATCAAGCGGTTGATCGACCGGTTTGGCGGCGCAGAACAGGTATTGGCGGCATCCCCCGCCCTGCTGGCCTCGGTGCCGGGCATCAGCAGCCGCCTTGCCCATGCCGTCGCCGCCACCCGGGTGTCGGAGGCCATGCGCGTCCAATGTCGCCGGTCCATCCAGGCGGGCAGCTGTTTTGTAACCCTCACCAGCACGGATTACCCCCCCCTTCTGAGGGAAATCACCGACCCACCCCCCCTTCTGTCCGTTCTGGGCTCTCTGCCGGTGACAACCCGGGCCGTCGCCGTGGTGGGCTCCCGCAGCGCCAGCGCCTATGGCCTGGACACGGCCCGTCGCCTTGGTCGGGATCTGGCCGCCGCCGGCTGGGTGGTCGTCAGCGGCATGGCCGTTGGCATTGACACCGCCGCCCACCAAGGTGCACTGGAATCCGGGGGCCCCACGGTGGCCGTCCTGGGCAGCGGACTCGGCTGTCTTTATCCGCCGGAAAACAGCCGGCTGGCCGCCGATATCCGTCGCTGCGGGGCCATCGTGTCGGAACTGCCCTTTTCCGCCCAGCCGGACCCGCATCATTTTCCCGCCCGCAACCGCATCATCAGCGGGATGACCCGCGGTACCGTTGTGGTGGAGGCGGCCCGGAAAAGCGGCTCCCTGATCACGGCACGCCTGGCCGGCGAACAAGGCCGCGAGGTGTTCGCCGTTCCCGGATCCGTGCGTTCGTTTAAAAGCAGCGGCACACATCAGTTAATCCGCCAGGGCGCCAAACTGGTGGAACATGCCGGAGACATTCTCGAGGAGATCGGGCCGTCGGCCGCGCTCTGCGCCACTGAAACGCTGACCCCACACCTGTCCCGGGATTTGTCCGGACTTTGTCCCGATGCCCGACGGATCGTGCGCGCCCTCGGCCCCGATCCGGTGCACATGGACACCCTCGTTGCCGATCTTTCCATGCCACCGGCACGACTGACAAGCCTCCTGCTCGACCTTGAACTCCAGGGCCTGATCCGCCGGAGTTCCGGTGGCATGGTTCTACCGGCTTCGTAAAACGTATTTTTTCGCCAGCCCGCCTTCCGTATCCGCTATCCTGCCCCCTGCCGGGATATCCATTTGACAAACCCCCGGCAATGATGTCATTAAGACACCCGTTTTCCAAACCGGTCGCGGGAAGGGCACACGGCCCTACCCCATGGATCCGGCGCCGTGCTCCGACCATGTGCGCATCCCCGCGACCCACACAACCGTTCATGGCTCCGCCCCGAAAGTTTCGGGACATCCGGGCCAGGGGAGTGACCGTGAGTAAACCACTTGTCGTCGTCGAATCACCGACAAAGGTGCGAACCATTAAAAAATACCTGGGCAAAGACTACGAGGTCGTGGCCACCGTAGGTCATATTAAGGACCTGCCCCAGAAAGAAATCGGTATTGATGTCGAAAACGGCTTCAAACCGAATTACCGCGACATTCCCGGCAAGAAAAAGGTAATCAGCGCTCTCAAGCAGGCTGCCGCCAGCGCCACCGACATCTACCTGGCACCGGACCCGGACCGGGAAGGAGAAGCCATTGCCTGGCACACCGCGGACGTGCTCCATAAAAAGGGCCGGTCCTTTTACCGGGTCCTGTTCCACGAACTGACCAAGAGCGGCATTCTTGAGGCCATGCGCAAACCCGAGGCACTCAACCGAAACAAATACGAAGCCCAGCAGGCCCGGCGCATCCTGGACCGCCTGGTGGGCTATCAGGTCTCTCCCCTTTTGTGGCGGAAGGTCAAAGGCGGCCTCAGCGCGGGCCGGGTACAGTCGGTGACCGTCCGCATCATTTGCGAGCGTGAACGGGCCATCCATGCTTTTGAGCCCCAGGAGTATTGGTCCATCACCGCACACCTGCAAAAGGACCGGACACCGGTTTTCACGGCAAAGCTGGTAAAAAGAGACGGCAAGAAGCTGGACATCCCCAACCAACAGGCGGCCGACGAGGCCCTGGCGGAGCTGGCAAAAGCGTCTTTCTCTGTCCAAAAAGTGTTGAAAAAGACCACCAAGCGTAATCCGTATCCACCGTTTACCACCAGCAAGCTTCAACAGGAATCCATCCGAAAGCTTCGTTTTTCCGCCAAAAAGACCATGGTGGTGGCCCAGCAGCTGTACGAGGGCATCGACCTGGGCCCCGGCGAGCCAGTCGGTCTCATCACCTACATGCGTACCGACTCCACCCGTATCTCCCAGGAAGCCTCCCAAGAGGCACGGCAATGGATCCAGGACAGTTTCGGTGCGGACCACCTGCCGCCGAAACCGCGTTTCTTCACCAACACCAAAAAGGCCCAGGACGCCCACGAGGCGATCCGGCCGACCTCGGTCTTTCACACCCCCGAAAAAATCGCCCCCTTCCTGACACCGGATCAACGCCAGCTCTACGCACTGATTTGGAAGCGGTTTGTCGCCTGCCAGATGAAAGAGGCCCTCATCGACCAGGTGACCGTCTCCATCGCCGCGGGCCGTTACCTGTTTACCACCAGCGGATCCACGGTGAAATTCCCGGGTTTCATGGCCCTGTACATGTCGGCGGATCAGGAAATTGAATCGGACCGCGAAAAACAGAAACAGGCCCTGCCGGATCTTCCCGAAGGCACGGCTCTGCACTTGGTCTCGTTTGACCCAAAGCAGCATTTCACACTGCCGCCACCGCGGTTTTCCGAAGCCTCTCTTGTCAAAGAACTGGAAGAAAACGGCATCGGCCGACCCAGCACCTACGCGGCGATTTTATCCACCATCCGGGACAAGGGCTACGTTGAAAGCGTCAAAGGATATTTCCGCCCAACGGAACTGGGCTTTATCGTCAACGATCTTCTGGTGAAAAACTTTTCCGACATCTTCAACGTCGAATTCACCGCAACCATGGAAGACGATCTCGACCGCATCGAGGCCGGTCATATTGAGGCGCTTCAGACCCTCGACCGGTTCTACGGGCCGTTTACAAAGGAACTGACGTCCGCCGGGGAAGAAATGGTCTCCGTCAAGGGCGTGGGCATCCCCGCGGGACTCGATTGCCCGGAATGCGGGGCGCCCCTTCACATCAAGCTGGGCAAGAACGGTCATTTCCTTGCCTGCAATAAATACCCGGACTGCCGCTATACCAGTGACTATTCGCGGGACGAAAAAGGGAAGATCGTACCCGTGGAACGGATTCCCGACGAGTTGACCGACAAGCTGTGCGAAAAATGCGGCAAACGCATGGCCAAAAAGGTAGGCAAGTACGGCTCTTTCCTTGCCTGCACCGGTTACCCGGACTGCAAGCACACCGAATCCATCGGCGGAAGCGCCAACGGCAAGGCAACCGGCGTCCATTGTCCCGAACCAGGATGTGTCGGAGAACTCGTTGAAAAAACCAGCAAACGCGGTAAAGTCTTCTATGGCTGCAACGGTTACCCCGCTTGCAAATACGCCACCTGGGACAAGCCCGTCGATGGGCCCTGCCCCGTGTGCAATCACCCGTTTTTGGTTGAAAAATCATCCAAAAAACGCGGCATCTACCGCGTCTGCCCCAACAAGGAATGCGGGTACAACAAGTGAAGTTTCTCTTCCTTGAACCGTTTTTCGGAGGTTCCCACCGGGACTTTGCGAAAGGCCTGGTTGCCCACTCCCGACACACCATCTCGCTTTTGACCCTTCCGGCGCGCTTTTGGAAATGGCGCATGCGGGGCGCAGCGCTTTATTTCTTCAAAAAAATCGACGATCTTTCCCGCTATGACGGTATTATCACATCGGGCTTGATGAGCCTGTCCGACTTCAAGATGCTGGCCGGCCCTGCCTGCCCACCTGCACTTGTTTACTTCCACGAGAACCAAATCACCTATCCCCTGGCCCCGGGGGAAGCCTTCGACGTTCAATTCGGCTTTACGGACATCACCACCGGTCTTGCGGCCGACAAGATCCTTTTCAACTCCCGCTTTCATCTGAAAGTTTTTTTCGACGCTTTGCCCGGATTTCTTCGCATGATGCCGGAACGGCGCCCCAACTGGATAATCGATTCCCTTCGGGAAAAATCCGCCTTCTGTTTCCCGGGCTGCCGGTTTTCCGGCGAGGCCGCTCCAGTGGCCCCCAGAAACACCCATCCGCCCCTGATCATCTGGAACCACAGATGGGAATTCGATAAAAATCCATCCGCCTTTTTCGACGCATTGGCCGCCGTGCGCCGCAAGGGTATTGATTTCCGCCTGGCCCTTCTGGGAGAGAATTTCCAGGTTCTTCCAAAGCCGTTCCTATCGGCCAAGACCCGCTTTAAAAAACAGCTGGTGCATTACGGTTATGTCGATTCACGAAAAAGCTATAACGACTGGCTTTGCCGGGGAGATGTGGTGGTCAGTACCGCCAACCAGGAAAACTTCGGCATCTCGGTGGTGGAAGCGGTGCGACATGGCTGCCTTCCCTTGCTGCCCAACCGCCTGGCCTACCCGGAAGTTCTTCCCCAACTCTTTCATGACAGGTTCCTGTACCGGAACCAGGAAGATTTAGAACAAAAACTCGCCACGCTACTGAATTCTTCCGGGTCTTTTGAAGTCGAGCGCCGCCAACTGTCCGAAGAGATGCGCCGATATGCCTGGCGGCAGCAAATCCGTTTGTACGATGATATTCTTGAAGATCTTGCACAAGCATAATTTGCCGGGGGCGCCCTCTTTCACAAGCCTTTCCCGAAGACCTTTTTTCAGTTGCTTTCCGCGTGCGTTTTCCTTATAATTTCCCAGACACGAACGGTGGCGCGAACGGTGGCGACACTTACACACACGGGGCTTTTATGGCATCGATTCCCATCATTCCGGTTATTCTGGCCGGCGGATCCGGCACCCGCCTGTGGCCCCTGTCACGGGAACATTTTCCGAAACAACTTATCCGCCTAAACGGCGACACCACCATGCTTCAGGAAACGGTGTTGCGCCTCAGTGGCCTGGACGGTGTGACGGCCCCAATTGTCATCGCCAATGAAAGCAACCGGTTCATGGTGTCCGAGCAGCTTCGTTGTGTTGACATCCGGCCCCAGAGCGTCACCCTGGAACCCTTCGGTCGTAACACCGCTCCGGCGGTGGCCGTGGCAGCACTCCAGGCCCTTGCCGTGCATCCCGCCGCCGCCATACTGGTGCTGCCGAGCGACCACCACATCGCGGATCCTGAAACCTTCCGCCGGGCCATTTCCCGGGCGCGCGTCTTTGTAGCCCAAGGGTCCCACGTCACCTTCGGCATCGTGCCCACGGCACCGGAAACCGGTTACGGGTACATCAAACGCGGGGCTGCCCTCGACGGCGGAGACGAATCTTCGCAATGCCCCTGCGCCATCGATCGGTTCGTGGAAAAACCCGACCGTGCCACCGCCGAGCACTACATCGAATCCGGTCAATACCTGTGGAACAGCGGCATGTTCCTGCTGGACGCCGCCGGAGTCCTTGCAGAACTGAAGCACCTGGCGCCCGACATTGTGGAGGCCTGTGAACGTGCCGTCTCGGACGGCCGTTCGGACCTGGACTTTTTCCGACTGGATCCAACGGCTTTCCGGGCCTGTCCCGCCGACAGCCTCGATTGCGCACTTATGGAGAAAACGCACCAGGGCGTGGTCATTCCCCTCGAAGCGGGATGGAACGACTTAGGCTCCTGGGAAGCCCTTTTCCAAGTGGGCGCAAAAGACGATCGGAAAAACGTAATCAAGGGGGATATCTTAGTGCATGATGTAAAGCGCTCGTATCTCCATGCCGAAAGCCGTCTGATTGCCGCAGTCGGCCTGGAAGACCATATCGTGGTGGAAACAGCGGACGCGGTGCTCATCTCCCCCCGCAACCGGGTGCAGGACGTCAAGCACGTGGTCGAACACCTCAAAGCCACGAAGCGCCCGGAGGCCAGCGTCCACAAAAAGGCCTACCGTCCTTACGGGGCCACCGAAAGCATTCACAACGGCACCCGGTTCCAGGTCAAGCGCCTGGTCATCAGGCCCGGGGCCCGCATTTCCCTCCAGAAGCATTTCAACCGCGCGGAGCACTGGATCGTCGTGCATGGCACGGCCCATGTCACACGTGGAGAAGAGCGTTTCATGCTCAAAGAAGATGAATCCGTCTACATTCCGGCCGGCGTCGTCCACCGCCTGGAAAACCCCGGCCGCATCGCGTTGGAGCTGATTGAAATCCGCACCGGCTCTTACCTCGGCGAAGATGACATCGAACGGTGCGAAGACGATTACGGCAGAAATAGCATAGATTCCTGAACCGTCTGTTCAATTGCCGCGCCCCCAAACGGTCTAAGCGGGGTCCGAAGTTTATGCCTGAACAATCAATCCATTTGCCGGTACGTCTCCTGGTGGCGGAAAACAACGCCGCCTACATGTCCCTGTATCAGCTTGTGCTCGGAAAATGCGTTTCTGGCGGCGGAGGCAACGGCTACAATCTGCCCTACGGGCACGTTCCCGGGTATGTGCCGCCATTCTCGCTTGCCTGTTGCACCGACGGTGACGACGCCGTCCGGCAGGTTAAAAAAGCGCTGGCGGACAACCGGCCGTTCGCCGTCGCCTTTCTCGGCCTCGGCAGCGCGTCGGACGCGCATACGGTGGATGTGGCCGAAGCCATAAGGGCCTTGGACCCCTTTGTGGAAATTGTTGTCGGCATCGAATACTCGGATCTGTTTTTACCGGAATTCGCCCATCGGGCCGGTCCCGTTCACAAGCTCATGTTCTTACAAAAGCCCTTCCATCTTCAGGAAGTTTATCATGCGGCAACGGCCCTGGCCTCCAAATGGGCGCAAGAGGCGAACCTGCGGCGGGTCCACCGGCGGCTGCGCCAGGAGTTGAAAACAAAATCCATCGATCTGCTTGAGAAGGAACAGCGGCTCCAGGAAAATTCGGCCCGGCGCAAACAAATCGAAACCGAACTAGCCCGCAACGAACTATTTAAAACAACGATCTGCGACAATGCCGCCGAGGGCATTCTGCATATCGATCAAAACTTTCACATTCTATTTGCAAACCAGGCCATCGGCAATGAATCGGGCATGACCGTCCAGGATCTGATCGGACAGCGCTGCCACCAGGTTCTGGCCGGCGCAGTCAGCCCTTGCCCCGACTGCCCGGTACGCTCTGTCGCCGGAAAAGACCCCGTCCGCACCGTTGTCCACCGCCGGAATATTCCCGGCTTTCCTGGCGCATCGCACTGGGAGTATATGTGCCTGCCGCTGATGGATGACCAGGGCCATACAATATATTTTATCCTTCGACGCAACATCTCCGCCCGGATCGATGCGGAACGCGCGCTTGAAAAGGCCAGGCAACAACAGCAGGCGGAATACGAAAAACGCAAGCGGATCTCCAAGCGGCTGATGGATTTTTCGGAGTCCGAACGTCATCGCATCGCCATGGAACTGCATGACCATATGGGCTATACACTGAGCATGCTGCGCATCGGATTCAACCGCCTGCACGCGGCCCTGCCCCCAACGGCTTCGGATCTTTTACCGGCCCTCAAGCATCTGGAAAACAGTACCGCCGAAAATCTCACCGCCCTGAAAAATCTGGCTTACCGGCTACGGCCCAAAACCCTTGAGCACATCGGGCTTGCCGGAGCATTGGAGGCACTGGTCACCGACATGACCGCGAACAAGAAGCTGTCAGCGTATTTCTTTTCCGATGGGGTGCCCAAAAACCTATCATGCGACACGGCCCTCTGCGCTTACAGAGTGGCCCAGGAAAGCCTGACCAACATATTGAAACATGCCGATGCCACCACCGTCCATGTCAGCCTCCTGCGGGAAAACAGCACCCTTTGCCTCAGCATCGAGGACGACGGCGTTGGATTCGATGCCAAGGCGCCGGAAACCGTTGCCGGCGGCCAACCGGGTATGGGCATTCTCATCATGGAGGAGCGCGCCCTGCAACTTGGCGGCAGTTTCTCCATCGATACATCGCCGGGTCATGGCGCTCACCTGATGCTGAAGTTGCCCATCCAATCGCCCTCTCCCCCTTGGGGGCGCAGGGAAGAGACCCCATGACAGACACCGCCACAGTGCTGCTGGTGGATGATCACCAGGCCGTTTCCGAGGGAATCCGGGGCATGCTGTCCCGACACGAGAGTTTCTCCGTGATAGCCACCGCGCAAAACGGACGGGAAGCCATAGAGCGATGCCGGGCACTTTCACCGGACATGATATTAATGGACATCAACATGCCCGAAATCGACGGCATCGAGGCCACCATTCAGTTAAAGCGCATCTGCCCCTCTGCCAGGGTCATCGTCTATACCATGCATTCGGACACCGCTTACATGAAGGCCATTTTCAAAGCCGGCGCATCGGGGGTGGTACTAAAAAGCGACCCCCTCGAAGAGCTCAACCTCGCTCTTTACGCCGTTCAAGGCGGCGGCGTCTATATCAGCACCGGAGCATCCGGATTTCTCCAAAAGGAGATACCGGAACCCGCGCACCCGAACGAAACGCCTCCCCCATTCTCCCGCCTCAGCTTTCGAGAGAAAGAGGTGCTCCGGCTTCTGGCCGAAGGCTTGTCCGTCAAAGAAACGGCTTATCAGCTGGACATCAGTCCCAGCACGGTGGAAAGCCATAAATACAAAATCATGTCCAAACTCGACGCCAGGCGAATGGCTGATCTGTACCGCATCGCCGTTAAAAACGGGCTGGTATCCCTTTGACCAGCGCGCCCGTTGCCAAGGGATGAGGGTTGAAACAGCCCGGCATGCAGGCAAAATATGCGCATTGCGCATTCCCCGCCCCACCGCCGGGGAATGCGGGCATTCTATCATCCAATCCATATAGCGAATTTCGCCATGCACCATCCGTGAATCTCCCAATAGACACCCGCCGCACCGCTTGTTAGGAATTTCGAGGTTTTTCCACCGACGTTTTTTAAAACGTCGTCACGGCAGGGAGGCGTCATGCAGTCCAAAACAAAGGGTTCGCCCATGAACACGGTCGATGGCACGGATGCATATGATGGCGCGCCGCCGGACGATTCCCCCGCCGAATCCCCCGTGCAGGCCCTACGGCACGACTTTAAACGCCTTTCGGTGTTGTTTCAGCAAATTCCCCAGGTATCCATTCAGGTTTTGAACCCCAAGGGGTGCGTGATGCAATGGAACCAAACCGCCGCGCATTTCTATGGTTATGACCTTGCCGCCTCTACCGGAAAGCCCCTCTCCAATTTGCTGTTTCCTTCCGGCGTACCGGAAGAATTCCAGCAGAGCTTCAGCCGGGCCCTTCGCACAGGAGAAAAGAGCGCATTGCACCAATGGCTAGTAACCACCGTTAAGGGTGAACATCGGTGGGTAACCGCGTCCTTTATCCCCTATACGGAAAAGGGCCGTATCACCGGCATGTTTTGCATCCAGATGGATGCCACCAAGAGTCGGCAGGCCGAAGAAATTCTGTTGCGCTTCAGCCACGAACTGGAAATCCGCATTCAGCAGCGCACAAAGGAACTGACCTGGGTCACCCAACAGCTCCAGGGCGAAATTGATCAAAAACGTCGGGCACAGGAAGCACTGAAACAAAGCGAGGAAAATTTCCGGCTATTCGCACAGCACAGTCACAACTGGGAATACTGGATTGCCCCCGATGGCAGCCTCGTCTATGTATCACCGTCCTGCGAGCGCATTTCCGGGTACCCGCCGTCTGCATTCACCGAAGAGCCGGCCCTGCTGCGGCGGATCGTCCATCCCCTGGACAATATGACCGGCGACGCCATGGCCGAGGCACACCTGAACCCGGAAGGGCTGCTCACCTTTGAATTCCGTATCCTCACCCGAAACGGCGACGTGCGCTGGCTCGGTCATACCTCGGCGCCGGTAATCGGAGAAAACGGCGGTTATATCGGCCGCCGTGTCAACAACCGGGACATCACCAGGCGTCGCATGGCCCAGGAAGAGCTTGAAAGAATCCATGCCCAGCTCGAAGAACGTGTTGCGGAAAGGACCCGCGCCCTTGAAGACACCACCGCCGCCTTACGACGGAAGCAACAAAAACTTATAGACTCCCAAGCATCCCTGGGAACCCTGAACCGGGAGCTGCTGGAAACCAACAAGGCCGTATCCGTCCTGGCAAGGACCATGGAGAAGAAAAAAGAGGCGGCCATCGCCCACATCGGCATGACCGTGACCAGCAAAATTCTGCCTCTCATTTCCAATCTTCGCAAAGAAAAGCTTCTTGTCAGACACCGGGCGGAATTCGATGTCCTTTGCGCCTATCTGAACGATATCGCCGGCAACCTCGGCGAATCAGGCCGTATCCTCCATTGTCTGTCGGCAACTGAGATGCGGGTGGCCAGCATGATCAGAAAGGGTCTAAAGACGAACGAAATCGCCGGCGCCCTCAACATCTCCCCCCTTACCGTCAAAACCCATCGAAAGAACATACGAAAAAAACTCAATCTTTCAAACGAACAGGTCAACCTCGCCTCCTACCTCCGGGCGAATCTCACCGAATAGCGTCTTCTCCCCGCCCCCCCCGGACACCCCCTGAATCGCTCCTATACACCCCCCCCTTGATGTGATATGCGAGGCTTTACACTCATCGAACACGGTCATTTGATATGGAAACAAGCTTCACCCCGCTTTTGCATACGAAATTCTTTCACCGCTGCTACAACCGCTGGAAAAAACGGTACGGCAAAGAGGTGTCGGTTCTTGGCGATTCCCATGCACGCGTTTTCCACCATCCCACCCTCACTTATGCCTTTCCGCGTCATTATTTCAACATCGTGATGGTGACAGGCGCAACGGTATCCGGCCTTGAAAACCCGAATTCCAAATCCGGGGCAGGCACAACCTATATGGCACATGCCAAAAACGCATCGGCGGACACCACCATTGTCCTTCTGGGGGAAGTCGATACGGGGTTTGTAATCTGGTACCGTGCGGAAAAATACGGCAGCAGCGTGGAAGAAATGCTTGCCTTGGCCCTCGGCAACTACCGTAGACTTCTCAAAACCCTTTCGGAACGATCCAATGTGATCTGCATCAGCGCCCCACTGCCCACCATCCCGGACGAAAGCATCATCGGAGATGTGGCCAACGCCCGAATGAAGATCCGAGCCACCCAGCACCAGCGCACCCAGCTGACGCTGGAATTCAATTGGAAGATGCGGAATTTCTGCCAAATGCACGACTTCACTCATATCGGCCTGGATGCTACATCTCTGGGAAACGATGGTTTGGTGTCCCCACGCCTTCTCAACCCGAATCCGGCGGATCATCACTATGCGACCCCGGTCTATGCGCAAATGCTGGTCGACAGCCTGAAAAGAGTTCTACCCGGCTGAGACACGTCCCTGAGCTTTGTCTCCGGCCGACGCCGGGAAGGTGTGGGGAGTTTGGCTACCCCCTTTACCCCCCCCAAATACCCTCCTTGTAACCAACCGTTTTTCATAATAGTGCAGATACCGGCCTGTTGCTTCGATTGGCCATGAACCGTTCTTTCTGCCCGTGCAGACACGGAGCGTCCGAATGAAAGAGGACCGACGCCGCGACATTCGTCATACTCCGAAGGGGCATGCGTACGCCTCCCTGGAAGGGAATCTTGGCTTTGTAGGCCGCATCGCCGATATTGGCCTTTCCGGCCTTTCCTTGGAATATATGGCCGATGCCCCCCCCGAAAAGACCACCGAAAAAGTGGATATTTTTGTTTCGGACGGTCATTTCATGATGACGGCAGTGCCTTGCCGCATGATTCATCAGTCCAAGGTAAATTCCCTTAAACTTGATCAGGTCCATGGCAATGATTACCAGAAATACCGGATCGGATTGGCATTCGGCAATCTGAAGAAGAACCAATGGGGAAAACTCGCACATTTCCTTGAAACCCACATGCACCGGGAATAGGGCCTTTTCTGGAAATTGAATGTCAGGACTTACGAAACGTTTTTACAATATTTACAGCACATAAAGTCATTTCCGCATGGTAATTGACAAGGCGGAGCTGTATGGAAAGGTTGTTCGCATGGAAGTTGTTTCCGTAACCAACGATAATAGGGTACGATTGATCTGCCCCGCCTGCAACCGACATTGGGAAGCGGATGCCGACCTTGTCTCTACCAAGGCAAATGGGGTTCGGTTCACGGCAAGATGTGATTGCGGCCACTCGTGGAACTGTCGCATCGAAAAAAGGAAAAATTTTCGGCGTGCTGTTTCCTTGCCCGGTTCTTACAAGTATGTGCACCAAAACGGCGTACCACATACAGGGAAATTGGAAGTACTGGACATTTCCATTAAAGGCATGAAAATCCAATTGGACAGGGATTGTCAGTTGAAGGTTGGCGAGCGTGTTGAAGTTGTATACCAAATGGATAACGCGGCCCAAAAAACCCGACAGCAGCAAATTGAAATCCGGAATGTCAATGGAACCGTTATTGGAGCCATGTTCGAAAAATAGCCCTTATATTCTTCTGCGTAAACACCTGCGCACTGCAATTTGAATAAGCTTGGACTGGACAAGGGACATTGGCATGGGCTCTGCGGCCCCTCGATAGAAGCCGACACGAAAATGGCCTTCGCTTAACGCATTATTGGCATCCCGCCCTTGCCGGTCCATGGTCATCTATTTTCAATCGGTTCGCTTAACTTGACTTCGTAATCTTCACGACGTGAGCAGGGTGTCGATGGTCTTCAGATGGAGGCCGTGTCGCTGACCGAAGCGACTTACAGTGCCTTAAGAAAATCAGTGCTCGCTTTGAATCTGAAAAGCGATGCCCATTCTCGGCTATCCATAGGATGGTTAGCGCCCCGTTGCTAATTTTCTTTAGGCACTGTTTGGCGCAAGTTCGACACGGCCGGAAGCTGACGTCCATCGACACCCTGCGGCTTTATCGCACCAGATCGTTATAACATTACGAAGTCAAATTAACCTTTCTTTCCCTTCATTTCACCGATAACACGGTACAAAACACCGTGCACGGTCAAATCAAAAAATGCCGGCATCCCCGGCGCCTCTTTCAACCCGGTCTGCCCTCTCATTGGGTTCTTACTGCGCGGCTTACTTGATCACAAAGCGTAAAGGGAAAAAACAACGCATCTCGTGTGGATGATTATCCTCCTTCCAACTCCTGGGCCTGAATTTTTTAGTTTGCGCGACGAAAAATCCAAATCTGTATTATACAAGCTATCTCAAAAAAAAGATCGCGCCCACTGACAAGGCGTGGGGCGATGAAAAAGCGCAGCATATATGTAATATGTGAGCATGTTGAAGAGCCCCACAACGCCGCCAGGGGGCGTTAGATTTATTTTGAGATAGCTTGTAGTGTGGTCGCGTCATTTCTCTTTTCATGTCTTTCCCGCACATCGGTATTGTCCATATCCATCCTTATTCCGTCTCGTTCGGAACTTGACATCACTCTCACCTATTCAACAGGAACCGCGGCCCTTTATGAGTGTCGGACATACCGCTGTTTGTAAGAGGCCAACAAAAAGGATCAGGAAATATTTCCCCGTTAAACACCTTCAAGATGTGCCTGCACGCCCCCGCACCGCAACCGCATAGCTCAAAGATTCTCGTTTGGAGCCTGCCGCGCTTGTAACGATGAGCAAATAACATCATCTCACCGGCATAGATTCTTTTAACTGTCGAGCCATTTTTATCACTTATGGACCCCTCACACAGGAGAATTGCGCCATGAACTCATTTTTCAGCGATAAACGTGTTCTTGTTACAGGTTCCTGCGGCACCGTGGGGAGGGAACTTGTCCGACAGCTCCTGGAGAATCAAAATGTCGAGGAATTAATCGGCCTGGACAACAATGAAAGTGATCTTTTTTTCCTTGAACAGCGGTTTTCATCTTTCTATAACAGCCGGTTTTTTCTTGCCGATGTACGGGATCGCGAACAATTGACGAGCAAGATGAAAGGAATTGATATCGTATTTCATACCGCTGCGTTCAAACATGTCATTTTGTGCGAAAGATCTCCCTTTGAAGCTGTGCAAACAAACATCTTAGGGGTTAACAACATTATCCAGTCCGCAATATCCAACAACGTAAAACGAGTTATCTTCACGAGCTCGGACAAAGCCGTCAACCCCACCAACGTTATGGGCACGTCAAAACTAATGGGTGAGCGAATTATGACTGCCGCCAACAGCAACCAACGTGAAAACCAGACGATTTTCAGTTCCACCCGTTTTGGTAATGTGTTGGGTTCCCGAGGCTCTGTAATACCGATTTTTAAGGAGCAAATACGCAAAGGCGGCCCTGTGACCTTAACGGAGCCCGAAATGACGCGATTTATTATGAGTATTGAACAGGCAGTGCAACTTGTTGTCGATTCTGCACATCTCTCAAAGGGAGGGGAGGTCTTCGTCACAAAAATGCCGGTCATACGAATCAAGGACCTTGCAGAAGTCATGATTAAGGAACTTGCAACGGACTTCGGCCATAAGGCTGAGAACATCGAAATAGAAATAATCGGCGCCAAGCCTGGCGAGAAAATGTATGAAGAACTGATGAGCATTGAAGAAACGCGGCGTTCCTGGGAGCTTGAACGATATTTCGCAGTGCTGCCGGCATTCAGCGGAATTTACAGAAGGACCGAATATAAATACCCGGATTTAGTCTCTTCTGAGGTACGCAACCCATATCATTCCGGAAACGAAAAAGCGCTCTCAAAGCCTGAGTTGACGGCATTTCTCCGGAAAAACAAGCTTCTTCATGAAGACAGTGAAACCCTCCGGCATCCTGACCAAAGATATTGGCCCGGAAATGGGCACAACCCACAATCCCCAGACAGCGAAGAGGAAACAAAACTCTGTGCCGCCGCTGGGTGACCTAAACAAGCATTCCCCCCGCTTTTATTAACAATTCTGATTGTTCATGTAAGGAACCCAAAATGCACATACTTATTTTAGGTGGTGACGGTTACCTCGGGTGGCCGACCGCAATGTATTTTTCCCAAAGAGGCCATCAGGTCACCGTTGCAGACAATTACTTTCGCAGAACCGCCTGTACGGAGCTGGATGTCGGAATGCTTTACCCTGTACCGTCCTTAAGCGAACGGGCAAAGATATGGCATGAACTCACAGGAAAGGAAATCAAGGTCGTCATCGTTGATCTGTCCGATCCGGAAAAGATGCGATCCCTATTTAACGGCACTGCAGAGTATCAATTCGCAATCAATCATGAGTTCACCGGCATCCCGGAAACCATTGTCCACTATGCGGAACAACCTTCCGCGCCCTATTCTTTGATAAACTACCGATACGCCAACACGACAATTACAAACAATCTGCTCGTCACTAACAATCTAATGTTTGCAGTGCGAGATTTCTCAAGGGATACACACATTATCAAAATTGGCACCATGGGAGAATACGGCACGCCAGATATCGACATCGAAGAGGGATGGATTGAAATTGAGCATAAGGGCAGGAAGGGACGTTTTTTATTTCCACGTCAGGCGAGCTCAATCTACCATACCTCTAAAATCATGGATACGGACTTGTTATGGTTCGGCGTTCGAATGTGGGATCTCAGGGTCACCGACCTGATGCAGGGTCCGGTGTACGGTATAATTACCGAGGAATCCAAGATCGATCCGCGACTCATGACGATATTCAATTATGATGAAATTTTCGGAACCATTTTAAACCGCTTTATTGCTCAGGCGGTTGTCGGCTATCCCTTGACTGTTTACGGAAAAGGCGGCCAAACAAGGGGCTACTTGAATATAAACGATACGCTGCAATGCGTGGCCATGTCCCGAAAAACGCCGGCGAAACCCGGTGAGTTGAGAATCTTTAACCAAATCATGGAAACTTTCAGCGTAAACCAGCTTGCAGAAAAGGTTCAAAAGGTTGGCTCAGACCTTGGACATAAGGTCGAAATCAGAAGCATTAAAAATCCCCGCAAGGAAGCCGAAGAGCATTATTACAACCCAACGTACCAGGGTTTAATCGATATCGGCGTCACACCACACTATCTTACCGATGAAGTTCTGGTAGAAATGTTTCAGATCGCAGCTAATTTCAAAGAAAACATACGTCACGATGTGATTTTCAGGGGGATTAAATGGTGATTGGCAAAAACTCTACATACAGCTTTAGATTTCCCTTATCCAAGCGATCTTAAGAAACTATCACGCCGACCACAGGATCTCAAAAAAGAGAGCGTGCCCACTGACTATGCCTGTAGCGATGAAAAAACGCAACAAATATCCAATATATGGACATTTTGCCCCCCCTACGACGCCGTCAGGGGCGGGAAGACATATATAAAAATGCTTGTAATCACCTCATGGCAGCATGAGGGCGCTTTAAGGATTTTATGGGATATCCTGCACTTCTCGACTATAGACCACTCACTCAAACACATCGGCTCCAAGGACCAGAAAGAGTTCATGGTAGACCTCAAGCGAGTCTATAAGGCGGCCGCGACCTACTGCTGGGAAAGAATATTGAACACTTCCCTCCGATCCATTGCGGATACAATCACTGACAATTTGATAGCGGTTCATTCCATCCCCATATCTAAAGACAAAGACCATGGACAACATGGGGCAGAAAAAAGAAGGTTATCATTCACTCTTTAAGCACATTTTGGGTTGTACTGCCTGGATTAATAATACCGGCAATCGCATTGTTAAGAGGTCCGAAAGCAATGGTTGTGGCCTTCATAGCCCTCACCCCCCTTTATATGTACCATAAATCAATGTTTTTAACATTTAATCTCGGTTCTATTGCCCTTCAAACCCCCACTCTCAGCAAGGACATATGCGCCATTTTTATCCTTTTGGTTATTTTTTGTACTTATTGTCTCAGAAACCCGCTTTTCAGATTTAATCGTTCCCAATACATTCATTTTTCATTTCTTATTATTCTACCGATGATAGCTTTCGGGCAAAGCCTGATTTTTGGGAACGGTTTTAATTACACCATAATTGGTTTAAGGCCATATCTACTTTTCCCGGTTTTAGGTGCCTATTTCGCAATTTTTTTCCATTGCGACACGAAAATTTTGAACATAAGTTTCCAATTGATTTTGCTGGGGTGCGTTGCTATAGGATTAGTATGTGTAATTCAAAACAGTCACCCAGGTTTTTTAATGCACCCAACGATTGGTGCCATTTGGATGGGCAAGGTGGTCCACCCCCCTGTCGTAATAGGGGGGCGTCTGAGTGGTTTTTTGACAAACCCAAACGTGCTTGCGTGGTTCATGTCCATCGGCCTTTTGTTGGCAACCTGGTCTCTGTATAAAGCCAAACAATCCATTAGTTATTTTGGTTTCGCAGCACTCATTCCCATTTTCGTGGTAATCCTTTTGTGGACGCAAAGCCGATCGGGAATAATTGGGGTATACTTGTCACTTGTTTTATGGTGCCATCTAACTGGCAGGCGGGTTTTGTTGAAGACTTTCATCCTCTTTGCCTTACTGACAACGCCCATTATAGCCACACAAATTGATCGCTACTCGTTAGAGCAATTCCTGGCAAACCCAAGGTTATCCATCTGGTCCCAATTACTCTTAAAAATAATATCATCTCCCCGTACCATAGTTTTTGGGAACGGTCTCGGAACTGCAGGTCGGTTTGGTGTGGAAACTTCCGGACTCAATCAAAACGGCTTTCAGAGCGAACTATCATTTGTAGGCGACTATGTAATTGACAATGTATATCTTCAGACTTTTTTCCAATCCGGACTTATTGGCTTACTGCTTATCGCATGGGTATTTACTCTTTATTTTCAATGCATTGCCATCGTTCGATCAATGGAGCATGATGCCCGTGAATTTCTATCACTCCCGATAATGTTAATGACTTATATAATCACCATATCATTTTTTGGTATGCAGCTTTACACCTATCCTTGGAACATGATTTTTTTCTTGTGCGCCTTTTTTATTCTTGGTTACAACAAAAGTAGTAAACAGTCATGGCCCAATTTTCTACCATTGCGATCATATAAACTGTCTCGAAATAAATCTAACACCCTATAGCCCTTTGTGTCAATGAAAGGTGAGACACCTACCCCTTGCTAAATTAAGGTAGGGCGGATAGGAGAATCACCTATGAAGACGACTGATGCGATTACACCACAGAGTAACTTTCACCGCCCGGCCAGGCTCCCGGCAGGAGCCCGTATGGCGACTGGAGGGGGCCTGGCCGGGGACGCCAGCGGTGACGGCATCCCGGCCCCTGATCCCGAAGTGCTCCCCCAAAAGCCCCGGCGCAGGCTGACTGCACAATACAAGCTGAGGATCCTTGCTGAGGTTGACCGCTGTGCCGATTCCCGGCAAATAGGCCATCTGCTGCGGCGGGAAGGGCTTTACTCATCGAGCCTGACCCGTTGGCGCCGTCTTCGTGATCAGGGGTTGCTCGATGCCATGGCTCCCAAAAACCGCGGCAGAAAGCCGGCCGAAAAGAATCCTTTGGCCGTCGAGCTGGCCAAACTGCAAAAAGAAAACGAGCGACTTCGCAAACAGCTCTGGCGAGCCGAGCGCATCATCGAAGTTCAAAAAAAAACTTCACAGATCCTGGACGCCGGTCTGGATCTGGAAAGCGACAAGTAATGAGTGCCGCCGTGGGCCTCGCGATATCGGCGTGGTGGCGTCATGCGATGCCTTGGCGGTTGCACGCGCCACCTACTACCGCCATAACCGCTGCCACGATGGACTGGAACGACCTTGTCGGTCTGGCCGCCAAGCGCCATTGGCGTTGACCGTCGAAGAGAGGCAATGCGTGCTGGATCTGATGCACAGCGAACCGTTTGTCGATAAAGCCCCGCATCAGATCTACGCCCGGCTTATACCAAACCTGAACTGCTGGCCACAGGTCCCAACCAGGTATGGTCCTGGGATATCACCAAACTGAAAAACAGTATCAAGTGGACCTACTTTTACCTGTACGTGATCCTCGATATCTTCAGCCGTTACGTGGTCGGCTGGATGGTGGCCGACCGTGAGCAAGCCGCCTTGGCCAAGCGGTTGATCGCCCAATCATGCGCCACCCAGAATATTGTCGCCGACCAATTGATCCTGCATGCGGATAGAGGATCGAGCATGATGTCCAAATCTGTGGCCGAACTGCTCGTGGATCTTGGAGTGATCAAATCCCATAGCCGACCGCACGTCAGCGATGACAACCCGTTTTCCGAGGCACAGTTCAAAACGTTGAAGTACTGCCCGCAGTTTCCTGAGCGCTTTGGTTCGATCCAGGATGCCAGATCCTTTTGCAAGGACTTTTTCACCTGGTACAACCATGAACACCATCATACCGGCATTGGCCTCATGACGCCGGCCCAAGTCCATTATGGCCTTGCCGATCAAATATATGAAAACCGCAGCCAGGTGCTTCAGGAGGCTTATCAACTGCACCCGAAGCGCTTCAAAAACCGACTTCCTCGGCCGCCGCGTCTTGCTGAGGCGGTATGGATCAACAAACCCAAAACGGAAAAGAGCGAAGAATTAGAGCTTAATTTCACGGAAACGGTGTCTCATTTTCATTGACACATTCCGTAGCGGTATTGTGGGGCGCATTCGAAATGTCCGCATGGCGTGACTACGTTCTTTCGGTGTCCCAGGTCCCGCCTTGTCGGGGTCATTAGGTTCGCCTATTTTTTGAGACAACTTTTAGTGAAATCCGCTTTTGCGGTCTATTCGATTGGAATTTGTTCAATGCGCGTTGCCATATTTTCCGACACATATATGTGCCAAAACTCCACCGGACAAATCTATCCATTACGAGACACTTTTCCCATCTTCATTGGTCGCCTGATTAAATATGTTGACCATTTAACCCTTGCCAGCCGGCTCAAAACAGGCTGTGATGATCCAGGCGCATTGTGGGCAATACCACAAAACGAACGATTAAATTTCGCAGGGCTTCCCTTTTATGCCAACACTCAACAATATTATGCGCGTTTAGTAGCGATCCTACCAAAAGCGCTCCCTCTCATTTGGGATATTTTAAAGAATTCGGACGTTGTTGTGATAAGAATTCACCATTGCATGGCAGCGCCTATAGCGCTATGCGCTTTGGCCGCAAAAAAACCTTTAGTTTTTTATTGGGCCGGGTCAATCAAGCATGTAGTTGAAACAAATTATCCCGGCAGCTCTGCAAAAGATAGAATCGCTCGAATCGCTGCCAAAATTGAAACAACCTTTTTCAGGTTCCTAACGCCCTTTGTCAGCACACACTTTTTTATCGACCCCACAGAGCACGCCGAGATGGGCTATCCCAAAAACACGACATTTGTTGCACCTAACCTAGTCCAGCCCGCTGATGTATCGGAGAATGGAGCGTTAAGGGTGGAAGGCCCGTTGCGGTTGGTTTTTGCAGGTCGGCTCTTCCGTAGTAAGGGCCTCTTTGAATTGCTTGAAGCGCTTAAAACTCTGGGACAAAGAGGTATCGATGTCGTACTGGATATCGCCGGATCCGGACCTGAATCTAAAGATTTGCGAGTTAAAGCCACTTCCTCGGGGCTAAATAACGTACACTTTGTTGGTCAGCTCCCACGGGAACAGCTTTTTCGTTTGATGAATGATGGTCATGTATTTATTTTACCCAGCTATTCGGAAAGTATACCCAAGGTCATGTGGGAAGCGTGGGCCGCAGGTATGGCTTTAGTCATCACCGGCGTTGGCGGTATCAAACATCATGTAGTCGATGGTATAAACGGCCTCTTGATTATCCCGGGCAGCGCAAGCTCCATCGTAGAAGCCATTGAAAAATTGGCTCAGAATGAAAATCTAAGGCTTCGCATTGCCCAAGCCGGCAGGCAGAAAATCATCAACACCTACAATTGGGATTCTCAGGTATTTCTAATAGCTGAGACATTATCTGAACTCTGCTTGGTATCCCAAACAAACAGTTAATATTTGCCCCCCCTTGGGAATTAGCCTTTTTTTGTTCGTTATTTGATCCGTCGTCACACTTATCGTACGCCAGTACAAGGAGCACACCTTTGCTCATTGAATTCATAAAAGTATTCGGGTACCGCCTTATCCTTGCGGCTGCCACCTTTTTAGCCGATGTAGTATTGTCCCGTCACTTGGGGCCGGAACTCAAGGGATATTATTACCTTTTGATAATAACGCCGATTCTTTTTGCCGTGGTGGTCAGTTTAGGACAGGACTATGCAATCAACTATTGGGGACATATAGAACCGGAGAGCATATTTCGTTTTTATATGAGTTCTCTAATGCTCGTGTTGTTCACGGGCGTTATTGCATTCTGCTTATTGTATTTGGACGTTGCAGGCAGCCTATCGTTCATTTTATCCGGTGTCGATAAAAACTTTTCCATGGCCAAGCGTTTATCCATGCTCAGTTTGATTATTGAACCCCTTTTCATCATAACAGGCATGCTCTTAATTACGCGGAAGCAGCCGGTAGAGTATGGCAAGATGAGGATCGTCAGACGCGGAGGCTTTCTTCTTGCGATTCTGATAGTGTTCCAAGTTATAAGAAGCAGGGATGAATCCCTTTTTATGGCATTAATTATCGTTCAGTTTGGAGCCGTAATTGTCAGTGTAGTATATGGATTGGTTAAAACCAATTTTCGTTTTCAGTTGCCGGGCTACAAAATCAACGCGCTTTTGTCTGAAGGGGCCAACTCCTACCTTGGCCGCTTATCCGAACGCTTTCTTTTACGTGCTGGCAGTATAATACTTGGGGCTTTGGCTTCTGGGAAGGCTGTCGGTTACCTTTCTGTAGCTCTTGGAATTTCCGAAGTGCTCTTTTTTCTCTCTGGCAGCCTAGCATATGTGCTTTTTTCTAAAAATGCCAGAGAAAATTGGAAAAACCACGCTCAAGCATGTCGACTCATCTTGCCAACGGCTTGCGTATTAGCTCTGGCCACTGGATTGGTTTCCCAAGCAGCGATTCCATTCCTCTATGGGAAAGAGTTTTCTATTTCCACTCATCTTGTTTGGATACTTTTGCCAGGCACAGTATTCATGTCAATGGTATACACAATGTCACCGTTTTTATTGCAAAGAAAACTGTCTCGATTAATTAGCGCATCCTACTTTACGGGTTTACTTAGCAATGGATTACTCTGTCTTACAATCATCCCGTCGTTAGGTGCAAAAGGTGCGGCCGCCAGTATTACCATTTCCTATGGTATAACTTGGGCCTTTATGCTAACAGGCCTTTGTATACATGAGAAAATCCCTGTAAGCACATTCCTTGTATGCACTAAAACAGACCTGTGGCAAACTTTTCGAGCCCTTCGAAAGCTCCACACCAATACTTAACAATTCATAGAGCTGCACTTTATGACCTATCTTTGAGCAGATATCTACAACGGGGTATGCCTACAATATGCTTTTTTCAATTCTTTCTTTTTGGATATTTTTAGTACTCTTTTTGGCATCGTGGTTTCTTTACCCCACGCTATTAATTTCACTCGTCGTTCTTTTTATTCTCAAAAACAAGGGCCAAAATAGCCTACCGCCTTCAAAAGCCCCTGGAGTAGGCGTCACGGTGATTCTCCCAGTATACAACGGTGAACATCATTTGAAATCCAAGATAGGCAATTTACTATCTATGGATTGCCATAGACAAAGCATAGAAATCATCGTCGTGTCAGATGGTTCTACTGATCGGACCCTGGAAATACTCGGGCAAATAAAGGACCCAAGAGTTCGATCCTTTAACCTCCATAGGAATTCAGGAAAAAGCGTAGCGCAAAATATTGGCGTTCAGCACGCTAAGAATGAGATTCTTCTGTTTTCCGACCTTGAGTCGACTATCGATCCGGACGCACTCAAATGGATCATCCCTCATTTCCAAAATCCGGAAGTAGGTTGCGTTGGGATGAATGTTATTTTCAGAAGGCCTGATTGGGATTCATCCGGTTCCCAAAATCTGTATGGCAAGCTTGAAAATATGATCAGAATTGCGGAATCTCGACTGGGCGTATTGACCTCGCTTTTTGGCTCCGCATTTGCCGTAAGAAAGGCGTATTTCAAACCGTTGGACGCCGATACCGGTGATGATTTTATCATCCCTCTGGACATGGCGCTGCAAGGCTATAAAACGGTATTTGAGCCGAATGCCATCGTTTACGATGATTGGTCCTCTAAGGGGCTTAAAAGCGAGATAAAGGTCCGTCAGCGGATCACGCTTCGGAATTTCACCGGCCTTCTTCGGCGCCGGTCACTCCTTAACCCATTGAAGCACTTCAAACTATCCTTTGCCCTGTTCTTTCACAAGGTTTTCCGCTGGTTAAGCCCCCTTTTCCTGGTCATACTTTTTTCAACCTCATTCGCCTTACGTACCGAGGGTTTCTTATATTCAGCCGCTTTTCTTGCTCAATTATTGGCTTATTTTATTGCGATGGTAGGCATTTTCTCGACCGTGCGAGGTAAACCCATCATAGGCGCCAGTACACTGGGAACTTTTGTAGTCGCTAATTTTGGGATACTCATGGGATTATTCAGCCTTCTCAAAGGTCAACGTATCCTGGGGTATAGAAATTGATCAGGACCATACCACGCCTTTTTTTTGTGTCCGCTATCGCACTTTTCCTTCAATTCGCCGGCAGTTCGATAGCCACCGTATCCGCCTATGGTAATGAGGTTCGGGCTACGCATATCGTCATTTCCGAATATTGCAGCGCAACTGATGAATATGCCGCAAATCAACTTGCATATTTTTGTCAACTCCAAACGAACCAATACTTTCAAATTGTTCGCCAGAAGGATGATCCTCAGTCAATCCACAATGCCATTGTTATAGGCAAGGCGGGACGTGATTTGACGCCGGAGGAATCATGGTGTGACTTGGAAGATGACGGTTTTATAATCAGGACAAGCGGATCGAATCTGATCATCACCGGTGAAGGCGATAGCGGCACCCTCTATGGCGTCAATCGTTTCGCAGAACTTTTCCTGGGCATCCGGTGGTATGTTCCACACAATTCAGGTTTCATACGACACTCGGATATTGATTCGCAACTCGTTCGAAAAGACGGAGATGCGCTCCTTTTTTCAACTATCCGCCGCAAAGAAACCCCCAGCTTCCAGGTCCGATTTATCGGGAAAAATTCATGGTCAACCTTCAACGGCGGCAACCTGTCGCCGGATCTTGACCACAAGGGCGGTCATTCTTCCGCCCATCTGTATCAGGCAAAATCCTTTCATACCTTTTCAGTGTTTTTAAGCCCCGAAAACTACTATGATTCGAATCCGGAATATTTTCCACTGATAAACGGGGGCAGAAGGAAATACGCGCCGAAATTCGGCCGGAAATTAGGCATGACATATGGCAACCAGATCTGCACGTCCAACCCTGCCGTCATCAAAGAGGTTTCCAAAAACATTTCAAAGGTGCTTGATACCGACAAATCCATACGGATGATTGCGCTGTCTCCCAACGACGGACTGGGCTTCTGCCAATGCGATACTTGCAGGCAACTGGATGAATCCACCACTGATCCACTGCAGAAATATTCTCGTCGCATTCTGACATTCTACAACCAGGTCGCCGGTCAAGTGGCAAAACGTCATCCCGCCGTTATTGTTTTAGGGGGAGCATATGGTCCCTATACAGCCCCGCCCAGGGATCATTCTTTAAAAGCCCACCCAAATCTTGCTATTATTGTAGCCCATTATTCAGGATGCCAGGCACATGGAATAACAGACCCCTCCTGTCCCCCGAATCAGCGTTTTGCGAAACTGCTCCGGCAATGGGATCAAATATCTTCTAAACTGTTCGTCTATGAATATCTCTATAAGGTAGACTGGTTCGGGGTTCAATGGCCTGTTGTGACGTCTTTGGCCAACAATCTGAGATTTTTCAAAAAACTGGGCATAGACGGCGTTTTCAGTCAATATTCAGGGAGAAATCAATGGACAAATCTTCCCGGGTATTATGCGGGTCTGAAACTGCTCTGGGATGTCGATACAGATCTGGACAAATTATGGAATGATTTATGTCATGACCTTTACGGGCCATTGGCCGCCAATCATATGTTGCGATTTTATCAAACCCTGGAAACGGCCATGACAAACAGCTCACATCATTTTTCAGGAAATGCGGACAATATCATCCACATCCTGACGCCGGACCTCATCCATAGGTGCAATGCTTCATTGGGCCTCGCCAAAGATCTGGCAACCGATTCAAATGAACTGGTGCGAATCGAAAAGGTTATCAAGTCCTTCGATTACACCACGAGAATATACGACTATATGGTGTTAAAAAATTCAATGTACCATGCGAAAACCATCTCCGATTTAAAGAGTCGCCATACCGAAAGCAGGAAAGAACTGGACAAGTTAATTGATTGTTTGAATAAAAAGAGAGCCCAATTTGATGGGATCGTGGATATTAAAGGCATCCTTGACAATCCCAGAGGGTTTTATCTGTCCGGAGAATCGCATAAACTTGAAAAGGCATATTCGAGCATTCAGAACCGCTTGCAAAATAAGGCCCATCAGGCCCGTAAGAACCCGGCCCCAGCAACGCCATAACCCGGACATATGATCCCTCCCGCATGTTGATCCAAGAAAAACACCTACTGCAATGCATGAATGAGCGGGAAGATTGTTCTGCCACGCTTCCTGCCCTTTCTGCATCCGATTGGGATGGTATCATATCTTCATCCACCGAACATGGATTGACGCCTTTATTATATCGCCGGCTCAACCGACCTGGCACGTCATGTCTGCTACAGTCGCCTATTCGGAACACCCTTGAAAAATATTATTTTTCCAATCTTATGTCCAATTTGAAGTCGTTTTTTGATTTGAAAAAATATTTAGCCGCGTTTTCGAAAGCAGGAATAGACGTCATTCTTTTGAAAGGGGTGCATTTAGCTGAATATATATATGACAACCCTGGCATGCGGGTTTTAAACGACATTGACCTTCTTGTTAAAACAAAAGACGTAAAACAGGCTCAGCATTTAATATCTGAAATTACCGGATCTGACGAAAAGTCATCGATAAGGGTAGATCTCCATTGGCATATTGAGCAGCTTCTCGACATTCCGTCTGCATGCGTATGGTCCAGGGCTCGGAAGGTAACTTTTTTTGAGGCAGAAACAATGGTTCTGTCGCCCGAAGCGCTTCTGGTACATTTATGCCTGCATGTGTCATACCATCACCTTTACCAACATTACGGTCTGAAAACCCTGTTCGATCTCAATGAAATCATAGTAAAATTCGGATCGAGTCTTGACTGGCTCGAGGTTTCAAAATGCGCCTCGGAATGGAAGGTATCTCACAGTGTTTTTTTAACGCTGGTGCTGGCCAGAGATTTGCTTGGAACAAAGGTGCCTCGGGAAATTCTTGATGCCTTATCACCTGTGGGTTATAACCCAATGCATTTAGAATGGGCACACAAACAGATTTTCCAAAAACCGTTGGATGGCATCCCATCACTTTCACATCATTTTTGGCAATTGTTTCTTCCGGCTACAATTTCGGAAAAAGTAAAATCGTTCAAAAATATCCTGTTTCCTTCGCCTGAATCAATCGTCCAGAAATTCGGCACCGCCCCAGAAACACCGAAAAGCCGCCTTTACTTGGCCCGCATCAAAATTCACCTGCTTCGCTACGCAAAGACCAGTTTGAAAATTATTTTCCGAAACCCTGAGATGCGTGCGCATATGGAAAAGACACATAGGGATTATGAAATTCGTGAGTGGTTAGGTTCCTGATTTCATGACGCATGATTCTTCAGGGCACTGGTGAACACCATCAATATCGGATACAAACAAGCAGGGGGTAATCATGAAATCCAATAAATCACGGGGAATGTTTCTTCTGGACCTTTTCCTCCTGAATGCTGCATTTCTCGGGTATTATGCTTACCATCACGGGTTTATTATCATTTCCTACAAATACATATTTTTCCTCTTCTTTTCGAGTTTAATCTGGCTTTTCATCTCCATAAACTCTCCTCTGCACGTCCTTAGCCCCAACTCCAAAATCACACTCTGCATGAAGCATCTTTTCATGGCGTTCTCGGTTCTGACCGTTTGTCTGGTCGCTACCCTTGCTGTTTTCGGCGATTTCAAGAATTTCAATAAATATATTCTATATCCGCTTCTCTTTGCCGGCATGGCGTCGGGCTTTTTCCGTCTTGGATATCTTATCATCATCAAACATTTCACCAAAAATGGATATGGCCGCAAATCAATTCTCGTGATCGGGGGCGATCGCGTTGCCGAAAGGGTGATAAATAAAATCATCAAATCTCCCTATTTGGGCTACAACCTGTATGGTGTTCTTGCCGACAAGTATCACGAATCTCTTTCGAACGGGATGTATCTTGGCAAGTTAGACCGGTTCGCTGAGGTTGTCCGCACAAAGCTTGTCGATGAGGTCATCATAGCCCTGCCCTTGCGGCGTGAAAAAGAAATTATCGACATTGTGGGCAAATGCAATCATGAAGGGGTTCGATTTCGTATTGTCCCTGATTTTTTCCGCCTGGTTCAAAACAGAATGCATATCGAAGCACTGGACGATATCCCCCTCATATCGATCCAGACAGAGCCACTCACGACCCTCGGAAACCGAATCCAGAAAAGAATTTTTGATATTTTTTTTTCAATTGTTTTTCTGATGATCACGTTCCCTGCTCTTCTTGCTATCGCAATAATTATCAAACTGACATCGCCTGGGCCAATAATTTTCAAACAGCTTCGCATGGGAGCAAACAACAAGGAATTTTGGCTTTATAAGTTCAGAACGATGAAAGTCCAAGACAAGGAATCGTCCGACAATACATGGACAGCAGAAACAGACAACAGGGTAACAAAATTTGGACGCTTTTTACGAAAAACCAATTTAGATGAACTCCCTCAGTTCTGGAATGTCCTGATCGGCAACATGAGCATTGTAGGCCCCAGACCTGAACGTGAACATTTTGTCGAGCAATTCAAAGAGGAAATAAAAAATTACAAGGTCCGCCATCTGATCAAATCAGGCATTACCGGATGGGCTCAAGTCAATGGACTGAGAGGTGACACCTCAATTCCAGACAGGGTCAAGCACGATATATTCTATATCCAGCATTGGAGTATATGGCTTGATCTGAAAATTATCTTTTTAACTGTTTTTAACAGCAAGGCTTATGAAAATGCGTATTAAGGTTGAAGCAATTAATCCGAAACAACTGAGGTGATGTGGAACCGTTGAGCCCGGCAGTGTTCAACATTCTGTGTCAGCCAGTCGGTTTATCCATTTACTATCAGAGTCCGAGCACATTATCCAGCCGGCCTTCAAAAAAGATAGCGAGCTGGGAGAGTGTCAGGGACCAGTTTTGAATCGGCATCGTCCATTTCTTGCTGGCGTTTTGGACGCCCATATATAAAAGTTTCAGTAGGCTGTCCTGGTTCGGAAAAGCCCCTTTGGTTTTGGTCAGTTTCCTGAATTGACGGTGGACCGCTTCTATGGTGTTGGTCGTATAGATGATCTTGCGAATGGCCTCTGGGTACTTAAAATACTGACTTAGCCGCTCCCAGTTGTTCCGCCAGGACCTTATGACAATCGGATACTTCTCGTTCCACTTATCTTCAAGAGCGTCCAGCTCCGATTCCGCCAGGTCCTTGCTGGTGGCTTTGTATACACGCTTGAGGTCTGCCATGAACTCTTTCTGGTTCTTGGAGGCAACGTATTTGAGTGAGTTTCGAATCTGGTGCACGACGCATAGTTGCACCTCAGTGGCTGGAAAGATCGACTCTATGGCTTCCGGAAAGCCTTTTAGGCCATCAACGCAGGCAATCAGGATATCTTTCACCCCTCGATTGGAAAGGTCTGTTAGCACTTGCAACCAGAAATTGGCGCCCTCGTTCTCTGATATGTAGAGTCCAAGAACCTCTTTGTGGCCTTCAGGGGTTACCCCGAGAATCGTGTATATCGCTTTGCTCTGAACCTTGCCGTTCTCACGGATCTTATAGTGGATGGCGTCCATCCAAACGATGGGATAGACCGCCTCCAGGGGACGGGCCTGCCACTGCTTGACCGTATGAATGATTTTGTCTGTAACGGCGCTCAGGGTGCCTGTTGAGATCTCAATGCCATAGATCTCCTCTATGTGGGCGGATATGGCTTTATAGCTCATACCGTGACCATAGAGGGCCAGGATCTTCTGCTCTATCTCGTCGTTGATGGTCGTTTGATGCTTTTTGACAATCTGCGGAGAGAATGTCCCTGAACGGTCACGCGGCGTGCTGAGTTCGAAATTGCCGCTAAAGGATTTGATGCGCTTCTTGCTCTTGCCGTTACGCCTGTTGGCCGCCACCTCTCGTCCGAGGTGTGAGTCCATCTCACCCTCAAGGGCCGCTTCCGTCAGGCGCTTTATCAGTGGCGTCAGAATACCTTCCTTGCCGGTGAGTGGTTGGCCCTCTTGGAAGGCTTTTAAGGCTTTTTGAAAATCAAATTCGTCGTTCTCTTTGTTCATGTCAGTCTCCTTTGAAGGTGTACATATCAACTTCTGGGGTTACTGACACAAAATTTTGAACATCCTCTTGAGCCCCAGACGCTGCTTTGCACTGTCCGTCCTCTGCTCGCTGTTTTATGTTTTTGCTGTGTCGGCAGTATCTTTTCTGCTATCGGGTCTTTTTTTTCTCCTGATATCCTGAACCAGCTTCCGACCCCGGATCTCAGGCCCCGGACCTCTTCCTTTAAAGTTTTCCGCAGTTTCTGCTCACTGCTTACTGCTCACTGCTCACTTTTTTTTAAGGCCCCCATGCCCTATTACAAAATCGCAGACATCACGATACAGGTCTCATCGGACATCCCCATCACCGACACCACCTTCGGCAAAAAATTCCAGGCATTTGAAACTGAGGCGCCCGGAGACGACATGGTGAGTCTGCATCACCGGCCCGGCGTTCCCCCGGTATCCCGTGATACCCTGGGAGAACGGGTTTACTGCAAGGGGCCCTGGGAGATTTTCCGCAAAGGCGAAAACTGGCATTACGCCGGGGTGGTCTCTGTAAACGACGGATTCAGACCCTACCAGATGGCCCGTTTCTCGGATGATCATACCGCCGGGGAAATTTTTCACGGCCCGGGCACCCGGGAGGCCTTTTTGAACGGCAATCTCCAGTCCCTGACCTCCTTTCCCACGGATCAGATTCTCCTGGCGCCCCTGCTTGCTGACCGCGATGCGGTGATTGTGCATGCCGCCGGCGTTGTAATGAATGGAAACGGGTACCTCTTCGTGGGTCACTCCGAGGCGGGCAAAACCACAACCAGCCGCATGTTCATGGACAAAGGCGCCACCCTGCTGTGTGACGACCGGATCATCGTCCGAAAACACAAAAACGGCTTCCGGATCCACGGCACCTGGAGTCACGGCGATATCCGTATGGTTTCCTCAGCCTCCGCGCCCCTTAGGGCGGTTTTTTTCCTGGAGAAATCCCCGGTGAACGTGCTTCTTCCCATGGACGACCGCTTCCGGTCTTTCTACCGTCTATTCCCCTGCCTGATCAAAGGGCTGGTGACCCGGCGGTGGCTGGCACAAATTCTTCCCATAGCCGAGGTGATGATAACGGACATCCCGTTTTACCGGATGCTGTTTGATGAAAGCGGACGGATTGTGGATCTAATCACCAGCTCATTATGAGTGTCGCCCCTGCGATGACCTATATCACCAAAGCCACAGAAACCGCTTCGGGTTTCTGGAACGCCCGCCTGCCGCTGTTGCCGGCCCTTGATATGGAGCTGACCGAACGGTGCAACAACCGCTGCATTCACTGCTACATCAATCAACCGGCGGATGACATCGCATTGGCGGCACGTGAGTTATCACCCCGGCAAATCAGAGACTGCCTTGCGCAAGCGGTGGACCTGGGATGCCTGACCGTACGCTTCACCGGCGGAGAACCCCTGCTCAGAGACGATTTTCCCGAAATCTATCGCACCGCCCGGCGGTTCGGACTGCGGGTGCAACTGCTGACCAATGCCACACGCATCACCCCCAGCATCGCCGATCTGCTGCAAAAGATGCCGCCCCTCATGCCCGTTGAAATCACCCTCTACGGCCTGTCTCCGGAAACCGAAGAAACCGTGTCGCGTAACCACCGCTCCCTTGCCGCCGCCACCCGGGGCCGGAAACTGTTGTCTGAAAGGGGGGTTCCCTACATCCTCAAGTGGACGGCCCTTCGGGAAAACATGCAGGATCTGCCTCTTTTTCTGTCGCTGCATCAAATAGAAAGCGCTGGAAACAGTCAACCGGAAATCACCACCCAATTGGATCTGCGCGCCCGCCGCGACAGCCTCGGTAAAAATAAGCGCATCGCATCGCTTCGACTGCACCCGTATGAGCGGATCCCTTTGCTGGCAAAGAATTTGCGGCATTCTTCAACACGGGACATGGCGCCCCATGCAGTCACGCCGGCCCGTCTGTTCCAATGCGGGGCCGGCACCTCGATTGCCATCGATGCATACGGCAAGGCACAGATGTGTACGCTCCTGAGACATCCTGAAACCGTATACGATCTCAACAACGGATCAATGCGCGACGCCTTGACATCCTTCTTCCCGCTCATCCGCGGAAAAAAACCCGGAAATCCAGCGTATCTTTCCGGCTGCGCCGTCTGCAGCATCCGGCATCTGTGCGGCCAGTGCCCGGCCAGGTCCTGGATGGAGCACGGCACCCTCGATACCCCTGTTGCGTATCTTTGCCGGTGCGCGCACCTCGAAGCAATCCATCAAAACGGTGATTCCCCGGACATAAACGACCAAAGGAGCCAACATGAATGCAACAATTGATTTGAATGCCGCATACCGAACGTCTACGGATATCGTGTCCCGGGAAATAGAAGGCGAAATTATCCTTGTCCCCATCGCATCAGGCATTGGCGACATGGAGGGCGAACTGTATTCCCTCAACGAAACCGGTAAAATCATCTGGCAATCCCTGGACACTTATCGGGATCTGAACGCACTCATCGTCGCACTGTCCGGCCAGTATAATGCGCCGGCCACTGAAATCCAGGCGGATGTCATTGGCCTGATCAGCGAATTGATACGCCGGCGCATGGTGGAAAAAGTTTGATCAGAAAGATCCCGCCGGCTGCTCTGCGACCACGAACCGCCCTATACTTGTCCGCGGCGTCTCTCGGCGGTTTGGCAAGGGACGTGTTGTCGTCGGGGGCATGTTTTCGCTTTCGGGCCACTGGCGGCAGCATGCATCCGTGGATTCGTCCTAACGATGTATTGACCATTTCCCCCTTGAAAACAAAACTGCCGAAATTCGGTGACGTGGTGGCCGCCTGTCACCCGGTGACCGGGAAGCTGCTCGTACACCGGGTGATCGCACGCCAGGGAAGCAAACGCTTGCTCAAGGGAGACAATATACCCATGGCAGACGGAACCTTTTTTCAAAATGACATATTGGGGCGGGTGGAAACCGTTCACCGAAACGGTCGGCGGGTCCTCTTGGGCGTGGGCATTACCGGCGTCGCCGCCGCGGTAATCAGCCGACATGGATGGCACCTGAAGCGGTTTTTCATGTGGTTTCCGAAAGGCGTCCCATGACCGGCGCAGCATCATTGGCCATCGATATGCTGGCCTTGGAAGATTTTCACTTGTGGCAGCGCAAGCAAGCGGGAAGGCCCCTGCGCAGCGTTGAGCTGGAGCTGACCGCCCGCTGTAACAACAATTGCACCCATTGTTACATCAACCTGCCAGCCGGAGACACGGCCGCACAGGAAAAGGAATGTAGCACCGAGACCATCCTCGCTTTGATGGACAGGGCCGCGGATCTCGGCGCGCTATGGTGTCTTTTAACCGGTGGAGAGCCCCTGCTGCGCGCCGATTTTGAAGAAATCTACAGTGGCATAAGGCAACGGGGTTTCCTGGTTTCCATTTTCACCAACGCCACCCTTGTGACTGCGGCGCACATCCGCCTCTTCCGTGCATTCCCCCCCAGGCGGATCGAGGTGACCGTTTATGGTTGCACCAAAAGCACATACGAGCAGGTCACGCGACAACCCGGCTCCTTCAAGGCCTTTGAAAGGGGGCTGCAGCGCCTGCTATCGGCAGACCTCCCGGTCTCTCTTAAAACGGTGGCCACCAGGGCCAACCGCCATGAACAGGCCCTTATTCGTGCATATTGTGACCAACGCAGCCATTTCCCCTTCCGATTCGACCCCCTGCTGCATTTGCGCTTGGATGGAGACCCGGAGCGCAATCGCGACATTATCGCACAGCGCCTTTCACCCAAAGAGGTTGCGGACCTGGAAGCATCGGATCCACGACGAATGGACGCCCTCCGCCGCCAATGGCACAACCCGGGAAAATCCAAAGAATCGTCCCCGACCGCACCGCAGCTGTTCCAGTGCAGGGCCGGGCTTGAAGACTGTACCATCGGTTGGGATGGCACCTTTCGGCTCTGTTCATCCCTCACCCATCCGGATTTCACCTACAACCTTCGCACAGGCGGCCTCGAAGAAGCCTGGCTGCGGTTTGCACCGGCATGCCGCCAAATCCGCCCTAAACGCGACGCCGAGAACGCCTGCGCACAATGCGGCCTTGTTTCCCTCTGCCTGGGATGCCCGGCCCATCTCTACCTTGAAACCGGACGGATGGACGGGGATTGCCCCTACTTCTGTAACGTGGCGACGGCACGCGCACATCTTGCACAGATGCAGCATAAGCGGTTGTAAGTTAAATTGACCTCGTAACCTTCACGCTATGTGCAGGGTGACCATGGGCGATGGCTTGTAACCGTGACGGAGGAAAAGCAGCATTTCTCACCGAAGCTGAAAAACCAACAAATTTCGTCATGTGAAATCTGCGTTGTCAATGCCCATACGCCGATTTTCTATCGCCATTGTGTATCGCGCGTTTGACTGGTGCGGAAACCGAACACCGTCGCCACACGGGGGCGCTATCGCCGCGCCAGGAGATCATATTACGATGTCAAATCATTTCCCATGGAAGATGGGTATTGTTTTTCACAATATTTTGGGTTCCACTTCATACACTTACGTTTTTTGAGGTCCGTCTTCGCGATCCCTTGTCTCCTGAAAACCATTTCCTCACACCGGAAGCATTGCACACTTTGCCAATAACAAACTATTATCATTTGGTTTCATCTGAAGTTCGGGCGCACCGTTATTTGTCAAGAAAATGCCTGGAAAATGGCCGTCGCCTCTGCCCTAAATGCAGGCACCGTAAACTCTACCGTTTATCGGATAAGCGCAGGCGGTGCGCCAAGTGTCGGTATACTTTTCACGACTTTTCCGGGCGATGGCTGAACCGGACACGCCTGTCGGCCGTATCGTGGCTTTCGCTGATCAAACTCTTCGAGCTGGACGTTTCCCCCAGCCAGATCGCCGCGGAGCTAGACTTGAACATCAAAACCGTTGGCCGTGCCGAATTGGTCATCCGCAGCGCCATTGCCGAACAGGGGGGCCTGCGCCTGCGATCGGGAGACAGCCTGGATGCCCCTCTTCCGGTGTTCGGCATCCGGGACGTGAATGACAAGCTTTTTATTGAACCGCTTTCGGAGAAATACGAAAACCTCTTCGCGGCAACGGATCTGAAATCCTTCCGAAAAGGTCGATTGCTGTACACCAGCCGATACAATGGCTACGCTGCCCTGTTGGCTTACAGCCCACCCCGGAACACAGCGGAAATTACCCCCAACACCAATGCCATGCATCCGGCGTTTGCATCGATCCAAGGGCCTTGCCTTTGGGCCATCGCCAGACTTCGATCCTACCATTCGATCTCCAGCCGACAGTTTCCGTTGCTTTTACATGAAATCGCCTTTCGTTATAATTTGAAAAATGAAGATTTCTTCGACGCGACAGCCGACCTTCTGTGCAGGTTGGTGCCAGACGATACCTTTCCTTGCTGATCTTTGAAAACGTCCCACATATGGCATTTTTTTTGCTGTAAACAATCTCAAAAATAAACCTGGAGGAAACTGAAATGAAAAAAAAGTGGCTGAAACCAAAATTGATTGTTCTGGTCAGAGGCAGAACGGAAGAAAACGTCCTCAGTAGTTGCAAAACCAGCGGCAGCGGCATGGGCGGCCCCAATATCACCCGTCCCCGATGCGAAATCATCGGCGCGCCCTGCTTCACCCTCGGTGCTAGTTGAAGGCATCGGAGACAAAGCACACACGCAATCATCAGACCCTGTTCAGGAGACTCATGCCATGAAAAAACGCATCTTTCTATCGGTGATCCTGCTATCCGGCGTCTTGCTTGCCACGCCGGCCATCGGCCTACCCCTCAGTACCCAGACCCACACCTATACAGGCCAGATCCTCTCCGCTGATCCGGGCAATGCCTTCGGCGTGTCCACCGGCGACCCGATCAACTGGTCGGCAACCTTTCCTTCCTACATCCCAGACGGCGAATACACGCTCCCTTTTTATGCAAACCCCGCGTTCAATCTATCCCTTCCCATTGGCATCCGGACCTTCACCGCGCTGGATGACGCGGATTACAGCGACGGCTGGCCACTCTTGTTCTTCTCGGACAGATCCCTTACGGGCGTCGACATCCTTGTCAACCCCTTTATGATGAGCGGGTATCCGGAAGTGCTGTTCGGTTTTACCACACACACCCCGCTGCCCACCGAAACGCCCGACTTCACGACTTTTTCCGTTTTCCAATATACCCTTTTTGACATCAACCAGGGGGTCTACGACGCGGAGGAGATCATCAGCGGCACCCTTTTTGCCGATGGAACAGTGGTCCCTTTGCCACCCGCTATTCTTCTTCTGGGAACAGGTCTGGCGGGAATGTCCATTTTCAGAAAACGCCGACAAGCCGACCCGGACCCATCTTAACTTTATTATAGCGGCCGTTGCACAGATGTCTGCGGTGGGCATCTTCTCCGTGCATGGGTGCCACCCTAATCATCAGCCTCCTTGTCTCTATCCAGCGCCATTTCAGATGTCAGGCGAAGTGCCGGACTTGTTTTCGCCGCAGCGCCGCAATTGACAATCCTTCAGGCCTTGGTAATCCTTGTCCAGGCGGTGTTGCCTCTTGCCGGGCTCTACCTGACGAAGGCGATTGTCGATGCCGTATGCGTCACAGACGCATGGCCAACGGTTTTACTGCTGCTGGCCGCCGCCGCGCTTGTCTCACTTTTCACCGTCTGTCTCCGGGAAACCGGCACATTGCTTCAGGAGCACCAGTCTCAACGCCTCAATGACCAAGTGCACCACAGGCTTCACCGGCAGGCTGCGGCAATAGACCTCGGCACCCTAGAACAGGCGGCATACCACGATGATTTCCACCGCGCCCTGTCGGAAGGCCCTTACCGACCGGCTCGAATTCTTGAGGGCCTCTTTGAAATTGCCCGCAACGGCCTTCTTCTTACGGGCCTATTGGGTTTTCTGCTCCTGTTCCAATGGCAGGTTGCCGTATTGATGCCCCTGGCCGTGTTTCTTCCAGCAGTTGTCCGGTGGCGGTTTGCACAACGTAATTTTGAACTCCAGCGCGACATCACTGGCCTGGAGAGACGCTGCGGATATTACCATTGGCTGCTCACATCACTGGAATCCGCCAAGGAAGTGCGCCTCCTCAATCTGTTTTCGTTTTTTTCAAATCGTTTTGCACGGCATCGGCAGACCATCTACCGGCAGCGCACGGCGCTTTCGTCTAAGCGCGCCGTTTCGACCATGCTCGCGCGGGGGATCGGCGTTCTTATCACCTTCGGATGTTTTTCCTTGCTCGCTGCAAACGCCCGTTCCGGAACCGTCACCATCGGCGCTTTCGTCATGTTGATGCAGGGGTTTCACCGGGGAACCGGAACATTGGACAGCCTGTTCACCGCCGCCGCAGATCTCTATGAAAACAGGCTTTTTCTTTCGAGCTACTTCCGCTTTATCACCATGAAACCGGCACTGGCGGCGCCCCGGCACACGGTTGTCATACCGGATCTTTCAAAGACCTGCCTCTGCGTCGAGAATATATCTTTTACCTATCCCGGTACCCGCACCCCTGTATTGGACAATCTGTCCTTTGCCATTCAACCGGGTGAGGTCGTGGCCCTGGTCGGCGCAAACGGTGCCGGAAAATCAACACTGGTGAAACTCCTCTGCCGCCTCTATGATCCGGACTGCGGCAGGATCCTGGCCGGGAAAAGCGATATCCGCGCATTCGATCCCTTCCCATTGGCATCCGGACCTTCACCGCCCTAGATGACGCGGATTACAGCGACGGCTGGCCACTCTTGTTCTTCTCGGACAGATCCCTTACGGGCGTCGACATCCTTGTCAACCCGTTTACCATGCCGGGCGTTTCCGATTATCTGTTCGGCTTCACCACCAACACCCCCTGCCCCCGGGCACACCTGATTTCGCGACCTTCGCCCTGTACCGCTACTCGCTGTTCGACGTGAACCAGGGTGTCTATAATGCCGAAGAAATCATTTCAGGAACCCTTTTCGTCGGCACCTGTGACCCGTCCGGGGGGCCTTCCACCGTTCCGGTGCCGCCCTCCATCCTGCTTCTGGGAACGGGCCTTGTCGGCATGGTGCTGACTGGCCGGCGCAGATAAGCAAGGCAGCGCCCAGGCATTTTCTCTTATCCCCGGGATGTATTCCTCCCGGAACCGGCGCCCCGGGGCACACGATACGCATCGTCCTGTGCCCCCACCAGGGCGCCATTCCTGCTTGCGAAAGACCATTTGACACCCCTTATCGCCTTATCGGACCTTAAACGGGGCATCGGGCTGGTCGTCTCCGTCGCACCCGGCCTGACAGTCTGCCAGTCTCTTGTCGTGCTCTTCCAGGCGGTGCTGCCCCTGGCAGGATTATACCTGACCAAATCCATCGTCGATGCAGTGGTTGCACCGGAAACGGCCGTTCTGCCCGTGGGGGTTCTGCTGACGGCGGCGGCGCTCGTGGCCCTTGCGACCGTCTGCATCCGGGAAACCGGCGGTGTTCTTCAGGAACGCCAGTCTCATCGGCTGGGAGACCGGGTTTTCAATCTTCTGCACCGCCAGGCGGCTGGGGTGAACCTGGCCTGCCTTGAACAGCCTGAATACCACGACGCCTTTCATCAGGCCCTGTCCGAGGGGCCGTATCGGCCGGCCCGAATCCTGGGGGGGCTGTTCGATGTGCTCAGAAACGGAGTGCTGCTGGCCGGCATGACCGGTTTCCTGTTCCTGTTCCAGTGGGAGGTGGCCGCTTTGCTGCCCGCCGCCGTTTTGTTTCCGGCTATTGTGCGGTGGCGATATGCCCGGCGGCAGTTCGATCTGCGGAAGAAAACCACCGGCACCGAACGGCGTGCCGGCTATTACCACTGGTTGCTCACCTCACCGGAAGCCGCCCGGGAGGTCCGGCTTCTGGACCTGTTTTCCTTTCTGTCAGGAAGGTTCAACCGTTACCGGCAAACCGTCTGCCGGCAGCGGATGGCCCTCGCCGGCAGGCAGGCGGTGGCCACCACCCTGATGCGGGCCGTCGGGATAGCCATCACCTTCGGCTGTTTCGCGCTGATGGCCCGAAACGCCATGTCGGGCACGGCCAGCGTCGGCGAGTTCGTCATGCTCATGCAGGCCTTCCACCGGGGTGCCGGTGCGCTGGACGGCATCTTTTCCGGCGCTGCGGAGCTCCATGAAAACAGATTATTCCTCTCCGCCCTGTTCAGGTTTCTGGACCTGCCCGGGGAATCGCCGGACGCACCCGGCCCGACCGATGTGCCCGATCTTTCCCGGTCGACCATCGCGTTTGAAAACGTCTCGTTCACCTATCCGGGAACCCGGCGCCCGGTTCTCCAGAAAGTTTCCTTCACACTCTGCCCCGGAGACATCGTGGCCATCGTCGGCCCCAACGGCGCCGGCAAATCAACCCTGATCAAACTTCTCTGCAGACTCTACGAACCCGATGCGGGGCGCATTCTCGTGGACGGCCGGAACATCCGGCATTTCGACCTGAAAACGTGGCGCCGGCAGATCGGGGTGGTGTTTCAGGATTATATTCACTACCACTTCACCGTCGCCGACAATATCCGGGTGGGCGACATCCGCCTTGACGAAAAAGACCCCCGGATCGCCGAAGCCGCCCGTCACACCGGCGCGAACCTTGTTTCAAATGCCCTGCCCCATGGCATTCACACCCTCCTGGGCCGCACCTTCGAAGGGGGCTGTGATCTGAGTGAAGGCCAGTGGCAGAAAATCGCCCTTGCCCGTGCACTCGTGAAAGACGCCGGGCTCATGGTCCTGGACGAGCCCACCAGCGCCCTCGATGCCGATACGGAACATCATATTTTTACCCGTTTCAGAGAGCTTACCGCCAAGCGCAGCACACTTCTGATCAGTCACCGCTTCTCCACAGTCAGGATGGCCGACCGGATCTTGGTACTTCAGAATGCCCGGATATTGGAAGCCGGTAATCATAATGAATTAATCCGGATGCGCGGCCGATACAGTGAAATGTATTCAAAACAAGCAGGGATGTATATATGAAGGTGACTTCAATGAATATAAGCAAATTGATTATCTCCATCACCCTTTTAACAATTATCGCCGATATCTCCTTTAGCCCAGTTTCCCACGCTGAAGACAATACTGGACATATCAGCGGTTCCATCTTCGAAAAGCACGGCGGATATTTTCACGGTTTTCTCTCCATCGCTGAAAAATATTCCGATAATATTCTCTATGAAAACACCAATAAAAAAACCGATCTGATCACCATCGTATCTCCTGGAATATGGATTTCAATTCCCGGAAGCAAGGACAGACTACCGCAGACAGATACAGCCAGTTTAACCCCCGGCGGCATTGTCACCAGCAGTTTGGACACAGGCGAATCGAGACGACTGCAGGCATCGATCGTATACAGCCCCGTGTTCGAAATCTATAAAGACAATTCGGATGAGGATTCAAGCCAGCATCTCATTGAGGGACGGTTTCAATATCGTTTCAGTGGCGGACTTACCTTTGGCGCCAAAAATCAATTCAATTCCGCCCATGACAATCGTGGGTCCGGTTTTTCTCAGACTTTAAATGAGTATAGCACCAACCTGACACATATGTTTGCGAGCTATGACCTGACGGAAAAATTAACCCTTAAAGCGAACCTCTCCACTTACAGTGTCGATTACACCGATAACCGGAATGACGATTGGGATCGAAAGGATAATCGAATATCCGGAAGTGTATACTATCACCTGACAGATAAAACATCTTTTTTTTCCGAATATGAATTTATATCCGTCGGCTATGACAAAAAAAACATGTACGATAGCGATGAGACTTCGATTATTGGCGGTTTGCAATGGCATGCAACCGACAAATCCACCGGGCTCTTTAAATTCGGTTGGTTCGACAAGCGCTTTCAGCAATCCCGATCCGAAGATGAAACATCGTATCGTTTGGAATTTCAGCTCAATCACTGGTTTACATCAAAAACACTCATAACCATAAGGGCCTATCGACGGGCAACCGAAACCAACTATTTCTCGACCGCCTACGTAGTCTCTGACTACGCTGCAATCGGCTACAAACAGCAATTGCGAAGCAATCTTCAACTGATCATCGATGGGTCGTACTTGACCGACGACTATCAGACAAAAAACATGACGGATTTCCAAGAAACATATTACCGGGGAAGTTTGGGCATTTCCTATGCCTTCCGGCTATGGTTTTCAGCAGGATGCGAATACATTTATGGCCATCGTAATTCCGAATACGGAGACGATTACGGATACACTACCAGCGAAATCCTTTTTAGAATCACCGCTTCCCTGTGAAACGCTGATCAGACCCAACCGCTAAAAACTGCTCACCACCTATCTCTCCCCACCCCACTGATCTCGACACATGCATTCTTCTGCACCTGACACTCGACACTTTTAAAGCCGGATTCACAAAAACTTATAGGGACAGATACCATGAAGCAATTATCAATTATTTTTTTTGCCTTTTTCTTTTCAACTTTTGTAGAAGCAGCTTTTGCACAAAAATATGTCATCGGAGAGGGGGATGTTCTAAAAATAACGATATACGATCATGACGACCTCGCCCAGACGGTTCGCGTAAATGGAGACGGCACTATCATGCTCGCACTTCTGGGTCCTGTTCAGGTCGTGAACCTTTCTGTCACGAAGATTACTCAAAAAATTGCATCACTCTATGCGGATGGATACTTGATTAATCCCCAAGTAAATGTTTTTATAGAGGAATTTCGCAGCGGAAAGGCAACCATCCTCGGACAGATTTCCAAGCCCGGCTTATATGAACTCAGGCATCATACCACGCTACTCGAGCTCATTTCCACAGCAGGCGGGCTGACTGATGATGCGGGCAACATCGCTACAATTAAGCGAAAATCCGGGCTGTCAGACGCCGGAAAAGTCGACATCACCATCGATCTTGCGGAACTTGTTGAAATGGGAAACACTGCCCTGAACATCCCCATTGAAGCCGGTGATATCCTCTACATCCAAAAAGCCAACATGGTATATGTCAGTGGCGAAGTTAAAAAACCGGGGGTCTATAAATGTCTAAACGGCGCAACCGTTATAAAGGCCATCACCATTGCAGGTGGTTTTACCGACAAAGCGGCCCCTTCGAAAATCAAGGTCATTCGAAAGAGTAAGGGTAATGAAGAAGTTTTTGAAAAAGTAAATATGGATCTTCCGGTTGGATCTGAAGATGTCATCGTCGTACCTGAAAGTTTTTTTTAATAACAGCGGTCCGCCACCTATCGCATGACGAACCAACCTCGATTTGCAATCACACGACATTCAGGACTGAGCACCCTAAATAGGACACGGAAAATGAATGAAGAAAGAGAAATACATCTGCGAGATTATATCCGAATACTCCGGAAACGAAAGTCAACCATAGTCATTTTTTTCGCGATCGTTTTCATTATGTTCCTGGTAGGCTCATTAACATCAACCCCTGTATACAGTACCGCCACAAAGGTTCTTATTGAAAAAAACGAACCCAACCAGATTCTCACAAACTACACATATGTTTCATATGACCCAGAGTTTTTGGAAACACAATCTCTCATAATAAAAAGCATCCCGGTCTCGAAAAAAGTGGTTCACCTTCTGAACCTTGAGAAAAACTTCGACACATTCATGAATCAGCACACTGAATCCGGATTTATCCTCTCCGCTGTGAAGGGATGGATAAAATCCATGCTTCCAAACATCTCGGACCTGCTTGGATTAAACAACTCCGAGGCTTCTATGCAAAGCGCCGATACCTTGCTGCGAACAAAGACCAAATCAGAGCAACTTTCAGAAATGATCAGCAAAAGTCTCATGGTCACGCCGGTACCTGACAGTCGTATCGTGGAAATCACCTTTTCATCTCCCAACCCAGAAATTGCGGCAATGGTCACAAACTCAGTAGCAAAGGCATATATCGAACAAATTTTAGATATGAGAATGCAGTCATCGGGCTACAGCATCGGCTGGATGACCCGGAAAGCGGACGAGGAACGCCTGAAGCTGGAGCAGTCGGAGCAATCCCTCCAGAAGTACATGAAAGACCATGACATCGTGACCATCGAAGACCGCATCACCATCCTGCCCCAGAAACTCGCGGAGGTCAGCAGCGAGCTGACCCGGGCACAGACCCGCCGGAAAGAGGCGGAAACGGTGTACAACCAGGTCATGTCGGTGATCCGCAATAAGGGAGACCTCCAGACGCTCCCCATGATTTCCGAGAACCAGGCCCTCCAGGCGATGAACCTTGAAATCCGCAAAGCCCGGCAGCAGATTCTGGAGATCTCGAAAAAATACGGCCCCAAACACCCGCTGATGAAAAGCGCCCTTGCGGAGATCGACAGCCTCAACGCCAACCGGGACCGGGAGATCGAGCGGATCGTGGCGTCCATCAAAAACGAGTATGACCTTGCCCGGGCCACCGAGGAAACCCTCGACCAGCTGCTGACCTGCACCAAATCCGACACCGCCGATCTCAACGAACGCTTTATCCAATACGGCATCCTCAAACGGGACGTGGAAACAAACCGGAATCTCTATAATGCACTCGTCTCCAAAATAAAGGAACAAAGCGTCACGGATCAGATCCGCACCGTGGATGTATGGGTGGTGGAGGATGCCAAGATCCCCGAATTCCCCTCCAAGCCGAACAAGCCAAGAAACCTCCTCCTTGGAATCATTCTTGGGCTGTTCGGCGGCATCGGCCTGGCCTTTTTCCTGGAATATTTAGACAACACCATCAAACTGCCGGAAGACGTGGAAGATCGTTTAGGCCTGCCGGTGCTTGGGATGGTCCCCGAGTCCGAGGGGTTGCCAGAAAACGGGGCTGCACCTCCGGTACCCATCGACATGGACACGCCCATCGGGGAAAGCTACAAGGCCCTTCGCAGCGCCATCCAGCTTTCCAGCCAGGCCGAACCCCCGAAGGCGCTTCTCATCACATCTGTCCTCCCCAGGGAGGGAAAAACCACAACAGCCATCCATCTTGCCATGGCCATGTCCCAATTGGACAGAAAGGTTTTGCTGATGGACGCGGACCTGAGACGGCCCCGCATCAGCAACTTCTTCGCCATTGACAACGCCAAGGGCCTGTCCACCTATCTGGCCGGGGTGACGGACATGAAAATCGCCCACAAAGATGTCCGCCGCAATCTCGACGTAATCCCCTCCGGCCCCTGCCCGCCGAACCCATCGGAATTGCTTGCTTCCGAACGGTACAAAACATTGATCAAACTGCTCAAGGAAAAATATGATACGGTCATCATCGACTCTCCTCCCCTACTGTCGGTCAGCGACGCGCTTCCCATCAGCAAATTGGCGGACGGCACCATCGTTATCGTCAGATCAGCGGAGACGACCTGGGATGCTTTTGAAAAAGGGATAAAAAAACTCGATGACATCCAGGCGAAACTGGCAGGCATCGTCATCAACGCCGTCAACATCCGCACATCCGGATACGGTTATTACAGCCAGTATGGTTACTATGAAACGGACGGCACCGCCCGATGATCGACATTCATTGTCATATCCTCCCCGGTATCGACGACGGCGCCCGGTCCATGGCGGAAGCGGTGGAAATGGCCCGGATTGCGGCCGGGGACGGCATCTGTGCCATTATCGCGACCCCCCATATCGCGGATTCTGGGACACCGAAGGAAAAAATTCTCCTTGCGGTATCGGTGCTGAACAGACGGCTTGAAAAGGAAATGATTCCCGTCACCGTTTTTCCCGGTGCGGAAGTAACGGTCGGCGCCCTATCCTGCGATCCACATCCCCACACCTTACATCAAAGCAACCACATCCTTGTGGAATTTCCCCACACCCACATGCTGCGTGAGGCGCGTCAGATCCTATTCGATCTCACCCTCGCAGGATTTGTCCCGATCATCGCACACCCGGAACGCAACCCCTCCGTCATCCGAAACCCCATCCGCCTTCTTGAGCTGCTGGACATGCGGGTAAAGGTACAGATCACCGCCGGAAGCCTCACCGGCTGTTTCGGCAGTGACGCGAAAGCCTGTGCCCGGTATTTGTTAAAGAAAAACGCCGTTGCTTTTTTGGCCACGGATGCCCACTCCGCCGCCACCCGCCCCCCCCTTTTGTCGCAAGGACTCTCGGTGGCGGAAAACGTAATGGGCAGGGAAGCGGCCCAAAAACTCGTCTGCGACAACCCCGGGCGCATTGTTCCAATCCCAAACAGAGCCGCAGTTCACTCGCTTTCACATGCTGCGTCGCCACATTGCCCGACCACCCGGCAGGCGAAGTGACCTGCTTGGGCCATCTGGTTTTTTCCCGCCCATGACCCGTTCAAGCCTCTTTCTCCTTGTTTCAACCTTCTTCGTCGCAGTTCTCTCCCACGGCGCGGTGGGCCCACTGCCCTTGTTGTTCTTAAAGGCCGGCGTCTTTCTTTCATGTTGCCTGTATCTTACCGCCGCCCGAAACGCGCAAAGCCCCATGGTCCATGTTCCCGGAACGAAACCCATGCTTCTCATCCTCTCATACATGGTGTTTCAGTTGCTTCCCCTCCCCCCTTGGTTTGTGTCAATGCTTTCACCCCAGGCACGCGCACTCTATGCCGACACCCTGGGTCTTTTGGGAATCCGATACTGGATGCCCTTGACCATCTGCCCCCACGACACCCTCGACACCATGTTTCTGTTTGTCACCGCCGCCGTTGCATATGTCCTGCTGGTTCAGATTTTCGCCGATGCACGTTTCATGCGATGGACGGTCATGGCGTTGATTGCCTTCGCGGGCATTCTGGCCGTTTTGTCGATCACCGAACGCCACATGGTTCCTGGAAAGGTCCTTTGTCTCAGTGCGTTCAGCGGACGCATGGGGTTCGGCCCTTATTTGAACAGAAACCACTATGCCTGCTTTGCCGGAATGATCCTCCCCTTGGCAGTCGCCATGTTTTTTCACCACCGTCCGTCAATCCGCTACATGAGGTTTTGGGAAAATGCCGTTGATTTTCTCAATCATCCCTTCGCCCATCATCACTTGTTGATTGGCTTTTCCGCGGTGGTGCTTGGCGTATCTGTCTTTGTCAGCAAGTCCAGGGGAGGCGTCATGGCCATGTTTTTTTCCCTTGCGACACTGGGCCTGATGTCAAGCAGGAGAGGGCCCCGGAAAAAAGGCGCCGGCTGCGCCGCCGGCACACTGTGCCTGACGGTGCTGCTGGCAGTGGGGTGGTTCGGATGGAAGCCCCTTTTCGACCGCTTCATGCGCATCCGTGACGCATCCGGCCATGTTCGGGAAGGCCGCCTGGACATCTGGACGGACAGCGCGCAGATCACACGCGATTTCCCTGTGTTCGGCACCGGCTGGGGAACCTTTGAAGTCATCTATCCTACATACCGCGATGTCGGCGGACTGCATCCCCATGCCCATAACGATTACCTGGAAATCTTGACCGACAGCGGCCTTGTGGGGGTCATCCTTGCGGGAACCTTTTTTTGGGCGGTCCTGCCGCCCGCATGGCAGCGCTACCGCCGTCGCCGGGATCCATACATGATCGCCCTGTTCCAAGGCTCCTTTGCCGGAATTGTCTACATGGCGGTTCACGCCGTCGTGGATTTCAATTTCCATGTACCGGCAAACGCCCTTCTCTTTGTCCTGCTGCTGGCGCTCTTGGCATCTTCGGCAAACACCCGGCGCCATGGTATAGGCCGCGCACGCAAACAAGCGACCTGGCCCATTGCCGCCTCGGCATGGTCACTGCCGCTCTCGGCCCTTGCAGGGCTCTTAATCATCTGGGCGGCAGCTGTCCCCCTGTACACAAACAGCACGGTGACGGATGCTGTAACGGTTGCCGCCGGTAAGCACCCGCACGCCTCCGAAGTGGACACAATAATCCGTCGCCTGGAAATATCCGAATGTTTCGATCCCTTGCATTCTCTTCCCCCTCTATTGCGCGGGAAATTGCTGCTGGATCGCCCCGGCACAGACGCCGAGGCGTTTGACGCCCTGAAAAGGGCATTGTTGTTATCCCCCTCCAATGCGGACACATTGTCGGCCTTGGCGAATGCCTTTGCAACGGGAAAGGACCCCATTAACGCCAGGTTGCTCTTTGAATCCGCCGTCCGCAGGGCACCCATGCGCTGCGATATCAGGAAACAATACGCCACCTGGCTTATGGAAAACAATGCCGTTGCGGAAGCCATGGAACGCATCAGTCAGGCAATCCGCAAGTGCCCGGAACGCACCACTGATTTTCTGGAAGTACTGACCCGAAGCGGAGCGCCACTAGCGACGTGTGCGCCCGCCTTGCCAGATATAGCAGCGGCATGGCTCGCTTACGCAGGACTATTGGAAAAAAATGGTGCCATCGAACATGCGCAGCCGGCCTACAGGAGGGCCTTCATATTGCTCTCCAAGGATCCGGCGGCGACCCCAGGACAATACATGACAATCGTCCGTTTTTTCAGGACACGCACAACGTCCCGGGAACTCCTCTCCTTCCTGCGCCAGGCGATCTCGGTCCTGCCTCAGGATCCGGTCCTTCGGCTTGAAGCTGCGCGGACATATGAACAGTGCGGCATTGCCTATCGTGCCCGGGAAGAATATGAGAAGGTGCTTCTTCTCTCCCCCGGCAACACCGTTGCCGGAAAGGGGCTCTGGCGTCTGTCTGAATAGATGCGGCCGCTTGGCTGTCCAACCATCAGGGGCGATCCGAAACGGATCGCCCCTTTTTGTTTACACACCCCTTCCCAAATGATAATTTTCAATTGTTTGGTTATCGTCCCTCTTTTCCAAGGAGACTGCCCATGGCGCACCTGGAAGCAATCCAGCGGCTTGCCCTCGGCATTTACGGTGCCGATACCGCCCCCCACGCCGTTGCGCGCATCACCCGCCTGATCGCCGAATTCCGCTCCCCGCCGGGTGTTCCCTCCCACCGCAAGCGCTTCACCGAAAAGGACACGGTCCTGATCACCTATGCAGACAGCCTGCAACAACCGGGTGAACCGCCCCTTCAAACCCTCCACCGGTTTTCAGGCCGCTGGTTCCACGATCTTTTCTCCACCACCCACATCCTTCCCTTTTTCCCTTACTCCTCTGACGACGGGTTTTCCGTTATGGATTTTCATGCCGTGGCCCCCGGCCTGGGTAACTGGGAAGACGTGACGGTCATCGGGAAGGATTTCGACCTGATGGTTGATCTGGTACTCAACCATGTGTCGGCCAAAAGCCCATGGTTCGAAAAGTTTCTTTTAGGAAAACCGACATACACGGACCTTGCCATCACCGTTTCGCCCGAAACCGACCTGTCCGGAGTCACACGACCCCGAACCCTTCCCCTGCTGACCCCCTTTTCCAGGCCGGACGGCACAACCGTTCACGTCTGGACCACCTTCAGTCCGGACCAGGTGGACCTCAACTGGAAGAGTCTGGACGTGCTGGAAAAAATGCTGTCGGTGCTGCTTTTTTACGTTGGAAAAGGGGCCCGGATCATCCGCCTGGATGCCATCGCCTATCTGTGGAAGGAAATCGGCACCTGCTGCATTCACCTGCCGGAAACCCACCGGATGGTGCAACTGCTGCGGGCCGTTCTGGATGTTGCGGCACCCGGGGTGGTGATCATCACCGAAACAAACGTCCCCCACCAAGAGAACATCCGCTATGTCGGCGACGGCACCAACGAGGCGCAGCTGGTGTATAACTTCACCCTTCCGCCGCTATTGCTCCATGCCTATTTGTCGGAAGATGCCAGAGCCTTGAGCAACTGGGCCGCCACCCAAGTACAACCGCTTGGAGCAGACAGCCTCTTTCTGAATTTCACCGCATCCCATGACGGCATCGGGGTGCGGCCGCTGGAGGGCATTGTTGATGATGCGGCGGTGGACAAGCTGGTAAAGCTGGCTGCCGCCCATGGCGCCGGAGCCGCCATGAAATCAAACGCCGATGGCAGCCGAAGTCCCTATGAGCTGAACATCACTTACATAGACGCTATTCTCGCCGGCAGAAAAGAGACGGATCCGGCGGCCGTCAGCGGGTTTCTCGGTTCCCAAGCCGTTGCCTATGCACTGCCGGGGGTGCCGGCCACGTATGTGCACAGCATCCTTGGATCCAGGAATTGGCAGGAGGGGGTGGCCGAAACCGGCCGGGCCCGCACCATCAACCGACGGAAGCTTTCGGCGGATGACGTGGCCTGTCAACTGAAGAATCCCGGAACTTTCCGCTCCAGGATTTTCAATGCATACGGAAAGATGATCCGCGTTCGGCGGGAGCATACAGCGTTCCATCCCCAATCTCCCATGACCGTTCTGGACCTGCATCCGGCGGTGCTGGCATTGATACGCGGCACGGACGACCAACCGGTGTGCTGCCTAACCAATGTTTCCGGACAAACGGTATATGTGACGCTTCCCCACGTGTTGAGGAAGAGCCGGCTACGGGATCTGTTTACCGGAGAGACGGTGCATCATGCAAGCGGCATCCGGCTCGGCCCCTGCCAGACCAGATGGGCATCTGTTGTCTGACAGGCCGCGGGCAGGGCCGGCACGGTGGAAAAGGAGACGTCAATCGGGCCCGTTGATCTTTTCCCGCAATTTTCCGGAACATTTGAAGGTAATCACCTTGCGCTCACGCAGGATCAGGTCCGAACCGGTGGCGGGATTCCTGCCCCGCCTGGAGTTCTTGTCCTTCACGCAGAATTTCCCGAAACCGGAAATCAGCACATCCTCTCCCTTTTCGAGGGTGCCTTTCATGATCTCGATCAGCGTCTCAATGATTTCAACGGATTTCTTCTTGGTAAAGCCAAGCTCGTTCACACTTGCCACAAGATCGTTTTTGGTTAAAGTCATAGCCCCTCCTCACCTGGCTCCTGGTGATTTTCCCGCGCACCCGTCATCGCTGTCCGCTTCATACCGGTTGAAAACGTTCCGCCTATTCTTCCGCAGGGGAGGCCGATTCTTCCGGGGGTGCATCTATATTGTCGACGGTTTCCATGATGCGTTCGACCCGTTGCATGATCGCATCGATTTCCGTTTTCAGCTGGCTGTCATCCATTTCCATCTCAAAAAACCGCCCCTCACTTCAATTCCTTGTTTTAAAACCAAATTACCTATGAAAATATACGGTTATAAAACGCATGTCAAGAACGGAACGCATTCTTTTTCCAAAAACAATCCCCCCCTTCCCATCCAACACCCTCGAAAGCCCATTCCTTGCCCGCGGATCGGCATTGATCATGGGACGCTCTTTTTGTTATGGAAGTGGCGAAAGGTCACCGCTGAGCGGCCACTCCGGAACAGATCCGGTAGACCATATCCATAGAAACCAAAAAAGGATTTTTCGGTCATAATAATCGAAAAACCCTTTATTTTCGGCCGCATAAAAAATATGGAGCCGGCGGGCGGATTTGAACCGCCTACCTGCTGATTACGAATCAGCTGCTCTACCGAGTGAGCTACGCCGGCGCAACGGCTGTGTATCTACTGGTTTTATGAGGCAAAATCAAGAGAAAAAACCTGCCATGACAACTGATGCCGATGCCCAACGACTTCATTCCATTGAACAGTTTTTCGCCCTTCTGCCCCGCCGCCGGTCGTGCATAGAGGTCACCGGACCGGCCGGGGCCGAACGGGCCTATCTTGTGGCAGGTGCCTGCCGGGTATTTACCCGACCGGTGTGCGTGGTGCTCCCCTCAACCGGGGAAGCCGACGCTTTCCTGGATGCCTTCGACTTTTTCACAAGCCGAATGGACATCCGCAGCCATTATTTCCCCCCCTACAACCTTGCCCCCTACAAGGTCTTTGCCTATCACAGCGAAACCGCCGCCGCCCGAATGGCCGCCCTTTACCGTATCCGCACCGAAGGCGGCGCCCCGGTGGTGGTGACCACCCCCGAGGCCATGGTCCAGCGCCTGATCCCCACAGCAGTACTCAACGACTTTGCCGAACTTGTGATGGTCAACGAAACGTTGAACCGCGACGGTCTGGTTGCCAAACTGGTTTCCGGTGGATACACCGCCACACCCATTGTGGAAGAACCCGGTGATTTCAGTGTCCGGGGAGGAATTCTCGATGTTTTCTCCCCCCTCTACCCGGATCCCGTGCGCATCGAATTGTTCGGGGATGTGGTGGATACCATGCGTTTCTTCTCTCCCACCAGCCAGCGCAGCAGCCGTCCGTTGGACGAAGCGATCCTGCTACCGGCCCGGGAGGCGGTGGTGGATGCCGATCGCATTGACGTGATCACCACCAGAATACGCGCCCTGGCCGTGACCCTTGGGCTTCCCGTCACCAAAATCCGGGATCTTGTCGCGCGTCTCAAGGACAGCGGCACGCTGCCCGGACTCGAAAGTCTCCTGCCGCTGCTCTACGACGACACCGACACCCTGCTGTCCTACCTGCCGCCAGACACCCTGTATTACCTGATGGAACCAGGGGCCATCCGTAAGGCGGCGGACGATTTCCTCTCCCAGGCCCGCATCAACCATGCCGGTGCCGTGAAGGACCATCGGCTTTGCGCCCCCCCCGAAGCGCTGTTCGTCCCCTGGGACGAAATACAGGCGCACATAGACACCACCGGCCCGGTCGTTGTCCGTCCCTTTTCCACCGGCCCACGCGATGCACGAACAGTCGACACACCGCCGACCGTTGATCTGGCCATCTGTGACAATCACGCCCTGGGCCTCGCACTCAAGGCTCACCGGGACAAGGAGCACCTGCTGATGCCCCTCAGGCAGTGGGCGGACGAACAATGGGCTTCGGGCTGCACGGTTCTTCTGGTGTGCGGCAGCCGTGCCAGGGCCGAACGCATCGCAACCCTTGTGCAGCCGTATGGTATTGACACCGACCTGTTCGAGGGGTTTCCGGAACCGGACACCGTCCTGGCCGCCGGCTCCGGACGCCGCATGGCAGTATGCACCGGACGCATTCCAGACGGTTTTGTATGGAAAAACGCACGGCTGGCCATCGTCACCGAAAAGGAAGTGTTCGGCGGCGCGTTCCAGAAACGCAAAAAACTCCCCGCGCAGGTACGTGCCCGGCTGCTGACCATCGAGGATCTTCAGCAAAACGACCTGGTGGTGCATCAGGAGCACGGCATCGGCCGGTACCAAGGGTTGTCCAAGCTCAGGCTCGACGGCGCCACCGGAGACTTTCTGCTCGTCACCTACCGGGAGAACGACAAGCTCTACCTGCCAGTGGACCGCATGAACATGCTCCAGAAATACATGGGCATTGACGGCATTTCCGTAACCCTGGACAAACTGGGGGGGAAATCCTGGGACCGTGTCAAGGAACGGGTGAAACGCTCCACGGAAAAGATCGCCGGTGAACTGCTGAAACTATACGCCGCCCGACAGGTGGAAAAGGGCACCGCCTTTTCCCTGCCCGAACGGTTGTACCGTGAATTCGAAGCCGCCTTCCCCTACGATGAAACCCAGGACCAGCGAAAAGCCATCGCCGATGTGCTGGACGACATGGAATCCGAACGGCCCATGGACCGCCTTGTGTGCGGGGACGTCGGATACGGCAAAACAGAGGTGGCGCTCCGGGCGAGCTTCGTGGCCGTCAACAGCGGCAAGCAGGTGGCCGTGCTGGTACCCACCACGGTGCTGGCCGAACAGCATTTCGAAACCTTCCGCCAGCGCTTCGAGCGCCATCCCATCATCGTGGAATGCCTCAGCCGGTTCCGCACCGCCGCCGAGCAGCGTGACATCGTCCAACGCACAAGGGACGGAAAGGTGGACATTGTCGTCGGCACCCACCGACTGCTGTCCAAGGACGTCATCTTCAAGGATTTGGGGCTGCTGGTACTCGACGAGGAACAGCGTTTCGGCGTCAAGCACAAGGAAAAGATCAAACGCCTCCGGCACAACGTGGATGTGCTGACCCTGACCGCAACCCCCATTCCTCGCACCCTGCATCTCTCGCTCATGGGCATCCGGGACATCAGTGTCATCTCGACACCGCCGGAACAGCGGCATCCCATCATCACCTATGTGACGGAATTCGATGCCGAAGTCGCCGCCGAAGCCATTCGCAAGGAACTCAAGCGCAAGGGCCAGAGTTTCTTCGTTCACAACCACGTGTCCACCATACATGCCATGGCCGACCGCCTCCGGAAGCTAGTGCCCGAGGCCCGCATCACCGTCGCCCACGGCCAGATGGATGAAGAGGCGCTCGAAGCGGTCATGCTCACCTTCATGAAGCGGGAAATCGACGTGTTGGTATGCACCACAATTATCGAATCAGGCATCGACATCTCCTCTGCCAACACCATTCTCATCAATCGCGCCGATCGTTTCGGTCTGTCCCAGATCTATCAGCTGCGCGGCCGCGTGGGCCGCTCGGACACCCAGGCCTATGCCTATCTGTTCATTCCCGCCGACACGGTCATGACCAAGGACGCCCAGAAGCGTTTGAAGGTACTGATGGAACACAGCGACCTGGGCTCGGGTTTCCAGATTGCCATGAGCGACCTTAAAATCCGGGGCGGAGGGACCATCCTCGGGGCATCCCAGTCCGGCCACATCGCGGCCGTGGGCTACGATATGTTTCTCCAATTGATGGAAAACTCCATCGCCGAACGCAAGGGAGAGATCCCCCGCCCCCCCCTGGATCCGGAAATCAACCTTCCCCTGTCCGCGTTTCTGCCTGAAGCGTACATGCCCGACATCGACCAGAGGCTTGCGGCCTATCGGCGCCTGGCCCGCATGACGGAACCATCTGAACTATCCGAATTCAAATCGGAAATGACCGACCGCTTTGGAGAGGCGCCCCCGGAAACCGTCCACCTGTTTATGAAGATGATGCTCCGGATTCTGGCAATCAAAGCCGGCGTGCGCCGCCTGGACCTGAAGGATCGCCTGTTGCTGCTCACCTTTTCCCCTGATCACCAGCAGGATCCCCTGGCCCTGGTGTCGGTGGCGCAGCAGATGCCGGAGCCCGCCGTGTTCACCGCCCAGGACATGCTGAAGGTCCCCCTGCAAGGGGAACGGCCCGGGGCCCGCATGACCCGGGTCAAAAACATCTTGAAAGAAATCGCACAGCATGTTAATCATGTAACCCCTTGATATTACCGGATTGACACGCACCTCGCACAGGACCGTGCGTGCCGGTCGTTTACGTTCACGGAAGGTGTCATCCATGCCCTCATATCCCCCACCCGACGATGGTCTCACCGCTCGTCTGCGACCGGCTGCCCCCCGTCCTTTTCGTCTCCGGTTTTGCGCCTTGCTTCTGCTGACCATGACCCTTGCCTGCGGCGATACCGAGCACGCCTTTGAAAACCGCCTGCTTGTAAAGAGCGCTTCAGGGGGAATCACGGTACGCACCTTCATTGAAACCTTCGAGGGCAGCCTGACAGCCCCATCGGATTTGTTCCAGGATCCCCACGCGCTGCAACAAACCCTGTACCGCACACTGGACCTGCTCACGGAGGAATGGGCGATACTGGAACGGGCGCGGGAACTCGGGGAACATGTGAGCGATACCGCGCTCGCGGAAACCGTCGCCGTTTTCAAGGCGGATTTCCCCGACCACACATTTGAAAGCACCCTGATGGAAAGCGGCGTCTCGTTCCAGGTCTGGAAAGACGCCCTGCGACGGCGCATGCTCATGGAAAAGGTGGTACAGCGGGAGCTGGGAATGCGCGTAACGGCGGCGGGCACTTCCCCCCCCGCCGACATGCCCCCCACGCCACCGGCAGCCGCCATCATGCCCCCGGTGCCTGGACGCCTTCCGGATACCGATCCGGGGGGTCGGGCCCGTTACGGTGAATGGATTCAACACCTGAAAAAAAAATATACTATTGAAATCGATTGGAAGCTGTGGGAAAAACTGTCACGGAAAATAATGGACGGCAGTGTTTCCGGAAAACAGCATGCCCATGTCGCTGCGCCACCGGAAGTCCATCAACAATGATTCTTCCAGGAAAGGTACGGATGAAATCACACATTGCCCTGACGGCCCTTGTCTTTTTGCTGATCACCCTCTGTCCTCACGCACCGCACGCCGCCCCGGCGCGTGCCGATGATGCGCCTGAAGTGGTGGACCGAATCGTCGCCGTCGTCAACGACGACATCATCGTGCTGCAGGAGCTCAATGAGTTAATGCTCCCCTTTACCCTTCAAATGAAAACAACCGGATATTCAGAAGAAAAAAAGCGTAGCGTCATGTTCGAACTGCGCCAACGTCTGATCAACCAACTGGTCGATCAGAAACTGGTTCAGCAAGCCGCCCTGGACCTTGGTCTGACCCTCACTGAAAAAGAAATCGACGCCTCCATCGAACGTTTCAAGGAGGCCAACAAATTGACCGACGAACAACTCCGTGAAGCCCTTTCCCGGGAGGGAATTTCCATGGAAACCTACCGCAAGCAGGTCCAGGACCAAATCCTCGGCTCCCGCATGGAAAACTACCAAGTCCGGTCCAAGATCGTCATCACCGAAGAAGACGTGGCCGCCTATTACCATGCGCATGCGGATGCGTACAAGCAGGAGCCCAAATACCACCTGCGCAACATTCTCATCAAGGCGCCCCTTTTCGGCACTCCCGAGCAACAACAGGCCGTGCTGGACAAACGCCGCCAGGTGCGCGCCGCATTGGACAGTGGTAAACCGTTTCACGAGGTGGCCGCCCAATATTCAGAAGCCCCTTTCGCCGAAGAAGGCGGCACCCTTGGCATCTTCAAACTCGACGACCTGTCACCCAACCTGAAGGCCGCCGTAACGCCCCTGTCCCCCGGGCAGTACACCCCCTTTCTGGAAACCAGCCAGGGACATCAGATCCTTTACCTGGAGGAAATTCTCCAGGAACCGGCCGTCCCGCTGGCCTCCGTATACGATGACATTCACGACAAGCTTTTCCAGGAAAAATACGAGGAAAAGCGCCGGACGTGGATCGATTCCATGCGAAAGAAGGCCCACATAAGGGTCATCCAGTAACATCCAAGCCCGGGTGCCCACTCATGGGGCGACAACCACAGGAATTTGGGGAGACATCTTGCCCATCGGAAAACAAAAATACAAGCCGGTGGAAGATACCACTTTCGGCGCCCAGTTGCGCGCCTTGCGCATCGAGCGCGGTGTGGACCTGGAGGCCGTGGCCCAGGAAACCCGCATCGCCGTGTCTACTCTGCAGCGCATCGAAACCGAAGATTACGCCAACCTTCCCGATGCGGTTTTCGTTAAAGGACATATAAAGGCATACGCCGGTGCCCTCGGGGTTTGCCCCGACCGTTATATCCAGGGGTACCTGGTCGGCCGGCAGCATTATGAACAGTTGCGTCGCCTGGAAACCGGCCGACTGAGGTCCGGATCATTCCTGCGGCCCTGGTTACTGATCGCCTGCCTGTTCATCTGCGGCGGGATCGCCGTCTATTTCACCATGCAGGCGCAGCACCGCGCACCGACAAGCTCCACCGACAGGGAAAAAAAGGCTGCGCCCGACAGCACGGACGGCACGGGGCATACGGCACTGCAAACCACAACGGCCCCGGCACAGGACAAGACCGCCCCCCCATTGGACGGACATGAATTGCGCATCAACACAATCGAGGTCACCTGGTTGAAAATCATCATTGACGGCCAGAGTCCGAAACAATACATGCTAAACCCCGGAGATCGGCTGGAACTGACCGCCGGCGAAGGGTTCAATCTGCTGATCGGCAACGCCACGGGTCTACAGTTATGGCTGGACAATCGCTTCGTGCCCATTGACGGCAAACATGGCCAGGTGGTCAGCCTCAAGCTGCCCTGAGCGCCCACGGCGCAAGGGCATGCCAAGGACTTCGCATGGAAAATGATCGCACCAGAATTCTCTCCAAGAGTATCCAGCGCCTGCTCCGACGCAACGCCACCGCACATCTGCGTAAAATCGTCAACAAAACCCATGCCGCCGACTTGTCGATGGTGTTCCGGGATCTTTCCGGCGCCCAGCAGCAGAAGGTGTTCAACCTGATTACCAATCTCGAGCAAAAAGGGTTCCTGCTCAGTGAACTTGACCCGGACACCTCCCTGGCCCTTGTTCAAAGTCTCCCCGTGAACAAGGTGGTGGAAGTGCTCGAAGAGATGCCCAACGACGATGTGGCGGATCTGATCGGCCGCCTTCCCGAAGAAACCAGCCAGCAACTGCTGGAAAAAATGAAGACAGACGCGTCCGAAGAAGTGGAAGGTCTGCTGCGCTACAAGCAGGACACCGCCGGCGGCATCATGGTGCCCGATTTCATTACGCTGGGGGAAGACGTCACCGCCGGGGAAGCCATCCAATCCCTTCAGAAAGAAGAGCATATGGATGTGGAAATGCCCTTCTATCTGTATGTGACCGACAAATACGGCAAATTGGTGGGGGTCAGCTCCCTGCGACAACTGGTGGTGGTGCCCCCCCAAACCCCCTTGAAATCCTTCATGACCACCGATGTCTTTTCGGTGCGCACCGACACCGATCAGGAAGAGGTCGCCAAGATCGTGGCCAAGTACGACATCCTCGCCGTTCCCGTGGTGGATCATGACCACAAGCTTGTGGGAATCGTGACCGTTGACGACGTAATCGATATCTTTCGACAGGAGGCCACCGAGGATTTCCTGAAAATGGCCGGTGCCGGCGAACATTTCGTTGAAACCAAGTCAGTGGTCAAAAGCACCCGCATTCGGCTTCCCTGGCTGTTCGCAAGCTGCCTGGGGGGAATGGTCGCCGTTATGGTGGTGGGTTTTTTCGAGAAGGATCTACAGCAGATGACCTGCCTGGCGGCCTTTATACCGGTGATCATGGGCATGGGGGGCAACATCGGGATGCAATCCTCCACCATCGTGGTGCGGGGGCTGGCAACCGCCCGGATTCATGTGGGCGAGTTGTGGTCCGTGGTATCCAAGGAGGTGTCGGTGGGGGTCATTCTGGGCATCATCTACGGCACCCTCATCGCCACCGTGGCCCAAATGCGATACGGAACCATCCGGGTGGCCATCTCGGTCGGGGCGGCGGTGCTCTGCTCCATGTCCCTTGCCGCCCTGGTGGGTTCCCTGGTGCCCATGGTGTGCGAGCGCATGAAAATCGACCCGGCGGTGGCCGCCGGCCCCTTTGTGACCACGGCCATCGATATCCTTAGTGTCTTTTTCTATTTTCAGATCGCCACCACCCTCTTGGGAATGTAGCGACACATGTCCAAAGACATTATCACCGCGCCGGCCGGCAACGCCGACACGCTGAGCACTCCGGCCATTGTGCTGCGCCGTGTGGCTTACGGTGACAATGACTGGATTGTCTCCCTATTGACCCTTACCCAGGGTAAACTGGCCGTCATGGCCAAATCCGCCAAAAAAAGCGTCAAACGCTTCGGGGGTATCCTGGAGTTGTTTTCGGTACTCGACGTGGTATGCGACACCGGACCCCGCCGCCGCTTGCCGCTGCTGAGGGAAGCGGTTCTTACCCTGCCCTATGCCCATATCCGGGCCGACATCACAAAAACCGCGTATGCCAGCTATTGGGGCGAAATACTCAACACCTGGATGATGGAAGGCAAGCCTGAATCGGAACTGTATCATCTGTTCCAGTGGGCCCTTACATCGTTGGACACCGGTGCGGCCCCCATCGACGTTCTGTCGGTGGTGTTTCAACTGAAATTTCTCTCCGCCTCCGGGCTCGCCGTCCCAACAGAGCGCTGCGGCGGGTGCGGCCTTGGCATAGATGCCGTCTCCTACCCACGCCTGGGGTTCGACGCACGTCGCGGTCGCCTGTTGTGCCGACATTGCGGCGGTGACGCGCCGGGCCTTCTGCCCCTTTCCAAGGGAACGCTCAAATTGCTTTTCTGGGTGGGCACCCAATCCCTGTCCCACATCCACCGGGTCCGTTTCACTGCCGCCTCGGAAACCGAAAGCACCCGGCTGTTGGAAGCCTTGATCTCCATTCACATGGGAAGGAAACTTAACAGCCTGCAATTTTTACATAATCTCAAGCACACAACCGGCGACAACCCCTGACCCGTCAAGTCCCGACACGAACATGCGGCCTTGGGAGAACAAACCGATGAGCATCCGCGATCTGGCTTCTTTCCTGAAGAAAAAAACGATTACCGCCTCAGCACCCTGCCGGGTGGACATGGGCGGCACCCTGGACATTCGCACCTTTCATTTCCCTCTGTCCTGGATCCACCCGTGTACGGTGAACCTGGCAATGGAAATGCGCACCCTGGTCCGGCTGCTGCCCCACAGGCCAGGGCATATCAAGGTCACTTCCAAAGGATTCGGCCCGGCCGCCTTTAAAGCAGACACCGCCCCTTTCCGACACCCGCTGGGACTGATGTTCGCCGTGGCGGCCTATTTCAGGGTCGGCGGAGTCCACATCGACATCGCGTCGGCGTCTCCCGTACGCAGCGCGTTGGGCGGCTCCTCGGTGGCTGCCGTGGCCCTGATCGCGGCCCTGGGTGCGGCCCTGAAAGAAACCCACAACGAACTTCCCCTGGATGCGCCCACCACTGCCCGCCTGGCCCATGCCATCGAAGAGTCCGTTGCGGGGGTTCCCTGCGGCATGCAGGACCAGTTGGCCGCAGTGTACGGAGGTGTCCACCAATGGCACTGGCCGGATGGTGTCCTGGCACCGGCCTTCGGCAAGACCCGGCTGATTCCATCGGCCGCCTTTCCCGACGTTGAACGGCATGTGCTAGTTGCCTATTGCGGTGCGCCCCATGCATCCAAGGACATCAACGGCACGTGGGTCGCGCAGTTTCTCGACGGCGGCACCCGCCACCATTGGGCGCACATCGCCCGACTGACCCACCGCTTCGCGGACGCCCTGGCCAACTGGGATATTGCCGTTGCCGTGGAAGCAATGAACAGGGAGATGGCCATCCGCGCGGAGATGACACCCGCCGTGCTGGACGCCGTCGGCCAAGGCCTCGTTCGGGTGGCCCAGGATGCCGGGTGCGGAGCCCGCATTACCGGCGCCGGCGGGGGCGGGTGCGTCTGGGCCCTGGGTCAGGCCCCCGCCATCGCGCTCCTGAAATCGGCCTGGGAGCAACAAATCCGCACCGTCCCCGACGCTTGCCTGCTGCCCGCGCGTATCGCCGCCCGGGGCGTTGAAACACACTCTTGAAGTAACGGCGGTTGCGTGGTAGAAGCGGGTTTTTTGATCCTTCAACCAAAGGATGCGGTATGCATTTTCAGAATGTCATTCTAACGCTGCAAAAATTCTGGGCCCAAAAAGGGTGCCTGATCGTTCAACCCTACGATATGGAAGTCGGCGCCGGCACATTTCACCCCAACACCCTGCTCAGGGCGCTGGGGCCGGAACCTTGGCAGGTTGCCTACGTGCAGCCGTCCCGTCGCCCCACCGACGGCCGTTACGGTGAAAATCCGAACCGCCTTCAACACTACTACCAATTCCAGGTACTGCTCAAGCCGTCCCCATTGGACGTCCAGCAGCAATACCTGCAAAGCCTCAAAGCCCTGGGCATCGACCCCATGGACCACGACATCCGCTTTGTGGAAGACGACTGGGAATCCCCGACGTTGGGGGCATCCGGATTGGGGTGGGAAGTCTGGCTCGACGGCATGGAAATCACCCAGTTCACCTATTTCCAATTGGCCGGCAGCATCGAACTGGCTCCCGTTTCCGTTGAAATCACCTACGGGCTGGAGCGGATTTCCATGTACCTTCAGGGAGTGGACAATGTGTATGACCTGAAATGGAACGCCACGGTACGCTACGGAGATGTCCATCACCGTCAGGAGGTCGAGCAGTCCACTTACAATTTCGAGCAGGCCGATGTGGAGAAGTTGCTCGGTTTCTTCGACGCTTACGAAGCGGAATCCAAGGCCGCCGCGGCCGCAAGCCTGGTCTTACCGGCCTACGAGTACTGTCTCAAATGTTCCCACACCTTCAACCTGCTTGATGCCCGGGGGGCCATCTCCGTCACCGAAAGAACCGGTTATATCGCCCGTATCCGCAACCTTGCCCGAACCTGTGCGGAGATGTACCTGGCCCAGAGGGAACACATGGGCTTTCCCCTGCTGAAAACTGCGTAGGCCGCCCCCAACGGAGAGAACATGAAAACGCTGCTGCTTGAAATCGGATCAGAAGAAATCCCCGCCGGCTATATCCAACCGGCGTTGGATGCCCTTTGCAACAATCTTTTGAAAAAACTAGCGGATCTGCGCATCACCTGCGGCGCCGCCCGCACCTACGCCACCCCCAGACGTCTGGCCGTGACGCTCGCAGATGTGGCCGAAAAACAGCCCGCACGCACCGCAGAGGTCATGGGACCTCCGGCCAAAGTGGCCTACGACCAACAAGGCGCCCCCACCACTGCCGCCCTGAAATTCGCCGAAAAGGTCGGGGTGTCGGTTAATCGCCTGGCCACCGTACAAACACCGAAGGGGGATTATCTGACGGCCCGGAAGGTAGACCGGGGGCAGGCCACCCGCACCCTGCTCAAGGAGGCCCTGCCCGACATTCTCCTTTCCCTGCCATTTCCCAAAACCATGCGCTGGTCCAAAGGCACCGTGGCCTTCGCCCGGCCCATCATTTCCGTCCTGGCGCTGTTCGGAGACCAGGTGGTGCCTTTTTCCGTCGGCACGGTCAAATCCGGACGTTATACCTTCGGCCATTCCATCATGGCGCCGGGAAAAATAAAAATCGACACCCCCGGTGCGTACCTACCGAAGCTGGAGGAAGCCCGTGTCATCGCAGACCACACCCGGCGCAAACAGTTGACCGAAAACGCCGTCAACCAAGCCGCTGCCTCCGTTCACGGTACCATCCTTGCCGACGCCCCCCTTTGCGACACCGTCACCCACCTGGTGGAATACCCCGTTGCAGTGGCCGGAACCTTCGACGCCGCATATCTGGAATTGCCCCGTGAAATCCTCATCACCTCCATGCGGGAACACCAGAAATATTTCGCCGTCACCGACACTCATGGCAACCTGCTGCCCAACTTCATCGCGGTCAGCAACACCCTCGCCCGGGACATGGATCTGGTTCGAAAGGGACATGAAAGGGTTCTGCGGGCACGGCTTGAAGACGCCCGGTTCTTTTTCCGGACCGACGTGCAAGATTCCCTGGACGGGTGGAACGAGAAGCTTAAGAAGGTGCTGTTCCAGGCCAAGCTCGGTTCCATGCACGCCAAGGTGCAGCGCATCGAAGTCCTCACCGCCTGGCTCGCCGACGCCATTGGAGCCGACACCGCCACCACCACCGCGGCCTGCCGGGCCGCCACCTTGTGCAAAGCGGATTTGGTCAGCCAGGTTGTGGGAGAATTTCCGAATCTCCAGGGCATCATGGGGAGGCACTACGCACTTGCCGCAGGGGAATCAGCCGACACCGCCGAAGCCATCGAATCCCATTACAGGCCCACCTTTTCCGGAGGCCCCCTGCCCGGCAACCTTGCCGGCGCCCTTGTGGCTGTGGCCGATAAAATCGATTCCATCTGCGGGTGCTTTCATGTGGGGCTGATTCCCTCCGGTGCCGCGGATCCTTATGCCCTCAGACGCCAGAGCATCGGCATTGTTCAAATTTTGCTTGAACACCGACTGGACATTTCCCTGTCGGCACTCATTGAAAAATGCCTTTCACTTTTCGACGACCGGCAGGCAGTGACCACCACCGCCGAATGCCGAAACCGGGTATTGGCTTTTTTCAAAAGCCGCATGTCCCATCTTCTGGCCGAAACCGGAACGGCCAAGGAGGTCATCGCCGCTGTCACCGAAATTTCCGTGGACAATGTGCCGCACCTGTGGAAACGGGCGGCGGCCCTGGAAACCTTGCGGGCCCAGCCGGATTTCGAGCCCCTGGCCGTTGCCTTCAAACGGGTCATGAACATCGTGCGCAAGGCCGATCCGGCCAATGGCATCGCCATTACCCCGAGCCTGTTCACAGACCCATCGGAAACCGCATTGCATGAAGCCTTCACCCGGGTGCGTCAAAAGGTTTCCGCCGCACTGGCCGACACCCGTTTCGACCGTGCCCTGCAGGAAATCGCCGTCCTTCGTCCCGACGTGGACGCTTTTTTCGACGGGGTGCTGGTCATGGCGGAAGACCCCGATGTGCGCAGTAACCGGCTTGGCCTGCTCCGCGCCATCGGCGACTTGTTTTCCCTGGTGGCGGATTTTTCAAAAATGTAGGGCAGAAATTAGAAGGGCAAGAACCATTTGTTGGGAGGCCATAAGATAGAATATCATGAGTATTTAAATATTTATGAATTAATAGTTTATTTTCTTCTTTCAATATAAATGCACCATTTTTTCGACTGCGGGGTGCAATGGCATGCCGGACCATGGGGGTCCTTTTCGCCGGGGACATGTTCTTTATGCTGCCCGGCCCCTATTTCCCGGCACCCATCGCGTCACCTGCTCTGCCAAGGAGGTACGATGCCCTTTGATCCGGAACTCGACAAGGTATTGAAACGCTGGCAAAGTGAAGAAACCGGACTGGTGGTGGCCATTCACCAGTATGGCGACGGAGAGCCAAAGCTCCAAATCGGCCCCCGGATGGTCATGAAGAAAGACGGCACCGAATCCCAACGGAAAGCCGGTCGCATGACCATCGAAGATCTGATGTGGTTTTACGACATCATCGACGAGGTCAAGGACGAGCTGACCAGCCTGGCCGGGCCCCAATAACCTGCCGTGGCCGACGCACTGGTCCATCCGGCCCCCCCCCCCGGTCGTCTGGACATCGGTCCCCTGGCCCTGATGGTCTCCACGGACATCGACACACACGCCATTTCCGGACAGGCCGCAGGCCTTTCACGGGCCCCACGAGGCCCGCTCATGAGCGCTTTGTTCCAGGATGAAGCCCGTACCGTATCGGTCACCGGGTCCATGATGGGAGCGCCATACGCAGTGGCCGTCATGGAGACCCTCGTTGCCTGGGGTGCCCGGCGCATCCTCTTCTACGGATGGTGCGGAACGGTGTCTCCGACGCTGAAGGTGGGTGACATTCTGGTGCCTGCCGACGCCCTGATCGATGAAGGCACGTCCCGTCACTACGCGGGGGACGGAAATCAGCCGGCCGAAGCTGTTGACGGCGCAAACGACATCGTCCGGGACATGCTCCGGGCCAACGGTATTTCCTGGCGGGAGGGCCGGATCTGGACTACGGACGGAGTCTACCGGGAAACCCCCGAGAAAATTTCCGCCGCCCGCAACAGGGGCGCACTGGCGGTGGACATGGAGACTTCGGCCCTGCTCTCCGCCGGCCGGTTCAGGGGAATACCGGTGGGCATTGTCCTGGTGGTTTCCGACGACCTGTCCGGCCCCGCGTGGCAGCCCGGCTTTCACACCGCTTTGTTTCGAAACGCCCGCAGGGCCATATGCCAAGGAATGGTTTCCCTATGCCGGACTCCGAAAAAACAGACTCCATGACCGCAGACGTCCGGTCGGAGGTAAAGCGGCTCCGCGACGCCCTCCACCATCACAATTACCGCTACCATACACTGGACGATCCGGAGATTTCGGACACCCAGTACGACCGCCTTTTACAACGCCTGCTGGAATTGGAACGCGCCCATCCACAGCTGTTGACACCAGATTCACCCACCGTCCGGGTCGGCGCGCCGCCCCTGGAAAAATTCGAGACAGCGGCCCACAGCGTTCCCATGACCAGCCTGGACAACGCATTTTCAGATGGGGACATCCTGTATTTCGACCAACGGGTCCGCAAGCTGCTCGATACCGGCAAACCTGTCCTCTACACGGCCGAAGTCAAAATCGACGGATTGGCCGTTGAAATGGTCTATGAAAAAGGCCGTCTGGTCCAGGCCACTACCCGTGGTGACGGCGCGCGTGGAGAGGTGATCACCGACAACATCCGCACCATCCGGTCCGTCCCCCTGGTGCTCCGGGCCACCGGGTCCTGGCCCGTGCCGGACCTGCTGGATGTCAGGGGTGAGGTGTTCATGGACAGGGCTGGATTTTCATCCCTGAACATCCACCGGGAAAAATCCGGGTTGCCCCTGTTCGCCAACCCAAGAAACGCCGCGGCAGGCTCCTTGCGCCAACTGGACTCACGCATCACCGCCACCCGACCCCTCAAGATTTTCTGCTACGGCGTGGGACGCTTCCAGGGCCCCAGACCTCATACCCACGGCCGCCTGCTGGACTGCCTGGCGACATTCGGCTTCACGGTCAATCCTTTGACCCGCGCCGCCCTTTCCATCACCGCGGTGCTGGCATTTTACCGGGAACTGGCGGCCACCCGCAACGCCCTCCCCTATGACATCGACGGCATGGTCATCAAGGTGGATGAACTCGCCGACCAGGAGCGGCTCGGTGCCAAGGCCCGCAGCCCCCGCTGGGCCATGGCCTACAAATTTCCCGCTGCCCAGGAGACCACCCGCATCCTGGATATCGAGGTCCAGGTGGGGCGCACCGGCGCCCTGACCCCGGTGGCCATCCTGGAGCCGGTTTCCGTTGGGGGCGTGACTGTCAGCCGGGCAACCCTTCACAACGAGGATGACATCGCCCAGAAGGACATCCGCCTCGGCGACACCGTGTTTGTAGAAAGGGCCGGAGATGTCATCCCGCGGGTGGTCAAGGCGGTCACCTCCCATCGCACAGGAGCGGAAACCGTTTTCCGGATGCCCGCCGCCTGCCCCGTGTGCGGGGAGCCCACGGTGCGGGAAATCGACGCAGCCAGCGGAAAACGCGGTGCGGTTACCCGCTGCGTGAACGCTGCATGTCCCGCCCAGGTCCGGGAAAACATCCGCCACTTCGCCGCCAAAGGCGCATTTGATATCGACGGCCTCGGCGACAAGCTGATCAGCCGTCTGGTGGACCGCCAACTGATCCAGAATGCGGCGGATATTTTCGACCTCACAAAAGACACCCTGGCCGACGTTGATCGCATGGGGGAAAAATCCGCGGAAAACCTGGCCGCCGCCATCGAACAGAGCAAGCGCATCCCCTTTTCCCGTTTCCTGTTCGCCCTGGGCATCCGGTATGTCGGCGAAGGCGTGGCGGACCTTCTGGCCCGCGCTTTCCCGGACCTAAACACCCTCATGGCCGCCGACAAGGACCGCCTCCTGGCCGTGGACGGCATCGGTGAACGCATCGCGGAAAGCCTGGTCCACTACCTTTCCCAACCCCGGAACCGCGAGATGATTCACCGCCTCCTTGACAGCGGCATCAGCATCCGGTATCCGGAAACCGAAGGCACGGGCCGGCTTACCGGCAAGACCTTCGTGCTCACCGGCACCTTGTCGACCATGACACGGGCCCAGGCCAAACAGCACATTGGCCGTTTGGGGGGGAAGGTCACCGGGTCGCTCAGCACTCACACCGATTTTCTGGTGGCCGGAGCAGCGCCGGGATCCAAGCTGGCCAAGGCAAGGAATCTGAACATCCGCATCTTGGACGAAGAAGCTTTCCAACAGCTTCTTTCCGATGCGCCCGGTTCTTCCTGAAACCATCAGCACCGCGTTAAAGGTGTAAGGAGAGATTCCTATGGAACGAGAGATTCGGGCCCACCTGACCATTTCAGGCCGCGTCCAGGGCGTCTGCTACCGCATGGAAACCCAGGCGGCCGCCCGCCGCATCGGTGTTGGGGGATGGGTGAAGAACAAACCGGACGGTACCGTGGAAGCCGTGGTGGAAGGTGAAAGAACCGCAGTGGAGGCCCTAATTGCCTGGTGCCGCCGTGGACCGCCCGGTGCCATGGTGACGGATGTAACTGTCGTCCGGTCGCCATGCCGCCATGCATTCACCACCTTTGACATCACATACTGAATAACATCCGGACCAAAAAAGACCTTGTCCGTTGCGTCCGAACGGCGACCATTGCCACCGGGGCGCCCGCCGTCGCCGGCGGTGCGTGTTCTAATTGGGAGAACGTTTATGAAGCTATTGATCATCGGTGGAGACGCTGCCGGAATGAGTGCCGCGAGCCGTGCGAAACGCAACATGCCGGACATGGAGGTGACGGTGCTGGAGCAAACCGCGGATGTGTCCTACTCGGCCTGCGGCATGCCCTACAACATCGCCGATCCACACCGGGACATGAACGACCTTGTGGTCCGTAAAGCCGACGCCTTCCGGGAAAAGCAGGGCATCGAACTGCTGACCGGTCATCGTGCGGAAGCAATCGATGCGGACGGCGGGACGGTCACGGCGGTTACCCCGCAGGGAAAAACAGCGGTTTTCCCCTATGACCACCTCATACTCGCCACCGGTGCATCCCCGGTCTTTCCGGATGTCCCCGGGCGGAGCCTGCCCGGTGTCATGGCCCTTAAACAGCTCGAAGACGGACGGCGCATCAAGGAATATATCAAAAGCAGGCAGGTGGCCTCGGTGTTGATTTTGGGCATGGGGTATGTTGGGCTTGAAATGTGCGAGGCGCTCCGGGCAAGAGGCATACAGGTGGCCATGGTGAAACCGGGGCCGGATCTGTTGCCATGGATGGACCGGTCCCTTGCCCAGGTGGTGTCCGAAGAACTGGCCGCAAACGAAGTGGCCCTGCACACGGGGCAGACGGTCTTGGAAATCCGAGAGCAGGGCCGTCGCCTATCGGCGGTGACGGCCGCCGGGATCTTGGAGGCGGACATGATCCTTTCGGCAATGGGAATACATCCCAACAGTGCTCTGGCCACCGAAGCCGGTATCTCTCTCGGCCCGGAAAACAGCATCGCGGTGGACAAACAGCTGCACACCAGCCGTCCCCACGTCTTCGCCGCCGGGGACTGCGCCGACGCCTATCATGTGGTCACAGGACAAAAAACATGGATACCCCTCGCCCTCAGGGCCAACCGTGCAGGCTGGGCGGCGGCGGACGTCGTCTGCGGTCGGGGGGCGGACATCGAAGGGGTGGCCGGCACCGCCGTGTTCAAGGTCTTCAACCTGGAAGTGGCCCGCACCGGGTTATCCATGGCCGAAGCCCACCGGGCCGGTTTCGATCCGGTCAGCGCCACCATCCGCAGCAGAAGCCGCGCCCATGCCCATCCCGGGGCCACGGACCTGCACGTCCACGTCATCGGAGACCGCATCAGCGGAAAACTCCTGGGTGCCCAGATGGTGGGCCGGGAAGGCGCGGCCCACAGGATCAACGCAGCCGCCGTTGCCCTCCACGCGGGCATGAGCGTCGAGCGTTTCAGCGGAATGGATCTTGCCTACGCGCCCCCTTTCGGCCCCACTTGGGATCCATTGCTCACGGCGGCCAACCAATTGGTGAAACAACTGCGATCATGAGGCGGCAGGAATTCGGCGGCATGTTATATTATCAGGAGTCGTTTCCCATATGAAGATTTACTTTGCCGGCGCCATTCGGGCCGGGCGGCGGGATGCCGCCGTCTACCACCAGATCATCCTGGAACTTGCCAAATGGGGCGCGGTACTCACCGAGCATGTAGGGAATCTTTCCCTTACCCGCCAGGGAGACGACGGTCCGGATGACCGCGCCATCCACCGAAGGGACATGGCCTGGCTGAAACAAAGTGACGTGGTCATTGCCGAAGTGACGGTTCCTTCCCTGGGGGTGGGATATGAACTGGGAATCGCCGCTGCCCGTCATCTTCCCATTCTGTGTCTTTACCGCCACCAGCCGGACCGCCCCCTGTCGGCCATGATCTCGGGATGCGACGACATCCGCACCGAACCCTATTCCTCACTGGAGCAGGCCCGGACTCTCATTTCCCGGTTCATTACAAAAATGGTGCCTCCCCCCACATCCGACCAGGGGGCGCCGTGACAACCGCCCTTGAATTGTTGGCACCGGCCGGCACGGCGGACATCGGCATCGCCGCCATCGATCATGGAGCGGACGCCGTCTATGTGGGCGCCCCCATGTTCAGCGCCCGGGCCAACGCCGGCATTCCCCTCGTCGATATCGCGCGGCTGGTCCGCCACGCACATCTGTTCTATGCGCGGGTGTATGTGGCCCTCAATACGATTCTTTCGGATGCGGAAATGCCCCGAGCCGAACAGCTGCTTTGGGAATGTGCCGACATCGGCGTGGATGGCATGATCATCCAAGACGTCGGTCTGTTGGAACGGCACTTGCCACCCGTCCCGCTTATCGCCAGCACCCAGATGCACAACGATACCCCCGAAAAGGTCAAATTCCTCGAAGAGGCGGGTTTCCAACGGGTGATTCTGGCCAGGGAACTCTCGCTGGAAGACATCAGGGCGATCCGCGGAAAAACGACCGTGCCCCTGGAGACCTTTGTCCATGGCGCCCTGTGTGTCGCCTACAGCGGGCAATGCTATCTAAGCCAGATCCTCACCGGCCGCAGCGGCAACCGTGGGGTATGCGCCCAACCCTGCCGCAACCGGTTCAGTCTTCTGGACGGCGACGGCCGTGCGATCATCCGTGACAAATACCTTCTGAGCCTTAAGGACCTCAACCGCATCGACTTGATCGCATCCCTTGCCGACGCGGGCGTCTCCTCCTTCAAAATCGAGGGCCGGTACAAGGGCATCGATTACGTCAAGAACGTCACGGCCGCCTACCGCAAGGCCATCGACCAGGTGATCGCCGCATACGACCGGTACACAACCGCCAGCAGCGGCACTGCCGTTCCGGATTTCACCCCCGATCTTTCCCGCACCTTCAACCGGGGCTATACCCGGTACTTCACCACCGACGCGCCTGCGGACATGGCCTCCATCGACACCCGGAAATCCATCGGCGCCTACGTGGGAACCGTCTGTGCCGTGGGAAACCGGCAGGTCACCGTATCGGGCAAGCCCCTTCACAACGGGGACGGTCTCTGCTTTTTCACAGCATCCGGAACCCTTGCGGGGTTCCGGGTCGAACGGGCCGACGGCAACCGTATCTTTCCCAACCGTCTCCAAGGACTCACCGTGGGAACAGACCTGTACCGAAACCGTGACCATGCCTTCTCCAAGCACCTGCAACGATCTTCCGCCACCAGGAAAATCGCCGTTTATCTTCATGTCACCATCGCAGACGGCCGGCTGTGCCTGTCGGCGAAGGATGCGGACGGCAACCAGGCCGACATCTCCGTTGCTTTGTCCGGTGACACGGCCCGGGATTCCGAGCAGATGAAGCAACAGATGGTACAACAGTTTTCCGCCACCGGCACCACCGCATATGCGGTTCGGCACCTGGTTCTTCCCCCGCCGCCCCTCCCCTTTTTGCCGGCCGGTGTCCTTAAACAAATGCGCCGATCATTGCTCGAACACTTGACAGAAGCCCGGCAACGCCATTATCCAAGACGGGCGGTGGGCGTTTCCGACCACACGACCCCCTTCCCGGCGGATTGCGTGGACTACCGCGCCAATGTGTTCAACCGTGACGCAGAACGTTTCTACGAACGCCACGGCGCCCGCGTGACGGAATGGGCGCTTGAAGCGACCGGCGCTGCGGGGGATAAGGTCCTCATGACGACCCGGTACTGCCTGCGCCGTCAGTTGGGCGCTTGCCTCCGGGATCCGGCAACCGCACATAACCTGAAAGGACCGCTTTTCCTGTCGAACGGACAGCACCGCCACCGCCTTCGCTTCGATTGCCAAAAATGCCGGATGGAAGTGGTCCTTGAGAACCCCATGCCCCTGAAAACCGGGTGATGAATCATCAATAAAACGGAGGTAATAATGGAACTTTACGAAGCAATCGAGAAAAGACGCACCATCCGCAAATTCACGGCACCGGCCGACCAGGAACAGTTGAAGAGGATTTTGTTGGCGGGTACAAAGGCGCCGTCGGGCCTCAACTCCCAGCCCTGGGAGTTCGTCCATGTCACGGACCCGGCGCAGGTGGAACAAATCGCCCAGCTCAAGTATGATATCACCCTGGCAGCCCTTGCAGACGCCCCCGACGCCCCACAGAAGGCCGCCGTCCAGAAAGACTGCTTTTACAATGCCTCGGTGGTCGCCGTTTGCAGCCGCCCCATGGGAGAAGCGAGCACCTGGCTGGCCGTGGAGAACATCAGCCTGGCGGCGGTAGCCGAAGGCCTGGGCAGCGGGATCACCTTCTACGCCGGACCGGCCAAGGCGGAAATCGAAAAACTGCTGGATCTTCCGGAAGGCTATTGCCTCACCTGCGTCTTAAAAATCGGGACCCCCGGAGAAGAGGGCCATGACCGATACGACAGCCCCTACGGTGCCAGACGCCCCGATTTCAGCTGGCTGCATGAGAACACATACAAGGCAACCTGACCGTTTTTCGTAGCGGCACCTCGTCTGAACCCCTGCATGGCGTCGGCGGGTTCGGACGGGGGTGGGGCGTTCCATGACCCGGGCGCCGGGCCGGGGTTTGCCAGGGCGGGTGTTGGGGTCGCGGCGCACTTGCAAGCGTTGCGGCCGGTCAGAACATGGCATCCACGAATGCTTGCGGATCGAAGGGTTGAAGATCCGCGATCTGTTCTCCCACCCCGACATATTGAAGCGGAATGTTCAATGCCTGGCAGACACTCACCACAATCCCCCCCTTGGCGGTGCCGTCCAGCTTGGTGAGGGCGATGCCGGTGACACCGATGGCGTCATTGAACAATTTCGCCTGGGACAGGGCGTTCTGGCCGGTGGTGGCGTCCAGTACCAGCAGCACCTCGTGGGGGGCGTCGTGGCGGACCTTTTGGATGCTGCGCCGTATTTTTTTTAGTTCTTCCATCAGGTTGACCTTGGTGTGCAACCGCCCGGCGGTGTCCACCAGCACCAGATCCGCACCACGGGCCACCGCGGCGGACACGCCGTCGTAAGCCACCGCGGCGGGATCCGCATTGTCCTTGTGCCGGACAATGTCCGCCTCCGCCCGTTCGGCCCAAACGCCAAGTTGCTCCATGGCGGCCGCCCGGAAGGTGTCCGCCGCCGCGATCAATACCTTCTGCCCCTCTCCGTGCGCCCGGGCCGCCAGTTTTCCGATGGTGGTGGTCTTGCCCACTCCGTTGACCCCCACCACCATCACCACCCTTGGTTTTGCGACCGCCACGGCTGATGCCGACGCCGGCAGGGTGATGAGAGAACGAATTTCCTCTTTGAGAACCGCCCGCAGAGCCTCCGCATCCTTGATATCCGGGGCCTGTTTCGAAAGGCGCGCCATCAGGGCCATGACGGTCTGTACACCGATGTCCGCGGTGATCAACCGTTCTTCAAGATCTTCAAGCAGCGCGTCATCCAGCACGCGCCCACCGGAAAACAGCTGTTCGATATCCGTATTTAAAAAATCCCGGGTCTTGCTGAGTCCGGATTTCAGGCGCTGAAAAAGCCCGGCGCCGTTCTTTGGCCCATCCACCATCTTCCGGTTACCCGGAACCGCAACCGGAGCTTCGGGAAAGGCCCCGCTGGGGCTATCGCCCCCCTTTTCTTCCGCCTGCAGCCGAGCGGACTGCGCATCCTCCACCCCGGCCGGTTTCTTATCTTTTCTTCCGCCAAACCATTTCACGATAATATCCCATCCCTTTCCCATCCATGAGAAGCCGTCACCCCACCGGCCCTTCTCCCCTGATTCCTGCCCTCAGCCACTTACGCCGCCTCTCTTTCCAGATTCACCGACACCACCTTCGAACATCCCTTACTCTCCATGGTGATGCCGAACAATGTGTCAGCAAACTCCATGCTGTGCTTGTTGTGGGTGATCATCACAATCTGGGAATGTTCCCCAATGGTGCGAAGTAACTCGTTGAACCGGGTGACATTGGCGTCGTCCAGCGGTGCATCGATCTCGTCCATCAGGCAAAAGGAGGCTGGTTTTATCAAAAAAATGGCGAAAATGAAAGCGATGGCAGACAGCGCCTTTTCTCCGCCCGAAAGCAGGCTGAGGCGTGTCAACTTCTTGCCCGGAGGTGAGATCATGAACTCCACGCCGGACTCCAGGGGCTTGTCGGGTTCGGTGAGCACCAGCGCGGCGCTGCCACCGGAAAAGAGCTTCGGAAACACTTCTTTTAGTTTTTCATTGATCTGATCGAACGTCTCCATAAACAGGGCCTGTGTGATACGGTTGATTTTCCGGATCACCTTGTGCAAATCCTCGATGGCCTGATTGAGGTCATCGCGCTGGGACGTCAGGAAAACATGGCGCTCTTGGAGCTCCTCGTATTCTTTGATGGCCCCAAGGTTTACGTCGCCGATGCGCTCCACCTTCTTCCGGTATTTTTCCAGACCCGCCTCCATCTGCGCCGTAGACAATGCCGGCTGGCCTTCGGACACAGACACCACATGCCGACGGCGAAGTTCGTCAAATACAGCGTGATAGCGCTCTTCGATGCGGCCGATCAGGTTCTCGCGCTGCATCTGCTGCTGGGACTGCTCCACCTCCAGGAGGCGGATCTTCTGCAAAGTCTCTTCACGGCGGCCCTGCAATGCGCTGATGGCGCCGTCCACATCCCGGAGCTGCGCGGAAATGGCTGCATATGCGGACTCGCTGCTTTCCAGGGCTTCGTCCAACTTCTTGGCGGCCGCGTACATGTCGGCAAGCTGGCGTTCCAACGCACCGATCTTGGCGCCGGCGGCTTGGTAGCGCCCCTGCTTCGTTGATATGTCGGTGGTCAACTGCTCAAGTCGCTCAAAGGCGTCTTTCTGAAAATCCTTAAGGCGGCGCAAACTGCCACGACGGTTGTCAAGGGTGGCCATGAGTGCGGTCTGCTTCAGCTTCAGTTCCATCACCTGCTGCTTGTATGTCTCCATGTCCATCCGGACCGCCTCGATCTGCCCGGAGGCCTCCACCACCTCGGCCTGCTTGGACTGGACCTCCTTTTCCATCCGGCACAAGGCATCCTTGAACTTGCTCATCTCGGCATCCACGTCGCTTTCCTCTCCAAGGAGCTGCTCCTGTTCGAGTTCAAGGACCTCCAGGTGACGGTCGGCGTGTTTTCGGTCTTCACTCACCTTGTATAAGGCCTTTTCCGCCTCCATCTCGTCACGCTGGGCCCGGTTCCTTCTTTCGATCAGCTTCTGGAGCCGAATCTCCGCCTCCCGCAGTTGGTCTTCAAGGGTGGATTGCCGAGCGGCGGCGATATCCACCGCTTGGTCCAGGCCGGCGATGTTTTCGGCCAGGTCCTTGAGTTCCCCCTTCTTTTGCAGAATTCCAGACAGTTTGTCCTGGCTGCCGCCGACCATAATGCCCTGGGGAGAAATCACATCCCCCTCCCGGGTCACAATGGCCTGATACCGTCCGTTTTGGCGACAGAGCGCCATGGCGTCGGACATGTTCTCTGCCACGGCCACATGCCCCAGCAAAGCGCCTGCGACCTTTTCATATCCTGGTTTCACCGTGACGTGCCGCAGCAAAAGTCGCTCGGCCGCGACCTCTGGACCTCCGCTGCTTGCATCCTTCACATTCGCCATGGGTACGAACCCGCTGCGCCCAGCACCCGAAGCCTGAAGATAGGAAATGGCCGCCACCCCCGCCTCCTGGTGTGAAACCAGCACATACTGGAGCGCCTCGCCCAGGGCCGCTTCCACCGCAACCGCATAGCCCGCCCGTGGCTCCACAATGTCCGCAACAAGCCCTAAAATCGTCTCCCGGTCGGGCACTGCAATTCCCTGGGACGCGAGATCCGGACCGTCCCCGACGGTCATGATGGCCTTGACCCCGTCCCGGTACCATTCAAAACTGTCCTCCATCTTTTTCAACGCAGCATGGCGGGAGCGCAGGGTCTTGCGCTCGAATTCCAGGGTCTGGTGCTCCTTGACCTGGTCCGCCAAGGCTTTCCGGGTCTCCAGCAACACCGTTTCAGCGGTGCCGACATCTTTCCCCACAGCGGTGATCTCTTCACGGCATTGGGCCAGGGTCTCTTCCGCCATGGCGACCTGGCGCGCCAATGCCTCTACTTTTCTGCGGGCGAGGGCCGCTTGTTCGTCGGCCTGACGCAACCGCCTTTGCAGGCTCTCCTTGGTGTTGGCCGCATGCTGGTAGACATTGCGGTACTGGTTTTCCTGGGCCGTGAGATCCAGCATCTCTTTTCTGCGCATTTCCAGCGTCTGGTTCAAATGCGACAACCGGCGCTCCACTTCCCGGGCGGTGTGTTCTTCCCGCACCAGGTCTTCCTTGACGCCGTCCACCTGTACCTGCGCCTCCTGAATTTCTTTCTCGTTCTGGGCGATTTCCACCAGGATACCACGGTTTTTCTCTTCCAGGTTCTCCCGGGCGGCCTCCAATCCCCGGATTTCCTCAACCAGGCGCTGCACTTCACCCTTCAGGTGACTTAGCTCACCCTCGGCCCGGTCGATGCCGCGCTGGTTATCAAATTGCCGTGATTTCTGCTCGGAAATGGCTTGGTTCTTCTGCCACCGCTTAAGCTTTATCTCCTCGACGGCGGCGTCGAGTTTTTTCAGCTCCGCACTGTGGGCGATGTCTGCATCCTTCAGCCCGGTGAGCAGAAGATGGGTCTCGTTGATCTGCCCTGTCATGCGCGTCACGTGGTGATCCGCCAAGCGCACATCAAGTTCAACAATGTGCGCCTGGTAGGTTTGGTACAACTCCGCCTTGCGGGCCTGACGTTTAAGCCCCTCCATCTGGCGGGAAACCTCCCTGATAATATCGCTGACCCGGAAGAGGTTCTGCTTGGTGGCGTCCACCTTCCGAAGGGCCTCCACCTTCCGGTTCTTATACCGGGTCACCCCAGCGGCCTCCTCCACAAACACCCGGCGCTGCTCCGGGTCCGCGTCCGTGATGGCACCGATATTTCCCTGCTGGATAACGGCGTATGACCGGGCGCCCATGCCGCTTCCCAGGAACACGTTGTGAATGTCCTTAAGCCGGCAGGGCTGTTTGTTGATCAGGTAGGAACTTTCTCCGGAGCGGTACAGGCGACGGGTAATGCAGATTTCCGAAAAATCACGCAGCTCTTCGGGAGCACTGCCGTTGTCGTTGGCAAGGGTCAGGGAAACCTCCGCCATATTCACCGGCGGTTTGCCCGCCGTGCCGGCAAAGATAATGTCCTCCCTGTCCTTGCCCCGCAGCTGCTTGATGCTCTGCTCCCCCATCACCCATCGGAGGGCATCCACGATATTGCTCTTTCCGCACCCATTGGGCCCCACCACAGCGGAAATACCCGCTGGAAAAGAAATACTGGCCTTTTCTGGAAAAGACTTAAATCCAAAGATTTCAAGTTTTTTCAGTTTCATCCCGGACGATTCTCCTCCCGCGCGTCACCTGCTCACCCGTAATGCCCCCGAGCGCCGACCGCCCGGTACCGGGCCACTTACGGGTTACCGAGCTATTTGTTTATCATTCCAGCACGTTGTATCGCAAAGCGATTTTCACCGCCCCGGGCGGTTGTTATGCGGCGTTTTACGGGCCCTGCATACCAATAAAGGCGCTGTTTGTAAAGGGGAAACACACTACAGAAGGTGTTGGATATCACAACAAGATACAAGATATTGAAACAGATGGTCTTTGAAAAACCGGCCGTGCCCCGACGCATAACCGCAACAAAAACAATTCGGAGAACCAAGCGGTCGCGGCCTCCGAGATTATCTGCTATAGGTGCGCATGCTTTCAACCCCTGAACCATACCCGGGGATGCCGTCATGATGCACTGGCTCAAAAAACATTGGTTCACCTTCGGCCTGTTCTTCGTATTCGTGCTGGTCCTGGCCGACGGCACGGGTACCCTCTCCGCCGCGGGTGGGTGGATTCGGGCCCACGGTGGCGTGAACATCGTCATCTGTCTGATCTTCTTTTTCTCCGGAACCATGCTGGACGCGCATAAACTGCGCAGCGGGCTGATGGAAATCCGTGGCACCTTGGCCGCATTGTTTCTGATATTCTGCGTCTCTCCGGCCCTGGCATGGGCAGCGTCCAATCTGCCATTGCACCGCGAAATCGTCACGGGCCTGTTCATTGTTTCAGTTGCCCCCACCACCCTCAGCAGTGCCGTTGTGATGACAATGGCGGCCGGGGGGCACATGGCCCACGCCTTGCTGGTATCTGTGCTGTCCAACGCACTTGCGGTGCTGACCATCCCGCTGACACTACAGCTTCTCGTGGGTAGCGCTTCTTCTTCGGTTTGCGTCGTGATTGACGCGGCGGCCATGATGGCACAAATCGCCGCCTGCGTGCTGCTGCCCCTGGTGGCCGGCGCCACGACCCGCATCGCGTTCAATCTTCGTCTGTCGGCTTTCCCCGCCGTGGCCAACCAAGCACTGATTCTCTCCATGGTCTGGGTGGGCATCTCACAGGCGCGGGACTTGTTTTTCCAACAAAAAGACCAGGTGCTGGTGGTCCTTCTGACGGCCGCGGGATTTCACCTGGCCATGCTGGCCATCGCCCGCTTTCTGTACGGCCGGTTGTCTTTGAAACAAGCCGTCGGTATCGGCATCCTTTTCACCGGCAGCCAGAAAACCCTGCCCCTCACCCTCATGGTCCAAGCTTCGGCTTTCCCCGGCTACCCCCTTGCCCTCGTGGTGTGCGTGGTTCACCATCTTTCGCAACTGTTCATCGACAGCTGCCTGGTAACGCGGCTCAAAACGTCCGCCTAACGGGTTTGAGCGCAACGGCGCCGGCCTCGCCGCCCCCGGCATCAATACTGCTTGACACCGGGCACCGTGGAAAGCTATTTTACCGACATGAATTCAGAACAAATTCAGACCATGCTCACGTCCATCGCCCGCATCAGTTACGAGGCCGTCACATTCCTTTCAGGGAAAACGCCGGTTTTCTCGGCCCAGGCCCTCTCGGATCTGATGACGCGCAACCGCGAGCTGAACAGCCTGCTCGGCCAGAAAGGTCAGGCGGAGCAATTCTATAAAAAAGAGGCACAGCGGCTGCAACAGGAATGCGATGCATTGAAACAGCGCTTGGAAAAAGCCGTTCTCCGGGACCGGAGGAATCCAGGTCTGATGGGTTTTTTCAAACGGGCCCAGGTTACCGTTGCGCCGGATGCGATGGGCCATGCCACGGCAGCATACCAGGCCCTGATACAGGAATTGAAACTCAACCTGGACCCGTCTGCCGTCGCCCCCCTTTCCCGCATCGAACAACACCTCAAGGATGCCGGCACGCCGCAGGATCTTGCCACCATACGAACCGACATCCTGAAACTTCTCAAGGCCTACATCGCCCGGGTCATCGGAGAGCGGGAAGAGGCCGCCGCCTTCATCCGCGACATCAGCCAGCATCTGGCCACGGTCGAAAAACGCCTGAGCCAGACCCTGGTCACCGCCAAGGAAAACGAGACCGCAGACAGTCGTTTCACCGACACCATCGAAAAAGAAATGCGCAGCGTTCAGCAGGCCGTGGACGACACCTCTTCCCTGGACGATCTCAAGTCCAGGGTGGTGGCCAGTATCTGCGCCATCCAGGACACCATCGACAGCAGGCGCGTTTCCCTGGCGGCCAGAACCAGCCAGAACGAAAAGGAAATGGCGCAGCTTCGCAAAAACCTCTCCCGCATGAAGGGGGAAATCGAAGCCGCCAAAACCCAGGCCGAAACCCTGGCCACCGAAGTACTGACCGATCCCTTGACCGGGGCCAGGAACCGACGTGCGTATGATCAACGCGTCGCAGAAGAGCTCAAGCGCTTTCATCGCTACCAGCACACCTTCTCCCTGGTGCTTCTGGACGTAGACCATTTCAAACATATCAACGACACCTTCGGTCACGCCATCGGGGATCTATGCCTGAAGCAACTTGTCAAACGCATCACGCCGCTGCTTCGGGAAACCGATTTCTTTGCTCGCTACGGTGGTGAAGAGTTCGTAGCGCTCCTGCCGGAAACACCCGTCGACGGCGCAAGGGATGTGGCGGAAAAGATTCGTTCACTGATCGCAAAAACGGAATTTCTTCACAAGGGCGAAACTGTGCGGGTCACCATCAGCCTGGGCGTCACCCAGGTGCTTTCATCCGACACTTCCGCCACCTCCCTTTTCGAGCGCGTGGACCAAGCCCTGTACGCAGCAAAAAACGCCGGCAGAAACCGGGTGGTCGTATTCTGACCGCATCCGTCCGGTCTCTGCACCGGCCCGCAATGAGACAACCATCACGCTGAAATCCATCAGAACGTTAAGATCGCAAGCTGGAGGGACATGATGAAAGATGAAAATACAACGGTGCTGAACGACTTCCTCAAGCATCCCGATGTCATAAAGGTGACCAGCAGGACCAATGAAGAACTCAACGAGCGCTGCGCCTATCGGCCGGAACTGTGCAAGGTTTTTTCCGCGGACTGCACCGCGCTGGCGGAATCGGACCGATATCGCTTCGAGGTCCATCCCGAGGCCCGCAAGCATCTGCCCAACATCATTCTCAACAAGGTGCAGACCGTCATCCCTGCGGACAAGGGCGACGCCGCAGCTTGTGCGCGTTACCGGCGTCCCAGGAAGATCGGCATCGTCTTTTCCGGCGGCCCCGCCCCCGGTGGCCACAATGTCATCGCCGGCATCTGGGACGCGGCCAAGATGGCCAATCCCGACAACCGGCTGATCGGTTTTCTGATGGGGCCGGACGGCATCATCGAAAACCGCACCGTTGAAATCACCCCGGAACTGGTTGACGAGTACCGGAACCTGGGGGGGTTCACCATGATCAAGACCGGTCGCACCAAGATTGACACCGAGAAGAAAATGTCCCTTAGCCGTGCCACCTGCAAGAAACTCGGCCTCGACGCGCTGGTGGTGGTGGGGGGCGACGACTCCAATACCAACGCCGCGTTTCTCGCCCAGGAAATGCACGCCGACGGCATCCAGGTGATCGGCGTACCCAAAACCATTGACGGCGACATCCAGGTCCGGGATGCCGCGGGGCATGTGCTTTGTGCCATGAGTTTCGGATTTCACACCGCCGCACGTTCCTTTGCCAAGGAGATCAGCAATCTGACCACCGATTGCAGTTCGGATGTCAAATACTGGCATATCTGCAAAGTGATGGGCCGGGTGGCAAGTCATCTCGCCCTGGAAGTGGCCCTCCAGACCCATGTCAACCTGACGCTGGTGGGAGAAGAACTTGCAGAGTACATCGACGACAATCGCCTTTCAAAGGCCGACAAATCCGGCGCCATCGACTACAGCGCCTATGGCATGACCCTGCGCCATCTGTCCCGCGTCATCTGTGACAGCATCGTACGCCGGGCCGCGGTGGGGAAAAACTATGGCGTCATCGTCATTCCTGAAGGGGTGCTGGAATTCATAAACGAGATCCAGGTGTTCATAATCAAGCTCAATGCCATCATCGCGGATTACAACAATCTCCACGACCGCAGCTTCCATATGGAATTCCCCCGTTTGGAAGACAAACTGGAATATCTCCGGCGTCTGTCCAAGGGAGATGCCAAAGGCGGTGCCGCCGGTATCTGGAACGCCCGGGACGAAGAACTGTTCAATGATCTGCCCACCTTTTTCCAGGAAGGGCTGCTCACCGAGCGCGACAGCCATGGCAATTTTCAGTTCTCACTGGTGGAGACCGACAAGATTCTTTTGGGGCTTGTCACCGACTACCTGGACATCCTCAAGGAAAAGGGCGTCTACAAAGTCGGCATCGAAAAGGGATACTACCGGGAAACCATGAAAAAGGCGGGACTCAGCCCGGATTATTACGGCCCGGTCCTTTTCAGGAACTACAACGACCAGACCCATTACCTGGTGCGCCCTGAGATCTTTTCACTCAAAACCCTCAATCAGGCCCTCACCAAAGGAAACGTTCTGCAAGAGGGAGACCGGATTCCCGCCGCCGTGGAAAAAATCTACAAGGAGTCGGTGCCGAAACTCAAAACCCAGCTTCATTTCTATGGCTATGACGGTCGTGGCAGCGACCCAACCCGCTTCGACTGCATGTACACCTACAATCTTGGCCGCACGGTGTTCAGCCTCATCGCCAACGGCGCCACCGGTCAGATGGCGGCCATCCGCAACCTGGAAAAAGAGTTCGATGCGTGGGAGCCCATCGGCATCCCCATCGCACCCCTCATGCATCTTGAAGAAAGAAAAGGGCGCTTGACCCTTGTCCTTGAAAAGAGCATCGTGGATATTCAGTCTCCGTCCTTCCAGGTATTCAAGGCCCTGCGGGAAAAATGGCTTGCGGCATGCCCGGGGCCGGACGACTACCGGCGCCCCGGCCCCATTCGGTTCACCGGAAAAAGCGAGGAAGACCGTCCCATCACCCTTCTGCTCAACGATTTGTGGAACGGACGCAGCCGGTTGGCGTTGCCTTCAAAGACCGCCTGTCCGCCGCCGGACCAACAAGGGTAAGGACCCGCCTGCAATCGGCGGTTTCGTGCATGCGCGGACAGGGAAATTTCTCGGCCCGATCCTGCCGGTTGCCGCCTGTCGCCTCCGTCAGTCCAAGGTCTCGAGCACCTGAAACCCGTCAGATTCCAGCAAGGCGCGGATCTTCGCCGTTTCGCACGGTTGTAGTCGGAAAAAACAGATCCGCCGATTGCCCTCGCCAAGGGCGTGCCCAATGCTGATGATATCCCCACCGCCCTCCTGGATGCAGGCAAGGGCGCGGCGGAGGGCGCCTGGGCTGTCGCCCAACATAACGTCCACCCGGGAACTGGGGGTGAGCAATCCCATCATGTCGATGAAGGTGCGCAGCAGATCGGTTTCGGTGATGACCCCAACCAGGGCACCATCCTGCACCACCGGCAGGCCGCTGATCTTATGTTTGTAGATCAGGTTGGCGGCCACCTCCATGTCATCCTCAGGGGAAACGACAAGCGGATTGCGGTTGATCAGATCCTCCATGCTGAACTCTCCCATCATGGAGGGGAACAGCCCCTGCTTGAGATCCGAGAGCGTCACCCATCCCACCAGCCTGCGCTGCCGGTCAACCATCGGTAGGTGTCGGATCCGGTTTTCCTTCATCACCGCGATGGCGCTTTGGATGGAAGCCTGCTCAGTGATGGTGATGGGATCCGCCACCATGAAGGATCGCACTTTCATGGCAAATATCCTTTCGGAAACAGAGAAATCACGCCCATCCTTCGGGCATATACCCGCACAGCGGTTCCTGCGCCATGTAATCGCCGGTCGCCTCGTAAGCGCGTGCCCGGCAACCGCCGCAGACCCGCTTGTATTCGCAGGCACCGCATTTCCCCTGCAACTGATCCAGGTCACGCAGACGCTGGAACACTTCGGACCCGTACCAGATGGATGCAAAGGTGTCCCGGGTGACGTCACCGCAATTTATATTCAGAAATCCGCAGGGCTGCACAATCCCCCGATGGGAGATAAAGCAAAACCCCGTACCGCCGAGACAACCCCTGGTAACGGCATCCAAGCCATAGGTTTCGAAGGTGACCTTCCGGCCATCCTGGCGGGCCCGTTGACGGATGATCCGGTAATAATGGGGCGCACAGGTGGCCTTGAGCTGCAATGGCAGATTGTCCCGCTGATCGTAGAACCAGTTGAGGGTCTGTTCGTAGTCTTCGGCGCTGATTTCTTGGTCGACCAGATATTTCCCGCGTCCAGTGGGTACCAGCAGAAAAATATGATGGGCAACGGCTTCCAGGGATATGGCCAGATCCTGTATCTTCTCAATATCCTTGAAATTGGCCTTGGTAATGGTGGTGTTGATCTGGAACGCGATCCCCGCTTTTTTAGCGTGGGCGATACCGTCCATTGCGCCCTGGAACGCCCCCTGCACCCCCCTGAACCGGTCATGGGTGTCGGCATCCGCACCATCGAGGCTGATGCTGATGCGTTGAATGCCGGCATCCGCCATGCGGCGGGCATTGTCGGCATCGATCAGGGTACCGTTGGGCGCCATTACCATCCGAAGCCCCAACGCCGTGCCCCGGCCGGCAACTTCGAAAATATCCGGACGCATGAGGGGCTCGCCGCCGGTGAGGATCACGATGGGCTTTCCCACGGCGGCGATCTGTTCCAGAAGCCGGAAACAGCCTTCGGTGTCCAATTCCCCGGCATACGGTCCCTCGGTGGCCGCCGCGCGGCAATGCACGCAGGAAAGGTTGCAGTTGCGGGTAATCTCCCATGCCACCAACCGCAGGGTATCGAGACTGCCGGCACCGTGGCCGACGGGATGATGCGCCATAACAAAACTCCTTCGCCGGCCTTGCCGGCGGTGTCCATCTCTCAGATTTCCTTTTCCGCCCTGCCGTCAGGCCGCTACCGGCGGTGCGCCGCCAACTCAGCGGCCGCCTCGATGGCGAAATAGGTAAGAATCATGTCGGCCCCTGCGCGTTTAATCCCCGTCAGACTTTCCATCATCACCTGTTTCCCGTCGAGCCAGCCCTTTTCTTCAGCCGCCTTGATCATGGCATACTCACCGCTCACCTGATACGCCGCCATGGGCAGGTCGATCTCCTGGCGCACCCGGTAAATAATGTCCAGGTAAGGAAGGGCCGGTTTGACCATGATGATATCGGCGCCCTCTTCGATGTCGAGGGTCGCCTCCCGCACCGCCTCCAGGGCGTTGGCAGGGTCCATCTGGTAGGTGCGCCGGTCTCCGAACTGGGGCGTCGAATGCGCCGCTTCCCGGAAAGGCCCGTAGAATGAAGAACAGTACTTAACCGCGTAAGACATGATGGGAATACCGGAGAAGCCGTTGTCGTCCAACTCTCCCCGGATTTCGGCCACCCGTCCGTCCATCATATCCGAAGGCGCCACCATGTCGGCACCAGCCTTGGCGTGGGACAAGGCTGTCCTGGCCAGCAGGTCGAGGCTGGCATCGTTGTCGATGCGGTTTTTTTCGACGACCCCGCAATGCCCGTGATCCGTATACTGGCACAGGCACACATCGGTGATGACGGTGATGTCCGGCACCTTGTTCTTGACCGCCCGGATGGCCTGCTGCACCACCCCGTCTTTCCGGTAGGCTTCGGTGCCCAAAGGATCCTTTTTGTCGGGCACGCCGAACAGCATGACGGCGGGAATGCCCAGTGCCTTTGCCTGTCTGACCGGTTCGGCCAGGTTGTCGCACGACAGTTGAAACACGCCGGGCATGGCGCCGATGGGCTGCTTGACATTTTTACCGCCGACGGCAAACAGCGGCAGGATGAGATCGTCCGCTGTCAGGACCGTCTCGCGTATCATCCTTCTCAACATATCATTGCTGCGCATTCGCCGCGGCCTGTAATCCGGAAACAACATGGCAATTTCTCCTTTTCGTCAATACAAAACCGCGTCTTTCATAAAACATCCCCGCAGATCAATCAAGCTGATTTCGGGAAGAGGCAGCCCGACGCACATCGAAGCGGCGTAAAAAAAATTCGACTTCCAGCAGAGCCGTTGTTCTCCTACCGGCCGCAATCCTCTCAACGGGGTTTAATCAGGGCGGTGGAAAAGATGCACGCGCATGCGAGAAGCCGAATCCGGTACTGCATGTTGTAATTTTTATGAAAGATCATGTTCCGGGGTGAAGGCAACGGAACAATAGACATTGGATATCACCACACCGTTTTCACGGTGCCAAATAGAAAGGAGGCGGGCCAAGGCCTTCCAGGACCACGCCTTGCCGCTAACCTGTATTGCATCTGTGCCGCAAAGTCAACGGCCCGTCCTGGCGCCGTTCCCACTTCCCCCATGGTCCGCGGAAATCCCGCTTCATGCGGAACCCGGCGGCATCGATATAAATGCTTTTTCAGTGCGTTACCCCCCTTATAAACACATGGTACGCATTTTGCTCAGATATGTACACACACGGCCACCGGCGCGAAAAGGCGTTAGCGCACTGCCGATTCCGTAACCGGTATTACAATGCGGAAATGCAGCGGCCATCGGCACCGGTAAAAACAAAAAGCGACGTCCGATCCATGCGGTTATCGGCGTGTCGCACCACGTGATTGGATGGAAAAATGCGCATCGGATTTATCTCCACCCGTTTTTCAGGTACGGACGGTGTTTCCTTGGAAGCCGCCAAGTGGGCGCATGTATTTGAAAATGCAGGTCATGACTGCTTCTGGTTTTCCGGCCAGACAGACCGTCCGGCGGAAGCGAGCATGGTGACGCCCGAAGCCCATTTCGCGCACCCCAAGGTGCTATGGATCACCGATCAGGTGTTCGGCCGCAACAAGCGAAAAGCGGTTGCAACCGCCTGCATTCACCAGATCCGGGAGCTTCTGAAAACAAGACTTCATCTGTTCATCAACCGTTACCGGATCGATCTTCTCGTGGTGGAAAACGCCTTGTCCATCCCCATGAACATCCCCCTGGGACTGGCCCTCACCGAATGTATCGCCGAAACCGGCATTCCCACCATCGCCCACCATCACGATTTTGCCTGGGAAAGGGAGCGTTACACCATCAACGCAGTGGGGGAATACTTGCAAATGGCATTCCCACCGTCCCTGCCAAGCATCACCCATGTGGTCATCAACACCGAGGCCCGCACGGCCCTGGCCCACCGGCGCGGCATCGCCGCCCATGTGATCCCGAACGTGCTTGACTTCACCACCCCCCCCCGCGCAAACCGGTCCGTGCAGGAAGTCCGGACCGCCAATGGGTTCACCGCCGAGGACGTGATTGTCTTGCAGCCCACCCGCATCATTCAGCGCAAAGGTATCGAGCATGCCATCGACCTGGTGCGCCAGCTCAACGATGAACGTGTAAAACTCGTCGTCACCCATGCCGGGGGGGACGAAGGTTTCGGCTACGCCCGGTGGCTGGAGCAAAGGGCCCTTGACCAGGGCGTGGACTTGCGCTTCGTCAACGCGCCGGTTTGTTCGCCGTGGAATCCGCGGCTTACCGACGGCCAAGGCTTCTCCCTTTGGGATCTCTACTCCATCGCCGATTTCGTTACCTTCCCAAGTCTCGCTGAAGGATTCGGCAACGCATTTCTGGAAGCGGTGTACTTCCGAAAACCGATCCTCATCAACCGCTATGCGACCTTTCTGCGGGACATCGAACCCCTGGGCTTCGACCTGGTGGTCATGGACGGATATGTAACCGGCGACACCGTTGCATCGGTACGCGCTCTTCTGTCCGCCCCCAGGCGTATCAGGGAAATGACCCGCTGTAATTACGGCCTCGCCGCCGTCCATTTTTCATACGAAGTCTTGGCCGGCCGCCTGGAAGCGGTCATCAAGAACCTGTTCGGAGACCATGCGGCACTTGACGCCGAAGCGGGCGGCCCCAAGGGAAAGGTTGTGGCGTTTAAAACCGTCCCCCCCAGAAACCGGGTGGCGTTGTAGGCGGGGTGCATCTGCAAGGCCTGTTTTGGCCGATCAGGCGCGTGGGCGGGAAAACCGACGGACGACAAGGTACATGAGCACGGCGGCAACCACACTGCCGACGATGTCCGCCGCAAGGTCCAGAACATCCCCTGTTCTGTCGGGAATAAAACATTGATGGATCTCGTCGGTCACCCCGTAGCCCACCGCGCACATGGCCGCGCGACAATACAGCTTGCCCGGGGACAGCCATGGCCGGCTCAGGCGAAATGCCCGGACGAACAAGGCGGTCAGCATCCCATAGGCGGCCATGTGCAGTAACTTGTCACTGTGCACGAAGGTGGGGACGGTCTTAGGGGCAGGGAAGGATGACTGTACGAACAAAACCAGCATGTAACACACCAGCGGCAACCAACCCGTCCAGAAGGCAAAGGCCCGCCCCGGTGCCGGGACGCACCCCCCTTTGCCGCCCGGGCCGACTGGCTGAAGGCTGTCGGGGTTAATCCTGGCCGCCTTCTTCATCGAACAGGTCAAGCGCCTGTTTTCTGCTTTGGACATCTCTCCGGACAACATCGAGAAACCGCTCTTTTGCGATGCCGTAACGCACCTTTCCGTCGAGGGTTCGCACCGACAAGGTACCGCTTTCCTTTTCCTTGTTGCCCACCGTGACGATCAAAGGGACATAGGACAGCTGGGCTTCACGGATCTTCTTGTTCAGGCTCTCGGTGCGATCGTCCACCATCACCGTAAGCCCCGCGTCTTCAAAGGTCTCCTGGATGGAACGGGTGAAAGTTGTCAGTTCATCGTTGATGGGCAGAAGCGCCACCTGCACCGGGGCCATCCACAGGGGGAATTTCCCCGCGAAATGTTCGATCAGGATCCCCATGAACCGTTCTATGGAGCCGAAAACAACGCGATGGATCATGATGGGGCGGTGCTTTTCGTTGTCCGCGCCGGTGTACGAAAGGTCAAACCGCTCGGGAAGTGAAAGGTCGAGCTGAACCGTTCCGCATTGCCAAGTGCGTCCCAGGGCGTCCTTGATATGGATGTCGATTTTGGGCCCATAGAACGCCCCGTCCCCTGGATTGATCTTATACGCCCGGCCATAGGAGTCGAGTGCAGAACGGAGCCCGCGGGTGGCCACGTCCCACTGTTCGTCCGTGCCGATGGATTTTTCCGGGCGCGTGGAAAGCTCCAGGTGAAACGACAGCCCGAAGGTGCTGTAAACACGGTCCACCAGTCGGAGCACCCCGAGGATTTCCGGCTCTATCTGCTCCGGGGTCATGAAAATATGGGCATCATCCTGATGAAACGCCCGCACCCGGAAAAGGCCGTTGAGCACGCCGCTTAGCTCGTGGCGATGCACCAAACCGATTTCCGCCGCACGGATGGGCAGCTCCTTGTAGGAATGCGGTCGACTTCCGAACAACAACATGCCCCCGGGGCAGTTCATGGGTTTGATGGCATAATCAACGTCGTCGATGCGGGAGGTGTACATATTCTCCCGGTAATTTTCCCAATGCCCGCTGCGCTCCCACAAGCTGCGGTTGAGCATCATCGGCGTCTTGGTTTCCACGTAACCGGCACGGCGGTGTTCCGCGCGCCAATATGCGAGCAGGTTGTTCCACAACACCATTCCTTTGGGGTGAAAAAACGGCATGCCAGGCGCCTCTTCGTGAAAACTGAACAATCCCATGGCCGCACCGATCTTCCGGTGGTTGCGCTTTTTTGCCTCCTCTATGAACTGCAGGTAGTCTTTAAGGTCTTTCTTGTCGAAAAAAGCGGTGCCGTAAATGCGCTGCAACTGTGCCTTGCTTTGGTCAGCGCGCCAATAGGCTCCTGATACCTTCATCAGTTTGAAGGCCTTGATGAACCCGGTGTTGGGCAGGTGGGGTCCCCGGCAAAGGTCGGTGAACTCCCCCTGTTCATAAAAGGAAATGGTTCCGTCCGCCAACTCTGAAATCATCTCCCGCTTGTAGGGTTCGTTTTGGTAAAAGGCCATGGCCTCCGCCTTGGGCACTTCCCTGCGTTGAATCGGCAGCCTGGCCTTGACAATGCGCCGCATCTCCTCTTCAATTTTCTTGAAATCGTCCTCGGAAATGGCCGCCATGTCGATATCGTAATAGAAGCCGTCTTCCACCACCGGCCCGATGGTCAGCTTCGCATCCTTGTAAATGCGCAGGATCGCCTGTGCCATCACATGGGCGGCGGTATGCCGTAGCACGTCCAGGGCCTCCGGATCCTTGGGGGTGATCAGCCGCACAGCGGCGTCTGTTTCGATTTTCGTGTCAAGATCGACCAGTGTCCCGTCCAACTCCATTGCCACGACATTGCGGGCCAATCCCTCGGAAATGCGCAGCGCCACATCTTTCCCGGTGGGGACCGCCTCGAAGGCCTTCTTGTTGCCATCCGGCAGTGTAACGTGTATCATTGTGTGTTTGCTTGCCCTTTCGGTCGTTATGGTATCGGCCGCGCTGGTGCGGCATCTTTCTTGAAAACAGAAACTTATGGGAAATACCCTGACCGGTCAAGGAAAAAAATGGACCCAGAATACCCCGTGGAGCACCTGTATATCGACACCCCCGCCGCCCTTTCAGCGGCCGCAAAACTGCTTGAAACAGCCCCCCGCATCGTGGCCGACCTCGAAGCGGATTCCATGTATCACTATAAGGAGAAAGTCTGCCTGATCCAGATCGGCACTGCCGAAATAGCTTTCGTCATCGATCCCCTGGCCGTGACGGATTTGTCCCCACTTGCGCCGTTGTTTGAAAACCCGGCCATCCAGAAAATTTTTCACGGCGCCGACTACGATGTGCGTAGCCTCTACAGGGATTTCGGCATCGCCGTCCACAACCTTTTCGACACCGAGTTGGCATCCCGTTTTCTCGGGGTGGAAAGCACCGGCCTGGAAGCGGTCGTTCAGGCGCATTGCGGTATCACCCTGGACAAAAAGTTCCAGAAGAAAGACTGGTCCAGGCGCCCCCTGCCCCCGGAGATGATCGACTATGCGGCCCGTGACGTCCTGTATCTGCTACCCATCGCCAAACGCCTTGAAGCACTTCTCTCCGAGAAGGGGCGCCTTTCCTGGGTGCGGGAAGAGTGTCTGCACCTGAGCCGCGTTCGCCCGCCTCTGGAGGATACTAGCCCCGCCTTCATGAAGGTGAAGGGAGCCGGCCGCCTCTCCCCCCGCGGCCTTGCGGCGCTGGAAAAAATTTTAGAGTTCCGCGACCATGCCGCCCAAAAAAAAGACAAGCCCCTCTTCAAGGTCTTCAGTAACCGCGCCGCCCTTGCACTTGCAACGGAAAGGCCCCACAGCCTCACCGCCCTGAAGGAATGCGATGTTTTCAGTTCGGTGCAGATGAATATGTTCGCAAAGCCCCTGCTCACCTGCATCAAGGAGGCTGATCAACTGCCGGAGGCACAGCTTCCCGTCTATCCCCGCACTCGTCCTGCTGCACCGTCGGCCGCCGCAGCAACCCGGGCCAAGGCAATCCAGGAATGGCGCAACCAGAAGGCGGCGGTTCTCGAAATGGATCCGGGATTGATTTGCAACCGCGCCCTGGCCGCCCAATTGGCCGCCCAGCTTCCCCGCACCCGGAAGGAACTGAATGCCGTCCAGGACATGAAGGAATGGCAAAAAACCGCGTTTGGAGACGAAATCCTATCGGTGCTGCAATCCCTCAGCGCAAACGACACCGCCTCCCCCAAAAAACGCAAAAGAGCGTGGCGCCGCAAATGACACGGGAACGCACCATCACCCTATACGCCAGCGACGGCGTAGCCTTGGAAGCACGCTACGCCCCGGGCACCGGACACCGGGCGGCGCTCATCACCCACCCCCATCCGCTCCATGGCGGAGATATGCACCACCCGGTGGTGGCGGCCATTGCCGCCGCATACGCGCGCAAGGGATACGCCACCCTCCGGTTCAATTTCCGGGGCGTTGGCAACAGCCAGGGACGCCATGACAACGGACACGCGGAGGGCTTGGACGTATTGGCGGCCGCCGCCTTTCTCCGCCGGCACGCCATCCCCCCAACGGCCATGGCCGGTTATTCCTTCGGCGCCTGGATTCTGGCCCGTCTCGAACCGTTTCCATCCGGCATGCACCATGTGCTGCTGGTCTCCCCGCCGGTGGCATTGCTGCCCTTTCCCCATAACGGCCGGCTGCCTGGCCTTCGCGCCATCGTGGGTGATCGTGATGCCATCGCCCCGTTGCAGCGGGTGGAAAAAGTCATGACACGCCTGGGCGCCACAGAAGGGCCTGTCATTGTCGAAGATGCGGACCACCTGTTCACCGACCGCATGGCACAGCTCGATGCTTCCCTGGACACTGCGATCGCATAGCATTTCCGGGGGCGCGACGGCTCCCCGCGCGAGCGGACCCGTGCACAATGAAGTGATTTCGATGTTCCGGGTCACCCACAGTCAGGAGTTGAAAAGTAACACCACTGCTGTTACATAGAGGCGACCGAAGACGTCCGTTGCGGCCCGGTAAGGTCTCGGGACACCGGCCCTGACGCCGGGGAGGTTCCCGGCGCTCCGCTCGATTTATTGACAACACATCACAAGAGGAATCGGTTATGAAATGGGGCATTCTGATCAGTGTGCTGCTGTATGAACTCGTAGCCATTGTCGGCATTGGCGTTTTCCTGTCCCGCCGCCAAAAGAAAGGCAAGTCAGGCGAGGGGTTCCTCCTGTCCAACCGGGATCTTCCCACCGCAGTGGTGGCCGTCACCCTGGCACTGACCGTACTGGGAACGCCACATATTTTCGGTCTGTTCGAAATGGCCTGGCATATCGGGGCCATTTCCATCTGGTTCGGCCTTGCCCATGTGCTGCTGCTGGTCATTGTCTGCACCGCCACAGGCCGGTGGGCCAGACGCATGCACATCACCACCATGCCGGAGCTGGTGGCCAAACTGTTCGGCGAAGGCCCCCGCATGTTGGTGGGCTGCGCCATGGCCGGCATGATCTGGGGCATACTGACCCTTGAATCCCAAGGGATCGGCATCGTCTTTTCCTCCATCACCGGCATCTCCATCCAGAAGGGCGCCATCATCGGCGGCATTTTCGGCGTCCTCTATGTGATCATCGCCGGGATGAAGGAAATCGGATGGGTCAACCTCATCAATTGCGTGGTCATGTATCTTGGGCTCATTTTGTCCATCATCGTCCTGACCTTCCGGATGGCCACCGGCTGGCAGGGAGTTACCGATTACTACGTTTCCCAGGGACAGGCACATATGCTCTCCCTCATGGGCACCCCCGAACTCATGCTCACCTTCGCACTGGGAATCGTTCTTTCCACGGTATTCTGCCAGGCCATCAGCCAGCAGTTGTTGCAGCCTGCCATGAGCGCAAAAAGCGAACAAACCATCAAGCGCGCCCTTTGGATCGCCGCACCCGTCAACGGTTTGTTCGGTATTTTCGTGGTTTGTATCGGACTTGCAGCCAAGGCGAACCCCGAATTCAACCCCATGGGCCCCAAGATGGCGGCCATGCAGATGCTGCTGGGCACCCTGCCGCCCTGGCTTGTGGCCTGGCTGTTTGCTTCCTTTCTTGCCGCCGTGCTCTCAAGCTTCGCCATGACACTGATGGCGCCGGCCACCATCTTCACCATCGATATCTACAAGAACTTCTTCAACGGCAAGGCCCATGACGGAGACGAAAAACGTGTCACCCGCATCGTCATTGTCGTCCTGGCCCTGGCCGCCGTGCTCATCGCTGCCTACCTGCCCCCCATCGTTGCTGCCGTGGGATGGCTGTTTTCATGGATGACCCCGGTGTTCTGGCTGATCATTTTCGGCCTTTTCTGGAAGCGCTCGTCAACGGCGGCGACCGTCACCCTGCTGACCACCTGGGCGCTGAATATGGTATGGTCCTTCAGCTCCGTTCCCGCACTTCTGGGCGTGCCCACCCTGCCGAATGTCTATATCACCTTGGGGGCGAGCCTCTTGGTCGGAGGACTGACCACGGCCGTGTTCAAGGGCCGAACAGGGCTGTTTCGAGAACAAAACGTACCGGCGGCCGCATGACGTTGCGGCGACCGCCCGGCCACACACATGGACGTTTATCTTTTTGCAAAGGACGGGATCATGCTCTTTCTGAAATTATTTTTCCAGGCGGCCATCATCATCTTCGCCATGGTCGGCATCGGCCAGTGGATTTCCAAACGCGCTGAAAATCGTGGGCCCAAGGCCTGATCGGAAGGGAGTACCATGGAAGAAATTATTGTCACGCGATACTGGATGCTTGGCGTCACCGGCGTCATGGTCATCTACGGCCTGATCTCGCTGGTGGGCTATTTAAAAAAACGCGCCTCAGCCGGCGCCGACGGTCGGCCAAGGCGGTGACGGCCGCACCGCCGCACCGCAACAGCCGCTCCGAAAAGACTACACCATTTTGAACGCGTTATCGATTCTAAAACCCTACCTGATCGAACGGCGCCGTCTGATTTTCGCCGGCATCCTCAGCCTGATCGTCGTCGACTTTCTGCAGCTAATGATCCCCCGTTTCATTCGGGACGCCGTCGATGCTCTCACCCTGCTCAAAGCCGGTCACGGCCCTCTGGTGCAAAGCGGCCTCAAAATTTTCTTCGCCGGCCTTCTCATCGCCTTTTTTCGCTACTGCTGGCGCCGTTTTCTGATCGGCACCTCCCGCCGTGTGGAAGAAGGGCTGCGCAACCGGCTTTTTTTTCACCTGCAAACCCTCTCACCTGCCTACTTCGACCAGATGAAAACCGGGGATCTCATGGCCCATGCCACCAATGATGTGATGAACATCCGGATGGCCATCGGCATGGGGCTGGTCGCCCTCACCGACGCCGTGGTGCTCGGCACTTCCGCCATCGGGTTCATGGCCTACATCAATGTGCGTCTGACGCTTTTCGCCATGATTCAGCGCCGTTCATTATTCTCGGATCCAGAATACTCGGTCGGCGCATGCACCGCCTTTACGTGCAGGTGCAGGGAGATTTTTCGATTCTGACCGAGGCAGTCCGGGAGCGCTTTTCCGGCATCCGCCTCATCAAGGCCCATCACGGCGAAGCGGCCGAAGCTGAACAGGTGGCCGACATTTCGAAGCGATATGTGGCCAGCAACATATCCTTAGCAAAGATCATCGGCGCTTTTTTCCCCATGATGCTTTTTTTCTCCAACCTGAGCATGGCAGCCGTGCTCTATCTGGGGGGACGCCAAACCATCACCGCCGCCATCACCCCCGGTGATTTTGTCGCCTTCATCAGCTATTTAGGAATCCTCACCTGGCCCATGATGGCGCTGGGATGGGTTTCAAATCTGATACAGCGTGGAAAGGCCTCCCTGGATCGACTGGCCCGTATCTTCGAAACCGGCTCCCGCATCGTTGACGGCCCCCATGCCGCGCCCATCACGAACCGTCCGCCACGATTGGAACTGCGGGGGGTGTCCTTTTCCCACAACACGCCGCCCGACGCCGTATCGCCGATCCTTTCCGACCTGCATTTGGATCTGGCCCCCGGCTACATGATGGGTATCGTCGGGCCACCGGGTGGCGGCAAAACGGCACTTCTCAACCTCATCGCCCGTCTGTACGACGTAACGGACGGGGGCATTTACCTGGACGGAGAAGACATCCGCAACCTCACCCTGGAAAGCGTTCGACGCCGCATTGCGGTTGTCCCCCAGGAGCCGTTTCTGTTTGCCGGCACCATCCGGGACAATATTCAGCTGGAAACGGACGGGAACCGGGAAACAGACATGATCGAGGCGGCCCGGCAGGCCTGCCTGCACGAAACGGTCCGCGCCTTTCCAAGGGGGTACGATACGGTGGTGGGGGAAAAGGGCGTCATACTCTCCGGAGGCCAGAAACAGCGCGTCGCCCTGGCCCGGGCTTTTTTCAGAAACGCCCCGCTCCTGCTGCTTGATGACCCCATCAGTCAGGTCGACACCCACACCGGCCAGGCCATCGTGCGCACCCTGCGTGAACAGGCCGGCGACAAAACAGTGGTGATCGCTTCCCATCGGCTTTCGGCACTCACCTTCGCCGACCACATCATCACCCTTAAAAACGGACACATCCAGGAAGCCGGCACCCACGCACGGCTGATGTCCGCCGACGGATACTACGCGGAAACTTACCGGATGCAAGAGATCCAAGAGGCGCTCCTTGACTGACCGTCACGATCACATGGCCGAAACAAGCATTACGGCCACCTATGATACCCGCCTTCTCAAACGGCTGCTGCCGTTTTCGAAGCCCTACCGTCGCACGATCTTCTTTTCGATGCTCATCGTCTTCATGATCACCCTGCTGGAACTCGCCCTTCCCTATATCACCAAGACCGCCATCGACCGCCATATCGTTCCGGCGCATAACGCGGAGACCGACACCCGCGGAAACATTGACGGCGCCCCTTCCCGTATGTACCGGGTCGACCTAAGCGCCCCCGATGTGGGCCGCATCGTTTCGGCGCACCCTGAACTGTTCACCGTGGGGGATGCCGTTGCCCACATCGCCTACGAAGATCTGGCCGCCCTCCCCCCGGAAGCGCTGAAGATCATCCGCGGCAACGACATGGTCGGCATCGGTGTCATCACGCTCCTGTTCCTTGGGCTGGTGCTGGCGGATTTCGTTCTCAATTTTTTCCAAAAGCTCATCATGGAGTACACCGGCAACATGATGATGCACGATCTGCGCATGGCCTTGTTCCGGCACATCCAGCAATTGTCCATTTCCTTTTTCAATCGGAATCCGGTGGGAAGGCTGGTCACCAGGGTCACCAACGACATTCAGAACATGCACGAACTGTTTACCTCGGTGGTGTCTTTTATCTTCAAGGACATCGCCCTTCTGGTCGGCATCACCATCGTTTTGATCAGCCTGAATCCTTCTCTGGCCGCCATTTCCTTTATTGTGGTGCCGGTGGTTTGGTATGCAGCCTTGCGCTTTGCCAGAAAGGCCCGGCGGGTATTTCGGATCCTGCGTATCAAGGTTGCGGAAATCAATACCCGGTTTTCCGAAACCATCGGCGGCATGAAAGTGATTCAACTGTTCCGGCACGAAACGGAAAATTACCGCCGCTTCAAGCAGCTGAACCACGAAAATTACCAGGCCGGCATGGAGCAAATCCAATTGATGGCGGTTTTCATGCCCCTCATCGAATTTCTCGGCACCGCAGCGGTTGCCGGCATCGTCTACTATGGCGGCAGCCGGGTTGTCGACCAGCGCCTGAGCCTTGGCGAGCTGGTCGCCTTCATTTCCTACATCCGGATGTTTTTCCGGCCTGTTCGGGATATTGCCGAAAAATACAATATCGTCCAGAACGCGTTTTCATCGGCGGAACGCATTTTCCTTATCCTCGACAGCGACGAAACCCTGCCCATGCCCGGCGCGAACACCGGCCCTTCCCTGTCGTTGAAAACCGCAGACACCGCGTTTACCAGCCTGGAATTTAAAAACGTCTCCTTTTCCTACGTGCCGACGGAACCGGTGCTCGATGCGGTTTCCTTCCGCCTTAACGCCGGGGAACGCATCGGCATTGTCGGGCCGACGGGTTCCGGAAAAACAACCCTCGTCAACCTTGCGACCCGTCTCTACGACCCGGTCTCCGGCACCGTCACCTTCAACGGCATGGACATCCGCCGACTTCCCCCTGCCTTCTACCGTTCCAAGATGGCATTGGTGATGCAGGATCCCTTCCTGTTTTCAGGCACCCTTCGGGACAATATCCTCAGGGGCGCAGGCCCTGTCACGGATCCAGATATGGTGCGCATTCTTTCGGCCTCCCATTGCCGGGAACTGGTGGACAGAAGCCCCCGGGGCCTTGATACGGAACTGGCCGAAGCCGGCGCTTCCATCTCCAGCGGAGAGCGCCAGCTCCTTTCCATTGCCAGGGCCTTTGCGCGCAATCCGCAACTGATCATCATGGACGAGGCCACCTCCTACATCGACTCCCAAACCGAACAGATCATCCAGGCGGCCCTGTTCAATCTCATGCAGGACCGCACCGCCATTGTCGTTGCGCACCGGTTGGCAACGGTGCGCCAGCTTGACCGGATCCTGGTGATGCGTCGCGGCCGCATCATCGAAACCGGCAACCACAGGCAGTTAATGTCACAAAAAGGATTCTACTACCGCCTCCACCAAAGCGGATCGGATCTGCGACCGTGACCCATTGGTGCGGCGATGGTTTTTTCCATTGTTTTTTTACCCTTGCCAAATAAAATAACTCATGCTTTATTGATAACCTTATACGTGACAGCGGCCTTTCCGGCCCCCACGCGGCGGCATCCCGCCCCGGCAACCGGCAGGCACGCCCAGGAACAGATATGGCACGATAGTTGTTCCGATAAAACTTTTAAACCTAAAGAGGAGGTTTAGAGCGATGGCTTACGATGCGGTAAATATGCAGGATTGGCAAATCTCGGAGGAAGCGGAAAAGAACATGCCCATGCCGGAGGACTGGCGCCAGAAACTCGGGCTGCAGTCAGATGAAATGCTGCCCATGGGGCGATTGTCCAAAATCGACTTCCTCAAGGTGATCGACCGGCTCAAGGACAAGCCAGACGGAAAATACATTGAAGTGACCGCCATCACCCCCACCCCCCTCGGCGAGGGAAAAAGCACCACCTCCGTCGGCCTCATGGAAGGCCTCGGCGCCCGCGGCAAAAATGTCGGCGGCGCCCTGCGGCAGCCCTCCGGCGGCCCCACAATGAATGTGAAAGGCACCGCAGCCGGTGGGGGCAACTCCCTTCTGATCCCCATGACCGAATTCTCCCTCGGCCTTACCGGCGATATCAATGACATCATGAACGCCCACAACCTGGGCATGGTCGCCATGACCGCACGGATGCAGCACGAAAGAAACTACAACGACGAGCAGCTCCAGCGGCTCACCGGCATGCGGCGGCTGGACATTGATCCCACCCGGGTAGAATTGGGCTGGATCATCGACTTCTGCGCCCAGGCCCTTCGCAACATCATCATCGGTATCGGCGGACGCACCGACGGCTTCACCATGCAGAGCAAATTCGGCATCGCCGTGGGATCCGAGCTGATGGCCATCCTGGCCGTCGCAACGGACCTGGCCGATCTGAAAGAACGCATCAACAACATTACCGTTGCCTTCGACAAAAGCGGCAAACCCGTTACCTGTCGGGATCTGGAGGTCGGCAACGCCATGGCCGCCTTCATGAGAAACACCATCAACCCGACGCTTATGTGCACCGCCGAGTACCAGCCCTGTTTTGTGCATGCCGGTCCCTTCGCCAACATCGCCGTGGGCCAAAGCTCCATCATCGCAGACCGGGTGGGCCTCAAACTCTTCGATTACCACGTCACCGAGTCGGGGTTTGCCGCCGACATCGGCTTTGAAAAATTCTGGAACGTGAAATGCCGTTTCTCCGGCCTGAAACCCCATGTGTCCGTGCTCACCACAACGGTGCGCGCCCTCAAAATGCACGGTGGCGGACCGCGCGTGGTTCCCGGAAAAGCATTGGCCGAAGAGTATACCAAAGAGAATCTCGCCCTGGTTGAAAAGGGTGTGGAAAACATGGTGCACATGATCGGCATTATCCGCAAGTCCGGCATCAATCCGGTGGTCTGCGTCAATCGCTTTTACACCGACACCGATGCGGAAGTCGCCATCATCAAGAAAGCGGCCGAAGCCGCCGGCGCCCGGTGCGCCGAATCCCGCCACTGGGAGCTGGGGGGAGAAGGCGCTCTGGAATTCGCCGATGCGGTCATCGACGCCTGCAACGACGAGAATGACTTTAACTTCCTCTATCCCCTGGACATGAAGCTGCGGGACCGGGTGGACACGATTGCCAAGGAAGTCTACGGCGCCGATGGCGTGTCTTGGAGTCCCGAGGCAGAGGCCAAAGCGAAAATGCTCGAAGAAGATCCCAAATACGCTGATTTCGCCACCATGATGGTGAAAACGCACCTGAGCCTCAGCCACGACCCCACTGTAAAAGGTGTGCCCAAAGGATGGACCCTTCCCATCCGGGACGTGCTGATTTACTCCGGCGCCAAGTTTCTGTGCCCCTGCGCGGGAACCATCAGTCTGATGCCCGGTACCGGCTCCAACCCGGCTTTCCGGCGCATCGACGTCGATCCTTCCACCGGAAAAGTGTCGGGCTTGTTCTAACCGTCCCGCCCCTCTGCCGGGGCGTTTGCCTATCGATTCCCGGGGGCCGGCCATGCCGGCCTCCGGGTTTACACGCCACATCCCGTCACCGACTGACCATCCGGCGTCCCATCTGTTCCGACGCCCATCTTCCGGCATCGGTACACACCTGTGCACCATGGATATTTGAAATAGTTTTCACACTTTTGGGTAATTCATTGACCATCGTCCGGGGCGCGACCGCTCCTGCAAATGGACAACAGGCCGTAATTTTTGCCGATACCGTTTCCGCCGGCCCAACTGTCAAATTGTATGGTTCTTGCTTGTTTTTTTATGGGCAGAACAATCCGGCCGGCGGCACATTTCACCAACGCCTGGCAGGAAACGAAAAACATTAGAAAAGTGGATACGCACCTCTCCCAAACACCGCGCTCCGGCGGCTCCAAGCCGAGTCACTTGCAACCGCTGATCGGCATCAGTCCGGACATACTTCAGATCCGGGAACTGATCCGGCACACTGCGGGACTCGGGTTCCATACCGTTATCAGCGGAGAAAGCGGAGTAGGCAAAGAGGTGGTTGCAAAACGGCTGCACGCCCACTCTCCCCGGCGCGGCAATCCTTTTGTCAAGGTGAATTGCGCCGCCCTTCCCGACACGCTGCTGGACGCAGAATTGTTCGGTTTCGAGAAAGGCGCTTTCACGGGAGCGCGGGTTAGAAAACGGGGCAAATTCGAACTGGCCGGAGACGGCGTCCTGTTCCTTGATGAAATCGGCGAGATGTCGCCGGCCCTGCAAGCCAGGTTACTGCATGTACTGGAAAGTGGCACCTTTTCGCCCCTGGGCGCGGAAACGGAAATCCACGTCAATACCTGGGTGATTGCCGCCACCAACAGCAGGCTTGAGGAAAAAGTCCGTTCCGGGCAATTCCGGGAAGATCTGTACTATCGGCTGAACATCATCCGCATTCCCATTTCCGCCCTGCGAAAACGACCCGAGGACATTGCGCCCCTTTTCAATTATTATTTCCGCCGGTTCACCGTCGGCACCGCCCTTGCCGAAACTTTAAAACCGGCGCCGTGCCTCCTGAAAAAACTCGCATACCATGCCTGGCCCGGCAATGTCCGGGAACTGCGCAACGTCATCCAGCGGGCGGTGGCCCTGAAAAGTTGGCACCACGTTTTCGAGGAGTTGCCGCACCTGGGCCATTCCTGGCACCGGTACCGGCCGCCGGGTTTGCCTGCGGAGATCGCGCCCATCGTGGAAAACATTCTTTCCGAATACAGGCCCCTGTCCACCCAGCTGTCCGAACAGTCCCTAAAGGAGATGCGGGACGACCTGTTGTCGAAAATCGAAAAAGAGGTGTTGCGCCATGTATTGCTGAAAACCGGGTGGAACCGCCGGAGGGCTTCAAAAATACTCGATATCGCTTATTATACACTGAACCGAAAAATCGCCGACCATACCCTGTTGCCGCCCCCGTACCTGCGCTGATACCGCCCCGCCGCCGTCACCCTGCATGATTTTTCGCCGGGGGCTCCCCTGCCTTCCGCGATTGGACCGGCATCGACAGCCGAAATGCCCGAGGCCACGGCCTTCAATAAAACAGGGCCCGGAGAAAGACTTTCTTCTCCGGGCCCCAACGGATCACATCGGGTTAAATCGACAGCACGGTCCCCTTGGGGAAGAACAGTTTTACTTGCCCATATTCTTCATGAACACGGCTTCCGCCTTTTTTGCGGACTGGGCGGCCTGTGCTGCAGAAGCCTCGGCCGCGGCAGCTGCATCTGCCGCAGCGCCGGCCTTGGCAGCTGCGGAATCCGCCGCCCGCTGGGCATTTTCAGCAGCCACCAGAGCCGCCTCTGCCTTCTCCAATGCAAGGTTACAGCTTTCGGTATCCGGCATCAGGCAGGCGCAACCCGTCAACGCCGTCCCGGCCGTCAGTAACATCGTTCCAGCAACAATCCCTCGTACAAGTTTTTTTGCTTCCATTGTTGAGCCTCCTTTATGGAATATTATGATGCACTCCCAACCGATCCACGGTCGGCCAAAAGACCGTTGACATCGGCGTAACAACCAGCGTCCTAATTGATCTTGCCCCGGACCGGACCGTCGGCGCGTCGGGCCGTGCACAGCCGCCCGCCAGACCCGTCCTTGCCGACAGCGCCAATGCGCACGGGAACACCGTCACTCGCGGTGATCGCATCCAGAAGCCGTTTTTCCGAAAAGCACCCGGCAAGGCCCAGCGCCGCTATCCGGTCCCGGGCGTATTGGGCCATATCGTCGATGCGCCCTTCGGTGTCGGGATGCACCTCGACGTACACCGCTTTGTCCCGAATCCCCACTTTGACGGGTGCATAGACAATCTCAACAGGTATACCCATGGGCGCTTCGGCGTAAAACATCCCGATGTGTTCCGGATAAAGCCGAATGCATCCCCGACTCACCCGACGACCGATGGCCCAGGGGAAATTCGTCCCGTGGATGCCGATATGCTCGGCGGACAAGCCAAGCCAGTATGCGCCCAATGGGTTCCGCGGCCCTGGCGGCATCATCGTGAAGGGATAGCGTTCCCGCAAGGAAGGAGGCACCACCCAGACCGGGTCTTCCTTTTTACTGATAACCTTGAAGCGGCCTACGGGGGTCTCATAGGCAAGGGTTCCGATGCCCACCGGATAGGTTTTGACCATCTTTATTTCCGGAAAGAAATGATAGAGACGAAGCTCGGCAATATTGATCACCACCCCCTCGGCCTTTGTCTCGGGCAGCACATACAAGGTGGGGATCGTCACCTGTCGCCCCACTCCGGGCAGCCACGGATCCATTTCCGGATAGAGAAGCGCCATTTCATTATAACCGAGGCCGTGGTTCCTGGAAATGTCCAGGAGGGTATCGTTTGGCTTGACCGTGTAGTGATCGCACCACCCGACCACTGTTTGCCATTTTTCGGCAGGAACGCTGTCTGAGACGGTTTGGAAACGGTACGCGCCCGCCATGGCGGGGGTGTATGCCAGGACCACGACCAGACAGCATATTGTCTTTGTAAGCCTATGAATCATGTGTGGAAGAATTCTTTCTCAATGCCGCAGCAAGAGGGGCGGTGCGCTTTCCCCAGGTTGATGCAAGCCGGCGTAAAACCGGCATGGGCACTGCGCGTCATATTGACAGGCGGCTGAAACGTTCGATATCAGCTAGATATAATACACAATTGTCCGCGATGCAAGTTAATCCGCTGTGTGTCCGGACATCCGCCGCCGTGGCAACCGGTCTATTCCCTGCAAAAACGATGCTGTTTCACTGCCCAACCGGGCGCATACAGGGCGTTCGGGCATGGCCTTTGTACGTTTCTTTTCTTATGCCGTGTTTGTTAAGCAATTTGTTGAGCTGTCGAGAGCTGATGACCGCCTGGGCGGCCGCGCGATCAATGCGCCCCCGGTTGCACCGCAGGAGATTGTCCAGGTAATCACGCTCGAAGGCTTCCACCGCGCGCCGGCGGGCTTGCGCCAGGGAGTCGCACCCCAAATAGGTCACGTTCTTCTGACACTGCGAACGCGCAAACAGTTCCGGAGGAAAACCGGCCGGTGTCAACACATGACTTTTTTCCAGGATATAGGCCCGCTCAAGCAGATTTTCAAGCTCCCGGATATTTCCAGGCCACGCGTACTGTTGAAAGGCGGCCATGACATCGGAATGAACGTGGGAAATCCTCTTTCCATGATCGGCATTTAATTTCTTCAGAAAATGCCCGACAAGTCCCGCCAGATCCTCTTTTCGCTCTCGCAATGGTGGAATCTCGATGGGAAAGATATGCAGCCGGTAGTATAGATCCCGGCGAAACTGCCCCGCATCTGTCATTTGTCGCAGATCCGCGTTGGTGGCGGAAATCACCCTGGCGCGGGTTGTCAACATCTCCTCTCCGCCCACCCGGCTGTAGGTTCCGTCCTGAAGGACCTGTAGCAACTTGATCTGCGCCGCACCGGAAATGGTGCCGATTTCATCCAAGAACAGGGTCCCCTCACCGGCCAGCTCGAACTTCCCCCGTCGCCTTTTGACCGCCCCGGTGAAGGCCCCCTTCTCGTGTCCGTACAATTCGCTTTCTAGAAGCGCATCTGGAATGGCGCCGCAATGCACACCAACGAACTGTTTTCCCCGGCATAGGCTGTGCATGTGAATAAGCTTTGCCAGCAGCCCCTTGCCGGTTCCCGTTTCGCCGGAAAGAAGCACCGGTGTGCGTGCCAGCGCAACGGAACGCACCTTGTCAAAGACCGCCTGCATTCCGGCATTCGAAGTGGTCACAACCTCCAGGGCATCCGCCATCCAGAACCGCTGCGCCCCGCTGCAGACATTCTCTTCATCTGAAAAACGCAATATGTCCGCCATGCCCTTCTCCTTTTCGTTGATTGCGATGTCCATCCAATGAACACATGGGGCATGCTTTATATCGGAATCACGGGTTCCTGTTCAACAAAAATCGGAACCCGTCGTTCCTTTTTCAAGCAGTCCGGGCGTGGGACGACATCCTGGCGGGACAACACCGTCCGGCAGCCTCCGGCAACCGGAAACAGCGTCGTATAAAAGCGTCAAAATTGACGTAAATGGCACATGGTTTGCTATCAGTTGGGAATTACAACGTCAACACCAGCTGCCGCTGGTCAATGAAAGGAAAGTACCTGTGATTCCGACAGAGCTTGCACATCTGAAAGCGCTGCTGACCCAACAGCTCAAAAACCTGCTCCGACAAAGCGATGAAACCGTGGCGGGCGCCCGCGCCGCAGATTATAATTGCAGTGACCCATTGGACAGGGCTTCCCATGACGAGGCCCAGGACAATCTGTTCCGCATCCGGGACCGCGAAAGCAGGCTGATCAACAAAATCCGCAATGCGCTGGCGTGCATTGCAGACGGTTCATACGGCATCTGTGAAATCTGCGGGGAAGAGATATCCTATAAGCGTCTGGAAGCACGGCCCGTGACAACCAAGTGCATCCATTGCAAAACAAGGGAGGAGCGTATCGAGCGGGTCATTGATTGACGCCACCGGGTCCGCTGATCGGAGAAGGTTCCCTCCCCGGCCGCCATGGGTGCGGGGAGGCCGGCCGACCGGCGGTTACCATCCGGCGGCCGGCTTTCCACAGCGAGGCATGTATGGGACTGAAAAACGGCAATGGAAAGCGACTGCTCAGTAGACCTCTTCCGACATGTCGGCACCCGCATCCATTGCCGGAGCAATCACCTTAAAACTTTTCACATCGATGATTTTCATGTCGTCTTCGTCGGAATACGTAATGGTGCCGACAACCTCGACCATCTCACCGATGTGTTGTGTCACCAATTCCTGCCCCTTTTCGGAATCAGCGACAACGTAAAAATCCCCTTCGGTGGAAACAATCTGGAACTGATCGTCCACCTCCCCGGTCACCACCGCATCAGCCGCCCATAAAACGCTTCCCACCGCTGCGACGGCAACCACCGAAACCACCGCTGCACACAACACTCTGAATGCTTTCAACATCTTTTTCCCTTTCCATTGGTTGAATTCAATTCTGTGGGCACATCCCACAATCGACGGAGATGAGCAAGGAGCATGCCACGGCGCAAGGGGGGTAAAAGGCGGTACCAACCTGCGCATCCTGCCTTATTTTCAAGAAATTTTATCTGACACCGCGCCGCTTCCGGCATGCACCCGATGCCGCATTCTTTGCAAAAGCCTTCAGCAGGGTATTACCGGAACTGAAAGTTCCGATTGACAGATGCGGCGCTTACGCCAAACCGGAAATAATTCGCCTCTCGCCTCAAAATGTCGCAGCCGGCATATTGACAAGAAGTGTTTCGATATTAAATTCTTCATACATTGGTAATAATCTGAATCACCTATAAAAAGGAGGGCGGAAACATGATTTACAAGAGTGCGTTCGGCTTTCCCGCATGGAACTTCCGGAAAGCGTTTGAAGAGTTTGATCGCATGCGACGGCAAATGGACCGTTTTGCCGGCGGGCTCCAGACACCGGGCAGACCCGAGTTGCATCGGGCGGGCGTTTTTCCGGCGCTCAACCTCACCGAGGACGAACATCACTATTATGTGCGCGCGGAATTGCCCGGCATCGACGCAGCGGATCTGGACATTCAGGCCGTTGGGAAAAGTCTGTCCATCAGCGGTGAACGAAAGATTACCCCCGGAGCGGAGGGCGCCCGCTATCATCGCAGGGAGCGTGAAGCGGGAAAATTTTCCCGCATCATTGCCCTTCCCGGAGACATCGTTGCCGACAAGATCGAGGCAAAGCTGTCCAACGGTATCATGACCATTAGCATGCCCAAGGCGGAGGAAAGCAAGCCCAGGAAAATCACCATCAGCTGATGCTTGTGCCGCTTTCCCCACAGACCGACAAACAGCGGCAACCCCGCATGTTGTGCGATATCCGAGGAGGTAGCCACCATGAAAAACGACACGGACAAAGAACTCAAAGTCAAAGACAAGCAAGAGGTTTCCCCCACCGGGGAACCGACCCGTCCGGGCATTGTATTTACACCGGATGTGGACATTTTCGAGACCGAAACAGCGTTGACGTTGCTGGCGGACATGCCCGGCACGGATGCCAACGCGTTGTCCATCGATTTACGGGACGACACCTTGACCATCACCGGTAACGTCCGGGAAGTTGGGGGGAAAGGGGAAGAACCCCTTTTGGTGGAGTACGAGACCGGCACCTATTACCGCCAGTTTTCCCTGTCGGAAATCATCGATCAGGACAAGATCGATGCCCAGTTGAAAAACGGCGTGCTGCACCTGACACTGCCCAAGGTGGAAAAGGCGACACCCAGAAAAATCAGCATCAAAGCAGGCTGACCCAATAACGTTTCCAGACCCGGCATCTTGTGCTGCCGGGTCTGGACGGCGGGGCGCATCAGCCGTCACGGGGGCGAATGGTGTAGCGAACCGTCACGCGCTCGCGCTGCCCCGCCGCCGGTTTGATTTTTTCCGGGAAAATAACCGGTACCTGTTTGGTGCCGTCCGCGTCCATTCCGGCCAAGGATACGGGAACCGTGTAAAGCGCCGTCACCTCCCGAAGCACGAGACTTCTTCCCGTGACCCGGATGACCCCAGGGTCGACCTGCACCTCCGGCATCAACAAATTTTCGGGCAACTGGTCGCTCCATTGCACCTGTACCGGCATCGGTTGGGTTTCATACCGATCCAGCACCACCTCCACCGTCCCGGGCACCACGCGATTGACGGCAATGCCGGGGGGAAGGGTCACGTCAGCAGGTGCGATCCGAATGGTGTTCTTCCCCGGCACCGCGTTTCCCAGGTCGATATTGACCGCCACCTGGTCCGGTCGAATGGATTTGATCAACGCCCCCGCGCCGATCAACTGGACCTTGACGGTATCGTCCGAAGAGGCGACGATGTCCAACCCTTGCCTTCTTCCGCCGTATTGCACCGGCACTTCGAATGAAACCAGTGTATCAAGACTCCTTGTGAATCCAAACCACACGCTGGAAATCAGCAAAAAGGAAAGTGTGGCCGCAAAAGTCAGTTCCCATCGTTCCTTTCGCCGTTCCCGTTCTTCGTTTCCCGCTCGCTTGCCGTGATGTTGTTTTAGAAAATCGGCAAATTCCGCGGGCTGCCGGAAATAGCGGAATTCGCTTCCAAGGGCGGCCCCAATGCGCCCGGTCTCCTCAGAAACAACAATCACCAACGCATCGGTGACTTCACAAAGACCGACAGCGGCACGGTGCCGGGTGCCGAAAGATCGCGGCAGATCGGTTCGTTTAGACAGCGGCAGAATACAGGCCACCTTCGAAACCCTGTCCCCCTCCACAATGGCCGCACCGTCGTGAACGGGATTGCCCGGCCAGAATATGCTTTTAATCATCTCCTTTGACAACAAACCGCGCCAGGGAATGCAATTGCGCACATGCGCCTCCAAATCATCCTTTCCGGGAAGCACCAGCAATGCACCGACCCTTCCTTCGGAAAGCTCGAACACGGCGGCGGTCAGCGCATCAAGGGTGGGGCCGGGGGATTTCGTCCCCAACCCCCATAATATCCCCTTTAGATTCTTGGTTTGGAAGACCGTGCGGATCTCGTTGCGGAAAATAACGATGATGATGATCGCCGCAGCGGCGGTGATGCCCTGGATGGCCCAACTGGTGACGATCAGCCCTATGGACAGCGACAGGCGCTGCACAAACCAAAGGCCCGCCAACCCCACCAGTACACGGAAGGTGGCCGTCCCGCGGAACAGCACGTAGAGGCGAAATAGAATATAGCTATTGATGGCGATATCAAGGATATCCCGCCAGCGGAGCGAAGAAAAAAAAACAAGCAGCGCGTCGGCCATATCACCTACTCTGTGATGCTGAAACGAAGGGTTTGAAAAACGTGGCCGCCGGCATCGACGATGGCGACATGCCAAGGCCCGACATCGGCCTGCCGGATCCGCAGGCTGCTGTATACCGACCATCGCGGGGGATGCACGGCGAGCTTGATGCGCGAGACCAGTTGCCCCTTGCGATACCATTCATGGAAGATAACGTCGTTTCGGTGTACCGGCTCGAAATCGCTCCAGCAGAAGACGGCATACCGGGATGCGCTGAAAACAACGGTCTGGTTGACTGGCTGTCCGTCCTGGACCCCCTCGCATAAAACGGCCCGCCGCAGGGTGTCAGTCGGTTGTTTTTCCGACGAATGGACAGGCAGCGCCAAAAGGGGCACGATCAGAGACATCGACAGGAAAAGGGTTGCGCATGCTCGGGTAAACATCGGTCGTCTCCGAAGGGTGAAGGCAGCATACAAGTGACATCTATTCTACACGAAAACAAGGGCCCATTCAAACAATTCCCTTCACAATGATTTTCTTCGCGGTGGACGGTCCCGCCCGAACCACTGTAAAGCGTCAGGGAAGAGTGAAAAACCGTGCCGCCGTCCCACCGAACACCTGCCGCGCCGGAAAAGGAGCGACACATCCGGAACCGGCCGCGGCGACCAGGTCCTCATGAAACCCGGTTCCCGAATCGGTATTGCACATGATCCGATCGACACAGGCGCCGTGCACCGCCAACATGCGCAGCAGCTCTACACGGTTGGTTTTCGAAGCACTGAGGGTAATGCCGGCAAAATATCCCCCAGCCAACACCCGTCCGATCGTCTCTTGACTGCAATGATCGATGACCGTGATGCCGGGAAGGCCTTTGTATGCGCCCAGATGCCGCAGCAAGATGTCGGCCACACGGCTCTTTTCACTGCGGGGGGTGTGGATTCCGAAGCGCAGGTCCTCTCTTTTGAGGGAAAGGCCCCACTCTATCTGGGCCAACAAGAATTCCATCTCCCTGTTATCCGCCGTCTCCAGGCCGATCTCACCGATGCCGCGGCAATCGGGGTCTTCCAGATGGGGGGCCAATAAGGCAGGCACCTGTTCCGGTTTCAAGTCCGGGGGAATGCATCGGGGATGGATACCGGTCAGGTGGCGACAGGAAACGCCTTTGGACTTGAGCTTTTTAAAAACAACACGCCGTTGCTGAAGGTAGCGGGAAAGCGCCGTGGCGGCATTTATCTTCAGCCCGAAAGCCCAGGAAATCAGCCGACAGCCATGTGCTTCCAACCACGCCAACCGCTGGGGATAACGCCGTGCGATAATGGTCAGGTGCACATGGCTGTCAACCAGCATGTCCTGTTGGCAGGGTGTCGCCATCGTCCTCATCCTCGGCTTCGGGAACGGCCATGGAAAGCATGTCGATGATCTCCCGTCTCGAAAAGCTTTTCATCACGGAAGGGTCATCTTCCTGAAGGACATTTTCCGCCAGGTGCCGTTTTTTTTCTATCATGCCCGAAATCCGTTCCTCCAATGTTCCCTCGGTGACCAATTTGAACACCTGGACACCCCGGCGCTGTCCGATACGATGCACCCGGTCGGTGGCCTGATCCTCCTTTGCGGCATTCCACCACCTGTCATAGTGGATGACCACGGAGCCGGCCACCAAATCAATGCCGGTGCCGCCGGCCTTGAGGCTTCCTACAAATACACGGCAACGGGCATCCGCGTTGAAAGTGGAGATGACCTTTCCGCGGTCCGTTGTGGCTCCGGTCAAACTGACATGGCCGACACCCAGGTCGGACAGATAGTCTTCCATCATTTTCACCATGCCAAGGAACTGGGTGAACACCACCACCTTCTGGCCGCTGTCCAGGGCTTCCCCCAACAATTCCTTGAACAGCTCCCATTTGCCGGACCGGCAGCTGTTATAGGAACCCGCCGGCGTTGTCAGCAGCGCCGGGTGATCACAAATCTGTTTCAGATAATTGAGCAGAGCGAACACATGCATATAGGGCACCTGCCGTTCCGCATCCCGCAAGGTCTCGATGATCGAGCGTCCCCTGGTGGCCACGGCCTCCCGGTATTGTTTTACCTGTTCCCCCGCAAGGCGGCAAGACGCGATATCTTCGATCTTATCCGGCAGCTCTTTGAGCACGCTGGCCTTCAACCGTCTCAGGGTAAAAGGGCGGATCAACCGCTGGAGCTCCTTGTTTCGAAATGCGAACATCCCCTGGCTGCTTTTATTGGCATACCGCTGTTCGAAGCGCTTGCGGCCGATGAAATACCCGGGCAGCACAATGTCCATTAAGGCCTTTAAATCCAGCAGGGAATTTTCGACGGGCGTTCCCGTCAACCCCAGTTTGACATCCGACGGGAGTACCTCGGCCGCCTGATAGGCCTGGGTACCGGGATTCTTGATATGCTGGATTTCGTCAAACACCACCAGGGGGTAGGTGATGGTGGAAAACCGTTCGATGTCCCGCCGAAGAAGGCCGTAGGAAGTAATCACCACCCGACTGCCGGCGACGGTAGCGTTGAAATCCCGACCGGGCCCGTGATAAACGCCCACCGAAAGGTCCGGGGCGTAACGCTCCAGTTTCTGCCGCCAGTGACTGATGACCGTTGTGGGGCAAATTACCAGGAAAGGCGCTGCAGGCATCCCGCAGGCAGCGATTGCCACCATCAACGCCATGGCCTGGTGGGTCTTTCCGATGCCCATATCGTCGCACAACAACCCCCCCAGTCTGTTCTCATACAGAAACCAGAGCCACCCCACGCCGTTTTGCTGGTAACCGCGCAAGGTAGCTTTTAATCCTCTCAATTCCGGCAGGGCTCTTTGGGCAGTGCGGGACAGCATCTTGTTGAAAATATCCAACCGGTCTTTGGCGCCGACGACATCCGGCGCCTGATCGTGGGCGGCCTGCAATCGGAACACCTCCAACGGGGTCAGTCGCAGCGGGGTATCGATTTCTGGCTTTTCGGTAAAATCGATGATCGCATCGAACCCGTCGAGATGTTTGGAGGTAAGGTCCACCCACCCTTGGGTTGTTTCGAGGAAACGCTTCTTTTTCTTCTTTGCCCTGAGAATTTTTCCAAGGGATAATGTCCCGGCGCCGAATTGGTAGTTGGCGGACAGGCCTAAACCGTCTTGGAAAACATCGTCCACCGAAATGGTGGAAAGAGAATACCGATCGAAAATACGCAATGCCTTGACTGCATCACTGACCAGATACGGTCCGTTTTCCATGGCCGTGCGAAACTGGTCCAGAAACGCGGGGACCCGGTCCCGCTTGACCACCATCTTCTCCTGCCACCGCGCGGAATGCTCTTCGGAAAGGGGGGCGATCCTGGTGAACACGTCAAGATGTTCAAGATATACCAAGTCTCCGCAGCGCAACGCCTCCACCTGCTGCTTGGACACACGGTAAGGCGTCTTTTCCGGTTCCGCCAGAACAAACAGCGGCGTCACCTCAAGGCCGCGCTCCGGCGTCAGATCCACATACAGCATCTGCTGCAGGGGCAGCGGATGCACCGCAGGCACGGGGCTGTCCGGCGCCCACCGGGAGGCCCAGGCAAGAATACCGTCCAGATCTTGGCAGCGGACGTTGATGTCGAATACCGGCGTGCCCTCGGGCGTGACAGCCCCCAGGACGCATCGCTTGGCATGGGGCTCCAAATCGATTCGGAAGCGGACCTTGTTCTCTCCGTATTCGAGGAAGTGATGGTACATGGCAAAAAACCAGAAGCTCTGCTCGATGCCCTGGATACGGGAACGAATCCCACGGGAAGCCATGATCCGTTCATTTGCAGACAAGGTCAGTTGCGCCAGGCGTTGCAGCACCAGCCCGCGGTGGCCATGGCGCTCTATCTTCGGGCGGTTGCCGCAGCGCCCGAGAAACCGGTCCATCGCCTCCCGGGGAGGGAAGAACACCGCCATGTCGTTCCGTGCCGGGCTGTGAACGCGCAGACCTCGGCCATCATCCGTGGGAAGACCTTCGATCTGGACGGCATCGGGAGTCACCTTTTCCCCTGCGGCCAGCACACCGGCCAAGGCAAACCAAACGCCGCTTCGAAACCGGGTGTCCAGATCCCCGGCATTGCTTTTCCCCAGGGCAGCGGCGATACGCACCGCCTCGAGCAAGTGGTCACATGTCTTTGCCCGACCGGCGGCGCAGGTACAGAACCGAAGGGCGGACAAATCGTTGCCGTTGGAAACAAGCATCGACACCCCTGCGGAACGGTCGCCGTAGCGGGGCAGCAAAGCCATACCGTGCCGGTAAAATTCAATGCGTTCCATGGGAACGTCGACCGCCGGGCCGGCATCACGGTTCATGGCATGTGCCACCATCGCCGGAAACCTTGTCACACAGGGTCTTCAGACGAGACAGTGAGGTTAACTGGTCTTCAAATGTCAAGGGCGGCGCCGCCCCCACCGGCATCTTGAAGAAAAATGCAAGCGCAGGCACCGGCCCTCCCCTTCCCGACGCCTGGACAGCGGCCATCCACCGGGCCAGATCGATGACCAATGGAGCGGCCAAGATCGAATCGCGCCCCTGCAGATTCACCCGCATGCTCATAGGCAAGCCGAACAACCCTGAAAAATCGATAACGTCCCAGGCCTCCTTGGCATCCCCCCGCGGCGGGTAATAATCGATGTGCACCTTGTGGGAACCGCCCGCACCCTCCCCCCCCACCGAATATCCCAGAATGCCGTCGAGCAGGTCCGTCTTGTTGGCCAGCTTTCCGGCCGCCCGACGTGGGTCCTGCAAATTTCTGCCGTCCGCGTTGCCCAGGATGTTGAGGCTGTACCATCCCGCCACCTTGAGCGCTCGCGCCTTGAAGGCAGAGGCCAACACCATCTTGAAATAGGTCTGGCCGGTCTTACCGTCCCGGCCACACAGGGGAACCCCCCTTTGGGCCGCTTCCCGCAAAAGAAACGGCAATTCGATCTGGTTGGGGGAAAAGTTGACAACAGGCACACCCGATTGAATCGCCGCGGACGCGTAAACGAGATCCGGGTGCCGGGACGGATCGACGCCGGCGTATAGCTCGGCAAAGGATGCAAAAGATTGCCGGTCCGGAGCGACGGCAGCAGGAAGCAAATTCACCATCACCGGACGCGCCCCGGGCCATTGGGCACGAAAACCGGCGATATCGTCCATCACGCCCTGCACTTGCCGTGCGAACGACAGGGTTTGCGGTGGCGGCGCTTTGATTTGCACTGCATCCAGGGCATCCGAGATGTGCGCACAGTTGGCATCGTCCATAACCCCGTGCATCTCCAACACCTTTGGAAGCGAATCGCCACAGATGTCCCAGCCGCACACCTGTAGGGTGTCGAGCCCTCCTAGAAACGAAAAATCATCCGCAGTGGTCAGACAGTTGCTGATCAGTGCCGGATCCCGCCTCATCATCTGAACGGCGGCGGCAACCGTGGAGCCCACGGCGCCTTTGGCGCCGGCAATCATCACGACCAGACGTGGCGAATGTGCATGCATACCTGTTTTACCCTTTCCCATAAACAACCGGGGCTTAAAAGAGAAAGACTATATTGAATGGGCCCTTCACTGTCAACCGGCGCACCGGCAGCGGCTCGGGGAAACACCATGGAATCCGCACCCGGTTATTTATTACCCACCCCGCCCCGACAGCATCCCTTTTCCTGTTTACTTTTAACCCCGTCAGGGCGTCCCCCCCCGCTCCGCCCCCCTCCAGTCCCCCGGTTGACCGAACCGGTTCAATGCTTATTGTACTGGGTATGATGCGTTCTTGGGGCGACCCGAAAACCCGCATAGGGTTTCTGGCACACCGCCTGCATAACACGGACAGCAGCCATCGGCACAAACAGCACCGCCCCATTCATCGACACCAACAAGGAGGCTCTTATCATGAAAAAATCCATTTCTCTGATGTTGCCGGCCCTCGCCGGACTCATCCTGGCAATCGCCATTCCCTGTTTCGCCGCGGACGACAACCCACCGGCGTGCCCCATGCAGCAAAATAAAATGCGCGCATGGCATCATCCCGATGACATGCAAGGCATGAAAAGGCATCCCGGCAGCGGGCCTGCCCGCATGGCATGCCAGGACATTTCCGAAGAGGACAGGAAAAAAATTGATACCGCCGTAAAGGCGTTTCATAAAGACACCCGGGATCTTCATCAACAAATTTTATCCAAGAAGTTGGCCTTGAAAAGCGAACTTGTCAAAACCGAACCTTCCCCCAAACTGGCCATGGCGCTCCAAAAAGAGCTGTCGGATTTGAAGGCGCAGCTTGCGGAAAAGCGACTATCCCATCTGCTCGACATTAAAAAAATAAACCCTTATGCCGGGAAAAACTTTTGGGATGATTGCTCCGGCAAGGGCCGTGGTTGCGGAAACTGCCGCTGACAGCCGGCAGTTTCCGAACCGATCACGCCCCGTATGCGTCCATCCACTTCAGAAAGGGAGGTAACGTCATGTCCCGGTTATCCGCAACACCACCGCAACCGCGCCGAACTTGCCGTTCGGCGCTCCTGACAGCCCTCATCCTGACCCTTGGTCTGTTCTGCACCGCCTTGTTTTCGACGGTGGGCACCGCAGCGGCGGCAAGCCCCTGGAGCGCCCCAAACAGTTTTAGTGCGCTTTCCGATAAAATGGGCCCCACTGTCGTCAACATCCGCACCGTCACCACCAGCAAAACAGATGGTCGGGTCTTCCGCCATTTCTTTCCGGGCCCTTGGGGAGAAAAAGATCCCCGCAATGAATTCTTCGAACGCTTTTTCGGGCCCGCACCCAGGGAATACAAACAAAGAAGCCTGGGCTCCGGCTTCATCCTGGACACGGACGGCTATATCGTCACCAACAACCATGTGGTTGAAAACGCCGAGGAAATCCAGGTGATTCTCAAAGACGGCAAAGAATACGCCGCCACCATCGTGGGGCGGGATCCCAATACCGATATCGCCCTTATCAAGGTGAAACCCGACGCGCCCCTGACCCCGGCGCCCCTCGGAGACTCCGATGCGCTGCGGGTCGGGGACTGGGTGATGGCCATCGGGAGTCCCTTCGGTTTGGAGCAAACCGTTACAGCCGGCATCATCAGCGCAAAAGGCCGGGTGATCGGCTCCGGCCCCTATGACGACTTCCTTCAAACCGATGCGTCCATCAATCCCGGCAACAGCGGTGGCCCCCTGATCGATATGGACGGCAAGGTGGTGGGGATCAACACCGCCATCGTCGCCAGCGGCCAGGGCATCGGCTTTGCCATTCCCGTCAACATGGCCCGGGGCATCATCGATCAGCTCAAAGCCAACGGAGAGGTCACACGCGGGTGGCTGGGCGTCTATATCCAGGATTTGACGGAAGACCTGGCCGAATATCACAAGGCAAAGGATGCAAAGGGAGCCCTGGTGGCGGAGGTGGTGCCCGGCGATCCCGCCGACGCAGCGGGCATCCGGGCCAAGGACATTATCGTCAAGATCAATGGTGTCGCCATTGATAACACCCGGGAACTGACCCGCAAGGTGGCCGATATCGCTGTTGGAGAAAAAGTGGACGTGGAGGTCCTGCGCAACGGAAAGCGCAAAACCTTCCGGGTTGAGATCGGCAAACGAAGCGACGACCTGGTCGCGGGACGGGAAACGCCCTCCATCGAAAAAGGCGACCTTGGCATCAAGGTCAGTGAAATCACGCCGGAAATGGCAGAGCGCTACAATATGCCGGAATCCCAGGGCGTGGTGGTCTCAAACCTCTCCCGGGACGGCAAAGCCTACGAATCCGGCCTGCAGGTGGGAGACGTCATCAAGGAAATCAACCATCGGGAAATCGCCTCGCTGGAAGATTACAGGACAGCACTGGAAGACGCCAAGGATGAGAAGGGCATCAGCTTCTTCATCCGGCGCAAGGGTGCCGGATATTTGGTCATCAAAATCCAAGACTGAAGACTTGGCCACCGCGGCATCTGGTTTTTTTCGACCCGCCCCCCCCATAGCCGCGGTGGTCGCTCAGTTTAACCCCTGCATCCAATGCCGGGGCGGATACGATGGCCCCCCCACGGATGCAAAATCCCTTTTTTATGCCCCGTTACGGCATCTCACCTTCTGCTGCGCACCGTCAGGCCCAGACGGGACAGGGTCCCCAGGTCTTCCTCCAGGCGTCTGCCGGTGGTGGTAAGATAGTGCCCGGTCATAATACCGCTGGCCCCGGCCAGATAAACCAGTGGGTGCAAATCCTTCAGGTTGGCTTCCCTCCCCCCGCACACAATAATCTCCTTCCCGGGCATCACGAAACGCGCCAATGCGATCAACTTCAGGCACCGTAGCGGGCTGATGGCCGCCCGGCCGGCCAATGGCGTGCCATCAATAGGCACCAGGAAATTGAGGGGAACCGCATCCACTTTTAAGTCCCTGAGGGCAACCAGCATTTCAAGGGCCTGATCGTCTGTTTCGCCCATGCCGAAAATCCCTCCGGCGCAGACCGAAAAGCCCAGGCGCTTTGCCCGACGGATCGTCGCCACGCGCTGGGCATATGCATGGGTGGTGCAAATGGACGGAAAAAAACTTTCGGCGGTCTCCAGATTGTGGTGATAGCGGTCCACCCCGGCTGCCCTGAGGCATGCGAATTCCGTCTCCTCCAAGATCCCCAAAGAGGCGCAGGTGCCGATCCCGGCGTTTCGCACCGTTGCAAGGGCCCCGGCCACCAGGGGGACTTCTGCGGCCCCCAGGCCCCGTCCCGTTGTCACCACCGAATAGCGGTTCACCGGCGTGGCGGCAACGCGCAGGCCCACCTTCGCCATGTCCGCGCCCTCCATAAGCGGATAAGACGTCGCACCGGTATCGTAATGAGCGGACTGGGCGCAAAACCGGCAATCTTCCGTGCAGCGGCCTGATTTGCCGTTGCAGATGGTGCACAGATGTATCTGGTTGCCGAACCGATGGCGGCGCAGCATGTCCGCACCCGGCAGCAACAGCAGCACCTGATCGTCCGGTGTTCGGGCAAGCCGTGTCAGGGTCGCCGAATCCGGAACCTCCCCGCCAATAACCGCCCTGGCCAGGGCGATGGAATCGTCGTAGTCCACTATTTAAATAGCCTTTCAAATGTTTGCCGCAGCGCGCGTGGGCCGGTTCTACGCATCGGTGCGATTTGCGCCAACACCTCTACATGACCGTATGTTTCAATGGCCCGGCGGTTGGAAGGGTTCGCAGGCCCGTTCATCACCACACCGAGGATGGGAATCTTTTCCGCACGCAGCTTATCAAGGGACAAAAGGGTGTGACTGATGGTGCCGAGGGTCGTCCGGGCCACCAGCAGCACCGGCAGCCCCAGCCACCGGATAAGATCAACCATGAGCAACCCCTCCCCCAGGGGGGCCATCACCCCTCCCGCACCTTCCACGATCAGCGGCGGAACGGTCAGCGCCGGCAACCGGAACGCATCGGCACGGATGTTCACCGATTCCAGCCGCGCCGCTGCATGGGGAGACAAGGGGGCCTTGAAACAATAGGTTTCAGGCAGAAAGTGGGAGGAAGCCAGTCCGGTGTGCCTCCGCACCCATCCGGTGTCGGTTCCGTCAACAGTTCCCGATTGCACCGGCTTCCAGTAGGTACCGCCAAGACCCGCCATCAGCACTGCAGCCACCAGGGTTTTGCCCACGCCCGTATCGGTGCCCGTTACGAACAAGGCGGGGGGCGGATCAAAGGGCATGTCCATGCTCCCAGGCGCCGAAGGCACCGATCAACCGTTCGACATGGGCTTGGGTGTGCAGTGCCGTTACGGCCAGCCGGATGCGGCTCTCCCCCTTGGCAACGGTGGGGGGGCGGATGGCGGTGGCCAGAATCCCCCCAGCTTCGAGATGCCGGCTCAACGCCAGGGTGTCGGCCTCCGTGCCCACGATGGCCGGCACGATCTGGGTGCTGGACGTGCCGGTGGACAGCCCCATATCTGCGAGTGCGGCACGCAGCCGATCCGCCAGGCGGTGAATATGCGCCCGCTCGGCATCCATGCCCGGCATCAGGTCCAGGGCCGCATCGATGGCGCCCACCACCGCCGGGGGAAGGCCGGTGGTGTAGATAAAACCATTACACCGGTTGATCATGTATTCCCGCATTTTCCTGGAACAGGCGATGTAGGCGCCATAGGATCCGCCGGCCTTCCCGAAGGTGCCCATGGTAAGGTCCACCGATTTTCCACAGGTAAGCCCCATGCCGCCGGGGCCCAGCACTCCGGTGGCATGGGCCTCGTCCACCATGAGAATGGCATCAAATCGCCGGGCCAGATCGGCCAGCGTGTCGATATCACTTTGATCACCGTCCATGCTGAACACCGACTCGGTAACAATCACCGTTCGGCTGAAGCCGGCGCTCCGGTTCTCCGCCAGCAAACGCTCCAGGTGGGCCATGTCGTTGTGCTGAAAGCGAAGCACCTTGCACCGGGCCAGCAAGGCGCCCATGATGATGCTGTTGTGGTTGAGCCGATCGGAAAGAATAAGGGATTTCCTGTCCGTCAGGGCCTGCAACAAGGTGAAATTCGCCTGGTATCCGGCGTTGAGCACCAAGGCGGCCTCGGTGCCCTTCAGCGCGGCCAGTTTCTCTTCCACGACATCGAAGCAGGTATAGTTGCCGCACACCAGCCGGGAGGCGGCGGCCCCTGCGCCGAATTTTTCTGCGAAGAGCGCGGCCCGCTCCCGCAGCAAGGGGTGCCGGGAGAGGCCAAGGTAATCATTGGAGCAGAACACCAGGTGGGGAAGCCCTGCCATTTCAACCATAGGCCCCGGCAATGGAGCCACCGATCGCAACCGCCGATAGAGCGCTTTTTCTTCCCGGTCGTCAAGTTCCCGGTCAATGAAATCAAATTTTCCCATCACACTTCTTCATCAATTGCGGAGACCACCGCGCGGATGGCTCCGGTAATTTTCGCTAAATCTTTTTCTTCTATCACAAATGGCGGCATGGTGTACACAAGTCTGCCGAAGGGGCGGATCCAGACACCCCGCCGCACGAACCTTGCCTGGATGCGTGCCATGTCCACCGGGCGGCGCAAGGCCACCACCCCAATAGCCCCCAGAACCCGCACATCGGCCACCTGGGGCGAGCCGGCGCAAGCCGCCAGCTCCCCGCGCAGCTGCTGTTCAATGGCCCCCACCCGCTCCTGCCAAGGGCTTTCCAGCAGCAAGCGAATACTGGCGCAGGCAACGGCACAGGCAAGGGGATTTGCCATGAAGGTAGGACCGTGCATGAACACCCCGGGGGGGTTGGCACTGATACCGTCGGCGACGGCTTTTGTGGTAAGCGTCGCCGCAAGAGACATATACCCCCCGGTTAGAGCCTTTCCGACACACATGATGTCCGGCGAAACACCGGCATGTTCACAGGCGAACAGCTTCCCGGTACGCCCGAAACCTGTGGCGATCTCGTCGAAAATCAGCAAAACACCGTACCGGTCGCACAACCGCCGGACGCACCGCAGGTATTCGGCATGATAGAACCGCATGCCGCCCGCCCCCTGGACAATGGGCTCCATGATGACGGCGGCGATCTGATCATGGTGGGTTGTGATCAAGTGCTCGAAGCCCTGAATGTCTGTCGGATCCCACCCCTGGCCAAAGCGGCATCGAGGCGCATCGGCGAACAGGTGCCGGGGCAGCGCCTCCTGGAAGATTGTGTGCATCCCTGTGACGGGATCACACACGGCCATGGCCCCAAAGGTGTCCCCATGGTATCCGGAACGTATGGTAAGCAAACGCTTTTTGGAGCGGTGTCCCAGGGCGTGCCAATATTGGAGGGCCATTTTGATGGCCACTTCCACGGCCACGGAACCGGAATCGCAGAAAAATACCGTCTCCAAGGGAGCCGGCGTCAGGTCCACCAAGCGACCGGCCAAAGCGGCGGCAGCCGGATGGGTGATGCCGCCGAACATCACATGACTCATCGCGGCCATCTGCTCACAGGCAGCGGCGTTCAACACCGGATGGTTGTAGCCATGAATCGCCGCCCACCATGAGGACATGCCGTCGACCAGCTCGGTGCCGTCCTCCAGTGTCAGTCGCACCCCTGATGCCCCGACCACCGGAATCACCGGCAGTGGGTTTTTCATGGAGGAATAGGGATGCCACACATGGCCCCGGTCGAATGTTTTCCAGTCTGCATCTCTTGGCATATCTTTCCTTCTCCTCTTAACGGCGGCGAAAACCGATCAAACCGCCTTGGAGCCGCCCACGCCGCCGCCCCACGGTTTCCAAGTGGCTATAGAACCCGCCTTGCCGATTGTCAATGCTCCACATGTTAAATTATGACTTGATTTACTTGGTAAAAAGAAGTTAATATCCGGACAATAAAGGGAGGTACGATCAGAGGCGTACCTGTTTTCTTTCCGTTCTGGGGGAAACGCCCGGAGTCCCTGCGGCACCCCGCGCAAGAACCCCGAGAACTCAAAAAATTGGGAGGTCGCAATGGCAAAGGGTCGCGTCAAATGGTTCAACGATCAAAAAGGGTACGGCTTCATCGAGCAGGAGAACGGCCCGGATGTCTTCGTGCATTTTTCAGGCATCAACGGAGCGGGCTTCAAATCCCTCAGCGAGGGAGATGAGGTAACCTTCGACATCGAGCAGGGTCAAAAAGGCCCATCCGCGGTAAATGTCGTTATCGTTTGAGTCGCCAAGCAGTGGGCACGGAGGGCACCGTTCCGTCCCCGCACAAACGGACGCGTGCCCCTTTTCGTTTTTTCACCGCCCTTTCGGGCCGCCGGGATCTTGCAGAACATGATTTACGAATTCAATGCCGATTACGTGTTGGAAATGGCTGCCACCATTGAAAAAAACGGAGCGCGGTTTTACCAGACCGCCGCACAACGTGTTACAGACCAATCGGCGCGGACCCTTCTCAAACGCCTTGCAGACGAAGAAAGAGAGCATGAACTTGTTTTCGCGTCCATGAAAGAGAAGCTTTCCGCCAGGGAAAAAACCGCCCCCGGGGGCGTGCCGAAGGAAACCGCCGCTTTGTATCTGAAGGCGCTGGCCGACACCCATGTGTTTTTCGAAAAAGAATTACTTCCCCCCAACCCCGGCCATGGGGAAAACACCGCCGACCTTTTGCGCCGGATTTATATCGCCGCCATCCGCGCGGAAAAAGATTCCATCGTTTTCTACGTGGGACTCAAGGAAATGGTTCCTGAACGCTTCGGGCGGGAACGGGTGGACCAAATCATTCAGGAAGAAATGGTGCATCTGACCACCTTGAGCACGCAACTGGCAAGGCTTTGAAACGGAGCTCGGGCATTGCCGGTTCATTCCGACTCCTGCCCTTCGCTTCCGGTTCCCCGGCATTCAACACCAAGGCACAGGCAACAACGCGCATCGCTGCACATTTGGCAGCAATAGCACTCCGGGCACCCGTGCTTCCGCACCTCAGACGGCGTTGGTTCCGGCTCGTACACCATTCCCTTCAAACCCGGCATTTTTTTCCATGCCATGGAGAATCTCCTTTGCCCTACAGGTGCGCGCCCGCGTCATGATGCGGACCGCTTTTGCTTTGACATTCAAACGCCAATGCCGTTATATTACCATCGATCCGGAACCGACAGCAAGTATTGCCGGCCCCTCCATACAACCCCATCTGCGGAGCACATATACATGAACACTTCAAAGGAAACGAAAAGGGAACCCGGAAAAAAACGAGAACGGCTCGGTGAGCACCTGGTGGCCGCCGGCGTCATCACCCCCGCCACCCTCCAGCAGGGGCTCAAACGGCAAAACCAGAGTGGCGGCAAGCTGGGGTCCAATCTGATCGAAATGGGTTTTATCGCCATGGATGATCTTCTGGAATATCTTTCTGAAAAATTCGGCGTGCCGGGAGTGAACCTGTTTGCATTGAACATCACCACGGACGTTCTGAGGCACGTGCCCCCCGAAAGAATGGCGGCACATCAGATTCTCCCGGTGTCCGCCGACAACGAAACCCTCACCCTTGCCATGGCGAACCCCATGGATCAGGACGTCATCCGGGATCTGCAGCTGACCCTTGACAAAAAGATCATCCGGGTCGTTTCCCCCGCCTACATGCTCGAAGCGGCCATCGCCGGCGTCAGGGAAAACCCCGACACGCCCCTGGTGGGGCCGTCGCTTGCGGAGATGGTCACCCTGGGCCGCGGCGCAAAGCTCCCCAGCCTGGAAACCCTTCTGCGCTACATGCTCTCTTCCGAGGCCGACGACCTGATCCTGGTGGCCGGCACGCCCCCCTCCCTAAAGATCGGCAACCGGCTCAGGCGGCTGGCGGTCCCGGCCCTGACCGCCGCCAATTGCGAACGCTACGCCCGGGAGTTTTTGCCGTTTTACGAATGGGAGAAGTTCACAAAAAAACAAGACCATGGTGTCAGCATCTCGGTGTCGGGGGTGGGCCGGTTCCGGGTGACCCTCTATCGCCAGCGCGACGGTATTGCCATCGCCGTCCGGCCCATTTTTGAAAAAATCCCATCCCTTGACGAATTGCGTCTGCCCGACTGGATTCAGGAGTTCGCCCTCAAGCCACACGGCCTGATTCTCGTGTCCGGGCCGGCCGGTCATGGCAAATCCACCACCCTGTCGGCCATGGTGGACATCATCAATACCCGCAAGGGGTGCAATGTGATCACGCTGGAGGATCCCATCGAGTACCTTCACAAGCACAAGAAAAGCAATATCAGCCAACGGGAAATCGGGCGGGATGTCACCTCCTTTTCAGAAGGCATGCGCCATGTGCTGCGCCAGGCACCGGATGTGATCGTCGTGGGGGAAATGCGGGACCGGGAGACCTTCGAAATCGCCCTCCAGGCGTCCAATTCAGGCCACTTGGTCATCAGCACGGTGCACTCGGACAACGCCACCAGCATCATCGAACGCATCATCAATATGTTCGAGCCCCACGAACAGGCCGTTGTGCGCATGATGCTGGCGGACAGTTTCCTTGTCTCCATCGCCCAACGCCTGGTACCCCGAAAAGACGGCGCGGGCCGAATCCTGGCGGTTGAGAAACTCACCAACAGCAGCCGGGTGAAAAAAATGATCCGGGAGGGCAGAACCCATCAGATCCGCTCCCAGATGCAAATGGGCGGCGGAGACTATGTAGCCATCGACATCTCCCTGGCCGATCTCCACAGGGAAGGCGCCATCAGCCTGGAGACGGGCATCCTGTATGCCGATGACGAAAAACTTTTCCGGGATCTGGTGGCCAAAAGATGATCAGGGGCGCTCCATCGCCCATTTCAACAGCACACCGCCCCAGATGAACCCGGCCCCGAAGGCGGCCAACACCACATGATCGCCTTTTTCCAGCCGCCCGGCCCGGTAGGCTTCGTTCATGGCCATGGGAATGGTGGCGGCGGTGGTGTTGCCGTATTTATGAATATTGATCACCACCTGCTCCTTGCTGAGCCCCAGCCGTTCGCTGACCGCGTCGATGATCCGCAGGTTGGCCTGATGGGGGATGAGCAGCTTGATGTCCTTTGTCGACAGACCGTTTTGCTCCACAACACGTCGGGCCACCTCGGTCATGCCGTTAACGGCATATTTAAACACCGTCCTGCCGTCCTGAAACACATAATGCATTCCGTTGTCCACGGTTTCATGGGTGGCGGGCCGCACGCTGCCGCCGGCCTGAACATGCAGGTAGTCTGCCCCCACCCCGTCGAGGTGCATGATAAAATCCTTGATACCGCACCCATCATCCCCGGCGGGTTCCAACAACACGGCGCCGGCGGCATCTCCGAACAGCACGCAGGTATTGCGATCCTTGTAATCGATGATGGCGCTCATCTTGTCTGCGCCGATGACCATCACCTTCTTGTATTTTCCGGCCTGAATAAACTGGGAGCCCGTGGTAAGGGCGCAAAGAAAACCGGCACACCCGCCGTTGACGTCATACCCCCAACATCGGCTGGCGCCCAAGGCCCTCTGCACGAATGGCGCCGTGCCGGGCACCACGGTGTCGGGCGTCACGGTGGCGACGATGATCATGTCGATGGCATCAGCGGAGATGTCACGCTCCTCCAGCAATCTTTTGGCCGCGTGCACGGCCATATATGAGGCCCCTTTTCCGTCGTCCAGTATCCGGCGCTCCTGGATACCGGTGCGGGTCCGGATCCACTCGTCATTTGTATCCACCATCTTTTCAAGGTCCTGGTTGGTCAGCTTCCGCTCCGGGGCGTAATGCGCCACACCGGTAATCATTGCTCGCATGTATCTCCTCCGATTCTTTCCTTTTCCCTCTCCACCAGTTGCGCCCGGTAGATGTGATTGAGGGCGTGTACCAAGGCCCGGGCCGAACTTTCGATGATGTCGGTGGCAAGACCCATTCCGTGGAACAATTTCCCGCGGTAACTCACCATGACATCCACCTGGCCCAACGCATCCTTTCCTTCGGATTTCGCCGTGATCTTGTATTCCTTCAAGATCACGTCATCGTAATCCACGATTTTATATATACTCTGGTATACCGCATCCACCGGACCATTGCCAATTGCGGATTCACAAAGGACGGCGTCGCCCACCCTGAGTTTCACCACCGCGTTGGCGGTGATATTGACGCCGGAATGCACGCTCAGGTATTCCAGCGTAAAATGGGATTTTTCCTCGTGCAGGTTGCTGAAAAAAACGAGTGCCTCCAGGTCGTAGTCGTATACATGGCCTTTCTGGTCGGCCAGTTTCAGGAAATCCGTGTACAAGGTGTCGAGGTTGTAGTCCTCTTCGGTATATCCCAGGACTTCCATGCGATGCTTGACCACATGGCGCCCGCTGCGGGAAGTCAGGTTCAGCACCGTGTTGGGCACGCCCACCGATTCGGGCGTCATGATCTCGTAGGTCTTCTGGGACTTGAGCACACCATCCTGGTGGATGCCCGACGAATGACTGAACGCGGTGGCCCCCACGATGGCTTTGTTGGGTTGCACCGGCATGTTGCACAATTGGCTGACCAGCTGGGACGTCCGGTAAATTTCCCGTGTGTCGATATTGGTGCCGACCCCCAGCAGATCCTTGCGGGTGGCCATGATCATCACCACCTCTTCCAGGGAACAGTTGCCGGCGCGCTCTCCAATGCCGTTGACCGCGCATTCGATCTGCCGGGCACCCTTCTGGACCGCGGCAATGGAGTTGGCCACAGCCAATCCCAAATCGTCGTGGCAATGCACCGAGATAACGGCCTTTCCAATATTGGGAACCCGTTCAAAAAGGGCTGCGATGATGCCGGCATACTCGCTTGGAACCGTGTAGCCCACGGTGTCGGGTATATTGACCGTGGTCGCCCCGGCGTCGATGGCCGCCTCCACCATCTGGCAAAGATAGGCGATGGGCGTCCGTCCCGCATCCTCGCAGGAAAACTCCACGTCGTCGGTATACCTTTTGGCCCGCCGCACCGCCTGCACCGCCATGTCCAGCACCTGCTCCCGGCTCTTTTTCAACTTGTCCTCCACATGGATGGTGGACGTGGCGATGAAGGTGTGGATACGAAACGCCTTGGCACAGGCCAACGCCTTTGCGCAGGCATCGACATCCTCCACCGTGGCCCGGGCAAGCCCGCATACCCGGCTTTTTTTGATGGTATCGGCAATGGCGCGCACCGATTCGAAATCCCCGGGGGAAGAAACGGGAAATCCGGCCTCGATCACATCAACGCCCATCCGCTCCAGGGCGCGGGCGATCCGCAGTTTTTCCTTGACGGTCAGACTGGCAGCCAGTGCCTGCTCACCGTCCCGCAAGGTTGTATCAAAAATAAGAACCTTATCCGTCATGGTGCCCTCCTTTTTTCCTTACCGGCACGGAAGGGTACGGGCGCAACAAATAAAAAAACCCGCACCATCCCGCGCGGGTTTTAGGTTCAGCCTGAATCTGCACCGACACCGTCACCCACGCAACATGCTTGCGCGGCCGAGTAGGGGGAACAGACTGAGGTTGCATATAAACATCTTCATAGTGTACCGAGATATTTCCTATTTGTGCATGTGTTGATTCCGGCCAGGATTATACAAAAGCCCGAACCCTGTCAAGGAAAAACATCTCCGCCAAAAATTGCTTGACAACCCGACTGCAATCATTCATTGTATTTGAAATCATTAATAAAATAGTACGTTCCGCCCCTTGGCGGCACAAAGGAAAGCGCTCGGATGACATCGATATATTTATACGACACCACCCTGCGGGACGGCACCCAAGGGGAAAACATCAATTTCACGGCCGAAGAGAAAATCAAAATCGCCCAACGCCTGGACGATTCCGGCATCCATTACATCGAAGGCGGTTGGCCCGGTTCCAATCCAAGGGATATGCAATTTTTTGACCTGGCCCGCACCACGGAATGGAAGCAGGCCCGGCTCACGGCCTTCAGCGCCACCCGCAAGGCCAATATTCATCCGGCGGATGATCCGAATGTGCAGGCCCTTCTTGCCAGCGGCACCCCGGCGGTGACCATTTTCGGCAAAACCTGGGATTTGCATGTGGAAAAGATCATGGAAAACACTCTGCCGGAAAATGTGAACATGATTCGGGACACGGTCTCTTTCCTAAAGGACAAGGGTCTGGAAGTCATCTACGACGCGGAGCACTTTTTCGATGGGTACCGCGACAACCCCGCCTATGCCATGGAAACCCTGACGGCGGCGAAGTCCGCGGGGGCGGATTTCATTGTGTTGTGCGACACCAACGGCGGAACCCTTCATTTCGACATCGAAGATATCGTGGGCCGGGTGCATGCCGACCTTGGCGCCGGCGGGCAGACGCCCCCGCGGCTGGGCATTCACGCCCACAACGACTGCGGCCTGGCCGCCGCCAATTCCATTTCCGCTGTGCGTTCAGGGGCCGTCATGGTGCACGGCACCATCAACGGCTACGGAGAACGCTGCGGCAATGCGGACCTGGTGACCATCATCCCGACCCTGTGGATAAAGATGAAGATGCGCTGCATCACCAAGGACCAGCTGTCCCAGTTGAAAAAGCTTTCCAGGTTCGTCAGCGAGACCGCCAACATGACCCCCCTCAACGCCCGCCCTTTTGTGGGCAGAAGCGCCTTTGCCCACAAGGGGGGCGTGCATGTCAGCGCCGTCACCAAAGAACCCAGGGCATACGAACACATGGACCCGGCCCTTGTGGGCAACAGACGGCGGGTGCTGGTCTCTGACCTAAGCGGAAAAAGCAACATCGAGTACAAGGCCCGGGAATTGGGCATCCCCCTGGACGAAGAAGGCATCGACAGCAGAAGAATCGTAACTGAAATCAAACAGATGGAACTGGATGGCTACCAATTCGACGTTGCCGACGGTTCGCTCAAGATCCTGCTTGAGAAGCTCACGAACCGTTACCAGCCCCTGTTCAAACTTGAAAACTACCGCATCTCCATGGAGAAAGACCATGACCTGCACAGCTGGGCCCATGCCATTGTCAAGGTCTCCGTGGATGACCGGACGGAAATGTCCGTGGGAGAGGGCGTCGGCCCGGTCAACGCCATGGACAATGCACTGCGGAAGGTGTTGAACAAGTTCTACGATGGACTCGACGCCATGCGCCTGGTGGACTTCAAGGTCCGGGTCATCGACGGGCGGGGGGCCACGGCCGCGAAGGTGCGGGTCATCATTGAATCCCGTGACCATGAGCACATCTGGAACACCATCGGTGTTTCCAGCGACGTGATCGAAGCCAGTTGGAAAGCGCTTTCCGACAGCTTTCAGTACAAACTGGCCAAGGACCGACAGAACATAGGTGCTCCATGATGAAGACGCTCAAAACCATTCTGCTGCCGACGAATATTTGCGAAAGTTGCATGCATGCATTCAACCTTGGCGCCGTCCTCGCGGAGCGCTTTCGGGCGACCCTGGTCATCCTCCACGTCATCGACGCCCCGGCGGCGGACATCGAAGCACGGCTGCAGCGGCTCCTGGGAAAGGAGGCGTGGGGGCATCTCCTCGACGGCCGGCAGGCGGACGCGCGCAACAGCCTCATCGGTAAAAAAACAGCGAACCGTCTGATCCGGGACGCAATGGACCATTTCTGCACCCTGTCGGGCATCGCTGAAAACGCCGCCGGCCGGCATGCCAGGGAGATTGTTGTTACCAACGGAAACGTCGTTGAAGATATTCTCTATTATTCAAAAACGTTCAATTGCGAACTGATTCTGCTGGGCGCGCGGCGGGGAGACATGGTGGAAACCGAACTCGGTCCAACGGTCAACGCTGTCCTGCGCAAATCGCAGATTCCTGTGCTGCTGGCACCGTCTCCTCCAGGCCAGACCGGTATCTGCTAGCCGCTCTTGTTTGAAGCGCCATCGGCAAGAAAACGTTTTTCCACCAAGAGGACGAGCCCCAGGGCGTCATCGATATCGAACACCGGCACGTCCAGGACCAGATGCGTATCGGACGCAACGGCCAGGAGCATGGGATCATACCGCCGCCCCCTGCACAACAAGGCAGGGTTGTGTTCTTTCCGGTGCACCTCTATCTTCGGATAGGCATTCTTCTTGAACCCCTCGGTCAGCACGATATCCACATCCCCATAGTATGCCCCGATGATGTCAGGGAGTGCCGGCTCCAACCCATCCGGATGCTGCTTGACCATGGCCAACTTGACCGGAGAGCTGATGATCATGGTGTCCGCACCGGCCTGGGTCAGCCGCCAGGAATCCTTTCCTTCCCGGTCGATATCGAAACGATGGGCATCGTGCTTCACCACCCCCACCCGGTATCCCCTCTTTTTGAACTGCGGAATCATTTTCTCCAGCAAGGTGGTCTTGCCAGTGCCGCTTTTTTCCGCCACCACGGAAACGACGGGAACGTTCATAACCGCCTCCCCTTCTGCAATGCACAACCGTTATGCGACGCTTCCTGTGGAAGACGCGTCCGGGGCAGCCGAAGCCTTCAAGGGCGTAAAATACGCCTTTCCGGCACAGGGACGACACAGGGGAGCGTCATCGGTTTCCACCTCCCGCCCGTCCCGCACCACCTGTCCGCATTGCCCGCATACCACCTTTTTCCGGGTCGGCCCGGGCATCTCCGTTTCCCGAAGGTGCACGGTGACCGGCATGACGCGGAACAACACGTCATCTCCCATCTTCTGGTAGCCGATGAGTTGCCGTTTGTATTTATCGGGCACATCGGGAACCAGTGTGTCGGCAAGGGTTCTTGCCTCCTCGGTGGACACAATTCGATAGGCACGACCGGTTGAAATGTCCAAAAACGTGGCCGCGTTGATGCCGAAATCCCTGAACTTCAAGCTGCGTCTTCCCATGCGACACCCCGTCACGCTTTGAATGGCGTCCGTGGCGCATCGATCGATCTCCACATAGACAATGAGGTTTTTGCGATGCGGCATGTCGTGCGGGTTGTCGATTCCCAGCAGCCGCAGACCGAGCATGGCCATGCGTACGCCGATCACCTGCCCGGCGCACAGATGGCCGTGTGCGGCAACGGAATCGGCCAGTAATTCGTCGAATGACTTCACAATGAGCATCCTCCCGTATCACAGGGGTTGAGGGATCATGGACCGGGAACCAGGCACCGGATGCCAAGCGTCAAGGCCGGTGGCCACCGCAAACGACGCTATCCTGCCCTGGTTGCAAGAATGTCTATAGGTCATTTATCCACTGGTTTCCAGAAAAGTTTTTTCCTCTCCCCCGTCACGAAAAGTCCCCCAAGGCATGTTGCAGCATTATCAAAATTTTTATCATTCTGTAATAATTCGACATAGCTTCTATCCGCTTGACATGCCGAAGGCCCTTTGAAATAGTTTTAATATGGGATTTCATCAAAACCCCACGGCTGCCAAATGCGCTGTAACCGTCGCCGGGGCTTTACATTTCCGAACGTCTCGCTTTGCTGAGCGCTTTTTCTTTGTCCCAACGTTTGCACGATGCAGAAGAGAAGCGCAATACGGAGGAAACAGCCATGAAAGGAGGAACCAAACGATGATCCTTAAAAAAGCGACACTCTTTATGGCCGTGGTTCTCGTGGCAGGCCTGCTTGCGGCCGCCGCGAATGCAGCGGATGTGACTGTTATCGTGAACCCGGGCGTATCCGAATCGTCCCTGACCGCCAACACGCTTGAATCCATCTACCTCGGGAAAACCGTGCGATGGGGCAGCGGCCAGGAAATCGCCCCCGCCACCATGACGGGCACACCGGCCCACGAAGCGTTTTTAGATGCCTACGTCAAGAAAAGTACTTCCCAGTTCAGCACCTTCTGGAAAAAGATGGTGTTCACCGGCCAGGGCTTTCCGCCGAAGAACTTCGACGCCGAAACCGGCATGGTCGCCTTTGTGGCCGCCACGCCCGGGGCCATCGGTTACGTCCCGGCCGGCACGGATACGGGCAATGCCAGAGTCGTGCAAATCACCCCTTAAGCATCCGGGCCACCGCAATGGCGCGTCTGCACCGTCTTGGCAAGGCATACCATCAAAATGTCTTAACAATGGAGGATATACGAATGAAAAAAATAGTAATCGCACTGGCCGTTGCCGCTGCCGCCCTTGTTTTCGCCGGCACATCCATGGCCTATGACCTGGCAGGCATCCAAATCCACGGGTTCATCTCCCAGGGATTTTCCTGGTCACAGGATAACAGCTACCCCACCAGCGATTCCGAAAGCGGCACCTTTCAGCATTTCGACGCCGGCATCAACTTCGGCAAGAAACTCACCGACGGCCTCAACATCGGGCTTCAGCTCTATGCCCGGGACTTCGGCAATATCGATAACAACACCGTCAACATTGACTGGGCCTATGCCGATTATAAATGGCAGAACTGGCTGAAAATGCGCTTCGGCAAGATGAAAGCACCATTCGGCCTGTATGGCGAAGGCCGAGACATCGACATGCTGAAAACATTCGCGTTCCTCCCACAAACCATCTATACTGAAGCCTCAAGGGAAATCAACATGAGCAAAATGGGGGTGGGCATCTACGGCAGCATTTCCGCAGGACCAGCAGGTTCGTTCGATTACAATCTCGTCGTCGGTGAACCCCAACTCGACGAGTCCGAAGGCGGAATGGTTCAGGTGTTCGAAACGTTGACCGGCGCGTCCGATATATCCTTTGATTTCGAGTTAGGACCAACAGCCCAAGTCATCTGGAATACCCCTCTGGATGGTTTCCGGGCGGCATTTACGTATCTATACCAGCCAACCGATTTTGGCGGGGTTTTCGATACTCCCTTCGGCCCGGTTGAAGTTACAGGCCTTTCCTTGGACACCGAAATATGGATCGCCTCGGTCGAATACACCTGGAACAGCCTCGTGGTGGCCGCCGAATATGCCTCCTATCTCCTGAAAGACATGCCGGACCAGCAACGCTATTATCTGAGCGGGTCATACCGTTTTACGGATCTTCTGGAAGCGGGCCTTTTTTACGGCGTCTATTACCCGGATGAGGACGACAAGGACGGCGAAAACCAAGTGGCCATGGGGCACCCGGATTTTTCCGGCTGGCAGAAGGACCTTTGCGCCGCCCTTCGGTTTGACTTGAACGCGTATTGGATTTTCAAGATAGAAGGCCATTACGTAAACGGCACTGCCGACGTATTGCCCAGAAACACCCCCTTCGACAGCATGGAAGAGGACTGGTTTTATGGCGTGGCGAAAACCACCTTCAGCTTCTAAATCTTTCTCGTATTTTTCTTCCGAACGTTCCGGGGAATCCGACCCGCCCGGTATTCCCCGGAAAACACCGTCCCCGTACTCCTTCCATGCCCATCATCTTGCCCCCTTCAATCCTCACCCCTTAATTCTTCTTCACCCCACGATTAATCCGCTGGACGCATGCAAAAAGGCGTTACCGAATCCAAGACCACCCTAAACAGCTCGCGCTCCAGAACAGCTTCGCGCTCCGGGTTGATTCTGCAACCGAACCGATTAAGGGTCAGGTTGTCACTGCCGGCGGCATTTCATTGATGGGCAACCATGACAGGTCAAAAAAACAAGAAGACAATAACCACGTCGCGTCTGCTCAAGCTGCGCGCCGCATCCAAATGCATCATCACCATAGACGCGCTGGGGGTAAAAATAATTGCCAAAACCATCAGAAACTGTGATGCAAGCGACATTCCGGCCCCAAAGCAGGGCCACAAGACGCTCCTTGACGACACCGTGTTTTTACCCAGAGGCAGGGCGCATTCGGGGGCGGCAGGACACACCGCCTTGAACTTGCTTAAAAATCAAAAAGATTCAACGGCAGGTTCAAGACAAAGCGATCAAATGCCACGGGCTCTTCGCAAGATTTCCATGCGCTGGCCCGCTGAAACCATTGTCGGGGCTTGACATTTTCGAACGTGTCACCTAAATAGGCGCTTTTTCTTTGTTCGACCGTTTGCACAATGCAGAAGAGAAGCGCAATACGGAGGAAACAACCATGAAAGGAGGAACCAAACAATGATCCTTAAAAAAGCGACACTCTTTATCGCCGTGGTTTTCGCGGCAGGCCTGCTTGCGGCCGCCGCGAATGCAGCGGATGTGACTGTTATCGTGAACCCGAGCGTATCCGAATCGTCCCTGACCGCCAACACGCTTGAATCCATCTACCTCGGGAAAACCGTGCGATGGGGCAGCGGCCAGGAAATCGCCCCCGCCACCATGACGGGCACACCGGCCCACGAAGCGTTTTTAGATGCCTACGTCAAGAAAAGTACTTCCCAGTTCAGCACCTTCTGGAAAAAGATGGTGTTCACCGGCCAGGGCTTTCCGCCGAAGAATTTCGACGCCGAAACCGGCATGGTCGCCTTTGTGGCCGCCACGCCCGGGGCCATCGGTTACGTCCCGGCCGGCACGGATACGGGCAATGCCAGGGTCTTGCAAATCACCCCTTAAGCATCCGGGCCACCGCAATGGCGCGTCTGCGCCGTCTTGGCAAGGCATACCATCAAAATGTCTTAACAATGGAGGATATACGAATGAAAAAAATAGTGATCGCACTGGCCGTTGCCGCTGCTGCCCTGGTTTTCGCCGGCACATCCATGGCCTATGACCTGGCAGGCATCCAAATCCATGGGTTCATCTCCCAGGGATTTTCTTATTCAGCGGACAATAACTTTCCGACAAGCGATTCCACCGACGGTACCTTTCAGCATTTCGACGCCGGTATCAACTTCGGCAAGAAACTCACCGACGGCCTTAACATCGGGCTTCAACTTTACGCCAGGGACTACGGTGACATCGACAACAACACCGTCAACATCGACTGGGCCTACGCGGATTACCGCTGGAAGAACTGGCTGAAAATCCGTGCCGGAAAAATCAAGAATCCCTTCGGGCTTTATAACGAGGGCCGAGACATCGACATGCTCCGCACCTTCGCCTTCCTGCCCGGCGCCGTCTACTCCGAACCATCCCGGGAAATCGTACTCAGCCGCCTGGGCGTCGGCATTTACGGAACCCTCGGCGGCGGCGCCGCAGGCTCCTTCGATTACAACATCGTCATCGGAGAGCCCCAGGTGGATGAGGACAATGGCGGATTCGTCAAGCAGATGGAATCCTTTCTGCACACTGAATTGATTGGAATTGAATTCGACATCAGCAAAAGCGCTCAGCTCATTTGGAACACCCCCCTCGATGGTTTCCGGGTCGCCGGTACTTTCGCTGCCGTCACCAACGATGTGGTCGCCAATTTTTTCGGAAACGCGGTGCGCATCAACCTCGATACCGAAATCTGGATCGCCTCCGCCGAATACACCTGGAACAATCTTGTTCTGGCGGCGGAATACGCCTCCATGCTCATCGGCTCCTCACCGGATCAGCAGCGGTATTACGGCAGCGCCACTTACCGTCTCTCCGACTTATTGGAAATCGGCATCTATTATTCCGAGGAGTATTCCAATGAGGACGACAAGGACGGGGACTATCTGGTAGCCATGGGGCAGCCGGACTTCTTTGCATGGCAGAAGGATCTTTGCGCCGCGGTCCGTTTTGACCTGAACGAGTACTGGATCTTCAAGGTTGAGGGTCATTACATGAACGGTGCCGCAATGGTTCTTACATCGGATACGCCTTTCAACGAAATGGAAGAAGACTGGTACTACACTGTGGTCAAAACCACCTTCAGCTTCTAAATCTCTTCTATTCTATTAACAAGCGACCCGGGGAATCCGACCTGCTCGGTATTCCCCGGGTCGCGCCGGCCTTTCCCCTTCCAGTCCCCTTAGGCCCACGCCTCTGCGCCCCGGCCCCCTCGATCGCCTGATCCTTAACCTTTTTTCTTACCCCTTCTTTACCCCACTGTTCAGACCTTGACCCTAAGCGCCGCCGATGTTATTCAAACATTCGTTTTAAACGCTCTTTGTTTTTACCACGGCCGCATCCTCTGAAAGAATGTCTGAAAGGTGGTTTTCATGCAGGACATCGGTGTTTCCGACTGCCCCATGCCCGCTTCGTTCCGGGAAAGTATCATAGTTCCACTGTTTCTCGGTTGGATGTTTTACCTGGGTTTTGTTTCCCGGGTCATCTTCGCGCCCCTTATGCCCGCCATCCAAACGGATCTCGGCATTACCCACGGGCAGGCCGGAAGCCTGTTCCTGATGATATCCATCGGATACCTCGCCGCCTCGTTCAGTTCCGGCTTGATGGCCGCCCGTCTCAACCACAGTGGCAGCCTGCGGGTGTCGGCCTGGTTGGTGGCGTTGGTGTTGCTGCCCTTTTCCGTGGCGCAGAACCTCTGGCTGTTGCGGGCACTGATGATGTGCATCGGGCTTGCCGCCGGGTTTCATCTGCCATCCGCCGTGGCCACCATCACCGGGCAGATCCGCAAGGAGGAGTGGGGAAAGGCCCTGAGCGTCCATCAATCAGCGCCGCCACTGGCCTTTATCACCGCCCCCCTCATCGCCACGCTGCTGCTCGCCGCCGTTTCCTGGCGCTGGGTACTGGGGCTATGGGGCGCACTGGCAATGGTGTCCGCCCTGGTCTATACGGTCGGCGGAAAGGGCGGTAACTTTCCGGGCCAGTCGCCAACCCGCCCCAACGTCTCAACGGTCATATCCAAACCCTCCTTCTGGACACTGGTGGTGTTGTTCGCCATGGCCATGGGGGGAAATGCCGGTATCTACGCCATGTTGCCCCTGTACCTTGTCACCGAACGGGGAATGGAACTAACCCGTGCCAACACCCTGGTGGGCCTTTCCCAGATCTCGGGCCTGGCCATGGTTTTCATCGCCGGCATTCTGGTGGACAAGATCGGTCAAAAACCCATGATGGCCGTTACGTTATTGGCCACCGGCATTTTCACCATTCTCCTGGGCCTGGCCCAAGGCCCCTGGCTGTACATTGTCATTTTTCTGCAACCGGCCCTGCTCAATGCCTTTTTCCCCGCCGGCTTCGGGGCCCTGGCCCGGATCGCCCCCCCGCACCTTCGCAGTGTATCCAATGCCCTTGGGACCCCCCTTTCCTTTCTCTTCGGCGGCGGGCTCCTGCCGCTGGCAATCGGACACCTGGGGGAACGATACAGTTTTTCAACCGGAATGATCTGCACCGGCATCTTTATCCTGGCAGGCCCGCTGCTGGTTCCCCTGCTCAAGCTGGGACAGTACGACGACGCACCGGGATGCTAGCCGGCGACCTTAAAAACCCCTTGACTTTCAAACGTACGTTTGAAACATATGTTTTACAGGAATCACCATGAACTTATCCAAAACCCATCGGGACCAGACCCGGGAGCGCATCCTGGACAAAGCCGAAACCCTGTTCGCCCAAAAAGGATACCACGCCGTGAGTGTGCGGGAAATCACCACGGCGGCCAAATGCAATATGGCATCGGTGAATTATCATTTCAGCAACAAGAAAAACCTCTACCTGGAGGTGTTTCGTTCCCGTTGGATTCCCCGTGAAAAAAAGATGTACGATACGTTTATAAAGAATCTTGCGCGCTACGATGTGCCCTCCCCCCGGGAATCCATCGAAGCCCTGGCCAAGGCGTATCTGGAAGGCCCGTTGAATGAGCAGGAACTGCGCCGCCACCGTCAGCTGATCATCCGGGAAATCAACAACCCCACGGAAGCGTTTGAAATCGCGTCGGATGAAACCTCCCGGCCCCTGTTCGACACCTTGTACAACCTGCTCAAACCGTTTATGCCCCCCGGCACCCAGGCGGACCTGACCTTCGATGTAATGAGTATTTTCGGCATCGTTTTGTACATGAACTATTCGCGCCCCATGGTTTCGCGCATCACCGGCAAGACCTACGACGACACCTTCAAGTCACTGCTCATCGAACAGATGGTCCGTTTTTCCCTCCAGGGACTGGGTGTTGAAAAAAACACGTAACAGAAAGGAATCGCCCCCATGTTGAAATTGCTGCCCCCCGACAAGATCCTCATTACCGTGGCCATGACCGGTGCACTGGTCACCAAGGAAATGAACCCGGACCTGCCCGAACAGCCAGACGAAATCGCAGCCACCGCCAAGGCCTGCGTGGAGGAAGGTGCCGCCATCTGCCATATCCATGGAAAGGATGCCAGGGGGGCCAACACTTCCGACGTCAGTGTCTTCAAGGAAATCAAGAAGAAAGTACGGGAGAAATCCGACGCCATCATTCAATTCAGCACCGGCGGCGGACCGAGCCTGACCCAGGAGCAGCGCGTGGAATGCCTGGGAGCGGAACCGGAAATGGCCTCCCTGAACATGGGCTCCCTGATGCGCCTGTCAGGGCAATACAAGGGCATCCCCTTTTCCAACATGCCAGAGGAGATCGAACTGTTCCTCAACAAGATGAAGGCCATGGGCGTCAAGCCGGAAATGGAAGTCTACAACTTCGCCATGTTCCGGGAAGTCAACGACATCATCAAAAAAGGCCTGGTGGAAAAGCCCTATTGCATCAACATGGTTCTGGGCATGCGTTATCAAGGCGCTTGTGACGCCACTCCCAAAATTTTCAACACCATGATGGATTTCCTCCCCGACGATGCAGTGTTCAACTGCACCGCAGTCGGATCCGCGCAACTGCCGCTGACCACCCTGTCCATGTTAAATGGCGGGTGCGTGCGGGTGGGGCTTGAAGACAACATCTATTATTCCAAAGGCCGCCTTGCCACCAATGCGGACCTTGTCGCCCGAACCGTCCGGATCGCCCGGGAACTCGGAAAGGAACCCATGACGCCTGGGGAAGCCCGGGACTTCTTGGGCCTCAAACCACTGGGGGCCTAACGCCCTTCCTTCGCATCATCGGTAATTATAGATCTTCGTGTACTGTGTGCCGCTGCGGTTGGATGTCTCATTACCAGCGGCACCAGGCACGAACAGAAACGGGAGGTCTTCCATGAACGATATTTTCAGTCTCAAGGAAAAAAACGCCGTCGTCATCGGCGGAGCCGGCGGCCTCGGTGAAGCCATTGCACGCGGCCTCAGTCGCTACGGGGCACGCCTGGTGGTTGCCAGCAGAAATATGGCTGCGCTGCAAAAGGTGGCGGACACCATTCGTGCGGAAACCGGAAATCCGGTCACGCCCCTCACGGTGGATGTGACCAGCGAAGAGAGCATGAAGGCTTTTCTGCAAAAGTCCTTGGACACACTTGGGAAGGTCGATATTCTCGTCAACGCCATGGGCCTGAACATCAAACGCCCTGCCCTGGAATACCCCATGGCTGACTGGGAAACCATTTTCAACATCAATGTCAAAGGCACCATGATCGCCTGCAAAGCCTTCGGCGCCCTCATGAAAGACCAGGGGCACGGCAAGATCATCAACCTCTCGTCTGTTCGTGAAATCCGGGGGTACACCGGCGGCAACGCTGCCTACTGCGCCACCAAGGGCGCCGTGGGCATGCTTACCAAAACCCTAGCCCTGGAGCTGGCCCCCCACCACATCCATGTGAACGCCATCGGCCCGTCCCTGATCATTACCCAGGGCACCCGTCACATCAAGGAAAACCCCGAACTGGCCGCTAAGTACGAGGCCCAGATCCCCCTGGGTCGGCTCGGCGTTCCCGCGGACCTGATGGGTGTCGCTGTTTTTCTGGCATCCGACGCCTCGGATTTCATCACCGGCCAGACCTTCTTCGTGGACGGCGGATTGACGGCGTCTTAACGGCAGGGCAGAGGTGAAAGGTGCGGGATGAAAAGGCGTTCCATGCCGGTCCTTCCGGATCCGCATCATCGTGGCACAACGCCCTGGAGCGTTTCAATTCCGGCGCTCCTGCGTTTTGAAGGCCTTACGAAACCCGATTGCGCGCAACGCTTTTAACATTTTCCATGGAGAAGAAAATGACACCGACAGACATTAAAAACATCGCCGTTATCGGCGCAGGCACCATGGGCCACGGTATCGCCCAGATATTCGCTCAATCTGGTCGCCAGGTGCACCTGATGTCCCGAACCGAGAAAACTCTTAACCGCGCCATGGCGCTGATCAAGGCCAGCCTTGATGCCATGGCGGAAGCAGGCCTTGTGGATCCGGCCGCCATTGCCGACACCCTGGGGCGCATTCACCTGACAACCGCCATCGAAGAGGCCGCGGGGAAGGCGGATATCGCATTTGAAACCATGGCCGAAGATAAAAGCGCGAAAAGTCGGATTTTCCAAGATCTCGATCGGCTATGCCCTTCCCACACCCTCATTGCCAGCAACACCACCTTCTTGAATCCCTTCGCGTTCGCCGATACCAGCCGGCCGGACAAGGTGCTCATCGCCCATTTCTACGCCCCCCCCCAACTGATTCCGCTGGTGGATGTGGTCAAAGGCCCCGAAACCGACATGGCCAATGTCGATCTGATGGCGGACCTCCTCCGAAGCATCGGGAAGAAGCCCATCGTTTTCAAAAAGTATGTCTCCGGATACGTGGTCAGTCGCCTTCAGATCGCCTTGCAACGCGAAATCTACTATCTCCTTGACGAGGGGTACCTGACCCCCCGGGAAGTGGACGACGCCTGTATCTGGGGCCTTGCCATGCGCATGATGATCGTAGGCGCCGTGGGGCGCATCGATTACGGCGGCATCGGCCTGAGCGTGAACAATCTCAGGAAGCCCGCCTGCCCCCAGACCCCCGTCGATTATATGCCCAAGATGATTTTCGAACTTGAAAAACAGGGCCATCTCGGCGTTAAAACCGGAAAGGGCTTCTATGACTATGGCGGCAGGCCCGAAGCCGAACTGTGCGCCGCACGGGACAAGAAACTGCTGAAAATGCTGAAGTTCGCCATGGACCTGGGGGACGCGTTGCCCGACCACGAAAGCCAGGGTGAAACCGGCAAGGAGGCATCATGAGTCTTGAAAAAGTCTATATCGTCAGTGGGGTGCGGACACCCATCGGCGGTTTTGGCGGCACCCTTCGGGCCCTGCAGGTGCATAAATTCGCTGCGGTGGTGCTGAACGAAGTCATCCGTCGGGCCGGTATCGCAGCCGAAGCAGTGGACGAAGTGGTCATGGGCCATGCCTACCAGAGCGGTGAGTGCGCCAACGGCGCCCGCATGGCGCTGCTGGAAGCCGGCTGGCCGGTATCGGTGCCGGGCATCACCGTGGACCGCAGGTGCGGCTCCGGCCTGGACGCCATCGCCTATGGCGTGATGAAGATTCAGACCGGCAATGCCGATATCGTGGTGGCCGGCGGCATGGAAAGCATGAGCCAGGCCGAACTCTATATCCCGGGGGATATCCGCTGGGGCCTCGGTGGAAAAAAGGACGAGAAATTCGGATTCATGCCCCGGGGCCACGGTGCGCTTTCCATGTGGGGTATTCCCATCTACGACCGCATTCAACGGGGGCGCGTGATGGCCCAACCCATCGAGCGCTTCGGTGAACTCAACTCCATGATGACCTGGGCGGAAACTGCGGCGAAAAACGAAGGCATCTCCCGGGAAGAAGCAGACAGGTGGGCCGTCAACAGCCACCGCAAGGCGATGCGCGCCAAGGATTTGGGGATTTTTGCCGAAGAGATCATCGGCATTCCGGTGCCCCAGGCCAAAGGCGCGCCCGTTCTGTTTGATCAGGATGAAACCCCCCGTGCCGACACCACGCTTGAAAAGCTGTCCCGCCTCAAAACCGTTTACCCGGATGGCATCTGCACCGCGGGAAACTCTTCTTCGGAAAACGACGGGGCCGGGGCCGTAGTGCTCATGAGCGCGCGAAAGGTCAAGGCATTGGGATGCACGCCCATGGTGGCGTTCATGTCTTATGGTGTTGCCGGTGATGATCCGACCCTCACTTATCCTGCGGTTCCCTTGGCGGTTGACCAAGCCCTCAACAAGGCGGGAATCACCCGGGACCAGCTGGATCTGATCGAAATCCAGGAGGCCTTTGCCGCACAGACCCTGGCCGATGCACGGCTGATGGGGCTGAGCGCCGAGGAATGCGACCGCAAAGTAAACGTCAACGGTTCCGGCATTTCCCTGGGACACCCCATCGGCGCCACCGGTGCCATGCGGCTTGTCACCCTGATCCATGAAATGGTTCGACGCAACAGCCGTTACGGGCTTGAGACCATCTGCGGCGCCGGCGGACTTGGGGTTGCTGCGGTGTTTGAAAGAGCGTAAATTAGGCGATTAGATGCCCGCATCTGCCGCAGACGCCCCCGACGAGGAGATGTGCCGTGACCATCAATTTTTCCTCATACCAACAACCGCCCAAGCCCACCGGCCTTTTTAGAGCGCTTGGGCGGCTGCTGGACCGCATCGGCAAACGCATCGAGGCCGCTATTCGCGGCAGGTTCTGGCCGTGGATATGAGAAAAAAGGGTTCCGGGCCGTCTGAAGAAAAACGCGCCAGGTGAACACGGCAAGGAAATAGCGGTCCGGGACCGTCACCGCCGGGCCAGGATATATTCGCTGGTAATCAGTTCGAAATGATTGCGGTGGGTTCGGATCTTCCACGTCAGCGCACCTTCGCCGTCGATGCGCCAGGCGGGCGTCAGGTGCCCGCCTTTGCCCGTCATCAGATGCCGGACATTTTCCCTTCCGAACCCGGAGAAGGCGCCTCTGTCCGTTCCACCTAGCCATTCGCTTTCCGGGGCGCAGGCATCGGACCATGAAAACGGGTCCGAAAAAAGAAACCCGGCCCGGCTGTTTCGGGCCACCCGGTTGAGCTCCTTCAAATGCGCCAAGGGCGCGGGAATCTTGTCCACGACATTGAGGCTCGCCACCGCGCCGAACATCCCCCCGGCAAAGGGAAGCGCCAGGGCGTCGGCCACGATGAATTCCACATTGTTGCGCTGTTGAAGCGGCGGCAACGCAATGCGCCGGCAACGAACGAGTCGTCCCTCCTCCACCTGGTCGAAAAAAATTTCCCCTCCCCTCATCAACCGGCGCGCCGATTTCACAAAGGAAACGGAGCGGTCCACCCCCACGACAAGGCCGGCCGTGGGCGCCAGTTCGAACACGAACCGTCCCACAGCGCAGCCGACATCAAGGCAATTTTCACCGGAATCCGTCGCAAGCAGGCGCCCCCACTGTCGGTAGGCGTCGGTCGCGTCGTGATCCCCCATCCAGTCCGCATAATGGCTCCACAGGTACGAAGACACCGTTGCCGCCGCCTCGTATCCGTCTCCGCCGCGGTCCGTTAAGGGCAGCCCGCCGACCAGCAGCACGGCCAAGCCGTCTATAATGGGATATGTTTCCCCGCATCGACGGCACCCCAACACCCCGGACAAAATGTCCGGCCCGCTTGCCGCCGCCACCTTACAGGTCAGGGGCTGTTCGAAAGGAAGGCAGGCGGGACAGATCAGATGCCTGCACAGCGCCTTGTTCATGTCATTTCCCGGCCGTCACGGGTCTTCGGAAGCGACCCGACGGCGTCAAGCCGTGAAATCTTCCGCCAAAAGAGCGACCATGCGATCCGCCACGGCCATGAAGGCCCGGGTTACCTCGGCATCCGCGTATTGTTCCTGGAAAGAGGCGCCGGCATCTCCACAGGCGACCATGCGGGGATCCAAGGGGATTTTTCCCAGAAACGCGATGCCTGTAGCCGCCGCCGTGCGCTCTCCGCCGCCGGAACCGAGAATGTCGACCCCCTTTTGACAATGCGGACAGGTGAAGCCGCTCATGTTTTCAATAAGGCCGAAAATACGCATCTGCACCCGTTTGCAAAAACTGATGGACTTGCGCACGTCCGCCAGGGCCACCTCTTGCGGGGTGGTGACAATGATTGCCTGTGCGTCGGGGATCAGCTGGGCGATGGTCAGCGGCTCGTCACCGGTGCCCGGCGGCGCGTCGATGATCAGGAAATCGAGTTCCCCCCAGGACACCTCTTCGATGAACTGCCGGATGGCGTTGTACTTGACAGGCCCCCGCCAGATGACCGCCTCGTCCGGATCCGGCAGTAGAGACTCGATGGAAACGGCGCCCAGGTTGTCCGAAAACCGCTTGGGACTGATTTTCTGGTCCGCGCCCACTTCAAGGCCGCCGTTGAGGCCGAGCATTCTTGGAATGTCGGGACCGTGAAGATCCACATCCATCAGCCCCACCCGATGTCCTTTTCGCGACAGCGCAATGGCCAGGTTCACTGCACTGCTGGTTTTCCCCACTCCCCCCTTGCCGCTCATAACGATGAATTTATGCCGCACCTGCGACAATGCGCGGGCGGCGGCCTCTTTCGGATCCACGGCCTGACCGGGCATCTTGTCGGCGATTCCAACGCCTTTCTGCTGTTTACTCATGGAACTAATCCTTTCCATATCGGGTTTGTCAATCGCGTCCGGTATATGAACATGTGTCGGGTTGTTTTTCAACCTGAAAATATCCACCGCCCAAGCAAATCGGATCGCTTTCGCGGCACTCCGCCGCGACGGACAGACCGCAAGGCATCTGCCGGGCTCGGGCGCTTTCCTTTTTGGGGGCTTTCCGCTATAGCTGGAGGCGTCTACAACTGCTGCGCCGTGACACCATGCACCGCGCGGCCGACGGTTCTTTTAACGCACAGTTTCCATGATTGTCGACGTTCATCTTTTGACTGCAGCCGTCCGGAGGCGACCGTCCGGATCTGCACCTGCCAGTGGAAAGGAGCGACACACATGACACATCGGCCCAAAGTTCTGGTGGTCGGGGGCGTTGCCTGCGGGCCCAAAGTGGCCTCCCGGCTCAAGCGCATCCTCCCCGAAGCGGATGTCACCATGATCGAGAAAGGAGAACTTGTTTCATACGGCGCCTGCGGCCTACCCTATTTCGTGGAAGGGTACTTCGCCGACATCGGTCAGCTGACGAAAACCCAGGCGGGCATGGCCAGAACACCCGCCTTTTTTGAAGCGGTCAAGGGCTTTAAGGTCCGCACCCGTACCGAAGCCGTCCACATCGATAGAAAAGCCAAAACCCTTGCAGTAAAAAACCTCCTGGACGGCAGCATTGAAACACTGCCCTACGACAAGCTGGTTCTGGCAACGGGGGGGTTGCCGTTGCGCCCGCCCATCCCGGGCATAACGCTGAAAAACGTCTGGTTCATGACCCACCCCGATGACGCCGAAAGTCTCACCCGTGAAGCGGCTCGGCAGCACCTCAACCACGCGGTCCTGGTGGGCGCCGGGTTCATCGGCATCGAGATGGCCGAAGCCCTGACCGAATACGGCCTGGAGGTCACCTTGGTGGAAATGATGGATCAAATCATGCCTGGGGTTCTGGACAAAGACATCGCCGCCCTGGCCGCCAACCACATCCGGGAAAAAGGCGTCCGCCTGGTGCTTGGCCAGCGTGTGGAAGCCGTGGAGGGTGAAACAAAGGTAACCGGCGTACGCACCGACAAACAATTGCTCCCCGCCGACCTGGTGCTCGTTGCCGTTGGCACCCGGCCCAATATTGATCTTGCCCGATCGGCCGGACTGACCTGCGACAAGGCAATCAGTGTCAACGCCCACGGCCAAACCAGCGATCCGGACATCTACGCCGGGGGAGATTGTGTCGCCACCCACTATATTCAACCTGGCTACGACACCGCCCTTTACGTGCCGTTGGGCTCCACCGCCAACAAGCAGGGACGCGTCATCGCCGACCACATCGCCGGAAAGACGTCGGCGTTCGCCGGCATCAGCTGCTCTTCCATCGTCCAGGCCTTTGACATCGCCATGGGAAGGACGGGCCTTGGGGAACGCCAGGCGGCAACCCTCGGCATCGATTATGAAACCGTCGTTTTCTCCGGTCCCGACAAACCGCATTATATGCCGGACGCCGCCCAGATGGTCATCAAGATGATCGCCGCCAAGCAGGATCACAGACTGCTGGGGGTTCAGATGGCCGGCATGGGGCAGATCGACAAACGCCTGGATGTGGCGGCCGCGGTCATTCGCTTTGGCGGCACCGTGGAGCAGTTGGCGGACATCGATTTTTGCTACGCACCGCCGTTTTCACCGCCCATTGACCCCCTGGCGGCTTGCGCGCACCTGATGATCAACAAGCTCGATGGCATCGCCCATGGTATTTCCGCCTTCGAGGCGCGCCGGCAAATGGAGGCGGGTAATGTTCTGGTAGTGGACGTGCGCATGCCGGAAGAACGCCGCGAAGGGCGCCTGCCCTACGAAACCCTGGACATTCCCCTGGACATCATCCGCAGCAAGGCAGAAGAACTGCCCCGGGACCGGGAGATTCTCACCTTCTGCCGGGTCAGCATGCGGGGCTACGAGGCCCAACGGATTCTGAACGCCGCAGGGCTGGACAAGGTCTCCTTCATCGAAGGGGGCATGGTGGCATGGCCCTTTGAAGTGGCACGGTGAGGGCGGAGGAAAAAAGACCGGTTCCAGGCACCGGGGGGGGGCGGGAGGGGGACTCCCCCCTCCCGCCTCTTTTCCACTGCAACTCCGCCGCGCTATGCGGGGGCGTGGCAGGGCGCGTGGCACGGTGCATGGCACGCCGGGGCGTGGCATGCGGGGGCATGACAGCTCGGCGCATGGCAACTCGGCGCATGGCACCCGGCCGCGCTGGACACCTTTTTCTCTACCTTTTTGATTTTCAGCATTCGATCACCTCCTTTCAATGGTAAAAGGGAACCCGCGGCCCCGCTCCCAACGAACGGTCCGCGCATCTCCCGGGCACGTCAGTCCGGTGGTGAACCCACCAGAATCCGCAAAGCCCCAAGGTCGACGGCGGCCGACAGACAGGCGGCATTGAATGCGTCCTTGTCCATACCGCTCCCATAAACGGGATACAGCATCTCGGCGATATCGGCCACCGGCCGGCAGCCGTCGGCAAGGGAAAGCAGATCGCCACCGAAGGCATTGATCTCCATCACTTCCAGGGTACCGTTCTCATGGAAGAAAACAAGAGAAACCGGAGCGTTCGGATAATGTTCCCGGAACAGCCCCGCCTTCATGTCGGAAAGAATACCGGGCAGGGGGTATTGAAAGCGTTCCAAAACAACGGATTTGCTGCGCACGGGGCGCCAACTGCGGGCATCGGTCGTGTCCGCCGTTGCCAAGGGGGGGGACATGGAAAATTTGCCGGCCTCAATGGCCCTGGTCTCATAAATGATCATCTCCGGCAGATGCGACCAGTGTTCGGCGGATAGTTCACCGCATCGCCGGCGGGCAAATAAAGGAAAGCTTCGAAAGCAGTCCGCTGCGCTGATCCCCGCCGCTGCATCTTTGTCTTCCCCTTTCAACCAGGACAGCCAATCGAAAAAAAGATCGCTCGCCGATAATTCCAGCGCCAGAATCAACAGCAGCGTGGTCTTGGGGAAGAGGTTCACCAGCAGCGGAAAGGTTTCGGCAAGCCGGTGCACCCGCTCCAGTGCCATGGCCTCGGTCGGCAGATTGTAGAAACTGCTGAAGATCTTTGGATAAGCATCGATCAGGCGGTCGTCTTCACGGAACCGGCGTCCCTTGTCAAATTCCATCCCTTGGGCGAAATAGCTGTCCACCACACGCACCAGTCCGGTTGCATAGCGCCGATGCAATTCGGTGCCCGGCAATACCGTCGGCAGTTGCATCAACGGGTTGCTGTTGCCCTGGATACCGGTCTTTAAGGCAAGGATGAGGGTTGCGTCCACGTCCGCCTTCTGTTCCTCTGGAAAACCGATCACGAAACTCAAGGTCGGCACCATCCCCTGGTCGGTGGTCTCACGGACACGTCGGTAGAGAATGTCTTCGTCGATACGCTTGCGGATAAACGCCAGGGTTTTCTTGGAACCTGAATCAATGCCGTAGCACATGGATTCACATCCCGCCGCCTTCATCAAGGCCAACAGGTCCGCATCCACCGTATCGAGCCGGGAGATGCAATACCAGGGAAATTCGGCCAGCCCCGCATCAATGATGAGATTGCAGAAATCCTCAACGAATCTGCGCTCGGCCGTAAATTGGTCGTAGGCAAGTAGAAAGCACTGCGCGCCATGATCCCGAACCAGCGTGCGCATGTCCTTGACCAAGCGCCGGGGAGAGAAAGTGCGGGTTTTCCGCTGCCAGAAAGCTGACTCGGAACAATACACGCACCGGTGGGGACACCCCCGCCCAACCTCCAATATGGCGATACTCCGATCCAATCCACAGGCGTCACGATATACCGAAAGCGGCGGCACGAGATCGTAGCGGGGCATGGGGAGCTGGTCGAGATCGTCCACCAGGGGGCGATCGGGATTGCGGATCACCTGTGTTCCCGACCGCCATGTAATACCCGGAACCCGTGCAAGAGACGCGCCCCGCTGCCATGCGTCAACCAACGCACGGAAGGTTACCTCCCCCTCTCCCCGGACAATCACATCCACCCATGGAAAGGCGGTCAGGCTTTCACGGTCCACAAAACAGGCATTGTGGCCGCCGATCACCACCCGCACATCGGGCCGTTTCTGTTTCACTTCCCGGGCAATCCGAATCACCGCCGGATAGGTGGTACACTGGCCCGAAAAGGCGACCACCGCTGGCGATGCGGACAAAATCGCCGCCGCGCACCGGTCATACAGATCCGGGCCGGACGCGATGGTTCCCAGGCGCAGATCCAACACAAAATCGTGCATGGTCACCCGCTGCCCGACACCGGTGCACTGGGCCGCCAGGTTGAGCAGGCCCACCGGTGGCAGGTTATAGAGTGATGCCAGGTAGAATGGCGGAAATACGAGAGATATATTCATTATCATCCATACCCCGCACCGGAAAGGATGGACGCAGCGGGGTTTTTTACGCGTGTTCGACACCAAAGGCCAACAGTGCGGCGGCTTCCGAAAAGCGTTTATGAAAAGTGTATCACGTCCCCGCCGAAAGGTTCAAGACGCTTTACCACTTGATTTTTTCTTGATCATCCTCCGACGGCACGTTATGGACGGTGTATGAAAACCTTTCTGTTCTACGATCTTGAAACATCCGGACTGAACAAAGCCTTCGACCAGGTGCTCCGGTTCGCCGCCATCAGAACCGACTTGACCTTCCAGGAGGTGGAACGCCACGAAGTGTCGATCCGACTGCGTCCGGACGTCATCGTCTCCCCCCGTGCCATGCTGACCCACGGTCTATCCGTAACCGATTGCAGGCAGGGCATCACCGAGTACGAAGGGGCCCGGCGCATACACCGTTGGCTGAACGCACCCGGCACCATCAGCGTCGGATACAACACCCTCGGCTTCGACGACGAATTTCTCCGGTTCACCTTCCATCGGAACCTGCTGCCGCCCTATACCCACCAGTACGCCAACGGTTGCCGTCGGATGGATATCCTGCCGATGGCGGTCATCTATCGCTTGTATGCCGACGGTGTTCTCACCTGGCCCCGTATCAACGACAAACCAACGTTGAAACTCGAACACCTGAACGCCGCCAACCAACTGGCCGGCGGCAAATCACACGATGCCATGGCGGACGTGGAAGCCACGGTGGCGCTGGCCAAATGCCTGGCACGGAAAGAGGAAATCTGGTCCTACCTGTGCGGCTGTTTCGACAAACAGATCGAAGCCCAGCGGATCGCGGAACTGCCGCACGGTTTTGACAAGGGCCCGGACAACCACCGCAAGGCCCTCATGATCAGCCACGACCTGGGCGCGGAAGCCGACTATCAGGCCCCGGTTCTGTCCATCGGCCATTCCATCCCCTACAGCAACCAGACCCTCTGGCTGCGGCTCGATCTGCCCGCGCTTCAGGACACCACATCAAACTCCGTTGCCGATACGGCCTGGGTCATCCGCAAGCGCGTGGGCGAGCCGCCCATCATTTTGCCGCCCCATGAACGATACTGGCAGCGAATGTCTCCGGAGCGCCGGCAAATCGCCGGTGAGAACCTGGCCTGGTTGTCTGCACGCCCGGACCTCTTCAGCGACATCATCTCCTATCACCGTCAATACCGATACCCCGAGATCCCGGATCTCGACCCGGATGCCGCCCTCTACCAAATGGGCTTTCCAACCCGTGCGGAATCGGAACTGTGCCGCCGTTTCCAAGCGGCCCCTCTGTTCGAAAAGGCCGCCGTGGCCCACCAGTTTCAACGGCGGGAACTGCGGGAGCTTGCCCTTCGGATTCTGTGGCGCAATCATCCCGACGCCATTGACCGAAAACCAGACGCCCTTTGGGAAACGTACCTGAACCGCGTCAACCCGACCGTCAAGGAGGAGGCCCTGCTGGATTACCGCGGGGAAAAGCGCCTCACCCCTATTATGGCCCTTGAAGACATTGCCGCCATCAACGCCCAAGACGCCCTTGAACCCGCACAACGGCGGCTGATCACCGAATTGGCCGCGGATATCGCACGGCGATTTTCCTGATTGACCGGCAAGACGCTTTTTTTCCATCGGCGGGAAAAACCCGCCGATCAGATGCTTGACTCACCATATCATATGGTATAATGGCTTTTTTGGATCTGGAAATCAGGGTGCCCCGCGCCCAGTCAGTGCTTTTCCGGAAGTTACAACCACCGTTGCAGTTTCGGAAATGGGAAATTCCGTTTTCGGAAAAGCACCCATACAATTAAATCAGAAAGGAGAGGTTTCAATGGCTTTCAATCCGATTGTCGATGCCGAAAAATGCCAGGGTTGCGAGGAATGCGTGGATGTCTGCCCCGTCGAGGTTTTCGAAATGGAAGACGGCAAATCCGTTCCCGTCAACGCGGAAGAGTGCCTTGGCTGCGAAAGCTGCGTGGAAGTATGCGAGCCGGGCGCCATCACCGTCGAAGAGACCTGATATCGACCCATGACCTTCCCGGTTTCATCCGCACCTGCCGAAACCGGGAAGGTTCCCATCCCCCCCGCCGTCACCGCTCACCTGATTCACAACCTTCCCCTGGGGATCATGGCGATTGTCTATTCGCCCTTCCCTTTCCGGATTGTCCGCATCGTTTTGCCCCACCCGGCGCCGAGCGCACTTGCCCGGACCCTGACAGGCGGTTATGGTAACTGGCGGCGCGGCACATGCGCGGCAACCCGCCGACTTTCCGACTCCCTCCGGAGTTATTTCGCCGGAAACGCAAACGCGCTGCCGTTTCCTGATTGGAACCTGCTCGACACCGCGCGCCTGACCCCCTTGCAGCAGCAGGTGCTCAGGGCAACAGCGCGCATCCCGTTCGGCGCCCGGGCAACCTACAGGGATATCGCCCGGGCCGTTCTTCGCCCCCGGGCCGTTCGCTTCGTGGGATCAGCCCTCGGCCGCAACCCCTTTCCCTTGCTGATCCCCTGTCACCGCGTGGTACGTTCCGACGGAACGACCGGACAATTTGCCGGGGGAAAAGACATGAAGCGCCGCCTGCTCGCCCTGGAAGCCGCAGCCGTGGGGCACCCTTCCTGAGCCCCCACGCCGTCGCCCCCCCAACGTGTCCCTTGCATACCTCAATAAAATGTGATACTTGGCCCACCAAATGAAACAATACGTAATAGACGAACTGAGGCCCGGCGATGTTGTGACGCTGCGGCAGCGCCTGGCGGCGGCACTTGAACCATCCGGGGTCAAGGATGTGTACTGGAAAATCCTACCGCCGGAACTGCTCAACGGCACCCAACGCCGACACACCCAATGCGCACCGTTTTACGTGGCCCTCACCCTTTCCTCCGACAGCCTCTGCTGCGAATTTCTGGTGCGGACCAACATCAAAATCCACTGCGACTGCATGGCCTACATGACCCCGGCCCAGCGCAACTGGCTTGTGCACTGGGTGGACGAACAGCTGATGGCGCTGGGCATTGTCGTGTGAACACCATTTTCCCGGGCAAGGACGCGTTGTATATCCTTTACCGCCGAAGCGGCCGACACTGGAAGATACGCCGATGACAGAGAAGCCCCCTTTGCAGATCATCCCCCTCGGCGGCCTGGGGGAGATCGGTCTCAACATGATGGCCTTCACATGCGCAGAGACGACCTTCGTGGTGGACGCCGGCCTCATGTTCCCCGAGGACTACATGCTCGGCATCGACTATGTGATTCCGGACATGGTCTATTTGAAGCGCAATCTCAGCACATTTTGCGCCGTGGTGCTGACCCATGCCCACGAAGATCATATCGGCGCACTGCCATACCTGCTGCGCCTTAAGAATGTTCCGGTTTTCGGTACGCCGTTCACCCTTGGCATGGTCCGCCACAAGATCCAGGAACACGACATGTCCACAACGGCCCGCCTGCACACCATCACGCCAGGTGAACCCCTAACCATCGGCCCTTTCCACCTCGAATTCATCCGTGTCGGCCATTCCGTTGTGGACGGCGTGGGAATCGCCGTGCATACCCCCCAGGGCATTGTGGTGCATACCGGAGATTTCAAGATCAGCAACGAACCGACGGATGCGATGATGACCGACGTCGCCAGATTCGCCGCGTACGGAGAAAAGGGCGTACTGGCCCTTCTTTCCGATTCCACCAACGTTGAAAAAGACGGGCACACCCTGTCAGACAGCGAAATCAGCGCCGCCTTCCGGAGCATTATCACCGGATGCCGGGGCCGACTTGTGGTGGCCTTGTTCGCCTCCAACATCGCCCGCATCCAACAACTGGTCGACGTGGCCCAGGCCTGCGAACGGAAAATAGTGATCAACGGCAGGAGCATCGAGGCCAGCGTGGGCATCGCCCGGGAGCTTGGCTATCTGAAGATTCCCAGGGGAATGGAAATCGAGATGGACGCCATCGAACAGCATCCCGACGATCGCCTTGTGCTCATCACCACCGGCAGCCAGGGGGAGCCCATGTCCGCCCTGGCACGCATTTCCGCCGGAACCCACAAGCATTTCAGGATCAAGCCCGATGACACGGTGGTGCTCAGTTCAAAATTCATCCCGGGCAATGAGAAGGCCATTGCCGGCATCATCAACCGTCTCTACAAGCTGGGCGCGGATGTCATTTACGAAAAGATATCCGCCATCCACGTTTCGGGCCATGCGTTCCGCGAGGAGCTGAAAATGATGCTCCGCCTCACCCGCCCCAGGTATTTCATTCCCGTTCACGGGGAATTCCGCCACCTGACCCTTCATGCCCGCCTGGCCCGGTCCACCGGCATTGCGGACGCCAACGTACTGCTGGCCGAAAACGGCCAGGTGCTCCAGTTCGATGACCAGGGCGGGCGTATTGCCGAACGGGTGGATACCGGGCGGATCTTTGTGGACGGCAAGGGTATCGGAGACGTAGGCAGAAGCGTTCTCAAGGAACGCCGCAATCTTTCTGAAGACGGGCTGGTGGTGGTGAACATGGCCTTCGACGCGGAAACAGGCATCGTGGTCTACGGTCCCGAAATCGTTTCCAGGGGGTTCATCTTCGAAACAGAAACCGGCCATATCCTGGAGGACGCCCAATGCGTCATACTGGAAATCGTTGATGAAATCGGCTATGATGCCCCCGATCGCGTCAACGAGATCCGCACACAGGTCAAAATCGCTCTGCGGCAGTATTTTAACTTTACGATCAAGCGCCGTCCGGTTATTTTGCCCTTTATCATCGAAATATGATGGGTTGCGGAAGCACTGCTGAACCTGTCTTGCGCCCTTTTTCTCTTGTAGGGCTGTAAATGGTTTCAACGAAAAATCCGTGTGGACATAAAACGGCGGAACGCATGCGCAAGGAAATTTTCGGACTACTGATTTTCTTCCTGGTGATTTTCACCCTCATCAGCCTCCTTACCTATCACCACGATGATCCGTCCATTCTCCAGTCCGCCGCGCCGGAAAAGATCCGAAACCTTTTCGGGTTGATGGGCGCGCACCTGGCGGGGTTTCTGATCAGCCTGTTCGGCCTGGGCGCATTCTGGGTGCCGGTCATTTTTCTCCTGACCAGTCTCCAGTCTTTCGGCAACCAATCCGGAAAGGCCATTTCCATTACCCTGGCAGGCGGTCTTCTGTTGGCGATCAGCTCCGGGGCCATTCTGGCCCTGCGGCAGCACCAGTATGTGTTTTTCGACAGAAATTTTTCAGCCGGCGGCATCATCGGCATTCCGCTGAAAAACGTTTTGGTTGCATCGGCCAACCCCACCGGCGGCGCCACGATCCTGGCAATCGCCTGGTTTGTCGGCTTCATTTTGGCCACCGGTTTCTCCTTCCAGGCCTTTTTCGTCCGGAGCCGCCATCTGTTCGTCGTGGGTATGGACCGCCTGAAAACCGCCGGCCTCAAGCTAAAAGAACGGCGCAAAAAAGCCCGTAAACGCATCCAAACCCGTAAAAAAGCCCAAGTTGAACCGACGCGCATCATCGAAATCAAGACCCCCGACATCAAGGCAACCGTCAAGGCCCCCAGGGCCCGGCAGGAGGTTTTCGATTTCATGAAAACCGACGGCAGCTTCCAGCCGCCTTCCATCAAATTCCTGGAAGATGCGGAGGAACAGACCATCAAGGCCGACGATGAAAACCTGCACATGCAGTCGCGTCTTTTAGAAAAAAAACTGGAAGATTTCGGCGTCATCGGAAAGGTGGTGGCAGTGACCCCCGGCCCGGTGATCACGACCTTTGAGTATGCCCCGGCGCCCGGCGTAAAAATAAACCGAATCGTCAACCTCACCGATGACCTGGCCCTCGCTCTTCGCGCCATGAGCATCCGCATTGTCGCGCCGATTCCCGGAAAGGCCGTCATCGGCATTGAAATCCCAAATGAGAACAGGCTGGTGGTAAGTTTCAAGGATATCGTCACAGCCGGCGTTTTCGACAAGTCCAAATCCGCTTTGACCTTGTGTCTCGGAAAAGACATCGTGGGCAATCCGGTGGTGGCAAGCCTGGACAAAATGCCCCACTTGCTGATTGCCGGGGCCACCGGTTCCGGAAAGAGTGTGGCCTTGAACACCATGATATGCAGTCTGCTGTACAAGGCGAGCCCCGAACAGGTCAAGATGATCATGGTGGACCCCAAACGCATCGAACTGTCCATCTATGATGGTATTCCCCATCTGATCACCCCGGTGGTCACCGATGTAAAAATGGCCACCAATGCTCTTTTCTGGGCCGTTCGGGAAATGGAATCGCGATACGCCCTGCTGGCGGCCCAGAAAACCCGCAACATCGACCAATACAACGCCAAGATCGCCAAACTGCCGCCCCCGGAAGCCCCCGGGGAAGACCCGCCGCCCGACCCTCTGCCCTATATCGTTGTCATCATCGACGAGTTGGCGGACCTGATGATGGTGGCGTCCCGGGACGTGGAAGTCGCCCTCACCCGCCTGGCCCAAATGGCACGCGCCGCCGGCATCCATCTTATCCTGGCCACCCAGCGGCCCTCGGTGGACGTTCTGACCGGCATCATCAAGGCGAACTTCCCCACCCGCCTGAGCTTCCAGGTCTCGTCCAAAACCGACAGCCGCACCATTATCGACGCCAACGGCGCGGAAAGCCTTCTGGGCCACGGCGACATGCTGTTTCTTCCCCCCGGCACCGCCAGGCTTCAGCGCATCCACGGCGCCTATATCTCCGAAGCCGAAATTTCGCGCATTATCGATTTTCTCAAGGCCCAGGGTAAGCCGGAATACGACGAGGAGGTCACCCAGTCCCAAAAGGAACCCCAGCCAGACGGCGAGGACGAAGCCTACGACGAACGCTACGATGAGGCGGTTCAACTGGTCTCGCGCACCCGGCAGGCATCCATCTCCATGGTCCAGCGCCATCTCCGCATCGGGTACAACCGGGCGGCGCGGATCATCGAAACCATGGAACGGGAAGGGGTCATCGGCCCCCCGGACGGCGCCAAGCCCAGAGAGGTGCTGGTGCCCGGATATGACGACATGGCATAGGATCAACCGCACGCCTTCCTGTAACGTGCCAGAACAAAGCAACGGAGACAAAGCACAATGCGTGAACGCAGAAAAGAGCCCCGATTCAAAGTTCGGAAAGGCGCCTTTGCAGTGGACTGGATAACGCCGCATCGCCTTGGCGAAATCATCGATATCAGTTTGTCCGGCCTGTCATTCCGTTGCATAGAAGGCGACAACGGCTTTGCAAAAAAGACGGCCCTGGGTATCTTTTCCTCCACCCATAAAATTTTTCTACGGGATCTTCCCTTCCAGACCCTTTCGGACATCGGCATACCAGGGCATCCCACCAGCACCATTGCCATGCGGCGCCAAAGCGGACGATTCGTGGCACTGGCTGCCGAACAGCAGGAACATTTGGCGCACTTGATCGAACGACTGACCCAGGGGCCTGCGTGACCGGGTTGGTTACCGGAAAGGCCGCCCTGCCCCCGGTCCGCCTGATCGAGGTGGGCCCCCGGGACGGCCTCCAGTCCCAAAGCACCGTTTTGTCCACACAGCGGAAAATCGACATCATCACATGCCTCGCGGCCGCAGGGCTGACCACCATCCAGGTGACCGCTTTCGTCCACCCGGGCCGGGTTCCCCAGTTGGCCGATGCCGAAGCGCTGGTACGGGGCTTGCCGTCCCTGGATGGTGTGACCTACAACGCACTGGTGCTCAACAAAAAGGGCCTTGAGCGGGCACTGCAAACGTCCATCGACTCGGTGGAAATCTCCGTATCGGCCAGCGACACTCACAGCCGGCGCAACACGGGACGTTCCCGGGATGCGGCCGTCACCGAAACGCTGTCCATGATCGGTTGCGCAAAAAAGCGCCGTCGCCATGTGCGGGCCGGTATCCAATGCGCCTTCGGCTGTGTGTTTGAGGGAAACGTCCCCGACCGCCGCGTCACGGAAATGGTACGACGGTTTGTGGATGCCGGCATCGATGCGCTTGCCCTGGCCGACACAACGGGCATGGCAACGCCCGAGCACATCCGCCGGACACTGCCGCTTGTCATGGAACGTCTGGCAGATGTTCCCCTGGTCCTGCACCTGCACGACACCCGGGGCCTTGGATACGCCAACCTGATTGCGGCCACGGCCTGCGGCATCACGCACTTCGATACGTCCCTGTCGGGCATCGGCGGGTGCCCTGTCATTCCCGGCGCCGCCGGGAACATCGACACGGCAAAGACGGCCGCCCTTTTGTCCGCAATGGGATATGAAACGCACATCGATGCCCGCACACTATCGAAATGCGCCAGACTGCTGTGTACCGCAGGACGATGCCGAGGTGAAAGTTGACAACCCAGCGCCCGACAATTAGAATACAGATTGAAAACAGCCGTTCCCACCCCATGCCCCGGAAAGAGGACGCACACAGTTGGATGCCAATCTGGTAAACCCCTTTATCGCCGCGGCAGTGGATATCCTGCAAAAGGTGGGCAATGTCTCGCCGGCCGTGGGAAAGCCCTTCCTGAAAACCGATACCCGTGCCAAAGGGGCCGTCAGCGGAATCGTGACGCTTGAAGGCGTCGTCCGCGGTTCCGTGGCGCTCACCTTTGCCGACGCCTGTATCCTGGCCATCGTCTCCGCCATGTTCGGAGAAGAGGTGAGCGCCATCGACGACGATGTCAAAGACGCGGTGGGAGAAATCACCAACATGATCTGCGGCCAGGCCACCCAGTTGTACACACAGGCCGGGACATCCCTGAAGGCATCCCTGCAGCAGGTTCTCATGGGCGCCGGACATGCCGTCCCCCACCTACCGGATCGGGCCGTCCTCGGTGTCCCCATGCAGACGGACGGCGGCGAGATCGTTGTCGAGTTCTGCCTGGATGAGAAAAAATAAATTGTTTATTTTTTTCAAATGGGGTGTTTTCCCCATTGTTCCCCTCTCTCCAACAGCTGTACAAAGAAAATAGTTGGCAATCTTCTTTCGAATAAACAGGAGCATGCCGATGAACAAGCATCGCCCCGTTTCCCAAAAGGATCTTCAGCGGCAACTCTTTGCCGTCATCCAGGGCATGACCGAAGAGGAAAAATGGGGGCTCCTGGCCAGCATCCGGAACACCAGCGGCAATAAGCGGCGCAACCTCCGCAGGGCGCTTCGAATTCCGGCGGATTGCCTGTATGACGGCCAAACGTACACCGTGTCGATCGAAAACCTCAGCCCCGTCGGCGCCTATCTGTCCACCGACCGGCCCCTGCCCCCTGGCAGGGAAATGACCCTGCGTTTCTCCATTCTCAACTTCGAATTTCCCGTCACCCTGAAAGCGGAAAAGGTCTGGCAAACCGCCTCCGGCGTGGGCGTCCGTTTTAAACCCAACTCCGACCTCTCCTACCGCCTATCCGTCCAGAAGCTTTCGGATCTGCTGACTTCTTTCCGATCCGCCTGACCCACCATCAATTCCAGGACAATCGCAAGAAGGTTTTGGGAAAGACCTCCAAAGTTCCGCACCGAAATGAAGGCCGTTCCCCTGTCGTCCTCCCAGCCAATCATTGACGGTTTCGGTAGAATGGATATATATTACGCGAAACCCATTTTCCGGAGAAGCGCATGGAGGTGCAACGTCACATTGAAACCGCCTGGCGATTGACCACCGGCCACCTGTTGCCGTTCTTATGGATCACCCTTTGCCTTCTGGCCCTCGGCACCCTCACCCTCGGCCTGCTCGCCCCCGCCCTCTTCGCCGGATACACACAATCGGCACTGCTTGTGGTGCGCAGCAACCGCCGCCCCCGGGTGCGGGATTTGTTTTCTCAAATGCACCTGTTCTTTCCCCTGCTGGGCTTCTCGGTCGCCGCAGCCATTGCCGTTGTGCTGGGATCGCTGCTGCTGGTGGTGCCCGGCATCATCGTGGCGGTTGGCATTCTCCTTTGCTGCCTGTATATGGTCCCCCTGATGACGGATCAGCGCCAATCCCTCTGGGGCGCCGTCCAGGCAAGCTACCACCTGGCGGCATCGGGCCCGTTTTTGGAGCACCTGCTGGTTTCCGTTCTGTACCTTGCCATCCTGGCTGCGGGCAGTTCCCTGCCCATCCTCATCCTGTTCGCCCAACCCTTCGCCACCGTATTCCTGACGAGCCTGTACGAAGAAAAGCAGCGGCTTCCCCGCCCCTGATCTCCCCCACCCGCCCTGCCCGCACCCCGGACCCCGCACCATAATCTCAACAAATCGCCCCGGGCCCGTTCCTTTCCGCCCTTTACTTTTCAATGCCCCGTTGCTAAGGTCTGCGGCCATGCAATCCGGAAATATCGTAGAATACATTGACCGCCAGAGAATCATCTGTGCGCTGGTACTGGAACCGAAAAGCCAGCGCCTGCATCTCCTCACCGAACATGACCGGGAATTGAACCTGGCCGCCCAGCGGCTCAGCCATACCTCCGGCGACCGTATCGATCCGGGTATGGGCAGAAGCGCCGTTGTGCAGCACCTGCGGGACATCGCCGCACGACGCCAGTCCTTGTCCGAACAGGTGGACGTGAAGTCCCTGTGGGATATCGTGCATAGCGAAGCCGACGCCATCGACCTCCCCACCATGACCAGCCTGGTGTTTCCCAACGACCCGGATGCCGACCATGAATCCGCGGTCATCAGGGCTCTTTTCAGAAACCGCCTCTATTTCAAGTTCAACGTTGATTCCTTTGTGCCCTATACCGAAAAACAGGTGCAGCAAATGGCGGCCAAGGCCGAAAAGGAGGCCGAAGCCAAGCGGCTCACGGAAACAGGCGCCCAATGGCTTAAAAACCTGCACCAATGTAGCGGCACGCCAGCGCCGCCACCGGAAAACGTGGCGAGGGTGCTCATGGATTATTACCTATTCGGAAAGGAAAGCGCCTTCGCGGCCGTGGCCAAGACCATTCTCCGCGATGCCGGCGTCCAGCACGAAGAGGACATTTTCAGGCTCCTGGTCAAGGCCGGCATCTGGCAAAAGGACGAACACATCGACCTGCTGCGTCATCAGGTCCCCCGGGCGTTTTCCCCCGCGGCAACGGCCCGGGTCGCGCAATGCAACGGCATCCCCGTCCGTGCCGAAGGGCCGAGACGGGATTTGACCGGCCTGCCCCTCATCACCATCGACGGCAGGGCCACCCTTGACTTTGATGATGCCTTGAGTATCGAGCCGTTGGCGGACGGCCACCGTGTGGGCATCCACATATCGGACGTGGCCCATTTCGTAAAAAAAGACGACCCCCTCGACCAGGAAGCACGGAACCGTGGCAGCTCCCTTTACTTTCCAGACCACCGCATTCCCATGCTCCCCCCCGACTTGTCGGAGAACCTTTGCAGCCTGATGGCCGGACAGGTACGCCCGGCCATCAGCATTATGGTGGACACCTCCCGGGACGGCACCATTTTAGGCTACGACATCTTCCCAAGCATTGTAAGGGTCGTGCGCCAATTGACCTATTCCGAAGCCGACCTTCTGGCCGCGTCAGACCCGGCGCTTCGCGCACTGCATGCCGTGGCCCGTCGTCTCCGGCAATGGCGCCTGGAGCAAGGGGCGGTGCACATTTCCCTGCCCGAAGTGTCGGTGCAGATGGACGCAGCGGGCCGCCCGGTCATCGCCAGGGTTGAACGCGAGGCCCCCGCCCGAATGCTGGTGGCGGAGATGATGATCCTGGCCAACTGGACAATGGCCCGCTTTCTGTCCGAACATCGGACGGCAGCTGTTTTCAGGTCCCAGCCCGCCCCACGCACACGGCTGTTCCAGGGCGATGAAGGCACCCTTTTCCAGAATTGGATGCAGCGCCGCCATCTGAGCCGGTTCGTGCTGGACACCACCGCCGACCGCCATGCCGGACTCGGCCTGGACGCATATGTAACCGCCACCTCCCCGATCCGAAAATATTACGATCTGATCACCCAGCGCCAGATCAGGGCCATCAGCGGACTTGAAGTGCCCTATTCCCGTGAAGAGATGGATGCCCTGCTTCGAAAACTCGAGCACCCCATGCGCTACGTGCCGCGGCTCCAGTACATGCGCCACCGCTACTGGCTGCTCAGACATCTGGAAACCCAGGTGGGTCAGAAAACAGGAGCCGTCGTGCTGGGTAAACGCCGGGACACCTACCAGATCCTGCTGCCCGATTACCTAACGGAATGCGTCATGCCCGCTTCCGGCGGCATCAAACTCAAGCCCGAGGAAAATGTCCAGGTGACCATCCAACATGTCAACGCCCGCAAGGACGACTTGACCGTATTTATGGGGTAAGGCCGAGGCGAGGGGAACTACTCTGTAAATTTTCCGGTTTCCGCGATTGTCGAGAGCCCCCCCCTGTCCAGAAGCGCGATGCGCCGGCCGCTGACCTGGATGAGCCCCTGCTGGCTCATGCGGGCGAAGATCCGGGAAAGGGTTTCGGGTATGGTCCCGAGTATTCCCGCCAGCTGGCCCTTGGGCATTGTAAGGGCCACGGTGCCTTCCCGCCCCTGCTCTTGTGCCAGGGACAAGAGATAGGCCGCCAGGCGACCGGGCACTTCTTTCAACGAAAGGCTTTCAATCTGAACCGTAAATTGCCGGAGCCTTGCCGAAAGCACGGCCAGCATGTTCAAAGAAAGAGACGGCATTTCCGCCAACAGCCGGACGAAAGCCGTTCGCGGAAAGAAAAGCAGTTGCCCGGCCGACAAGGCTTGGGCGTATGCCGGAAAGCGCTTCCCGGCAAAGACCGGCACCTCTCCGAAAGGCTCCGGCGGACCGAAAATATGCAGAATTTTCTCCTTGCCCTCCGGGCTCATCTTGTAGATTTTCACCGCACCGCTGACCACCACGTAGAAACCGTCGGCCACCTCGTCCTCTGAAAAAATAAAAGCACCCTTTTCCATTTGCCGGGGCAAAGAAATGGCCGCGAGCCGACGAAGCTGATCCTGCGGCAAACCTTCGAACAGCGGCACGTCCGCAAGCACTTCTGTTGTTTTTTCCATCATTCCAAACCGTTTAACATCCCCCTGGAGAGGGGGACGCTTGTTTTTCGACCGCGTCCATGTTTTAATGCCGCTATTGGTGCTTTTTCCGGCTGCCGGGAAACGACAAAAAATTCTCACCTTTCTTGACCTAAGTCAAGGCGCGATCCGCGCAATACGACTACATTGGCATTAAAAACCCACGGAACCAAACCGGCAACACCCGGTCCGCTGTGCCAACGGCACCGGGAAACGATTTCATCAACCGTTTCATTCAAAGGGGAGGATAGACCATGTTTTGTTTTCAATGCGAGCAGACGGCAAAAGGCGAAGGATGCACCAAGATCGGTGTCTGCGGCAAACAGCCGGAGGTGGCGGCGCTGCAGGATCTTCTGATTTACGTTGTCAAGGGCTTGTCCCAGGTGGCCCTTGCGGCAAAAAAACACGGCGTGCCCACCACCAAGGTGGACCGCTTCACTTTTGAAGCGATTTTCTCCACCCTGACCAACGTGGATTTCGACGCCCCACGGTTCGACGCCCTGATCCGCCGTTGCGCCGCCCTGCGGGATGAACTCAAAGCAGCGGTGCAGGTTGCAGGTGGTGCGTCCTATCCCGGCGGGCCGGCGGATTTCATCCCCGCAGAAGATCTTGCCGGCCTGGTCTCCCAGGGAGAAACCGTCGGCATCAAAACCGATCCCAACGTCGATCCGGACATCCTCTCTTTGCGGGAACTGATTGTTTACGGCACCAAGGGCATTGCCGCCTATGCGGATCATGCAGCAATTCTCGGCCAGAGCGATGAGAACATTGCCGCCTACATCTACAAGGCAATGGCCGCCACCCTGGACGCTCATGTGGGTTTGGAAGACCTGATCGGCCTGGCCATGGAATGCGGTAAGGTGAACCTCCGGGCCATGGAGCTTCTCGACGCCGCCAACACCGGCACCTACGGACATCCGGTTCCCACCCCCGTGCCCCTGGGCCAGAAAAAGGGAAAGGCGATCCTGGTGTCTGGCCATGACTTGAAGGATCTTGAATTGCTGCTCAAGCAAACCGAAGGCAGGGGCATCACCATCTACACCCACGGAGAAATGTTGCCCTGTCACGCGTATCCGGCGCTCAAGAAATATCCGCATTTCCACGGCCATTACGGTACCGCCTGGCAGAACCAGGCCCGGGAGTTCGCCGATTTTCCCGGCGCCATTCTCATGACCACCAACTGCATCCAAAAACCCCAGGAAGTTTACAAGGACAACATCTTCACCACGGGGCTCGTGGGTTGGCCCGGTGTGCGCCACATCGCCGACAAGGATTTTTCCCCCGTAATTGAAAAGGCATTGGCCCTGCCGGGTTTCGCCGCAGACGTTTCAGGAAAGACCGTCATGACCGGTTTCGCCCGCAACGCCGTGCTCGGCGTGGCCGACAAGGTAATCGAAGCGGTGAAGGGTAAGGCCATCCGCCATTTCTTTCTGGTGGGCGGGTGCGACGGCGCCAAACCGGGCAGAAACTACTATACCGAATTTGTCGACAAGGTGCCTTCGGACTGCGTGGTACTGACCCTTGCATGCGGAAAGTTCCGTTTCTTCGACAAAGACCTGGGCGACATCGCTGGAATTCCAAGATTACTGGACGTGGGGCAATGCAATGATGCCTATTCGGCCATCCAGATCGCCGTGGCCCTGGCAGGCGCCTTCAATTGCGAAGTCAACGACCTTCCCCTGTCCATGATCCTGTCGTGGTATGAGCAAAAGGCCTGCGCCATTTTACTGACCCTGCTGTATCTGGGCATCAAGGATATCCGCCTGGGACCGAGTCTTCCGGCCTTCGTTTCGCCGAACGTACTGAACGTGCTTGTCGAAAAGTTCAATATCATGCCCACAACGACACCGGACGAGGACCTGAAAGCGATTCTGGGGTAACATCGTGTGCGGGCGGCGGCGGCACCGCCGCCCGCGCCGACCGCGCCTGAAACGACTGTAAACACATGCCAGCCAAAGGAAAAACACCATGAAATGCCCCGGACAAGACAGCCGTTACTGGCAATCCAACGCCATATTCGAAACGGCCTGCACCCAATGCGGCCATTCGGTGGAATTTTTCAAAGACGACACCACCCGCAAATGCGAACGGTGCGGTCATCGCCTGATGAATCCGAAAATGGATTTCGGATGCGCGTCCCATTGCCAGTATGCCGAGCAATGCCTGGGCACCCTCCCGCCGGAGCTGGTGGCCAGGAAAGAAGAACTTCTGAAGGACCGGGTCGCGGTGGAATTGAAACGCTATTTCAAGTCGGACTTCAAGCGCATCGCTCATGCCATGCAGGTGGCCCGACACGCCGAAACAATCGGCCGGGCCGAAGGCGGCAACCTGGCGGTGATTCTGTGCGCGGCCTACCTGCACGACATCGGCATCCATGCGGCTGAAAAAAAATACAAGAGTACCGCCGCACGCTACCAGGAGCTGGAAGGGCCGGCCGTCGCCCGGACCATCCTTGAAAAACTCGGCGCAAAGACGCCCCTGATTGAAGAAGTCACCGATATCGTGGGACACCACCACCATCCCCGGCCCCTGGAAACGGTGAATTTCAAAGCACTGTATGACGCGGACCTGATCGCGAATATCGCGGAAACACATAAAACCGCCCCCATTACCCGTCGGCACCTGGAAAGCGTCCTCAAAAAATCCTTTTTGACCGAAACCGGAAGGGTCGTTGCCCGGAACACACTGGAGATAAAGGACACGCCATGAAAACAACACGCAGAATCATCCAAATCGATGAAGCGCTGTGCAACGGTTGCGGCCAGTGCGTTCCCGCCTGCGCGGAAGGCACCTTGGCCATCATCGACGGCAAGGCGAAGGTCGTTTCAGACAACCTTTGCGACGGCCTCGGCGCCTGCCTCGGCGAATGCCCCACCGGTGCCTTGACCCTCGTTGAGCGGGAAGCCGCCGAATTCGACCCGGCGGCGGTGGAACAACGCCTGGCCGAATTGGCGGCGCAGCAGGAGGAAAACCCGAAACCGGGCAAAATGGCCTGCGGTTGCCCTTCCACCCAGATCATGGCATTCGCCCCGGGGGAGGCCCGATGCGATGGGCCGGCGCCGACTTCGACCCTGACCCACTGGCCGGTGAAAATCCGTCTTGTTCCCGACAACGCCCCCTTTCTCAACAGCGCCGATGTGTTGGTGCTTGCCGACTGCGCCGCCGCAGCCCACCCAGATCTCCACCAGCAACTGATTCGGGAAAGGGTGGTCATGATGGGGTGCCCCAAATTCGACGACGCGAACGAATACGTGGATAAATTGGCGCGCATCTGCCGCAACGCCGGCATCCGGCGCCTGACCGCCGTTAGGATGGAAGTTCCCTGCTGTTCGGGACTCAGCACCATCGTTCAAAAAGCCCGTGCAGCCTCGGGCATATCCCTCCCCATTGCGGAAATCGTTATAGACCAAAGAGGCGTCATGACGGAAAAAAGGAACTTGTAAAACGTCGGGCAAGCCCTTCGCACCGGCTGGAAAGAGGCTTTTCGCCCGACCCGTGGGTCATTGGGGGTGTATCGTCTCCCCCATGCCTACGGATGCGGTCTTCACATGCGGCTTGCCCTTTTTCTCCTCTGATGTTAAAAATAGAGCGGTTTTCATCACCGGGGCAACAACCCTGACCGGCTAACTGCCCCGCCGGATTCTTCGACCTAGGCGTTCGCCCCTCCTTCTCTTTTCCGGATCCGGACAACAAGACTGTTCGGCCCGGTTCCATGAAAGGTAAGTTCTCATGATCCCCCGACATAAACGTTTCACGTTGTGTACGGTTTTTCCCGCTTTACTTTTCCTTGCTCTTTTTTCTTCTCCGGCCCATGCGGCCTCGGCGGTTGAAATCGATGCCAAGGCCAACGCCGCCCTGACGCAGTTTTACGCGGATGTTCCGGCCGGAAAAGAGCTTGCGGAAAAATCCGTTGGCATGCTCATCTTCCCCTCCGTGGTAAAGGCGGGACTTGCCCTCGGCGGAGAATACGGGGAAGGCGCCCTGCGCATCGGCAACCAGACCGTGGATTATTACAGCACCGTCGCCGGCTCGCTCGGCCTGCAGGCCGGGGTGCAATCAAAAAGCATCGTCATCTTGTTCATGACCGCCGAAGCCATAGACCGCTTCCGCGCCGGCAGCGGCTGGGAAGTGGGCGTGGACGGCGGCATCACCCTGGTCACCGTCGGGGTCGGCGGCGCCATTGACACCACCACCGCCCAGGAGCCCATCATCGGCTTCGTGTTCGGCCAAAAGGGGCTCATGGGTAACCTGACCCTGGAAGGGGCAAAAATGACCCGCATCATCCGATGAGCCGGAATCTTCTTGACCGCATCACCCCCCTGGCAATGCAGTGGTCCGTCTCCCCCCGGCGCATCCGCCCGGACCTGCCCATTTCAGGAAGCCCCCAGCGCACGGTGTTCCGGGTGGTGTTCGAGGACGTGCATGCGCGCCTGTGGCTGCTGGAACAAATCCCCTCCTCCCACAGGAGCGCGAAACAGGAGATCGCCGACCTGCTCGCCCACCTGTGCGCCGGGGGCACTTGCCCGGTGCGGCCTTACTGCAGGACCACCGGCAGCCCACGTTTCTTCGGCCGGGATGCGGCGGACAACCTGTGGCAATTGTCCTCCTATGTGACGGGCGCCGCCCTTTCGCGGCCTTGCTACACCGGTGATGCCTGGCGGGGCGGCGCTGCCGCCCGGTTCCTGAGAACCCTGCGCACCGCCGGCGCGGGGGCCCGCATCCCGGAAACCCGCAACTGGTTTTCCATCCTCGCCTTCATCCGGGATCTGACACAACGTGTCACACGTCACGCCCCCCGCCTGGCCGGGCCCCTGGCACCGATTGTCCGTCACCTGGAGCGCACCTTTTTCCCCCACCACGACACACTGCCCCGGGCACTGTGTCACGGTGATTTTCACCCAATGAACACCATCTGGACCGGCAATGCCATCGCCGCCGTCATTGATTGGGAATTTTTCGGCATCAAACCGGAAGCCTACGACGCAGCGGTCATGATAGGCTGCCTGGGAATGGAAAGGCCGGCAGCCCTTCTCGACGGCATGGCGCCCGCTTTTTTGGGCGCGTTGAAAGCCGACAGCCTCTTTAGTGATGCAAGTTTCAAAAGCCTACCGGAGCTGATGCTGGCCATCCGCTTCGCATGGCTTTCGGAATGGCTTCGAAACGAAGATACGGAAATGATCGATCTGGAGTTGACATACATGTACCTTCTGATCGACAATGTGGATAAAATTCGAGACTGTTGGGAGTTGTAACCCACCATGGAGCCGCTCATGAAAAAAACCACCGTTATCCTATTCATCTGCCTGGGTTGCCTGCTCTGCCATCTGTCTGCGTGGGCAGGGGATCTTTCCATCCCCCACGTCACCGTTTACGGAGAGGCTGAAGAACAGGTATCCCCCGATATGATCGCTTGGGTGCTGTCCCTATCGGACCAGGGCGCGGACCTGAAAACCGTTGCGGAAACCCATGCCCGCGCCGCCGCCGACCTCATTGCGTTTCTCAAATCTTCCGGCGTCGATGCGGACCATATTCAAACTTCCGGCATGCGATTCGGAGAAAACCGCGTATACCGAAACGGCACCCGGGTCAAGGAAGGCTACCAGGCCGTCACCGACATCCGGTTCACCTTGTATGACCTGGATCGCTACGATTATTTCTGGCTGTCCCTGGCCGAGCGCCAAGGACTCAGCATTCAAGATGTCCGATTCGGGTTGCGCGACGACACCGCTTATCGCCAGCGCCTCCAGGAAAAGGCATTGCAAACGGCCCGTTCCACCGCCGGCCGCATGGCCGAAACCTTGTCCGCCAGCATCGGTGAACCCCTTGTCGTGGAAGAGCCCACCGGCGGTGACGCCCTGCCCCGCATCGCGGAAGCACAATTGCGTGCCCAGCCCGCCGGTGACGGCCAGCCGTCCGTCTCGCCGGGCAAGTTGACACTGCGTACCCGGTTAAAAGTCGTTTTCCGTCTGGTTCCCCCGGCCCGTTAGCCACTGCAAAGGAGAAGTCGTCGTGATCGTTTCCTGCTCCCACTGCCACAAACCTCTGAATAACGCCATCCGCTTCTGTCCCCATTGCGGCGTAGAAAACCAGCGGCCGGTATCCGAAAACACGGCGTCCTGCCCCCGCTGCGGGTGTGGGCTGGAAGAAGAAGCATACCGGGGATCCACCATCGATCTATGTCCCCGATGCGGCGGTCTCTGGCTCGACACCGAGGAATTCGCCTTCCATGCCTCAACGAGAGACACCTTCAACGATCCGGACATTCCCCGCACCTATCGAAAACAACCCTTTTCGGACCCATCCGGCTATCTGCCCTGCGTTCGGTGCAACACGCCCATGGTCAAGCAGAACTTCCGTCGCATCTCCGGGATCCTGATCGATGTCTGCGCTCGACACGGGGTCTGGCTCGACGCCGGAGAACTCGAACAGATCCGCTCCTTCATCGCCAACGGCGGGCTGGATCGCAGCCAGGACAAAGCGATCCAGGAAAACCGGGGCGCCATCGAAACCGCGGCCCGGGAAACCAAGGATCTGCGCACCCTGTTTCGCACATTGCATAAATTCGATTTGAAGCGCATCTTTCTCGAACGTTTTTAACAACCCGCCGGCGCGGCCGGCAAACCAGGAACGTCCCATGCAGACAAAACGCCTCTCCTTTTTATTTTACCCGTTTTTCCGTGCTTACAACGCAGGGGAGACGCACCGCGCAGCACCCCTCGTCCTGCTTCTTTCGGCGCTTCTGATCTCCGGCTGCACCTACAAGGACAGGGTGCAGCCCGTCACGCTGCCGGCAGCCGCAGGCAATATGGTAACCGTTGACGGGCTGTCCGTATCGGCCGACGCCTATACCGACCAGGCAACAGCCCGCGCGGCCTTCGGTTTCGACATCCGCAAGGCGGGTTTACTGCCGGTGCAACTGTCGTTTCAAAACGAAGGCACCGCAATGGTATCGGTGATACCGGACCAGACTTTTCTGATCGACGACCGCAACCAGGCCTGGCCCATCAGTTCCAGGGAGCGGACCTACAGCCGCATTGAAAAGCATGTGGACACGGGCGCCGCCGTGGCGGGCGCCGGAAAGCCGGCGTTGCTGATGGGCGCGGCCGGCGCCGTGGCCGGGCTGGCCATCGGCATTGTCACCGGTGAAAACATCGCGGAATCCATGGGTAAGGGCGCCGCCATCGGCGCCGCGGCCGGGGCCATCGGAGGGGGGGCAAAGGGGTATGCCGACGCCCGCAGCGAAATCCAAAGGGACCTGCGCAGCAAATCATTGGAAAACAAACAGATCCGCCCCAACCAGATTGCCTATGGTGTTCTTTTCTTCCCTGGTTACGCCGAAGAAGCCACCGATGCCCGGCAGCTGAAGCTGTCCCTTTCCTTCGACGGCGTGCCGAAAACCTTCAATATCGATCTGACCCAAAAACGGTAACGCAAACAACAGGGGGCAGGCACCCACCTCGGCCCCCTGTTGTTCCAAGGCGGCTACTTTACCTGGTAGAGATGCACATCGCGCTGCGGGAAGGGAATGGAAATGCCTTCGCCGTCGAAGCGTTTCTTCACCTTTTCCGTCACGTCGCACAACACGTCCCAGTAATCGGCGGACTTGACCCAGGGGCGCACAATGAAATCCACGCTGCTTTCGCCCAGCGCGGAAACAGCGATGAGCGGGGCAGGATCCGCGAGGATCCGGGCGTCTTCGGCAATTACGGAACGCATCACCTCCCTGGCCTTGTCGATATCGTCGCTGTAACCGATGCCGAATACCATGTCCACCCGGCGTGTCCCTTTGGTGGAGTAGTTGACGATATTGTCACCGATCAGCTTGGAATTTGGAACGATGATGGTTTTGTTGTCCGGACTCCTCATCTGGGTGGTGAAGATCTGGATCTCCTCAACAATGCCCGCCACCCCGGCAGCCTCCACATAGTCACCGACCTTCACGGGACGGAACAGGATGAGCATGAACCCTGCGGCGAAATTCGACAAAGAATCCTTCATGGCCAAGCCGACGGCGAGGCCTGCAGCACCGATCACCGCCACAAAAGACGTTGTCTGGAGACCCAACTGCCGGAGGGCGGCAATGATGAAAAACACCAACAGGAGCACATAAGAAAAATTCCCCACAAACCGGGAAACGGTCTGCTCAACCTTTCTCTTCTCCAGCATATTCAGAAACAGCCGCCGGATACCTTTGGCCACCCACCGCCCGATCACCAATATCGCAATGGCGGCCACTACCTTAAGCCCATACACGGTCAACAGATCCAGCACCTTCTCGCCGATAATATCCATAACCCTCTCCTTGTCGTTGAATTGTTCTCCGCCGAACGGTAGCCGCACTGCCGGCTTACCCACGCAAAAGACACGGGGGCCTTCCGTTTTTTCATTGCCGTTACTTCAGTCTTGTATATTGGACCTTCTCGCTAACGCGTATGTTCTTCTATCTGTGCATTATTCCAATCTCCGTCGGTGCGCTGCACGACAGGCGAATCGGCGCCACTGGGGATCGGCATTCCGAACCGTTTCAAAAAGGATAACAGCCCGCCGCCGTCAGGGTATCTGCGATACGCCGTTTGAGCGCCACCACGTCCGTCATTGGATGCCGGGTCCACCCCGCAACGCGGGCCAGATGTGGTCCCATCGCATCACCGCCGACACGGGCCAACACCTGTCCGGCCACGGCGGAAAGCCGGGGTGCGGCCTCCGCCATGAAGGCTCGGACAACATCCACCTGGCCGGCCGCCTCGGTCCCGCCGCCCGCGCAAAGCCGCTTTTCAGCCCGCAGGATACCGCTTTCCCCTATATAGACAGCGATCATGATGTCGGCAATCCCGGCCAGGACCTCCTGTTCGCAAGACAGGCTTCGTCCGAATTTTGTCGCCGCCACCCCCAAAAGGCAGAGGGCGACCTTCTTCAATCCGCCGAGCAGACGGGTTTCAGCGCCCAACGGCCCTTCACCCATGGCATCGGATACCGGCACGGGTATTTCCCCAGCGGCCGCATGGGCCGCCGGCATGATGTCCAAACGTCCCTGCTTGGCCATACGCAACAAGGTTCCGGGAATGAGCAACCGGTTGATTTCGTTGGTCCCCTCCCATATCCGGTTAATGCGGGCATCCCGGTAATAGCGTTCGGCCGGAAACGCGGCGCAGAATCCATAGCCCCCCAGGATCTGGACATACGCGTCGGCGCAATAATCAAGGGTTTCGGAGCAGAAAACCTTGACGATGGAACATTCGGCCGCATGGTTTTCGATGGCCTCTGCGGTAATCGCCCCGTTCTTTGTATCGTCCCCCTCCATACGCCCCAACCGGGCATCAAACATGCCGGCCAGGCGGTAAACCGCACTTTCCGCAAAATAGGTGCCCACCGCCATGTCGGCGAGCTTGGACTGCACCATCCCGAATGAACCGATGGGCACGCCGAACTGCACCCGGTTCTTTGCATAGGTGACCGCTTCGCCCAGGCAGGCCTTGGCGCCGCCGACGGTCATGGCCCCCAGCTTCCAGCGACCGAGGTTCAGAACATTGAAGGCGATCTTATGCCCCTTTCCGATCTCGTACATCACGTTTTCCTTCGGTACCCTGGCATTTTGGAAAATCACCGGACAGGTGGAAGATCCGCGCATTCCCATTTTCGTTTCCTCCGTCCCGATGGAAACGCCGGGAAACGCCCTTTCGACGATGAACCCCGTAAACGCCTTGCCGTCCACCTTGGCGTAAACCACAAAGGAATCGGCCCACCCCGCGTTGGTGATAAACAGCTTCTCCCCGCTGAGCAAATAATAGGCGCCATCTTCGGAAAGCACCGCCTTGGTACCGATGTTCAGGGCGTCCGACCCGGCGTTTGCCTCGGTCAGGCAGTACGCACCACACCATTTTCCGGCGGCAAGAAGGGGGAGATACTTGTTTTTTTGAAATTCGGTACCGAAGTAGACGATGGGAAGCGTGGCGATACCGCAGTGCGCGCCGTAAACCGCGCTGAACGAACCGGTGGCGCCCATCACCTCGCTGATGATGGTGGTGCTGACCTTGTCAAGACCGGATCCGCCGTATGCCTCCGGCACATCCGTGCCCAACAGCCCCAGGGCACCGCATTTTCTCAACAACGCCAGCATGAAGGCACGGTCCCCCGCCTCCAGCTGATCGATATGGGGACGGATTTCTCCGTTGACGAAGGACCGGGCCGCCCCCAGGATCAGATGGTGCTCTTCTGTAAAATCTTCCGGTGTAAACACCGCCGCCAGTGCCGTGTCCGAAATCAGAAATGCACCGCCGGCCGTCTGTTGCCGGTCCTCCATATCGCCCCCCCTTTTTGATATCAAAACGGCCTGTTGGAAACAGGGGTGCCGTGTCTGCCCGATATCCCCCAGGAAAGGTGTTCTTCCGGCACTTTTCAGGAAATTTTCGCTTGTTGAAATGAAAACGGGGCGCGTTGAAAAGGCCGGATGCCTGCGTCCCGACGCCGTATCGCATTATACCAATGATACCGCTGCCCATGCAAGCAATCAAACGGAGCATCCGAATAGGCGGTTTCGCCCCCGTCATATTGACAATCCTTCCGCTGGATCCTTATAATGTTAAAATTGAATAGTCCGTCGATCAGGAAGCCCAATGGCCCACAAGAACCCGTCTTCAAGACATCGTGTTACGCCGACCCTGGTGGCCATTTTGGCACTGGCGGTCCTCTCGATTCTCTCGTCGGCCCTTGGAGTTTATCTGTTCTACCGTTCCAGGACCGCATTCGCCATCGAACATTTTCATACCACCTCCCACCAGAATGTGGATCTCATCGACAGCCTCATCGAAAGCCGCGTGGCCAATATCCATACCCAACTCCGTCAGTTCGCATCCATCCCCGACATCCAGGTGGCCCTTTCCACCAAACAATTGCACATCATTTCCCGGTGCAACCCGTTGCTGAAATTCATAAATGATTTTCTGGAAGCGGATACCTGTTATCTCACGGACACATGGGGCACGGTTCAGGCCGCTTCCAACTATGATACGTATGCAAGCTTCGTGGGTCTGAACATCTCGGACCGGCCGTATTACAAAGCTGCCATGGACGAATCATCGGCCATGTACCCGGCCGTCGAAAAAAACAACGGCACACGGCGGATCTATTTTTCCGAGCCGGTCTATCAATACAACTCCAGTACGCAACGGGGTGTCCTGATAGCAGAAATCAATCCGGACATCCTCTTCGCACAATTCGGGCATGCCCGCGCCCTTTCCCTTGCAACCACCACCCCCGATGGGCTTGTGTTCACGTCAAACGTTGTTGGATACAAATGGCACATGAAATGGCTGTGGCCCGTTGACAAGACCGTGTCAGAAGCCCTTTCGGAAGAAGGCCGCTTTGGGTCCGGCCCCTGGTCGTGGACAGGGCTGACCCGCAAAGACGGAGACATTGCCGTCACCGCGGACGGACGCCGTTTCTTTGTTCATCAAAAGGATATTTCCGTTCTGCCCGGATGGCATCTGTTTCTTTTCCAGGATCTGGATGCACTTTCGCAGAATGTCTTCACCCCTGCTTTCATGAACGGAGTCTATATCGCCGCCGGCCTTTGTCTTCTCATTTCACTCCTTTCGATCTTTCTCTATCATAAGGCGCGCCAGGACATCCTGTTGCGCCACCAAATAACAACCGCCCTGATAAACAGCGAAAAGCGGCTCCTGGAGCTTTCCGTCACCGACGCGCTGACCGGTCTTCTCAACCGCCGGGGATTCATGAGCGCAGCCCGTCAACGTCTCAAGCTGATGGACCGTCTGGAGGGAAGGCTGTTCCTTTTCTACGCGGACCTGGACAACATGAAACCCATCAACGACCAACTGGGCCACGCCATCGGCGACCAGGCGCTGAAGGACACGGCATCGATCCTGTCATCGACCTTTCGGGAATCGGACATCATCAGTCGTTTGGGCGGAGACGAGTTCGCGGTCTTGCTGTCAACGATCGGCCAGGATGAAACCGCCGCGTCGGTGACGGTTCGCTTCCAGGAGAAACTCACCGGGTTTAACGATGCGGAAACCAGGCCATTCCGCCTGGCCATCAGCTGCGGGGTGGTGACGGTCGCGCCCCGGGATAAAGTGGATATCGAAGCGCTGCTGCGCCAGGCCGACCACCTGATGTACACCGAAAAAGAGAAGAAAAAAGGGAAGGGACATGGATCTTCCCGCCCGACAAAGACCAATCCGGCAACAGGCTACAAGCTATCTCAAAATAAATCTAACGCCCCCTGACGGCGTTGTTGGGCTCTTCAAAATGCTCACATATTACATATTTGCTGCGCTTTTTCATCGCCCCACGCCTTGTCAGTGGGCGCGATCTTTTTTTTGAGATCGCTTGTATTAAAGAGCCTCACATAAAGAACGAACATACCGGGCCGCCACCAAGACGGCCCGGTATGAACATACTGTTGCTATGACGCGTCATAACATGCGATCGGAAAGAGGAGCAACACCACCAAAATCACTGCTGCGATCAAGCCTTTGCTGATTTGCTCGGGGGATCAGACCAACAGATAGTCCGAAGGTGTATCAAGAGCGGCCCGCTTCTCCACATCCCTTTTCCTTCCGATCCTGCAACGCGTTTCAGCACCAGCAGTACCGAATGTTATTAATGATGACGCAACAGGGGCTGTGACCCGGCTTGTGTCCCACCAAAACAGAGTCTATCCTGTTGATACCGTTTGCCGGGGAATCTTCCATGGGTTCCCCGGCAACAGGCCCGCTCGGTCCGTCAACCTGGACAACCTCTCCTTTTTTGTTGAAATGTACTGAAAAATAGGTCTCATCAGGTTTACTCATTTTATTCCTCCTTTGTTATAAAGTTTGCTCTGTGCATTCACAGATAAAATATCACCCGTTAAAAAACCACGCTCAATTTCACAAGAATCATCCTCTCGGGATAAATATCCGAATTCGCAGGATCTGTATCCTGGAACCCGATATCTTCGTCAAAAAGATTTTTAGCAAGTAGCGATACCCGCCCATATCGTTTCGGCAATAGAAAATTCACGTCTGCGTCGATTATCCAGAAAGAATCGCTCCCATCGACAAACCCGTAGGTATCATTGCCAAATATGCCTTCCTGAGAAACGTAGGAAGCTTTGATGAGTGAAGACAACCCAATGGGATGATGCAGTGAGACACTGATCGGGAATCTGCTTGTCTCGACTTTCCGCAACTCATCAGAAGATGCCAGTTCATTATTGTAGAGCGCCTCTCGTAGAAACTCAGCGGTAAGCGTTATAAACGGCGTCGCAGCCCAACTCATGTAGCATCTAAAATCTCTTTCGTCCTCATCAAGTCGAAACACCTCCTTCCCCCCTGAAAGAGACACATAAGCAGCCTCAACATCCCGGGCTGACAGCTCTGCCCCTCCAAAAAGAGCATCCGAGAATTCGTGGTCAACTCCAATGCCATATTTCCACACTTTATCACTCATGCGGTCGTCATAGAGTTGGCTAAACCCCATCACCTGTGTCGGTTCTATGGTCTGTTCAGAAATAGCATTTCCCCGGAATGTTCGAAACACAGCCCCCCGCAGGGTGGTCCTTGGACTCAATTTCCACTGCATTCCCATTTTAGGGTTGAACGAAGAAAGCTCTCCAAAAATACCATTATTAAAATAATCAACGCTGGCTCCCACAAGGAAAGAGAGCCTTTCAATATTATCAAAGGTCGCGTAAAGGTAGAAACGGCCATGATTTGTTTCCGTACTTCCGGCCCCCTCGCTCCCGACAAACACCATCGGTATCTCGGGATTAAAATTGAGTTTTGTTCTTTCATCGTTTTTAGTGAAGTAATACCCCCCGCCTGCGACGAAACGGCAGGATTCACCTTGCAATAAATACTGTAGTTCCGTCCCGACGCCTTTGTCCTTGTAAACGTTCAAGAAATCCATATCAACCCCCATAGGGCCAAATGGAATAACTTCATCTATTGAAAAATTTGTTTCCTTCTCGCCGACGACTACTGTACCTATCAGGGTCGAATCAACATCAAACTTATGCATAAAACCGAACCGAACCGATTTGTCCCGACCTACATTTCTGATGGAGGCCAGGTAATTCTCAGGGTCGAAGCGCAAGGGCAGGTCCCCTTTTTCCACATCGCTGTATCGAACCTCAGCCTGAAGGCTGGTTTTGTGGCTTACCGCATATTGAACAAAACCGTTATAAATTTCCTGCTCCAGGTCGTTATTTTCACGAAACCCATCGGTGTCGTAGTAATACTGCCCGAGGCTGAATGAGGCTTTGCCGAAGACTCCGGAAAACAGCGTATTCCCACCTAAGGTATCGTTGCCACCTGTCACCGTGTTCACCTGGAACTTCAGTCCATCCCGATGAAAGAGTGTGTCGTAACTATCCAGAAATGTGGGGGAGGGTCCAACCCCTCTGTGAACGAAGAGGCTTGATTCCGATAACTGAGGGCTTACGGGAGTCAAGTTGATTGGTTGAAGCAATTGTGCCTGAAGCTGTTCGCTGACCCGGGCGATTTCGTGCCGGGGCAGGGATGCATAGATATCGGACAGAAAACGGTGGGCACTGTGGTTTTGAGGTGACTGCCCCAGCGATTTGTAGCCCTCGCTAAGAGCAAGCTGGTCGAAGCCGATCTCTTTATATATCTGCGCAAGGGCCACATTCCGTGCTGCCAAATCCTCATCCAGGTGGAGACTGGAACGATAAACAGCCCGGTTGTCGTTGAGGGCGATGGAGGTCTGGAGGTCGTGCAGCGCCTCCACCGGCCGGTTGATGCTCTGTTTGCGGATGGCATCGTAGAACCAAGGAGTGGGGTCCTGGGGGTCCAACTCTTTTGCCATGGAAAGCTGGTCGGCGGCGAACTTGTCCCGCTTCTCCTCAAAATAGGCTTTGCCGAGATAGCTCCGGTAGATGCTGTTTCCCGGGTCGAGGCCTGCGGCCAGCTCCAGCAGGCGCCGTCCCTCCCGGAGCTTTCCGTCCCGGATCCGGGCAAGCCCCAATCCCAGTCGGGGCAGCGGCATGGCCGTGTCAAGGGCGATGGCCCACTCGAACTCACCGGCCGCAGCCTTGGTGTCGGCCTTTGCCAAATAGGCGAATCCCATCACGGTGCGGGTCAGGGCGAGGTCGGGGCGAAGACCTGTGGACCTTCGGGCGGCTTCCAGGGCCCCCTCCATGTCACCCAAGGCCAGCCGGATTTCGGAAAGCCTCGCCCAGGCAAGGGCGCTGTCCGGTTCCGCTCCCACACCATCTTCCAGTGCGGCCTGCGCCCCTTTCAGGTCAAAGGCCGCCTGACGGGCGTAGGAGAGCGCGATGTGGGCGGCGGCCAGGCCCGGCGTCTTTTCCACCGCCTTTTGGGCAAGGGCCAGGGCCTCTTCCTTCCGGTTGGTGGCCACCGCCACGACCGCCTTGAGGGAGAGTGCCTCGCCGTTACCGGGCGCGGCGGATAGGGCCGCATCGATCTCCCTTTCCGCATCGGTCGCTTGGCCCACGGCGAGGTTGGCGGCGGCGGATTGAATCAACCGGACGGACGGAGAGGGTTTTCCGACAGAGAGGTCCTCGACGGCGACCACTTCCGGATAGTAAAGGGTCCATTTGACCGCATCCCGGGGGCTGACCATCAGGCGGGCCTCGGGGGCTGCCCCGGCCCGCACCACGGCGGACTCGCCCTTTCCAAGGCTTGCCGCGCCCTGATCGTTCTCCAGCCGCACCCGGCCTTGGAACATGGAGACATCGGCCCCGGTGTCTGTGACATGCACCTGAAACTCGGTGCCTTCCACCGAGGCGTTTACAAAGGGGGTCACCACCTTGAGGCTGCGGGTTCCCCGGCTGAAGAAATGGGCCGCCCCCTTGAGAAGCTCGATGATATAAGTCTCTTCCCGTTCGATCCCGGTGAAGGTGAGGGTCGTGCCCTGGTCCAGGCGAAGCAGTGCGTCGTTTTGAAGCTGCACCGCGGCCCGGCCGTTTTCATGGATACGCAGCATGTCGCCGGGAAAAAAGACCGTATCGATTTTTGCCGGCTGCCATTCCGCCGACCTGGTGCGACGCACCTCGGCGCTCCCCTGCAAAGAGACCATGGTCGCAACCCCGGCGGTTTCGGCCATGGCCGCGGCCGTCATAACCAATCCCATCAACAACCCTGAAAGAAGCACACACCGCATCCGTCTCAAACCATACTCCCGCATCATCTTCCCCGACCTTTCCAAAGAGAATTTCGATTCAGGCATCTTTACTGAAAAGGTGCACAAGACCACATCTTTTCCATTCATTACCGATTGGACTTCCAAAACATTACAACGCCGCCTCCATTTGTTCCAAGTAAAACAGGGCCGGCCCATCCTTACGATCTATTGTCAATGATTTTAACAAGTATTTGATGGTCTTGTCATCCTGGTGGTTTTCCCTTGCACCCATGGCAGCCGTGAAGGCCTCGCACAAGAGGCGTTGTTGCACCGTGGCGTCGGCGGCGGTCGTCATCAGTTCGTACAGTGCCACCTCCCGTGTTTTGCCGGGCAGCAAAAAAGCTCCCAGGGGACGAAAAAGAAAGCCTTCCGGCCCCTGGTCCAAGGTATCGGCCACGGCCTCGGTAATGAGGATGCGGGTTCCCAGGCGCTTGTTGAGGCCCTCGATCCTTGAAGCCGTATTGACGATATCCCCCATGGCCCTGTATTCGAAATGGCCCCGGGCACCCACATCTCCCAGGCTGATGAACCCCGCATGTATCCCGATGCGGGTGGGCAGGTGGGCCGTTCCCTGATGGTCCTTGAACCGATCGATGGCTGCGGAAATCTCAAGGGCGGCAAGGCAGGCGGCTTTGGTATTGTTGTTGTCCGGCGCGGCGGCGGTCCAAAGCGCCAGCATGGCATCCCCCACCACATCCGAAATAATGCCGCCACGGCCTGTAACAGCCGGGAAGAGGACGCCGTAATACCGGTTCATCAGATCCCGAAGAGCCACCGGGTCCATGGTCTCCCCCAAAGGCGTGTACTGCTCGGCATCGGTGAACAAACAGACCCCGAACACCAGGTGGTTGGCGCGGCCGATGGCGCCAAGATCCGATGCCAGGCGGTTGACAACGGGTGCGGGAAGATAATGGCCGAAGGCCCGGTGAATGTTCCGCTGCTCCTTCTTGACCTGGCGATAGTGAAAACACAGGAAGATCAGAAAAGCGGCCGGGACTTGGAAAAAAAGCGGCACCACTAGCGGCAGCCAGATCTGATACCGCATAAAAAGCCCCAGGGCCGCGGCCCCGAATACACACCAAGCGCACAACACCAATATGCCGGTGTGACGGGGGCGGACCATGACACAGGCAATGGTCAACGACAGCCCCCACAGAAAGGCCAACAGCGCCTCGGCAATCCCCCCAAGGGGTCGGATCCAGTGATCCTCGGCAAGGTTGGCAAACGCGGTGGCGGCAATCTCCACACCGCTCAGATCCACCCCGTTCGCCTGTGAAAACACTGTGAAGAAAACGTCGTTTTCCTGGACCTGGCCAGGATCGGAAAGGCCGACAAATACGGCCTTTCCTTGCACATTGGGCACGACATCGGCAGCCGTGCCGGGCAAGGGGCCATCAATGAAATCGCAATACGAAGCGGTGGCGATGGTGCCCGCGGGGCCGTAGAAATTGAGATAGTGGCTCTCGGGGCCGGCGTAGAGAGCCACAAGGGAATGGATGACACCTTTATGGCGCGGAGAAATGTCTTTGGCCGCCAGTCGTCGGCGGAAGGCAGCCGCCAACCCTTTGTCCTGCTGGAACAAGAGGCGCATCCGGGAAGCAAAGGAACGAATTCCCGGACGCCGGATCAGTTCGTCACCAGACGGAGGCAGTGTGTCCGCCGTGTCCGGCCGCAGCGCCACGAGCAGGGCCCGAAAGTCGTCGTAGGCGCAAAGTGCCCACAGCTGAAAAGCCACAACCGGCAGCGTCGGCACATCTCCTGCACCGGGTTTGAACAACCACACCTGCCCCACCCGTACCGGGCGTTTCGGCAACGGAAACGGTGCGGCGTCAACCGCCGCCCCCGCCAGGAGGGCAATGGGGGGGGTCCGGCGTTCAATGCAGGCTGTCGGCGCCTCCGAACGGGTCTGCCAACCTGCCGATACGGTTTCCTTCTGGACATGCTCGCAAAGCACCACATTGCCGGCCGTGGCCAGGGATGCTGCGAAAAGCCCATCCTCATCCGCTTCCCGCGGCTCGTCAAAAATCACATCGAATGCAACGGCGGCGGCCCCGGCATCCGTCAGCCGCGCCACAAGCCGCGCATGGAGGGAACGGGGCCATTTGTATATGCCCCGGGGAAGCGAGAGCTTCCGACCGCTGCGCCGATCCATGGCCGCCACCGCCACCACCGGCGGGGGGGGCGTTTCCCCCCTGGTTCTGAACAGCAGATAGAGCCCGACCTTCTCCTCGATACCAAAATGGTGAGAAACGCCCTGCGCCACAAGCCCCAACAGACCCAAAAACAATCCGAGACATATGGCCTTTCTGAAGGAAAGCATCGCCCACCATGTTATTGGTATTGAAGTTGTCGCCCCTCTCCCGCCCCGAAGCCCGGAACAATGCAACGGGATCGCCGGCCGAACACGGCTCGCTACCTTTGCTGCAAATACTTCACTGCGTTTTCGAATATGCGGATGCCGTCGGTGCTGCCCGTGGGCAGGGACTTGTGTTCCCGCTTGAGCCGTTCCTTTCGCCGCAACCAGTCCGGATGATTGGTCGGATGGTTGAAGGCTTCCGGATGCGGCATGAGGCCGAACACTCGCCCTGTTTCATCACAGATGCCGGCGATGTCAAACAATGAGCCGTTTGGATTCTCCGGAAATTTCCCCTCGGCAAGATTTCCATCGCGCGTGGCATACCTGGCCGCCACCTGGCGGTTGGCGATCAGCTTGAACAGGGTATCCTCGTCGGTGTAGAATTTTCCTTCCCCGTGCCGAATGGGAAGGTCCACCGTCTCCATCCCCCTGGTAAAGACACAAGGGCTGTCGGCATTCAAGCGCAAGGTCACCCAGTCATCACGGAAATTACCGCAGTCGTTGTATGTGAGCGCAACAGAACGGGTGGTATAATCACCGCCGATGCCGGGTAGAAGACCCAAATTGACCAAGGTCTGGAACCCGTTGCAGATGGCCAACACGAGGTTCCCACGATCGATGAACCGCAACAGCGCTTCGCCAATGTGCATCCTGAAGCGCACGGCGTGCACGACCCCTGCGCCGTGATCATCCCCCCAGCTGAACCCGCCGCCGAAGACAAGAATCTGGTAATCGTCAAGGGCAACGCCACCGGAAATGAGGGTATTGATATGCACCCGGTGCGCTCTCGCCCCGGCCAGTTCCAACGCATAGGCCGTTTCCATGTCACAGTTCAGCCCGTAGCCGGTCAGGACCAGGGCGCGGATGTCGGAAGTCATACAAGTTCTCCAAAGGGCGCGCACCAGGCCGCCTTGAGTTCGGATATGGGCAGATTGATCAGGGGCGGTTCGGTTTCCTTCTTCCCCAACCCTTTGATGGTAAGGGCCTCTCCTGCACCGGTAACCCTGCCGATTTTTCCCAGGGGCAGATCCGCCATCACGTTTTCGAAAGCCGCCTGGTTCTTCGGATCGACGGTCAACAGAATTCTTCCGGCGGATTCGGAAAAGAGCAGCACGTCATCTCCACCGGCGTCCACCGCAGGAACCGCGTCCAGATCAATATCAAGTCCGAACCCGCCCCCCATAGCCGTCATGGCCAGATGCACCGCCAAGCCCCCCCGGTATACGCCGTGGGCGGATGCCACCAGGCCTTTCTTAACGGCGGCGAAGACGGCCCGGTAGCGCTTGAAAAAACGTTCGGGGTCGACCTGGGGCACCCGGGTACCGATAAAACCGAGCAGCGCGTAATACTCCGATGCACCAAGCTCGTTTCGGGTCTCCCCCAGGAGATAGACAATGTCCCCCTCGCACTTGGTGTCCATGGACACACAACCGGCCACATCCGCCACCAGAGAAGTCGCGGAAAATTGCAGGGTTTCGAGTGCGGAGATCTTACGAAACTCCCCGTAGGGTCCAGCCAGATGACCGTCGACATACATGCTGTCCTTGCCGGAAAGAAGCGGGATTTCCCACGCCATGCACATGTCCCGAAGGGCCCGGCAGCTTCTGACCAGCTGGGCCGCCTTGAACCGGCCGTCCGGGTTGGTCTGGGAATCATACTGGATGCTGGGCCAGCAAAAATTATCCACCCCCCCGATATGGGAGGGGTCCGCCCCGGTGCACACCAACCGCCGCACCGCCTCGTCGATGGTGCATGTGGTCATATGATACGCATCGATTGCTGCATAAAACGGCAGCAGGGCCTGGGTGAACACGAGCCCCTTATCGGAAGACAAAACGGGTCGAATCACCACCGCATCGGCAGGAACGTCCCGGTTTTTTCCCACCAGGGGTTTTACCACGCTGCCGCCCTGGACCTCGTGGTCATACTGCCGGGCCACCCAGTTCTTGGCGCAGATATTGGGACGGGAAAGCATGTCGAGAAGTAAGCACCCCCATTTTTGAGGGGGCTTCACCACCGGCTCCATCAGGCCCCTCTGCTGCGGCGTCCGCCACTCGGCCTCGAAGGTCCACTGGGGGAATCCGGATTCAAGGAGATCCAAATCGACGTATGCGCAGGTTTTTCCCGCGTAGGTAATGTGGAGTTTGCCCGTATCGGTGTATCGCCCGATCACGGTGCTTTCAACAGCGTGCAGCTGCGAAAGGGCCATGAACCGGTCCAGATCGTCGGGACGAACCGCCACGGTCATCCGTTCCTGGGACTCGGACACCCAAATTTCCCATTGATCGAGCCCTTCGTATTTCAGCGGCACCTTCTCCAGCGCCACTTCGCAGCCGCCCGACAGCATGGCCGACTCTCCCACCGAAGAGGAAAGGCCGCCGCCGCCGTTGTCGGTGATAAACTGGATGAGTCCCTCGTCCCGTGCCTGGAGCAGAAAATCGTGCATCTTCTTCTGGGTATAGGGGTCTCCGATCTGCACATGTCCCGCCGGGGTGTGCTCCGAAAACACCTCCGAAGAAGCGGTCACGCCGTGGATGCCGTCCTTTCCCACCCGGCCGCCGCACATGATCATCAGATCTCCGGGGCTGGTGGTCTTTTCCTCGGAAGGCTTATCGTCCACCTTGGCCGGCATCAGCCCCAGCGCAGTCACAAACACCAGGCATTTGCCAAGATAACCGGGATGGAAGGTGATCTGTCCGAAGGGGGTGGGAATACCGCTCTTGTTGCCGCCATCCCTTACGCCTTCAACGACTCCGTCCAGGAGCCGCCGGGGATGGAGACGGGGCAAAAGGGGCCCCGCATAATCCCGAGGACCAACGCAATAGCCGTAGCTACCCATAATGAGCCGGGCGCCTTTCCCCGTGCCCAGGGGGTCGCGGTAGACCCCGACAATGCCGGTGATGGCACCGCCGTAGGCCTCCATATTGGAAGGCGAATTATGGGTCTCCCCCGTGATCACATAATAGTGGTCCTCGTCGAAACGCCCCACGCCGGCATTGTCCCACAGCACCGAGACCACCCAGTCCTTTTTATCCTTCAGCGCCAGGGTCGGTTTCTGGATGTACGTTTTAAACAAATTGTCTTCGACCGCCTCTTCGCCGGTTTCCGCATCCCGGTAGAAAAATTTGCCCCGAAAAGTGTTGTGGTTGCAATGGTCGCTACGGGCCTGGGATAGGTACTCAAGCTCGACATCGGTCGGGTCCGAAAGCCCCACGCCCTTTCGCATCTCCCGCACCGGCGCGGCTGCAAAATAGCGCCGGATCACCGGAATGTCGTTGGGATTCAAGGCCAGGCTCCGCTGATCACTTAAGGCCTGCAAAACGGCATCGCTTTCAACCGCAAGGGTTGTGACGGTGGGGGTATGATCCAGACGCACCTTGGGTATGATGTGGCCGAAACCGGTTTCCGGATTCCATGCCGCTCTGGAAGAAATCCGCCACTGCTGGATAATGTCGTTTGCCAAAAGTTCGCCGGCTACCCGGTGCATATCCGCTTCGGTAAGGTTGCCGCCGGTGACGCAATATCGCTTGGACGTATACACGGCCTCTCCCGGTCCAAAACGAACCCCCAACACATCCGAAATGGCCTCCACGGCCGTGGCGCCGGGATTGTCCCGCACCCCGGGCCGGAATCCCACCCAGATGCACCAGTCAAAAGACGGGTCGAGTGGCACCCAGGAAGAATCCTGGGTGACCGGATTTGTAAAAACTTCTTGCCCGATGCGCTCCCGTTGCTGTTCTGTAAGGTCGCGATCGATGGTGATCACATGCACGGTACGAATCCGGTCGATGCGGATGCCGAAATAATGCGCCGCCTTTTGCCGGATACTTTCACCTTCGGCATCCGGCAGAAACTGTTTCAAAGTAATTTCGAGTTGATGTGGCATGGAGTCTTCTTTCGGAGGCAACCGGTTCAACTGAATATCAGTCGGTTGATGTCATTGTAGAATACGTAAATCATCAGCAGGACCAACAGAAAGATGCCGATCTGCTGGGCGATTTCCCGCATCCGGGTATTCAGGGGGCGGCGAATCACCGCCTCGATGGCGAAAAACATCAGGTGTCCCCCGTCCAGCACCGGAATGGGCAGGAAATTCAAAACAGCCAGATTGACGCTTAGCAGGGCGATAAAGAACAGAAAGCTTTCCACCCCCTGCCGGGCCTGCTGTCCGGCCATCTGGGCGATCATGATGGGGCCGCCCAGGGTCTTGCGCGACAAGGTGCCCACGATGAGCTTGTAAATGCTCACCACGGTCAATTCGGTCATGCGCCAGGTCTGCCGGACGCTTTCCCACACGGCGCCACCGACCCCCACCTGTCGGGTGAACACCTCCCCCCCCGGCGCGACGCCGATCATGTAGCGTTCGATATCCTCGCCGAACAGGTTCTTGGCGGGCATCCGCCGCGGCGTGACGTCCAGTGCAACCCGTTCGCCCCCTCGCTCCACCAGGAAGCCCAGCGTGCGCCCGCCGCTACCGGAAATCAATTCGGCCATTTCATCCCAGGTGGCGACGGGCGCGCCATTGATGGAAAGCACCCGGTCTCCCTTTTCAATTCCCTGCTGCGCGGCCGGGGACGCTTCCCCCACCTCACCAATGGTGGGTTCATACGCATAGACACCGGAAAAAAGCACCACCAGGAAAAAGATCACGCAGGCCAGGAAAAGGTTGAACAAGGGCCCTGCGGCCACGATCAGCATCTTCTGATAAATTTTCTTATGGGTGAAAGACCGGGACAGATCCGACGGATCGATTTCAGCACCCGGCTCCTCCCCCACCATTTTCACATAACCGCCCAGGGGAATGGCGGAAATGCGATAATCGGTTTCCCCCAAGGTTCTGCCGAAAATTTTGGGGCCGAATCCCAGGGAAAACTTCTCTACCCCAACGCCGAACAGCCGTGCGATGAGAAAATGCCCCAATTCGTGGAAAAAAATCAGCACACCCAAAACGACCACGAATGCAATGATATTGGTTCCCATGATTGTCATTGGTATATCCTACGCCCCGGTGCCGGAGAGGTTAAGGGTCAATGGTGACCAGTGCTTTCCGATACCCGGCCGCTCAACGTCGCCTTTGTCGCCGATGGTGGAAAGTCTCATGTTCAGGTTTCGTTTCTTACCATAACATCGGTGAGATCACAAAGGGTTAACGACAGTCAGCGGATTGGAGAATATCCCGCGTGACCGTTTGCCGGGCCCAACTGTCGGCATGGAGAATGTCTTCGAGGGTGGGAGCGTCCAACGTTTGATGACTGGCCATCACCCGGCCGATGACCACCGGAATGTCCGTAAAGGCCAACCGGTTTTCAAGGAACGCCTCCACGGCCACCTCGTTTGCAGCATTGAGAACCGCCGGAAGGGTACCGCCGGTGTGGACGGCATTGAAGGCCATGGCCAGGCAAGGGAATTTTTCGAGATCGGGGGCTTCAAATGTCAAGGATCCGATGGCGGCGAAATCCGGTGCCGGTTGCGCCAGATCAAGCCGATCGGGGTGGCTGAGGGCATATGCGATGGCCCCGGTCATGTCCGGTATCCCGAGTTGGGCCAGCACCGCACCATCCCGGAAAGATACCATGGAATGCACCACGCTCTGTGGATGCACCAGGACCTCAATCTGTTCAGCGGCCAGATCGAACAGCCATCTGGCTTCGATCACTTCCAGCCCCTTGTTCATCAAGGTGGCGGAATCAATCGTGATCTTGGGGCCCATGGACCAGTTTGGATGCCGCAGGGCGTCCTGGACGGTAACGGTGGCGAATTGCTCTTTGGGGCGGGTGAAAAACGGTCCACCGGAGGCAGTGAGAATCACCCTGTCCAGATACTTGCGCCCGTGACCTGCCAAGCATTGGAAAACGGCACTATGCTCGCTGTCGATGGGCAGAATCGCAACGCCGCAGGCGGCTGCACGTTGCATCACCACCGCGCCGGCCATGACCAGGGTTTCCTTGTTGGCCAGGGCCACGTCTTTACCCGCTTCGATGGCCGCCAGGGTCGGCTTCAGACCGGCCGCGCCCACCATGGCAATCACCACCTGCCGAACCTTTGCGGCAGTGGCGGCGGCCTCATACCCAGCGTCCCCGAACAGGATATCGGTGCCGCAACCGGGCGGCAGCATCTTTTCAAGGGCACGGGCATGGTCTTGGTCAATGACCACGGCGACGTCCGGACGCACCGCGGAGATCTGTTCTGATAATATGTCCAGGCTGTCCTTTGCGGCCAGGGCCCGCACCCGAAACCTGTCCGGAAACATGGCGGCGATTCTGACCGCATTTTTTCCAATGGAACCGGTGGAACCGAGTATGGAAAGATCTTTCCGCATGGCCTCCCCGTCAACCGAAAAACAAGTGCATCAGACCTCCGGCCAGGGGAAGCGCGAACAAAAGCGCATCGATCCGGTCCAGAAGGCCGCCGTGTCCGGGCAGCAAATTGCCGGAATCCTTCACATGGGCGCTGCGCTTCAACATGGACTCAAAAAGGTCCCCCACCTGCCCGGCAATACCGATGGCGACAAAGAAAAGCGCCAGGGCCGCCACGGGCAGCGGTGGCAGTAGAAAATAGGCTGCGGCGAACCCAACTGCCAGGTTTGCCCCAAGGCCGCCCAGTGCGCCTTCCACCGTTTTTCCGGGACTGACGGCGGGGCACAACTTATGCTTCCCCAACGCATGCCCCACGTAATAGGCGGCCACATCTCCGGCAAAAATCACGCCGAGGATCACAAAGATCCATTGCACACCGAAAGGCAGGTGCCGTACCAGCACCATCTGGGCCAGCGCGAGGGGGATATAGAGCATACCTAATGCGTGAAATGAAAACAGCGTCGGAATGCCGGCTTCGGCATCGAAATGCCGCATGATGTGAAGCCCGGGCAGCAAGAGCGCCAGGGTGAAAACCAGCAGCAGGTGTCGCGGCGCCCCCAGATGGGCGCATAGAACGATCATGACGCCGGCGGCCATCCCCCAACGGCTTAGAATTTTCTCAACCGAACCTGTGGTCCGGCCCCAGACAATCCGGTAATATTCCTTCAACGAGAAAAGACAGACGACGACCGTAAAAGCGGCGAACAGATGGGAACCGCCTCTATAGATCAAGAGAATCAGAAGGGGAAGAAGCGCAAGACTGGTTAGCCATCGTTTTAGATGCATGAATCAGGTCAGGTCACGTTTCCAAACCTGCGGCTGCGCTCCTGGTAGGCGGAAAGAATCCGGAGATATTCCTCCCGGGTGAAATCGGGCCACAGGGTATCGGTTACAAACAGCTCTGCGTAGGCAATCTGCCAAAGCAGAAAATTGCTGACGCGCATCTCCCCGCTGGTGCGAATCAGCACATCAGGATCAGGCATACCGCGGGTCTGCAAATGCTCGGCCACCATGGCCGTATCAATGTCGTCGGGGTGCAGGGCGCCGCAGGCCGCCTTGGTGGCCAGCGCCCGCACCATTTCCACGATCTCTGAACGGGCACCGTAGCTGAGCGCCAAGTTGAGCAACAAGCCGTGGTTCCGGCGGGTGGCCGCCATTACGCTTTCCAGGGCGTCCCGGGTCTTGTTCGGCAGCCGGTGCAACTGCCCGATGACGTTCAACCGAATACCGCGTTCCAGCATTTCGTCTTTTTCGGACTGGAGAAACCGTTCGAGAAGGCCCATGAGGGCCGCCACCTCGGCCTTTGGCCGCTGCCAGTTCTCCGTGGAAAAGGCGTACAACGTCAACACCTTGATCCCCAACTCACGACTGGTTCTGACCACCGTGCGAACCGTGTCGGCGCCCCTTTCATGTCCCTTGATCCGGTTTAACAGCCGCTTTTTGGCCCACCGGCCGTTGCCGTCCATGATAATGGCCACATGCTCCGGCAAGCGCTTGATGTCCGGTCCGGCAGCGGGAGATGTGGATGCGCTAGAATTCAAGGATTTCCTTTTCTTTCTCCTTGTACACCGCATCGACTTCTTTGATGAAATCGTCCGTGATTTTCTGCACCTCTTCTTGGGCCTTGAACGCATCGTCTTCGGCGATGTCCCCGTCCTTCTTGAAGCCCTTGATCATCTCGTTTGCATCACGGCGGATGTTGCGGATGGCCACCTTATATTCTTCGCAGGTTTTGTGAAGCACTTTTGCCAACTGCTTTCGCCGCTCTTCCGACAACGGGGGAACGGAAATGCGGATCACCTTTCCGTCGCTTGAAGGGGTGAGCCCCAGATCGGATTTCAGGATGGCCTTTTCGATTTCCTTGATACCGGTCACATCCCAAGGCTGAATGACAAGCAAACGGCTTTCTGGAACGGATACCGAGGCCATCTGGTTCAAGGGGGTCAAGGTCCCGTAATAATCGACACGAATGCCTTCCAGCAGGGAGGCCGAGGCCCGACCGGTTCGGATGCGCTTGACCTCCGCCTTGAGCGTCGCAATCGACTTCCCCATTCGATCCCGCGTTTCCTCATATGTTTCTTCTATCATAGGCACCTCAACGCTAGTGATTGATCCTGGTTCCGACCTCTTTTCCCAGCACCACCGATTTGATGTTTCCCTGCCCCTTCAGGCTGAACACCGCAAGGGGCAGCTTGTTGTCCATTGCAAGGGATATGGCGGTTAAATCCATCACCCGCAGCTGCTTTTCAAGGGCTTCGCGGTAGGTAATGCTGTCGAGGCGTTTGGCATCCTTATTCTTCTCCGGATCGGAATCGTAAATACCATCCACCTTGGTTGCCTTGAGAAGTATTTCTGCGTGTATTTCCATAGCCCGCAGTACCGCCGCAGTGTCCGTCGTAAAGTATGGGTTTCCGGTGCCCGCCCCGAAAATCACAACCCGGTTCTTTTCCAGGTGTCGTATCGCCCGGCGCAGGATATAGGGTTCGGCCACCTCGTGCATAGAGATGGCCGTCTGAACCCGGGTTTGCATGCCGCCGGCCTCCAGGGCATCCTGGAGGGCCAGACTGTTGATGACCGTCGCCAGCATTCCCATGTGGTCCGCGGAACTTCTATCCATACCGAAGGAAGAAGCGGCAACGCCCCTGAAAATATTACCGCCACCGACAACGATTGCCACTTGCACACCCATGTCGTGGATCGCCTTTACCTCTTCGGCCACGTATTTGAGCGTATCGGGGCTGATACCGAAATTCTGTTTTCCCATCAGCGCTTCACCGCTGAGCTTGATCAGAATCCGCTTGAACCTGGGAAGCGTCATGGAATTCATCACTCTCCGATCTGGAATCTGCAGAACCGCCTGATGGACATGTTCTCACCGATCTTGGCGATTTGCTCATTGAGAAGGTCCGAAATCGTGATATTCGGATCTTTTACATAGGCCTGGTCCAGCAAACAGTTTTCCTTGAAGAACTTTTGCAACTTGCCCTCGGCGATTTTGTCAACCATGTTCTCTGGCTTACCAAGTTCCAGCGCCTGAGCCCTGTAGATCTCTTTTTCCTTCTCGACGATTTCTTCCGGAACGGCATCCGATGAGACGGCCACCGGATTTGTGGCGGCGATATGCATGGCAATATTCCTGGCAAATTCCAGGAACTCATCATTCTTCGCCACGAAATCGCTCTCGCAGTTGACCTCGACCATAACACCGATTTTACCGCCCATGTGAATGTAAGACTGGATGGTGCCTTCACTCATGGCACGGCCGGCGCGCTTCTGTGCCGTGGCAAGCCCTTTCTTTCTCAGATAGTCCAGGGCCTTGTCGATATCACCTTCGCAGGATTTCAGTGCTTCCTTGCAATCCATCATCCCGGCTCCGGTCTTTTCCCGAAGCTCCTTTACCATTGCTGCGCTTATGCCTGACATCACGATTCTCCTGTCTTTTTTTATTCTTCGTCTTTTGCGGCGTCTTCAGCAGTTTCACTCTGGCCAGAAGCGGTGCGTTTGATCACTTCCACCACCGGCCCGTCGCTTCCATTCGAAATCACCTTGCGCTCACCGGGCTTCAAATCGGCGCTGGCGGATTCGATTTCCGTCTTTTCTTCCACCGTCTTGTCAGCCTCCGCCTGGCGTTTCTCTTCGAATTTTTTCTTCCCCTCAATGCACGCCTCTGCAATGCGGGACGTGATAAGGCGAATGGAACGGATGGCATCGTCGTTGCCGGGAATCAAGTAATCGACATCGTCCGGATCACAGTTGGTGTCCACGATACCCACCACTGGAATCCCCAGACGTTTGGCTTCCCGCACGGCGATGGCTTCATTCTTTGGATCGATGATGAACATGGCGCCGGGCAGCCGCCCCATGGCACGAATGCCGCCGAGGTTACCGTCAAGCTTTTCACGCTCCTTGCCCAGCTTCAACCGCTCCTTCTTGGTATACAGGTTGATGGAGCCGTCATTTTCGATTTGGTTGAGATGGTTGAGCCGCTCAATGCTCTGCTTGATGGTCTGGAAGTTGGTGAGCATGCCGCCGAGCCACCGGTTGTTTACAAAATACATTTCGCACCGGTTCGCCTCCTCGTACACCGATTCCCGGGCCTGCTTCTTGGTGCCGACGAACAACACCGATTGGCCACGGGCCACGGTGTCGATAATGAAATCATAGGCGGTTTTGAACATCCGAACCGTTTTTTGCAGATCCACGATGTAAATGCCGTTGCGCGCCCCGAAAATATAGGGCTTCATCTTGGGGTTCCACCGCTTTGTCTGGTGACCGAAATGAACCCCCGCCTCCAACAACTCCTTCATTGTCACGTACGCCATCTGAAATTCTCCTTTTTCTGCTGGTTGTTCCACCGCACCGGCTGTCAGCCGCCCCAACTTTTTTCAAAGCACCAAGGGGCAAGCACCGGAACGTGCGAGATAATTGAAATCATCGAAATGTATCAAACCAATGCATGATAAGCAATGCTTTTTTGTGCCGTTTTTTCGCCCCCACGGCTCATCGCCTGCGCATTCGGGCCACCCGTTCATGGCCGGCGAAATCCCGGACAAAGGACAGGGCTGTGTACTGTCCGGACCGTGCCACCATCTCTTCCACCAGAGCGCGCTGGTCGTGGCCCATTTCGAGCAAAAGCCCCCCGCCGGGCCGCAGGAAATTTGCGGCCGATGCGACAATGTCCCAAAGGCTTTCCGTACCGTCGATACCACCGTCCAAGGCCCCCACCGGCTCGTACCCCCGAATCTCGGGAGCAAGGGCCGGTATTTCACCCGCCGGGATATAGGGCGGATTGGACACGATCAGATCAAACCTTGCCCGGTCGGGTTTCAGCATCGCACACCAACTGCCGCACACGAACCGGATGCGATGATCAAGACCGTGCCGTACGGCGTTGCCTCGCGCCACCCCCAGGGCTTGCCAGGAGCGATCGGTTGCCAGAAACCGATCGGTGGGCCGTTCCGAGGCCAGGGCCAGCACGACGGCCCCCGATCCGGTGCCCATGTCCAAGACATCGTGCGGCCGGTCGGGCGGCAGGGCGGCCAGCGCCGCCAACGCGGTCTCCACCAAACATTCGGTATCCGGTCTGGGAATCAGCACCGACGTCGTAACGTGCAGGGGCAGGCTCCAGAACTCTTTTTCCCCGGTGATGTAGGCCACCGGCTCGCGCCTTGCGCGCCGACGAACCGCCTCCCGGTATCGGCCCAGTTCGTCGGCGCGCAAGGGCTTGTCATACTGAACATACAGGTCGATACGCCGCATACCCAGGGCATGGGCCAGCAGAATCTCGGCGTCACTCCTTGCCTGGGGAATGTTCCGGGACGTCAGATAATCGCTGGTCCGTGTAAGAAGGTCGAGGATGGTCCAGGACCGCTTATCGGCCGGAGGGTCGGTCTGTTTCGGCCGGGTCATTCTGAAGCGCCTGGGTTTGGTGATGGGTGATGAGGGCGTCCACGATGTCATCGATTTCCCCCTGCAAAATAGCGTCGAGCTTGTACAGGGTCAGTCCGATGCGATGGTCCGTCACCCGGCCCTGGGGGAAATTGTAGGTGCGGATACGCTCGCTGCGGTCACCGCTGCCCACCTGGGTTTTGCGGGCCTCGGAACGCTGTGCGTTCTGTTCTGTGACTTTTTGGTCCAGCAGCCGGGCACGCAACACCTTCATCGCCTTGGCCTTGTTTTTATGCTGGGATTTCTCGTCCTGGCAGGTCACCACCAGCCCGGTGGGAAGATGGGTCAGGCGCACCGCGGAATCCGTAGTGTTGACCGATTGCCCGCCAGGTCCGGAGCTTCTGAAAACATCCACCTTGATATCACCGGGTTCAATGTGAACATCGACATCCTCGGCCTCGGGCAGCACCGCCACCGTGACAGCCGACGTGTGGATCCGCCCCTGGGTTTCGGTGGCGGGCACCCGCTGCACCCGGTGGGTGCCGCTCTCATACTTGAAACGACTGTAGGCCCCCTGCCCCTGCACCATTGCCACCACTTCCTTGACGCCCCCTACCGCGGAAACGCTCTGGGTCATGGATTCCACCTTCCATCCATGGCGTTCGGCAAACCGGCAATACATATTATAGAGGTTTCCGGCGAACAGCCCCGCTTCCTCCCCACCGGTACCGGCGCGGATTTCCAGCAGCACATTCTTGTCATCCAGGGGATCTTTGGGAACCAACAGCAATTTTAGGGCGCGGACCAGAATCTCTTTTTCGTGTTCCAGCCGTTCGACCTCCTCCTGTGCCATGGCGCGCAGTTCGATGTCCCCCTCGCGAAGCAACTCCCGGCTTCCTTCCAAGTCTTCGCTGACCTGCTTGTATTCCTGATAGGCGGCCACCACCTTGGACAGTTCGGCGTGTTCCCTGGTCAGCTTCTGGTACCTGGCACGATCCTTGACGATGTCAGGCGCGCCAAGCATTTGCTCGAGCTCGGAAAAACGGTTTTCAACACCCGCAAGTTTGTCAAACATGGTTATACCATCCACGCCGCAGAGGAGCGGCCGCTGCCGGTTTTATTAAATCGAATGCCCGCCTGCACGCCGACACACAATAAAAGGGTAAAAGCGACCAACAGGCCCGCCTTTACCCTCTCAGAAAAACCGAAAACGGTCGCTACTGCTTTTGGTTGTTGTCCTGAAACTTGGCGTATTTCTTTCTGAACCGCTCGATGCGGCCGGCCGTGTCGACCAGTTTCTGCTTGCCGGTGTAGAACGGGTGGCAGGCCGAACAAATTTCCACGTGGATGTCGGATTTCGTGGATCCGGCCTCGATGACATTTCCACAGGCACAGGTAATGGTGGTTTTCGCAAATTCCGGATGGATAGCGTTTTTCATGATAAATGAATCCCCCTCAGTTGTATTATATGGTGGCGCCCCGGCAAGCCCTCATCCGGATCGCGACCGAATCCCAACCGACCGTTCCGCGATGCCGGGCCCTGTTTCGGCACCGTCAAACGCACGGTCATGCATTCATGGAATCCAGAAAATGTTTATTATCTCTTGTTCCTTCCATTTTTTCAAGTAAAAATTCGAGGCTATCGATGGGGTTGAGGGATGACAAGAGTTTCCGGAGGATCCAGATCCGATTGAGGGTTTCGGGATCGAGCAACAGCTCCTCCTTGCGGGTACCGGATTTCTTGATGTCCATTGCGGGGAAGATCCGCTTGTCGGAAAGGCGCCGGTCCAGGGCGATTTCCATATTGCCCGTTCCTTTGAATTCCTCGAAAATAACCTCGTCCATTCGGCTTCCGGTGTCGATCAGGGCGGTGGCGATGATGGTAAGACTGCCGCCGTCCTCGATGTTTCGCGCTGCGCCGAAAAACCGTTTGGGCCGCTGCAGGGCGTTGGAGTCGACACCACCGGAAAGGATCTTGCCGCTGGGTGGCATCACCGAGTTGTACGCCCGGGCAAGGCGGGTAATGCTGTCGAGCAGGATGACCACGTTTTTCTTGTGTTCCACCAAACGCTTGGCTTTTTCAATGACCATTTCAGCCACTTGCACATGACGCTCGGCAGGCTCGTCAAAGGTGGAACTGACCACCTCCCCGCGAACGGACCGTTCCATATCGGTCACCTCCTCAGGCCGCTCATCGATGAGCAGCACAAAGAGCATGATATCCTTGTGATTTGCGGTAATGCTGTTGGCGATGTTTTGCAGCAGCATGGTTTTACCGGTCCGGGGCGGTGACACAATGAGACCGCGCTGACCGAAGCCCACCGGGGTGATCAGGTCCATGATGCGGCCGGAATAGTTGTCCGAAGTGGTTTCAAGAGTGATCTTCTTTTCCGGATACAGGGGCGTAAGGTTGTCGAACAGGATCTTGTCCCGGGCCACCTCGGGATCCTCATAATTGACCGCCTCAACCTTCAGCAATGCGAAATAGCGCTCCGACTCCTTGGGCTGCCGGATCTGCCCGGACACGGTGTCACCGGTTCTGAGATTGAAACGTCGAATCTGGGAGGGGGATACGTAAATGTCATCGGGACCGGGAAGGTAATTATAATCCGGCGCCCGGAGGAATCCGAACCCGTCCGGCAAGATCTCCAGGGTTCCCTGACCGTAGATCATGCCGTTTTTTTCGATCTGTGCCTGAAGCAGTGCGAAAATAAGCTCCTGCTTTCTCAGTCCGGCGGCCCCTTCGATGTTAAACTTTTTTGCCATCTGGTTCAGTTCACTGATCTTTTTGCCCTTCAATTCGACGATGTTCATTCTTCGCATACCCCGTTGCTGTGTGATTGATACATGCTTCGGCCGTTCAACACCACGATGGATGGACCGACGCGCCCCCAATAGGAACCGCCAGGCGTCTCCTCACGCCTTCACCTGGTGGTCATCGTCCCGCCGCCCTCCCGTCACCGCCCCCACGGCGTTGACGCATATCCTGCTTTGCCTTTGTTCCGTGCATCGCCGATTGTCACTGGATTTTTCAAACAAGACGAGCGCAGAATGGGCCCTTCTATCTACATGGATGATACTGGAGATTTAATGTGCTCAGTGGTTGCTGAAAGAAGAATAAGGGTATTCTCTCCAACAGGCGGGTGCCCAAGTTTGCGAAAGGCTTTAGCCCATGTGGGCAATTCTGTCAAGCGATTTCACCTTCCACCGATGTTTCAGAATAAATCACCTTTGCCAACCGGTCAACCGTTTTCAGCAGATCTTCGCGACTACCATTGTTTTCTATAATGTAATCAGAATGTTTTGACTTCTCATCATCCGTCATCTGAATCTTGAGCAAGGCCGCGGCTTCATTGACCGGAACGTTGTCCCTTTGGACAAGGCGTTGAATCCGCGTGTCGGCATCCGCCCGGACGAGCACCACCTTGTCAAATCGATCGGCCATGCCGGCTTCAAACAGCAGGGGCACTTCCACCACCGCAGCCCGCCCATCCCGACGGGCCTGCCGCATGCGCGCCCGCATCACGGCATCGATTTCCGGATGAAGAATCGCCTCCAGTTCTTTTCTGGCACCGTTGTCATGCAGTATTCGTCGCCGCAAAACGGCCCGGTCGAGACCGCCGTCAGGGGCCGCCACAGAGGGGCCGAAACGGCCGATGACCTTTTCCAATCCAGGCGAACCGGGCCGCACCACCTCCCGGGCCACCTGGTCGAGATCGATCAAACACCCCCCCAGTTCCGCAAGCCGTCGGCACACGATGGATTTGCCGGAGCCCGCGCCACCGGTCACGGCTATCGCCGGCGGGCACGCCTTGGTCATATCCTTTCGGTTTGGTTGCATCCGACTTTTCCTCTTCGGACCGACCTGGCCCCTTCCCCTGTTTACACTGTTTCCACACCTGTACTATACATGCAACAAGCAGGCGGTGCGATGGGCATTTCCCCTCTGCCGGAAAAGGAGATCCCATGCAGGACAAAACACACATCCGCATCCCGGACGCATTGGCGGTACTGCCCCGGCGCACCGGGTGTTACCTCGTGGGCGGAACGGTCCGTGACCTTCTTTTGGGGAATGTCCCCACGGATTATGATATTGCCGTTCCCGGAGATCCGCGACAATTTGCGGCCGCCGTCGCCCGTCGCAACGGCGGCCGCATGGTGGTGCTTGGCACGCCCGGGCGCTGCACTTACCGGGTAGCAGGCGGCACCGTCCCCATCGACATCACGGGCCTGGCGGACGGCCGCATCCACAACGACCTATGCCTGCGGGATCTCACCATCAACGCCATGGCCGTTGACCTTGCTTCGGGAGCGGTGGTGGATCGTTTAGGCGGTCGCGCGGACCTCCGGCAGAAAACCATCCGTATGGTTTCCAAGGAAGCCTTGGCAACGGATCCGGTGCGTCTGCTCAGGATCTTTCGTTTCGCCGCGGCCCTTGACTTCCAGGTCCACCCGGACACCCTGACCGCCGTCGAACGGTATGCGCCGATGCTTGGCAGCGCAGCCGGAGAACGCATGCGCGCGGAGTTCAACGCTCTGTTGGCCACTGCCCGCGCGGCCGTCTGGCTGCCTGTCATGTCCGCCTGCGGCCTCCTTTCCACCATGCTCCCGCATTGGACCGCAAACGCCCACAACTTTTCGTTCATCGCGCACCTGGAAGCGGGGCATGCCTTTCCCCCACGCATGACGGTCCCAATGGCAACCAGCACAAGCCGCCGGACGAAAACGGCTCCGCCTGCGGCGGTAGCACTTAAATATGCGGCGCTCCTGCACCACGCAGACCGTCCGGAACACATCGCCCGTGCCTGCCGCCGCCTGCGCCTGTCCGCGACCGAACACCGCATCATCCAACAGCTGGTGGTGGGGCTTTCCCGTCTTTTGGGCTTGTACCCGCCGGAAAACGAGGCGCCTGGGGACCGTCATCGCAGAACCGTTTTTTTCATGAAGACCGGAGAGCTGACGCCGGCGTTGCTTGATCTTGCAGTGGCCCACGGCGCCCCTGATGATGAAGGGGCCTCCGTTCGCTTCCTGGCCTTCGTCGGGCAAGTGCGCGACCAGTACCACAACCAGTACCTGCCCAGGGCGACACAACCGCCCCTGCTAACCGGTCACGACCTGGCTGCGTTGTTTCATCTTCCCCCCTGCCCCCTGACCGGAAAAATCCTGACCGCCGTTGAAACCGCAAGGCGAAACGGCGATCTTAACACCCGCCATGATGCCCTGGCCATGGCGCAAACCCTCATTCCGCCCCGACGCCCCGTACCCTGATTTTTCGGTTCGCTCCGAAGGCTCCCTTGTCCGCCGTCTCGATGTTCGGGCCTTTCACGCTTCGTCTTTTTTCCTGCCCGGGTCACAGGTCCGGATCGATTCCCATCATGCGGAACTCCGCTTCAATCACCGCCGCCCACCCCCGGTTTGCTTTGGGGTTCGCCGGACTGGGGTGGGTCAGCTTCCCCACGTTCACCGGCAATCCGGCCAGGGCCGCCGCCGCTCGGTCCCGGGCAAAATTACCGATCCCGATAACCCATTGCGGAGAAAGGTATGCAACGGTTTGCCGAAGCGCCTGGTCACAGGCCTTTTCCAGGGGTTTTCGCTGGGCGGCGGGAAGGGTGTTGGGGGTAATGTTACGGCCGCCGGCTTCCATGAAAACCAACGGACAGTAGTTCCCAACGAAAAACCGGGAAAAAAATCTTTCCGGACTGCCGAACCGTGACCGGGCCCACCCCCATAGCCGGCGCCCGCTGACCTCGCTCCTGGTGCATGCAAAACCGTCCACGGAGCGCTTGGGATGCTCGTCAGGCGGCGTTTCCACGGCACCGTGAATACCCAGCCAATCGGAAACCATAGCCACCTCTCCGAAGGGGACGCCTGTCTGAGCCATGCCCCAAGGCCCTGGGTTCATTCCCAACAGAAAAATCGGCTTTGGTTTCTGGCCGTAACGGCGCACATACATTCCATAGGGGGCCCGGGCATAGGACAGGGGGTTGTACACATGGGTGACCGGAGACGCGAAACAAAGGCGCCCCACGTCCCGACTCAATTGGTCGGCGATGGAAAGCAGATCCATGGATCAATCCGCCTCCCGGGGTGCAGACAGCGGCAGTGCCGCGCCGGCCGCCGCAGCGCGACCGTCCTGGTAGCGTTTTTCGCCATACCAGTTCATCTGGCGGCAGATCCCCCGAACGATGCTCACCTCCCGGGCCCGCAACTCGAGCCGGGTAAAGAATTGTCGGACCTTGCCCAGCCAATAGTCGGGGTTTTCCTGATTGATGTAGTTGATTTTCACCAACATGTCCCGTACCTGGTCGTACATGCCATCCAGCTCGTAACGAGTGGCCAGCCGAGGCCGTCCGTCTGCGGCATGGGATGACCTGGACAGCTCGTAGCAAAATACCATGACGGCCTGGGCAAGATTAAGGGAGGAAAAATCAGCCGTGGGAATGGTCACCACCTCGTGGCACAGCCGCAGATCCTCATTGGTCAACCCCCGGTCTTCGGGGCCGAACACCAAAGCCACCTTGTTTTTCACCGCCAGGGAACGAATCTTGGGCGCCAGCAGAGCCGGTGAAGAAATCACCCGCCGCTCGCCCCCGGTCCGGGCCGTCGTTCCCACCACCCAGCTAAAGTCGGCAAGGGCCTCTTTCAAGGTGTCGGTCACGGTCATCGCCTCGACCATGTCCATAGCGGCGTGGGTGGCCATTTTCGCCACCCGCTCCCGGTCGAGATCGCGGGGGGCGGCCACCACCAAACGCCCTATCCCCATGTTTCGAGCAGCCCGGGCGGCGGCGCCGATATTTTCAGGCACCCTTGGCCGGTGCAGAACGATGGCGATATTGCGCCTGGCGCAATCCCCGGTCATTCCCCGACAATTTCGAACTGGTTGAAGAAATAACCGATCTCGAAGCAGGCGCTTTCGGGACTATCGGATCCGTGCACCACGTTTTTTTCGATATCCGTTGCGAAATCGCGCCGAATAGTACCCTCGGCGGCCTCCTTGTAATTGGTGGCCCCCATCAGCTCCCGGTTCCTGGCAATGACGTCTTCTCCTTCCAGCACCATCACCACCACCGGTCCCGAAGACATGAAGTCGGTGAGACTGTCGAAAAAAGGCCTCTCTTTATGCACGGCGTAAAACCCCTGCGCCTGGGCCTTTGTCATGTACATCAGTTTCATGGCGGCAATGCGAATGCCGTTGGATTCGAACCTTTCGATTACCTTTCCGATCAGCCCCCGGGAGACCCCGTCGGGTTTGATGATGGAGAGTGTCCGCGTCATCTGATCCATTCCTTTCCTTGGCAAACAGGTTGTTTTGTAAGGCATCAACATCGGCCGCACGCCGGTTGACCCCCGCCCTTTAACAGAAGCCCCACAATGAGTCAATCAGCGAACACGCCGGCATCGGAAGGTGCCTCCGCCTGGAACGGACTTCTTCGCCACAACGCCAGAAACAGGTTGACATCGAAATGCCGCTCGTCTTATTGCATCTGCGGTGACAGATGCAAGAGGGATGATGAAAGGCTTTCGCCATGCCGATATATGAATTTTATTGCAAGGAATGCCACTGTATTTACAGCTTCTACTCCAAGACCGTCAACACCGGAAAAATCCCCTTATGCCCCATCTGCCCGGGCGCTATTGCCCTGACCCGCCAGGTGTCTCTTTTTGCCATCGCCGGCAACGCAACGAAAAAAGAAGCCGCACCGGACATGCCTTTTGACGAAGGCAAGATGGCGCAGGCGATGGCCCGGCTTGAAAAAGAAGCCGCCCGGATCGAGGCGGACAACCCCCGCCAGGCGGCGGATCTGATGCGCAGGCTTTCGGACATGACCGGCATGCGGCTGGGCCCCGGAATGAGCGAAGCACTCGAACGGATGGGAAACGGAGAAGACCCGGATCGGATCGAGGCGGAAATGGGCGATCGGCTGGAAGCGGAAGAGCCGTTTCTCCAACCCCAAAAAGGGAACGTACGGTTCGACCGCCGGGCCGCCCCCGCCAAAGACGACCGCCTCTACGACCTGTAACAACAATGACGTCTGTGCCGTTATCCTTCCGCGTGAAAATCTCCCGACAATTTCGCCTGAAAGCCGGCGACCTGGGCAAGGGTTTCACGGATCACCAACCGATCTGTGGACGAAAGCGTCTTTGGATTCACATAATTGTCCGGCGGACTGTTTTTGCGGATGGCCGCGGCCTGGTGCAAAAAGCGCTGGCGCATCAAATGCCCGTATGCCCCTGAAACGGCATGATAATCCTCTTTGTTGAACACCCCTGCCGCGTATAGCCCCTCCAGACGGGTCAAGGTGTTTTGCGCCGGTATTTTGTATTTCAACGCGTAAATCCGCGCCAGATCCACAATGGGGGTCATCGCCTTTTTCAGGCTGAATTCTTCCCTATGTGCACCCACCGGCTCCACCACGATTTTCTTGAACATGCCGATGGGCGGCTTGAACAGCAAACAGTTTTTCACCAGGTGCCGCATGAAGGAGGCCCGGCCGTCCATGAGTGCGTCCAGGTGCGCCCGGAGCCGCCGCACGAGGTCCTCACTGCCATATGCCCCCCTGAAATCGAAGAAAATTTTCATGTCCAGCAGTTCCTCTGGTCCCGCCTCGGTAACCCATCCTGAAAAATAGTCTTTCCAGGTCGACAGCGGTACGCACCACCGGGGGTTCATGGCCATAACCTCCCCCTGGCAAAGGGAATAGCCCATGGCGTCCAGCCAGCGACAAACCCGTTGCCCCAGTTTCAGAAAATAAGCGGACGCCACCGGCATCAGGGCCTCCGGTACGTCTTCGAACACGATGGCGTTGTCCTGGTCCGTTTTCAGGGTTTGCTCCCGCCGCCCCACGCTGCCCAGAACCAGAAAGGAAAACGGCGCCGGCGGCGTTCCCAGATCACGGATGGCGAATTCAAGGAGTTTGACAAGAATCGCATCGGCGATGCCCCCGGTGATACGGGTGATGTTTTCAGGCAATGCGCCGCACTGCACCAGGGTGACGATCAGGTCCGGCACCCGCTCCCGCAGATCCAGCAATTCCTGGACCGAAGCGGCCCGGTTGATCTCCAGTGACAGGAAGGAAAGCGAATACTGATGCGTGCGCATCAGATCCCGATCACTGACAAAATGCGAAATCCGCCCGTCCCGTCCCTTCAACAGCAAATGCTTGATGTTGCTCTCCTTCATCTTGACGATGGCCTCGTAGACCATGGCATCCTCACCGATGGTGATAAGCGGCGAGGACATCACATCGGAAACCGGGATGTCCGGGGAACGTTCTTCGGCCACGAGACGACGCCGGATATCGCTGTCCGTTAGAATTCCCACGTATGCGCCCGCGGCATCGTGGATGAGCAGGGCCGAGCGGCTGTGCTTGGACATGAGCCGCGCCGCAGCAACGGCGGTGAGGGTATCGTCGTAGGCGAATATCTGTTCTGCGGACAACCGAACCGGCTGGTTGAGAAACAGCAGCGCCGTCTGCAATTCCATCAACAGGCGCTCCATGGCAATGCGGGAACGCTTCTCATCGGAAAGCGCCCGGCTGCCGCCGAGGCTCTTCACCCCCACGATGAGTCCCTCCCGCTGTTCAAGATGAATCCGGGAAATCCCAAGCACAGCATCCATCTGACGCCCGTCCTTGGTCTGTAGGACAACGTCCATCTGGCAGGGAAGCGCGCGTCCCTGGGCGATACCCTCGAAAAATGCGTGGGCACCCCGAGCGTCTTGTGCGCCGCCCTGGAGGGGCTGGGCAAAAAGATCCGCCATGTTCATGGTTTTAAGATCTTCCGCCGTGTGGCCGGTTATCTCCTGGAACCGCTTGTTCAGAAAAACATCCTCTCCTTCCACCACCAGCATGACCCCCTCGGTGGAGGCTTCCACCAGGGCGCGGTAGCGCTCCCGTGCCCTGTTCAATTCCTTTTCGTATGCCTGACGCCCGATTTCAAGTTTCAGGCTCTCCCGGGTGATAAAGAACAGCAGCAATCCGACCATCAGGGCGATTGCCAGGGATATTTCGAGAATGCGGTGGCGGATGTGGGCGATTTTTTCCCGCACGTCCTCGATATAGACCCCGGTGCCGACGATCCACCCCCATGGTTCAAAGCCCTGCACATAGGAGAGCTTGGGGGCTTCCTTCCCCGGCGCATCCTTCCATTGCCAGGAATAGTGCAGATACCCCTGCCCCCGCTGCCGGACCATGTCGGCGAACAACACGAACACCGGCACATCGCCGCGATCCTGGTAATCGGAAAGATCCCTGCCTTCCAGGTCCGGACGGTAAGGGTGCACCAACATGACGGGACGCATGTCGGTCACCCAGAAATAATCCTTGTTGTCTTCCCCGTAACGAAAATCACGCAGATACCCTGCCGCCCTGGATCTGGCCTTTTCAGGGCTGAGCGCCCCCCGCTCGACCTGCCGCTGGAGGGTGGCGCAAAAACTGATGGCGGTGCGGGTCAATTCCCGCAGTTGCTCACGTTTGGCCGCAAGGAGGTTTTTTTCCACTGTCGGCAAGAGAATCCAGAATATGGAGGCGATAAACAACAAGAAGGAGAGAAGCGCGGGCAGCGCAATTTTAAGGAGAATGTTTTTGCGGGTTTGGGAAAAGAGCTTCATGTTCATCACAGCCACCTCCGGTCCTATGCAGCGCAGCCATTAGCGACCCTTCACGCAGGCATCCAACATATCATATTTTTCCGAGACGTTGTAGGACAATTGCTGCCTGTGCGGACAACCGCGCATGCCATGTCGTTGCCCGACTGCGCAGGGCCGCTTGATCCCCGCGCAGTTCCTGCGTGAGGCAGGCACGCGGCGGCACGCGCACAGGGGCAAACGCCCAGGATCATCCGGGCCGTTTCATGAATAGGTTGGTCTGTTGCATGCGGATGCCGTTGGTCCTTACGGCACTCTCTTTTCGGGAAAAATTCTGCGCAACACCGAGCGCTCCGGCACAGGCCGTCCCAACAGAACGTTGAGGTTTTCCCTTGCGGCGGGGTTCTTCGGCCAAAGGGCCAATGCCTTCTCGTAGTAGGCCCGGGCCTTGTCGGGATCACCGAGGTAGCGGTAAACGATGCCCAGGTTGGTCAGGCTGACCGACAGGCGCCGGGGGGTTTCCACCTGGGCCGCCAACACATCCGAAACGCGCTTTGCCAGAATCCGCCTTGGCGAAATTGGCCCGAACGCCGGATCCCCTTCGGCAAAAAAGGCCCGGAGCCGGAGCCGGACAGCGGGCCGGTCCAAACGGCCCCAGTCTTCCATCCACCTCTCGTAGCAGGCCACCGCTGCTTGGAGGTCTTCTTGCGCCGTCTTTAAGAGCGGGACCACAAATTGGTGACGGGGTTCACCCGTTTCCACGATGGTTTCCTCGGCTTGCAGCAAAAACACGGTCCCCCGATTGTTATGGACGACACCCCGCTCATAGGAGTCCTTATAGCCCGGCACGGCGGCATATACGGCGGATATCCGGCTCAAAACCGCCAAGGCATCGGCGTACTTTTTGTCGGCAAGCGCCCGCTCGAAGCGGAGAAAGCCCTGTCGGGCGAAAATGGTCCGGGGATCTTCCGACCGGTTGATGCGATCGTAATAAAACTTTCCGAACAAAACGATCCCCAAGGCCACAAGCCCCACCACCACGACCAGGCACCGGATACCGGGCGCCCTGCTCGGCCTCCTGCTCATATGGCTCAACTCCTTGGGTGGCACGCATGCGAGGTCGCAGACGTGCCGGCAGACGACACGGGTGCGGCGGATTTTTCCGCACCCGTGCCACTGTTCATTGCGCCCATGTCAGCAGCGGCTCATGCGCCGTGGACCTGCTCCGCCAAAAACTTTTTGACATCCGCAGGCGTCTCGCTGGTCATCAGGGAAACGACGATATTAACGGCAATGGCCAGGGGAGCGCCGAACCATGCATAATACCAGGGGTTGATATAGTATCCGACGAAATCATGCCAGGGAAGCTGCACACCGAACTTGCCGGCGATGAAATAGGCAATGGCCACCAGAGACACCAGACAGCCCGCCGTGAGCCCGGCAATGGCGCCCTGTTTGTTGGACCCGCTCCACCATATGCCCAGCAGAAACAATGGAAACAAGGTGCAACCGGCCAGGGAAAAGGCCACGGCCACGAGCTGGGCGATCAGCGCCAGCTTGAAGGCCGACACGATGGCCACCGCTACGGCCATCACGATGGTGGCCAGTCGGGCCATGCGCATCTGTGTTTCATTGGAGGCATTGGGATTGAGCACCTTGTAATACAGGTCGTGGGAAAAACCGGAAGCCCCCGCCACCAGGAGCCCGGACACCGTTGAGAAGGCGGCGGAAACCGCGCCGGCCGCCAGGAACCCGACAATGAGGGGATGCACCTGTCCCAACTGGGCCGTGTACACCACGATGGCGTCCTTGCTGAGAGCCCCCACCGAAGGATGCGAAGAAAGAACCTTTCCGAAGGCGGAGTAGAGGGGCGCTGTCCAGTAAAGAATACAGATGAAAAACAAGCCCCAGACCACGGACCAACGTGCGTCGCTGGTCTTCGGGACCACGTAGAATTTCTGAATGACGTGGGGAAGACCGGCGGTTCCCACCATCAGCGCAAAACAGATGGCCATCCACTGAAAGAAGTCTTTACCGGTGGAAGGGTCCCAAGGCATGGCGAATTCCGGGCTGGCCAGGATCGCGTAGCCATTTTCGAGGGTGTTGGCCACCTGGCCCGGACCGATGCCCGTTACGATATCGGAGACGACCTGCCCGTATCCAATGGGCGGCAGCAGCCAGAAATAGTCAAATTTGAAAGTGAGAATAAAAGCCGGGATCAAAAACGAAATGATGATGATCACATACTGAACCTGCTGGTTCTTGGTGACGCCCAGCATTCCCGAAATCAGGGTATAGAGCAAGACCACCGACGAGCCGATAATCACCGCCCAGATATAGGGAACGCCCAGGATCCATTGAAACATGAGCCCGATGCCTCCGAACTGGCCCACGCAATAGCTGAAGGAGATCAGGATGCCGATCACGGCGGTACTCGCCCGCAAGCCCATGGAATAGTAGCGGTCCCCGATAAAATCCGGTGCCGTGTATTTACCGAACCGCCGGATTTGGGATGCCATCAACACCAGCAGCAGGACGTAACCGCCGGTCCATCCCACCACATAGGAGAGTCCGTGGTATCCCGAACCGTACATGATGGCCGCCATGCCCAGAAAGGATGCCGCGCTCATCCAATTGGAAGCGATGGCCATGCCAGAGCCCACCCGGGAAATGGAGCGTCCGGCGGCCCAGTAATCACCGGTGTCTTTTGCCTGGTTCGCCAGCCCGATGCCGATGAACACCACGATAATGGTGATCATGATAATGGCCGGGCCAAGCTTGAACCCCTCCTGCAGCCGAACCGCGTCACTGGCGGCAAAGAGAACGGCCGCCGACGCCGTTTGAATTAATATGGTCAACAACAATATCTTGAACGTTTTCATAGTGATCCTTTCCATCATCCTTATTTCACCTCATCCGCTTCAATACCGTGCCGTTTGGCCACCTGGTCGATGATCTTGCAGTAAATGATGCACAGCACCACAAACAGCACCAGAAGGAACACCGCGGTGTAAAAATACGGCAGCGGAAATCCCAATACGCGGGCATCTGTGATCGCGGAGCGGAAATGGATCAGGTGTTTTTCCATGATCCCCGGGATTGTTTCCAATGCGGACGCTGAAAGGGGCTTGCCGTCATATGCGGTCACCGCGTAGGGAACCACCTGACCCAATAAATCTGCCGGCGTCACCCCGATGGCCGCATAGGCCGGGGCCAGGGCGGAGGCGGCAGCCGCCGGGCCGGACGCGACCGCCGACAGGAAGGCTTCCCGTGCATCGGCGGGCAACAGGTCATGGACCGTGGCGGTAAACACCAGCCGAAGAGCGTCATCATTTCTGAGGGTGATGAACCGGCCCATGAGATTCAGGTAAATCCGGGCCATTGCCTGGTGATCGGACACACCGGCCGTACCGTCCTGGATCCGGGGCCAGATTTCCTCGAATGTGACGTAATGCGCTTCCGGAACCGGTTTTTCCACTACCCGCATCAGGACATGAAACCCGAACACGGCCACCGCCCAGACCAGAATGATCGCGGTAATGACCCGGGTATTGTCCCGTGCAAAAGCCGACGTGGGCTTGAAAAAATTAAAATCGTACCGACGCTTCTCCACAATGCCTCCTCCTGTTCCCTTTTCGATGTTGCTCTTGTTAACGAAAAACCGTCTTGTCCATCTTCCACGAAATAAAAGAAAACCCCGGGGCCATCCCAATGGGCAAGGCCGCCCGCAAAATCAACGCCGCACCAACCGGATCCGGCGCTGATGGTCGATAAGAGCGTAGCCCCGGATTGCCTCGGGCAAACCGTAATAGTTCCCGTCTTCTCCGTGCAGCTCAAACCAACGGTGATGATGTGCAAACAACCATGGCTTCCCTGTGAATCGCGCCCGCAACTCTGCGCTTCGGGCGAATCCTGTGGGACCGCAGTATTCGAAGCCAGGCGTCCCGGGCACCCCGATACCCCTGGGGCAATCGTGACTGACAATCACGTCCACCGTGGAAGGTCCGTGCGCGAGGCATCGGTCGATATCCCGCCCCCTTATCACCGCACCGGCCGGGGTATTGACCGGGTCCATATAGGCGGCCCCTCCCAGGCATAAAAAAGTCATCCCCCCCAGGGCCTTAGACATCCCCCGGGGCAAATAGGTGAAACAATGCGCATGGGCGGCCGCAAGCCTGTCAAAGAAAATGAAATCCTCGTGATTGCCGTCCATGAAATAGACGGGCCGATGAAACCGCTTTTTCGGAGGGACACCAAAGAATTGCCGAAGTGGACCGCGGCTGAGGCCGAAGTCCCCGAGCTGCAATACCGCCGAAACCACCTTGCCGGAAACAGCCTCTGCATGTTCAATGCTGTCATTGACCAACGCGAAGGCGCCGTTGAGATCCCCCAACACTAGAATCATTCCACTCGACCTTGTGCGTCTGACTACTTTTCTGCTCCGCCGCCTGAAAAAATTTTCTAGTGCCAGCTTGTTGACCTATTTGCAACAAAAAAATATGATTCAGTTAATAAAGCATCAGGCCCCTTCTTGGCGTCCGGTTTCCACTTCAACGATAAAGACACCGTGGGAGAAAACAATGACGGACAACCCTTTTGACCGTTTGCACGTTGTTACCGGGGATATTACGGTTCTTACCGTGGATGCCATCGTTAACGCCGCCAACAGTTCCCTGCGCGGCGGCGGCGGTGTCGACGGTGCCATTCACCGCGCCGCAGGCCCCCAACTTCTGGCGGCATGCCGCCGCATCGGCGGCTGCCCTACCGGAGAAGCCCGCATCACAGAAGGCTTCCACCTGCCGGCCCGCTGGGTGATTCACACCGTTGGACCGGTGTATCGTGCTCGCCCCGAAGACAAACAACTGCTTTCCGCCTGCTATACCAACAGCCTCGCCCTTGCGGCGGTCCACCGGGCCGCGACAGTGGCTTTTCCGGCCATCAGCTGCGGGGTTTACGGATACCCCATGGAGGCGGCCTGCCCCGTTGCCGTGGACGCCACCGTGGATTTTCTGCGCGCCCACAACGAAATCAAAGCCGTCTCCTTTGTTCTGTTTTCCGCTCCGGATGCGGCCGTGTACCACAGATATATCGGGATGAAAGCCTCCTGTTGACCGCCGGAAACCAGACGCCCGTTTTGTTGTTCGCAACCAGCGTATTGGCCATATCGATGCGCCCGTGCTTCTGCGATTGACATCGCCTATTGCCGCGGATACAATGTGAGAGGTAAACATGGCGTGCATCATGGACGCGGCGATATGCACGGACTTGTACATGGACCGCCCGGCCGGCTCCGGCCGGGCAGAAATTTATAAGGAGGGCGTTATGTTGGAAGTGACACAGGCGGCCACCGATCAGGTGGCTGAATATTTTCAAGGCAAATCCCCCGCCCCCATCCGGGTGTTTCTCAACGAAGGCGGCTGAGGGGGGCCGGGACTGGCAATGGCTCTGGATGAGCCACGCGACACGGATGAGGTCTACACAGTGCACGGGTTCACCTATCTGGTGGACAAAAGCCTTCTGGAAAAAGCCAAGCCTATCAAAATCGATTTCAGCCTCACCGGGTTCCGACTTGATTGCGCCATCGATTTCGGCCCCGCATCCGCGGGCTGCGGCAGTTGCAGCACCGCCGGCAAATGCGGCGGCTGACCGCCTTAACGTTTCAAGATCAACCGGCAACCGGCCCTCGGGCCGGTTGCCGTTTTTATGCAATGCCCCCGGGGCGTGTTGACCCACCGCCCGGGACTATGGTAGCGGTAACCATTGCATCCTGACATACAGCGGATCGGAGACAAACCATGAAGGTTTTTATCACCGGCGGGCTCGGATTTGTCGGACGGCACCTGACGGCATATCTGCTGGAACAGGGATGCGACGTCACCTGCACCGGCACCCGGCCACATCCTCCGGCCCCCGCCCATGACCGGTTCCACTACATTTGTACCGACACCACCCGCGAGGGCGCGTGGCAATCAACGGCAGCCGGCTGCGATGTGGTGTATAACCTTGCGGGGCGAAATATTTTTCGCCCATGGACCAAGGCTTACAAAGAAGCGTTGCGCGCCAGCCGCCTCCACACCACCCGGCACCTGGTCTCCGCCATGTCCACCGTCACCGCTCCGGTGCTGATCAGCGCTTCGGCCGTGGGATTTTACGGCGACAGGGGCGATGACGTACTGGATGAAACCGCACCGGGATGCACGGATTTTCTGGGGATCCTCTCCATGGACTGGGAAAACGCGGCCATTGCCGCCGAGGAAAAGGGCGTTCGCGTGGCCATTGCACGGTTCGGCATCATCCTGGGCACCGGAGGCGGCGCCCTTGCCAAGATGCTGCCGGCATTCCGCTGTTTCCTTGGCGGTTCACTGGGAAAAGGCACGCATTGGGTGCCATGGATTCATGTACAGGATGTGGTCTCCGCCCTCTGGTTCCTGGCAAAGACCCCGACGTGCCGGGGCGCCTACAACTTGACCGCACCGGCCCCGGTCCGATATCGGGAAATGACAAAAGCCCTTGGCCATGCTATGAAAAGACCCGCGGTGGTCTCTACACCAGGATTCCTGGTCCGCCTGTTCACGGGAGAATTGGGAACCGTCCTGCTCAACAGCCAACGGGCGGTCCCCCACCGCCTGGTGGACGCGGGATACACTTTTCATTTCACAGACATCCGGACCGCCCTGGCGGACCTGGTCGCACAGAGGACCTGATGACTTCTTACCTTGTCGCCTTCGGCGTCGCCATCATTGTATTCGTCTGCCTGGGCGCGGCCCTGCTGCACAAAGAGCGCAAAAAACAAAAAACGGTGCACTACACCTGCTCCCATTGCGACGATCACCATTGTGACTGCCACAAGGAATGACCGGTTCGGTCCTCACGCTGCTTGCGGATCGGCACGCCGCCCGGACAGGTGCCGGCGAAGCGCCCTGCCCGAATGCGTTCCCAACGTGAGCGTCATCCCCGGCCGGCCAATGGACTCTGGCAGAAAGGGCTGGTAGGCGTATGGGTCGCGCAGCAAAGCATGGCAGTGAATGCCCGATTCATGGGAAAATACGGCGGCCCCCACCACCGGCCGGTCAACGGCGATGGGCCGGCCCGATGCGGCCGCCACCACTTGGCATAACCCGACCAGATGATCGCACCGGATCTTGCTGGACAGGTGTGAAGACAGCCTGATTGCCATGGCCACGGCCTCCAGCGCAGCGTTACCGGCCCGCTCCCCCAATCCGTTCACGGTCACGCTTGCGGCTCCGGCCCCGGCTTCCAGCGCCGCCAGGGTGTTGGCGGTCGCCATTGCCAAATCATTGTGCCCGTGAAACTCCACCATCATTTCCCCTGACAGGGCCACCAGGGGCTTCACCAACGCCCCCACCGCCGAGGGTGAGCACACGCCAACCGTATCGCTGATGCGAATGCGATCCGCCCCCAACGACCGCGACCGCTGCACGAACCGCCGGAGAAACCGGTCATCGGTACGCGTGGCATCCTGCGCCCCCACCGCCACAAACCCGAAACGCTTCCGCGCTTCGGGCACCAGGCTCTCCATTTGCCGCCACACCCAGTCCCGACTCTTGCCGAGGGCCCCCAGCAGAATTGCGGACACGGGAAAGCTGATCTGCACCGCCGGGCACCCGCAGGCGGCGGCAAAATCGATGTCGTCCAACAGTGCGCGGCACCACCCGATCATGCGGACGCCCGGAAAGCGATCGATCAGCTGAATGATGTCGCGCCGCACAGTCGGCCCCATGGCCGGGGTGCCCACCTCTATCTCGTCAATGCCGGCGGCCACCAGCAGGTCGGCAATGCGCTCTTTCTCCCGGTATGTGAAGGTAACCCCCGGGGCCTGTTCTCCGTCGCGCAAAGTGGTGTCAATAAGCCGGACGGCGCGCCTTCGGTTGTGTTCATGCACCATCCCCGCCTCCTTTCCGTTTCCGGGAGAACGGCATCTTCCGAAGCCCGATCAGCCGGGTCCACTCCCATCCGTGTTTCCGGTAAAAATCAATGGCGGCAACGTTGCCCCGATCCGCCAGCAACTGCAGGCGCACGCCCCCCCGTCGTCGCACCCAGTTCTCGATATGCGCCAGAAGCATGCCCCCGACGCCCACCCCGCGGCAGCCGTCCAGGACCACCAAGTCCTCCACAACCGCCGTTTGGGCTCCTTCCGCCGTGGAAACAAGCATCTGGGCCGAACACATTCCAATCACCCGCCCCGCAACTTCGGCCACCGCCACATGGCGGTGCGCACCGTCTCCGCGGAGCATCAAGGAAAGACCACACCGCTGTTTCTTTGCATTGAAGTTGAAGTCGGCCTCAATGCTGAACAGGGACTTGAGGAGATGCACCATGGCCTCCATGTCTCCGCTGTCCGCCGGCCGGATGCACACCTGCGCCGTATCGAGCACCGCATTGTCCACGGCAACGCCCCCCGCATCAGGAAATAAGATACTCGTGCGCGACACCACCGTCTTCCAGAGCGTCGAGAATCGCGTCCACGATCGCCTCCCCCGCGACATTCCCATAAAATAGACCCTGGGGGTATATGACCATCACCGGTCCGTTGTCGCACTGGTTCAGGCACCCGGTGCTGGTCACCGTGGCGTCCAGGCCCCGGTCCGATATTTCGCTCTCGATATAAGGCAGAAGACTCACCGCACCCTTTTTATGACAAATCCCTTTCGGTTCTCCGTCCACACGAAAGCTTGCACACACGAAAATATGATACGCGGGTTTTTCCATGGTTTTTTTCTCTCCATCAAACAGGTTACGGAATTAAAATTTACTTGACTTGGCAACGTTTACGATATGTACCGGCACGCCACACCATCAGGAAATCAAACTGAGCGCATAAATAGCAATCTTTCCCACAGGCGGCCGATCGTACCGGTGACTTTTTCTCCTGGATCAGCCACACCCGGCACCACCCTGGGCCATACCGCAGCAACCCGAAACCTGGCGTTTGACGAAATGGCGAAGGCTCTTTCCGGTCAATACCGCCTCCACCACCTCCTCAATAAGCCCCTCCACCACCAGGGTTTCAATGCCGGCGTCCTTGAGGGTCGCCCTGGGCTGCGCACCGATGCCGCTGACCAGCAACGTATGACAATCTGATATCGTCAAGGCCAGGGCATCCCAACGCCGACGCCCACCGCCAGATTCCGGTGCATACCGGGTGTCGACCAGCCCGAAGGCACCGTCTTTCTCCCCATAAACCATCAACTGATGTGCCTCTCCCAGGTGTTGGTTGACAAAGACGCCCTCCAAACTCGCCACCGCCACATACTTCCTGCGGGGCTTGCGGGGCAGGGGTACTGAACACGGTGTCTTTGGCGCAATATCAGCATTTTTACAGGACTGAAGGACGGCCATGAGATCTTTATCCGGCGCCTCTCCCAGAAGACCGACGGCGTCAGCCCGACAGCGGGTGCAATGACGCATTTGGGGAATCAATTTTCCGGAATACGCCCTGACCGCGTCGACCATTTCCTTGGAAGGCTCTTCGAGATCCTCGAAGGTGCTCCCCGGGGCCGGACAGTACGGAACACAGTTCATCAGATCCACCTTCAGGACCGACATTTTCTCCGCCACCAGGGGAATATGGGTATCATTGACGCCGGGAATGATAATCGAATTGACCTTTACGATCATGCCACGCCACTTGAGGCCCTTGATGGCCTCGAGCTGTTTCTCCAGCAATATCTCCGCCCCTTCACCGGCCCGCCGCACGCGCCTATCATACCGGACCCAACTGTAGATCCTCTCCCCGACTTTGGGATCCACCGCATTGACCGTCACGGTGACGTGGCTGACCTTAAGATGCGCAAGCTGGTCAAGATACGGATAGATGCCAAGCCCATTGGTGGCGACGCAAAGCATCATTTCCGGGTACTTCTCCCGCACAAGCCGAAGGGTTTCCATTGTCTCCACGGGGTTCGCAAAGGGGTCCCCCGGACCGGCGATCCCCACCACGGATATATTCTTCCGGCGCGCAAAAACCTCTTCGAGGTAGGCCATGGCCTGGGAGGGGCTCAGCACGCCACTGGTCACCCCCGGTCGACTTTCGTTGACGCAATCGAATTTCCGGTTGCAGAACTTGCACTGGATATTGCACCGAGGGGCGACGGGCAAATGAACCCGTCCAAAATTTTTATGGGCACCAGGATTATAGCAAGGATGGTTTTCAAAATTCATGCGTCCCCCGTTTCTGACTGGGTTTTGATCCGGCCGCCAACCCACATCTGGTCGGCATTCCTTTCTCGTTTCACTTACATATAGGCATAGCCTACGTCGGATGCGCTTTGGCGCTGTTCGATCATGGCATTGGCAAGACGATCAAAAAGGTTCTGTGCCCCCCGGTATCCGATGTGCAAATGGCGGGGACCGCCCATGCGATCGTGGATGGGGAACCCCACCCGCAGCAAGGGCACGCGCAATCGCCGGGCCATGGCGTATCCCTTGCTGTTGCCGATCAACGCATCGGGGGCCAAACCGGCTACCGCCGCTTCAATGTCGACGAAGTCCGCATCGGCCATGATGCCGGGCCCGTTTTTTTTATGGTTTGGAAAGAAGTCTTCCAGCTGCCGGGCAAGATGCCCGCTGCCCCCTCCCGAAGCCGCCAGGATTGGTTGGGCCCCGATTTCTTTCAAAAACGCGCAGATGCCCACCACCAGGTCCTCTTCTCCGAACACGACCACTCTTTTCCCGCTAACGTATTTATGGCCATCGATATAGCTGTCCAGCAATCTTCCGCGCTCTTTCTGATACTTCTCTGGGATATTCTTTCCGGTGGCGATGCTCAGGGCCTTTAAAAAACGATCGGTTTCTTCCATCCCCACCGGCATTCCCAGGTCAAAGCACGGCACGTTGCAGTTTTCTGAAAGATAGGCTCCTGCGTGCCGGCCACGGGCGGCAAGTATTCGTCCGAATGAAAAGGAAGCGGCCGCAGCGCCCATGGCCCGAATGCTCTCTATAGGGGTCCCCCCCGCGGGAATCGGTTCGTACTCCCGCCAGGGCGCACCGTCCAGGGTCTCCGAGTAATCCGGAAGCAATGTGTACGTAAGACCGAAATCATCAAGAATTTCTTTCAGGTAGCGAAGGTCCGCAGGAGAAAGCATCCCCGGAAAAACATTGACGGCCGTCGTGCGCACCGATGGGGGCCGCACCAGATTCCGGACAAGGGCCAATACGGTTGCGTGAAACCCCTCCATGTGGGTCCCTTGGTAGCTGGGCGTCGACACGTGCACCATCGGTGGCATCACCTCGCCGTTGCGTTCGGCTGCGTACTCATGCAAATACATCCCGACGTCATCTCCGATGGTCTCGCTCAGACAGGTGGTGGCGATACCGACCAGTGCGGGGCCGTACTGCTGGCGCAGATTATCGATGGACATTTTCAAATTGCTGCCACCGCCGAAGATGGCTGTTTCTTCGGCAAAGTTCGAGCAGGCGATATCTATGGGTTCCTTGAAATGACTGATCAGATAGCGCCGGATATAGGTCGCGCACCCCTGGGAACCATGCAGCAAGGCAATGGCCCCCGCGACCCCCTTGAACACCAGGGACGCGCCGAGGGGAGCACAGAGTTTACAGGCATTTTTGGTGGCCTTGTATTTTTCGGTGGTTTCCGAAGTCATGCTTTTCTCCCTATCTGCCGGTGGCGCAGGCCGTCAGGGTCACCCCTCGGCTTAAAGTGTTTCAGTTTCAAAGGTCGTTTTGGGTTTTCACCGTTTCCCCGGCGTGTTGCGTCTCCGGATCATCGCCTCCCAGCGTTCTGGGCAGTCGCCATACCGGGCTGGAAACGCTCTGGTGGACTTCCTTTGCGAAATTGAGCATTCCCACATATCCGGCCAGGGGGGTTTTCCGTTCGTGGTTGTGGTCACAAAAGCCGATCCCCATCTTGTATGCGATGGGCCGCTCTTTCACGCCACCGATAAACAAATCCGCCTTCTTTTCCACAATGTATTTCGAAAGCTCCAGTGAACTGGCATCGTCGAGGATAACCGTCCCGTCGTCACACATCTCCCGAAGCACTTCGTAATCCTTCGCATTTCCTGTCTGGGAGCCGACCAGAACGACCTTCATGCCAAGGACGGACAGGGCCTTGATGAGAGAAAACGCCTTGAAGGCTCCTCCGACGTAGACGGCAGCACGCTTGCCGGCCAAGACGATCTTCATGCGCTGCAATTCAGGATAGACGGCGGCCACCTCTTCGCGCACAAGGCGCTGGGCACGCGCAGCGATTTCCTTGTCCTGCCCGAAAAAAGAAGCCACGTCATAGAGGGCTTTCGTGGTGTCTTCCAACCCGAAATAAGATACCCGAATAAATGGAATCCCGTATTTCTCCTCCATCATCTGGGCCAAGTGGGTCATGGACCCTGAACACTGCACCACGTTGAGCGCTGCCCGATGCGACCGTCGGATATCTTCCACCCGACCGTCTCCGGTCATGGTCGCCACCACCTCCACACCCATTCGACGATAATATTCCTTGATCATCCATGCCTCACCGCCGATGTTAAATTCCCCTAAAATATTGATACTATGGGGACTCACAGGCGGCCCGTCCGCGGTTCCCACCAAATGCATCAATGCGTCACAGGCCGCCTTGTAACCGTCCTTTTTGGTTCCCTTAAACCCTTCGGAATGGACCGGAAGAACGGTGAGCCCTGTCTCACGACTGACCTGTCTGCAGACTGCCGCAACATCGTCGCCGATAACGCCCACAATACAGGTGGCGTATACAAAAGCCGCCTTGGGCGCATAGGTACGAATAAGCGCCATCAGGCTGTGGTAGAGCTTTTTTTCACCGCCGAACACCACATCCCTTTCCCTCAGGTCCGTTGAAAAACTCAACCGATGAAGTTCCGGTCCGGAAGACAGGGCCCCTCGGATGTCCCAGGTATAGGCGGCACATCCGATGGGGCCGTGAATGATGTGCAGTGCATCGGCAATCGGGTAGAGGACAACCCGGGAGCCGCAGAACACGCACGCCCGCTGGCTGACCGATCCGGCGACGCTGTGCTTCTCACAGGTCAGATGATACGGTTCGCTCCCCTTGTGGAAAATCTGGGAAGAACGCTCCTTCAGGATGGGAATATTGGCAGCCATCTGCACGCTCACTTCCATGGTTGATAAAGTTACATGACCAATTCGATATCGATATCGGTGGCATCCCGATCCTTGCGATCCAAAATCGCACCGAGAATGCTTTCCAACACCCGCATGGCGCCCCGATAACCGACCGTTGGGAAATAACTATGCCCCACGCGATCGAAGATGGGAAAACCGAACCGGACAAAAGGAACATCCTCGTCCTTGGCGATGTACTTGGCGTATGTGTTTCCGATCAAAAGATCCACCGGTGCCTGTTTCATCCACTGATGCAGCAGGTACATGTCTCCGGGCACCTTGATGTTGACATGCGCTGGGACATCCTTGACCGCCGCTTCGAGTTCCGCGATATATTTTTTCCCGGCCGGTGTCCCGGTGACAATATGCACCGGCCGCATGTCGATGGAAACCAGGAACTTGGTCAAGGCCAGTACCTGATCCGGATCTCCGGAGATGGCAACCCGTTTGCCGTAGAAGTACTGATGCATGTCCGCAACGACATCCACCAACTGGCCGCGTTCGTAGTTGATGGCCTCGGGAACCGTCGCCCCTGCCATTCGCCTGAGTGTATCGATAAAGCAATCCGTCGCCTCCAAACCGATAGGAAGATCCGTTATCCGGTACGGCACCTTGCATTTTGCATCCAAGGCTCTGGCCGCCGCCAAGGAGGCAATCTTGCCCATTGCCACGGTGCCGGCACTGCCCCCGCTCCGGGCGATTTGCTCGACGCGTGTACCCCCGGGGGGAAACATGTTATACCTTCCCGTCATGGGGCCGTTCAGCACACGGGAAGTATCGGGGAACATAATGGTCTCGATCCCCAGAAGAGAGGCCATGCGTTTTATCTCTTCCATATCCGAAGGCTCGACATAGCCCGGAATCAGGTTGATGGTTTTATTCTTCTTCGCCTCTGGCCGAGCGAAATAATCAACCATCGCCTTGGTCATGTTCGAGAACCCGGTCACATGGCTTCCGACATAACTCGGCGTGTTTGCATGGAAGACAAACTTTCCTTCCGGTATTTTCCCGTCGGATCTCGCCTTGTCGATGATTTGGGGGATATCATCTCCAATGGTCTCACTCAGGCAGGTCGTATGAACCGCCACAACGTCCGGATTGTAGACCGTGAAAATATTGTCCAGCGACTGAACGAGGTTTGCCTGGCCGCCGAAAACAGAAGCGCCCTCTGTGAAAGCACTCGTAGCGGCCACAACCGGCTCTTTATAATGCCGGGTCAGGGCACTTCGGTGATACGCGTAGCAGCCCTGGGAACCGTGGCTGTGGGGCAGGCACCCATGGATGCCGAGGGATGCATACATGGCACCGATCGGCTGGCATGTCTTGGCGGGGTTGACCGTCAAGGCCGTTCGTTCCTTTATTTCGTCCGTGGTATGTTTTAGCAACATTGTTCTATCTCCTAATCCGCTGAAAGGGTGACCGCCAGGGGGCAACTGTCAGCTTTCAGCCTGAAGCGGCGCAGACGTTTCGTCTCACCAGCACCGCCACCCTTTTAAGTGCCGCCTCCACAATGGGCGCCGCAATCCGTTTCTCAATCACATCCAAATCCACCGGTTAATTCGGGGCTGCTCTTCCAGGGAGGATCAATATGTGCCCACACGCGGCTGCCCACCATTCTGTCAATTTCCTTGTAGAAGTTCACCGCACCCCTAAATCCGGCATAAGGGCCGCCGTAGTCGTAACTGTGAAGCTGCTTCATGGGAATACCGTGCTTCTGGACCGCATATTTTTCCTTGATGCCGGCACAATAAAGATCTGGCTTGAGCAGATCGAGAAGGTAATCAGCCTCGTACTGACTGATATCGTCAATCACCAGCGACCCGTTTTTCATCTCCGGCATCATGCCCTCGTAATCGGAAAACGTGAATCCGGCCGCCTCCAGCGCCTTTCTTTCCTCCGGGGATTTTCTGGGCCGATAGCGCTCGGGGTCCGCAGTCACTTCGAGCTCTTCGATATTCCGGCTGTCCGCATCAACCTTGATGGAAGGCAGAACCTTCCGCCCCTCGTAATCGTCCCGATGCGCAAATTCATACCCCGCAGACAGAACCTCCATGCCCAACTCCCGGAAAAGCTCCTGATAATGGTGGGCCCGGGATCCGCCGACGTACATCATCACGCGCTTTCCTTCGGTGCGGGGGCGAATTTCATCGATGACCGCCTTCACCGCCGGCATTTCTTCCGCAATTACTTCCTCGACCTTCTTTGTCAACTGCGCGTCACCGAAGTATTCCGCGATTTTCCGAAGAGACTTCGCACTCGCCTCCGCACCGATGAAATTAACCTTGATCCAGGGCACCCCATATTTTGCCTCCATCATTTCCGCCACATAGTTGATGGAACGGTGGCACATGATCAGGTTCAGATCCGCCGTATGGGAGTTGGCAAAGGCGTCGATGGTGGAGTTGCCGCTGAACGTCGATATCAACTCGATGCCGCATTTTTCAAAGAATCTTTCTATTTCGAACGCGTCACCGCCGATGTTGTATTCCCCCAGCAGGTTTACCCGGAATTTCCCATCGCTGATCGTATCATCCAGACCGATAACATGCTTGAATATCTGGTTGTTGGCGATATGGTGGCCCGCCGACTGGCTGACCCCCTTGTATCCTTCGCAACTGAACCCGAAAATGTTGATCCCCAGCTTTCCTTTCATCTCGCGGCAAACCGAGTGAACATCGTCACCGATGAGCCCCACCGGACAGGTGGAGAAGACAGCGATGGCCTTGGGATGAAAATTGTCATACGCCTCCTGAATCGCTTTTTTCAGTTTCTTCTCTCCACCGAAAATAATTTCCTCATCCTGCATGTCCGTCGAAAAACAATAAGGCATGAAGTTGTCTCCGTCGGGCCCCGCGTTGGTCTGGTTCCGTCTTGTAAGCCAGCTGTAGAACCCGCACCCGATGGGACCGTGGGTAATGTTGACGATGTCCCGGGTCGGCCCCAAGACCACCCCCTTACACCCCGCATAGCAACAACCACGCTGCCCGATAAGACCGGGGACGGTTCTCGCATTTGAACTGATCACAGGAACCGTTCCGTCTGCCTCTTTTTTATTGACGACGATTTGCTTCGCACGCTTGCGTGCAATTTTGGTTGGGTAGACCTTCAGCAGATCTTCTTTTACCTTTTCCGGATCAACGCCGGCCGGCATAGGGCTATTTTCTGTCGTTGAGATGACCTCGGACATTTTTGTTCTCCTTTACACAATCGTTCTGAAATTCGTCATGCACCGTCGAGAACGGGATCGCCGTCTTCACCGGTTCTAACCGAAACGGCCTCGCTTACCGGTGTCACATAAATGGTCCCGTCTCCGGACCGGCCGGTCTTATTCACCTTGATGATTGTTTTCACCGCCTTTTCCACCAGGTTGTTGGGCAGCACCAAGAACAAGATCCGCTTGGGAATGAGGCGCCCGCTCTGACCCAATTGGGCGATGGCCTCTTCGTATCCCTTTTCCACCCCCTTTAGCAGTTCCATATCCACAATGCCTTTTCCCCTGCCAAGGGCGGGTCCGGCGGTCATGGACCAGATCCCTGCTTCGGACAGGGCTTTTTTGGTCTGGTTCATCATGTTCATCCGTACAATCGCGGTCACCTCTTTCATATGGTCACCTCCTCCATCTTCCCATCGGGCGTCTCTTTCATTCCGGAGCTGATTGTGTAGGACTCCAGAACCGGGACGACAAAGATCTTTCCATCCCCTGCCGCCCCTTTTTCACCGCTTCGGGCCGCCTTGATGATGGTGCGGATCACAAAGTCCTTGTTTTCCTTTCGCACCACGGTCATCAGCAATTCTTTGGGAATCTCATCATAGGTTATTTCTCCTATCTTGATCCCACGTTGTTTTCCCCGGCCGACCACCGAGATTTTCGTCACACCGGGAAACCCGGCTTCCATCAGCGCGGCCAGCACACTATCGACCTTTTCGGGCCTTACGATCGATCGGATCATGATCATGGTATACGTTCTCCTATTGGTTTTTTGTTTTCTTTCCGGTTTACAACAAACCTCTCCTAATGTTTTCCTGACCCCAGCTTCAGGAAGCAATTCCATAATCAATCAACAGTTTCTCAAGTGCATCGATTTCCAGTGGCGTGGGCACAACCCGCATTTCATTGGCTTCGATCTTTTTTGCAAGTGTCCGGTATTCTTCGGCCTGGGCATCTTTCGGATCATACTCAATCACCGTCTTGCGGTTGATCTCGGCACGCTGCACCACATTGTTCCGGGGCACGAAATGGATCATCTGGGTACCAAGCTGTTTTGCAAGCGCTTCGATCATCTCCCGCTCGTTGTCCACATTGCGGCTGTTGCAGATAAGGCCGCCCAAGCGCACCACGCCGGATTCTGCAAACTTCATGATGCCCTTGCAGATATTGTTGGCGGCATACATGGCCATCATCTCTCCGGAGACAACGATGTAGATCTCTTCGGCCTTTCCTTCACGAATGGGCATGGCGAAACCGCCGCAGACAACATCGCCCAAAACATCGTAAAACACGTAATCAAGCTCTTCGCTTTCAGCGTAGGCCCCGAGTTGCTCCAGCAGGTTGATGGAAGTGATGATGCCGCGCCCTGCGCATCCGACCCCCGGTTCGGGCCCACCCGATTCGGTGCAAAGGCTGCCGCAGAAGCCGCTCTTGCGCACGTCTTCCAGCTCAACGTCCTCGCCTTCCTCCCGCAAGGTGTCCAGAACGGTCCGCTGGGCAAGTCCGCCGAGCAAAAGCCGCGTTGAATCGGCCTTTGGGTCACAACCGACCACCATCACCTTGCGTCCCATTTCAACAAGACCCGCCACCGTGTTCTGGGTGGTGGTGGATTTTCCAATCCCGCCTTTTCCGTAAATAGCGATTTTCCTCATGGCGTGTTCCTCTTTGTGGGTTTCAGCATTTTGCCGATTGTTTAATGTTAACTTTCTGATGAGCAAAGCACATGCCATACCGAAAAGAAACGCTCACAATCTCTCATCTTGTTGTATTCTTTTGGTTATTTAACTTCTTGGGCAATGATGCCATGGCGCGCCGGCTTTACATCCACAATATTGTTAATTCTCTCTTCTACATTATTGTTATTTTTTCTCCACATTTGTCCTTTTATTGAACGATCGGATAAGCGAAATTTCAGGCCGTCAATTGCGGGCGGGAAAGAAGGAACGCCCCCCTGGGCCGCGCATCCGTCGAATCGAATGACACCATTCTCTCCGAACAAACGACCCTGGGGGGAGGCTCTCTTAGAGCCGATGAAGGGGAAAACCGATTAACTTGACTTCGCAACCTTCACGATGTGAGCAGGGTGACGGCGGTCTTCAGATGGAGGCCGTGTCGTTGCCCGAAGCGATTTACAGTGCCTTGGGAAAATCAGCATCACCCTCTGGATCTGAAAAGCCGTCGGAACTCTTCATGTGAAATCGAATCGTTACAAGCTATCTCAAAAAAAAGAGCGCGCCCACTGACAAGGCGTGGGGCGATGAAAAAGCGCAGCATATATGTAATATGTGAGCATTTTGAAGCGCCCCACAACGCCGTCAGGGGGCGATAGATTTATTTTGAGATAGTTTGTAATGTCCATTGGCTGATTTTCTTTAGGCACTGCTCATCGCAAGTTCGATACGGCCGGAAGCTGAAGGCCATCGCAACTCTGCGGCTTTGGTACAGCATCAAGGCTTAACATTACGAAGTCAAATTAAGTCGGGCGGGTTTTTTTCCGGGCGCGGCAGCCCTGCCTTTGCGCCCCGTGCGAATCATTTCGTCAAGACTGAATTTCTTGACCCGATAGCCCATCTGCCGAAGGGTCATACCGATGTCCCGGGCGGCCTGCTGCTGAATCCAATTGTTGCGGCGCAAGGCGTCCACCACCATGTCCCGCTCCAGCTTTTCAAGATCCGCAACCTGCTTCTCATTGATATGCCCCTCCACCGGCATCCCCTCCCACAGATTTGCAGGCAATGCCCGTCGGTCCACCATGGGCTGTTCAGCCAAAATCGCGATGCGCTCGATCATGTTTTCCATCTCCCGCACATTCCCCGGCCATTGATAGGCCGTGAGGAGTGCCATGCAATCATCCGTAAAGCGAAGCTTGCGGCCGTACTCCCGGGCCATCTTGTCGACGAAATAATTGATCAGCAGCGGAATGTCCGGCTTACGTTTTCGCAGGGGCGGGATCGCGATGGGAAAAACATTGAGGCGATAGAACAGATCCGAGCGAAACCCCCCTTCTTCCACCACGGCCGACAGATCGGCGTTGGTGGCGGCAATGATCCGGACATCCACCCGCACCGTCTTGTTGGACCCAAGGCGCACCAACTCCCTTTCCTGAAGAAAGTGCAGCAACTTTGCCTGGATCCCAAGGGGAAGCTCCCCTATTTCGTCCAGAAACACCGTACCGGTATGGGCCGCCTCCAAGCTGCCGAGCTTTCCCGGACCCGCCCCGGTGAACGCGCCTTTTTCGTAACCGAACAACTCCGACTCGATCAAGGTCTCTGGCAAGGCGGCACAGTTGACCTTGATAAAGGGGCAACGCCGACGGTCGCTTAGTTCGTGAATGATACGTGCCGTCAGGGTCTTTCCCGTCCCGGATTCCCCCAATAGCAGCACCGATGCCCGACTGGGGGCCACCTTGCGGATCATCCGGTTCAGGCTGTCCATGGCCGGGCTGACCCCCACCGCAAAAAAATGATTGTACTTCTCTGAAATTTCCGCCCGCAAAAACGCGTTCTCGGTGACAAGCCCCCTCTCCCTGTTCCAGACTTGACGGTTGATGAGCACAAACTGTGCGATCAAGGTCGCCACAATCGTCAGAAACCGCATGTCCTCCTCAAAGGAAACCTCGTCACCGAACAACCGGTCCACGCTCAACACCCCCACGGTCTCGGCGTTGAGGGTGATGGGAACCCCCAAAAATGCGATCCCCTCCTTTCTCATACTGCGGGCCTGGGTTTTGTTGAGGAAAAGCGGTTCCCGGTTGATGTCCGGCACGATGAACGGGTGCGCCGTCTGATAGATGAGACCCGTTACCCCCTCGTCGGGCTTGTAGATGCCCCGATCCCTCTCCTCCGGCAGCAGACCATGGGAGGCACATATCCTAAGGAGCCCCGTCTGGTCGTCCTTGAGGGTGACGGTGCCCCGCTCCATGGACAGGGAGTTGGACAAAATCGCCAAAATAGATTCCAGGGCCTGACTCAGCGACAACACCTGACCGATAATCCCGCTGATCTCGTACAGCACCTTGAGTTCGAGGCGATGCACTTTCTGCTCTTCCGACATGGGCTCTTCCTTCAATTAGCGCCGCAGACCGCGCTGTGCGCGGTTAACGCCGAAGACGGTTGCATACCAACCCCATATCAAGCAAAAAGAGTACCCACGACGCCTCCAACATTAAAAACGGCTATCATTCCGTTTTTTTTTGCATTTACAAGAAGAGAGGATTTTACGCCCTTTTTCGAAGCTACTTTTTTGTCATATATTTTTACATTTTTGCTCTTTCGGACTCCCGTGTCGGCCCGGGCTTGCTTTTTGCAGTGCCCCGCGCAGACGGCGCGGCCGCGGAGAAAGGCTGGCGACCTCTTCTCCGGCCCACCAGCACCCGACAAACAATGTGCGGTGGAAGAAAAGCGGGCATAAAAAACCCTCCCCCGGGGGGGGGTCCGGAGAAGGTCACCTGGTTGCGCATTATACCGGCATGCGCCTCTTCGTCGGCGATATCGTTCGGGCGCATCTTCGCCATTTCGACGTCGGCGCCCGCGGCGGGCTTTATTGTCCCTTTTACGGAGAAACGCTCAATCCCCCATCTCGGCCATGTAGTCATCGTAGATTGTTTCCAACTTGAGTTTGTGCTTGGCCTCCTCCTGGCAGAGCATTTTAAACACCTGCCGATGCCGCGGGTCTTCGGCCTTGCCGAGCAGCTCGTTGTAGAGCGCCAAGGCTTTTTCTTCCCGTTTGATGGCAAGGTGGAGCATATCTTTATAGGCCATGTTCTTCTCGTATGGAATATCCACCAGGTAATTGCTGCGTTTCATGTCCGGCACCCATTTGAAGTCGTAGTCGGACAAATCCGCATCGCCGATGTTCTCCAGCAGGGCCGCATGCTTTCGCTCTTCTTCGGCGAAGTCGCGAAACATCTGCCGGGAGCCGGACACGGTCTGCACTTCGGCGGCGTCCTCGTAAAAAGCCACGGCCTCCATTTCCTTTTCAACGGCAAAGGCGATGATTTCCTGAAAATCTGCAAACTGCATGTCGGACTCCTTTCGTTATGCCGGCCAGTTGCCGGCCGTCAACTGGAAAACGGCAGGAACACAGGTTGCGCCGTTACTCATGTCGCAAGGGTTCCGATGATATCGGTCATTCGCGCCATATTTTCCTTCCGCATGTACCGTGCAATGCCGTCAAGAATCTCCACCGCGGCCCGTGGGTTGACAAAATTCACCGTCCCGACCTGGACGGCCGTCGCCCCCGCGATCAGGAACTCAAGCGCGTCCGTGGCCGTCATAATCCCCCCGATGCCGATCACCGGTATACGCACGGCCCGGGCCGCCTGCCACACCATCCGCAACGCCACCGGCTTGACCGCGGGTCCGGAAAGCCCGCCGGTGATGTTGGCAAGCTTCGGCCGCCGGGTGCGCACATCCACGGCCATTCCGGTAAGGGTGTTGATAAGAGACACCGCATCGGCACCGGCCGCTTCCACGGCCCGGGCAATCTCGGCAATGTCCGAAACGTTGGGCGACAACTTTACGATCAAAGGCTTTCGGGTGTTACCCCTTGCCGCCGCCACCACCTCGCCCGCCGCCGACGGGCACACGCCGAAGGCAACGCCCCCCGCCTTGACGTTGGGGCAGGAAATATTCAGCTCCAGAGCCGCAACACCGTCCACGCTGTCCAGCCGCTGGGTGAGGGTGGCATATTCTTCGACGGTTTTTCCATATACGTTCACCACCACAGGCGCTCCCACGCCTTGCAGGTAAGGCAGCTTTTCGGACAGAAACGCCGCCAAACCGACATTCTCCAGCCCGATGGCGTTGAGCATGCCCGAAGATGTCTCCACAATCCGCGGCGGCGGATTGCCCTTTGAGGGATTGAGTGAAATGCCTTTCACCACAACGGCGCCCATCCGTTCCAGGGGTAGGAGTGTTTCGAATTCCCGGCCGTAACCGAAAGTTCCGGATGCGCTCATCACGGGGTTCTTCAACGAAAGTTTGCCGATATGAACGGACAAATCAGGTGCATCAGACATATGGCGCCATGCATTTTCTGTTAAAATGGTTTTCACGCCCCGCCCCCATTGGGCGCGGCACGGGATGAAGGCCGGGTCGCGCTTCGACCCCGGCTACGGCATTTTCTTCTTGGTACCATGATTTCATGTAAACGTCCACATATGCGCCGGGGCCTCCCCAGGCAAGAAGCGCCCTTAGAAGCGGCGAAAACACCACCCCCTCAACACCGGCCACGGTCCTGCCGGTGCCTTGACATCCGTGTTACCGCCTGTTAGGTTCCGGGCACAAATACCGGAAGGATCAGACAGTTATATGGTTTCAAGACAAATGCGAAAGCGCATGGCCCTGGAACGGCTGAACACCCTGAAGCGGTTTCAGCGGCATCAGCGAAGGAACCTGTTGGCCACTGCGGGCTGCCACAAATTCATCATCGTACTGGACAACCTCAAGCCCACCTTCAATATCGGAAAGATCTTCCGCAGCGCCGAAGCGTTCGGTGCCCGGGAAATCCACCTGATCGGCACGGATTTTTTTGATCCGGCCCCCGCGGTCGGCGCGTTCAAATGGGTGCCGGCCCGGTTTCATGCCACATTCCACGCCTGCTATCAGGAGTTGACCGCGCAAGAATACCGCCTGCATACCCTCGAACCTGACGCCGACACCCCCCTGACAACCGCAGTGCTTCCCCGGAAAAGCGCCTTTGTTTTCGGGCATGAAGAATTCGGCATCAGCTTCAACAAGGAGGATTTTCCCGGCATCCGATCGCTTCGGATTCCCCAGTTCGGCCGCTCCCAGAGCCTCAATGTCAGCATCGCCGCTTCCATTGTCATGTATGATTATGTGCGCCGCCACGCCGCCACACAACCACCTGCCCCGATGCCGTGAAAGCGTGCCGGGAACGGCACCCCTTCGCTACCGCATCGTGGCCAATCCGGTTTCCGGAACCCTGTCCCCCCGGCACCGCCACGTGCTTCTGAAAAAGGTCGCCTCTGTTCTGGCGGCGCAACTCCACGGGCTCGATACGCGAAACGCACGGGAAATGGCCTGTTGCCTCCGGCAGCAGGCCGCACGATGCGATGTACTGGTCGTGGCCGGAGGAGACGGCATGTTTTCCCTTGCGGCCAACACGGTGGATTTGTCACAGACGGCCCTGGCCTTCCTTCCCCTCGGCACCGGTAACGCCCTTACCCATGCCCTGGGTTATCGTGGCGAACTTCCCGATATTGCTCGGCGCATCCGCGCCGGCGCCATGCACCGGTACGATCTTATCGATTGCGACGGCCGGAAAAAGGCCTTCATGGCCTCCCTCGGCATTGACGCCACGGTGCTGCGCCTGTTCGAGCGCCACCGGTCCGAAGGCGGCGGCGGAATAAAAGCGCATATCCGGGCCGTTGCCCGATCTTTGCTGAAAGAATATCGACCCGCCGGATGCCATGCCGACATTGACGGCCGCGCCTGGCAGACACCCCGGCTTCTGAGTCTCATGGTGGTCAAACAGCCCTTCCTGGGCATGGGGCTCAAGGCGGTTCCGCGCGCACGCTGGAACGACGGCCTCCTGCATGTGCAAACCATCGCTTCGGGCCTGCCGGGCGCCCTGGCGGGTCTTGTCACCGGTTTCACCATCGGCAACCGGATTGGGGCTTACCGCCGGGGACGCAAACTGCAGGTTGTCCTGGAGCGCGCGCTTACCCTGCAAACCGACGGAGACCTGGCATGGAGCGGCAAGCACTTCACCTTCCGCATTCTTCCCGGCCTGCTCACGCTTCGGCATTAAAGCCCTCTGTACGCCCCGGGCCCTTGTTTTGGACTTGACACCCCCCTCTCCGCCGGGGTAAGAAGCCGATGTTCAACCGTCGACCGAAGTCGGCCCGAACCACCTGTTTCATTCCGAAGCATTTTGAACGCCACGAAGGCAACCCGCACCGTGAAGGTGCCGCGCCCGTGGTTTTTTTATTTTCAAAGGAGCCGATATGAAGAAACAAATCCAGCACATCCTGCTCATGGCGGTGGTTGTCCTGTGGGCGGCTTCGGCATCGGCGCATTTCGGCATGCTGATTCCCTCGGACAACATGGTCATGCAGGACGACGACAGAGACATCGCCCTGACCCTGTCCTTCTCCCACCCCTTCGAACTGGTAGGCATGCCGCTCGCCGTCCCCAAGGCGTTGGGCGTTGTGGCCGGCGGCAACACGTTGGACCTGTCGGGAAAGCTTGAACCGACGGTGATCATGGAACAACCTGCATTCCGGGCGATCCACAAAATCAAACGGCCCGGCGCCCACATCTTTTTCATGGAGCCCGCGCCTTACTGGGAACCGGCCGAAGATGTCTTCATCGTCCATTACACCAAAACCGTTGTCGCGGCCTTCGGCGACGACGCGGGCTGGGACGCCGAAGTAGGCCTAAAAACCGAAATCGTGCCACTTTCAAAACCCTTCGGCCTATATGCCGGGAATGTGTTCCAGGGGATCGTCAAGAGGGACGGCACGCCCCTTCCCTACGCCGAGGTGGAAATCGAGTTTTACAACCAGGATAAAAAAGCGGCCGCCCCCACGGACTACATGATCACCCAAACAATCAAGGCCGATGCCGACGGTGTTTTCACCTATGCCGCGCCCCGCGCGGGATGGTGGGGGTTTGCCGCTCTCAGCACCGCTGATTTCACCCTGCCCCGGGAAGGTGAAGAAAAAAACGTGGAAATCGGCGCTGTCCTGTGGGTCCACTTCGAGCCCTGGCAGGAGCGTTGACGAAAAGCACGCACGGGGTCCAGGTCCCGGCGCCGGGATGCGGTGCAGTTCCGCCGGCCCCCGGCCCTGGCCATGCTTTCGGCCCCCAACACGAAAATAACGGTGGCGCTTTAAGATGCATATTTCAGAAGGTGTTCTATCCGCACCGGTATTGATATCCGGCGCGGTTTTGGCGGCGGCCGGAACGGCCGTCGGCCTTAAGAAAATGGACCTGGAGCATGTGGCCCGGGTCGGCATATTGTCTGCGGCCTTCTTCGTCGCCGCCCTGGTGCACGTTCCCATCGGTCCCGCCAGTGTGCATCTGATTTTAAACGGGCTCGTGGGGCTGCTGCTGGGTTGGACCGCCGTACCGGCCATTCTCGTGGCCCTGCTGCTGCAAGCCCTTTTTTTCCAATTCGGGGGACTCACGGTGCTGGGGGTGAACACGGTTATCATGGCCCTGCCCGCCGTTGCGTGCCACTATCTTTTTGCGCCCCTGCTGCAAAGGGGCAATAACGGCCGGCTGGTGTGCGGATTCGTTTGCGGGTTCTTATCCGTTCTGTTGGGCACCCTGCTGTTGGGACTCGCCCTGACGCTGAGCGGCGAAAAATTTCTTGCGGTGGCCGCCCTGGTCATCACCGCGCACCTGCCGATCATGGTCATCGAGGGGTTTATCACGGCGTTCTGTGTTTCCTTTCTCAAAAAAGTGAAGCCGGAACTTCTGTTTGGGGGAATGTACCGATGAAACGAACCAAAATGCTTCTACCGGCGTTGCTGCTGCTGGCGTTGGCCATACGGCCCGCCGCCGCCCACAATGTCACCGTCTTCGCCTGGGTGGACGACGACACCGTCCGGGTGGAAAGTAAGTTCAGCGGCGGCAGGAAACCGACGAACGCCCCCGTCGCGGTTTACGACGCCGCGGGTAATTTGCTGCTCACCGGCGCCACCGACACCGAAGGGCGGTTTTCTTTCACCCCGCCCCGTGTTACGGATTTGCGCGTGGTACTGACGGCGGGCATGGGGCACAAGGCCGAATGGAAGGTGTCCGCTTCTGAATTTTCCCAAACGGCTTCCGCTACGCCCGCCGCCACAGCGGCGCCGAAAAAAAACGCCGATGCCGCTCCCACACCGACGGCACCGGTTGTGACGGGCATTGTGGACACGCAGCGGCTTCAGGCGGCCATTGAACAGGCCCTGGATAAAAAACTAGAGCCCCTCATTCACCTGCTGGCCGACAGCCGGCATCCCGGCCCGTCCCTTGGCGATATCTTCGGCGGCATCGGCTATATCTTCGGGTTGGTGGGTGTCGCCGCATATGTCGCCGCCAAGAAACGCACCCGTTGAGAGGTTGCCGACATGATCAGTGAGTCCTTTGCCGTCGGCACCTCCGTCATCCACCGGCTCGATCCCCGGCTGAAAATTTCCGCCGCCGTATCTTTCTCCGTCGTGGTCGCCGTCTCTTACCGCATCCCCACCCTTGTCCTGGCCCTGGTGGCGGCCACGTTGCTGGTTGTTGCCGCAGGACTCGATTCCCGCCGCGTGTTAAGAAGGCTTATGGTCCTAGCCGGTTTTCTTTGCCTGCTGTGGCTGATTCTTCCCCTCGGCATTTCACCCGCCGCCGGCTTCAGCCGGAACGCGATACACTTCAGCCCGGAAGGAACCGCCCTGGCCGTCCAGATCACCTTGAAATCCATTGCCATCCTGACAGCGTTCATGGCCCTGGTGGCCACCATGCATCTTGCCACCCTCGGCCATGCCCTGGAACGGCTTCGGGTATCTTCCAAACTGGTGCACCTGCTGCTGATGACCTACCGCTATATTTTCGTCATTGAAGCCGAATATCAGCGGCTCGTGCGGGCGGCCAAAATCCGAGGATTTCGTGCCGACACCAGCCTGCACACATACAAAACCGTTGCCTATTTCCTGGGCATGCTGTTCGTCCGGGCCGCCTCCCGGGCGGAGCGGGTGCACCACGCCATGCGCTGCCGGGGATTCAACGGCCGGTTCCACTGCCTTGCCGACTTCCCCCCCCACCCGGGCAACCGGCTGTTCACAGCCCTGATGGTAACGCTTGTGTGCGCACTGTCGTACATGGAGTGGGGCTGGTAACCCGCGGCACGGACGGATCCCGCCCCCTTATCGGACACCCGGCTCAACGCTCCTAAAAATATCTTTTCCCCTCCCCCACGACTTCTTCTCTTCATATCGATGTGTTACATATAACTTGCATATCATCACCACGATACGTATAATTAAATTCATACTGCACCCCGAACCAAGGAATCTCCATGTCTCCGACTGCCAAATTGACCCGCGAACAGTTGGTGCAGCGCATCCAGGACCTTGAGCAGGCTCTCGAAAAGCAGTCCAAGCTACGGGCAAAACTCGAAGCCATCGAGACCATCGCGATCCTGGGCTATTGGGAGCACGATCTTGTAAAAGGGATATTGACCTTCAACGACGGCTTTTATCGGCTCTACCGGACCAGCGCGGAGGAAGTCGGCGGCTATACCATGACCACGGACGCGTATTTCCGCCGCTTCGTTCACCCCGATGACATACCGCGCCTCAAGGAAGAAATAAAATCAACCGCGGCGTCGGGTGACTCCCGTTCCGGCCATCAACTGGAGCACCGTTTTCTCTATGCCGACGGCGGCGTCGGGCACCTGCTGGTCCGGTTCTTTTTCCTGGAACACCAAAACGGCCGGGTCGTCAAATCCCACGGCATCAACCAGGACATCACCGCAATCAAGGAGCTGGAAAAAAAACTGATGGCCATCACCGATTCCGCACGGGACGCCATCCTGATGACCACGCCCAATGGGCTGATTTCCTTCTGGAATCCAGCCGCGGAACAAATTTTCGGGTACACCTCCCAAGAGGTGGTGGGACGAAACCTTCACCAACTGCTGGCGCCGGAACGCTTTCTCGACGCATATGCCGCCGCATTCCCGGATTTCACGCGTTCCGGCACCGGCAAGGCGGTGGGACAAACCATGAGCTTTTACGCCCGGCACAAAGACGGCCGGGAAGTTCCGGTGGAACTGTCGCTGTCATCGGTGTCCCTGAACGGGCAATGGCATGCCGTGGGGATCCTGCGGGACATCACCCGCCGGAAACAAACCCAGGACGCCCTGCGGGAAAGCGAACAGCGGTTTCGAAGCCTCATGCACCTGTTGCCCGAAGCGGTGTTTGAAACCGACCGAACCATGCATCTGACTTTCGTCAACCAGCAGGCCTATCGCATGTTCGGTTACAAAGAACAGGACGTGAAAAAAGGGCTGCATGTCCTCGACACCCTCATACCGGAAGACCGGGACCGCGCCCGCCGCAACATCGAAAAACGGTTTCGCTCAGATGCACTCACGGCGCAGGAATACACCGGGCTGCGCAAAGACGGCACTACCTTTCCCATGCTGCTGCATGCGAACCCCATCATGGAAAACCAGCAGGTCTGCGGCCTGCGGGGCGTCGTCGTGGATATCACCGATCAGAAAAAGATCCAGGAAAAACTGCTCCAGGACCAGAAAATGAAATCCATCGGCACCCTGGCAGGTGGCATTGCCCATGATTTCAACAACATCCTGCAACCCATGCTCGGCTACTGCACACTTTTGAAACAGGATCTGCCCTCCGACAGCCGCCTGCAATCCTATGTGGACGTTATTCAAAGCGCCAGCCTGCGCGCCAAGGAGCTGGTCCGTCAGATCCTGACCTTCAGCCGCCAATCCAAGCACAAGCACACGCCGGTTCGGATTCAGCAGGTTCTGCAGGATGTGTTCAAGCTGAGCCGGTCCATCATTCCCTCCACCGTTGAAATTCGGCGGTTTGTGCAAAACGACTGCGGTATTGTCATGGCGGACGCAACACAACTGCAGCAAATCGTCATGAACCTGATGATCAACGCCTATCATGCCGTGGAAAAAACCGGCGGCAACATCTCCGTACGACTCAACGAGGCGGAATTGGACAGAAAGGACCTCGACGGCACAATGCTTCTCCCCGGTCGCTACGCGATTCTGTCGGTGGCCGACACCGGCTGCGGCATCGCACCGGATATCCTGGACAATATTTTCGAGCCCTACTTCACCACCAAGGGCCACGGCAAGGGAACCGGTCTCGGCCTTGCCATGGTCTACGGTATCGTCAAAAAACACGGCGGGGAAATCAAGGTCCGCAGTCAACCGGGCCGCGGCACCACCTTCGATGTGCTGCTGCCCATTGCCCTGGCGGACACCGGGCCCAAAGCCCCGGATGAGCCCCCGCCATGCCCCACGGGCAGCGAACGGATACTCTTGGTGGACGACGACGACATGGTACGCGAAACCTGCGCCACCATGCTTGAACGACTGGGCTATCACGTCACCGCCTGCTCCGGCAGCGCCGATGCGCTGAAAACATACCGAAAAACCCCCGAAGACTTCGACCTGGTCATCACCGACATGACCATGCCGTGGATGACCGGCGCCCAACTTTCAAAAGAGCTGCTGGCAATCGACCCGACCCTGCCCATTATTCTTTGTACTGGATACAGCGACAAAATAGACCCGGCCGCCGCAAGCGCCATGGGCATCAAGGCCTTCCTGCTAAAACCCCTCTCCCTGCCCAGCCTGAGCCAACAGGTAAGGGCGGTCCTGGATGACGGCTCCGACGCGCCGTCGCCCCGGCAATCCCGGCCCAAGGAAACCAGATAGCCCAGCCCGTCAAGAATCAGTCGCCCCCATTTCAATCACGGCCTTGATCTCTGCAACGTATCCGAACAGGTCGTCTTTTGGTTCCAGGCCGGTGGCCCCCACATATCCGACAGTGCCGAGATTGTCCCGCCGGGGCCGGCCATGCATTCAGAAAAGCCACGCCGCCCCACTGCCTTTTATTTTCCTGTTTTGCATGATACCGTTTGCAGGTATCGGTCGCCCACCATGGGCTGCCCTATTTTTCGCGCTGTCTCGGAACAAATCCCCCATGGCGTATCGGCGGGCGCATTCTTTCTTTGGGACAGTTTGCGGAAACAAGGGCCGGAAACGGCCCCTCTTGCCACTTTACATTACCTACGAGGTCCTCCCATGAAAAAAAACACCGCGTTGAAAATCATCAACCCCATCTTGTTTTTTTTATTGGTGTTCCAACTGTTCACCGGTTTGTTCCATGGCCTGTTCAGCAAGGAAACCTTCGAGGCCATCCACGCCGGCAACGGCGTGGTCCTGGCCGTTTTCGCGTTGGTCCACCTTGCGCTCAACTGGACGTGGGTGAAGTCCACCTACCTCAAATAGCATTGCGCCGCCCAGAGGTGTGCCCGGACGTCATCCAACAGCAGGTCCGTCACCCACCAGGGGCAGGGTCTTGTCCACGCGGAAAAACACCACCACACGCTCCGGCGGGTCACCGGTATCCCTTTTCCGCCTGGCCATCTGCTCCAGGAGGGCCGGGTCACGGCTTTCCCCGGTGCGGGTCAGAAACAGGCGCACGCCTTCATAGCCCCCGCCGTCTTGCCTGAACAGATAGGCGGCATTCGGATTTTCCTGCACGTTGCGATAGCTGAGTCGATCCCGCATGATAAATGCCAGGGTGTTGTCTTCCATGACGTGGGGGCGGGCATACACCGCGGCATCCACCTTCCCGTTCTTGTCTGCCGTGCAAAGCACGCCGAAGCCTTTTGCTTTTTCAAAATATGTTTTCATCGCTCCTCCCTGAAAAGTTATTGCCTGTTTTTTTCTGATCCTGCCGGTTTCTCCACAGCCGGCCGACGATGCGAAAAAATAAAAATTTGAAAACGCCGCCATGTATCATTCCGCCCCGGTAGCCCCCGTCCCACCGTGGCGGAGCTTCCGGAGAAGCACCCGTGCCAGAGACGGCTTGCCGCCGTCGCGATAGGTGTAGGAAACCTGGACAACCGGCTTGTCGATGGCCAATAGCGGCCTTAACGCCGCAGGGGTTGCACACAATACCAGGTCGCAAGGAACGGCTGCAATGGTGCGGGAAAGATCCGCCATCTGCCCGGGACCGTACCCCATGGCCGGCAGCACTTCGGTTACATGGGGATAATTCTTGAACACCTCCCGGAGGGAGCCAACGGCATAGGGCCCGGCGGCGACAATTTCACCTGCGTGCCATTTGCGGGCCGCCAACAAGCCCGCACCGAAGGACATTCCCCCGTGGGTCAGGGTGGGACCGTCCTCCACCACCAAAACCCGTTTACCCCGAATCACCGACGCATCATCCACCCTCAGCGCCGATTGGGAAAGAATGATATCGGCGCACGGCGCATATTGGCTGATGTTCCGACGCACCGCTGCCACCTTTTCCGGGTCAGCACTGTCCACCTTGTTGATAACCGCGATGTCGGCCATCCGCATATTGGTTTCTCCGGGGTAGTACAGCCGCTCATGTCCGGCCCGGTGCGGATCGAAAACGGTAAGATGCACCCTGGGCTTGAAAAAGGGCGTGTCGTTGTTCCCCCCGTCCCAGACGATGACGTCCGCCTCTTTTTCGGCGGCACGGAGAATTTTCTCGTAATCCACTCCGGCAAAGACCACAATACCCTGGGCCACCAACGGTTCGTATTCTTCCCGTTCCTCGATGGTGCAGTGGTGGCGGCCAAGATCGGCGTACGTGGAAAACCGCTGCACCACCTGGGCGGACAGATCCCCGTAGGGCATGGGGTGCCGCACCACCACCACCCGCATGCCCCGCGCCGAAAGAATGCGGCAGACTTCCCGGGTGGTCTGGGATTTCCCGCACCCGGTGCGCACCGCACATACGGCCACCACGGGTTTTCGACTCGTCAGCATGGTGCCGGCGGCGCCCAGAAGAACGAAATCCGCCCCCGCCGCGGTTACCAGCCCGGCCCTGTGCATCACCTCCACGTGCGCCACGTCACTGTAGGAAAAAACCACCCGCCGCACATCATGGCGGCGGATCAGATCCGTCAACGCTTGTTCGGGAAAGACGGGAATTCCGTCCGGGTAAAGCGGCCCCGCCAGCACCGGGGGATATAACCGGTCGGCAATACGGGGGATCTGGGTCGCCGTGAAGGCAACGACCCGGCATCCGGCATCCTCCCGGAAACGCACATTGAAATTATGAAAATCCCTTCCCGCCGCCCCCATGATAATAACGCGTTCGGGCATCACCACGCCTCATCGCCTGCAATGAAGCACACGCCCCCGGCTGCGGCGGCTGTTGTCAGGACAGGGGATTTCCCTGACGGCTTCTTGAAACCTTCGATAGCGGCTGTGCGCATCGTCCCTCGTCTTCGCGGCGCGCTTCATGCCCGCCGCTTTCCTGGGGTAGTAAAAGCCCTGGCATCGGCGTTTTACCCAACCCGTCCGTTAACCCTTGGTTATCACAAAACACCAAAAAAGGTCAGCATCATGTTTTCGCATCCCAGGCACAAATCACGTTACCCTTGTGCCAGAGCCCGCCTGCCGCCACCGGAACAGACATGAAACGCATTGTTACCCGACCCCCTAAATAACGCGGCGAAGGGGCACGCCTCTTCTAAAGCTGGCGCGTTACCGCCCGAAAATTCAGGAAAGTCCCCGCCACAGGGGGCGGAGCATGAAGTAGATGCCGAGACCGAAAACAGCCAGGCCGGCGGCACGCCGAAACCACTCACCCGCCCGCCGGAACCGGCCGTTTTCCAGAAGTTGCCGGACCAACGCCGCGCTGGAGCCGGCCACGGCAATGGGAAGACAGTGGCCGATGCCGAACAGGACTATGAACAAGGCGCCCGCCGCCACCTTCTGCTGAAGGGTGATGACGGCCAGAATCGGCGCAATGAAGCCGAAGGTGCAGGACCCGGAAAGAACACCGTAGGAGAGCCCCAGAACGAATGCCCCGCCAAGGCCCCGGAAGCGAAATCGGTGCATCAGACCGCCCGGCATGGCGCAGGCCTCAACCCCCAACATCCCCAGGGATACCCAGACGAGAAGTCCCCCCACCGGTATCGTCCACCAGGCGCCGATGTCGCCGAGCATGCGGCCCAGCAGCGCGCAAGTGACGCCGACCAGGGCAATGGTGATGAAGAGCCCGACGGTGAAGGCGGCGGCGTAAACCACGCCCCCCCGGGGGCGGACCCCCTGCTGCTGCCCCGCCACATAGCCGACAATCAGGGGAATGGACGCCATGTGGCAGGGGCTCAGGAGAACACTCACCATACCCCAGAGGAAACAACCGGCCGCACCGAGAGCCGTTGCACCGGACATCCATTGGTTGATGGTCACCAGAAACTCATTCATTGTACTTGTCTTCCCCGGGCGAGGTCCGCCTTCTTTTCCTTGGCAGCGCCCAGCTTCGTGAACATGTCGACGATGCGCACCTTGTCCATGAACCCGGTGTGGCGTTCCACCTCCCTGCCGTCCTGGTCGAAAAAGATCTGGGTCGGAATGGCCCGGATGCCGTATTTTTTCGCCGCATCCGGATTTTTCCAGACATCAATGAACGCGATGGTCGCAATGCCCGCGTATTCTGTTTTCAGTTCCGCGATAATGGGCGCCATCATCTTGCAGGGAATACACTTGTCGGCCCCCAACTCCAGCATTGTCACCATGCCCGGCATGGGCACGGGGCCGGCCGTGTCACCGAACACGAGCGCCGCAACCCACAGGGTCAGGGTGATACCGAGAAAAAGGGACGAAACAACGGTCTTCATGCGCCGACTCCTTTCTTGTGTTACGGCTTGCACGCCACATGGCACACACCGGCGGGGGTCCGGAGCGCATACGGGAAATATTTGCGCTTGAACCACAGGGCCACGTTCACAAGGGCGATCAACACCGGCACCTCCACCAGGGGACCGATCACCGCGGCAAAGGCGACGCCCGAATCGATGCCGAACACGGCAACGGCAACGGCGATGGCCAACTCGAAGTTGTTGGACGCGGCCGTGAAGGACAAGGTGGTGGTCTGCTCGTAGGTGGCCCCCAGATTTTTGGACATGAAAAAGCTGATCAGGAACATCACCAGAAAATAGATGCACAGGGGAACGGCAATGCGCACCACATCCAACGGCAATTTGACGATGTATTCCCCCTTCAGCGAAAACATCACCACGATGGTGAACAGCAGCGCAATCAACGTCAGAGGGCTGATTTTGGGTATGAATTTTTCCTGGTACCATCCCTCGCCCTTTGTCTTCAAGCCGATGATGCGGGTGATCAGTCCGGCGATGAACGGAATGCCCAGGTAGATGAAGACGCTTTCGGCGATCTGACCGATGGTGACAGTCACCGCCGCCCCCTCCAGACCGAACCATTTCGGCAGGACAGTGATAAAAAACCATGCATAAACCGAGAAGAACAGCACCTGAAAAATGGAGTTGAACGCCACCAGCCCCGCGCAGTATTCAGCGTCTCCTTTTGCCAGATCGTTCCAGACCAGGACCATGGCGATGCACCGCGCCAAACCGATCATGATCAACCCCACCATGTATTCGTGGTGACCGGACAGAAACGCGATGGCCAGCAGGAACATCAGAATCGGACCGAGGATCCAGTTCTGGACCAGGGACAGAGCGAGAATCTTCACGTCCCGGAAAACAAACCCCAGTTTTTCGTACCGCACCTTGGCCAGCGGTGGATACATCATCAGGATCAGCCCCACGGCAATGGGAATATTGGTGGTGCCGACCTGGAATATGTTGATAAAATCCCTTGCACCCGGATACAGATACCCGCCGAATACCCCCACGGCCATGGCCAGAAAGATCCACAGTGTCAGAAAACGGTCCAGGGAACTTAACTTCTTCACCTTTGCAGCGGTCATGTCCGCCCCCTCATTGTTTGAAAATGTTCAGGGCCCAGGCAAGTTCTTTTATACCGCCGCCCATGAGATAAAAATGAGTCGTGATCCAATTCGAAAGGAGCACCACCGCGGCAAACAGTAGGTTCCCGACACTCATGAGCGCAACACCGCTCATGATATTGCCCACCACGCACCCCCCCGCGATGGCCGCGCCGAGTCCCACCATGATGCCGCCGAAAAACGCTGTGACAGTTTGCCCCGGCGGTTTGGGAAGCAGTCTGGCCCTGCCCGAAAGTTTGGCACTGATAAAGGAACCGAGGATCAGCGCAAAAACCTCAAGTATCAACCAGACGGACACCTTTTTCGAAACAACAAGAATTTGTTGATGCGAAGCGCTTTCCGCGGGTGTTGCGGATGCAGCTTTGGGCGCGTAAACATAGGTCAACGGCGCATCCGTCAGCAGAAGCGCGGCATGCATTGCGCCGTGCGTTACGCCGAGCGGATAATTTCTCCCGCTCGCCGCAGAAGACAGGTAGGCAAGGCAGGCAAGTACACCGATGGCAATCCCCGCCTGCCATGGGCGCCACGGCCTGGTCATGATTCGTTGAATAGACACCCCACCTGCATTTTTTTTTATGACGACCCGGGTATTGTTTTTCTTTCGAAGGCGAATGGCAACAGCGATGGTCACCAATAAAAACAAGGTCGCCAGAACCCAATAAGGGGTATACAGGACAGATGCGAAGGTCACCGGTCCACCATTCCCGCTGTTGATGACATAGGTTTTCAAATGTTTGTGAAGTTGGTTCAACGGACCGTGTTCCACCATCATGACGCCGATGGGGATTCCCACCAGTGCGGCCATGGAGTTGATGTTGCCCTGCCCCGCCTTGAAGAGGCTGCCGCTTACGCAGGCGCCGGACAGCACCATCCCCACACCGAAAATAATGCCGCCCACGATGTAGGAGGCCCAGAAAAGGGGCTTTGGGTTCAGACGCACCCACCCGACAGTGGACAGCAGGGTAAAACCGACCATGCCCACCACAATAACCATCCAGATCCCTTGCATCTTTTTCCAGTCCCGGAACATCAGCACGTCACTGAAAGCGGAAGAACCGCATAGATCCGCCTTTTCAAGAAAAAAACCGAACAGGAACCCCACCGGCAGTGCAGTCAGAACCCACAAACCGGTGACGCCGGCAAAAAAGGTAAGCGCCGAAAGGACAACGGCGCAAGCGCCCACCATCCATTTCCAGGAAGCGCTCGGATTTTCCGGCGTCATCTTTCTCCCTCCCCTTGCAGCGAGGGCAAATTTTCCGGCATGGCCGCCACAAACCCCCGAATCTCGTCCCGCACCCTGCGATAATGCACCATGGCCTCTTCCTCCGTGGCGGCGCCTGCGGCCAGTGCGGGCGGGTCATCGAATCCTGCATGCACACGGGTTACCTTCCCCGGAAAAAACGGACAGGTTTCATTGGCGTGGCCGCACAGGGTAATGACGTAATCAAATGCTGTTCCGGGAAGATCCGCCAACGTCTTGGAGGTGTTCCCGCTGATGTCCACGCCGGCCTCGCCCATGGCCTTTACCGCCATGGGATTTAAACCATGCCTTTCAATCCCGGCGGAATACGCCTCCAGGCGGTCGGCTTTCAACCGCCGCGCCCACCCCTCCGCCATCTGGCTGCGGCAGGAGTTTCCGGTGCACAGAAATAATACCGTTGCCTTTTTAGTTTCCATGCGCTTCCTTTCCCTTGGGTTGACTTCGTAACCGTTGCAATGGGGCTGAAGGCCTCAGTTCGCGGCCCTAAGGCTTTATTTCAGCATCGGGGCGTCAGATGACAATCAAATCAGATCAACAACAGAAACGCCCGAACCTTCTCCTGGGCGCCGGCGACGCATAGCCATCCCCGACGCGCGGCTATGATAGCCAGGAAAGAACCGCTTCCTTTGCGGGTACCTTGCCCACGGATTTCACCACACCGTCCACCACCACCGCCGGGGTGCCGAACACGCCGTAGCCGGCAATTTGCATGAGATCCGTCACCTTTTCAATATCAGCGGAAACCCCCGCCTCGGCCACCGCCTCGCGCACCACTTTTTCCGCCTGGGCACACTTGCTGCAACCGGGCCCCAGTATCTTGATGTCCATCACGTCGCTCCTTTTTTTTCGGTTAACAAGACTTACCCAGTCAAAACCTCCCGGCCTTTGGGCCGGAACGCCTGACCGACGCCACGCAGGCAACACGCACGGCCTTTCGGGTATCCACGCACCGCTCGCAGGGTTCTCCATCTTTATCCGAATGCCGTTTTTCTATTTGAGGACGATGCATGTTGCACCTTTAATTTTATATTTACGCAGACACGGCGCCGTAGATCATTCCGGCAATGGTGGACAGGACCACGATAATTCCGCAAAAGGTCGCTGTTTTTTTTACGCCCATGACGCTACCGATCACCAGCATGTTGGGAAGAGACAGGGCCGGGCCGGCCAGCAGCAGGGCCAGGGCGGGCCCCTTACCCATGCCGGCGCCCATGAGCCCCTGTAAAATGGGCACTTCGGTCAGCGTTGCGAAGTACATGAGCGCACCGGCCAGGGCGGCCGTCAGGTTGGCGAATAAGGAGTTGCCGCCCAGCAGCCCAGCAATCCAGTGCTCCGGAATCAGGGCCGGATGACCGGGGCGGCCGAGCATGAACCCCGCCACCAACACCCCGCCGGCGAGCAGCGGAAAGATCTGCTTCATGAATCCCCAGGTGCTCGCCACCCAGCTTTTGCGCTCGTCAACGGAAAACCACGCCTTGACCATGAATCCCAGAACAATTAGCAGGGCTGCGGTGATATACCATTTGGCGGAGAAGACAGCCGGCCACAAACCGGCGGCGCCGGGTGCCGGTTTGGCAAAGGCGGCGAAGATGAGGATCAGCACCATGGTCAATATGTACAGAGTATCCTGCAACAGGGTGCGCGCGTTGCCCTGTGCGTCCGGCACGTGGATTTGCCCGGCGGTACGTGCCGCATCATCCTTGTGGAAAATCAAGGCCATGAGCAGGCCGGTGAGCACGGAAAAAATAATGGCGCCCACGGCCCGGGCCAGTCCCAATTGCCACCCCAGGATCTTGGCGGTCAGGGTGATGGCCAGCACGTTGATGGCCGGGCCGGAATACAGGAAGGCCGTTGCCGGCCCGATGCCGGCACCCCGGGTGTAAATGCCCGCGAACAGGGGCAGCACCGTGCAGGAGCAAACGGCGAGAATGGTTCCGGACACGGAGGCCACGGCATAGGAGAGAATTTTTTTAGCCCGGGCACCGAAGTATTTGAGTACGGATGCCTGGGAAACAAAGACGGCAATGGCGCCCGCGATGAAAAAAGCGGGGATCAGGCAGGTGAGCACATGTTCCCTGGCGTACTCTTGCAGCATCAGGAACGCTTCCAGGCCGGACCGACGCATCACCGGATGCTGCCACGGAAGATAATAGGCGGCGATAAAACCGCCGATGATCAGCAATAGCTTGTTGCGTTCTTTCATGGCGTACTTCTCACGGGACAGGCCCCTTTTTGCGTTCGCTCCCCAACGGTCCGGGCGTCACGCAAACGGTCATCCCTTGCAAATATCTTCACGGTTTATGGTTTCCAGTCGCGCCAGAAGGTCCATGACGTCGGCGTCCCGGTCCAGGCAGTCGGCCATCACCGCCAAAAGCCGCGCCGCGTATGGGTTGCGCGTACCGTCCGATAGTCGGTAATTGACCCACAGCCCTTCCTTGGCATATTCGATGAGCCCCGCGTCATCCAGTATCTTAAGGTGTTTGCTCGCCGTTGATTGGGCAAGCCCCAACGCCGTCTGCATCTCGCACACGCACAACACCCGGCGCTGAAGCATCTTGAGCATCTTGACCCGGTTCGGATCGGACAATGCCTTCATAACCTTTATGAATTCCCGCATGCGCCCCTCCATATCGTTATATCGCTATATATCGCTGCATGGCGGCCATGTCAAGTTTCTTTTCCAATTATGCATCCGGCTCCTTTTGCGCCCTTGACGCCGTCAGCAGGCCGACTTGCGAACGTTTTGCCGCCAGTTTCTCCGGAATGGATGCAACCGCACACCCGCAAGTCCTCCGGCGTCGCAACGACTGCGGATGCGCTGCTCCGGAACAAGACGCTACAGGAGCTTGATGGCAAGGTCCGAAAGATCTGAACGCTCTCCCTTTTCCAGGTTGACATGGGCATACAGGCGCTGGCCCTTCATCCGCTCGATCAGGTAGCTCAGCCCGTTGGATTGGCTGTCCAGGTAGGGATGATCGATCTGGAAAATATCCCCCGTGAAAACGATCTTTGTCCCCTCGCCGGCCCGGGTAATAATGGTTTTGACCTCGTGCGGGGTCAGGTTCTGCGCCTCATCCACAATGAAAAACACCTTCACGATGCTGCGGCCCCGGATGTAGGACAGGGGGGTGATGACGATTTTCCCGGTTTCGCGCATCTCCCGGATCTGGTTTCTCCGGGTATTGTCCGTGGATGCCTGGTTTTCGATGACCGAAAGATTGTCGTAGAGGGGTTGCATATAAGGGTCGAGTTTACTGTTGATGTCTCCCGGGAGATAGCCAAGATCCTTGTTGCTCAGCGGCACCACGGGCCGGGCCAGGTAAATCTGCCGATAATGCCGTTTGCTCTCCAGGGCCGCGGCCAGGGCAAGGAGGGTTTTGCCGGTCCCCGCCTTGCCGCTGAGGGTGACCAGGGTGATCTCCCGGTTGAGCAAGGCGTCGAGGGCAAAGGTCTGCTCCGCGTTGCGGGGCTGAATGCCGAAGCCCTTTCCGGCGTCCACCCGTTTGATAACATGCTGGGCGGCGTCATAGGTGCCGAGGGCGGACTTGCTGCCGTTTCGCAAAACCACGTATTCGTTGGACAAAAGCCCCTGCTCAGCAAAACTGTCCGCGGGCACTTCAAAGGGTGCCTGGTACAGTTTTTCGATCATCTCCCCTGGGATGTGTTCCACCAAACGCCGCCCCCGATAAATACCCGCAAGGTTTTTCACATGATCGGTGGTGTAATCCGCGCTCATGAGGCCGATGGACTTGGCCTTCATCCGCAGGTTCACATCCTTGCTGACCAGCGTCACCCGCTTGGCGCCCATGGCGTCGGCGATGTGGCAGGCGGTGTTGAGAATGCGATGGTCCGCCTTGTCCAAAAGAAAATTGCTCTTCAGCTTGTCGTGCAGGACGGAACAGAGCCGCACGGATATTTTCCCCTGGCCCTCCCCGATGGGGACGCCGCCGTTGAACAGCTTTTCTCCGGTCAGCGAATCCAACGCCCTTAAAAAGCCCCTGGCGTTGCAGTTGATGATTTCATTGCCTTTCTTGAACCGATCAAGCTCCTCGATCACCGTGATGGGCACGACCACGTCATGCTCCTTGAAATTGTAGATGCAGGTGCTGTCATGAAGAATGACATTTGTGTCCAGTACCAGTGTTTTTCGGGCACTTCGGGGCATGGCGCACTCCCTTCGGTATGTTGAATTGTTAAATGGCCGACAGGCGGAAAACAGACGGGATGGAACATTGTCCGGGGCAAACGAGAAGCGATGTGCATTGCAAGCGGAAATCAGCATCTCCATTTTTGGCGGCGTAAGGAAGCTTTCGACACTGCATAGCCCGCCCGAGGTTAATAAAAGATAAGGAGACGGTTAGTTTTCCATGTCATCCCGACAACCCCGGAATTGGACAGGAAACCATCACCGCCCCCTCTCATGAAATCATAACGCAATTCGAATCGGGCGCTAATGCGCGACGGCTATGACAAGTTGTCGCAAAAAAGAGCGAGCCTGCAGATCCCGCCGGCGCGGGACGGGGGGCAATGAAACAGCGCAGCTGACTTCGTAACCGTCACAATGTGCACCGGGCATTATTGATGCCCATGCGCTGATTCTCTTCAGGCGCTGGTTGTCCCGAATGCGACACGACTGGAAACGGAAGGCCATGGCCGCCCTGTGGCGTTACCACAGCACCGGGGCAACATATTACGGTGTCAAATCAGACGGTTGTTTTTGCTCGCGCGCCGAAACCCGATACCGCCCAATCCCTGGTAAGGAGATGCACCATGCGATCACAGTTCATGCAGTCGAAGTCTGAACCCTCCGGCCTGTTTTCTTTTCCCGGTAAAGAGGGAAAACATGGTGGATTGCACCGAATGCTCAAGGGCCCCATAGGGCGCATCCTCTCCCTCGACGGATGCGCACGGATATGCGCCCGTATCGACGGCGCACAAGATCCGCCGGCCTTTGCCCGGGCAGTGCTGGACACCCTCAATGTGCGGGTCGAGGTCACGGATGCACAGAGAGCCATGATCCCCCCCACGGGCCCCGCAATCGTTGTGGCCAACCATCCCTTCGGCGCCATCGAGGGAATCATCCTGGCGGCACTTCTGGGATCCGTGCGCCCGGACTTCAAGATCATGGCCAATTTCCTGCTCGGTGGCATCCCCCAGCTTCGGGATATTTTTATTCCGGTAAATCCGTTTTCCACCAAAAAATCGGTCCACGCCAACCTCGGTCCCGTGCGGGAAGCAATACGCTGGGTCCGCGACGGGCACCTGCTGCTGACCTTTCCGGCCGGGGAGGTGGCCCATGTGAAAGTCTCCCGCCGGGAAATATCAGACCCCCGGTGGAACCCGGGCGTTGCCCGGATCGCACGCAAAACCGGCGCGCCGGTGCTGCCCATTTATTTCAGGGGCAGCAACGGCCCTGTTTTTCAACTGGCCGGCCTGGTGCACCCCACCCTCCGCACCGTAATGCTTCCCAGAGAGTTATTGAACAAGCGCCGGAAAACGATCTCCATGAAAATAGGAAACCCGATTCCCTTCCAGCGCCTTTCGCGCTTCGACAACGACCGGGATCTGGTGGACTACCTCAGGTGGCGCACCTACCTGCTCGGCCATACCGCCAGCCATGGAAAGACCACCATCGGCGTCCGCGCCGGCTCCTCAAAAACACGGATTCTAAGGCCCATCCACGGCCCGTGCCGCCCGGAAAACCTGGCTGCCGAAATCACAAGGCTTCCCCACCAGCAATTGTTGTCCGCCAACGGTGATTTCCACGTTTACCAGGCAACAGCACCGCAAATTCCAGAAATCCTAAATGAAATCGGCCGACTCCGAGAAATCTGCTTCCGGGCGGCCAATGAAGGCACGGGAAAGGCCTCGGACCTGGACCGGTTCGACGCAAGGTACCATCATATCTTTATATGGAACCGCGCAAACCGGGAAGTCGTCGGCGCCTACCGCATCGGATGCACGGATACGCTTCTGGCCCGATGGGGCGCCTCCGGGCTTTATACCTCCACCCTGTTTCGCAGCAGCCGAAAATTTTACGATCAGTTGGGACCGGCCCTGGAACTTGGCCGCTCCTTTATCCGTATCGAACACCAACGCTCTTACGCCCCACTGCTGCTGTTGTGGAAGGGCATCTCCCGGTTTATTGTAAACAACCCCCGGTACCGTACCTTGTTCGGCCCGGTCAGCATCAGCCGGGACTATTGTGATTTTTCAAGGCATCTGATCGCAACAACCCTGCTGCGCCATCGCTGCGCCGTCGAACTGGCCGCCATGGTCCGGCCAAAGACGCCCCCCCGCAAAGAATCCCTTCGGATGCCCGGAACGGACCCCATGTCCGCCCAACGTTTCTGCAACGACATGGAGGAGGTTTGCGCAGTGATCGCCGACATCGAAGTGACCACAAAGGGTATTCCCGTTTTGCTGAAGCATTACCTGAACCTGGGAGGGCAATTGCTGAGCTTCAATGTCGACAAGCGGTTCGGAAACACCCTGGACGGCCTCATTTGCGTGGATCTGTTGCAATCGCCGCCTAAAACCCTGCAGCGGTACTTCGGCAAGGAAGGTTTGGCTGAATTTTACCGATTTCACCAAACCGCGGGGCGTGACCGAACAGGCCAGGGCAACGACCGCCTGGTGGCGGCAGGATAACACAACACGCCATGCACACTTTGAATGAACAATGGAAGGGCCGCCTCGACAACATCGACTACGCCTTTCAACCCATCGTCAATATCCACAACGGCACCTGTTACGGGTACGAAGCGCTGCTGAGAAACCATGCAGCGGCCGGCTTTCCCACCATCGGCGCCGTGTTCGATGACGCCTTCGCCGAAGGTGTCCTGCACAAGGTGGACATGTACCTGCGCCACAGGGCCCTGACTAAATACGCACAGATTCCCTGGAGCGACACCACCAAGCTGTTCTACAACATCGACAACCGGTTGCTGAATTCTCCCGATTATGACCCCGGCGACACCACGGCACTTCTAAATCGGCTTTTTCTCTCCAACGGGAACCTGGTGTTCGAAATCTCCGAACGCCACGAATTGAGCGACAAAGAACAGACGGTCAACATCCTGGAGGCCTATCGGAAGCAGGGATATCGCATTGCGGTGGATGATTGCGGCACCGGATTTTCAGGCCTCCAATTATTATATTACACCGAACCGGACTGCATCAAGATCGACCGGTTTTTTATCCAGGACATCGAGGCGGACGCCAAAAAAAGGTTGTTTGTGTCCAGCATCGTTGAAATCGCGCATCTGATGGGCAGCACCGTGGTGGCGGAAGGCGTGGAGACCCTGAAGGAGTATTACAGCTGCCGGAACATCGGCTGCGACCTTGTTCAGGGGTATTTTGTCCAGGAGCCCCGGCAGGACATCGGCGCACTCAAGCAATGCTACCAGGAAATCGAGCTGCTCAGCACAGCTGAAAAACGCAGTCGCGTCGGGCGGGATCAGGCCCTTGTCCGGACCGAGCTCACGTACATCCCGCCAATCCACCTGGATGCGAACATCATCGATGTGTTCGAAACCTTCCGGACGAACAAGGACAACCTGTTCTTCCCGGTCACCGACAGTAGCAACGCCTTGTTGGGAATCATACGGGAGTCGTCGTTCAAGGAGTTCGCCTATTCCCGTTTCGGTCGCCAGCTGCTGGAAAACCCGAATTTCGGCGGCAACCTGCATCGCTTCATCAGCCGATTTCCCGTGGCGGACGTTCATGCCCCGGTGGAGAAAATCCTGAAAATTTTTGCCCAGAACGATGCCAACGAGGGGGTTATCATCCTCGACGGCTTGATCTATATGGGGTTTCTCAGCGCCATGAGCCTTCTCAAGATCGTCAACGAAAAAAACTTACTGATCGCCAGGGAACAAAACCCCCTGACCAAGCTGCCGGGAAACACCCTCATCTACGAATACATTTCCGGAACCATCGCCGATCGCGACGCAGCGCACCATCTGGTGTATTTCGACTTTGACAATTTCAAGGCATACAACGACCAATACGGATTCCGTCACGGAGACCGGCTGCTGCTTCGGTTCGCTGAAATCCTAAGGGAAGAAAATCCAACTGAAAATCGCTTTGTCGGCCACATCGGCGGCGACGATTTTTTCATGGGCTTCCGGGACACGCCCCTGGAATGGGTAATGGAATCCGCCCGGCGCATCGCCGGCCGATTCCGCCGCGATGCCGAAAGTTTCTACAACCGTGAGGACAGAACACGCGGTTTCATCCCGGCCAAAGGGCGGGACGGCCACACCCGCCAGGCGCCCCTCATCACGGTGTCCGCCGGCATCCTTTCCCTACCCAGCGGCCCCCTGGACATCACCACGGCAGAGGATATCGGAAACATCATCGCTGCATTGAAAAAAGGGGCAAAAAGCGCGCCGGACAACCTGTGTGTCGCCAGTGTCCGGACCGCGTCCCGGTGCCCCCGGCATTGTTTGGCCGCAGGTTAAAAACCGTCTCGAAAAAGATCGCTTTTAGAAACAGCGCCCACGGCCGGATGCGCTACATGGTGAATTTCGGCGTTTTCCCGCAATGCTCGGCGAACGGTTCAAGGTCTTGATCCTTGATGCAGGACTTCTTCACCCCATGACGAAGAAAGACGATGAGTCCTTTGAGTTGGTTTGCATATTGCTCACAGGTTGCGTGGGGCCGCGCCATGGCGTCAGGCGCCAGGTAACGCAGACGTTGTGCCCCGGTGGCCTCCCGGTCCGTCAGGGTGATAATATCCACCAGGTCCTTGCCCTTGACCGCATTGACAAATTCTTGAAAATCACAATTCTCGGAAATCATCCAACCCCCTCCACACCGACGGAAATGGTTCACACACCCGTTGCGATCCATGCGCACGGACATGCGCGCACGGAATCGCGATTCCGTTCCCTCGATAACAATGAATTGTTAGTTTTTTGTTAGCGCGGCATCTTAATATGATACCCCGCTGCCGCGACAAGACCCCAGGGTGGCAATGGCCTTGGCTCCCGGCCGTGTCACTGTTTGGAGCCGGACCGCCTTGCCCGAGGGGCTTCTTTTCATCGCCGCCACCGTCGCCGTTTCCGTGGCCCCTAATCATTTTCGTATCATATCATTGCACGCATCAAACAATTCCCCGTTAAAGTCCATCGAGATAAAAGGATTCGAACCGCTTGTGCGGAATTCCCCATGGCTTCAAGAAAGGATACCATGAGCGCCTTTCCCCTTACGAAAACAGGTTTTTTCCAAACCGTCCACCGTCTTTTCCGTGGACGCATTCCCGGGCAGCTGGTCATCCAGCTGACGGACCGTTGCAACGCCACCTGCCCCCAATGCGGCATGCGGGTTACGGAAAAATTCAGCCGTTCAACACTCTCCATGGACGAGGTCAAGCGCATGCTGGACGCCGCAGCCCGACAAAACATCCAGGCCGTTTCCTTCACCGGGGGGGAACCGCTGCTGTACCCGGAAATGCTCTGCGAACTCATCCGTCACGCCGCAATGGTGGGCATCCCCTACATCCGGACCGGCACCAACGGATACATGTTCCGAAACGCCGGCACTGAAAAAGGGCGGCGGCAATTGGAGCGCTTTGCGGACCGGCTGGCCGAAACCCCCCTTCGAAACTTCTGGATCAGCATCGACTCCTCCCAGCCGAAAATCCACGAAAAAATGCGGGGATTTACGGGGGTGATCGACGGCATTCGCCGTGCCATTCCCGTTTTCCACCAACGCGGCGTTTTCCCCTCCGCAAACCTCGGCATCAACCGCAATGTCGGCGGTCACATGACCAGCACCCTCACACCTGATTCCCATTCGAGTGCGCAAGACTACCTGGCAGCATTCCACCGGCGTTTCAGTGAAGCCTTCCATGGGTTTTTCCACTTCATCATCGACATGGGTTTTACCATCGTCAATACCTGCTACCCCATGAGCATCGGGGCTGCGGAAACAGCAAACGGTCTCACCCCCGTTTATGCAGCCACGGCCACGGACAACCTGGTGCGATTCACCAGGGCCGAAAAGGCCGTGTTGTACCGGGCCCTCACGGACACTGTAACCGCGTTCCGTTCAAAGATCCGCATCTTCACTCCCCAGTGTGCACTCCACGCATTGATCCACCAGCACGCAGGTCGAGCGTCCAATCCTTATCCATGCAGGGGAGGCATCGATTTCTTCTTTGTCGAAGCGGCCGATGCAGTAACCTACCCATGCGGTTTCAGGGGAGAAGAACCGTTCGGAAAATTCTGGGAAATGCGTAACGGTAAGCCTCCTTCGAGCCAATGCGTAAGATGCGACTGGGAATGCTTCCGGGATCCGTCCGAACTCTTCGGCCCGCTGCTGCAGCTGACCGCAGCGCCGTTTTCATTGTTCCGGAAATTGAAGGAGGACCCGGCCTTCTTCCGCCTTTGGCAGCGCGACCTTCGCTATTACGCGGCCTGTGATTTCTTCAACGGCCGCAAACAGCCGGACGCGAAAAGACTCGCGGCCTTCACACCTACAAACGCACACGCGTCCGGAGTCGACGGGATGGCGGGAGAAATTTCCTTCGGAAACCACCATGCAGCGTTATCCCGGCACCGGGGGATCCTTTGACGATGCCGAAGGAAAATGTGAGCGCTTTGAATACGCTGCAAAACAGGCGAGGTATGTCGCGTTTGTTTTGAAGCTATTTTTAACAAACTCCTATCCTATCCTTAACACTTTCGTAAAGAACCCATGTCTTTATAGCGTCAGCAACCTTTATTGTTCGATGGGTTCGGCACCGGAATCTCCTCCCGGCGCGCGAAGTAAACACCATGCAACGACAGGAAGAAAACATGCGAATCGATTTTCACGTGCACTCCAGGTATTCGGAACGACCCTCCCAGTGGATTTTGCAGAAGATCGGCTGCCCGGAAAGTTTTACGGACCCCATGCAACTCTACCGGATCGCAAAAAGCAAAGGAATGAGCCACGTCACCATCACCGATCATAACACCATCGCGGGCGCGCTGGAGATCGCCCATCTGCCCGACACCTTCATAAGTGAGGAAGTCACCACCTATTTCCCCGAAGACCGCTGTAAGCTCCATGTCCTGGCCCACGACATCACCGAAGCCCAGCACCGCGACATTCAGGCGCTGCGGGAAAACGTGTTCGACCTTGTCGCCTATTTCCGAAAGGAAAACATCCTGCATGTTTCCGCCCATCCGCTGTATTCCCTGAACGGCAAGTTGAGCGCCGTGCATTTTGAAAAGATGTTGCTGCTGTTTAATAATTTCGAGCTGAACGGCGCCCGAAACGACCGGGAAAACGAATGCGTCCGTATGGTAATCGACAGCCTGGAGCCGAAAGATATTGAGCGCCTTGCAAATGTTCACGATATCGCCCCGTTCCATCCGGCCCCGTGGCAAAAAAAATTTTTCGGTGGGTCAGACGATCACAGCTCCCTGAACATCGGGCGGGCCCACACCGAAATCATCGGCACAGCATCCATGTCTGAATTCCTGGCGGCGCCGCAACGTTTCAACACGATCCCCCATGTCCATGCCGCCACGCCCCGGACCATGGCGCACAACCTCTACGGCATCGCCTACCAATTCTACAAAAATAAATTTAATCTGGGCCGCTACACCGACAAGGACACATTGATGCGATTTCTGGATCGTTCTCTTCGGGCCGATCTCGACGACGCAGCAGAACCCAAGGCCTTTATGCGAAGAATCTATTCGCTGTGGCATTACCGCGGCCGCAAAAAACGCACTGCCGGCGCGGAGCTTTCCCTTCCGGCCCTCCTTCAGGAAGAAACACGCAAACTCATCGAAGACAACCCGGATCTTTTTCCCCCGAAAGGCAAGGGGGAAGTAGACGGCGGTTTGCAGGAAACACGCTGGTTCGAATTCGTCAACAGGGCCGCCAACAGGGTTACACTTCATTTTGCCGACCACCTGATGGACCATCTTTCCGGTGCCAACGTCTTTGACATTTTTCGCACCATCGGGTCGGCCGGAGGATTGTATACCATGCTGGCACCCTATTTCGTGGCCTATACATTGTTCAGCAAGGACAAGGCCATCAGCGAAGAAATACTGCGGCGCTTCAAGACGCCCCTGCCGGTCGGAAGCGGGGACGGCAGCCAACGCATCGCCCATTTCACCGACACTTTTTATGAAATCAACGGCGTGGCGCTCACCCTCCAGCAACATGTGAAACTGGCACGGAAAAACAACAAGCACTTAACCATCATCACCTGCAGCGCCGACAATCCGTCTGAGCCCGGCGTCCGAAACTTTTCGCCCATCGGCACCTACCAGCTACCCGAATACGAAGCGCAAAAAATCTTCTACCCGCCGCTTCTGGAAATGCTCGACTATTGCTACGATAACCGGTTCAGCAGCATTCACACCGCCACACCGGGGCCCATCGGCCTGGCGGCCCTGGCCATCTCCAGAATCCTCAAACTTCCCATCAGCGGCACCTACCACACCTCGCTACCCCAATACGCACAGGTTCTCACCGGAGACGAAGCCATCGAAGACATCACATGGCGCTACATTCTCTGGTATTATGACCAGATGGACGTCATCTACGCCCCGTCCCAGAGCACCAAGGACGAATTGGTCTCAAAAGGCATCGCGCCCAAAAAGATCCGAGTATACCCCCGGGGAATCGACACCGAAAACTTTCACCCCGGACACCGCAACGGCTTCTATAAAAAGCGGTATCTGCTGGAGGACGGCATCAAGATACTGTACGTGGGACGGGTTTCCAAAGAAAAGAACCTTCACCTGCTGGCGGAGGCGTTCAAGCAATTATCGCCAACGCGCAAGGGTGTGCATCTTGTCATCGTTGGCGAGGGGCCGTACCTGGAAGAGATGCGCCGAACAATGGCGGGGTACCCCTGCCTTTTCGCCGGTTGCCTGAACGGTGAAACGCTGGCCGCCGCTTATGCCTCCAGCGACCTTTTTGTCTTTCCCAGCACCACCGACACATTCGGCAATGTTGTGCTTGAGGCCCAGGCATCAGGACTTCCGGTGATCGTTACCGACCAGGGCGGGCCATGCGAAAACATTCTCCACGGACAAACAGGTATCACGGTCCCCGGAAACGACATCGCTGCCCTGAAAGACGCGGTTTCGCAACTGCTCGAAGCCCCCGCTCGCCTCCGGGAAATGGGCGCCGCGGCCCGAATCTACATGGAAGAACGCTCCTTCGAGGCAGCTTTTCTGCGGTCCTGGAAAATGTTCGAGGAACATCCGGCCGCCACGGCGCAGAAAAAAAGCGCGTAACCGGCTCAGGGAATCTTGGCGATATCGCTTCCTGTCACGCTGCTGCTGTAACCCGCAAGAGCGTCGATTTCCCGTCGCAAGCCTGCGGATTGCAAGACATCGAGAAGTACTCTGAGGGTGGGATGGTGCTCCAGGTCCACGGGAATCACCAGATCACAACGTACGGCGGTGATGGGGATGAAGTCCAGGCCAAAAATTTCGGCAACGGCGCGAAGCCCCATTGCGGCATCCGCCACACGACACAAAACCCGGTAGGCACCTTCCCTGTGGGAGGTGACCTCGTGGCGGTAGTCACTGATCTCGTCGGCGGCAATGCCCGCCTGACGCAGCTGGTCGTCGAGCAGCGCCCGAAGCGCGGCCCCCGGCTCCCGGTTGGCAAAACGAAGACCGGGCCTGGCCAGGTCCGTCACCGACCGGATGCCCAGGGGATTTCCCGGCGCGACCATCAGACCCTCCTCCAACAGGGAAAACCCCACCACACGGGCGCCATGCCCGGACAGCAGTTCCCGTGCGGTACGCACGTTGGACTCTCCATCGTCGGTATTGTGAAAATGCGTCCCGGCCACATGGCAATCGCCGTCTCCAAGGCAGCCGAGGGCCTTCAGGCTGGAACCGAAACGACAATGCACTCTGGCGTCGGGGGCCGCCCGTGCAACGTGCTGACTGAGAATTTCAAAGGCGGGATCGCAGCCCATCAGCAGGACCGTCCCTTCCAGGCGCCCGGGCGGCGCCAGGATGCGGGCCGCCGTTCCGTCCCGGGAGAGGATGCCGTCCGCCGCGTTGAAACCGAAGGACAAGGCCTCCGCGCCCCGCAGCGGAAATCCAACCAGCCTGTTTCGCACACGGCCCAAAACCAACCGCGTGTTTGGCTCCGCCGGCCCGGTAATCACCCGGACAGGCTGTGTACCGGTTGACCCTTCCTCCACGAACAGATCCTCGACCCGGCAGGCGAACACCCGGGCGAGGCGCAACGCAATGGCGGTGTTGGGAAGATATCTCCCGCTCTCGATGTCGTACACCGCCTGACGCCGTACACCGATGCGTTCGGCCAAGTCTTCCTGGGACCACCCCTTTTCCATGCGGTAGGATTTCACGTTGCAGGTGATGGTATTGTCTTGCATGGCCATGGGCACCTCGGCACGAAGCCGTTATGGGTGAACAATTTTAACAAGGAATAAACGGCTTGGCCGGACCGGGGAGCGGCCCGGGCCGCTTTCCGGCCGGCACGCCCGGAAACCGTATTGACTTCTCCCATATCATATGCCATCTGATTTGGTCAATTGCAGCGTTTAGACGACAGGTACCCTTTCGGGCGATAATCCCTTATTTTACGCCATCGAACATCTCACGCGACATTTTCAGCCGATCCGGATATCCGGGCGGCTGCACGGGTAACAACATGAATCATTCAATGACGCGGCTCTTTATCCTTGCCGCAATTTCCTTGACAATGGCCAGCACGCCCCCGGCAGCCGCAGACCCCAAAACGGAAATCGCGCACAGTCTCCTCGTCTTCGCCGCCGCCTCCACCACCAACGCGATCAACGAGGTATGCGGCCTGTATGCGGCCCAGGGAAACGGCGATGTCACCCCTTCCTTTGCCGCGTCCTCCACCCTGGCCAACCAGATCCGCCGGGGGGCGCCGGCCGACGTCTACCTGTCGGCCAACACCGCATGGATGGATTTTCTGGAGCAGCAGGGTCTGACAGTGAAAGGTAGCCGCTTTGATCTTATGGGAAACCGGATCGTACTGATCGCACCCAGTGACAGTCACCTGGCTTCCATCGACGTCACGGCGCCGGAGGCGTTGGTAGCGGCCCTCGGTCCCCACGGACGCCTCGCCCTGGGAGACCCGGACCATGTGCCGGCGGGCATCTACGGCCGCAAAGCCCTGGAGGCGTCGGGGGCCTGGGCCCAGATCAAGCACCGGCTGGCACCCATGAAGGACGTTCGCGCGGCCCTGGTGTTGGTGGAGCGGGAGGAAACCCCCCTGGGCCTGGTCTACGCCACTGACGCCGCCGTCAGCCGCCGCGTCCGGGTAGTAGGCACCTTTCCTTCCGGCAGCCATCCCCCCGTTGTATACCCCGTTGCCGCCATTGCCGGCGGCGATGAGAGCAGGGCGCTTATTTTTCTGGATTTTTTAAAATCCCCCCCCGCCAGGGCAATTTTTGAAAAATACGGGTTCGACGGATTCTGATCATGGCTTTTCACCCAACCCCCCTGGAACTGGAAGCACTCAAGTTGAGCCTTTGGGTCTCGGGCTGGGCCGTGGCCGTCAGTCTGCCGGTGGGCGTTGCGGCGGCATGGGTGCTGGCACGCCTGCGGTTTCCCGGGAAACATCTACTCGATGGCCTGGTGCACCTGCCCCTGGTGCTGCCGCCGGTGGTAATCGGTTACCTGCTCCTGGTGCTGCTGGGCCGAAACGGTGTCGTGGGCGGGTGGCTGCACCAGATGGGCATCGTATTCGCCTTCAATTGGAAGGGAGCGGCCCTGGCCGCCGCGGTCATGGCCTTCCCCCTCCTGGTCCGTTCGGTGCGTCTGTCCCTGGAGTCCGTTGACCAGGGGCTGGAAGCCGCCGCCCGCACCCTGGGCGCGGGGCCTGTGCGGGTATTTTTCACCGTCACCCTCCCCCTGATGCTTCCGGGCATCATCACCGGTGCCATTCTCGCCTTCGCCCGCAGCCTCGGTGAATTCGGCGCCACCATCACCTTCGTTTCCAACATCCGGGGGCAGACCCAGACCCTGCCCCTTGCCCTGTATACCCTTACCCAAGTCCCGGGCGGCGAAACCGGGGCCATGCGGCTGTGCATCCTGTCGGTGTTGATCGCCATGGCGGCGCTTGTGTGCGCCGAACTTTTATCCCGGCGTTTCGCCGCCCGCCTGAAGGAATGACGCGCCATGGAAATGGATATCCGACATCGACAGGGAGGATTTGATCTGGCGGTCGCGTTCCACGGCGCGGAGGCCGGTGTCACCGCCCTCTACGGGCCCTCCGGCGCGGGCAAGACCTCCGTTGTCAATATGGTGGCCGGGCTGTCGCATCCCGACAGCGGCCGCATTGTCATCAACGATGTCTGCGTGTTCGACGCCGCACGACGCATCAACCTGCCTCCGGAAAAACGGCGGATCGGCTACGTTTTTCAAGACGGCCGGCTGTTGCCCCATCTGTCGGTGCAGGCCAACCTGCTGTACGGCATGCACCGCACGCCTGCTGACCGGCGCTTCGTGCGTCTGGACCAGGTGGTGGACATGCTGGGCATCGGGCACCTTCTCCACCGCCGTCCGGCGGGATTGTCCGGGGGGGAGAAACAGCGGGTGGCCATCGGCCGGGCGCTGCTGACCAGCCCGGCCATGCTGTTGATGGATGAACCCCTGGCGTCCCTGGATCAGGCGCGGAAAAAGGAGGTGATGCCCTTTATCCTGCGACTGATAAGAAAGTTTTCCATCCCGGTACTGTATGTGAGCCACGCACTGGACGAAATCCTCAACCTGGCCACGCATATGGTGATGCTGGAAAACGGGCGGGTGCTGGCAAGCGGCGGCCTGGAAGACCTGCTTTGCCGGGCCGACCTGCACGAACATCTTGGGGCGGACGAAAGCGGCGCCGTCATCAGTGCCGTCGTTCACCGCCAGGACGCCGCCCTCGGCCTGACCTACCTCGGCTTCGGCACCCACACCCTCAAGGTCATGCATGTGGACGCCCAACCGGGTGACACGGTGCGGGTACGCATCCCCGCCCGCCATGTGGCCGTGGCCCTGACCCCCCCGGTTCATTCGAGCTTCCAGAACATCTTTCCGGGGCATCTTCTGGAAATTATTGACCACGGCCGCCCCTGGGTGGATCTGCGCATCGACATCGGCCGCAGTCTCTGGGCCCGCATCACCCGCCAGTCCTTCCTTGAACTGGGGCTTGCACCCGGGCAGCCCGTAGTGGCCCTGGTAAAAAGCGTCTCGGTTTCCCTGGGATCGGTGTCCGAACACTGTTAGCGCCCCCCACCACCGGCAAACCCTACCGCCTCGCTTCCGGCCCTGATGCCTTCTATCCGCGCCATTGGACCGGTCGTCCGTGCTGCGTTAGGGCGTTCGGTGTTCGGCGTCCGCCCCATGGGACGCGCCCAGATCTGGCCCCACATTTTTTGGGTAATACATTTCACATTTTCGGCATCTTTTTTCTCTAACAGCGTCCTCTATCCAATAAACCGGCAGACATAACATCCTTGCAGCATGCCGGCCCGCGCGCCCCGCCCCACATATCGGTTTCTCGCAGGCATATGGGCACGCCTTTTGCTGTATTTCGGCATGCGCGACGGAAGCCGGAAATAAACTACCCATCCGGATCACGGTGCCTGTTGTTTTTCGGAATGACAATGGAACGAAGGGATATTGATAAAATGAAAAAGATGCTGTTCACAGGACTATTGTTGATCCTCTTGACATTTTGGCATGCCGACTTCTCGGATGCGACCACCATTGACGCAGACGCCTTTGCTGCCGGAACCGATATCAGCACGTTGTTTCCCGGGGTTACCTTGTCCACGGTTTTCGGAAACGACCCCTACAATCCGGCACAAACCGGCGGGGTGTTTTCCGTTCAGGACGCGTTCGCCACCACGGGCCTGATGGCCTTCGGGCAGACACCGTTCGACAGCACCTGGGGAAACGGCTTTTTCGAGTACCTGCGCGTGGATTTTCACAATCCCACGAACCGGGTTGCATTGGATTTTTTCGCCAACGACATCTCGGACGGCAATCCCGAGTTGATCGCCTTTGATGTTTTCGGCAACGAAATCGGCAGAGAAACGGGTGGCAACGTGGCCCTAGGGACGCCGCTGACACTGGAAATATCCCGGCTGTCCAATGACATCAGCGCGGTCTGGGCTTTCTGGGATGAAAAGACCCGTCTTGAAAACGGCGGCCTGGACAACCTGTCGTATGGAAATGTCGCGGCAACGCCGTTACCGCCCTCCATTCTCCTGATGGGAACCGGCATTGTCGGCCTTGCCGGCACCGGGATCAGACGGAAACGAATCGTCGGCGGCAAATGATCCGCTCTCCCCGGCACCAGGCCCCAGACGCGGGTTTACGCCGTTTTTTCCGGCATGGCCAGTGCGTTGAATGCGTTCAGCTGGGAAGCGCTTCCCAGCACGGCCACCATGTCGCCGTGTTCAAACCGGAAGGTCACGTCGGGGTTGACCGATAACGCACCGTTTCTCATGATGCCCACCACCGATATGCCGGTCTGATTGCGCAGCTTCAGTTCCTCCAGGCTACGCCCCACCAGGGGGCTGCCCGCGGGCAGTGTCAGCCACGTGAGTTCCATGAGGGAGCCGGCGTGTTGCAGCTTGGACAGAACGTCATAGCCCTGTTGCGTCTGGTATAGGGGGGCATACAGCTCCCGGCGCACGGCGTCGGTCAGCTGCTGGATGTCCGTTGCGGGAATATCCACGTGCAACAGGGCCTGCCGGGCCATTTCCAGGCCGGCTTCGAATTCCGGCTGCACCACCTCGTATACACCAAGTTCCCTCAGCACCGCCATCTGCGCCACCCCCTCGGCCCTGGCCACCACGTTCACGGTTCGGTTCTGCCGCCGCACCTGGTCCACAACGGCGGTGGTGGTTGCGATATCGGGTGTCGTGACCAGCACCAAGCGTGCACGGTCCACCCGGGCCACCGCCAGCACGGTGGGCTGGGTGGCATCTCCGAAAACGGCGGAGAACCCGGCGTCTTTGGCATGCGCGACCCGCCTGTGATCCAGTTCGATCAGCACATTTTGAAGGTTCAGCTCCCGCAACAATTTTGCCACGTACCGCCCGACGCGCCCACCGCCTGCAATCACCACGTGATGCCGCAGCCCGGTTTCCGGCAGATTGATGGTCTGAAGCGCCTCCCCACGGAAACGCCGCTTGCGGATGGCATAAAGGGGTGCCGTCAAGCCCGACAACAAGGGTGTCAGTATCATGGTGACAATGGCCACCGTCAGGGTCATGGCGTACAACTCCTGCCCGATGACGTCGGCTTTTACGCCCACCCGGGCCAAAACAAAAGAAAACTCCCCCACCTGAAAAAGGCCCAGCCCCACCGCCAGGGGGACCACGTTCCCGTAACCGAAGACCTTACTGAGTCCGCTGAACAGCAAACCCTTCCCCAGGGAAACCACCAGGACGATTAGCAATATCGTACCGATATTGGCGAAAAGAAAGGTGGGGTCCAACAACATTCCCACCGAGGCGAAAAAAAGGAGGCCGAAAATGTCCCGTAGCGGAATGATGTCGCTCAGGGCCTGATGGCTGAAATCCGACTCACTGAGCACCATGCCCGCGGTAAAGGCGCCGAACGCGTAGGAAAGGCCGAACAGATGCGTGGCGTAACCCACCCCCAACCCGATGGCCGTAACGGTCAGCAGGAACAGCTCCCTGGAGTTCCATGCAGCCACCCGGGTCATGAGCCACGGAATGATCCGGGTGCCCACGAAAATCATCAGGAACAGAAAAACCGCCGCACGCAGCGCGGCGGTGCCCAAAACCCCCAAACCGGCCCCGGATTGCCCCAGTTGGGGCAGGATGATCATCAGGGGAACGACGGCAAGGTCCTGCACCACCAGCATGCCGATCATCACCCGGCTGGACAAAGTGCCCATGCGCCCCTGGCTCATGAGGGTCTTTAGGATGACCATTGTGCTGGACACGGAAATCATGCCGCCGAACCAGACGGCGTCCCGCCACTCCCAGTTCAACCAGCGGCCGATGCCGATCCCCATGGCGATGGTCAGCAGCAGTTGGATGGGCGTTCCCACAAGGGCGATGGCTCTTACGGGCCGCAAGGCACTGAGGGAAAACTCCAACCCCAAGGCGAACAGCAGCAGGGCAATGCCGATTTCAGCCAGCAGCTCGATGTTGTGAATATCTGTAATGGTGATGCCGCCGGTGAAGGGCCCAACCGCCACCCCGGCCAGGATATAGCCTAACAGCAGCGGTTGGCGCAGTTGCTGGGCGATCAGCCCCCCGATGAGGCCAGCCATCAGGATAATGGCGATGTCTGAAGCAATTCCCATAAGTTCTGCTGCCCGCAGGCACTCCTTTGCACCGGTGGACCAGACCTACTGAAACGAAAAAGAAGCGGCCGGGCAAAAACCGATGTCCGCTTGTCACGGAAGCGAAACAGGTGAGCGGTCGGTAACTCCCCGGCCCGGGTGCCGCTGGCAGACCTTGCCCGGCCCTATCCTGCGCTGGGGAGTGGTTGGAAGGGCGATTGCCTTTTATCCGGGCGCAAACCGCCTTCGGAGGCGTCAGCGCCCCGTCTTTTGCGTCAGGTTTTCGCAAATCCGCCGGGCCGCGTCCGGCACCGGGGTTTGGCCCATGTCGATGACCAAATCATAGAGATGCACATCGTTCCAGTCCTGGTCGAAATAGTGTCGGATATAGGACTGGGCGTCGGTTTCCGCCACCTTGATCTGGTGTTCCGCATTTTTCCGGTCCACCCCTTCTTTTTTCATCAGCAAAGACACCTTGAGCGCATGATCCTTTCGCAGCCGCACGTGGAGCGTGCCGGGCTTGCCCCGCAGAATGCACTGGGCGCCCCAGTTCAAGATAACGACGTTGTCGTTGTCGTAGAGCTTTTCCACCAATTCCCTGGTCTTTTCGTAGTAGGCCTTATCGTCCAGGCAGCCCCGCTCTCCATCCACAACCTTTTGAACGATGGAGCAGGTATACCGATCGAAAAAACGCAGCAACCGGGAACTGGCGGTCTGGCGAAAGGTATTCGCTTCGCTTTCCGACATCTGTAGTTCTTTCGCAATTTCCGCCAACAGCTGGTCTCCGACCACCTCGTACCCGAGGGCCTCGGTCAGCGCCGTCGCCACCGCTTCCCCGTCTGTTCCGAATTCGTTGCAAAGGGTTATCACCGCCATCATCGACCTCCTAGCGTTTCCATGAATGCGCTGCCTCGATCCCGGATCCTGACATATGCCGGGCAGTTGCAGATATTCTTAATTCTTCTTGCATCAAAGTCAACAGAAAAGCCTGGCGGATCGTCCGCCTGCCCGTCAACCACCCTGGATGAAGATACAATAAACCGCATTCATTTTTTATTTGCTTCCCAATGCCGCTTCCGGTATTTTCCGCTCTTTTTCTTTTTCACGCCGGTGCGCTCTCCGGTGCGGTCCCGCACCCCGGAACAAACCGCCGGCAATACGGCATTTCTTTTTTTTGGACCAGGGAGGTTTTCGTGAACGTCAAAGTGTTGCAAGAGGAAAAATCCATTATGAGCCGGCCTTTTCCGTACCGGAACTCCTTGGCAAAATATCCGCCCTGGGAATCAAGAAAGCCATGTTTGCCCTGTGAATTCTGGGGGATTTTTACATCGGAGTCGGGGCGCATACCTTTCTGGTAACCTTGCAGCAGGGAATGGGAAAAGTGGTGGCCGGCGGGGTATCGGGGAGCGGCCCGCTGACCATGTTCGACAATATCCTGCCGGTTACCCTGGACAACATCGTCGGGGGCATCATGATCCTCGTGGCCCACCCCCAACCGCATCCGTCAGATTTTATATGTGCTAGGTAACAGGAAGAAGCTGAAAGCCAAGAGCGTTTAGCTTGACTTCGTTGCCCTTGCAATGCAAAGGGCGGCGAAGCATCAGGCACTGCTTGCAGCGAATTTGACACGACCGGAAACAAAAGGCCGTCTGCAAGAATGCCGGCAGATGGGATGCGCCGGCACCCTTTTTCTTGCCCGCCGGCGATCCGGATCAGAGGGGTGGAAACATCATATTTTTCATGAGCCGGTTCTGGAAATCCGGCTCGTAGGCCAGGTCCACGTTCCGGATCTTCGGGTACACTTCCTCGATTTCCTCCCGGGCACCTGCGTCCAGCAATGCCATGATGGCCCCCACGCCGGCCAGGTTGTCCTTGGGCAGCAATTCGCACCCCGCCGCGCATTGCGGCAGCATGCCGATGGTAACGGCGTTGCGCCAGTCGAACTTGGCGCCGAAGGCGCCGGTCAGGATCACACGGTCGGCCTTTCGCCCCGCATAATGGGTCAGGCATTCGATACCGACGGCCAGGGCGGCCTTGCCCAGCTGAAGCTGCCGGATGTCATTGAGGGTGAAGGTGATGGGAACTCCCGTGGCACTTTCCGCCCCCGGCACCAACACGAATTCGCGCCCGATGCCTTTCGCGTCATACACCACGCCCGGCATGCCCCTGTTGAAACCGCCGCTTTCGGAAATGATGCGCGCCTTGCGCAACGCGGCCACCGTGTCGATCACCGCGGAACCGCAAAGACCCATGGGCCGGACATTGGAATCATCGCCGATGCATGCGTAGGAAACCTGTCCGGTGTCCGGTAGAATATCCACCTTGCTGATGGCCCCGGATACGGCCCGCATGCCGGCGGAAATCTGGGCGCCTTCGAACGCCGGACCGGTGGCGCAGCTGGCTGCCCACAAACCTTCCCTGTTTCCCATCACCAACTCGCCGTTGGTGCCGATGTCCACGATGAGGGTCATTTCATCCCGCAGATAGGGCCTGTCCGCCAGCACGGCCCCCAGGGTATCCCCCCCGACAAATCCGGAAACGACGGGAAACACGTAGACGGGCGTGCCGGGGTTCAGGGCCAGGCCAAGATCCGAGGCACTGGTGCGCACCGGCTGCCGGCTGAGGGGCAGATACGGGGCAACCCCCAGGCAATAGGGATGGGCGCCGTAAAAAATCTGCTCCATGGTGGTATTGGCCACGATGGTCACCTCGTCGATTTGGTCCGGCCGTGCCGACGCCTGCTGCGTGCATTGCCGCGCCAGGTCGGACACGGCGCCGGTCACCAACTGCTGCAAAACGGCGGTGTTGCCGGCGTCTTTGTTGGTATAGGCGATACGGCTGATCACATCTTCCCCGAAACGCCGCTGGGGATTTGCCGCTGCGGCTGTCGCCACCACGCGTCCGGCTGCAATGTCGCATAAATAGGCGGCGATGGAAGTAGTGCCGACATCCACGGCAAGCCCCAAGCTGCGGGGATGATGTCCTTCCACGATGGCCGTGACCCCGAACTGCCGATGCAAAGTCACGGTAATATTGTGGGCAACAGCCGACGGGGCGCTCAACTGCCGAATGGCATCCACCCGCCTTCCCGGAGACACCACTCCGGCCGCATCCCGGAGCCGGGCGGAAAACCAGGTGGCGATATCCGGCACCTGGGGATCAGCCGCCGGCAGAGCGGCCCGGGGGAGAAAAACACGCCGCACCAGCGGATCTGAATTGTAGGCGACATCCGCAAGGGCCTTGCCGTGGGCACTGCGATCATCCATGAACGCTTCGGGGATCGTCACGGTCAGCGGGCCCTTGATGTGGGTCTGACAGGCCAGACGCACGTTCTCCTTAAGCTGGGCATGGTCCAGAAAATCCCGTTCCAAATCCGTTGGCACCGACACGTTGTCCGGGGGATCCACCAGCACCCGGCATTTTCCACAGGCACCGTTTCCACCGCAATCGGAACGGACGGGAAGGTTCTCGCGGTTTGCCAGCGCCATCAATGTCTCGCCCAAGCGCCCTTTGACAAGGCGCCCCATGGGTTCCACCTTAACAATGACCGTGTTTGCCGCGTCCACAGGCTCCTTCATATCAGGTCGCTCCATTTCTTCTTTCCCATGTCGGAAAACGCCGATCCGGGGCATACTGCGCTTTCACCCGCGCGTTTTCCCGGCAGATGCTTGTCATTTTTGCACCGCCACCCAACCATTCAAACCAACAGCTTCACCCGCACCGCCGCGTCAGCGCAGAGCGCACCGGCATCTTCGGGCACCAGCAGCACGGCTCCGGCCTCCGCAACGGAACGCAGCCTGCTTTTCAACCGCAGCGGATGAAACACAAGCCGCGTCTCTGCCGGAGAACAGGAGCCGAGAATGGACCTGCTCCAAGCGGCACGACATGCGGGAATAGGAGACGCCAATGTCGCCGTCACTTCAGGAAACGCCCCGGCGGCGTGACCGGCAAGCTTGAAAAGTCCCGGAAGCGCAAGGTGAAGGAAAGCGGACAGACTCGCCGCCGGCCCGCCGGGAAGCACAAAAACCGGCCTGCCCCGCAACCAACCGAATCCAACGCCCTTGCCCGGCGTCAGCCGAATGCGGTGAAAGCGCCGCACCCACCCCATTTTCACCAGAGCAGCTTCCACAAGGTCCCGGTCCCCGGTCCATGCACCTCCGATGGTGAGCATCGCATCGCAACTGTCCGCGAGTGCCGTCATCGCCGCCAGCAAATCAGCTTCCACATCCCCGGCCATGCGAACCGAGGTCTGCATTCCCATCCGGCGGCACCACGCATCGAACATCACCATATTGCTGGCATAAACGGCCCCTGCGGCCGAGGGCGCGCCCGGCGGCAGCAATTCGTCTCCGATGGCGAGTATTCCAACAAGGGGGCGGCGGAAAACAGGAATCGCGGCGTGCCCGGCAGCGGCCAGCAAACCCAGCCGGGCAGGGGTGAGCCGATCTCCGGGACGGCAGAGGCAGGTTTCTGCGGAGATATCCGTCCCTTTGGGAAGAATGTTCGCCCCGACCGGAAGGGAGCTGCAAACGGACACCCCCCTGCTGTCGGAACAGGTAAGCTCATCCGCCATCACGCCATCGGCGCCCGCCGGCACCATGGCGCCGGTGAGAATACGCACGGCCGTGCCGGGTTGGACCACCGTCGTGCAAGATCCTCCCGCCGCCGCCGTGCCGATGACCGCCAGGCGCTTCGGGGCATTGGTGGAGGCGGCCGCGATATCCGCGACGCGTAATGCGTATCCGTCCTTCATGGCCGTATTGGCGGAGGGCGCGTCCGATAGGGCTTGCAACGTCTCGGCCGCTACGCAATCCAGGCAGGCGCCGATGGGCAGCATTTCGCTGCCCAAGGGAAGAATATCGGAAAGGACCCGGGCCCATGCCTCCCTGAAGCCGATGGTGCATTGCTTGTCCGCCATGACCGGGCGCTCCGGTGCGCTTTTGCTCAACAGGGTTGGTTTCCGGCCACCGCCCGCCGGTAATCCTCCCATTTTTCATCGGTGCGGGTTTGGATGGCTGCGATATCCGCGTCGCTCAGGGAGCGGAACCGGGGTTGGGCATCAAGGTATTCCCGCACGGGTTTGCGTTCCTTGGTCAAATGCTTCTGGGACGGCCCGGTCAACTGCCGGCGGCCGTGAACGATTTCATAGAGGTCGAACATACCGGTTTCCACGGCCAGCTTGCCGATCTTGACGGCGTAGCGCGCTTCAAAGCCCCAACCGGCCGGACAGGGCGTATGAATGTGCAAATAACGCACGCCCTGACCTTTGAAAGACATCGCCTTTTTCACCTTGTCGTAAAGATCGATGGGATATGCGGCCGACGCCGTGGCCACATACGCCACATTGTGCGCAGCGATAATGGCGGGAACGTCTTTTCCCTCCTGGGCCTTTCCGCAAATGGGCGTGGTGGTTGTGACCACGCCCTTGGGCGTGGTTCCTGACCGCTGAACCCCAGTGTTCATATAGGCTTCGTTGTCGTAACAGAAATAAATAAAATCATCCCCCCGCTCGCAGGCGCCTGACAACGCCTGAAGCCCCATGTCACTGGTGCCGCCGTCGCCGGCCCATGCCGCCACGGTGACGTCTTCTTCCTTCCGGGCGTTGAGGGCCGCCCGAATGCCGGTGGCCGCCGCCGCCGTCGAAGCGAAAGTAACGTTGAGGCAGGGCAGTTTCGTCGCCGCCACGGGATAGAGCCCCTGGAGCACGGTCAAACAACTGGCCGGCACTACGAGAACGGTCTTCTTTCCAAGGGCTTTCAAGGCAGTACGATAGATCAGACCGAGACCGCAGCCGGAACAGGCCCTGTTGCCCGGGAAAACGAATTCTTCGTCCGTCAGGTTCAATACGGTTGTATTAACACTCATTTTCTTCCTTATCCCCTCTTGGGAAATCCTTCAGAAATAAAAGAAACAGCGCATAGCGGACAACCTACATCCGAATCCCCAGCCAACGGGAGGCCTTTTCCGTGGTCTCCGGCTTGTCGCATACGGACCGAAGGGTTTCTTTGAGCTGTGCGGTCTTGATTTCCCGTCCGCCAAGGCCCAGAACAAACCCGTGCACATGGGGCTGTTTGTCTTCGCCGTAGAACGTCGCCCTGACGTCTCCGAACAGCGGCCCCTGGTTGCCGTAACTCATCGCCTTTTCGAACACGGCGACGGCCTTGGCGCCGGACAGAGCCTCCATCAGCATTTTGTCGGGAAAGGGGCGGTACATCCGGATGCCCAGCACGCCGACCTTCAGCCCCTCTTCGCGGAGTGCATCCACCACGTCGCGGAATTGATAGGAGAGACTGCCGATACACACCGCGATGACATCGGCGTCCTCGCACCGATACGGTTCCACCAGGGAGCTGTCGCCCCGGCCGAACACTTCCCGAAACTTCCGATCGACGGCGGTCACTTCGTCGACAGCACGGCGCAGATCCACCTGGAGCTCGTGGCGGATGTCCATGTAACCCGGGCGAAGCGTCCCGTGCTGATCGGGCCGCAGGTCGGGCATGGTCACCGTGTTGATATTGCGGGGCGCGTCGGGATTGAGCAGCCGCTCCCATGCGAAGGGGGGCAGAAAAGCGGCTGTTTTCTCGGCATCGGGCAGTTCAAAAGGCATATAGGTGTGGGACAACAGGTATCCGTCGTAGCAGACCATGACGGGAATGCTGACCGTTTCGGCCAGCAGAAACGATTTCATCACCGTGTCGATAATCTGCTGATGGTCCGCGCAATAGATCTGTATCCAGCCGCTGTCCCGCTGGCTCATGGCATCCTGGTGATCGTTCCAGATGGTCCAGGGCGCCCCCACACCGCGGTTGACCACGCACATGACGATGGGCAGCCGTGCGCCGGCGGCCCAATGGACCTGCTCGCTCATGTACAGCAGGCCGTTGGCGCTGGTGGCGGTGAAGGCCCGGGTGCCGGTGCTGGAAGCCGCGATGCAGACGGACAGCGCGGAGTGCTCACTTTCCACCGGCACGTACTGGGCATCGAGTTCTCCGGCGGCCACGAATTCTGAAAGTTTCTCGGTCAGCGGGGTCTGGGGGGTGATGGGATATGCGGCGATGACCTGGGCGCCGGCGAGCTTGACACCGTATGCGGCGGCCGTATTGCCCGATTCGATGATGTGCATGTTACGACTCCTCTTTATCATTGGCCAACACGGTCTCTTCCACCATTTTGATGGCGCCGGCGGGACATTCCTCGGCACAAATGCCGCAGCCCTTGCAATATTCATAATCAACGGTCGGGGGAATGGTCTTGGTGACGACCCCATCGGGACAATACAGCCAGCAGGTAAAACATGCCGGCTTTCCGGTCTTGGAAGGAATGCATACGGTGGCGTCCAGAATGGGACGCAGCACACGCCAGGAGCCGGTTTTCCCGGCATCCCCCGGCGCCGACGCGCTGTTGGATCGCAAGCCGGCGAAGGATTCTTTTTCCATCATGCACCTCCCAGAATGGTTTTGCCGTAGCAAATACGGGCCGCCTTGGCGTTCAAGTCTCCCTTTTTCCCGGCGAATTCCGCCGCGATGAGGGGGGTCAAGGCGTCAATGTCCACCAACCCGGTGGCCTTGGCGAAAGTGCCGATAATTCCGCTGTTGACGATCCCCGCCGGCAATCCCACCTCGGCGGCCAGGGTGGTGACATCCGCCGCCGCCACCCGCATGCCGTTCACGGCATGGGCCCCGGGCGGCTTGGGTGTATTGACGATGATGAGCCCGCCAGGCTTCAGACCGGTCAGCGTCCCAGGTTCTTCCAGAATCAGATGATCGAGCACCACGATCATGTCCGGTTCGAGAATCGGAGAAAGATCGAAAATTTTGTGTTTGGCGAGTTTCAGGGAGGTGGTCACCGGTGCGCCCCGCCGCTCGGTTCCGAAGGTCGGCGCCATGGTAACGCCTCTGTATCCGGCGTCGAAAGCCGCGTTCGCGACAATCTTGGCTGCCGTGATGGCGCCTTGCCCGCCTCGGCCGTGCCATCGGATCTCGATAAGGTCTGTTTGCATTGGTTTAAATTGCCTCATGGTATTTCAGGTTAACGGGGGGCCACGACGCATTCCGCACTCTCGGCATGGCGCGCACTGCAATCAGGGGGCCGGAACAAACAAAATTTTTTTTTCATATCCCAGCACCGGCTGTTTGTAAAGCCCCTGACCGTCTGAAACCGTCCGGCGGCATGATCGGTGGAAGGCGGCAGGGTTGGCCGCTCCCGGCAACGCACCGTTTGGGGGCGCACTTGACAAAAATGCGGTGCGGTGGCATCTCATAGGCCGCCGCGCCATGACCACAGCAGGCGCAGCTCCGACGCCGTTTTTACGGGTGTCACCCATTGATAACGCGGAACCATGCAATGCGACACCACCCCTTGCGTTTCATATGGCGGGTACTTGTCAGCTTCCGGGCAAACCAGGGAATCATCCTGTCCGGGGCCGTGGCCTTCTATATCCTGCTGTCCATCATTCCCTTTTTCACCCTGGTGCTGGTGGCCCTGTCCCACGTGGTGGAAGAGCACCAATTGCTGCACATCCTCGACAATTATCTGCGCATGCTGGTGCCCGGCCTGAGCGATATCCTCCTCGAACACGCAGAAACCTTTCTCGAATACCGTCATGCCGTCAGTTGGATCGGCATCGGACTCATGCTTTTTTTCAGTTCCATGGCCTTTACCGTGCTGGAAAACACCATCTCCCTGATCTTTTTCCACCGGGTTCAGACCAAACGACGGCACTTCATGGTGTCGGCCATCATCCCCTACATCTACATCATGCTGCTGGGCCTGGGCATTCTGCTGCTCACCGCCTTCAGCGGCACACTGCATCTGATGGACAACACACCTGTCACCCTTTTTTCCTGGACCCGGCACCTGGGCACCCTGGGAGAAATCGGCATGCACGCTGTGGGTATCGCCGGCATGATCGTCCTGCTCACCTCTTTCTACACGGTGATGCCGCCCACCCGGGTTTCCCTCCGCAACGCCCTGGTCGGCGGGACCGCCGCCGCCCTCCTATGGGAAATCGCCCGCAACGTGCTCATTTGGTATTTCGAAACCCTCTCCATGGTCAACGTGATCTACGGCTCCCTGGCCGCGGTGATCGTGGCACTGCTGTTTCTTGAAGTGGCCGGCATGATCCTTCTCCTTGGCGCACAGGTGGTGGCGGAATTCGAGCGCCTGGAAAACGGGGCGCCCGCGCGCTTCGACATCCGCCGCCAGCGCCATGATTCCTGAGGCCCGGCGCCGGAAACCGACCGGAATCACTTGACCATCAACCGTCCAACGGCTTTTTCCAGTCCGTCCAAGGTCAGCGGGAACATCGGAAAAATCCGGGAAATCTCCATGATGGTCCGGGTATACCCCCACGCCTCCCGGGGAACGGGGTTGAGCCAGACGGTGTGGCGAAACGTCCTGGCCAAAAGGTTCAAGCATTCGATGCTCGAGCGCTGTCCCCGCTCTCCGAGATAGATGGCACCCTCCGGCACCACCAGTTCCCACGGCGCCATGCTGGCATCCCCCACGATAATCAGGCGGGTGTCCGGATCAAACCGCGCCAATGTCTCGACGCGTATCGGCTTGGTCCTCCGGGTGGCATCGGCCCACATGGTTTCGTAAATGGTGTTGTGGAAGTAGTAGGTATCGAGGGTTTTGAACTGGTCCCGGGCATAATCGAAGAGGGTCTGGACCAGGGCGACATGGGGATCCATGGACCAGCCGCCGTTGTCGATGGCAAGAATTACCTTCAACCGGTCTTTGAGGCGGCGGTCGAAAACGATCTCGATATCCCCGCCTCTTTTAATGGTCCGGGTAATGGTGGCATCGATGTTGACCTGGTCCCGGGGCCCTTCGGGCATCATGTGGCGCAATCGTTTGAGGGCCTCTCCCACCATGGATTGGGTCAAGGGCTGTTGGATGGAGTAATCCTTGTAGCGACGCTCCATGGCCACTTTTACCGCCGACCGGTTCCGTGACACCCCCCCCACCCGCATGCCGCCGGGATGATATCCGGAGTGGCCGACAGGGGACGTGCCCCCGGTGCCGATCCAGCGGCTGCCACCGTCGTGCCGGCCTGTCTGCTCCTTCAGGCGCTGCTTGAAGTACGCGACAAGTTCGCCGGGGGAAAGGCGGTCCAATGTTTCCCGGTCTACACCCAACATGTCCGAAAGGATCCGGGGATCCTTGAGCCATTCGTCCAGCAGCAGCCGCACCGCCGCCTCGATCTCTTCGTCATTTACCCGGGGCAGCTCCGCGTCGTGAAAGTAATAGGCGAAAATACGGTCGAACAGATCGAAATAGCGTTCGCTTTTGAGAAGAATCGAACGGGCGGCGATGTAGAAGTCCCCAAGGGAAGTGACAAGGCCCGCGTCCAGCGCCCGGTGCAAGGTCAAAAAAGCGGTGGGGCTAACCGGGATCCCCGCCGTCTTGAGTTCATAGAAGAAGGGAACGAACACGGCGTCACCCTATCTTCTTGCCGAACGTCGATTGGCGGAAAACCCCAGGGCCCGCTGATGATCCCCGCTTTTTTTGAACAAGACGCCAACATAGGGGATCTCATGACCTTCCAACTGCCGGGGCCTGAAATCCGGATCCGCCCTGAGAGCGCGCAGCCAGTTGATCAGCTCCCGGGTGGCCGGCCGTTTCTCAATATCCGACAATTCCCGAAATTCATAAAACACCTGGACGGCGAGGGACAAGAGTTTTTGGTCGATGTCTGGAAAATGCACCCGTAGGATGTTGCGCATCATCTTGGGATCGGGAAAGGCGATATGATGGAAGTTACACCTTCCCAGGAAGGGGTCGGAAAGATCCTTCTTGGCATTGGAGGTGATGATGATCACCGGCCGGTGGCGTGCCTTGACGGTCTTGTCGATCTCGATGATGTCGAACTGCATCTGGTCGAGCACATCGAGCATGTCATCCTGGAAATCGGTGTCCGCCTTGTCGATTTCGTCGATGAGCAGCACCGTCCGTTTCTCGGCGGTAAAGGCGGCCCCGATCTTTCCCATACGAATGTAGGCCGCGATGTCACTCACGTCCCGATCGGAATCACCGAACCGGCTGTCGTTGAGGCGTGTCAGGGTATCGTACTGATACAGCGCGTCCACCAACTTCATGCTGGACTTCACATTCAACACCACCAAGGGCATGGCAAGGTTTTCGGCAATGGCGTGGGCCAGCATGGTTTTGCCGGTGCCCGGCTCCCCCTTGAGCAACAGCGGCATTTCCAGAGCCATGGAAATGTTCACGATCTTGGCAAGCTCGTTGTCCAGCACATACCGGGTATCGCCGGAAAACGTATCGGGGCAAATGCGCATGCCGATTCTCCTTTCGATGTGGGGGGCATTCAAACGGGTATCTTCACACAGAATGTGTGGACCGCCATTGGCGGCATCGGTTGAGACCATATCTTATTTTTCCCTTGCATTTCAATACCATTCGAGTTAATTTCCTGACGCGTCAAGATCAGCCGCCGTCCGATTGGCGCATAACTGCTTTGAACCTTTAGTAGAAAGGGCAAATGCCATGGCAAAGGTTTTTCGGCCTAGCACACGGGAAGCGAGTATCCTGTCCAAAATAGAATCGTCCAAAGAATATGCCCGGCGCCGGGCCATCGACAGTGCCAGGGAAGCTGTGGCACCGCTGTGCAACGCCATCGCCATGAAGCTGGTGGAAGAACGTCTGGTGGAGACCAAAAACAAGCGGTCCCTTGAAGAACAATTGGAAAAATGCATCGAAACGCTGGGCCGGGCCGAAGATTTTGACATCGACTTCCAGATCGCGCCGGTACGAAACCTCATTGCCGACCCCAACGTCGTCAGCCTCTATGTCACAGCTTTTGTTCTGGAAAAACTCATCAACCATAAAGACACGGTGGACATCTTCGGCTCCGATGAAGAAATCTACTTCTGCATTCACAAGCAGGTAACCAAGCTGCTCCATCTCTGATGCGACCGTCGTTCCACCCACGCCTGGTAAACGGTCCGTTTGACGATCCGGGTCTTTTCATTCCCTTTTTATTCGAAAAACGCGCCATTCTCTTCGACCTGGGCGACATCCACTCCCTGCCGACCCGGGATATTCTGAAAATCACCCACATCTTTGTCTCCCACACCCACATGGACCACTTCGCAGGCTTCGACCGGTTGCTGCGGGTGATGCTGGGAAGAGAAAAGAAGCTTTTCCTCTACGGTCCGCACGGATTTCTCGGCAATGTGGAAGGCAAACTGGCCGGCTACACATGGAACCTGGTGGACCGCTACGCCGGCGGGTTTTCCATTGTGGCCACGGAGGTTTCCGACAACGAAACCAGAAGCCGGGAATACCCTTGTCACAATGGATTCCAGGCGCTTTCCGGCGGCCACCGTCGGCCGTTTTCCGGCACACTGTTGGCGGAACCCGCACTGGCGGTGTCGGGCGTTTTCCTCGATCACCGCATTCCCTGCCTCGGCTTCTGCCTCCGCGAGCGTTTCCACGTCAACATTAATAAGGAAGCGCTGGCGGAACTGGGCCTGTCCGTCGGCCCCTGGCTCCGTGATTTTAAAACCGCCCTGTATGAAGGGCGGCCGGAAGAGACGGCATTCAAGGTCCCGGGCGCCGGCCAAGCCCCCGCCATGACGTTTCGCCTCGGAAACCTGGCCGAAAAAATTTCCAGAAAAACCTCTGGTCAAAAAATTGTCTATCTCACGGACCTGGCAGGTACCGATGAAAACATCGAAAAGGCCGTTGCCTTTGCCAAGGATGCCGACCAGCTGTTCGTGGAAGCCGCATTTCTCCAGTCGGAGCAAGCCGCGGCCAAAGAAAAACGCCACCTGACCGCCCGGGACGCAGGCCGCCTGGCAGGTCTGGCCCGGGCATCCCGCTACACCCTCTTCCATCACTCTCCCCGGTACCTGGACAGGCCCGATGCTTTTGCCCGGGAGGCTGCGGCGGCCCACCGGGAATCCTGACGCACCACCCCGTTATTGTTTCCATTTTATCCTCTGCGCTGCATGCGGACACCTGGATGTCCCCGCACCCCTCCGCCCTTTTTTTGTCGAACAATTGCCGGACAAAATGAATTGACAGCCGACCAAATTTGCTGTATAAAGAATATCATTCTGCATATAGAATTTCTTTTAGGAACCCCATCGGCTGAAAAGCCGCCGGACAAAAGGAGTGTGTATCTGCGATGAAAAAGAACATAATCAAGACGTTGTGCACTGAAGAGACCGGAAAACACGAAGTCCTCCAAGGCAACATCGCCTTTGCCGTCGGCTGTGTCCGCGGCGGAATCCACGGTGTGGACGGGTATCCCGGAACCCCCAGCACGGAGGTCATCGACCGCGGCCTCTCCCAGGTCCAAGACATGATCAAGGTCGGCTGGTCCACCAACGAGGCCGTGGCCGTTGGTGTCGCCTTCGGTCACACCCTGGCCGGCAACGACGCGGTGGTCACCATGAAGATTCCCGGTCTGTTCCAGGCCGGCGACGTGTTCACCAGCTCCTCCTTCTTCAACGATCCCCGGGGAGCTCTCATCTATTTCATCGCTTCCGACTTTACCCCCAGTTCCACCCAGCACCTGGTGGATCCGCGATACCTGTTCCGTTCCTGTTTTCTGCCGGTTTTCGAACCCGCCAGCCATCAGGAAATGATGGAAGCCCCTGCCATTGCCGCGGAAATCGGCCGAAAATACAACACACCGGTTGTGATTCTCGCTTCCGGAAACCTTTGTCACAGTGAAGGACTGGTGGAACTGACGCCCCTGCGCAAGGTGGATCCCCTGCCCGTTCCCGAAGAAATGGGCAGATTCAACCTTCTGCCGGGCATGGCCAGAAACAACTACGACCGGGTCGTTTCAGAGCGCCTGCCCGCCATTCGGGAAATGGTGGAAACCTCTCCCAAAAACAAATGGATCAAGGGAGACGGCACCATGGGCATCATCACCTATGGCGCCAACACCATGTTCGTCCAGGAAGCCAAGCAGACCCTGGGCGCCAATTTCGACATCCTCTCCCTGGGATTCACCAACCCCTTGCCCGAAAAGCTTATCCGCTCCTTTTGCGACAGCATCAAGGGAGACGTCATCGTCATCGAGGACGGCTATCGTTTCGTTCAGGAGCAAATCACCCTCATGGGCCTGTCCGTCAAAGGGAAGGAACTTCTCAGCCAATGCACCGAATGGTCACCGGCCTTGATCGCAGAGACCCTCGGCCACACCATTGACCGCGCCACCCCCCAGGCACCGCCGGTCAAACGGCCCCCAATGATCTGTGCCGGCTGCCCGTATCGGCTGTTCGCCGATTCCGTCAGCCGTCTCAAGCGCCGCAAGAAGATCGAGGTGGCATTCGGTGACATTGGTTGTAACGCCCTGCTTTACTTCATGGGCGCCCTGGACACCGGGCTGGCCATGGGGGCCAGCGAAAGCAAACGCACCGGGTTCGTGGTCGCCCGGCCCGAGAAAGCGGACAAATGTATCAGCATTCTCGGTGACAGCACCGAATGCCACAGCGGCATGGATGCCACACGGAACACCGTGTTCCGGAACGTGGCCGGCGTGAAAGTCGTCCTGGACAATTTCTGGACGGCCATGACCGGCGGCCAGCCGGCGCCCTCCTCACCGGTGAACCTGGCCGGTGAACCGGTGCATTATGACTTGGTCAAGGCCCTGGAAGGCAACGGTAACACGGTCGTCACCGTGGACGCGTACGACAAGAAGGCCGTAAGCAAATCCCTGAAAGATGCGCTTGAAAAGGCCGGCAAAGGCGAATTCGTCACCCTGGTGGTGCGGGGAAGCTGCATCAAGAAGGTCCCGGGAAGTCAGAAACAGATCACCCTGGAAATCGATCGGGACAAATGCACCAAGTGCCATGCCTGCCTGATCTGTCCGGGCATTGAAAAGGGTGCCGATGATTTTCCCGTCTTCACCAACCTGTGCTCGGGATGCGGCGGCAGCACCCCGGCCTGCGCCCAGATGTGTACCTTTGACGCCATGGTGCCCAAAAAGGTCGACACCACCCATCGGAAAGCAGCAGCGGAGGTAACGGCGCCGCCCGAGATCGAAGCCGTTTCCCTGCCCCAAAACGCATTGCCCGAAAAACTCAGCGTGGCCATCCGGGGCGTCGGAGGCCAGGGGAACCTTTTTTTCGGTCGCGTCCTGACACAACTGGCGTTCCTGGCCGGCTACGGGAATACCAACATCGTCAAGGGAGAAACCCACGGCATGGCCCAAATGGGCGGTCCGGTCATCAGCACCTTCTCCTGCGGCAAGGCGTTCAGCCCCGTGCTGATGCCCGGCAGCACCGACTGCCTGATCGTCATGGAGGCCAGTGAGGTATTGCGCCCCGGTTATCTGGACCTTCTCAGCAAAAACGGGCGGATTCTCATGGCCAAGACCCGCATCATCCCCACGGGATTGCCCGCGGAAGACTATCCAACACCGGACCAGATCAAAGCGGCCCTGGGCAATGTTTCCGTCACGGAAGTGGATATCCTTGCCGAAGCACTTGCCCTCGGAGACGCCACCGGGCGGGTGGCCAACGTGGTCATGATGGGCGTTCTCAGCCAGGTTGCGCCGTTCGACGCGCTGCCGACGCCCCTATGGCTGCAAGCCTTGAAAAACGTCAGCCCCACGCCTGCCATCTGGAGTTTCAACTATAAAGCCTTCATGGCCGGCAAAGCACTGCCCATCGGCTGACATGGTGCCCCCCCGGCACCGGACACGTCATCCGCGACCGGGGGGCAAACCGTGTTTGTTTTGAAACCGTTCAAGTCCGTCGCCGCGCCCTGCGTCCCCTCTCTTGCAAGGAGGGGACCGGCGTCCGGCGGCGTCATGGGAGTAAGTCTGTGAGTGAAACAATACCGGCCGGCAGCAGCCCGGTCATCCGAAAAAATGTGTACGACTGTTTGTTCCGTCCCGAAAGCATCGCGGTGGTGGGCGCCAGCAACGAGGCGCTGAAACCCGGCGGCCGGGTCATCAAAAACATCAAGGAAAACGGGTATGGGGGAAAGCTCTGGGCGGTTAACCCGAAAACCCCCGACATTCTGGGGCTGCCCACCTTTAAAACCCTCACTGACCTGCCCGAAGCGCCTGACCTTGCCATTGTGGCCATCCCCGCCAAATTCGCCGTCCGCACCCTTGAGGAGCTGGGAAACCTGGGCACCGGCGCCGTACTGGTACTGACCGCCGGTTTCGGCGAAAAGGACGCGGCCGGCAAGCTGGCGGAACAGGAGATGCTCAGGATCTCCGAAAAAACCGGCATGGCCGTCATCGGCCCCAACTGCTCCGGCTTTCTTACCAGAAGCTACAAGGGCAAATTCGCCGGGATCATCCCCCAATTGCCAGGCAACGCCGTGGACATCATCAGCGGCTCCGGCGCCACTGTGGATTACGTGATGGAGCAGGCGGGCCTGCGGGGCCTGTCCTTCGGCACCGTGGTCAACCTGGGCAACTCCATTCAATACGGGGTGGAGGACCTGCTGAAGCTCTACGATGAAAACTATGGCGCAGACAGCGCCCGCGTTCTGCTCATCTACATGGAGGCGGTCAAAAAACCCGATCTGCTGCTAACCCACGCCCGGAGCCTTCGGAAGAAGGGATGCAGCATTGTCGGCATCAAATCCGGCACAACACCGGCGGGAGAGCGGGCCGCGGCCAGCCACACCGGCGCCATGGCCAGCCCCGACACGGCCGTTGAAGCACTGTTCCAGAAGGCCGGCATCATCCGGGTGTCCGGTAAGGCCGCCCTCATCGACACGGCCTGCGCCCTGGTGGCCGCCAAGAAACCTTTGCGGGGAAGAAACATCTGTATTCTCACCGATGCCGGCGGTCCCGGCGTGATGATGTCGGATGAACTATTCCGCCGACAGCTTTCCCTGGCCACCTTCAAGGAGAGTACCCGCGACCGTCTGGAAAAGATCCTGCCCCCCGAAGCGTCCATGGCAAACCCCATCGACACCCTCCCCAGCCGCACTGCCGAATTGACCAAAGAAATCCTATCTGTCATGGAACAGGAAGAGGCTGGCGACATCGATGCCATCGCCGTCATTCTTGGTGACTCCGGCATGTCGGACAACATGCCCATCTACGAGGTGATCGCCCAGGCCATGGACACCGGAAAGATTCCCCTGTTCCCGGTATTCTCGTCCCTGACCACCTCCGCTGAAAAGATCGCGCATTTCGTTGCGTCCGGCCATGTCTTTTTCCAGGACGAAGTCGCCTTGGCCGCGGCATTGGCCAATATTGCAACGACATTCCCCGCGGAGCTTCCCGGGGGGGATCTCACCGGCTATGACCAAGCGTCGATCACTGCGGCCCTGGATGGAAAAAGCGGCGCCCTCGACCCGGACACCGTGGATGCCGTTCTGTCTGCCGCCGGGTTCAAGCTGGCGCCCCAAGTGACCGTTTTCGATAAGTCCGCCTTGGTCGGGGCATGCGACACCGTGGGCTTCCCCCTGGTGATGAAGGTGATCGGCCCCTTGCACAAGAGTGACGTCGGCGGCGTGAAACTCGGTATCACCTCCACGGAATCGGCCGCAGAGACTTATGAAGAATTGATGCGGATCCCCGATGCCGAAGGTGCGCTGCTCCAGTCCATGGTCACCGGTACCGAAATGATTCTCGGCGCAAGCCGGGAAGGCGCCTTCGGACACCTGGTCATGTTCGGCCTGGGCGGCATTTATACCGAAGTACTGAAGGATGTCCGCTTCGCCCTGGCGCCGCTGACCGCAGAGGAAAGCATGGCCATGGTAACGGGCATCCGGACATTGCCCATTTTAAAGGGGGTGCGCGGGGAAAAGGGGGTCGACCTGGCGTTGGTGGCCGACAATCTTCAGCGCCTTGCCCGGTTGGTGAACGATTTCCCAGGCATCACCGAAATAGACATCAACCCCCTGAAGGGCGTCTCATCCGCGCTGTATGCCGTTGACGCCCGGATGATTGTCGCTTAACAAGCTGTTTTTTAAGAGAAAACTCCCCATTCACCGCCAGGGGAGAGGGAAAGGATACCCGGCGCCGAGAGCTTCCTTGGGGCTGCGTGATGGCCGCATGCATCACAAAGCCCCGTTGAAATAATAGAAATACCGTCATCAACTCTTCATCCGTATTGCAGAGGCTGAATGCCGTAGGGTTTCGTGTCTGTGTCCATCTTGCCCGGTATCGGGCAGGTATCGATATGTATCACAACATCTATTGGTAAGGAGGTCCAATGCCAGACAAGAAGCGGGAAGAAAAAACGGTCATTCGGTCCCTCGGACTCGGGGGATACTTTGGCGGTGGCAGCGAAGGCATGGTGGATGTTAAGGATGGAAAAATCGTCCGCATTCGCCCCTTTCGCTATGATTGGAAGTACAAAAGAGACGACGTCAAAACCTGGAAGTTCGAAAAAGACGGAAAAACCCTCGAAGCATCATGGAAATCCCTGCCCGGGCCCTTTTCTCTTTCCTACAAAAAGCGCGTCTACTCCCCCAACCGCATCAAATTCCCCGTCAAACGCGTCGACTGGGATCCCGATGGCGAACGAAATCCCCAAAACCGTGGTAAAAGCAAATACGTCCGCATCTCCTGGGATGAAGCGGCCACCCTCATCGCAAACGAGCTCAAGCGCGTCCATAAAAAATACGGCCCCAACGGCGTTCTGATGCAGGGCGACGGGCATGGCGAGTGCATGACCATCAACACCCCCCACGGGCATTCCAGCACCCTTCTGGACAATATGGGCGGCTTTACCCAGCAGATCCGGAACCCCGACAGCTGGGAAGGCTGGTATTGGGGGGCCAAACACGTCTGGGGCCAGGGCGTTCAGGGCATGATGTGGCCGGCCCAGAACATCGTCAAGGACACCATGGACCATGCGGAAATGGTGCTTTTCTGGGGATGCGACCCCGAGACCACGCCCTGGGGTTTTACCGGCCAGTTCGCCGGCAAGCTCTGCTATTTCTGGAAAGAGCTTGGCATCAAGCAGGTCTATGTGTGCCCGGATCTCAATTACGGCGCGGCGGTTCACGCCGACAAATGGATTCCGGTGCTTCCCAATACCGATGCGGCCCTTCAACTCGCCATCGCCTACCTCTGGATCAAGGAAGACACCTACAACAAGGAATACGTCGACACCCACGTGGTGGGGTTCGACAAGTTCTCCGCCTACGTGATGGGCGAAGAGGACGGGATTCCCAAGTCCCCCGAATGGGCCGCCAAGAAATGCGGCGTCCCCGAATGGACCATCAAGGCCCTGGCCCGGGAATTTGCCCGGAAGACCACCTCTATTGCCCATTATTTCGGCGGCGGCATGATCCGGGGTCCTTATTCCCACGAGCCCGGCCGGCTGGAAGTCTGCCTGCTGGGCATGCAGGGCCTCGGCGGCCCCGGCGTGCACCAACACCAGTTCACCTATTTCGGCATGCCGCGCGCCAAGGGGCTTGCCGGCACCTTCTTCTGGAACCCGGAAATTCATGAACGTCTCGCCATCCCGGTGATGAACTCCGTGGCGGCCTGGCAGAAGCAGGTAATTCCAAAAACCCTCATCCAGGACGCCATCCAGAGTGACGAGCCCATCGTCTTCCACGGCGCCGGTGCCCAGGAGGGGCTGGTGCAGGACCAGTTCGAAAAATACACTTACCCGATTCCCAAGGAAGAGGGCGGCACCCGCATCCACATGATCTGGACGGACACGCCCTGCCGCACGACCTGCTGGAACTGTGGCAACGATACCGAAATGGCCCTCAGGAGCCCCGAAATCGAGTGCATCATCTCACAGCATCCATGGCTGGAAAACGACTGTCTGTTCTCGGACATCATTCTGCCGTCCAATACCCACCTGGAGGTGGACGATATCGTGACCAACATCCGCCAGGGCACCCAGATCACCAACATCGCCCTCACCGAAAAGGCCATCGAACCGGTGGGCGAATCCAAGAGCAATTTCGAAGTGGTGGTGGAAGTGGCCAAAAAGCTCGGCATGGAGGAAATCGTAACCGAAAACATGAGCACCGAGGATATGCAGAAATCGGTTTTCGGCTATATGGGCGTTGACAAGTTCATTTCCTGGGAAGACTTCAAGGAAAAGGGCTATTACCTTTACGATTGCGCCGATAATTGGGAAGAGGATATCCCCGGCCTTCGCAGGTTCCACGACGACCCGGAAAAATACCCCCTGCCGACCCCCACCGGCAAGCTGGAGTTCTATTCCGAGAAGCTGGCCAAGGCCTTCCCCCTGGACCAGGAACGCCCGCCCATCCCCAAATGGATCGAATGCGGTGAATCCCACGACGAGCGGCTCTCCAGCCACCGGGCCAAAATGTTCCCCCTGCTGCTGCAGTCGAACCACGGCCGATGGCGGGTGCATGCCCAGTGTGACGACATCACCTGGACCCGTGAGGCCCCCACCTGCAAGATCACTGGTCCCGACGGCTATAAATACGAACCGTGCTGGCTGCACACCTCCGAGGCGGAAAAACGCGGCATCAAAAACGGCGACATCGTCAAGATCTTCAACGAACGCGGCATTGTGCTAGCGGGTGCGTATGTGACCGAACGGCTGCGCCCCGGGGTCGCCTACATCGACCACGGCGCCCGGGTCGATTTTATCAAGGCGGGTGAAATTGACCGTGGGGGGGCCATCAATACCATCTCCCCCCGAAAAATCACCTCGAAGAACGCCGTCGGAAATGCGGTAACCGGGTACCTGGTACAGGTGGAACGGCTGAGCATGGCGGAAATGGACCAATGGCGCAAAGACTATCCCGAATCCTTCGAAAAGAAATACGACCCGGCCTCCGGACTCCGGTTTGACGCCTGGATCGAGAAAGGGGGCGAATAATGAAAAAAGCATTTGTCATCGATCTTTCCATCTGCAACGGCTGCTATTGCTGCCAGATCGCCTGCAAGGACGAGCACGTGGGCAACAACTGGATGCCCTATTCCATGCCCCAACCCGATACCGGGCAGTTTTGGGTGGGCATCCAGGAGAAGGTCCGGGGCACCGTTCCAAAGGTAATGGTCTCCTACCTTCCCAAAATGTGCATGCACTGCGAGGATGCCCCCTGCATGAAAGACTGCCAGGTGGAAGGCGCCATCTACCAGCGGGAAGACGGCATGGTGATCATTGATCCGGAAAAATGCACCGGATGCAAACTCTGCGCGGATGCCTGTCCCTATGATGCCATCTTTTTCAATGAAAACCTGAACATCGCCCAGAAATGCACCGGGTGTGCGCATCTTCTGGACGACGGCTGGGATGTTCCCCGGTGCGTGGACCAGTGCGCCACAGAAGCCCTCAAATTCGGCACCGAAGAAGAGCTCAAGGACCTCATCGCAAAGGCCGACCCCAGAACCTATAAGATGGGGCTTTCCACCCGGGTGCATTACCTGAACATGCCGAAAAAATTCATCGCCGGAACGCTCTACGATCCCACCGAAAAGGAAGTCGTCATCGGCGCCGTGTGCACCCTCACGGACACCGAATCAGGCGCCAGCGAAACGGTGGAAACCGATAATTTCGGCGATTTCTGGTTTCGGGGCCTGGCTGATGGCCGGACATATAAATTAACACTGGAAAAGGACGGCAAGTCAAAAATATTCGACACCGTTTCCACCGCGGATGACGTTAACCTCGGTGATATTCCCCTGACCTGATCGGCGTTTTGCTTTCCCCCGCCGGCTGCAGCCGGCGGGGGGCCCATTTGTTTCTAACAGACGAGGAGGCACGACATGTCAGAAAAGGCGTACACCAGCTGTACCAACGCCGGTCCGATTACCGCATACGTGAAGGACGGCAAGGTGGTACGGATCAGACCACTTGTGGCGGATCCCAAAGATTTTTCGCCATGGACCATCGCTGCGAACGGAAAGAAGTACACTCCGCCCAACAAATTCTTCATTTCCCCTTACGTTCACACCGAGCGAACCCGCCTCTATTCGGAGGATCGGATCAAATACCCTTACAAACGGGTGGATTTCGACCCCAAAGGAAACCGCAACCCACAGACCCGTGGAAAAGCCCCCTACACGCGCATCAGCTGGGACGAAGCCCTGAACATCGTGGCCGGTGAAATCACCCGGATCAGCGACACATACGGCTCTTCCGCCATCACCGGCATGACCTCCTCCCATCACAATTGGGGCATCGTCGGATACAAGATGGGCCCCTTCGCCCGCTTCTTCAATATGATCGGCTACACACCGGTCCTGGACAACCCCGACAGTTGGGAAGGCTGGCACTGGGGCGCCACCCACAGCTACGGTTTCAACTGGCGCCTGGGCATGCCGGAGCCCTACGATCAACTGGAAGACGCCCTGAAGCATGCCGAAATGATCGTCTACTGGGGCTGCGACCCGGATACGACCCGTGGCACCTATACCGGCCAGGACTCATGCATCTGGCGGGAATGGCTCAAGGAAAAGGGCGTAAAGATGGTCTTCATCGACCCCTTTTACAACTACACCAACGCCGCCATGGACGGAAAATGGATTCCCATCCGCATGGGTACGGGAACGGCGCTGGCCATGGCCATCGCACACGTGTGGATCACCGAAGGAACCTACGACAAGGCCTATGTGGATGCCCGAACCGTCGGTTTCGACACGTTCAAGCAATATGTACTGGGCGAAGACGGCACCGCACCCAAAACGCCCGCATGGGCGGCAGAAGAAACGGGGATCCCCGTCAAAACCATCAAGGCGCTGGCCCGGGAATGGGCCGCCAAGCGCACGGTGCTGGCCGGTGGTACCCGGGGCGGTGAAGGCGGCGCCTGCCGTGAGGCCTACGCCACCGAATGGGCACGGATGATGGTGCTTCTCCAGGCGATGCAAGGACTCGGCAAACCGGGCATTTCCATTTGGGGCACCTGCATGGGGGCGCCCTCCAACGCGGACATCTTCTTCCCCGGCTACGCCGACCTTGAAGGGCGCATCGGCACCTCCTCGGTGGCGGACCGGAAAATCGGCTTCCCCGAGAACCCCACCAAACAGAGGCTCTACCGCCTGACCCTGCCGGACGCCGTCTTAAACCCGCCGGTCAGCTGGCGGGGCGAGGGCTTCTGCGGCAACTCGCTGGAACAGCAGTTCACCCAATTCACCTACCCCATGGAAGGACATTCCGAGATCAAGATGTTTTACCGCTATGGCGGATCCTTCCTGGGCACCATGAGCGATACCAACAAATGGGTCCGCATGTACCAGAGCCCCAAGCTCGAATGCGTGGTCAACCAGGACTGCTGGTACAACAGTGAAACCCATTTCGCCGATATTATCCTTCCCGCATGCACCAGCCTGGAACGGGACGATGTGGGCGAGTGGGGCGCGGCGGGCGGATACACGCACCACGCCAGCAACGGTTGCAACCACCGCATCGTCGTGCGCCAGCAGAAGGCCATTGAACCCCTTTGGGAGTCGAAACCGGACTATGACATTCTTTCTCTTCTTGCGGAAAAACTCGGCCGGAAGGAAGAATTCACCGAGGGGAAAACCGCCCTTGATTGGGCCAAGAAGTTCTACGCAATCAGCGATCTTCCCAAATACCTATCCTGGGAAGAATTTGACAAAAAAGGCTATTTCATCGTCCCCTACCCCGAAGACTACAAATCAACACCCGCCTTGCGTTGGTTTGCCGAAGGCCGTGACTGCGACACGCCGGATCCGGGAAACCCAAAACGCAACACCGACAAGGCCAAAGAACTCGGCACCTACACTGGAAAAATCGAGTTCGTGTCGGAAAGTCTGAAGAAAAACCTCCCCGACGATGACGAGCGCCCCGTCTGTCCCCGCTACATCCCCAGCTGGGAGGGACACCGCTCGCCCATTGCGGCCAAGTATCCCCTGGCGCTTGTCTCCCCCCACCCCCGGTTCACCTTTCACACCCATTACGATAAACACGCCGACTGGCTGAACGAAATACCCGTGCACCGGGTATGGAAAGACGGCCATCCCTGGTGGCCCGCCCGGATTCATCCCACGGACGCCGAGCAGCGGGGCATCAAAAATGGTGACATTGTTAAGCTCTACAACGACCGCGGCGGCGTGTTGTGCATCGCAAAGGTTACCGAACGGGTCCGGCCGGGCATCATCCACAGTTACGCCTCCTCTGCCCTGTATGATCCCATCGAGCCGGGCAAGGCGGGATCCGTGGACCGGGGCGGTTGCGTGAATCTGCTTACCTCGTCCCGGATGATGAGCAAAAACGTACCAGGCATGACCCCCAACTCCTGCCTGATCGAAATTGAAAAGTGGGAGGGCTGACAAGATGGCGACTTATAAAATGCTTATCGATGTTGACAAGTGCACCGGCTGTTACAGCTGCTTCCTTGCCTGCAAGGACGAGTATTGCGGCAACGACTACCCGGGGTATGCGGCATCCCAGCCGGCCAGGGGGCATTACTGGATGCGCCTCGATTCCCGTGAGCGGGGATGCCATCCCAAGGTAAAACTCAGCTATATTCCGACCCCCTGCATGCAGTGTGCGAACGCCCCCTGCATCGCGGCGGCCACCGACGGAGCCGTTTACCGACGGGATGACGGCATCGTCATCATCGATCCGGAAAAGGCAAAGGGACAACGGCAGATCGTATCCGCCTGCCCCCACCGGGTCATCTACTGGAACGAAGAAGCCGGCCTGCCCCAAAAATGCACCTTCTGCGCCCACCTCCTGGACCGTGGGGAAACCGAACCCCGGTGCGTGGAAACCTGCCCCACCGGTGCGCTGTTGTTCGGGGACGCCGACGATCCGGACAGTGCCGTGTCCAAGGCGCTTGCGAAAATGCAAACGGAAACGCTGGCCCCGGAATTCGACCTCAATCCGTCGGTAATCTATGCGGGCATTCCCAAACGTTTCGTGGCCGGCGAGGTTGTGCTGTCGGACGCTCCGGATGAATGTGCGGCCGGGGTTTCGGTCGCTCTTTCCGGCAACTGCGGCGCGATGGAAACCGTCACCGACGCCTTCGGCGATTTCGAGTTCGAGGGACTGCCGGCAAAGACCGACGGCACCATCACTGTTTCGCGGGATGGCTACAAGGAAAAGGTGCTGGACATCAACACCCGCCTGGACCTGAACCTGGGTGAGATCGTGCTGGAAAAAGCGTAGTACCAGGACCCGATGCACCAAGCCCCTCCGGCAATCGCCGCGAGGGGCTTTCTACAAGACCGCACCTTCATTGCCTGTCATTTGCCTGCACAGGAAACGGTTCCCTGGCCCCTTTCGCATGGGCGGCACCAGTGTCAAGAATCGCCACCGCGCTGGAACTGAAGCCCCCCCCCCGGGACCTGTCTAACATCTTGACCCCATCCCCTGCCTTGATATATATTGCATGATCATCCGACGCCTTCTAAACTTTATCCCATTGCATGAGGACTTGTTAAATGAATGTCAGATTAGATACCACCATGGGGGAGATCGTCATTGCACTTGATGAAGAAAAGGCCCCCAAGAGCGCAGCCAATTTCATGGCATATGTGACCGCCGGCCACTATGACGGCACGATCTTCCACCGCGTGATCAACGGGTTCATGATCCAGGGCGGCGGCATGACCGCCGATATGACGGAAAAACCCACCAATGCGCCCATTGAAAATGAGGCGGACAACGGCCTGACCAACGCGCCATACACCGTCGCCATGGCCCGCACCATGGATCCCCACAGCGCCACCGCCCAGTTTTTCATCAACGTGAAAAAAAACGATTTCCTCAACCACGGCGGAAAAAATCCCCAGGACTGGGGCTATGCGGTATTCGGCAAGGTGGTCAAAGGCCAGGGGGTCGTCAACAAGATCAAGGCGGTTCCAACCGGCCGCAAGGGCATGCATGACGATGTTCCCGTGACCCCGGTGACCATCAACAAAGCAGAAGCGCTACCCCCGGAAACACCGTAACCCAGACGATTGGGGCGGCGTTCTCAATTTGATGGGACCCTTCTCACCCGGCTTCGGATGCACAGGGGCCGTCGCCGGGCCTTTCCCAAGGAGTGTTCGCTTTCCCTTGAAAAAAAATTGTCCGCCAGAAAAAAATCCTTGATTTTTTCTTTTTGTTAGTAAATATTACTTACCTTGTATTTTTGAAAATTACGCCCTTGAACGGCCGGCAGCGCCTTTCGTAAGGGAGACCGGCATTTTCGATACCGGCTGGGGGAAACATGCGCGGAAGACTGAATGCCGTTCAGCCACTGATCCAACGTTAAGTTATTGACCAACAGGAGGTCTGATATCATGAAAGATTGGAGCAACGTGTTCCGGAAGAAGATGATATCCATCGAAGCGGCGGTTCAGAAGGTAAAAAGCGATACGGACGTGGTGGTTGCCATGGGGGCGTCGGAACCCCGGGGGATCTTGTCCCAGCTCCACACCCAGGCGGACCGCGTCCGCAACGTCAAGGTGTTTTCCGCCGTGATGCTCAACACCTACCCGTTTTTCATGGATCCGGATATGGCCGGCGCCTTCGAATTCTGCAGCTGGTTTTACAGCAACGCAGCCCGCGCCGCATTTGGCGTCAACCCAAAGAACGTCTCGTACCAACCCAACGTCCTGCGCCGCATTGCCCTCGATCGCCCTTTTTATCGCAAACCCCATATCTTTTTCGGCACCTGCACCCCCCCCGACCGGCATGGTTTCATCTCCCTTGGTTTCGGCAACTCCTACGAAAAGACAATGATCGAACAGGCCGATATCACGGTGCTGGAAGTGAACGAAAACGTCCCCTGGACTTACGGTGACATGGAGCTGCACATCCGCGACATCGACTTTTTCGTGGAGCACCACTGCCTGGCGCCGGTTATCTCCAATCCTCCACCGGGCGACATCGATCGGGTTATCGGCCGGCACGTAAGCGATCTGGTTGAAGACGGTTCCACCATCCAGGTTGGCATCGGCAACATCCCCAACGCGGTCGCGGAAGCGCTGGCGGATAAAAACGACCTGGGCATCCACACGGAAATGATCGTCGATTCCATGATGACACTCTATGAAAAAGGCGTCATCACCAATAAGTGCAAGTCGCTGTACAAGGGAAAATCCGTTTGTTCCTTCGTATTGGGCAGCCAGGAACTTTACGACTGGAGCGACCGCAACCCGTCCATCATGATGCTGCGGGGGGAGCATGTAAACGATCCGGCAATCATCCGCAACAACAGCAAGATGACGTCCATCAACACCTGCCTGATGGTGGACCTCTCCGGCCAGGTGGCCAGCGAAAGCCTTGGCATGAACCATTATTCCGGCACCGGCGGGCAGACCGACACCGCCGTGGGCGCCAAGGAAGGCTACGACCAGAAAGGCAAATCCATCATCACCTGCTACGCCACCGCCAAATCCGGCACCGCCACCCGCATCGTGCCGGTACTGCCAGAAGGCACCGCGGTCACCCTGCACCGGGGCAATTCGGACTATATCGTTACGGAATACGGTGTCGCCTGGCTCCGGGGTAAAACCATCAAAGAACGGGCCGCAAGCCTTATCGAGATCGCCCACCCGGATTTCCGGGACTACCTGAGAGACGAGGCGAAGCGCATCGGGTATCTGTGAAGCCGGTTCAGCGGTTTTCCTGAAAAGCGGCGGCACCTTTGACCGGGATTTTGGCACGGGATTTTGGCACATCCCCGGACAGGGCCTATGCGATATACTTTCCCGCCTCACAGATGCGGGCCGCGATTTCGCGATTGAGGCTGATACCATCTATGGGGGTGTATTTCACCAGTTCAAACAGCCGGCCCCGCAATCGGGCCAAATTGTCTCCGGCAGCCACCGCGGCAATCACCTGACCCGCGATCAGACCAAGTCTTTCTATCGTTTCGTATACAATTGGCCTGGACAATTGTTCCTTTACCCCCCCCGCACTTCCCGAATCTTTCCGGCGGGCCTTTTCCGCCCGGGCCCAGACGCTTTCCATGGCGAATGAACCGATGGCCAGGTCGGTCAGGCGTCCGAGAAGATCCTGCTTTTCCATCAGCGTATCGCCATGCTTATCGAGGACTGTTCCCAATGCGAATAAAAAAAGATCTTTGGACGCCTGGACCAGATCCGCCGCATCGACCCGTTCCGGCAGGCCCGCATCGATCCGCTCTCCCAGGGCGGCAATGGCATCGGAAAGGAGAAGGCGCCCCTGGGCATCCCGCCGCATCAGCATGGTGGGTATCAGGATCCTGTTGATCTCGTTGGTTCCCTCGAAAATCCGGAATATACGGGAATCCCGGTACAGCCTTTCAATCGGGTATTCGGAAATGAACCCGTGTCCGCCGTGTATCCTTCCACGTTCATATCGGTGAAGGACGGTTCGTTTGACCGCGATAACCGGAATAGGACTTCGACGTGGCCGGTCAAGGTTGAGTGGGGCTGAACGAGTTCAAATTGAAGCGCGGACTGCTGGTTGATAGCCGAGTTTCAATCCATCGTTCCACCCGGTTTGTAAATTTCGATAGATCACCGGCACCGACGTAAATTTCAAGAGTATATGAACGATCCGACAATCATCCGCCAGAACAACCGGGTGGTGTCCATCATCACCTGCTACGCCACCGCCAAATCCGGCACCGCCACCCGCATCGTGCCGGTACTGCCAGAAGGCACCGCCGTCACCCTGCACCGGGGCAATTCGGACTATATCGTTACGGAATACGGTGTCGCCTGGCTCCGGGGTAAAACCACCAAAGAACGTTGTCATCGACGCCGCTTTCAAATCATTCCCGTTCAGCTCAAAGCCCGATCATCGGACAATGGCAAACCCGACGCGAAGCGCCTCATTGCGCTCCCGGTAGCGAAGCAGGCTCTCCGCCAGGGCATTGACATACTGTACCTGAAAGAAGAGATCGAAATTCCGGAAGAAAAGAACATCCAGCGGATAGGTCAGGTCGGCCTGGACGGACGCGCCCTCCCCCGCCCAACGGAAAGAGGTCCCGAGAACGAACCCGTTGGCCGTGCCGAATTTCACCTTAAGGTCGAAATATCCCCGGTACTGGTCCAGATCCGGGTTGTTATCGTCCTCGTTGTTGAAATAGGACCAGATCCTCGGTGCAATGGAGACCCCGAACCGGTTCGTGTCATTGTAGAAAACGGCAATCGGCATGAGGTACAGGTGATTGGTGCTTCTGGAAAGGTCCCCCCCGCGACCGTTTGATTCATGCAGCGCCCCCGCCTGGAGAAAAAACCCCTTGAGCCACGGGGGAGCACATTTCAGGTTCCGGGACAGGAAGAAGAGTTCCGGCTTATAGCTGGTGTCCTCAAAAGGCGCAGAGTCGGAAGCAAGATCCCAGAACGACGTCTGGGTGTAGCCGAAATGGATTCCGGACACCCATGGATATTTTTCGGCCAGGAGACTGTCCTCGCTGAAAATCCGGTATTTCAGACTTATCTGGAACTTGCTTTGTTCCGGATCCACCCCCACCAAAAAATACATTGGCTCATATGCACCGAGATTGGAGAGGTATGGCTGATACAGGGAGAATATATCATCCAGCGTATCGCAGGTTTCCCCCCCATCGTCACTCTGTGAAAATGCCTCCCCTCTCTCCGGTGGCAGGTTCTTTTCCATTGGCTGGGCGCCACAAAACGTGCCCATATATAAGAACAATACCACCCCTGACAGAACCGATATATATATCGACGCAACGCGCATCCAGTGCACCTCCAAAGGGTCGCCATGAAGCCGCCTGCAACCACCCGGCACACCCTGCCCGGGCCGACACGACGGACGAATGGAATTGAAACAGCGATACGATTGAAACTTCCAGATGTCGCATGGTATACTGACGACGCAGAACGATCAAGGGGCGGGGCAGAATGGACGCGATGAAAAAATAGCGTTTCGTGGTCTATTATTCCGGAGTACGTACGATTACGATAGGAACTTGCTTTTTGCCTGGAATTATATGTCAGCATTACAAGGGGTTGTCAAGGGACAACTGACACAACATCTTGTGCCTGCTGCAAAAAGGCTTCAGCCGTCACGTTGATGGCTCTGCCCACTGAACCTTGAAATTTGATCGTCACCGGCAAACGGATGAAAAAAACGGGGTTTTCGGTAAAATTTGAATAAAGGAGTCCGCCAAGCCGTCACTGCTTTTTGAAACTGTTGTGAAACTATTGGAGCCAGTAATCAATGGCGGGTATCTGGGAATAATCGTCATCGTAGGTCAGTTCGGGGATATGTGTGGGGTTCCGTGCCGGCGGGTCGTGGTTTCTGGTTTCCCAGAGTCCCAGAGGCAGTGTTCAACATTCTGTGTCAGCCAGTCGGTTTATCCATTTACTATCAGAGTCCGAGCACATTATCCAGCCGGCCTTCAAAAAAGATAGCGAGCTGGGAGAGTGTCAGGGACCAGTTTTGAATCGGCATCGTCCATTTCTTGCTGGCGTTTTGGACGCCCATATATAAAAGTTTCAGTAGGCTGTCCTGGTTCGGAAAAGCCCCTTTGGTTTTGGTCAGTTTCCTGAATTGACGGTGGACCGCTTCTATGGTGTTGGTCGTATAGATGATCTTGCGAATGGCCTCTGGGTACTTAAAATACTGACTTAGCCGCTCCCAGTTGTTCCGCCAGGACCTTATGACAATCGGATACTTCTCGTTCCACTTATCTTCAAGAGCGTCCAGCTCCGATTCCGCCAGGTCCTTGCTGGTGGCTTTGTATACACGCTTGAGGTCTGCCATGAACTCTTTCTGGTTCTTGGAGGCAACGTATTTGAGTGAGTTTCGAATCTGGTGCACGACGCATAGTTGCACCTCAGTGGCTGGAAAGATCGACTCTATGGCTTCCGGAAAGCCTTTTAGGCCATCAACGCAGGCAATCAGGATATCTTTCACCCCTCGATTGGAAAGGTCTGTTAGCACTTGCAACCAGAAATTGGCGCCCTCGTTCTCTGATATGTAGAGTCCAAGAACCTCTTTGTGGCCTTCAGGGGTTACCCCGAGAATCGTGTATATCGCTTTGCTCTGAACCTTGCCGTTCTCACGGATCTTATAGTGGATGGCGTCCATCCAAACGATGGGATAGACCGCCTCCAGGGGACGGGCCTGCCACTGCTTGACCGTATGAATGATTTTGTCTGTAACGGCGCTCAGGGTGCCTGTTGAGATCTCAATGCCATAGATCTCCTCTATGTGGGCGGATATGGCTTTATAGCTCATACCGTGACCATAGAGGGCCAGGATCTTCTGCTCTATCTCGTCGTTGATGGTCGTTTGATGCTTTTTGACAATCTGCGGAGAGAATGTCCCTGAACGGTCACGCGGCGTGCTGAGTTCGAAATTGCCGCTAAAGGATTTGATGCGCTTCTTGCTCTTGCCGTTACGCCTGTTGGCCGCCACCTCTCGTCCGAGGTGTGAGTCCATCTCACCCTCAAGGGCCGCTTCCGTCAGGCGCTTTATCAGTGGCGTCAGAATACCTTCCTTGCCGGTGAGTGGTTGGCCCTCTTGGAAGGCTTTTAAGGCTTTTTGAAAATCAAATTCGTCGTTCTCTTTGTTCATGTCAGTCTCCTTTGAAGGTGTACATATCAACTTCTGGGGTTACTGACACAAAATTTTGAACATCCTCGTCCCAGATGCTTCAATATTTTTTTGATGACCGCCTTATCCTCGATAAAGGCGATAATCCTCATTTCCCCCTGGCACTTCGGGCATATCAGGGGATCGACCTCATAGACCTTCTGTATCAATCTCGCCCAGTTTTGCCGCCACTCCTTGGATGACATTTCATTTTCCACAATGACCGGAATGTCATCATCGGCTTCCGCCTTCTTTCGCAGCCCCCGGGATTTATTGCTGTAGTATCCATAATACCGGACTGTCTGCCATACCGACCAGGCACATGGGTTACGAGATGGGCGAGCCAGTCCAACGCATCGAAGGTTTTCCGGCTCCTGCCGTCCTTGGACGGTGTAGATGACCTTGGCCGCGCCGTCCGTGGATTCCCCCACTGGAATATAAACCATCCGCTCCTGTGAGAAGCAGGCACGGATGATGTACCGTGCCAGGCTTTCCAACCCCTGGTGATCCTCCGCCCAGATCCTTTCGCCGATATGCACGTGGAATCCGCTGTGATGCCATGACATCATGTTTTCGATGACCGCGTCGGTGATCTTCCCCTCTTTCTTGAGCATGGATAGGACCTCATGCCGGAAAGCCTCTGACAGATCCTTTCCGGTGATCATGGGCGCCATCCGAAAATCGCTGTCTCCCAGAAAACAGCCGTCCGGCACGATGGCATGCAGATGGGGATTGAAATTCAGGAAATCGCCGTAGGTGTGTACGGCGATACTTGCCCCGGGCTTGGCATCTTCATCAAAGGAGGTGGTTTCAAGGCATGTGCGAATAACATTCCATCCACACCGGCTCAACTTGGACAGAAGTTTCCGGTCATACAGAAAATAGATACGGAGTCTTTTGGGAATGCTGAATACCCATTGCCGGTGAGGAACATTTTCCAGCACTTCACCGAGAAGCCACTCGCTGTATTCAACCACGCGCTTCTGATGACACGAAGGGCAGAAATGTCGCCGTTTGCATGAGAATGCCAGCAAGTATTCATGACCGCATCCCTCGCACCTGACCCGGGCGAACCCGAAATGAAGATCCCCGCACTCCAGGTATCGGTGAATGACCTTTGTGACATAGTCCCGCCAGAAGCTGAAACTGGAGGCATATTGATCGTCCCAGATCTGCCGTTCCACCCGGTTTGTAAATTTCGATAGATCACCGGCACCGACGTAAATTTCAAGAGTATGTGAACGATCCGACAATCATCCGCCAGAACAACCGGATGGTGTCCATCAACACCTGCCTGATGGTGGATCTTTCGGGTCGGGTGGCCAGCGAAAGCCTCGGCATGGCCCATTATTCCGGCACCGGCGGCCAGACCGACACCGCCGTGGGCGCCAAGGAAGGCTACGACGGGAAGGGCAAATCCATTATCACCTGTTATTCAACCGCCAAGAGGGGAACCGCCACCCGGATCGTGCCGGTACTGCCAGAAGGCACCGCGGTCACCCTGCACCGGGGCAATTCGGACTATATCGTCACCGAATACGGCACCGCCTGGCTCCGGGGCAAAACCATCAGCGAGCGTGCGAACTGCCTCATCGAAATCGCCCACCCGGACTTCCGGGATTATTTAAGGGACGAAGCAAGACGGATCGTGTATTTATAGCCCCCGGCATGGCCGGGGGCGCCAAAGCGATCATGCCCCTAGCAGTACGGCCCTGTTCTGGATCAGGTAGTCTCGCACCTGCATTGGCTTTCGACCTATTGTGCGCTCAACGAAATCGTTCAGCGCCCAGACAACTTCATTGTCCTGTTCATACATAAAGAAGTGCCAGAGCTGCTCAATTATCGGCCGGGGAATCATGGGATATGCTTCAAAAAACACCTCCTGTCGCCCGTCAAAAGTGATCTTTTCGTTCCAGACCTCGCTCATAAGCTGCGCCAGATCACGAAAGCGCATCAGGTCATGACCGTTGTTCAGCGTATGGAACTGCCCGATATGACGGTGGTTGTCCGACAGCAGGAGACGGCAAGCGGTTTCAGCTATATCCGTCGGGTGGATATATGGAATCAGGTGCTCCGGCCATATGACCTTGCGCTCACGCTGCAGGCCTTGGCTGAAAAGCAGCATGCCATCCATCATGGTTGCGCCAATGTTCATATAGGTGACCGGCAACCCACTCTCATCCAAAACCTTTTTCGCAATGGGATGCTGGATCGGCAGCCCGAAGCCATGGTCGATCAGTGGCTGCGTTACGTGCCGAACGTTCATTTCAGGCTGAAGCCCCAAGACGCGCAGCATGTGGATCAATGAACCGTCCTCTTTCAGGGCCGTGACCAAGTTTGTCATCGCCGCCTGTTCCATGAGAAAAGTCGTCGTAACGACGAAAACACCCTCCATGCCCTTCACGGCGGCGCGCAAAGAATCAAGATCAAAATAATTGGCCTGGACCACTTCGGCATTTGGAAATTTCGCCTTAATTTTTTCAATACTGTCTGGCTTGCTGCCAATCAGCCGCAAGTGCGTCGACGGCGCATCACGCGTTAGAAATTCCGCCAACGGCCCGCCCAAACGACCCACCGCGCCAAAAATAAGAACGCTATTGGGAATGGGTTTCCTGTTATATCTCACTTCTTTTTCCTCCTTGACGTTGAAGACGACGCGATATCTGACGCGCAGACCCTTAAAGTGACATACTCAGGTGTTTTACAGCAAAACATATGCCGATGGGCCATCCAATGAGAATGTTTTTATCCTGTTGAAAGTTTAGACATTTCTACCCCACTGAATCTTCCCCCCCAACGCCGCCACCACATGAACATGTGGATCCGCATGATTATATGGGAAAACCCCAACACCCCGACGCCCCGGCAGGCCCATGGGGTTTTCATAGGCATCCCAAAAACAGAGACCACGCGCGCCATGTGAGTATTTTGATGCGCCGTAAACGACGCCGGAGGGAGCCTGCTTTTGAGATGGCTTGCGGACTTGCTGTACGACCAGGTTGCTATTCGGTTACAAGGCGAAAAACGATGGTCCTGAACCCCTCCCGCTGAAGAATCTCCGCCCTGACGGGAACGGGCAGCTTTTCGTTCAACTCTTTTTTATTGTCTTTCGACACGCCCGCCACAAGCGCATAAAAGCTCGGGCCTTCGGCCAATTTCACGGAGGCGAGGCAATAGGGCATCAGGGCCTTGTTCATGGGGTTTGCGGCAATGGGACCGGTCAGGACAAAGTCGAGCATTTCGGCTTCACCGCTGATCTCCTTCCAGGCCATGTCCGTGCTGGAGCAGGCATTGCAGCAGTATACCGGCGGGAATTCCATGGCGCCGCATTCCTGGCACGCATAGCCCATCATTTTGTCGTTATCCAGCGCCTCGTACCACTTTTTTACGATCGGTTCGAGTTTTATCACGGTTATGTCCTCCTTATTATTGAACCGTCCTGAGGATGGTGGCCATCAGGTTCTGTCCGCCTCCAAAGCCCCGAAGAAGCGTGGTTTCGGGAAGTTTTTTCACCTGTCGCGCGCCGCACAGGCCCCGCATCTGCTTGACCGCCTCATAGGTGTCGGCCAGGCCGGATGCCGCGTATGCGTGTCCGAAACTGGTCCGGCCGCCGTTGGTGTTGATGGGTTTGTCGCCGTCAAAGGCGGTGCGCCCATCTAGGATATACTGCCACCCCTTCCCTTCCGGAAGATATCCGGAAAGCTCACCGGCAAGGAGCCCCGAGGTAATAAAAAAATCGTTGGCCATCAAAAGATCGATGTCCGAAGGTTGGACCCCCGTCACCCCGAATGCCTGCTTGAGGGCGATCTCGGTCCCCATTTTCTCCAGATGCGGCTTTCCGCCATCAAAGGCGGCGGCGCCGATGCCGAGCACCTCGACCGGCTGCTGTTTGTACTGCTTCGCCATTTCCGTGGGGCATACGATAACGGCCGCGGCACCTTCGGCCCGGGTCTCGAAGCCGCTTGCCCGCAGAAACTCGGTGAGCTTGGGATTGTAATCCGACTTCATGTATTCAATAACGTCATCGAAGCCCGCTTCCTTGGCAACGTCCTTGTATTCCTGTTTGTGAAACGCCAGGGGATGCCTTGCAGCCCCCCGGCGGAGGTTGACGGCAAGGGCGATCAGCACGTCGTCCATCTGCGCGTCGGTCAGTCCGTACTTTCTGCCGTACCAGGCGGCCGCATCGTCCAAGGCGTAAAGGGTCGCCGCACCGAAATGCCGCGTGTAGGCCTTGTCGTAAATGGCGTCGAGCTGGTCGACGAAATCACTGCCGTCCCAACGGTACCGCTTGTGGGCAGGAGCCCCGAGGACGGGCTTGGTGAGAGGCATCTCGACACATCCGGTCAAAACGATGTCGTGCTTTCCGGACGCCACGGCATTCACGGCAAGGTCGAGGGCGATATATCCCGAACAGCATGCCTCGGAGTGATGAGCGGACGGTTTGCCCCGCATGCCGAACCATTCGGCCACATGCATATTGGGGGTGATGATGTTCGAAAAAAAATACGGGGACGCCTCGCCATGATAGTACATGCCGATGTCCTTACTTTTAATTCCGGCATCTTCCATGGCGTCCAGCGCCGCCCAGCCGAACAACTCACCTGGACTGAGCCCTTCGGTATCCGGATTCGCCAGGGTGTCCATAAAAGGCGTGCACCCGACCCCCACGATCGACACACTCCGGCTGTAATTACCCAAAGGTTTTCGCATTGGTTTTCTCCTTCTCTTTGACCTTTATCGTTGCCGCCGGATTCTATTCGGCTGTTTTCTTCGCGCTTCATCTATTATTGGGCGGTGGGACCACAAAAGAATCAAACGCTTCCGTTTTGTATTTCGCCACCCGTGCCGGGATCTCGCCCTTGTCGGGTCGTTGCTCGAAGGTGGCCAGGTTGTTTAAAATCTCTTCGATATGTTCCTTTTCTCCGGCAAAGGTCCCCCGGGCCATGGCGATTTCTTCGGCGCTGAATTCCACCTTGATTTTACCGTTTTCCAAACTGAGTTCCCCTTCGATGCCGCACACCGGGCATTCCACGGGATTTTTGTCGAACACCGTTAGCAGGTTGCAGTTGCACACCGGACATACGCCCCGTTCCTCGCCGCGCCAGGTGGCTTCTTCGAAGGGCTGTTTCATGCTCATGGCAATGTTTTTCCCCAGCCTTCGTGCCCGTTCGATAAAACCGGGTTCAAGCACCACATTCATAAACGCCCCCGCTCCCATCACCTCCATCTGATCGACGATTTTAATGGCGGACGGAAAGGTCATGAGATGCATCATGGGCAGGCCGAAGGACAGCCAGTTCTTGGTGATGGCACCACCGACGGAAATAAAGCCCCCCACCCGGTTCTTGAAGGTTCGCTCGTCGGGCCCCTTGCCCTTGGTGATCCCCTTTTCCTGGCGGATCTGTTTTGCCAGGGTCCGGAAATAAATGTCCCTCCCGGGCCCCATCCGGTCCGCAAGCACCTTGATGATGCCGTGGGCGCCCAGCACAAAGACGGGGGCCGACACAATGAGTCCGTCGCATTCAAGTAAATGGTCATTCAGAAACGGAAAATCATCCCGAATAACGCAATCTCCGGATCCCCCCTTAGCCAGCCCCATGGCACAGGCGATGCAGCCGGTGCACGGTTTCAGATCCAGGTCCAAAAGGCGGATCATGGAAATATCAATTCCTTCCGCCCGGGCTGCGAAAGCCGGTGGCTGCCCGACGCCACCATGAGCAATTGGAGGAGCACCCGACGACCACCGGCTGCCAGGAAGCCGACAGACAAAAGGAGGCGAATCCGTTCGCCTGCCGACGCCTAAACCCACAAGTTCTTGCCGCCCGGGAAGGAACCGGCAGGGATTATCATTCTACCTGCTATTTCGTGAACCGAATGGCGGTGACCGCGCAGTCCTTGATGGCGTCTTTGGCATCATCCATCAGGTTCTCCGGAACCTCATCCACCAAGACGTTGATGATATCGCCTTCCTCGTCCAGTTCGAACAAGGTCGGGTACAGACTCAGGCATATCCCGCATCGGATACAGAAATCTTCTACTTTCAGTTTCATGGCTGCTTCCTTTCTTTTTTCGGCGCTATTTGCCGATGTATTCCACTGCGTACTCAGCGGCAGCAAGCCCAGTGCCCATGGCGATGCTCAAGGTTCCGCAGCCGTTGATGGGGGGATCCCCGTACATCTCGCCCGCTACAATATCACCTGCCGCGTACAACCCGGGAATCACCTTGCGCGCAGAGGTCACCGCCTCGGTCTTGCCCGTCACGCGGATGCCGCCGATGGTCTGATAAGCGCAGCAACGCACCCGCATGCAGTAAAACTTCGGCTCCCGCACCGGAAAAAGATATTTCGGGTCTTTCCCGAACACATCGTCATGGCCCTTGTCGCAGAAACCGTTGTACTCCTCGACGGTCTTCTTCAGCCCCTCCGGGTCAATGCCCGTCTGGGCCGAAAGATCCTCAAGGGAATCGGCCATCCAAAAGTCAGGATTGCCGGCCGCCTGCGCCCGGGCAATCTGTCCGTCCAGGTCCTCGATCTTTTTTGCCGGGAAGATGAAATACTGGAATTCCGGCCCGTGCTCTTCCAGCCGCCGCTTGGTGGCCGCATCGAAAATCACGTATCCGAACTTCGGGTTCTGCCGGGCGATGCAGGCGGTCTGGGTCATGTGCTCGTCGGAAAACGCCTCGTTATAATACCGGCACCCCTGCTGATTCACCCACAGGTAGGGCTGCTCCTGCACGGTCACCAACTGGCTGACAAGAAGCCAGGGCGGTACTAGTGTGACGCCCTTCCGGCACGAGTTGGGAATCAGCCCGATGCCGATACCGCCCTTGTCCGCCCCGACCGCCTCGGCCATCTTGATGCCGTCGCCGGTCAGCTTCAGCCAGGGCTGGGCAAACCACAGATCGCCACCGTTTTCGCCGCTCCCCTGGGGGGAGGGGTCAAGCTTGAACCCGCCGTATCTGCCGTATTTGGCGATCATCTCGGCGTCGTCGTTGAAACCGCCGGCAGCAACCACCACGGCCCGGGCAGTTATTTCGATCTCGTTGCCGTCTTTGGTCTCGGCAAGCACACCGGTCACCTTGTCCCCGGTTTTGATGAGCTTTTTGGCGGGCGTGGAATAATGGATATCAATCCCCAGTTCTGCGGCCCGGCCCACCAGGTGGCGAATCAGCATGGCACTGCCGTGGCCCTTGCCCCGGTGGTTCAGAAAATACACGTCGTGGATGAAATAGCCGTTGGGAAAGCCCACGCCATAGCCCCGCTCCTTGCCCATGGTTTCCAGGGTGGCCGATGCGAAAATCTCTCCTAATTGATAGCCCTGACGTTCCAGGAACTCGGGGATCTCGCCGCTCTTGTTGATCCAGGTGCGCACCAGGGGGCCGTTGCCTGCCTGCTGGGTCATCTCCATGTGCACCTGAAACGCCTTGTCCCGGTACGCCTGGTCTTTCTTGGTCACCGCCACGCACATGGGGGTGTTCGACGTCCCACCCGGGCAGGGGCGCTTTTCGAGTATCACCACCTTCGCACCCAGCTCGGCTGCGCGGATGGCTGCGGTCATGCCCGCGCCTCCCGTGCCGAGAACAACGATGTCCGTTGTCAGCTTTTCCATTTTCAATCCTTTCTTTTATCGCATCCCGCCGCTGCCGTAGCATGGCGGGATGCCGGTTATTTCTGGCACCCTTTCAGGGGCTGTATGGATACTGATCCATGGGAATATCCTCGGTGGACAGCACCATCTTTTGATCCACCTGTTTGAGGATAATCCACTTCAACCAGTTCTCGTTATCCATTTCGGGATAATCCTCCCGGTAGTGAAAACCACGGGTCTCGGTACGCATCAGGGACGCCCGGTAGAACATCTCCGCACAAACGGCCATGGATTCGGCGTCAAAACACCGGACCAGTTCATGATAATCTTTTGCAACCAGCGTATCGAGTTTGCCCTGTATGGCCAGGATCTTCGCCAGGGCCTCTTTCATGCGCGACGCGGTTTTAATGACGCTGTAATCCACCGGAGCGATGGCATCCTGGATTTCACGAATGACGTCGCGAGGGGAAACCCCTCCTTTTCTCTCCAACGGCGCATAGATTTTTTTCTTCAACGCAAACACGTCCGCCTCTTGTATTGTCGCAATAGCGCCGCAGACCTTGACTGCCTTTGCATGCACCAATGACGCCGCACCGGCCTTGGTCCCCATGAACAGGGCATTTAAAATACCCGTGCCGTGGATTTTTCCGGGCGGCGTGGGATTCGCACCGCCCCGGGCGCTGCCCGAACCCGCGGCATTACCGGCGGCGAAAAGGCCGGGCAGCGTGGTCTGCATCTGGTGGTCCACCTTGATACTGGACAGCTCGCCGATGAAGCCCGGCACCACCTGGAATTTCTTGGATGCCGGAAAATCGGCTATGGATGCCTCCCGGTGCATCTGGACGATGGCCTTGGGGTGAAATTTAAAAAACGATTCTCCGCTAAAATCGTTCAGATCCACCCAGATGGGACCGTTTCCGGCCAGGGTCTCCTTGTACCAGGCCAAAGCCGCCAAAGGATCCATGGAAGAATGCAGCCCCGGTCGGTATTTTTCGCTGATGTTCTCGCCCTTGGCGTTGAACATGTGATCGTGGGCAATGTGGGCACCGCCGTGGACACCGGTATAATACCAACCCCGGGGGTCGACGCGGGCAAAATCGCACTGGTTGCCGAACTCGGCGTTTCGCATCTCGGCACCGGCCAGGTAGGCAGCCCTCTGGGCGTTTCCAGTATTGCACCACACCATCGTGGTATCGTAGTTCTGTGAACCGTTGGCGAAGACAACGGCATCGGCCCTAAACACGTGATAGGCTCCGTTCACCACGTCAAAACCAACGGCCCCGGAAACACGCGCCCCGTCTTTAAGCAAATCGATCACGGCCACCCTGTCGATGAAGCGGACCCCCATCTTCTTGGCCCTTCGTGCCATTGCCCGGCACATGTCCGGATCGATGCTGGCGGTTCCCCACGGAAACGGCCATTTGGCATAGTCGATGCCGCCGTCCTCCTTGCGCATGACCTCCACACCCCACTGACTCAAGCGCTCCACAAGGCGGCGGCTCATATACGCCAGCTCCCGCAAAAGAACCTGGTCGTTCAGGTAGAAACCGATATGGTCGAGACAATACTTTACGAAGGCCTCGGGATCGTCCTTTTCTGTCACATAGCTAATAAGCCCGGCGGTTCGAGCGGCGGCGCCGGCCCACCCCTTGCTGGCGACGGCCTTGTCCACCACCAGGATGTCGGCGTCCGGGTCTGTTTCTTTGGCGGTGAGGGCCGCCGTCAGACCCGCGATACTTCCCCCGACGATCAGAATGCCCGCATCGTGCATGGTTTCCGGCAAAGATCGGATCATTTCCGCCCCTCCTTTTCCACGGACAGATACCGGGGACAATACCTGCTCTCCCAGTCCGGAACGATTTCGATGGCTTCCGCAGGGCAGGCGCGTTCACAGACGGCGCAGATCTGACAGTCCTCCGGGTACTTGAGAAAGGGCAGCTCCCGCAGCTCATCCCATCCGATGGCATTGACAAAACATACATCCACACATGTTTTGCACCCGTTACACCGATTCGTATCGGCCTTCAACACATGCATAAAACCTCCATTTCCTGTGATTTCGGCGTTCCATGTGGGCCGGTCCTCGGGATGCAAAACCCTTTCCCGGACACTACCTGCCCTCTCTTAAGACCCGCTTCAGGATCTTGCCGGTGGCGCTCTTGGGAAGCTGCCCGACAAACTGGATTATCCGGGGAACTTTGTAGACCGCCATGCTGTCCCGGCAGAAATCGATGAGCGCCTCGGCCGTAACGTCGACATTTTCCCTTTTCACCACCGCCGCGCACACCACTTCCCCCTTGATCTCGTCGGGAGCCCCGTACACCGCCGCCTCCAGCACCGCAGGATGCCTGTAGAGCACCTGCTCCACCTCATTCGGATACACGTTGAACCCGGCGGCGTTGATCATATCCTTCACCCGGTCGGCGATAAAAAAATACCCGTCCTGATCCATAAATCCCACATCCCCGGAATGCAGCCAGCCGTTTCGTATGGCTTCTGCGGTAGCATCGGGCTTCCCCCAGTATTCTTTCATGACATTGGGGCCCCGGATGACGATTTCTCCCATTTCTCCGTGGGGAAGTGGCTCTCCGTTCTGATCGACGATCTTCATTTCCACATTTTCCACCGGGGTACCGATGCTTCCGAATTTGTATGCGTAATCGTGGTTGTAACTTGCAAAGGGGGAACATTCGGTCAGTCCGTAACCTTCATGCACTTCCAGGCCGAAGGCCGCCTGCCACTTCTCCGCGACTTCCCGGGGCATGTTGGCGGCGGCGGTGAAACAATACCGGAGAGAAGACAGGTCGTAACCGCTGGTGTCCATGTTCAGGAACAAGGTGTAGATGGTGGGCACCGCGAACATCATGGTGACCTTGTGTTCCGAAATGGCCTTCAGCACAGGCTCCGGCTCGAAGCGCCGGTGCAGCACCACCGTGGCGCATTTACTCACAGCGCCATTCAATATGTAGTTCTGGCCGAAACAGTGGAAAAGGGGCAGGTATAATTGCAGCCGGTCGTCGGACGTGACCCGGGAATGGTTTGACGCGGTCAGGGAATTGGACACGATGTTTCGATGGGTCAGCACGGCCCCCTTGGGGAAACCGGTGGTGCCGGATGTATAGAGAATAACCGCCGGATCATCCGGCGCCATTTCCACGGCTTGGATATCAGCGCTCGTCTGCCCCAAAAGATTGACAAAGGCAATATCACCCCCCTCCGCCGCCCCCTCCACGACCACCACCTGTTCGAGGGCGGGCAACGCTTCCCGGGAAACGAACGCGCGCTGTTCCCGGTTTACGAAGACGACCCTGGCGCCGGAATCCGAAAGGATATAACTCACCTCGTCGCGCTTGAGCATGACGTTGACCGAAACGGCAATGGCCCCGAGCTTCTGGGCGGCGAAGTAGGTGATCACAAACGGGGGAATATTGGGCAGAAAAATGGCGATCCGGTCTCCCTTTTTTACTCCCATGTTCTGAAGGCTGCCGGCAACCAGATTGACCTGTTCATCCAGTTGCCGGTAACTGTATACTTCATCCTCGAAAATCACCGCCGGCTTGTCGGGGAAATAGCGCTTCGCGCGTTCCAGATTGCACGCAATGTTCATCATCGCTCCTTTCAAATGGAAGGTGAAAATGAAAACTTGCCGCAACAGTGCCGGCAGGGGTACATCGGATCACTTTTCAAAGCCTTTCCACACCGGCTCTCCGGTATAGGTCTTCGCCTGCTCCCGGCCGGTGAGCACCCGCAAGGCACCGGCGGCCAGGGCCTCCATTTCGAATTCGCCGGCATAGACGTGAATGGGCGCCAGAAAGCCCGTCCGGTCCTTGATCTGATCGACCAGATAAGCGTCCCGGGAAATGCCACCGGTGAGCAGGATGGCATCCACCTGGCCCTTGAGCACCACGGCATACGCCCCGATGCTCTTGCAGATCTGGTAGATCATGCCGTCATAGATCAGCTTGGCGTATTGGTCGCCCTTTTCGATTCGTTCAACCACCTCAAGCACCTCGGCGGTCCCCAGATGATCCACCATGCCGCCGTTTTTCGTGAACAGCCCGTACATGTCCTTTTCGCTGTATTTCCCGGAAAAGCACATTTTCACGACTGCGGTGCCGGGGATGGCCCCGGCCCGGGTGGGGGCCATGGGGCCGTCCCCGTTGACGATATCCGTTGAATCCACCATCATCCCCTTCCGGTGTGCCGTCACCGACACCCCGCCGCCGATGTGGGCGATGACAAGATTCAGATCCTCGTATCGTTTTCCGATACGCTGCCCGAACCGGATCCCCACCTCCTTCTGGTTGAGGGCGTGGGTCTTGCACTCCCGGGGGGCGTCCGCCAATCCGCTGACCCGGGCGATCAGGTCGAACTCGTCGGTATCCGGCGGATTGACGATAAAGGATTTTCCGCCGTAGGTTTTGGCGAAATCGTCGGCCAGCTGGTTTCCGAGATTGGCCGGATGCCTGACGAACATCCCCTTCCGGGTGTGTTCCAGCATCAGGTCGTTGATTTCATAGGTCCCGCCGGTAAGCGACGCCATCCCGCCGCACCGTCCCACGAAAGCATCGGTTCCCTCCAGGGAAATACCGTTTTCTCTGAGCACGTCAAGGATGGTCTCTTTCCGGTATGCGAACTGATCGCTGATCTCCTTGAAGGTTTTAAGGGTTTCCGCATCGTGGGTGACATTGGCGGCAAACACCTTCCGCTCGTTTTCGAAAAGCGCGATCTTTGTGGAGGTTGACCCGGGGTTGATGGTAAACAATTTATACGACTTGGTCATTTTTTCTCCCTTCTGAGCATCAGCTTGTCATATTTTCCTGGGCACGGAAACGGCGAAAGCACAGCCTTCCGGACCATGCCGTCCCTTTGGAACAGCAGCCCCTGTTTCATCCCATTTGTATGGATAGCATACCACATGCCACCATAGGACCTGTCCCCGTCAATTTTTATAAATTTGTTTTTATTGGATTTTTCAACCTAAGGAACGGCAACGCCGCCCCGCAACCATCAGGGGAGGCCGGTTTTTCGCGGGTATCGCCTGCGGATTCCGCAAAATACAGCGGCACCCCAACCCCCGAAGTTTCCCAGAGACGGATGCGGGAGGGGTTTTGTGTTCGCGCGGGCCGCCACCTTTAAAGCCCCTTTCCCTGGACCGTTAACGGAAAATAGAAAACCGAAGCGCCCTTCGTTTTCGTTCTTTTCAAGCCAGGGAAAGCAATGGGCTATTTTTTGCGGAAACGCCTTGCTGTGCACATATTGCGACACCATGTCGATTGCTTATGGAGATATCGGAGTGAATGCTGCGTAGTAGGGGGAACAAGCCTGGCGGACGTCTGCCGGGCATTTGGGCCGGCGGCGATTGCACCGGAAAAAGCCGGAGTGACAGGGTGGACAAGCGAAGGTAGGCAGAACGCACTGCTTGTCGCGGAAAAGGGAGCCCGGCGGTCGGCGCGCGGCCGACCGCCGGGGGGGATGGGTGTCAATCAAGCTGGTTCAGATGACAACGGTTTTCCACCATTGACTGTCTGAAAACGCATTCCAATCCACGCGCCTTGCTATCGCCCGACTTTCCGGATGGCGGCGATGGAAATATCGTTTTCCGTTATCCCTTGCCCGTTCTGAACCCAGTCTGCAAACATCTGGACCCCGTACCCAAGCTGCAGGTCAATGCCCAGCATCCCCGGGAAATAAGGAATGGTCGTGCCCGGTTTACTTTGGTTGGCAATGCCGTATTGCGGCGCCTGCCATATTTTCCACAACTTGCCGGCCCTGTCCCAGGCACAGGCATAGAGATTGCTCATGGTTTCCTTGTCCATCCAAATACGTTTTTTACTCTGGGGGTATTTCTCGTTCTTGGGCAGGATATCGATCACGTACACCTCCCGCACCTGCCAACCGTCGGGTTCCACGGGAATGAGGTCCGGAGTGCCGACATCCTTCATCTTGGTGTAGTTCCAGGTAGCATTGGCCTGGCCGATCACCTTGGTGTCCGCCACCAGCTCGTATGTGAACTCGGGGATTCTTCCGGCAAACCCGCCTTCGAAATCGTCCGGGGCCTGGGTGGAACTCATGATGGGGGTGGAGCGCTCGCCTGCCTCGCCCCGAAGTACCCGGCGCATGGAGGGCAGGTACAGATAGGTGGTGTCGGCGGCCTTCTGGTCGATGTAGCGGATCAGAAGGGTAATGAAGTTCCGCTGCACCGGCGGGAACATGTTCCGGATGAAATTGGCCTTTCGATAGTTCTGGGCCGTTTTGTACAACGGTTTCGGATCGTCAAACATCCTGCTTTGAAAAGAAATCTGGAAACTTTCAACCACACTGCTGGCGCATTTGCTGCCGAGACGCTTTTCCAGGTTCATGAAGTTACTGCGCTGGTCATCGAACATGTAGCGATAATCGTAGTTCCACATGATCTTGGTGGCAAATTGCGGATCATCTGGGGAAATATCCGGAAATGGAAACCCGCTGATTTCTTCGTAGGGTCCACCGGTAATGTAGCCTTCGGTATCAATGTCATACTTTCCCTTGTTGGCCGCAGAGGCAATCATCACCTCCTCGGGATAAGGGTTGGACTTGGTTTCTTCCATCTTGACGTTCAGCGGTTCGATGAACCCGTAACCGGTGGTGAAGGCTTCATACCAGAAGTCGGGAAACAGGTCCTTGTACTGGTCGATATTGCTCTTGTTGATGACCGTGCCGGGGGCCGGCAGGTCCTGGGCAGAAGCAACAGCACCCAGGCAGAAGGCCATTACGGTGAGCAGGGCAAGCGTTTTCATCGCCTTGTTCATGCATTTTTTCATATGATTCTCCTCCATGTCGCCCCATTGGGCGAAGTCTTTCCATGTCAGCCGTCAGCCGGTTTCCACACATCGGAATCCAGCGGCGGCGGTGTGCGTCCGAAAAAACGGCTAGAAGTTGATCTGGGTGGTCAACACCACCATGTCCCGGTCCTTGAACATGCCGATGTCCTCGAGCCGGCTTTCGCCGAAGATGCCGATGTAGCGAAGCTCGGCGGAGAACATGTCGTTGTTCCAGCTGGGGGTCCACTTGACGATGGGCATGAACAGCCCCGAATCGCCCTCTTCGCCCCAGGTGTAGGAGAAGATCACTTCCGTGGCCAGGATGTTGTAGAACCAGTTGGTGGAAATCCGGCAGCCCAGGTTCGGACGCCAGGTGGGTATCTCGGTGCCGTAGGTGGCGAATTGCAGGTCATCGTTGTCCGGCACCACCTCGCCCACGTGCTCCACGGTGATGTCGAAGGGCGCGCTCTTGTGCCAGTCAAAATAAAAATAACCGTTCAGATCCCACGCCAGCATGTACTTGAAGTAGTTCTCCCGGCTCCAGCCGTCGCTCTCGGTCAGGTTCATGAACGGCTTGTTGGGCACGTAAATCGCCTCGGCCCGCAAAAGCCCCAGGGGGATGTCCACGTTGGTGTAGGCGCCGATGATGTCGATGTCCGGATGCTCCAGGGTGTAGTGGGGCATGTACATGTTCACCACCCCCGGCACCAGGGGAATGATATCGGTCCGGTTCTGGCGCACGAAGGTCGGATCGTAGTTCTGGGTGTGGAAAAACATGACCCCGAACTCGGCCCCGCCCAGGAAGGTGGAGGTCTTGGCACCGTAGCGCAGATCGTCCAGGCTGTCTTCCACATGCACGTCTTCCACATGGGGGGCGAACACATCCATGGCCGGGTTCATTCCCTGCATCAGGAGACCCACGAAATCCTGGCCGATCAAAACGTTGTCCGTGGGAATGCCGAAACGGTTGCTGTTCACAAGGTGGGATTTGTTGACCCGGTATTCCTCGTCCACCCAGTTGGGGTTGACCAGCCACTCCACCGAGCTGCCAAGGCCGGCAAAATCGTGGGTGCCCTTCACGATCCACTGGGGAATGCGGGTGTCTTCAAGATTCGCGAAGGCGAAGGTGAACTCACCGTTGTCCGGGTGAATCACGTCCCCCACCCGGGTGGTGAGGCTTTCCCCCCAGATGACGATCTGGCGGCCCACCCGCAGGCTGTGGCTCTTGTTGAACCGGTAGTCGAAATAAAGCTCCCGGATCACGTCCTCGAACCGGTCGTACTCGTGGTAATCCCCCATGAAATGCGCGGAGGCGTCTCCCTCGGCGGCGGATTTTTCCACGTCGTACTCGGGTTCATACACGGCTTGGGCCGCCACCCAGATGCTTAAGTTGTCGCTGATTTTCGAATCCAGGTACAACCGGGCCCAGGTGCGGTTGGAGGCCAGGTCCGAACCCTCGTCGTACTCGGTGAAAAAGCCAAGATTGTTTCTGAGCCACCCATACACCGTGTGGCGCTGATCGCCGCAGGTGACGGTGTCAAAGGCGAGAAGTTGGGGAATGGCACACAGACTTACCATCATCAAAACTGCCAGTGCAACGAACCATCTAGACCAATGTACTTTCATTGTCTCCTCCTTGGGTTCAATTACCAGCTCATATTTTTGTTGCGATTATCGCCAATAAGTTACGCCACCTCCTTTCTGTGAGCGTTGATGGAAGCAAAAAAACGAGCGGCGAAATTCCTGTGGGCGGAATATGGCCGTCCGCTTACCGTATGCAAGTCCTTGACATATCCTGAACCGCGGGCCTTCGCAGCGCACCCGGACAGTAGGTGCCCCCGATAATGCCCGGCGCCGGTCAGGGCGGTGAACATATTACTGAATGTCGTTTTACGTAACGTATCCGCGAAGAATGGTCAAGCATCTTTTAAAAATGCCGTGAACAATAGGCTGCCCGGCGGACCGCACCGATACCTTGAAAAGCGGCACCCAGCCCCATCCTCACTGCCATTTTCCGATTGCGGCGAAACACCTTCCCCTATGCCTGGTCGCGCAATCGGGGGCGCCGGATGCCGAGTTTTTTTATCCGGTAGCGCAGCGTGCTCGGGTTGACGTTCAGAAACCGGGCAGCCCCTTGCGGCCCCTCGATCACCCACCCCGCCGCGTTGAGAACCCGCAGGATATGCTCCCGGGCGACATCGTCAAGGGTTTCAGCCCGGGCATGCTGAGCCGCTCCGGATTTTTCCGGCAATTCAATACGCAGCCGACCGTCCCGGCTGGTAATGACGGCCCGCTCCACGAGGTTTTCGAGTTCCCGGACATTGCCCGGCCAGTCATAGCCCGCCAGTGCACGCATCATCTCTCTGCTGACCCGAAGCCCCTGTTTGCCCATCCTGGCACCGATCTTGTTCGCAAACCAGCCGATCAGCAGCGGAATATCCTCCCGGCGCTCCCGCAGCGGAGGCAGGAAAATGGGGTAAACATTGAGGCGGTACCAAAGATCCTCCCGGAATCGGCCCGCGGTCGCCTCCTTTTCAATATCCCTGTTGGTGGCCGCGATCAGGCGCACGTTGGTGGTCAGGGTACGACCGCCCCCCAGGCGCTCGAACTCCCCACTCTGGATCACCCGCAACAATTTGGGCTGTAGCTCAAGGGGCAGGTCCCCGATCTCGTCCAGGAACAGTGTGGCCCCGTCGGCCAGTTCAAACCGGCCCACCTGGCGGTTCACCGCTCCGGTGAACGCCCCCCGTTCATGGCCGAACAATTCGCTTTCGATCATGGTGGCCGGAAGCGTCGTGCAGTTGACCCGCACCAGAGGCCGGGAATGCCGGCGGCTGGCCTGGTGAACGGCACGGGCCACCAGTTCCTTGCCGGTGCCCGTCTCCCCCAGAATCATCACCGTGGCGTCCGTGGGGCCCACCTCCCGCACTTGGGCCAGAATCGCCTGGAGCGCCGGGCTGCGCCCCACCATCTCACCGGCATTGTGCCCCTGACGAATTTCCTCCTGCAGGTACAGATAATCTGCCCGCATCCGCTCACTCAAATTCTTAATGCGTGAAAACGCCTTCTGCCGCACCTCTTCGGACCGTTTGCGGATCAGCAGCCGGGCAACCAGCTCGCCGGCACGTTTTAGATGCGGATACAGGGTGGGTGGCCAGAACCGCTGCCGGGTCACAGATGAGAAACCGATGGCGCCGACAATACGCCCATCGATGAAAATTGGAACCGACAAGGTGGATCTTATTCCATAGCGTTCATAAAGCCGGCGCAGCCGCGCCCCCTCTGGGGGAAGATCCTCCAGACGTGCCAGGTAGACGCATTCTCCCCGGCGCCATTGATCCGACAGAATTTTCCTTGCGTCATAAACCGTCTGGGCATTGTCCCAGAACCACTCGTTGAGCCGCTGCATGGCGGCATCGTCCTGCTTGCGCCACCAGGCGAGGGTGGGGTGGAACGCATCCCGATCTTCGAGCAGTTCGTTGTAGGTGCAGCGGTCCGCTCCGACCACGCCGGAAATCCTTCCCAAGTCCCGCACGATTTCCGCCTCCAACGCCTCCTGCGACAAGTCGATATAGCGCGTGGACATGTCCAGAAGCAGTTCGTTGATACGACCGATTGTTGCGGATACATCCATTAGGCGCTGCCCCTTTCCACTGCCCCGCCCGCGCCGACGGGAAAGACGTGTCCATGACCCTCTATAGCGTCTGGCGCGCAATTATTCAATCGCTGTCATCTTCCGGCCTTTAGGCTGACATTCTTGACTAAACCGCACCGTGCCGATAGTGTGGGATGCTGAAAATACAATAATACGGGAGCCACGGATGATAACAGCAAGTGACCTGATGACTGCGGAACCGATTTCCTTGAAAGCGTCGGACACGGTGGGCCATGCCGCCGGAGTATTCACCCGCGAGCGCATCGGCGCCGCCCCCGTCATCGACGACCTCGGCGCTCCGGTGGGGCTTTTCACCCGTGAGCATTTGGTGGAGGTCATCGCAAAAAGTCTGCCGTTCTCCCTTGTCGTCAAAGAGTTGATGCTGACCCCGGTGATAACCCTCAACGCTGGAACGCCGGTGGAGAACATCCTTTCCCAGGACCCCCGGAACGACATCCCCCTGGTCCCCATCACCGATGCGGACGGCCGGCTGGTCGGCGTGGTGACCCGACGGCACCTGCACCGGACCCTGCGAACGGAATGGGAAAAGAACCATGACAAGCTGAACGCATTGCTGGAATTCTCCTATAACGCCATTATCGCCGTGGATGCCGAAGGCATCGTGACCACCTGGAATCCGGCAACGGAACGGATGACCGGCATTCCAACGGAAAAGGCCCTGGACCGCCCCCTCAAGACGCTGCTGCCGGATGGAAAGCTCCACGAGGTCCTTGTCACCGGAAAAAGCAGCCTGGGCCAGAAGGTTCTGCTGGGAGACACGCCGGCCATCTCCAACCGCACCCCCATCATCAAGGACGGGAAAATCCTCGGCGCCGTCGCCGTCCTCCAGGACATTTCCAGCCTGGAATCCGTTGCCGCTGAATTGGAGGTGACCAAGGAGCTGAACAAGGAACTCGACGCCATCATCGACTCGGTTTACGAAGGGATTTACATCACCGACGGAGATGCCAATACCCTTCGCATCAACAAGGCCTACACCCGCATGACCGGCATCCGGCCCGGAGAGGTTCTGGGAAAGAACATGAAAATGCTTGTTGAAAAGGGTATTTACTCAGAATCGGTCACCTTGCACGTGCTGGAAAAAAAGGAGCCGGTAACCATCCTCCATCAGATCAAGGGCAACCAGAAATGCCTGATCACCGGCAGCCCCATCTTCAACGACAACAAGGAAGTCATCCGGGTCGTGACCACCGTGCGCGATGTGACGGAACTGAACAAACTGGAAAAAAAGCTGGCCGCCGCCAAAAGCATCTCGGTCAAATATCATCAGGAATTGCAGCATCTGCGCCGGCAGCAAATGCGCCAAACAGACCTCGTCGAACACAGCGCCGCCATGAAACAGGTGCTGGCCCTCGCCCACCGGGCCGCCCAGGTGGACGCCACCGTGCTCATCTCCGGTGAAACCGGTGCCGGAAAAGAAATGGTCGCCAAATTCATCCATAAAAACAGCCCCCGCCACAAAGCGCCCTTCATCAATGTCAACTGTGCCGCCATCCCCGAAAGCCTCCTGGAATCGGAACTTTTCGGCTATGAAAAAGGCGCTTTCACCGGGGCGCAAAACACAGGCAAGCCGGGTCTCTTCGAACTGGCGGATACGGGCACCTTTTTCCTTGATGAAATCGGAGACCTACCCCACGGCCTCCAGGCCAAGTTGCTGCGGGTACTGCAAGACAAGGCCGTGATCCGTATCGGCGGCACCAAGTCAAAACAATTGGACGTCCGCATTCTTGCCGCCAGCAACCAACACCTGGAGCAGCTTGTCAAAGAAGGCGGCTTCCGACAGGATCTGTTTTACCGGCTCAATGTCATTCCGGTTTCCATCCCCCCCTTACGGGAACGGCGGGAGGAAATCCCGTATCTGGCGAAGCATTTTCTGGACATGTACAACGAACGGCATCATCAGAAAAAGCAACTGAGCGATTCCGCCATCGAAGTGCTCATGAACCACGAATGGCCGGGAAATGTCCGGGAACTTCGAAACCTGATGGAACGATTGGTCGTTATCGGCAACAAGGACCTGATTACCCGGGACCAAATTTTCGGGCTGGAAGCCGTGGCCCCGGATGGCGCCTTACCCGTCCTGCCCGCCGGCGGCCGCGTGCGCTTGCGGGAGGCCGTGGCGGAAATCGAAAAACAACTGATCCAAAAGGCCCTGTCTGAAAAAGGCAGCACCCGCAAGGCCGCGCGCTGGCTGGGCGTCAGCCAACCCACCATCATTCGCAAGGCGAAACGCTACGGCGTGCAGGCAGAGGCCGATTCATAAACGTTTCGCTTAATTGAAACATATTCGTTTCGCCTTTTTTTATTTAAGTTATTCGTCGGTTACGACTCTTTTTGCAGTAAAGGGCATTTTTTCGATACATTTATAGATCACTCTGGCGGCCGCGCATTCCCCTTTTTCGCTGCCACCGCCACGACCACGCCTCCTGCCTCCCCCTTTCCGCCGCATCGTTTTTGGCCAGCGCCCCTTTGGCAATGGCGGCATATAATGCTGTTTTTTAAGTTATATTTGAATCCCGCACCCCGGTGCCCGCATGCCGGCCGTGCCGGCCCCCAGTTTTTTTTCAAAAGCCACATCGTCTTTCAAAAAGTAGGCATGGTGGTTGCATTGAACATGCACCAACAAAGCGGACCGCTCTGACAATATAAATTCACTGGGGCACCGGCTGTTCAGGTGCCACGGATGTCGGCAGCGCAGCCCCCCTCTCTCGCAGGGGGCCTGCCTTGCCCCATCCGACAGCCGCAAGCAAAAGAGCAGAAAAACGCTTCGCCCGGTTTTTTATAGAAAAAGTGTTCACAAAGAAGTGCTTTCTCTCTTTTTTCGGGGTGCTCCTCCCGCGCCCTCCCTCTGAGATCCGGTCGACCTCTGCTTTTTTTAAACCGGAGACAAGTCCTTACCCTGGGAGGAGCACCCTACGGCTTTCCCTTCCGGTGCCATGACACCGGAAGCGCCGTCTGGCCGCTTCCACCTCCGATCGAACCGCCCCCTCTTTGCCGAACACCATCAAATAAAACTTGATCTATACGCCGGATCGGGTTGTAATGACTTTACAAACCAACAGAACCGCAACCAGCGAAAGGGACGCCATGGACCCGTATGAATGCGTTCTGCTTGACGCCTCGCCCCCCGTTGCCACCATCACCCTCAACCGCCCCAAGGTGCTCAATGCCATGAACCGCCAATTGTGGCGGGATCTTGAAGCCGCCCTCGTCCTTATCGATGCCGACACGGCCATCCGTGTGGTGATCATCACCGGCGCGGGCAGGGCTTTTTCCACCGGTGCGGATCTGAAGGCGTCCAAAAACCGTTCCCACGACGACTACCGCGCCTACCTGGAAGCCCTCCAGGATACCACCCGGCGCATTCTCCGGTATGACAAACCCATTATTGCGGCCATCAATGGGTACGCCCTTGGCTCCGGCTACGAGCTTGCCCTGGCCTGCGATCTGCGTATCGCCGCCCGGGACGCCCTGATCGGGTCCCCGGAAGCACGGGTCAGCTCTTCGCTCACCGGCGGGGCCTTCCGATTGCTGCGGAATCTGGTGGGCGATGGGCGGGCGAAGGAGCTTTTGTTCACCGCGGAAAACATCACCGGCACCCGGGCGGAGGCCATCGGGCTCGTCAACAAGGCGGTTTTCGGCAACCAGTTGATGGCCACCGCCAGGGAGATGGCCGTCACCATCGCCGGAAACGACCCCTTTTCCCTTAAAATGATCAAAAAGGGCTTGGCGATGGCCGCCGGAGAAGCGAGTCTGGAGGCCCTCATGGCCTTCGAGGTGGAGGCCTGTCTTGCCTGCGTATCCACCCGCCAGCGCGAAACAGCCCTGGCAGCATTCGAAACCCGAACAAGGGAGGATGACCGAGAATGAGCCTGGAGCGCATCCTCAACGCTGAATCCGTTGCCGTCATCGGTGCATCCCGCAACCCCACCAAACGGGGATACCAGGCCATTTTAACCCTGCTGGAGGAGAATTTCGAAGGCAGGATCTTTCCGGTCAATCCCAACGAAACCAAAATCCTGGGCCTCCCCTGTTACCCCGAAATTGCGGCCATCCCCTACCCCGTCGATGTGGCGCTGATCACAACCCCGGCCGATACGGTTCCGGCCCTGCTCGGGGATTGCGGCCGCAAGGGCGTTTCCGGAGCGGTGGCCATTGCCGGCGGTTTTGGTGAAACCGGCGCCAGGGGCATGCAACTGGAAAGCGACATCGCCAAGGTCGCCGCCGCTCACAAGGTGCGCCTGATCGGCCCCAACACTTCGGGCATCATGAACCTGAGAACCAAACTCAACCTGGTCGGCCTTCGCAACGCGCCCCCGGGCGACATCGCCCTGCTGTCCCAGAGCGGCAACATGGCCCTGAGTCTCTTCACCGAGGCAAAAATCAAGAGCCTCAAGGGATTTTCCTATTATGTGGGAGTGGGCAACGAAGTGGACGTCAAGTTTCATGAATACCTGGAATTTTTCAGACAAGACCCCAAGACCCGGGCCATTCTCATTTACGTGGAGGGCCTGCGCCGGGGGCGGGAGTTCCTCCAGCAGGCCTATCGCACCACCATCAAAAAGCCGGTCATCCTGCTCAAAAGCGGCCGTTCGGCCACCGGAAAACTTTCGGTCGGCTCCCATACCGGCGCCTTGGCGGGCGTTTCCGAGGTCGCCAGCACCGCCTTTCAGCGGGCCGGCATCCTGGTGGTTGAAAACGCGGACGAGCTGTGGCCGGTGGCCGAGACCGTCTCCAGCCTGCCGCCCATCAAGAACAACAGCGTGGCCATTCTGGCCGACGGCGGCGGCCACGCCACCATCGCCGCGGACCTGCTGACGGACCTGGGCATGACCATTCCGGATCTTGCGAAAAAAACAAAGGAGAAGCTGGCGGCCATCCTGCCCGCCTCGGCATCCGTACGAAACCCGGTGGACGTGGCCGGCGGCACCGACGCCGACCCGACCTTGTTCGCCGAATGCGCCCGGATCCTTCTGGCGGACCCGCGGGTGGGCGGCCTTCTGTTGGTGGGGCTGTTCGGCGGATACGGCATCCGCTTCGCGCCATCACTGTCGCTGCGGGAAGAAGATGCAGCGCACCAGATGGGAAAGCTCGTGGCATCCCGAAAAAAACCCATCGTGGTGCACAGTCTCTACAGTTCCGAAAAACCCCACGCCCTGCACCTGCTGCGGTATTACGACATTCCCGTCTACGACTCCATCGACGTGGCGTGCCGCTGCATGGGCGCGCTGGGGGAATACGGCAACTACCTGGGAAGCTACCATGCCAAGACAAACTTCGAACTCAACCGCACCGACAACCGAAAAGCAGCGGCGGTATCCATCCTGGCGGCGGCGCATCGGGAGGGACGCGACCTTCTCCTGGAACCGGAAGGAAAACAGTTGCTGGCCCTGCACGGCGTCGCCGCCGGCCGCCATCGAAAAAACGGGGGGGCGCTTTCCCCGCCGCACAAGGCCGACTTTCTGGCCTGCACCGTCGAGGAAGCGGTCCGGTACGCAGGGGATATCCAGGGACCGGTGGCCATGAAAATCGTCTCGCCGGACATCCTTCACAAAAGCGACGCAAAAGGGGTCCGCCTGAACATCCACACGGAAAAAGACGTCCGGGGCGCCTTTAAAAGTATTCTCGAAAACGCCGCGGCCTGCCGCCCCGGCGCTGACATCCGGGGCATCCTGGTTTCCCCCATGGCCGATCCGGGGCTGGAAGTCATCATCGGCACCAAGATGGATCCCCAATTCGGCCCGGTGATCATGTATGGCCTCGGGGGCATCATGGTGGAAATCCTACGGGACGTCTCGTTCCGGGTCATTCCCATTTCGCGCCTATCGGCGCGGAAAATGCTCGGTGAGACCAAATCCTACCCCATCCTCAACGGCATCCGGGGTCAATCCCCCTACGACAAGAAAGCCCTGGAAGACCTGCTGCTCACCTGTTCCGAAATGATGGAGTCCTATCCTGAAATACGGGAAATGGACTTGAATCCCGTCATCGTCCACGAAAAAGGCGTCAGCGTTGTGGACGTGAGGATCTTGCTTGCAGCCCGGAACGACGCTCCCGCCGTCGTCACGGCACCGCCTGGGCCTGTTTGAGGATTTTCCGCAAGGACAGCAAAAAACCGTCAAGATCCTTGAGAACGCCCTTGTGGTCGAAGACGACCTGTCCGGTCTTGTCCACCACCAGCAGGTGGGGCACCATGTTCATGCCGGTCTTGCGGGCAATCGTGTCATCGGGATCTGAAAACAGAGGATAAGCAGCGCCGGTCTGCTTCCGGAACAACTCAACCTGGCTCTTTCCGCCCAGCACCGCCACGCCCATGAGCCGCACCTGTTCCCCCAGCACCTTGTCATCCTGGAAAATCTTGTGCAGACGGTTGAGCATTTCCACGTTCTCATGACATTTGGGACAAAACACACTGAAAAATTCGATAAGAACGAGCTTCCCCTGAACCGCCTGCCACGAGAAGGATGTGTTGCCGGAAACACCCAGATAGGCGGCCCCGGCATCGTCCTCACTGGCAAGGGACAGGGAAAAATCCGGCAGACGCTCTCCGAACGGAAAACGCTTGGCGGTGTACGCCGCGCAGGGGCTCACCGCCGCCACGGTCACCGCCGCCATAAAAAAAACCATGCAGATTCTTGGGATCATTTTACGCACTATCATCAACCAACTCCTGTGGAAGTATTTTTCATCACGCTGGAACATTATGGGCAAACAGCAAATGCAATTCTTGGGCCAAAAACAATAGAGATCGGGTGGGTTCCTTGAAAGATAAGAACAACACCGCCCCATTGTCAACAGCATAACTGCTTTTTAGCGGAACGGTAAAAAAAACACGTTGACACCGTTCGGCCCATCCAATAAATGTAAACAAAACTTACTTATCCGCCATTTTGGGCCAGGCACCCCGGCCAAACCAACGACATGTCGGAGGTCGTACGGCATTTCGGCTATTCCAAAAACGGAGGGAGGAAACATGCGAGAGGTTGTCATTGTTGGCGCGGCACGCACCGCCGTCGGCCGGTTCGGCGGCACATTATCCGCTTTAAGCGACATCGATTTCGGACCGGTGCCCATCCGGGAAGTCCTGTCCAGAACAAACCTGACCGGCGATCAGGTGGACGAGGTGATTTTCGCCTCCGGGTATCGCACAGGCGATTTGCCCATCAACAGCGCCCGGGTCGTGGCCGTCAAGGCAGGCGTCCCGGTGGAAAAACCCCAATTCACCATCAGCAAGGCCTGCGCCGGCAGCGTCAAGGCCGTGACCCTGGCGGCCCAGGTCATCAAGTCCGGAGATGCCGACGTCATCATTGCCGGCGGCATGGAAAGCATGAGCAACGCCACCTTCATGCTGAAAAAAGCCCGCTGGGGATACCGTCTCGGCCACGGGCAACTGCAGGATCAGCTGATTTTGTTCGACCCCCTCAGCGGCGACACCATGGGAGAAACCGCCGAAAACGTCGCGGAAAAATACGCCGTCTCCAGGGCGGATCAGGATGCCTTCGGCCTGCGCAGCCAGCAATTGGCGGAAAAAGCCATCACCGAGGGCCGCTTCAGAGAACAGATCGTTCCGGTGGAAATTCCCCAGCGAAGAGGGGATCCCGTGGTTTTTGACACCGACGAGCATCCACGGTTCGGCACCACCCTGGAAGGCCTCACCAAACTGAAACCCGCTTTCCGCAAGGGAGGCTCCGTCACGGCCGGCAACAGCAGCGGCATGAACGACGGCGCCGCGGCCCTGGTGGTCATGAGCCGGGAAAAAGCGGCATCCCTAGGCCTAACCCCCATGGCCCGCATCGTTTCCTACGCCTCGGCCGGGGTGGAGCCCTCCCTCATGGGCATCGGCCCCATTCCGGCCACCCGCATGGCGCTGAAAAAGGCGGGGCTGACCATCGACCAGATGGACCTGATCGAGCTGAACGAGGCCTTCGCTTCCCAAGCCCTGGCATGCATCCGGGAACTTCACATGGACATGGATAAGGTGAACGTCAACGGCGGCGCCATTGCCCTGGGGCATCCGGTCTCGGCCAGCGGCGGCGTTCTGATCACGAAGATCCTCTACGAAATGAAAGCGCGCAGCGCCCGCTACGGCCTTGTCACCCTGTGCATCGGCGGCGGCCAGGGAATGGCCCTGGTTCTGGAAAGAAATTAAACTGCAACACCGGTTTCATATCGCCCCATCTCCGCGTCGGTCGAAAATTTCAATCCTCGACATACGCAAGTCTGCCTGGGGTTGAAATTTCGGATCCGCCTGGGGGGAGTGGATGACCTGAAACATTTTGAAAGCGGCGTCGTTGGAATAGAAAAAAGGCGGAGACAATTGATCGTCCCCGCCTTTTTTCGCCCCCCGGGAATCTCAGATATACTGTCCGCCGTCCACCTTGATTATTTCACCGGTGACATGCCGGGCCATGTCCGATGCCAGAAAAACCGCAACATTGGCCACATCCTCAGGCGCTCCAAGCCGCTTGAGCGCCATCTCATTAAGGGCGAGGTCGATGACCTTCTCCCGGGCCGAAGATTCCCGCAACATCTTTGTTTCGATCAGACCCGGCGCCAGGGCGTTCACGTTCACGCCGAAAGCGCCCAGCTCCTTGGCCAGGGCCTTGGTATACCCGATGATACCGGCCTTGGAGGCGCAGTAATTGGACTGGCCGAATTTCCCCCGCATGCCGTTGATGGAGGTGACATTGACAATCTTTCCAGCCCCCTGTTCCTTGAACAGCGGCGCCACCTGGCGGGTGAAATTGAAATATCCCTTGAGGTTGACTTCGATGACGCGGTCCCATTGCGCTTCGGTCATTTTCCAGCAGACGCCGTCCCAGTTCATGCCGGCATTGTTGACCAGGATGTCGATGCGCCCGAAGGCTTCCAAAGCGGCGGCAACCACGCCCTCGGCATCCGCAAAGGAGGCCAGGTCCCCCTTGAGCGCCAAGGCCCTGCGTCCCATGGCCTCGATTTCCCGTGCAATGTCTTTGGCCTCGTCTGCGGACGTGCGGTACAACAGACAAACATCGGCGCCCTCACGGGCGAAGGCGAGCGAAATGGCGGCCCCGATCCCCTGTGATCCGCCGGTGACAATGGCATTCTTTCCTTGCAGCAACATGTCTTCCTCCATCTCCGTTTGTACGCAACACATTTGACGGTCGGTGTTCGGTGACGCAACGGAAAGGCCGATGCGCCGCCCCCCAGTGCCTGCCGGGTCAGGAACCTTTCAGGCGTCCCCTTTTCCAAGAACCGCCGCAATGAACGCGTCGTCAAAAACAGCTGCATCGGCCTGCCGACGACGAAATTCGATAAAATCGATCTCGCTCTTTCCGGTTACCTTCTTGGTATTGAAGGCGTTGAAGCCCGCATAGGCCTCGGTTGCCATGTTGGCGGCCAACCAGTGGCGGTTGACGATTTTGGCCTGGTCCCAAAAGAATTTCTTTTTCATGCGAATGCCGTCGATGCTCTTGATGGCGCAGCCGGGAAACAGGTTGGTGAACGTCCACAGCAACTTGTTGAGTTCGGCGTCCAGCAGTTCGAAATCCGTGGACGCAGCCTTTATTTTGTCCCGCGCCGCCTTGGCCGCATCCCCCGACTTGTATTCCCCGAAAACAATCTCCCCGTCATCGACATACCGGTCGATGATGACCGCCGGGTTTCGCACCCATGTGCCGTTTTCCCGAATGACGGGCACACATTTGGAAATCAGCCCCAGATGCTTCATCTTGTAGGCGCTCCACAGTTCGCAGGAGACGCAGTTCCACATGGCCAATTCCATGGGCAGCATCCAGGGCAGGAAATCCGTGCTGCCGCCGTCCGGAGCTGATCCGTGCCGGGCGCCGGCCTGACCGAAAATGGCAAGATCGCTGGCGATGGTCAGGTCGCAGGCCATGCCAATCTCCTGCCCCCCGGCCACCCGCATCCCGTTGACACGACAGATGGTGGGCTTCTTGCAGTTGAGGATGGCATCCACCATGCCGTTAAAAAGGTCCATGTAAAGGCCGTATTCATTGGGGCGTCTGCCGTAGTACTCAGCATATTCTTTCGTGTTGCCACCGGTGCAGAAGGCCTTGTCCCCAACGGCCGTAAACACCGCCGCAACAATGGAAGAATCGGCCGAGGCCCTCTGAAACCCCGCAATTACGGATTTTACCATCTCTGTGGTGTAAGAGTTATACTGCGCGGGATTGTTCAGTACGATCCAGCCGGAATACAGCCCTTGCACCGGGCTTCCCGACGCGTCGATGATGGGTCGTTTTTCAAACATCACCCCGGGCGCTTCCCGGGAAAAAGCATCCTCGGCCCACAGGTAATGATCCTTTTTTCCATTGTCCCTCGGGATCCAACTGAGATCTGCCATGCGAACTCCTTTCCCTTGTTAAGCGTCCAAACACGCAGTCATGGAACCTGCCATATCGCCAACACCGTGCGAAACGGTGCGGATCAGCACCCGGGAACCCGGATTGGGGATGCAGCGCATCATGGCCGCATGAATAATGTAAGCTATACTTACACCTGTTTATGGAAGATACCTTCGGATTTGTCAAGTCAAATGAGCCGCTTTCAAACACCTGTTTAACGTTTTCGCTCGGTCCGGTTGGCTCAAATGCAATGCGGCGGCGTCAACAGCAGGTTGTCGATGAGGCGTACCCCGCCGATGTGGACGGCCAGGGACAGCAGGACCGCGCCGGTAATGGTTTCCAGCTCCATGAGGGTTTCGGGATCCGCCGCGCTCAAATAGTCGATCCGGGCGCCGGGTACCGCTTCGATTTGCCCGCGCATATCCCCCAACAGCACCGCGGCGCTTCTGCATCCGGATGCAAACCGTGCCTCGGCGGCCTTCAGCGCCCTGTACAGGCACACCGCCTCCCGCCGGCCTTCCGGCGACAGCCGAACGTTTCTGGAGCTCATGGCCAAGCCGTCATGTTCCCGCACGGTGGGGCAAACAACCACCGACAGGTTAAAAGCCAGGTCCGTCGCCATTCGACGAATGACCGCCACCTGCTGGGCGTCCTTCTGGCCGAAATAGGCGCGGGTGGGTGCGAACACATTGAAAAGCTTCGCCACCACCGTGGTCACGCCCCGGAAATGGCCGGGCCGGACCGCGCCTTCCAGGGGCAGGCTCACCCCCGTGACATCCACATATGTCTGGTATTCCGGCGGATAGATGATGTCCGATGTGGGAACCCACAGCAAATCGACCCCCTCTTTCTCCAGCATTGCCGCGTCCCGCTCGGTGTTCCGGGGGTATTTTTCAAGATCTTCCGGGTTATTGAACTGAATGGGATTGACAAAGACACTGACCCCCACCCGGTCGTTTTCCGCCCGGGCCCGACGCACCAGGCTCAAATGCCCCTCGTGCAGGTAGCCCATGGTGGGCACCAGCGCCCAGGTAGCGGTCGGTTGTTTCCAGCGGACTTCCCGGACGTCATCAATTTCAGAAACCGTGCGCATCTTCATGCTGCCTCCTCCCCTGCGGTTACCAGATGGTGTGCGCTGCCGGGGTACTTTACCCCAAAACATTCCGGATGGCGACCCCCGTCGTGGGACGGATGCAGGTCCACGCCTGAAAATGCGTCAACGCCCCCTGCATGGGGAGCGCCGTTGGATAAAAAAAACCCACCCCCCACCTTGCCAATCCAGCCAACTGCGTATAAAATACCCACATGATCGCTTTTCCGGCCCTGCACTTGTCTTCCAACTATTCGTTTTTTTTGCAACAAGACATTTTCCGGGCTGACTGGCACCGGCCTTGCTCTTGATGGCCCGCATGACAGCATCTTCCACCCGACATCGTTTCCTGTCCGCCATGCCCCCCTGGATCCTACTGGGCGCCGTGGCGGTGTTGTTCCCGATTTTCGCCTACATCACCTACGAAAACATCGACCGCCAGAAGGAGAGCAGCATTCGCCTGCTGCTCGAAAAAGGCGCCGCCCTTATGCGTTCCTTCGAAGCCGGTACCCGCACCGGTGTCATGGGAACCCATTGGAACAGCTTTAAATTGCAGCATCTCCTATCGGAAACAGCCCGACAAAGCGATATCCGCTACCTGGCGGTAACGGACCCTTCCGGCCGGGTGGTGGTGCACAGCGATCCGCAAAAAATAGGCTCTTTCCACGGGGCCTGGCGGGATCTGTCCGAACGGGTTCAACCCCACCAGGTCACCGGTCACGTGGTACGCGATGACGCGGGGCACCCCGTATTCGAAGTGATCGGCCGTTTCTCTCCGGCCGCCCCGCCCTGGGAATTGCCGCCCGGCGAAGGCGCCGTCCACCGTCGCTTCCAGGAACTGATGCGCCAATTCAGCATCCGGGAAGCCAAGAGCTGGATCATGTTCGTGGGACTGGACATGGCCCCCATCGAAGCGGCCCGGCAGGCGGACATGCGTCACACCATCGTGGTGGGCGCGGTGCTGCTGCTCATCGGGTTTACCGGCATCGTTTTACTGATGCTGTTCCAGGGATACCGCAACACCCGCTCCTCCCTTTCCAGGATCAAGGCGTTTTCCGACAACCTCGTGGAAACCATGCCCATCGGTCTGGTGGCCTTGGACACCGAAAAACGCATTGCCTCCCTCAACCAGGCTGCCTCCCGGCTGTTTGGCCTCCCGGTTTCCGACGCGATGGAAAAACAGGGGGCCAGGGTCCTGCCGGATGCCCTGCGGGAGGTGATCGATGCCCTGGACCGCCGGTCCGACACCACGGACAGGCAAATCGATTGCGTTCTTTCCGACGGCCGGATGCTGCCCCTGGAGGTGACCACCACGGTGCTTATGGACGAAAGCGGACTGTTTTTCGGGTTTGCGGTGCTCATCAAGGATCTGAGCGAACTTGAGGCTCTTCGCAAGGTTCTGGCCCGCAGTCAGCGCCTGGCCACGGTGGGCCGGCTCGCCGCCGGGGTGGCCCATGAAATCCGCAATCCCCTCAGCTCCATCAAGGGGTTCGCCACCTATTTCAAGCAGCGATACCCGGATGCCGCCGAGGACCAGCAGATTGCCGGCATCATGATCCAGGAAGTGGACAAGCTCAACCGGGTGGTGGGTCAGTTACTGGAATTCGCGCGTCCCGTCCAGGTGACGCCCCGTTGGACCCAGGTAACCCCCTTGATCGACGACGCCCTTAAGTTGGTGGAACAGCAGGCGGCGGAAGCACAAATCACCGTTCGCAGCACCGTCACGCCCCCGGATCTCCAGGCCATGCTCGACGCCCATCGCATTCACCAGGTGCTGCTCAATCTCTTCCTCAACGCTCTGGACGCCATGGGGCCCGGGGGCAGCCTGAACGTCCGGGCCGAAACGTCTCCGGACAAGCGGGAAATGATCATCCGTGTGGCCGACACCGGCACGGGGATCGCACCGGAAGACCTTGCCCATATTTTCGATCCTTATTTCACCACAAAACCCGCGGGCACCGGGCTCGGGCTTGCCATTGTTCACAATATCGCAGAGGCTCACCACGGCCGGATCAACGCCGAGAGCGACCCCCACGGCGGCACGGTCATGACCCTCCGCCTGCCCCAACCCGACCCGAACGCACCGCAGCCCGAAAGGAGTGCCACCCCATGAACCGGAACGTCCCCTCCATCCTAGTAGTGGACGACGATACCGCCCACCGCACCATGCTCCGCGCGCTGATCGGCGGGTGGGGCTATGCCATCGAGGAAGCAGATGACGGCGGAGTCGCCATAGAAAAGGTCAAGGCGCGCCCCTATGACCTGGTGCTCATGGACATCCGCATGCTCAAGGTTTCGGGCCTGGAAGCCATGGAGGAAATCAAACGCCACAACCCGGCCATTCCCGTTGTGATCATGACGGCGTATTCTTCCGTGGATACCGCCGTATCGGCCCTGAAAAACGGCGCCTACGACTACCTGACCAAACCCCTTGATTTCGACAAGCTGCGCCTGACCATGGCCCGGGCCATGGAACATTTGCGCCTGAAGACGGAGAATATCCACCTGAAGCAGCGCCTGGAAGACCAGATGGACCGCGCCCGCATCATCGGCAGCAGCCCAGCCGTCAAAGCGCTTCTTGAAACCGTGGCGCTGGTCTCAGCCTCGGAAGCGACGGTTTTGATCACCGGCGAATCCGGCACCGGAAAAGAGCTGATCGCCGGCGCCCTTCACGACAACAGTCCCCGCAGCCAAAGTCCTTTCATCAAAATCAATTGCGCGGCCATCACCGAAAGCCTGTTCGAATCCGAACTCTTCGGCCATGAACGGGGCGCCTTCACCGGCGCCGAGCGCCGCAAGGACGGCAGGTTTCTACTGGCCGACAGGGGCAGCCTGTTCCTCGACGAAATCAGCGAAATGCCCCTGACCATGCAGGTAAAGCTGCTGCGGGTCCTCCAGGAAAAAGAGGTGACCCGGGTCGGCGGCGAGGAAGTATTGCACGTGGATGTCCGCCTCATCGCCGCCACCAACAAGCAGTTGCCGGCGTTGGTGGCCGAAGGCCGGTTCCGGGAAGACCTCTACTACCGGCTGAACGTGGTGCAACTGGAGGTGCCGCCGTTGCGATCCCGGCGGGAGGACATTCCGCTGCTGGCCCAACATTTCCTGGAAATGTTCGCCCGCAAGAACAACAAGGAGCTGCGCGGCTTCACTCCGGCGGCCGTGGACCGTCTGATCCGCCACGACTGGCCAGGCAACGTTCGGGAGCTGATGAACGCCGTGGAACGGGCGGTGGTGCTGGGTCGCTCCGACTTCATAGACGCCGTTGACATGCCCCTGATCCCGTCCGCCGATACCGGCCCGGACGACACGGTGCTCACGGGTAGAAGCCTCAGCGACATCGAACGCGCGGCCATCGTCCAGACCCTGTCCGCCACCGGCGGCAACAAAAGCGAAGCGGCCAGACGCCTGGGCGTGACACGAAAAACGCTGCACAAGAAGCTCAAATCCTATGGGGTGATGTAAGGAAGAAGGTAAATAGGCAAGGGGTAAATACCATGAATAACCAAATGCACGACATACGCATTTGCCCGGCCTGCAAGGCCAAGAACAAACTTCCGGCCGAAAGGAACGGTGCCGGGGCCAGGTGCGGAAAATGCGGCACGGCGCTGGTCGATACGCAGGCGGCGCTGGTGCTGCGCTGCGTCCAATGCAAAACGAAAAACCGGGTGCCGCCGGAAAAACGCGCCCGGACCCCCAAATGCGGCAAATGCCACGCGCCCCTTCAGACCGAAGATATCATGACCGCCTGGGCCGTTCCGGTCACCGATGCCGTCTTCGATGAAAAGGTGCTGCGCTCCCCTTTGCCGGTACTGGTGGAAGCTGTTTCCCCAACTTGCGGCGCCTGCACCGTCAGTGCTCCCGTGGTCAATCGTCTGGCATCCGAATGGCGGGGCCGTGTCCGCGTCTGCCGCATGGACGTGACAACGAGCCCCGCCGCCGCCCGGCGCTATCAGCTGATGAGCACCCCCACCTTTCTCGTATTCGACGGGGGCCGACTGGTGGACAGCGCTATAGGGGCGGTTCCCAGGGAAGTGCTGGTGGAAAAAATGGCGGTTTTCCTAAAATGAACGGGGCCGGCATTCCCCCGGACCGAGACAGGGCCCGGAAGGCGCTGGCGGCGGAAATCCATCGCTGGCTCCTGAACGGCGTCTCCCTCTCTCCGGAGGCCGAGCAGTACATGGCCGCCTGTCTTGACGGCATCGACCTGGCCGCCCTTGAAGGCCGGCGGGAAAACATCCCGGACATTGACACGGCGCCGTTGATGGAGCTTGTCTTCTTTCCGGATTTGACGCTTCAGGTCCGGATCGAACCCCTTGTAGCCTCCCATTGTTTTGGCCCGGACGACCAAATCGCTGTTGTTCGCCGCCTGTCCGGGCACCGCCCCCATGCACGGATCCGACGGCGCGGAACAGAGGAAAGCGCCGTCGTGGCGTTGCCCGAATGGATATTGTCCACCCTTGTGCACCGCCTGCACATCACCCGCCGCCTGCCCGACGCCCTCCTGAAGGTGCTGGCGCAAGTCGCCGAGGACGGCACCCGCCGCACCGTCCAGGTGATGCTGCGAAACCGCACCTTTCCGTTCACCGCCGGGACAATCGATTTTCTGGGGCGTTTTTTCTACGGGGCGGGCATGGGGACGAACACCTTCTTTTCGACCCTTGCGGCGGCACTGACCCTGTTGGAGGACCAGCAGGGAAGGATGGACCCGTTTTGCTGGCTGTCCGTCAAGAAAAACCGCCTCATGGACCAAATGCACCTGGCGGAACAATTCGAACGGCATTTAAAAACAGACAATATGGAGACCCTGATGCTCCGGGGAATCCGCCCCCCGGAGACCAGCCGGGAAGCCGCCGCCCGAAACCTGGAAGATCTGGTGCGTGTGGGTAACGCCGTTGCCTGCGGGACTATGCGTTATTCTCCTTCAGCGGAAACCTGAACCGGAAGATAGTGCCCTCCTGCGCAGAGGAAATAAAATCCACCTGCCCGTTGAGCACCGTCTCGCCGAAATACTTCATGGCATATGTTCCCAGACCGCGACCGGCACCCTCCTTGGTGCTGAAATTCCGCTGAAACACCCGCCCGGCGATGTGGGGCGGCATCACCCCCTCGTTTCGGACACAAAAGCAGATAGACCCATTCTCCATGCCGGTGTAAAATTCCACATACCCGCCGGCGGCGGTGGCCTCCAGGGCGTTGGCGACCATATTGGTCAGGATACGGACGGTCAGGGAATAATCGGTTTCGATGACGCATGCGTCGGCGGGCTCGCGGATGTTGAGAAACCGGCCCGCCGCCGCGGGATGGTTCAAAAAAACATTGCGGATATCCGCCAACAGGCGATGCACCGAAACGTCCCGGTACAGGGGTTGGTAGGTGGAAAGGCCGGTCTGGAACATCTGGCGCTGGATGGACACCTCTCCGGAAAGCCGCATGGAAAGCGCGTTGATTTCCCGGGCCATCTTCTCCACGTCCGCATTCGGATCAAGAAGCATCAGTTCACTGCGGCTGCTGATGGCGCAGATGATATTGTTCACGTCATGATAGAACATCCGCTCCAGGTTTCCCCACTGTTGCTCCTTGCTGATGTCGTTTAGAAACAAGAGAAGATAGCGGCGACGGTCGAAAATAACGGGCACGGCCCGGACCTTAAAGATGAGATCCGCCAACTTTCCGTTGCGCATGGCGGACACCGCGCATTTTTTCTCCACCGGCATGTTCCCCTCCATGCAGGCCACCATGGCAACGGCGGCGCCGCAAGACGCACAAAGTTCGGAGGTGCCGCATCCCCCGGGCATTTCGTGGGCATGGATACAATGGAACGATTCACCGGGGCGCAACCCGATCACCCGGGCCGGGTCCGCAATCCCCAGCAGGTTGAGGAAAGAATCGTTTACGGCAAGCAGTTGGCGCTGTTCGTTCAAGACCGCCAGAAGACCGCTGGCCATGTTCATCAGTCCGTCGATGAGGGGGTGGGTGCTCACGATCCGGACGTCCAAGTCCAACTGGTCTGCATCCGCCCGCTGGGCCGGGGCAAAATGGGTTTTCATGAATGTCCCCTGATGCGGCAACGCCGAAGGCCGGCAAACCGCGGTGTAAGTGTTCGGTTCTCCGCCCGCCAAAATCTTTTTCCCTGGCAGGGCTGAGGGCGACGAAGGCCGCCCCCGGCGGCGGACGGCCGATACGGTAATTATACAGGCAACAGCGCCGGGAGGAAAACATAAAAATGCATCTGCTCTTCCTACCGCCCGTTTTATCAGCATATCATTTGCAAATTGCGCCATCCAGCGCCGGTGCGAAACGCTTGACGTCCGCATGTCGGCACTGTATTTTCATGGTTTAATCATTACAGACAATACGCCGGACCGGTTTTACGATGACCCGGACAGCGGAACCGGAAGGAAAGGCATGCCACTCGATCCCAAAGCCAAAACCCTGCTGGACAACATGGCCGCCATGGACGCAAAGCCCCTGTGGAAAACGCCCATCGCGGAAAGCCGCCGCATGGTCATCCGGATGACGCCCCCGGTGGACACCACGTTGCCGCTGGCCGCCGTAACGGACCGCACCCTTCCCGGACCCGGCGGGCAATTGCCCATCCGCATCTACACCCCCCACGGCACGGCGCCCCATCCCGTGGTGCTCTTTTTTCACGGGGGCGGCTTTGTCATGGGCAACCTGGACACCCACGACCATATCTGCCGCAACCTCTGTGTCGCCTCCGGGTGCATGATCCTGTCGGTGGACTATCGCCTGGCGCCGGAACACCGCTTTCCGGCTGCATGTGACGATTGTATGGCCGCCGTGCGGTGGGTCGCGGCCAACGGAAGCACCCTGAACGCCGACCCGAACCGTATCGCCGTGGCGGGCGACAGTGCGGGCGCGAATCTGTCAACGGTAACCGCCCTTCGGATCCGGGACGAAGGCGGCCCGGCCTTGGGGGGTCAGGTACTGCTGTATCCGGTGACCGACCATCACAGCCCGGGCACCGCATCCATGCGTGAAAACGACGGACTGTTTCTGAACGTTCGGGACATGGTTTGGTTCTCCAGCCTGTATCGCAGAGACGATGCGGACATCGACAACCCTTACGTCCACCCGCTGCGGGCCGCGCGCCTCTCCGGTCTTCCGCCCGCGTTGGTCATCACCGCCGAATGCGACCCCCTGCGGGACGAAGGAGAAGCCTATGCTGATCGACTCAAGGCCGATGGGGTCTCCTGCACCCTGAAGCGCTACCCCGGCATGGTCCATGCCTTCGCCGGATTCATCAACGTCTTCCCCCAGGCGAAGCAGGCCATCGGCGAGGCCGCCACATGGCTGAAAGAGCGCCTTGCATAAGGCCAACCGGCACCGCGCGCAACGCATGCCCCCGATGCCATGCGGGCCGGGGGAAGCGGTGCCCGCAGCGTTTTTCCACCACACAAAACCCGTTTGCACCGCAGGCGGTCGCATTATGCGCACTGCCCTTTTCACCACCCTTCTAATATTTGCCACCGTTGTTCAAACGGTGGACGGCCTGGGCGACACGGTCGCGGCGCCCGAAGCCCAGGGCCCTTTCCGCGTAAGCGCAATTCGCATCACCGGCAACCGGCACCTGAGCACCCGGTCATTGATGGAACAGATGGCCGTTAAAAAACAGCCCTGGTACCGTTTCTGGGCAACACCGCCGCGACTGGACAACGCGGCCGTCGCAGACGATGCCAACCGCATTCTTCGCCATTACCGGAGCCGGGGCTTCTACCACGCACAGGTAACGCCCCGAATCGATGCCGCACCGGGCCCGCCGCCGCGGCGGGCGCTCGTCACCTATGTCGTCACCGAAGGCACCCCTGTGATGGTGCGCACCATCACATTCGATGTCCATGGGGACAGTGCCACCTTTTCCGAACAGCAACTTCTGGATGCCGTCCATGTCCGCACCGACACCCGTTTCGAAGAAAAGGCCTATCGCCGCGCAAAGCAATCCCTGGAACGTTATTTCGGCGCCAGGGGGTATCCCATGGCCGAGGTGACAGGCAAGGTCCGCATCCACCCGAACGCCGACAAAGCGGAGATTCATTTCACCGTCACCCCCGGCCCGCGGTGCCTGTTTGGCGAAACACAACCGGAGGACGCAGATGCCACCGTGCGGAAAGAGATCCTCCAGCGCGCCCGTCAATGGGAGGAAGGGACCCTCTACGATGTCCGCAAGGTGGAGCAGACCCAGCGAAATCTCTACAACCTGGATGTCTTTAAAGCCGCCGTCATTCGGCCGGGTGCCCCGGATCCCATTACCGGCCGGGTGCCCATGACCGTGGCGGTGAAACCGAAGAAGCGTCAGCGGATCAAAGGCGGCCTCGGTTATGGAGACGAGGACGGGATTCGGGCCCGACTGGGCTGGACCTACCGCAACCTCGGCCGCCGGGCCGGCCGGCTGACCGTGGAAGCCCGCCGCTCGGACCTGATACGCCAGGCCTCCGCATCCTATGAACAACCGTATTTCCTGGACGCGAAAACAGCCTTCCAGATGGAAGCCGGTTTTTTGGCGGAAACCCTAGACGCCTACGACAGCCGCCGGTTCCTGGGCATGGCGCGTGTTACCCGGCGCCTGAAAGAAAACTGGGCGCTGCATCTGGAATACCGGCTGGAACAAAGCGACCTGGCGGACCTGATGCTCGCCGACCAGATGGAGCAACGGGCCTTTTTACAGGACAACAGCTTCCGCATCTCCGCGGGGTTTTTAGAAATATCCTGGGACACCACCAACTCCGAGCCGAACCCCCGAAAGGGGTGGCGGTTCGACGGATCGGTGGAAACAGCCACGTCCCTTATGGGATCCGAAATCGCGTATGTAAAGCCGTCTATGGAACTGGCGCGCTACCAGCCCCTGCCGTTCGATACGATCCTGGCCGGCCGGTTCAGGATCCAAGCCCTGCAGGAGATGGAAGACACGGGCCATATCCCCATTTTCAAACGCCTGTTTCTCGGCGGCGCCCATACGGTGAGGGGCTACGCGTTCCAAAAATTGGGCCCCCGCGACGCCGGCGGCACCCCCCAAGGAGGACGCTCCGCCGCCTTGGGCAACCTGGAATTACGCCGCCACATCGCCGGCAAGGTATCGGGTGTGCTGTTTTTCGATGTGGGAACGGTGGAGCGTGCGGCTTTCCACTGGACCCCGGACAGCCTGCGCTACACCGCCGGGGCGGGTATCCGCTTCGACACGCCCATCGGCCCCTTGCGACTGGACGCCGGCTACAAACTCAATCCCCAAAACGTGCCAGCCCCCCTGGCCGCGGGCGACCCGGAAAAAGAATCGCGCTGGCGACTGCATTTCAATATCGGACACGCATTTTAACGGAGGATTCAGGTGCCCAAGGCCCCCCACCCCCAAACCAGGGGCAACGCCCGACCCGGGTTGCGCACACACCTTTTCCGCCTGCTGCGGATCACCGCCTGGGCCGTCCTTGCGCTGTGTGTGCTGACAGTAGCCGCCGTGCTGGTCGTCCGAACGGATCCCGTGGCCGAAATCCTGCGCGGTTTCCTGGAAAAGGCGGCAGAATCCCGGCTGAACGCCACTGTCACCATCGCAAAACTGGAAGGAAGCGTCCTGACGGACATCACCCTGGAAGGCATCCGCATGGCGGATCCGGACCTGGAAACAGTTTTGACCATCCGTCGGGTTTCGGCCGCGTACCTTTTGCCGGCGCTGCTGCGCAAACGCTTGCACGTCCAACGGCTCGCCGTGGAAGGGCTCAGGCTGCACCTTCGCCATGCGCCGGAAACAGGCTGGAACCTATCGCATCTCATAAAATCCCGCACCGCCGCGCAGGAGCCCGCCTCACCTCTATCGCTGCCCCTGAAGCTGGTTGTGGCCCGATTCGACCTCGACGACATATCCGCGGCCATCACAGGCCCCGCCGCTTCGGCGCCCCGCAACGTTTCGATCCGGCGGATGCGGGCGCACCTCAGCTGGGACGAGGAGATCCGCCTCCGCCTCCACGACCTGGTCGTAAATGCCCGGCCGACCGTGCCCCTGGCTCTGACGGCAAAGGGTGCGGCGCGCTTCGATCCCGCCACCGGCCAAGCGGCGCTCACCGCCCTCACCGTCTGCGCCGGAAACGCCGCCATGGTGATCCATGGCAATGTTCGGCTTGGCGCCGCCCCCCAACCGTTCCATATGTCCGCCCACTTCCGGAATGTTGATCCGGCTGCCTTCGCTCCGCAACACCACTGCCGAAAACCGTTGCCCCTGCTTTCCGGCGAACTCACCGCACGGGGCACCACCGCTGCATTCGAACACCGCCTGATAGTGCATCTGCCCGACGGGAGGGTGGCGCTTACCGGGCAATCGGGAATTTCTCCGGATCTGGGCGTTCATACCGCCACGGACGTTGTGTTGAAAAACATCGACCCGACACGGCTGTGTCTTCGGGCAGAAAATTTTCTCGGCGGCCCTCTCAACGGATCGGTATCGGTAACCGGCACCCGGCTCCGGCAGCCGGATGCCGCCAGCGGGCAGATGACCATGGTCCTTGTAAAACCTGCCGTCCGCGGCATTGCCCTTGACCGCATTTCCGCAGAAGCCACCTGGTCCGACGGCACCCTTTCCATCGATCATTTTGACATCACCGCCGGAAAAAACCGGATGGCCCTCTCCGGCGCCTTTTGCGCCGACACCTCCCGCACCGCGTTGGATCTTTCCCTCCATGTGGCGGACCTTGGGCGCCTTTACCAGGGCATAACACCGCACTTGCCGACATCAGCCCCCGCTGCGCCCCTCGCAGGCCGCCTGGATCTGCGGGCAACCCTCCGGGGCCGCTGGCAAAATCCCGACATCCAAGTTACTGCCGATGGACACGGCATCGGATGCAACGCCGTGACCGCCGAACGCCTCCACCTGTCCGCAACGGCCGCCGGCATGCCCGGAAAGGACAACACCAGGTTAAAGGCGTCCCTGACGACGGAGACCCTTCACCTGCCCGGCGGCAACATCGGCAGCCTTTCCGCCGTCGCCGCATGGGACGGCGCCTGGGACACCGGAACCGGCGATATCGATGTCACCGCCGAAGTTGTCCAGGTATCGGGGCAGCGGTTTACGACCGCGTCCATGACCGCCAGCGTCGCGCCCGCTGCCATTTCCACCACCGTATCGACCATCCACGAAAACGGCAGCACCTTTTCGCTTGCGGGAAAAATCGACCTTTGGAAAGGCCCGGTCCGGAAAGTGACCATCCATCAAGCCACCGGCCATCTGCACGCCCCCTGGCCGGCAGCCGCCCTGTCCCTTGCGGCACCGGTGCGCATTACCCTGGCCCCCGAGCACATCGACATTCAGGATGCCCGGCTGCGGCTTAACGACGCCCTCGTAACGGCCCGGGGAACAATCGCCCCCGGCGGCGCGCAGGATGTTCATCTTCACGTCACGCAACTGGACACGTCTTCACTGCCAGCAAAGTGGACGCCACGATGGCTTCCCGTGGGAAATGTGTCCGCGGATCTGGATTTTCTCGGCACCCTGGAAAGTCCCACCATCTCCGCACGCCTCACCATCAAGGATCTGCGCGGCACACCGCTGCCGGACACGGCCCAATTGTCCGCCGCGATCGACTACTGCGAAAGCCGCCTTTCTTTTCAGGCCGATCTTGCCCGCCCGCACGCGACCCTGCTGACAGCCGGCGGCACCGTGCCCCTGCGGCTGGGGTTCCGTCCCTTTTCTCTTCGGCTGTTAAACGCACCGTGCACCGTTGACATCGAAACCCGGGGGCTGAACCTATCCGAACTACCCGTTGCGCAGGGAAAGAGCGTGGCCTGGGATGCCGTCACCGACATCCGTCTCGCGCTGTCCGGTCGCCTGCCCCATCCGGAAGCACACGGAACGATCGTCTTGCGCGAAGGCTGGCTCCGTCTGACGGAAAACAATTTGACCTATGAAGCCATTACGGCTAATCTTGAACTTTCGGGCGACACCTTGACAGTCAGGGACCTAATGATCCAAGGGGATCGGGAAGGGGTCTTGCGCGGTCGTGGGCGCGTGGTGTTCGCGTCCGTCCGGCACCCGGTATTCGATCTTTCCCTCACGGGGAATCACCTGTTGATTCCGTTTCAACAGGCCCTCACCGTCCGGGTCTCTCCGCGCCTGTCACTCAAAGGCCCCTTGGATGCGCCGGTGCTGACCGGACAGGTGGTCATCGACGAAGGCCGGCTGGACATGGACCGGCTTAGCGTCCAGCGGCCAACGGAGATTCGTGTGATCACCCCCGGCACACAGGACGCCGACAAACCCATCGTCATCGCAGACAGCCAACAACCGGGACTGTTTGCCCCGCTCACCGCGGACATCCGGGTTCTGGCGCCGAACAACGCATGGCTCAAGGGACAGGACCTCTCCGCGGAAATCGCCGGAGACATTCGCGTCGTCAAACATCCCCAAGGCGATTTTCTGCTGCTGGGAGATCTGAAAGCCGTGCGTGGCAATTACTTCTTCATGGGGAAGAACTTCAGCATCCAAAAAGGAACCGTCACTTTTTTGGGCCTGCGGGAGCTGGATCCGGCCTTGGATCTTCAGGCGGAAACACGTATCCGCTCCGCCACCATCATCGTCACCGTCAACGGAACGGCCCGGGAACCGGTACTGCACCTGGGCAGCGAACCGACCATGTCGGAATCGGATATCATTTCCCTGCTGGTATTCGGAAAGCCCGCGGACAATCTCACCGGCGGCCAGGCCTTCAATGTGCAGGAAGCGGCCTTGTCCTACACCGGCGGTCTTCTGGCTTCGGAGTTAAGGCAGCTGCTGGGTGGTGTGGCTTTCATCGACACCGTTGCCGTCGCATCGGGCAGCGGCGACAACGGTCTTGGCGCCGTAACCCTTGGAAAATACATCACCCCAAAGGTTTTCCTTGCCCACCGCCAGGGCCTTTCCGAAACCGAGCGCAGCTATGCGGAAATCACTTACCAACTGACGCCCCGGTTCAAGATCGAAACCCAGGTCGGACGGGAAAACACCGGGAGCGTGGACATGACCTGGGAAATCGAATTTTAACCGGCCTTCGGCATGTTATGATATCGCGTTGTCAACATTTGCACCAAAGAGGAGCATCATGGGCAATCACATCGGGTTTGTTTCCACCCGTTTCAGCGGCACCGACGGCGTCACCATGGAAGCGAGCAAATGGGCGGCGGTGTTGGCGGCAAGCGGGCACCGCTGCTTCTGGTTCGCCGGCATGTCGGACCGGAACCCGGCCGACAGCCTGGTGGTGCCGGAAGCGCATTTCAAACATCCGGACAACCTGTGGATCAGCGAGCGCCTTTTCAGCCATGCGGGACGCACCGCCGCGGTGACCGACGCGGTGCATCGGATGAAGAGCGTGCTGAAGCAAAAACTCGACCAGTTCGTCCGGCAATTCGATATTCAGCTGCTGGTCGTCCAAAACGCCCTGACCATTCCTTTGCATGTGCCCTTGGGCATCGCCCTCACCGAGTACATCGCGGAAAACCGCATCCCCACCATCGCTCATCACCACGATTTCTACTGGGAACGCACCCGGTTTATCGTCAACGCCGCCGGCGACTACCTGCGCATGAGTTTCCCCCCCAATCTTCCCCACATCGAGCACGTGGTCATCAATTCGGCGGCCCAGGAGGAACTGGCCCTCCGCACCGGCATCTCCTCCATCGTCATCCCCAACGTCATCGATTTTGAAAATCCCCCCCGGCGCGACGATGTGCGCACCCGTGCCTTTCGGGACACCCTGGGCATCGCCCCGGATGACAAGATCATTCTACAGCCCACCCGAGTGGTCCAGCGCAAGGGCATCGAACACGCTCTGGAGCTGGTGCAGGACCTGAAGGATTCGCGCTACAAACTGGTCATCTCCCACGAAGCCGGCGACGAGGGATTCGAATACCTGGAATGGCTCAGGGAGGAAGCACGGGAAAAGGGCGTCGACCTGAAGATGGTGAACCTGCGGGTGTCGGATCCCTATTACGGCAACGACCACCGGGAAGGCTATTCCCTCTGGGATATCTATCCCCACGCGGATTTCATCACGTACCCAAGTCTGTATGAAGGATTCGGAAACGCCTTTCTGGAGGCGATCTATTTCTACAAACCGCTGCTGATCAACCGCTATGCCATCTTCGTGCGGGACATCGAGCCAAAGGGCTTCGACCTGGCGGTCATGGACGGCTACCTGACACGGAAAAACGTGCAGACCGTAAGGGAGATCCTGGAAAACCCGGACCGCCGCAAGGCCATGGTGGAACACAACTACCGTATTGCCGGCCGTTACTACTCGTTCAAGGTCCTGCGGCGGTGCCTCAAGACCCTCATGATGAACATCTTCGGCGTCGACAGCTGAAAAAAAGAGAAGGCGTGCATGCTTACCCATATGACCAACAGGATCAAGTTCATCATTGAGCGGCTGCTGCTCGGCGGCGCGCATCTTCAACTGCTGGTCATCGCCGGACTGATCGTGGGGGTATCTTTATCCGCGGGGTTTCTGGTCTTTGTCTTTTCTTCGGACTACGATTTCCTGGACGCCGCATGGTGGGCCTTTCTGCGGTTGAGCGACCCGGGCTACCTCGGCGATGACCGGGGGGCTTTTCTGCGCGCCGTGTCCACTGCGGTCACCATTCTCGGCTACGTTCTGTTCATGGGCGCGCTGATCGCCACCATGACCCAGTGGCTCAACGCCACCATCAGGCGATTTGAAAGCGGCCTGACCCCCATCTCCCTCAAGGGGCACATACTGATCCTGGGCTGGACCAACCGCACCGCCACCATCGTCAAGGAGATCATCGCTTCCCAGGAGCGGCTGCGTCGGTTTTTGGACCGCATCGGAACCGGCAAACTCCGCGTCGTCATCCTGGCCCAGGACATGGACGCCCGCATGGCCCATGACCTTCGGGAGGAACTCGGCGGCTACTGGAAGCAGCGCCGGATCGTGCTGCGCACCGGCACACCGCTTCGCATCGAAGATCTGCGTCGGGTGGATTTCACCCGGGCCGGCGTGATAATCCTGCCCGGAAGCGACTTTTCCGCTGGTGGCGCCTCGGTCTTAGACACCCGTTCCGTCAAAGCCCTTCTGTCCATCTCGACACACGCGCTCCTGTCCGGAGAAACCAGCCTGCCCCCACTTGTGGCGGAGCTTCTTGACGGCCGGAAACTGCCCGCCGCCCGGGCGGCCTACAGCCCGTCGGCCGCCCTGATCCCGGGAGATGCTATCATCAGCCGGCTTCTGGCCCAGACGGTCCGGCATCCGGGCCTGTCCTTCATCTACTCGCAGCTGCTGCACTACGGCGAAGGCAGCCAAATTTACGTGCGTGAACTGCCCGCGCTCAACGACGCGCCGCTGCAACAAATGGGCGATTGTTTCCCCCACGCGGTTTTGATGGGGGTTCTGCGGGCCGCCCCCCCAGGGTACCGCCCCCTTCTCAACCCCCCGGACGGCACCCGGGCAGAGGCCGGCGACCGGTTCGTACTTCTTGCTGAAACCTACGGGGACACCAACCCGGTCAGGACAGCCGGCGGCTCCGCAATCAACCGGTCATCTTCTTCGGACAAAGGGAAAGGCCCCGTGCAAAGGCGAATCCTGGTGCTTGGCTGGAACCGGAAAGCCCCCGTGTTGTTGGAAGAATTTGCAAGCTACCCCGATGAAAAGGTGGAAATCGACATGCTGTCGTTGGTACCGGTCTCAGAGCAGCGTGAAACCGTGCAACACCGCAACGGCTTGCCCGGCGCCATCTCCGTCACGCATATGGCCGGTGACTACACCGATGTGGGTGTGCTGCGGGCCCTTTGCCCGGAGCGCTACGACACGGTGCTGTTGCTGAGCAGCGACCGCCTGGAAAACGGAGAGGAAGCGGATGCGAAAACCATTCTGGGCTGCCTGCTGCTGCGGGATATCCTGCCCGATGAAGCCGCCGCCCCCCACATCATCACCGAGCTGATGGACCCGGACAACGCCGGTTTACTCACCCACCGCACCGGAGAAACATTGATCAGCCCGTTGTTGCTCAGTCATATTCTCGCCCATGTGGCCCTGCGCCCGGAGCTCAACATTGTTTTCGAGGAGTTGTTCACCACCGGTGGCGCGGAAATTTGCTTCCGCCCGCCCGCGGCCTACGGCATCACACCGGCCCCGCACCTTTTTTCCGACATCCAGAACCAGGTGGCCGCCGCCGGCGATACGGCCCTCGGCATCCGCAGAGACCGTCCGGAAAACTTCGCCGGCAGCGGCATGCTGTTGAATCCAGGCCGTGCCACTCGAATCGCCATCGCCCCCGATGACCAGATCGTGGTACTGACCACCTACTGACAGCGCAGCGCACAGCCCCGGGAACCGACACGGCTCGGCCTATTCCGGGGGTCCCTCTTTTGAACGCACAGAACTCCGGCTGGGCATCCGGCCCGCTGATGCGGATTTTGCCATAAGAGCACCAGTCCGCACGCCACGAGAGACACCTGGGGATGCAGATCGAAGCCGAATCCCTTCCAGTTGTTCCCACCGGGCGTGTGCCCGTGGGATTCATCGTAGAAACCGGCGGTGGGAACGATCTGGAGCCCCTGTCTGCTCCGCCGCACGGATATCGCCGCTGCAAACCGCACCGCCGTTGGATGATGTTTACGGATTACGACCGAAAGGACCGGCACCCGAACGAAGGCCGACGCCGCGGCAGCGCGGAAAATCAGCTTTCCAAAACCGCGCGCACCTTGACCGCCAGATCCTGCCTGGAAAACGGCTTTTGAATGAAATGCACGTCGGCATCCAACACGCCCCGATGGGCGATGACATCGGCCGTGTAGCCCGACATGAACAACACCCTCACCTTCGGGAAAAGGGCGTGCAGTCGGTTTGCCAGCTCGCGGCCGTTCATGCCGGGCATGACCACGTCCGTCATCAGCAGGTGTATTGCGCCCCTGCGCGCTTCGGCCAAGGCAAGGGCCTCACCGGGGGTGGCCGCGGCCAAAACGCGGTATCCCAGAAACGTCAGGTGCATCTGCACCAGTTTCAATATGGACGACTCGTCTTCCACCACCAGAATGGTTTCGCCCCGGCCCCGGGGGATTTCGTCGGCGGCCCTGAAGGTCGCCGCCATGTCTTTCTCCCCACAAACCGGCAGATAGATTTTAAAGGCCGCCCCCCCGCCCGGCTCGCTGTATACATTTATAACTCCTTTGTTTTGCTTGACAACACCGAACACCGTTGACAGCCCGAGGCCGGTGCCCATCCCTTGTCCCTTGGTGGTGAAAAACGGCTCGAAAATGTTTCCCAAAGTCTCCCTGTCCATGCCGCAGCCGTCGTCGCTCACCGTCAACACCACGAAATCACCCGGCGCGAAACCGGCATGTTCGTCACAATAGGCTGCGTCCAAACGCACATGACCGGTTTCTATGGTGATGTGCCCCACCCCTCCGATGGCATCCCGGGCGTTGACGCATAAATTCGCCAGGATCTGGTTTATCTGGGACGGATCCATGAACACCGGGGTCGCCTCCCAGGTGGGCCGCCAGACCAACTCGATGTCCTCACCGATGAGCCGACGCAGCATCTTGAGCATCTCTTCCACAACCGTGTTCAGTTCCAACACCCGCGGCTTGATGACCTGTTGCCGGGCGAAGGCCAGCAGCTGCCGTGTGATGTCCGTGGAACGCAGGGCGGCGGCGAGCACCTCTTCCATGTCCGCACGCGCTGGATTTTCCGGTCCCAGCTTCTCCAGCGCAAACTCGGTAAACCCGATGATCACGCCGAGCATGTTGTTGTAGTCATGGGCCACGCCGCCCGCCAGACGGCCCACCGACTCCATCTTCTGGGCCTGGTTCAGTTGGGCCAGAAGCTTTTCTCTCTCGGCTTCACCGTGCTTTCTGTCTGTGACGTCATGGTGGACCCCGATGCAGACAACGGGATCGCCGCTGGCGTTATACTCGAATCGGGACGCCGATTGCAGCCACCGGACTTCGCCGTCCGGACGCATGATGCGGAATTCCATGGGCCATGTCTTTTTCTGTTCCACCATTTGCCGGATCTGCTTGGCGACACTGTCCCGGTCTTCCGGGTAAATCAAGCCAGCGACGGTTTCGCTGAGGTTGCCACTGAAATTATCGGGATCCAGGCCGGCGATGACGAACATCGGCCGGGACCATTCCAGGGTGTCGTTCGGTATGTTCCAGACATAGGAGCCCACCCGGGCGATTTCCTGGGCATCGTTGAGTAGTTTTTCGCTGCGGCGGAGGGCCAGTTCGGCCTGCTTACGATCCGTAATATCCAAAAAGACGGTCGAAAACATGCCCTTTGCCGGACGGCAGACCGTGAAGTCCAGATATTTCGCCACCGGCGCAAAAAAGGACTCGAAACGCTCCGGGACACCGGTCTCGGCCACCCGGGCCAGTGTTTCGAGAAAGGGCGCTTGGCCGGTGCCGTATATTTGCGAGCCGAGGGTGTTTCTGGCCTCCTGCCTGGGGATACCCATGATTTTTTCATAGGCCGGGTTGACATCAAGAATGCGATAGTCAACGGCCCGGCCCTTTTCGTAAAGGATTTCATCGATGCAGCACCCGGCCGCCATGCTTTCATACAGCGCCCGAAAACGCTCTTCGCTCTCCCGCAATGCCGCCTCGTCGGTTTTGCGCTGGGTAATGTCGCTGGCGATACTCATCAGGGCGGGGCACCCCTCCCAACGCACCTGTTTCGCCAGGACCTGGAGCGGAAAAACGCTTCCGTCCCTGCGATAATGATCGACCTCGAAGGAGGCCTCCCCCTTTTTTGCAATCACCCGCAGACGCTCCGCCATCAAGGCTTGGCTTTCAGGGACGTCCAGGTCTCGGAGGTTTAAGGCCATGAACGCGTTTTCATCGTACCCGTGAAGTGAAAATGTCTTCTGGTTGGCGTACAGGAAGTTTCCATCGTTGTCATGGATCGTAATTGAAGCGGGGGCTTCGTCCAGCATCTGGCCGAGCAGGGAAATACGCTCATCTTGTTTCTTTTGCTCGGTTACATCCAGGATAACGCCCACAAGACCTTCAATATTGCCGGCCTGATCCTTGAAAACGGATTTGTAGAAAACAACATCCCGCTCCCCTCCCTTTGCAGTCTCCAATTTGGAAGCGTATTGCTGCACGCCCCCTGTTTTGAGCAGCGCCAGATCCTTGTCATGGTTTGTGGCACTGTCTTTTTCAGGCCAGACCTCATGCGCCGTCTTTCCGATGATGTACGCCCTTGTCCGCCCGGTAACCCTTTCAAACGCGGGGTTGCAGCCCAGGTAACGGCCCGCTCCGTCTTTGAAAAAAACCGGTGCCGGCATGGCTTGCATCAGGGATTCCAGGCGCCGGCGCTGGTTTTCGATCTTCCGCGCCAGTTTTTTCTCTTCGGTAAGATCCTGGAGGGAACCTGCGAGATTGACGATCCGGCCGGATGCATCTGTTTGCGCCTGGCCCCGTGCGACGCAGCTGCGGATTTCGCCGTCGGATCGCACGGCCCGCAGTTCAAGTTCATAAGGTGTTCCTTGTGAGACGCAACACGCAACCGCCGTTTTAAGACGCTGCATATCTTCGGGTAAATAAAGTTCCGGGTGCCTGGCGAAAGACGGGGCCCCAGCGGCGGGATCCAGCCCGAATATCCGGAACAGCTCATCGGACCAGCGCACGCGGTCTTCGCGGATATCCCACTGCCAACTGCCTATATGGGCGATTTCTTCGGTCCGCGCAAGCATGGCGTAACTTTGATCGCGCGCGGCCAGGGCGGTTTCCTTTTCAGCCTTCGCCGCGATCTTGTAAAGAGCGAAGCCGATATCGCCGGCCACCTCGGCGAAAAGGGTCTGCTCCTCGGGGTCATGGGCGAAGGCGGCGGGAACGGAAACCGATAGTGTGCCGAAGATTTGCCCCGCGTATGCAAGAGGGTGGGCGAATCCCGCACGGCCGGTGTAGAGGGACGCCATGGGACAGTTCGGGCAATCACCGGCCGGGTCATCCACCACCACGAGCTTGCCGCGGTCAAGGGCTTTTCGCATGCAGTCGGGAAATTCCCCGCCTGCCAGCCGTTTCTCCAGGACCGCCAACCCGGCCGGTGCGTCGTTGCCCGTCAAAGGGCCGTCGCCGAACCCCGCCGCACCGGTTTGGCATACCCGCCCGCCGGTTTCATCGAAAAGCGCGCTCCAGGCATTTAAATATCCCAGGGTGCCGGTGATGCTTTCGCAGGCCTTCCGGATCAGCCGCTGGGGGTCGTCCTCGGCGAAAATCAACTGATTGACGCTCCGGATGGCCAACAGCACCTGCTTTAAATGCGCTTCCCGTGCCTCGGCCTCTGCCAAACGCAACACCAGGTTATCGTGTTCGCCGAGAATGGTGTCCACCCGGCCCTGCCGAATGGCCTTCAGCGCTGATTCCGCGGCATCCAGGCGCCGTTTCAATTCCGCGTAGGACGGCTCTTTCGGGGCCTTCATTGTGCACCTTTCGAAAGCATGGCATCGAGGGCGCTTAAATCACTCAAATCGCCGTAAACCAACATCCCCGGCGCCGGTGCGATCACCTGGAGAGCGGGGTTTACGAAAATCCCCTGATCCAAGGCCGCCTGGGGCGTTTCGCAAACATCCACAATCTCCACCTCGAATTGAACGTGATGAAGCGCCTCTTGCAGGCGTTGGAGATTTTCCCGGGCCCTGCGGGAGTTGGGGGCGTCGCCGCATACATAGAGCCGGGCCACACAGCGGGGCGTTCCGGAGGAGCGGCCCGGGGCATCATGCGCCATGGCCTGCCCCCTCTCCGTCGATGGCGATGCCTTTGTCCGTGATCCGGAACGTGTGAACACGGTTCGAATGGGCCCGGCCCCGTGATTTGAGCACCCCCAGTTCCCGCACGAAACGGCCTTGTTTTTCAACGTTTCGCAGCACAATGACCGTGTCGATGACCGAGGAAAGATCGATCCCCGTAATCTCACGGCCGGGCGCCATCACCGAGGTCAGGTTGGTCAAAAGCGTGGTAATGCCCCGCTGCTTGCAATGGTCGATGATGCGCAGCAGATAGTCGAAGGCCGCATGGCCGGACCCCATGCGCCGGCAGGCGGAAATGGCGTCAATGACCAGATGCTGCGGCGCGAATGCCTCGATGGCGCGAAAAGCCTGGATCAAATGTTCCTCGATGCCCTGGGATTCCGGCATATTGGAAATGAATTCGAGTTTACCCGAATCCTTGGCCGGGCGCATGTCTATACCGGGACTCAGCATGCAGGAAACCAATGCGTCCCAGCTCTCCTCGAAGTCCAGGTAGAGGATGCGCTCGCCTATGGCAACCATGGAAAGTGCGAAGGCGCAGGCAAAGGTGGTCTTTCCGGTGCCCGAGTTACCCGTGAGCAGGGTGCAGGAGTTACGCCGGTAGCCCCCGCCCAGGATGTCGTCCAACTGCCCCACGCCGCTGGAAAGGCTTTCGCCGAGGCTGGCGTGCCGCAGGCTGGCCTGGGTCACCGGAATGATCCAGATGCCCTGATCCGTGATACCGAAGGGGTATTCGTTCCGCCCGTAGGCGGAACCTCGGTACTTGATCACCCGCAGCCGCCGGGTGGTGACCTGTTCCAGAACCCGTTGGTCCAGGTGGATCACGCAATCCGCCATGTAATCGAGAAAGGTGTAATGGGAGGAAAAGGTTTGGCCTGCCCGGCTTTTCACCGTCAACAGGGCCGTCATCCGTGCCTCCCGCAGCCATTCGTGCAAAAGCTGCAATTCGCTCCGTTCTTTGGCTTTGTCCCCCAGAAGGCGCAGGAACACGTCCGGCGCATCGATAACCACCCGCCCGACCTTCATGACGGCGGCCTTCTGCCGCAGGATGCCGATGATCCCCCGCAAGTCGAAATCCCCGGAGAACACCGCGTCGGTCTGAATGCGGGCCGACACAAGGGCCAGCAAGCCCCTGGATTCGAAATCGGCAAGATCCCATCCGAACCCGGCGGCATAATTTCTAAGCGCAAGTTCCTTTTCCTCGAAGGTCAGAAGGATTCCGGGATGCCCGGCCATGGCCCCCCGGACAAGGAATTCAAGTCCCAGCATGGTTTTGCCCGTCCCCGGCCCACCGCTGAGAAGTGTCATGGCCCCTTTCGGCACCCCCCCCCTGAGCACGTCATCGAAGCCCCGGATGCCGGTCGGCATCTTGGGGATGCCCCTTGCGCCGGAACAGCCGTCTTTTGGATTTTCCGCCATGGTTGTTTTCAAGCCCCCTCTTTTTGCCTGGTTGCCTGGCTTTCACCCTGCTCCGAGCGGCCGGACGCCTCGGGCCGAATTCCGGTACGAAGGTCACGTGAGGGCCCATGGGCACCGGAAAAATCCGGGCAATGCAATGAACGCCGGACGCAAACCGCCCCATGAAGGATTCCTGTATCGGCACCGTTGGTGTCTCCGCCGAAAAGGAAGTCTGATCCTGGAAAGCGTCTGGTTCGAAATGCAACAAGGTCGCACCGAAAACACCTGCATGTTTTTAAGAACTTACCGCCGCCGCAGGCAGGAAGGCACGGCCTTGCGACCGCCCTTTCAGTAAATCAAAAAAGCGGCGGCATCGCAAGCAAGAAGGCGAAGACGCGCGCGCCACAAGGGTTTCCGACCGGTGTCCCCCGGCCTTTCGGGGCGACATGGGCCGGAGGGCATGCAGCGGAAGACAACGGAGGGCCGGCGCGGGCATCAAGAGAAACATCCGGGACAGGCCGCACCGAAGCCCTCACAGGTAGCTTGTTTTCAGTTGGTCCGCCATTCGGTTCACCGCTGCAAAGGCGCGCTCCACGGTGCGCTCCCTGTCCGGGTTGACCAGGCAGCATGTGGCGGGAGAGAGCATGGATTGGGCGATGAGGCGCTCCCGGTCGATTCCCCTGGACCAGAGAATCTTCCAAACGTCTTCAAGGCGCCGGATCAGCGACGGTACCGCCTCCCGGGAAAACGCCTCGAAACCGGTGGGAACAATCCCCCAGACAATGACCCCGCCGCCATCGAGAAATTTCCCGATGGCGGCGGTGTAAGAGGAGAAGATCTCCGCGTTGGTGTATACGTCCAGCGAAAGAACGTCCAGGTCCATACGCAGCAGAAAGTCCCAGTCGGGGTTCCCGCAAAGGTGAATGCCCCGGGGCCGGTCCACCTGGGCGAAAAACAGGTCCAGGTCGCCCTTGGCCTTTGCGTCGCCATAGCCGGCCATGGCCGAAAACAGGAATTGCAGCCCCGGCTCGTCCACGAACATGAAGGCGTTGGTGTTTTTCTCCTTGAGGCGGGCCAATTGAACGTTGAGTCGTCTGGACATGAAGTCCAGCATGAAGGGCCGCACGGTGTCGTCGAACAAAATGGGTCGTTCGTCCTGATCCAGGATATTGAATCCGAAACTGACGGGTCCTTCGAGCTGGCCCCGGATGGCCGTCCTGCCGGCAAGGTCCAGGCCGAGGAACCGATGGTAGACCGCCGAGTAGGTTTCGCTGATATCGAAATAGGCGGGGTCATCGAACCGGCTTAGGGTCTGTTCCAGTTCCGCGGCGAATTTATCCATGGAAAACCGAAGGGTGCGCTTTTCCATATCCAGGACGATACCGGGGAAATGTTCCGCCGCCTGCACATACATGTCTTCATAATAGCTGTAATTGGGTAATTGGGGCCAGAACGGCACATCGAGGGAAAGGGCCATGTCCAGGGCCCGCGACACGTCGGAATGCGGCATCACGGCCATGGCGGTCGTCGATAACTTACCGGGGATCATCTCCACCTCCGTTTGGGTTGCCGCCGCGCAACCCCTTGATCGGATGACGGGACGCGCCGCGATCCGGACGCACGGCCCGGGCGCCTGTGCATTCCAGGTAAATCAGGCAGCGTCCATCTCAAAATGGTTTAACAAGCTTCATCAACCTTCTCAAGTGAAATGGGCGGCTTGGATCTCCAACCGTTAAATATGCCCGCCCACCCGTCACGATACGCTCAGGTACCGATACGCTTCAGATGGAGGCCGATAGCCGGGCATGCGTTCAACCGGGACGCCCGACTTGGATGCGGGTGGCCGACAAAGGCTCTTGGTTCCGGTGAAACGGATGCCGGGGCCGTAGGCGGGGTCTGTTTTTTTAGGCAAATGGGTTATCGTTCCCATCGATGCCGGATGGGCGTTTGTATCGGCGAAAAGAAAAACATCTTGTAAGCCGGCTTAAAAACGCGCCATTCGCTCACCCGGACCGCATGCGGCTGTCCGGCGGATGGTTGGTGCTGCGTGATTCCATCAAGGGCCGTCGCGTGGCTGAAAAAACCCATGGCACTGAATTCATGCACGAGGAAGCCGATCATGCGCGATGGTGTCGACAGCGCATATTTCAGAAAACGTCTTGAGCTTCACCGGAAAAAACTGGCCGGCTGTCAACAAACGCTCCGCCCCTGGAACTGGACCGATCGCCCGTGGGCCGGCTATCCCGCATAGACGCCATGCAGCAGCAGGCCATGACCCGAGCCGCCGCACGTCTTGCCGCCATGCAGGAGGAGCGCATCCGAACGGCGCTCCGGCGCATGGCAGCAGGCGACTATGGCTATTGCATGCATTGCGATGCAGAAATCGCCGAAACGCGTCTGCGGGTGGATCCGAGTGTTGCGACCTGCATCGTTTGCGCACAAGCCACAGACGGAGGGTGACCACTGAAACCCAAGAATTGGAGGGCGGGGAATGATCGGCGCCATTGCCGAAGCGTATTACGGTCCGGTCGCACCCGACATTGCCGTCAAGGTCCGGACACTCCTGCCGGACAATCTCCGGCCGATCATCGGACAATTTTGCCGGCGATACGGTTTACAGTATCCGCAACCCCTTCTCGCACCGCTTTAAAGATGGCGGTGCCCCGGATGATATCGTTTTACCGGCGCATCGATCGACGGCGTTTCCCCAACCCTGTGTGATCATTGTTTCGCGTGGCGCAATTTGCGGTGGTATCCCCGTTGGGTGACCATCCGCCCGTTGATGAGCGCCGTGTCCCTGTTGCCGACAACAACAACGGTATTCATGTCCATGTTGCAGGCCAAAAAATCGTCGAGAGTGCTGATCTCAACCGCCTGGCCTTTTCTGAGGGCGTTGGTGACCACGCCAACGATGGTTGATTTTTCCCTGTGCTGCAAAAACGCGTCTCTCAACTGCCGTATCAATTCCCGCCGCTTCCTGCTGATCGGATTGTACACCGCCGTGACCAGACCGGAGGCTGCCGCCATGTGGATGCGTTCCACCACCTTTTCGGTGGGCGTCAGCAGGTTGGAAAGGCTCAGGGTGATAAAATCATTGGCCAGGGGCGCTCCCAGCAGGGAAGCGGCGGAAAGGGCCGCGGAAACACCCGGCGAAACTTCTGTTGCGACGTCAATGCCGGTGTCGCGCATGCGCGCGTAGACCAACCCGGCCATACCGTATACCCCGGCATCACCGGAACAGACAAGCGCCACGGTTTTACCCCTGTCGGCCGCCCGGATGGCCGCATCCACGCGGCGGATCTCCTTGGTCATTCCGGTGGAAATGACCTGCCTACCGGCGACAAGAGGCGCCACAAGATCGATGTATTTCTTGTAACCGACGATAACGTCGCTGCTTTCTATGGCGCGCCGGGCATGGGCCGTCATGAAGGCGCTGGCGCCGGGACCGATGCCCACGACGCATAATTTTCCCCGGCTCCCTTCCGCATACCGCATCTGTTTCAGGGCCACCGCCACGGTGACATTGCCCATTCTCTGCTTTGCCACCACCAGTTGCGCCCCCGGTCCCGCCCCCAGAAGCGCGGCCGGCTCAGCCACACCTTTGGCGCCCGCATGTTTTTCGGAAAAAGCCGAGGGCGGCGACATGCCCGGCGCATCCACCCGGTCCAGTGCACCGGCATGATAGCATTGCAGTTTGCAGCCAATGGACCCTGCATACTGCACCAGCCCCGGCTCGTGCATTTTTAGGTCAACGGTGGCGACGCCTGCAATGGAAAGAACGGCCAGCCGGTGTTTTTCAAACACCTGTTTTACGGCCCCTGAAATTTCCTCCCGGGATGTGTTTTTATTGCAACCGATGCCCACAACGAGGTTTGGCGGACGGATGAACAGGGCGTTTTCCCTGAGGCGGCCGGGCAATTCAGGGGTTTTTTCAGTGATAAAACAAAGGACGTCGTAGCCTGTGGGAACAAGGCCGTCCACGTCCTCAAAATGGTCCGGCCTGATGTCCGCATCCCCATAAAATGCTTCAAACAAACTGGCATCACACACCAATGCCACCGGCACCCGGTGCAGCATGCATGTGGAAACCCGCTTGATCATTTGCTTGTTTTCAACAACAGCCCCAATGTACCGGGCGACTTCATCAACTGAGCGGATGGTGTTCGCATCCGTTGCCGTTGTAATGACCGGCTCCGCTCCCAAACAGGCAGCAAGCCGCGCCGCCAGTGCGTTGCCTCCCCCCAGATGCCCGGAAATAAGGCTGATCACATGCTTGCCCGTTTCATCTGCCACGACCACCGCTGGATCGGTTGCTTTGTCTTCAAGAAGAGGGGCGATACCACGCACCACGATCCCTGCGGCCATGATGAAGATGTGCGCATCGAACATCCGGAAACGATCCGCCAGACACCTTCCCAGCCGATCAAAACCCACCAGGCGCATATCGTCGTTGCCCTTGATTCTGTCCTGCGGCGCGAAAAGCGCCCGGGCCTGCACGGCGTCCGCGCATTTAACAGCCAGGTCGAAGGCCTTTTCACGCAGCAGCCATACGGCCGTTTCGCGATGCTTCATTTATAGCCCCGCTTTTCTTTGCCGTATAAAACCGAACGAACCTCCGGGCGCCTCTTTTCGCCGAAGGCCTCTCCCACCAATATAAGGGCTTGCCTTGTTATCCCGTTCTCGGCCATGCGGAAAGGAATGTCCTGCAAGACGGTTCGAATGATCTTCTCCTCCGGCCATCCGACCCGGTAGGCGATGGCGGCCGGAGTGGTTTTTGGATAATGCACGGTCAATTTTCCGACAACGGCCCCTGCTTTGCTGGCGCTCAAGAAAATCACCAGGGTGGCACGGTGGGCCGCGAGCTTTTCCAGGTCTTCTTTCCCGGGCACAGGTGTTTCCCCATGCATTCGGGTGAACAGCACTGTTTGGGTTCCGCCGGGAACCGTGAATTCGGCTTTCATGGCGGCCGCGGCCGCCATGGCTGAGGAGATGCCCGGAATCACTTCATACGCGATGCCGTCCTGATCCAGGCGGGCCATTTGTTCATAAATCGCGCCGTAAACGGCCGGATCTCCGGTGTGAATTCTTGCAACGTTTTTTCCTTCAACCACGGCCTGCACCATGCGCCCATGGGTTTCTTCCAACGTCAGGTCCGCGCTGCTGACGATGCATCCTTTGGGCAACGTCGTGTGGGGAAGAAAGACATTTTCGGGCACAAGGGATCCGGCGTACAATATCAGGCCCGCGTCTTGAATCCGCTTGATCGCTTTTACGGTGATCAAATCCGGATCCCCCGGTCCTGCGCCGATAAAACTGACAACCGCCATGTTCACTCCTTATTTTCGGATGATGATGGTGCTCATGTAATGGGGCTGGTATCCGGCGGGCATATCCGCCAGGCAGCGCACCGTTTCCTCTTGCGTGCTCGCTTTCTCCACCATGATGGAAGTACCGAGCAGGCCCTCACCGTCAAGCAATTGCCTGAGGACGTCCATGCATGAATGGGCCTTCATCAAAACAACGGTTTCGAAGTCTTTGAGGCTGGATGCCACTTGATCCATGGAGTAAATGGCCGGGAAAACGGCTATTTTCTCTTCGGAATATGCAAGCGGCCCACCGGAAGATGCGGCTGTTGCGCTGATGGAACTGACCCCCGGCACAAAATGCAGCGAGATGGAAGTGTCCCTGAGGGCCCGGAACAGGTTGCCACCGGTTGAATAAACCGTCGCGCACCCAAGGGTGACAAAAACCCCGGTTTCTCCCGGCGACAACGCGTGTTGAATTTCCAGGGCGGCGGGCGCAGCGGCGGAAATAATGTTTTCGGCGCCTTTCACCATGGGCAGATACAGGTAAACAACCCGTTTACCGTCAATATTCATCGCTTGTTTGACGATGTCCAAGGCCATGGAGTCGGTTGCCTTCTCTGTCCGCACCGGCGCAAAGAGAACGTCGCAGGACGCAACCAGGCGAACCGATTTGAGCGTGAGAAGTTCAGGATCCCCCGGGCCGACACCCGCAAAATACAATTTTCGATTCGTTTTCTTGTTCATTTTTTGATTCCGATCAGGGTCACCGGATTGTCCGGTTTGAGAATATGACGCTCCCCCAGCTTCTTGGGACGCGCCACCTGGAGCGCAATGGTTTCCGTCTCTTTTCCTGCTGCTTTAAAAAACCGGCGGGCGGTCTCAAATGATTCGATGGTGACGGTATTGATCACCATGACGGCCTGTTCCGGAAGGCGCGCGTAGCAGAGGGGCAGAAGATCGGAAAGCGCCGCGCCGCCGCCGCCGATGAACACGCGGTCCGGCGTGGGAAGGGACGGGCAAATTTCCACAGCATTTCCCCGGACAGGGACCATGTTTTGCACATGATGCCGTTGCTGATTGGCAACGATGTGCGCATAGCGCCCGGCATTCTTCTCGATGCAATATGCGGTTAGATGCGGATTCAACCGGGCGGCCTCGATTCCCACGGAACCCGATCCGGCACCGATATCCCAGAGCGTACCGGCGCCTTCCAGCCTGAGCTTTGAAAGCGTGACGGCCCGCACCTCCGGATGGGTGATAAGGCCGCCCGCATGCGCGTAGACGGCGTCGGGCCGGCCGAAATTCAAAAAGGTCCGACAGCTCATCGGGCAGGGGTTTTCAATTACCACGAGGTTCGGCACCTGGAATGCGGGAATGAGGGCAAGCTGCTGGAGTCGGCCGCTCCGGATACGTTCCTCTCCCATTCCCAAACATTGGCAAACGTGGCCCTGCCATTGTTTGGTCTGTGGATATCTTGCCACGAATTCTTTCAGAATGAACGTTGGGCTGCACGCCCGGGATGTTAAAACAACGCTGGTGGCGTGATGGTGCACCGGGCTCAAGTCATCCGCATGGGCACCGTGTCTGCTTAAGACCACCGCCCCGGCGGCGTTCCGCCCCAACCGTGACAGCGCCACCTGCACGGCGGAGACACCCGGATGCACCGTTACGGCGCCGTGGCCGAAATGAGCGATCAAGGTATTTCCGATGCCGAAAAGCAAGGGATCACCGGTTGCCAGCACAACGATGCGCTGCCTTCTTTCCAGGCATTGGTGGATCTCGGCCACCAGCACATCCATATCGTTGGTTATTGGGATTGTCCTGCCCTTGAAAAAGGGAACCGATGCGAGATGTTTTCTTCCGCCGACCACAACATCGGCGTCCGCAATGCGTTGGCGCTTCTGTTGCGATATCGGCGCTTCGCCGACCCCGATCCCGATGATATCGATTTTAGGCGGTTTCATCGCAAGGCCGTGGATTTCCATTTTTTGTACAACCGTTCGTCATAATCCCACAAACAGATGGTGACCGCGGCCGCGTGATGGATCATGTTTCCGGCATTGTGCAATGCCTTTTGCCCGATGGTTTCAACAAACAACGGCACCTCTTGACAACCGGCGGTAAAAATATGCCGTGCATTGTTCGCCCCTGAAACAAATGCGCAGAAACCTTCGGACCGGCCGGTTTCGTGCGCCAATCGGGACAGATATCCGAAATCGGTGTGGCCCGATGCGGCATGGGTATACATCATGTTCATTGCCCATTTGCACAGCTTCCCGAAAAAACCGACCAGGACAATCTGTGCGAAACCAAGGGCGACCGCCGTTTTCAAGGCGTGGAAGAAAAAATCGGCGATTTGCACAAAGCACCGCTCATCAAGGCGGGGGTAGTGCGCCTGGGCCAGACGTTCACTTCTGCGTCCGGTGGAAAGAACGCATGTCTTCTGATCACCGGCACGGGCCGACCGAAGGCAGATGTCGATTGTATCCCGGTAGCTTCTGGCGGAAAACGGCTTGACAATGCCCGTTGTGCCGAGAATTGAGATGCCGCCCACAATACCCAGCCGGGGGTTCAGGGTTCTTTGTGAAAGGAGCGCACCGTCTTTCACAAAGATTTCAACCGATACAGAGTAACATTTATCCTTCGGCAGGCGCTTTGCGACTTCCTGTGCGATCATTTTCCGCGGAACCGGGTTGATAGCGGAGGCACCGACGGGAACCGGCAGCCCGGGCCGTGTCACCTTTCCCACGCCCGGGCCGCCTCGCACCTTGATTTCATTGGAATCGTTCGCCACAATGCTTACCCGTGCCCCTATTTGCGCACCATGGGTGATGTCCGGATCATCCCCCGCATATTTGATGACCGTTGCGGAAATCGCCTTGCCGCCGTCGGGCAGTTGCAGCGTTTGCGTCGAATGGACATCAACGAACATTTTTCCCGCACCGTCTGGCAACGCGACGCCGACGGCCCGGGGGAACCGGCCGAAATACGCCGCCACCGCGGCGGCGGCGGCCGCGGCGGCACATGTGCCCGTGGTAATCCCCTCTTTTAATTTTTTCTGTGCCTCAGTGCGCATGATGTCGGGAATGGCTGTGAAGGTGCGCTGCTCTTTTTGCCTCTTCCGGCGCTATTTCCACAAACTCCCCCTGCCCCGGAGGGACAGGAAAAGCATCCCGGGACGGCAGCGTGACCTCTCTTACATCCGGCAGACCCGCGGATTCGTCGATGCGTTTGCAAAGCACTTCCAGAAACACCTCGTCATAGCCCAGATGTTTTCCATATATGAGTTTTACGCCGGGATATTTTGACGCTTCCGCCTGCATCATTTCAGGAATATCCAGTCGGATATGGAGCCCCAGGTTCAGGAAATAGGGAATCACGACAACCTCCTTGGCGCCCTTGGACACGCATGCCGCCAGCGTCTCCGGGAAATGCGGCCCAAGACGCGACATGTGACAACTTGCCACCATGTCCAGGCAACACTTCTCTTTCAACCGGCCGGCGGCCTTTTCCATGTCTCCTCCGGCCCCGGGCACCCGGCTGCCATGGCCAATCAAGATGACTGCCCGCATTGTTTCGCCTCCTCTAAAGCAATGACGGCCATCGCGTTCAGCGCCGCAACCGCCATTGTCGAGCCGCCGCGGCGGCCGTCCATAAGAATGTAAGGTAAAGTAAGATCCTTGACCATTTCCTTTGTTTCAACAACGTTTACAAACCCAACGGGCATTGCAATCAGAACACTTGGTTTTATATTTTCCTCCCGAATCAACCTGATGACCTCCCATAGGGCCATGGGCGAGTTGCCGATGCAAACGATGCCCCGGTCAATGGCGGATTTCATGGAACGCATGCTGTAAATCGCCCTCGGCAGGGCGTGCCGATCGGCCTGCCGGCGCACATCTGTGTCCGCCACGCGGCACAAGATGCTTTGCCGGCAATATTCGGAATTGATCTTTTCAAGGCGAGCGACTGAAATGCCGCTCCTGACCATATTGCAATCGGATACAATCGGCGCCCCTTCCTTCAGAGCGCGGATGCATTCTTCCACAGGGCGGTTATGAAATTTCACCTTCTGCATGATGGAAAAATCGGCGGTCGCATGGATCATGCGGCGCACAACAGGCCATTCCTGCTCGTTGAAACGGTGGTTTCCCGCCGCCCTGTCGACGATGGCGAGACTTTTTTCTTCAACCTTACCGCCTGGAATCATTTCAACCATTTTTTTTCCTTTCGTCCGCCTCCGGCACGTACACCATGGTTCCGTCCTCCAGCCGATAGGCGATGCCCAATCGCTCGCCCTTCCCGGCGGCCTGGGTCTTGGACACTTTCATGGCGTTGACCTTTGTTCCCTTCTTGGTGATGATTTCCATCTCCCCGGACGTATTGCGTTTCATGATGGTCATCTCCGAGGACTGGTCAAAGAGGTCCTGCAAATGATAGGCGCTGAAAAGGGTCATCAACAGGCCCACAATAAAGACGAGCCCGATGTCAAATAGGTTGGCGACACCGGTCATGGGGTCATCGTCCGTGAAGGCCGGGGCCTGGTGGCCTCTTGCGACTGTTCTAATGGGCCGCGGTTGAAAGTATTTCATGTGGATTCCTCTCCATGATCGGCGTTATCATTTCCGTTGCCAGTTCCATGCGGTTGATATCCTCCTCGATCCACCGCCGCCTCACCGTGTAGAAAAAAAAGGAGGCCGTTCCGATGGCCAGCCCGATCACGGTGGTTGTAAATGCGATCACAAGGTCCGTGGTCAGCTTGGTCATATCGCCCTGGCCCAGGGCCGCGAGGCCCGTCCCCATGGGAATCAGGGTGCCGATCAATCCCAACGACGGCGCCGCCCGCACCAGAATTCTCAACCGGTCCATGGTTTTCCAAAGATCCAGAGCCGTTTCCCGAAGCAGATTTTCGATCGCCGCTTCGTTACAATTCCGGCTTCGCAAGATTTCCTCAAGGGCCCTGATATATTGGTTTACGCGATGGGACACCATGGGGGTCGGCGCCCTTTGTTTCAGAACCTCCGGCAGCTTCCGGGGCGGACATTTTTTCATCTTCACCCGTTCCACCCACTCGGCGAAAAACGATCCTGCATGGACGATGACGACAAACGTCAGGACGACCAGAAGACATAAAACCGGATACAGCAGGGAAGAAGAGATCAAGCAGATAAACGCTTTCAGTAATGCTCCGATATCCATCATTGCAGACTCCTAATCTTTTTTCTTTTAGCGCCGTACCCACATGCAAATGCGGCGGCGGTCGGAACAAAAGGCAGTGTGAGGGCAAGCGCCCCCTTGGAAGGGGGGTGTCCCCGGTACCTGGCAATTTGATAAATTCTGTCCACATCGGCGAATTGCGGCATCACGGCGACGGACAGAAAAAAATAGCCGGCTGTCGCCAACATTGCTCCCCCCAGAAGGGATTCAGGATGCGTCCCCCCTCTTTTCCGAAACAGGCCCATCGCCCCCAGAGTGACCAAATTGATCAGCATAAACACCAGGTAGAGGGCCATCACCACGGATTTCGGTGTATCCGGAAAGCAGGCGACGAGGAAACCGGCTGAAAAGACAATGACGGTAAGACACACCGGGCAAGGGACCACCAGCATCAACCAAGCCTTGCTTCTTGACCGAGGGTGGTTTGCCTGCTTCAGAAGCGTGACGCCCCATAGCAACAATAAGGCGGCCATGGCCAAATGCACCATCATCCCGGATTGGACAAAGGTTCGGATGGCGGCCAAGTGACGAACCGGATCAATGCGATCCAGGAAAAGCCCGGCCATGGCAAAAACGAGAAAATAGGTCAGTGCAAACAGCAGGAGCATTCCGGCTTTGATGCGTATTTTCCCATACCGGGCAACAACATAGGAAATGCCCATGCCGCTTTTTACGGCAAAAACACCAATACTGAACAATATGCCCAAGATCAGGCTTTGATAAGCCATTTTCTTCTCCTCACCTCGTTTGAAATTCCGGGTTCGGGTTGCGAGCGGGACCGGTGCTCACCGGCCGCCTCTGTGCCGGGTGCCCCAGAAGAACAACCCCATGAGCAGCAGGACGAACAGGGACGCCGCCCATTGAACACCCGATGCGCTGAGGTCGGTCGTGTCATCCGGAGCGTTTGCCGCTTCCATTTTAAACCCCTCAACGGTCGCGTTCGCCACCTGCTTGGCGGTTGCCTGTCCATTCGTTTTTTTGGGATCCTTCCGTATGGATTTTTCCCGGCCCACCTCCTTTTGGCCCAAACCGGCCTGTTTGCTGGCAATGAAATTCTTCCTTTGGGCGACCTGTTCGTCCAAAGAAGCGGCGGCGGCCTTTTCCACGGCCAGTTTGAACCGTTCCACAATTTCCGGCGACAAAACCCCCGGCAGGGAGATGATGTTGAGCACCATCTGATTGAGCATGGGATTATTGCAGGTATGGTCACAACAGGCCACGCCCTTGGCCACCACGTTGAGAGCGTATTCGGCGGCCAGGTTGCGGGTGATCTTTTCATCGGCGTGCCAGTAGTTCTTGCGCACCGCCTCCAGCATGCGCCCGGTCATGGATTGATAAGCCCACGGATTCTCCCTGTTGAAAAAATCTTTCAGATCCATGCCGTACTTGTCTTCCACGTAGACCGCATAGGTCTGTTCCCACTTGGTCTTGTCGATGGTCTCCGGAGTGGTGACCTGCCACCCCCACATGTTTTCCAGAAACGCCGCCATCTCCCGGGCGCCGGCGTAATTTTCCTTCTTCATCCCTTCAATCCATGCGGGATTCAGGTACCGACTTCGCAACTCCCGGCCGACGGTGGCCGCAATCGGCTCGATCTGCCCCTGCCCGGATGTTTTCTGAAGGGACACATACACGTCCGGATTCTTTCCAGAGGCCTTTCGCACGGCCATGGAAAGCCCGCCCAGGTATTGGAACATATCGTCATTGTCCATGGTGGCGTACAGGTTCGAAGAGATGGTGTGGACAGTGACCTCCACCTTTTTTAGGTTTTCCCGGTAAGTCTCCTTGAGCGGCTGTCCCCACATTTCGGCGGAATACCCGTAGGACACCATGTTGACAAACCCCTGTTCCGCTACAGTGTCATCACCTTCCCACAGACCGCTGGCCCCGGCCATGTCATCCACCTTGGTGCCGTACGCCCCTGGTTTCGCGCTGAAGATCCGCACCAGAGACATCCGTCTGGCCTCTTCCGACCCGCAGCCCTGCGCCATCAGCCGTTCGGTGATGGCCTCTGCATGACGCCGCAGGTAGTTTTCCACATCGTCCATCCCGGCCGCCTGAATAACGGCCTTGTCCAGCATCAGCGCCACCTGGGGAAAAGTGTCCCGAAACAAGCCCGACATCTGCAGCAGCACATCGATCCGTGGCCGCTTCAGATCTCCGCCGGCAATCGGCACAACCCCCGTCACCTTGTCACGAAAATCCCACCGTGGCTGCATTCCCATCAGGTGGAGGGCCGTTGCGACATTGATGCCCTCGTCCCGAATGGTTTCCACCGACCATAGAACCAGGCCCACCTGCGCGGGAAACGCGCCGTCGTGACGGCCCCGGTAGGCGGCGATCAACGCGTTTGCCGCCTCCTTGCCGTTTTCCCATGCTTCCCGGGACGGCACCCTGTCCGGATCGAACCCGTAGAAATTCCGGCCCGTGGGCAGGCTCTCGGGATTCCGCAGCGGATCATTGCCGGCACCCGGGGGAACATACCCCCCCCGAAGGCCCCGCATCAGGCTGTCCATTTCGGCAGGACCGCAGGCATCCAGGAGATTTTCATAATGGGCCGCCGATCTCTTTCCTCGTCCGGCCATGGCCGCCGCTGTTGCCTGGCGCGCCTCACCGGCCGGAGACACGCCGAAGGTATGCAGCCCGTATGGGACCATCTCGGTCTTGAGCGCCAGCAGGTAATGCGCCAAACGTTCGATGTCGTCACCACCCGGCCCGCCGCCCCCCATATCCACATCGAGTCCCAAGGCCGCCTGCTTGGCAACGATGCGTGCGCGTTTTTCCCCCCGGATCTTCTCCGAAGGGGCGGCGTCGTATTCGCTGATCAGCGCCGCGAGTTTCGAATACTCTCCGTAGGCGCCACCGGCCTTGAAAGGCGGCACCGCATGGTCGATGACCACCCCCCGCCCTCTTCTTTTGGCCTGTATCCCCTCCCCCACGTCATCCACGATGTAGGGATAGAGATTCGGTATGTCTCCGATGAGCACCTCCGGCGCGCAGGCCGCGCTGAGTCCCGCCTGCTTTCCCGGAAGCCACTCATGGGTGCCGTGGGTGCCCAGGCTGATCATGGCATCCGGCTGCAACCGCTTCCGGAGCCACAGGTAGAAGGCCACATACTGATGGTGGGGCATGAGGGTGGTGCTGTGATAGAGTTTTTCCGGGTCATCACACCACCCCCGGGAAGGCTGGGGCGCCAGAAACAGGTTGCCCAGACGGATGCAGGGAATGATAAAATCATCTTCCCATGTCATGATCTTGGCATCCCGGGCAGGCCCCCAATCCGCCACCACCGCCTGTTGGAATATCGGGTCGAGTTCGGCAAACCACTTCTCATAATCGGCCCGGGCAATGCGGATGACATGGCCTTCTGCAATCATCCGGTCGCGTTCACCGGGCGCCCATGCCCCCACATTGCGTCCGGATTTCAGCAACAGATCCTTGATCGTTTTTTCTTCCAGCCCATCGTCCACGGCATACCCTTCCCGGCCCAATGCCCGGACAATCTCTTCGATACTCCTGAAGACATTCAGGTAACTCGCCCCGATATTCTGTTTGCCGCCGCCGTGGTTGTAGTAGACAAGTACGACTTTCTTGTCCCCGTTGGCCTTCTGCTTGAGGTCATGCCATCGTGCCGCCCGCCGGGCCATTTTCTCGATCTGTGGAAAAATCGGCACGAAGCGCTGGGTGTTCACCGAAGGCGTTCGTGAAGAAACGCGCTCCTTGACACCGATCACACCGGGTTCAATTAGGGCGGAAAGCTCCGGTATCCCGAACTGCATGGGGAGCCCAGCAGGGGAAATTCCCCGTGGAGATTCGCTCCATTGCTCCCCGGTGGAGAAGAAAAGATATTGGGGGTTGAATATCGGCACATCCGCCTGCTTTAAAACCGACAGTACGTCCGATGAGAGGGTGGAGCTGAACTTGAACGTCAGGCCGGTGATGGACCCCAAACGCCCCCGGAGGGGCGGGGCGGCGATCAACTCCGCCATCGTCTTGTCCCAGTCCGTCATGTGCCGCAGCCAGGTGACGGTGTTGATACCGTTTGCCTCATACGACCGGATCAGGGCGTCCAAGGGTTCCCGTTTGCCGTCGAGGCAGAAGGTAGGAAAGACAACCGACAGATTCCATAGTTTACCGGCATCGTATCGGCCGCTTTCCCGATACCAGGCCAGATAAGCGGGCATGTCCGGAAAAAGCGCCGGCGCATCGGGATGATACAGGGCATTGGGCAGGGGGACGTCGGGCGGCGGCGCCGCTTCGGTGCCGCCCAGTTCCCGCCGGGCGAGAAAACGGATCAGGTTGGCGATATTCTTCTCCGAGGTAAACGAAAAATACGCCTGTACCGATGGATCCGGAAGAAAGCCGGCGTCGAGAAAATCCTGTGTATGACTGGACCGGCGCACCGCAAAGATGCGGGCACCGGGCTTTATTTGGGACAAATTATCCATCACCCATTGGGCCGGTTGCCGGGGCATGATATCCACCACGCCAACGTCCATGCGGCGAATAAAGGCCTGCATGGCATCGTTTCCCATTTCTTCCTCTGTGAAAATCTTCACTTCCGCTTCGAAGGGCCCCAGCCGGTGAAGCGCCAGATCGCAGACATATGCATCGGACGCGTTCACGAAAAAACCGATGACGCCCGTCTCCGCTCGGGCGGAGACGCCCGACAGCGCCGCCACAATCCCCATGCATACCAGCACCCACACACCCCTTTTCGGCATGAACCCTGCCATGGTCATGTCCTTTCTTTTTATCCGATTTCAAAACCTTTCCGATGAATCCGACTGACGGCGGGCGTCATTTTCAACCACGGGCATACCGGGCACGTGACGGGGGTTGAAATGCGCCCCCGGAAAAACCGCGCCCGAACCATCAGAACGCGATTGCATACCCGATCTTCACCAGCCGCCCGAGCTCGTAATAGGCGTACCGGTTGCTGCCGGACGCCGTGAGATCGCCGGATACCTGAACCTCTTCGTTCAGGAGATTATCGATGGAAAGGGTGGCATGCCCCTTGCCCAGGCGGACTTTTCCAAAAACATTCAGCACCGCGTATCCATCCAGATTCCTTTCCCTGGACAAGAGACTCAGGCAGTTCACATCGAGGGTCAATGGTTGGCTGGTGCAGCAGATTCCCGTCCGGATCTGGCTCCTCGGCCCGGCCTGGTGGCTGTTTCCGTCGGTGTCGTCGGCGGTGGGATCCGACCAGTAACCGGAAGTATAGAAGGAAACGTCAGACAACCGGGAAGCTGCATCACTGAAGGGAAAAAGGTCCAGTTCCCATTCCATGCCGGTGGTGGCGTAATCGCCGGCGTTGTAATAACTTAACGGATATCCCCGTGTTCTGTCGGTTTCGATCTTGTTCTCATAGGCCATGTGGAAAGCGGCCACCCGCAGGCGAACCCGGTCGGTATCCCATTTGGCCCCCACCTCGTAAGTCCAGCCCTCTTCGGGGTCCAGGTCGGGATTTCCCACCAGAAAGGAACTTTGGTAGTAAAGGTTGTTAAACGTGGGTGCCCGAAACGCCTTTCCGGCATTGGCGAAAATATTGAGGGCTTCCGTGATCCGGCAGCGCGCCCCGAAACTCGGCAGGAACCGGTCGTAGTCCTTGGCGCCGGACTCCCCGTCAATGAACTGCTCCCGTATGCCCACCGTGATTGCCAGGCGGTCTATGAACTCTTTTTTAACCTCTGCGAACACGGCATAATCATTCCGGCAATGGTACCCGTACTGGTTGTTGTAATCCGCGGCCCGGTGCACCCCGTCGGCCCCGACGACCCACTGCAGGCGCATCCAGTCGAAACGGTAATCGCCTTCGAAACCGAAATTGTAGTTCTTGTTCTCGTCGTCCGGTTCTTCCGCGGTATATTCTTCCCGCTGCATTTCATCATAGATGCCGAAGACCTTGGCCTTGAAATTCTCATCGTCATACCGAAGGTCCAGAAAGTTTTTATAGTGTTTCTGGCTTGTTCCTTCGAACGCCTTTGACGGGTCGTCATATACCTTTTCGAATCCGGTCTCATAAAAAGACCCCAGGTAATCGACGTTCACCTTTTCAAAAGGATGGCAGTTCAGGCTGAGTGCATATTTGTCGGTTTCCGCCAGGTCGTATCGGTACTTTTTCGAAAAGCTCCTGGATATCTCGGTTTGATCCCCCAGGTGCTGGTAATTCAGGCAGGCACTCACGGTCGGTGAAAGATACGAAACCGTGTGATTGTGATACCCTTCGTTACCGACTTCAACGGATACCCGCGTTTCCTGCACTTCGACCGGCTGCCGGGTGATGATGTTGATCACACCCGTCATGGCGTCGGCCCCGTACAGGGTCGAGGCGGCCCCCTTCAGGATCTCCACCCGCGCGATCAGGTCCACGGGAATGGTGTTGAGGTCATAGCCGTGCCCGGCCGCGCTCTGAATCGGCACGCCGTTGATGAGCACCAATTCGCCCCCTTCAAGGCCCCTGACCGGCAGTTCGCTGTTCATGCCCCCATGGCTGATGCCCAGGGGCGCGTAGGCTTTGTAGGCAAACCCGCCCTTGCGCTTGAGGGCGTCCACCACGTTGTTGGCGCCGCTTTGCACGAGTTCTTCTCCGGTGATCACGGTCACGAACCGGGCGGCGTCCTTTTCCTTTATCGGAAACCGCTCCGCCGTCACCGTTACCGTCTCTAAAGTGATGGGCCGGGCAGCGGCCAACAGGGGGAGCAGTAGCAGGATGAAAAACAGGACCAGGCAGAATATACTTCTTCTAACAGACAAGCACGGGCAGCACATTCTCTTCATTCTCCTTTCGCCGTAGGAAAGTATTGACGGTTGGAGCGTTGTCACTTCCCGGAACCCTGGAGCGCCGCCATGAATGCCAAAAAAAAATCCCGAACCGATTCACACAAAATCGATCCGGGATATCCCTTTTTTATCCATTAGATCCGAGCCGGCACTTCCGTCCACGAAGCGTTCGCTCAGCACATCAGGCAGGTCTTCTGACTTACGGTTCGTCCTACTTTCCGCACCTTCCCGCGCGCAGTGTCAACGCAGTGGCATCTCGCGGATTTCGTCCCCGAATACAGCAGCGGGCCTGTCTCCGAATCTCACGGAGTTCCCTATCAAGCTCCAAGGAGCACCTGACGGCTTTTGTGTTGCGTCTACTATACTTTTTTCCGTGCGTCAAGCACATTCCAGGGCATGTTCAAAGCAATCGCCCTGCACCGGGACGTCTCCTCCGACCCTTCGCGGCACATCCCAATCCCCAGCGCGCTTTGCTCTTGCAACACATTGGAGCAGCCCCACGAATCCCGCCGCCGATACGATACCGGTTTGCACCCTCCGGGCCTCCATTGGGCGGGATGCCCCCTCAACGTCCCTTGCGGATATGGGCCCGGTCCCAAGGCCCCCCGGGTGGCCCACCTTCGCAAGCCCCTTGGACAGACGGGGGCCGGCCCCGCCATCCGTCCGATAAGCAGCGGGGAGCGCCCCTCACTGCTGCTTGCCGCGCAGATATATTTTTTTCGTTTCCGCAATCAGTATGACGACCAGGGCGCCAGCAAGGCAGACACCCAGTTCCGCCGGCCGAAGCGGCACGGTGCGGAACACGGTGTTAAAAAACGGAACATAAATCAGCATCATCTGCAACAGCAATGTGCCGCAGATGGCCAGCAACAGCATCGGGTTGCTGCGCAAGCTTTGCGAAAACAGCGATTGCTTTTGTTTGCGCACACACAGCGCATAGGCCATTTGACAGAATGTCAACATGGTAAACACCATGGTCTGCCAGGCGTTCGAACCTGTGCCCCCTCCCCAAAACCAGTACCCGGTCCCCACCGAGATCAAGCCGATGACCAGGCCCATGACAAGGATCTGCCAGCCCAGCCCCCGGGCGAAAATGCCTTCCCGCGGATTGTACGGCGGTCGGTTCATCACGTCTTGCTCGGCCGCTTCGAACCCCAGTGCAACGGCCGGCACGCCATCGGTCACCAGATTGATCCACAAAATCTGGATCGGCAACAGCGGCAACGGCATCCCCATCAGCGGGCCGGTGAGCATGACAACGATTTCTCCGGCATTTCCGGTGAGGATGTACCGGACGAATTTTCGGATATTATCGTAAATGCGGCGCCCTTCCTTGACCGCGGCGACAATGGTGGCGAAATGATCATCCAGGAGGACCATGTCGGAGGATTCCTTGCTGACGTCGGTACCCGTGATCCCCATGGCCACACCAATATCGGCGGATTTCAGCGCCGGCGCGTCATTGACCCCGTCGCCCGTCATCGAGACGATCTCGTGCTGCGCCTGGAGCGCGTCGATGATGATCATTTTATGCTTGGGCGAGACGCGCGCGAAAACGGAAACCGCCTTGATTCGGCCGCTGAGCGCATCGCCGGGCATCGTGTCCAGATCCTGGCCCGTCAGAACCGTATCGGAGGTGGTCAGCCCCAACTCCTTGGCAATGGCGACAGCCGTCAAAGGATGATCGCCGGTGATCATGATCGGACGAATCCCCGCCTGCCTGCACAGTCGGATGGACGCGACCGCTTCGGGGCGCACCGGGTCGCGCATGCAGGCCATCCCCAGAAAAACCAGGTCCTGCTCGTAGAGCGCCGGCTGGTCTAACGCCGCGTCCGCCATCAACCGATAGGCAAAACCCAGCACCCGCATCCCCTTTTTCGCCAGCGCGGAGTTTTCGCCCAATATCTCCTCTTTTCTCCTTTCGCTGAGGGGTTGGGCAACGCCGTTTACCAGAATCTGGCCACACACCGCGATCAGGCCGTCGGCCGCCCCCTTGGTCAACACCAGATGCGAAGCGTGCCCATGGCCTCCGGCGGCGACAAGAAGGGGGTGCCACATCGCTCCCAGGAAGGACGCGGGCAGGGCGTGAACGGTGGACATGCGCTTACGCTCGGAGTCAAAGGGCAGTTCACGAACACGCGGCAGCATGGCTTGCAGATCGCGTTGCACAAGACCCGCCTGCCCGGCCGCAAGCACCAGCGCGCCTTCGGTGGGATCACCGAGAACCCCGTTTGGCGTTTTTTCGTCGAGGACGGCGTCGTTGCAAAGGGTCCCGGCCAGCAACAGCAAGCCGAGATCGGCATCATCGCCGTGTTCGGCCACCGCTTCATCAAAAGAATAGCGGCGCGCCGGAAGGACCACGTCCGACACCGTCATTTTATTCTGGGTCAGGGTGCCGGTTTTGTCCGAACAGATCACGGTCACCCCGCCCAGGGTTTCCACGGCCGGAAGCCGACGGATCAAGGCATTCTTCTTCAACATCTGCTGGGCGCCCAGGGCCAGGGCGATGGTGACCACCGCCGGCAGGCCTTCGGGAACAGCCGCCACCGCCATGCTGATGGCGGTCATGAACATTTCCTTCAAACCCTCGCCCTGCAGATGCATCATGGCGGCAACGATGAGGATCAACACCCCGGCGGCCATGGCCAAAGATTTTCCGAGTTTTGCCAACCGCCGTTGCAACGGGGTTTGTTCGTCTTCCACGTCCTGAAGCATGGTGGCGATCTTGCCCAATTCGGTCTGCATGCCGGTGCCGGTGACCACGGCCTCGCCGCGGCCGTAAGTCACCACCGTGCCCCTGTAGATCATGTTCCTGCGCTCGGCCAGGGCAACGCTGTCCGGCAGTGCGCCGGTATCTTTGTCCACCGATTCGGATTCGCCGGTCAGGGCCGCTTCCTGGACTTTGAGATTGGCGGCTGCAATCAACCGGGCATCCGCCGGCACAATATTCCCGGCTTCGATGAGCAGGATGTCTCCCGGCACGAGGTCCTTGGCCGATATCTGCCGCTCTGCGCCATCGCGCCGCACCCGCACATTGGCCACCGTCATTTTCTTGAGGGCCGCCATGGCGTTTTCGGCTTTGAATTCCTGCCAAAATCCAAGAAGCGTATTGAGCACCACAATGATGAAAATCACAGCGGCATCGATGTATTCCTGCAGCGCCGCCGAAACGACAACGGCAATCAGCAGAACCAGGATCATGACCTCCTGCAACTGGGCCAACAGTATCCGCCAGGCCTTTTTCTTCCCCTTCTCGATCAGTTCGTTGGTCCCGTGTACGCCCAGCCGCCTTGTCGCCTCGGAGGTCGACAGCCCCTGCCGTGAGGATGTTTCATGGTTTTCCAGCACCTTTTCAGTACTCAGGCAATGCGGTGTCTGCATTGATTCTCCTCCAACATGTGCGCAAAAAGCGGTTTCGGTTTCAATTGTTGACATTTTGACCAGAAACCGTGCTTTCGGTCATGGTATAGAATGGCCACCATCCGTGTTTCCAGAGATGTATCGCCATAGGCGCGCCCGGTTTGTTTTCCCATTGAACAACCTACATCAACAGTTGCCCCCCCCCCGTTTCTTGAGGATCTGTTCTCAAAAAAGCGCCCGAATCGATCTCCTTGTTTTGGTTGGCAGCCTGCGGCACCCAACCTGATATTTTAGGCGATCATCACCCCATCCAAATTTCGTCATGTGACCGTTTCCATTGTTTTCCTGATGGATATCGCCATATTCGCGGTTTCTTTCGGCCGCTGTTGGCCGGCAGGCCAAAAACGGTCCTGAATACCCCAAAAACGGATATTTTATCTTTGATGTGGATAGGGTTGCATAATATCCGTCATCCCCCCACAAAAAAGCGCAAAAAACGGAGGAAAACGCCCTGATTTGGCATCGTCCTATAATCCCCTGGTATCGGGATAATGTTCCCGGGTGGCGATGTCAATCTAAAGGAGATGAACACAAGCCGATACCGCATGGCAACCAAATAATCGCTAAAGGAACTATCTGTCCATCAACCTGAAAGGAAAGGAGTTTCCATGATGAAAAAGTGGTTTGGCGTAAGAAGTCTTTGTATTTCGGTCCTGTCTTTCGGCCTCGTTGCGGCCCTTATCGGCACGGCTCTCGCCGCAGGCGGGCCACGCGAGGTGGTTGTCGACGCCGCCAGCCAAATTGGAACCATTCGTTCTCTTGCGGGTACCCACTGGGATCCGGGCCCGGATGAAACAATACACACGGCCATCGGTGTAGACGCTATTCGCATCCACGATATCTGCGGCAGGGTTGATGAAACGATAGAAGGCGTGGGAGATATCGACGGCAACGGTCCCGAGGTGATTTTTCCCGACTGGACCGCAGACCCAAACGATCCGGCGAGTTATAATTTCGGCCCCACCGACGCGATCGTGCAAAGACTCAATAATTACGGCGCCAGAATCCTCTGGAATGTGGGCCGCAGTGATTATGGCGGCTTGGCCAACAACTACATCCCGGTGGACTTTGATAAGTATGCCGAAGTGGTGCGGCATGTCGTATTGCATTACAATCACGGGTGGGCCGACGGATTTTATTTCGGCATTGTCTATTGGGAAATTTGGAACGAGCCTGACTTTTTACCTTTCTGGAATGGAACCCCGGAGCAGTATTATGAACTCTATAAAAAGGTCGCGATTGCAATCAAATCAGCCGAACCGAATGCAAAGATCGGAGGACCATCCGGCAATAACATGAACGATACAAGGGGCATTGAGGAATCTTTTTTGACCTTTGTACGGGATAACGCGCTGCCCCTCGATTTTTATTCCTTTCACCATTACGCCAACCAATCCGTGAATCCATATGACAATACCCGGATCGGTCAACGCTACCGGGAAATGCTCGACAGCTTTGGCTTCAACGATGCGGAGATCCTGATTACGGAATGGGGCCCGGCCCTTGACGGCACACAGCTGATCGGCGGAGAGGCCGCACGCCCCGCTTTCGAGGTGGCGTCCCTGGTATACATGCAGGATTCCGAGGTCGATCAATCCTATACCTATATGAGCATACCGGACTGGCGGACCGGGGAGCCGGCCACCAAACAAAACAACGCTTTTGGCATGGTCTCGTCCCTGAACGCAACTTCCGAACGGCTCCAGGTGACGGGTGGGGACCTCCAGGGGTTCCCTGTTTTGGCCGGGCGCAATGAAGCCAATATGGAGCTGCGCGTGGTGGTGGCCAATTACGAGATTTCCGCCGAAAATATGGGGCCGATCCCCGGAGGGAACCGGGTGGAAATTGCAATCCCCGGAATGGGCACCCTCGGAACATTCGATTATCTTGACCGCTTGACATATACCTACGCGGATACAAACGGCTACAATCTGGAAATTCAAAATATTCCGGCGGGATGGGGAAACCTGACCATCGAGCAATATCGTATCGACAACGACAACAACATGACACGCGTCAGTTCCCAAACCATCTCGGTGGGAGCGCGCTCGGGTGACGCGGTCTCCGTTCAGGGGGAATGGGTGCATTCCGAGCCAGATCCGCCCCTTGATCCAGACGGTGTCGCCCAGGGGGTCGATCTGATTGTTGTGAAGGGTGATGGGAAAAGCGCCGTTATTGATGACGATGATGACGACTTCTCCTGTTTTATTCAGACAGTATCCGAAAAAGGCGTCTTTTCCGGTGATATCCGCTATCTGCTCTTTTGCGCCGGCGTGTTCGGTATCGGTCTCGTTTTCAGGAGACGGAAATCTGCAGGGCGCTTCTGAACAAAGTATGCATGCGGATTGCCGGCCCGTCTTCCCTGAGGATTCGGAAGCAGGCGGTATTCACCGCAAATTGGTTTTAATTTGACTTCATGCGGCCCTTTTCCGGCAGCTGGCCGGTTGTTCGGAAAAGGGCCGTTTATGTTGCGCGCCGGCAGCGCGACCGGCCATTGGCCCGCGCCGCCGCCGCCGGTTCCTGAAGAGGATTCAGTGGTGCCCATATAGAAACCGGATGGACACTCAGTAGCAATGCTCCGGCCCGGGGAAGGTGCCGTCCTGTACCTCTTTTCCGTACTGCTGAACGGCCTGCCGGGTTAATGGTTGCGATGTCGGCATATTTCTTGACAAATTTGGGTACCCGCCTTTCGGAAATCCCCAGAAGGTCATGGAGCACCAGCACCTGGCCGTCGCAGTCCGGTCCGGCGCCGATGCCGATGGTGGGGATGCGAAGTTCGCGGGTGATGCTGCCGGCGATGTCGCCGGGAATGCCCTCCAGCACCACCGAGAAGGCACCCGCCGCCGCAACCGCCCGTGCGTCGGCCAGCAGGCGTTCTGCGTCCCGCTGGACCTTGTACCCGCCCATCTGGTGCACGGACTGGGGCGTAAGCCCGATGTGGGCCTGCACCGGAATGCCGGCTTCGGTAATGGCCCGGATCAGAGGGGCCACCGATGCCCCCCCCTCGAGTTTCACCCCCGCGGCCCCCGCCTCTTTCAGAAAACGGCCCGCATTGGCAACCGCGTCGCCAACGCCGGCCTGGTAGCTCATGAACGGCATGTCGCCCACCACCATGGCACGATCAACCCCCCGGCTGACAATGCGGGTGTGATAGATCATCTGGTCCATGGTGACGGGAAGGGTGCTGTTTTCCCCCTGCACCACGTTGCCAAGGGAATCGCCCACCAGGATGATGTGCACCCCCGATGCATCCAGCAACCGGGCAAAGGGGTAATCGTACGCGGTGACATTGATGATTTTTTCGCCTTCCGCCTTCATTTCCAGAAGCGTGGTGACGGTGATGTTTCGGGTCATGGAACGGCCTCCTTGCGTAAAAGATCCATATCTTATGGCTTACTATCGTGTGCCCCGGTGTTGTCAAGGCAAATGTTGCCGGGGCGTGCACCCGTTGCGCCGGCGCCATGCTGGGATCCGGAGCGAAAACCCGGTTGACTATCCGGCTCCTATCGGGTACTAATATCCATTTTGGAATATATCGATAACAAGTAATTTTAATATTTTACCGAGAATATTACGGGTATGATACAGCTGATCAGAGGGTTCAAGGATATTTTGCCGGAAGAGATACCGGTCTGGCAACAGGTGGAACAGACGGCCACGGCGCTTTTCGAAGCCTTCGGCTTCCGGGAAATCCGGATCCCCGTCATGGAACGCACCGAACTGTTCGCCCGAAGCATCGGAGAAGGCACCGATATCGTGGAAAAGGAGATGTATACCTTTCCGGACCGAAAGGGAGACCTGCTGACCCTCCGGCCCGAGGCCACGGCATCGGTGGCACGCGCCTACATCCAGCACAAACGCTATGCCGTCGATCCGGTGCAGAAGGTCTACACCATCGGCCCCATGTTTCGCCGGGAGCGGCCGCAAAAGGGACGTTACCGGCAGTTCTACCAGATCAACGCCGAGGCGTTCGGCGTGGCCTCTCCCCTCATGGATGCCCAGATCATCCACATGCTGGCCGTGTTGCTCGACCGGCTCCGGGTAACCGCGGTGACGGCCCACATCAATTCCCTGGGCTGCCCCGTTTGCCGACCGGGCTACAAGGCCGCCTTGTGCGACCACACCGCCGCCGGCGTGGACAACCTGTGCGCCGACTGCAAGCGGCGCCGGACCCAGAATCCGCTTCGCGTGCTGGACTGTAAGGTACCGACATGCCGGGAGGCGGTGGCCGGGGCGCCGTCCCTTCTCGACCATCTGTGCGACGCATGCCGGGATCATTTCACGACCGTTACGGAAAGCCTTGACCTTCTCGGCGTTTCCTACGAAATCGACAAGCAGCTGGTGCGGGGCCTCGACTACTATACCCGGACCACCTTCGAACTGCAGACTCGCAGTCTCGGTGCCCAGAGCGCCGTGGCCGGCGGCGGCCGTTACGACGGGCTTGTCGCCGCCCTGGGAGGGCCGGACACGCCTGCCATCGGTTTTGCCATCGGTTTTGACCGGCTGGTGGAAATCATGATGCAGACACAGCCGCCGGTGCGCCAGGCGCCGGACCTGTTCGTGGCCGCCCTGGGAGACGAAAGCCGGAAAGCGGCCTTCTCCTGGAGCAGTGCGCTGGGCGCCCGGGGTATCGGCACCGAAATGGATCTTTCCGGAAAGAGCCTCAAGGGGCTGATGAAGCGGGCCGACCGCCTCGGGGCTCGGTACGTAATGATCGTTGGCGATGCCGAGCTGGCGCAGCAGGCCGTGGTCCTGCGGGACATGGAAACAAAAACCCAGCAAACCCTGCCCATCGAAGGCATCGTGGACCGGGTGGCCAAACAGGTGCGCGGCAAGGCAGCGGACGAACCCGGCCGAACTGCCGCGGAATCAAATTGAAACGTGGAAAGGAGTGTTCCCTTGTTAGACATCCTTGGTGATATGAGGCGAACCCATCATTGCCGCCAACTGACCGCCGCCGACATCGGCCGGGAAGTGGTGCTCATGGGCTGGGTGCAGCGCCGCAGAGATCATGGCGGGGTTATTTTCGTGGATCTCAGGGACCGGGAAGGCATCACCCAGGTGGTGTTCAACCCGGACCACAGTGCCCGGGTACATGCCAAGGCCCATGATATCCGCAGTGAATATGTGCTCGGCGTGCGGGGAACGGTTTCGGCCCGGCCCGACGGCATGGTGAACCCCAAGCTCAACACCGGCGAAATCGAGGTGCTGGTTCATGACCTGAAGATTCTAAACGACGCCAAAACACCGCCCTTCCCCGTTGAAGACGGGGCGGAGGTGTCCGAAACCATCCGGCTGAAGCACCGGCACCTGGATCTTCGCCGGCCCCAGCTCCAGCGCAGCCTGATGCTGCGGCACAAGGTGGGTGCGGTGGTGCGTCAATACTTGAACGACAACGGATTTCTGGATATCGAAACCCCGGTGCTGACCAAGAGCACCCCCGAAGGCGCCCGGGACTACCTGGTGCCCAGCCGGGTCAACCCCGGCCAGTTCTACGCGCTGCCCCAATCGCCCCAGCTGTTCAAGCAGTTGCTGATGATGTCCGGGTTCGAGCGGTATTACCAGATCGTGCGGTGCTTCCGGGACGAGGACCTCCGGGCCGACCGGCAGCCGGAGTTCACCCAGATCGACCTGGAAATGTCCTTCGTGGGCGAAGAGGAGGTGATGGGCATTGCCGAGGGCCTCATGAAAACCGTGTTCAAGGCGGCCCTGGACAGGGATGTCGACATCCCGTTTCCCCGGATGTCCTATGACGAAGCCATGGACCGTTACGGCCTCGACAAACCCGACACCCGTTTCGGCCTGGAACTGAGGGACATATCGGATATCGTCAAGAAGTCCGGTTTCAAGGTCTTCGCATCGGTGGTGGAAAAAGGCGGCGTTGTAAAGGCCTTAAACGCCAAGGGGTGCAGCGACATGTCCCGCAAGGACATCGACGACCTGACGGCCTTCGTGGCGGTGTACCGGGCCAAGGGCCTTGCCTGGATCAAGGTCCGGGACAACGAGTGGCAGAGCCCCATCGCCAAGTTTTTCACCGACGATGAAAAGGCGGCCCTTGCCGCGCGGCTCGACATGGCTGCGGGGGATTTGGTATTCTTCGTGGCGGACCAGCCCAAGGTGACCAACGAGGCCCTGGGACACCTGAGAAACCATCTGGGGAAAAAAATGGGGCTCATCGACGAAGGCCGGTTCGATTTTCTGTGGGTGACCCGGTTCCCCATGATGGAATACGACGAGGGGGAAAAGCGCTATCAGGCCCTGCATCACCCGTTCACCGCGCCCTTGGAAGAGGATTACGACAAGCTGGAATCCGATCCCCTATCGGTGAAATCCCGTGCCTACGACCTGGTGCTCAACGGTTCCGAGGTGGGGGGCGGCTCCATTCGTATCCACCAGCGGGAATTGCAGGCCCGGGTGCTGGCCGCCCTGGGCATTTCCCCCGAGGCCGCCCAGGAAAAGTTCGGGTTCCTGCTCGACGCCTTGGAATCCGGGGCACCGCCCCACGGCGGACTTGCCTTCGGGTTCGACCGGCTGGTAATGATTCTGTGCGGTCAGCCTTCCATTCGGGATGTCATCGCCTTCCCGAAGACCCAGAAGGCGGCATGCCTGCTGACCGGTGCGCCGTCGGCGGCGGCCCCCGTGCAGTTGGACGAGCTGTCCCTCCGGGTCCGGAAAAGCACCGAAGCACCGTCCTGACGGCGCAGGGTGCCGAAAGAACAGGGGGCCTGCCGGGTCCCCCGCCGCCGGCCCGTTAGCCGCCATCCGCCCGTTGCGGCAGGCGCTGAAGGCCAGCGGCGATGCCGGGCCCCCGGTTGTCCGTCACCTTGTTTTTGCCTGTTCCCGGGAGACTGCATGTATTTTCCAACGGCGGACATCACGGTCGCCCCCTGGATGCCGCCCCTGGTGGCCTTCGGCATTTCGTTTTTCACCGCCATGGGGGGCGTTTCAGGCGCCTTCCTTTTGCTGCCCTTCCAGATGTCGTTTCTGGGCTACACCCAGCCATCGGTCAGCGCCACCAACCAACTGTTCAATATCGTTGCCATTCCATCAGGGGTTTGGCGCTACTGCCACGAGCGGAGAATGGTGTGGCCACTTGCCTGGGTGGTGATCGCCGGCACCCTGCCCGGGGTGGTGGCCGGAGCACTGATCCGGGTCTCCTTTCTACCCGACCCCCGTCATTTCAAAGGGGTCGCCGCGGCGGTTCTTCTGTTTATCGGCCTGCGGCTGGTGTGGGATCTGGCGCGGAAACCGTACACCCGCGCGCCGGAAGCCGCGGATGCGCCCCCCATGGGGAGGGAACGCCCGGTAACGGTGCTGGCCTTCAATCGACGGCACCTTGTTTATTCCTTCGATGGTCAAACCTGCACGATTTCCGTTCCCGCCGCCATCGGTGTAAGCCTCCTGGTGGGGCTGGTGGGCGGCGTTTACGGCATCGGCGGCGGCGCCATCCTCGTGCCGTTCTTTATCGGTGTGTTCAAGCTGCCCGTGCATACCGTGGCCGGAGCCACCCTGATGGGGACTTTCGTCACATCGATTGTGGGAACCGCATTCTACCAGGCCATCGCTCCGTTTTATCCGAACCTTTCGGTGGCGCCGGACTGGATGCTGGGCCTTCTGTTCGGACTGGGGGGAATGGCCGGCATCTACCTGGGCGCCCGGTGCCAGAAATACGTTTCCGCGCGCCTGATCAAATGGATGCTGGCCGCCATCATCCTGTGGACGGCGGGAAGTTACACCATCGCATTCATGGCGGCCCTGTCGTCACTGTTTCCGCCATTTTTTCCTTGACTTCCCCATGAGACTTTATTAAAAACGCTCTCAAATCGCATGGGCAACCAGGCGGTGAGCAAAAAGATTTTCTTTATTCCCCAGTAGCTCAGTCGGCAGAGCAGGTGGCTGTTAACCACCGTGTCCGTGGTTCAAGTCCGCGCTGGGGAGCCAACCACGAATGCAACCCATTTCCTAACCGGTTGCTTAACGAATAGAGCCCCGCATCCATGATGCGGGGCTTCGTTGTTATTATGGTAGTAATTTCATAAGGTTACGCTTTGCCCTACATCCAAGGCGTTATTCTCCATTCTCCACCAAGCAGCCCCTTTTCATGTCCAGCGCCGAGTATTGAACCTGAAATTGGCTTTCGGACCCAGAAACGAACGCGGAATTCTCCGATTCTCCGTTTTTCAGAATTCCTTATTTAACAGGCCGGTTGCAAGCGGCTGGCAGCATCCACTATTTGCTTGCTTAAAATTTTCCAGATGATATAACATCCGTAATAAGGTTCATTGTAAATAATGGCTATTTGGATAACGGAAGGCCCAAGCATCGATGAAATTTATTCAGCCGGATTACCCAGCATTGGTCAAGGAGGTTCGTCGGCAGCTTTCAATCAGCCAGGAGGACCTGGCCCGGGAACTGGGGGTGAGTTATGCCACCGTCAATCGCTGGGAAAACGGACAGGCGAAGCCTTCCAAGCTGGCCCGGGCGCAGTTGGATGCCTTCTGCGATAGAATGACGGCACAGGGGATGCTCGAACTGCCGTAAAACGCCAAATCAAATCGACTCATCAAGAGCAGTTATTAAACAGGATGGGCGCTATCACAAAGGAACGGGAATGAATCTGGAGACCCACTCACAGCTCGCCAATTTCATCTGGAGCATCTGCAACCTGCTGCGCGGCCCGTATAAACGCAACGAGTACCGCAAGGTGATCCTGCCGCTGACGGTATTGCGGCGTTTCGACTGCCTGCTGGCGCCCACCAAAGAGCGAGTGCTCAAGGAGCACGCGCAGATCAAGGCCAAGCCCGAAAGCGTGGTGCGCAGCTTGCTGGAGAAAATCACCGGCCGCCAGTTTTATAATCTGTCCAGGCTCGATCTGCCCAAGCTGCTCGACGACCCCAACCAGCTCGCCCCGAACCTGAACAGCTACATCAACGGTTTTTCCAAAAACGTGCGGGAGATCATGGAGCGCTTTGCCTTCGACCAGCAGATCGCCCGCATGGCGGAGAAAAACCTGCTCTATGAAGTGATCAAGGCCTTTTCCCGGATCGACCTCTCCCTGGAGCGGGTGGACAGCATGCAGATGGGCTATGTGTTCGAGGAGCTGATCCGGATCGGGGCGGAGCAATCCAACGAGGAGGCCGGGGAGCACTTCACCCCCCGGGAGGTCATCAAACTGATGGTCAACCTGCTGCTGTCGCCGGAAAAGGATCTGGGCCGCAGCCACGTGGTCAAGACCATCTACGATCCGGCCTGCGGCACAGGCGGCATGCTATCGGTGTCGGAAAACTATATCCTCGCCTTGAACGAACAAGCCAATCCCCTGCTGTTCGGCCAGGACTGGAACGATGAGGCATGGGCTGTATGCAAGTCCGATATGCTCATCAAGGGCGAGGACGCGGACAACATCCGGCTCGGAGACACATTTACCAGCGACGGTTTCGACCGGGACGCCCAGGGCCGAAAGATCACCTTCGACTACATGCTGGCCAACCCGCCCTTTGGCGTGGAATGGAAACAGCAGGCCCGCTACATCCAGCAGGAGCATCAAACCTTGGGCTACGAGGGTCGCTTCGGCGCCGGGTTGCCGCGCATCAACGACGGCTCCCTGCTTTTTCTCCAGCACATGCTCTCCAAGATGCGGTCGCCAAGCGATGGCGGCAGCCGCATCGGTATCGTGTTCAACGGCTCGCCGCTGTTTACCGGCGATGCCGGCAGCGGGGAGAGCAACATCCGCCAGTGGATCATTGAAAACGACTGGCTGGAGGCTGTGGTGGCCCTACCGGATCAGCTTTTTTACAACACCGGCATCTTCACCTACATTTGGGTGCTCACCAACCGCAAGGAGCCGGAACGCAAGGGCAAGGTCCAGCTCATCGACGCCCGCCAATTCTTTGTAAAAATGAGAAAAAGCCTGGGCAACAAGCGCAACAAGATCGGTGATGCCGACGAAGGCGAGCCGAACCAGATCGGTGACGTCACCCGCGTGTTCGGACAATTTCAGGACGGCGAAACCCGCACCCTGATGGTCAACGGCGGGGAAAAGACCCTGGTGGTCAGCAAGATCTTCGACAATGCCGACTTCGGCTTTCACAAGATCACGGTGGAACGGCCCCTGCGGCTCAACTTTCAGGCCAGCGCTGGCCGCATCGAGCGGCTGGAAAACGAAACTGCTTTCAAAAATCTGGCCGACAGCAAGAAGAAAAACGAAGCCGTGCGCCTGCGGGAAATCGAAGCCGGAAAGAAGCGCCAGGAAGAGATCCGCGGCCTGCTGCGGGACTTTGCCCAGGCCCATGGCGAAACACTGTACAAGGACCGCAAGGCATTTCTTCTCGATCTCCGGGAAATCGACCGCAAGCTAGGCGTGCGGCTGTCCGCCGCTGAACTCAAGGCCGTGCTCAGTGCCCTGGGCGAGCGGGATGAAACCGCCGATATCTGCCGGGACAAGCACGGCAAACCGGAATCCGACCCGGAACTGCGCGACACGGAAAACGTGCCCCTCAAGGAGAGCATCGAGGCCTATTTCCAGCGCGAGGTCCTGCCTCATGTGCCCGACGCTTGGATCGATGAAGCCAAAACTAAGGTCGGTTACGAGATCCCCTTGAACCGCCACTTTTACCGCTACGAGCCGCCCCGGCCCTTGGATGAGATCGAAGCGGACATCAAGGTACTGGAAGGCGAAATTCTGGCCCTGCTCAAGGAGGTGGCGGCGTGAAGTACAGGGCGTATTCGAAATATCAGGACAGTGGGGTGGAGTGGTTGGGAAATGTGCCGGAGCATTGGGTGATAAAACGCGGCCGGTTTTGTATGAAAATCAACCCTCGTTCTGATCGCATAAGAGCGCTCGATTTAGAAGATGAAATTTCCTTTATCCCAATGGAGGCCATAGCAGAGCATGGCGGCCTAAATCTAGAAAATACGCGCCAAGTTGGAGAGGTTGGTTCTGGCTACACAGAATTTCAAGATGGAGATGTTATTGTTGCAAAAATAACTCCATGCTTTGAAAATTATAAGGGGGCGATAGCTGAAGGTATGGTTAATGGTGCAGCCTTTGGCACTACAGAACTTCATGTTTTGCGAGTTTCGCAACAGCTTGTAAGGCGGTTTTTGTTTTACTTAACCATGTCTTCTGCATACCGCCGTAATGGCGAAGCAGAAATGTATGGAGCGGGGGGCCAAAAAAGGGTCCCGCCAGATTTTAACAAAAATTTCCCGGTACCGTTCCCACCAAATCCAGAACAAAGATTAATTGCCGATTTCCTTGATAGTGAGACGAAAAAGATCGACACCCTTTTATCAAAAAAACATACGCTGATTGAAAAGTTGAAGGAAAAGCGATCAGCCCTCATCTCGCGCACCGTCACCCGCGGCCTGCCACCCGAGACGGCCCGGGCTGCTGGACTCGACACTTACCCCAAGCTCAAGCCCTCGGGGGTGGAGTGGCTGGGGGATGTGCCTGAGCATTGGGATATAAAGCCCATGAAGTATGTTGCATCCGTAATAACTGGATATGCCTTTAGTAGCGATGATTTTGTTGATGATGGAATCCCACTTGTAAGAATCGGCGATATAAAAAAGGATGGCAATGTCGATTTGTCGAATGCCAAGCATCTACCCGATGAGTTTGGTCAAATATATAAAAAAGTCATGATTCATGGCGGTGATATCGTAATGGCGATGACAGGGGCCACGATCGGAAAGGCGGGTCGTTATGAATCAGATAAACCGGCTTTACTGAATCAAAGAGTTTGTATTTTTCGTGCAAACAGATCATTTGATTCTGGTTTTTTATGGTATTTGCTTAATTCAAGTTTCTATATTGAGCACATTTTGCTTACAGCATTTGGGGGTGCACAACCAAATATTTCAGACAAAGAACTTTTGGATTGTAGAGTCACCGTTCCCCCAATCTTTGAGCAAACTGCAATCTCGGCCTACATAGAAATAGAAACCGATAAAATCGATAAACTAGTAAAAAAAACTGAATCTGCGATTGAGCGGTTGCAAGAATACCGAACCGCCCTGATCACCGCTGCGGTTACTGGCAAAATCGACGTAAGAGAGATTCAGGCATGACCACTCCATTTGAAATTGAAAGCTTCGAAGAATATCTGAAAACCGTTCGGGATGAGTTGCCCGAAGGACGGAAATACTTCCGGGGACAGAGCAAAACAGCGGCGACCGGCTACACCCTGCGGCCGTCCATCGGGCGCTATGAACACCTGAAGGATCTTTCTTTTTATAGGCGTGACCAGCTTGAGCGGGAAGTGCTGGAGGTGTTCAGCAACCATTTGGTCACCTATGTGCAGCACCTTCCCCGCAGCGAATGGGAGGCGCTGGCCATTGCCCAGCACCACGGCCTGCCCACGCGATTCATGGACTGGACCACCAATCCCCTGGTGGCGCTCTATTTTGCCGTGCGTCAAACGAAAATCGATGATGGCGGCAAGCCTCTCAACAGCGCCGTCTACGTGCTGATCAGCGATCCCCCGCACTATTCGGACTTCAAGCGCAACCAGCAACCGGCAATCAAACCGGTTGGCGACACCCTTACGGAAGCGGCCAAAGACGACGCGGGCTATGCGGATTTTGGCATTGATGACACAGATGCCGAAGAATACGGTGAACCCTGTGATCACGAAGATGAAATCAGGATAACCGATTCAGATCCTGACGAGGAGGAAACAGCTAAAACGCCTCTCCCAATCCCTGCACCTTTCGAGATCAGAGAGAATGTCATCTACGACCCGCCGCATGTTTCACCGCGCATCCGGGCCCAGGACGGGGTGCTGCTGGCCTGCCACCAGCCCTTGCAGGTCCTGGAAGAGAAGGATTGTTTGGAAATTATCATCAAGCACAAGGCCCATGACGATATCCGGCGGCGCCTGGACCAATACGGCGTCTTTGACCGGCAACTGTTTCCGGACCTCGATGGCATTGCCAAATGGCTGAAGTACCGGGTGTTCGAGATCAAGGGCACCATATAGGATAAGGAAAGATTCCCATGGCCGCACAGACATCCGAAAAAGCCTTTGAAACCCATGTGGAAGAAGTTCTGCTGCAGCAAAGCGGCTGGCGGCCCGGCACCAACGCCGAGTGGGATGCGGAGCGAGCCCTTTTCCCGGCGCGGATCTTCGCCTTTTTGCAGGAGACCCAAGCCGAGCTATGGGAACAGATGCGGTCGCTGCACGGCAGCGGATTGGAAGGCCTGCTGCTCAACACGCTGGTCAAAGAGCTGAACGTCAAGGGCATGCTCCACGTGTTGCGCCACGGGTTCAAGTTTTACGGCAGGATCTTCCGCATAGCCTATTTTAAACCGGCCCACGGTCTCAACGAAGAGGTGCTGGCCCTGTATGCCAAAAACCGGCTGTTTGTAAATCGGCAGGCCCTTTGCCACCCCGGCAGCCACGAGACCGTGGACATGCTGCTTTCCCTGAACGGCTTGCCCGTGGCCACCTGCGAGCTGAAGAATCCCGGTACCGGACAAAGCTGGCGAAGGGCGGTGAAGCAATACCGGGAGGATCGGGACCCGCGCGCGCCGCTGTTCGGCTTCAAGACACGGGCGCTGGTGCATTTTGCCGTGGACCCGGACGAGGTTCACATGACCACCCGGCTGCAAAAAGCGGCCACGCACTTTCTGCCCTTCAACCGCGGCAGTCATCCGGGCCAGGTGCAGTGCGGGGCGGGCAACCCCCAACACGCCTCCGGCTACCGCACGGGATATTTCTGGGAAGAGGTGCTGCGACAGGACAGCTTTCTGGATATTCTCGGCCATTTCATGTTCATTGAAACCAGGGATGAAAAGGTCGATGACGGCCGGGGCGACATGCGGCGCATCACCCGGGAAAAACTGATTTTCCCCCGCTTCCATCAGCTAGACGCCGTGCGCCGGATCGTTGCGTCCGCGCGACAGGAAGGCCCAGGCAACAACTATCTGATCCAGCACTCGGCCGGCAGCGGCAAGACAAACAGCATCTCCTGGCTCTCCCACCGGCTGGCCAGCCTGCATGACGCCCAGGATCAAAAGGTTTTTGACTGCGTGATCGTGATCACCGATCGGCGTGTGCTGGACCGGCAGCTTCAGGATGCCATCTACCAGATCGAACACGCACAGGGTGTGGTGAGGCCCATTGATCAGGATTCCAGGCAGCTGGCCGAGGCCCTGATCGACGGCACCCAGATCGTCATCACCACCTTGCAGAAGTTTCCCTTTGTGCTGCGGGGGCTGCTCACGGCGGCCGGGGCGGACAGCGCGGAAGAGGCGACGGCAGAGGAAAAGGAGCAGGCCCGGCAATGGGAGAATGCCATTTCGGCCCGCAGGTATGCCGTGATTGTGGACGAAGCCCACTCCAGCCAGACCGGTGAGACGGCCCGGGAACTTAAATCCATCCTGGGCGCGGCCCCTGGCGAAACCGAGGAGGGCGAGGTGGACTGGGAAGACCGGCTGAACCAGGTGATGCTCTCCCGAGGACGGCAACCCAACCTGAGCTTCTTCGCCTTCACGGCCACGCCCAAGGGAAAGACCATTGAGCTGTTCGGGCGCACCGGGCCGGAGGGAAAGCCGGAGCCGTTTCATATTTACAGCATGCGCCAGGCCATCGAGGAGCGGTTTGTCCTCGATGTTTTAACCAATTACACCACCTACGGCGTTTACTATCGGCTGCTCAAGGCGGCCGAGGAGGACCCGGCGCTGCCGAAGAAAAAGACCTCCAGGGCCCTGGCCAAGTTCATGAGCCTGCATCCCCATAACATCGAGCAGAAAACAGAGGTGATGGTGGAGCATTTCCGCCGCAGCGTCAAGCAGCGCATCGGCGGCAGAGCCAAGGCCATGGTGGTGACGTCCTCGCGCCTGCACGCGGTTCGCTACATGAAAGCCTTCGAGCGTTATATCGCCGATAACGGGTATCAGGATGTCCGCCCCCTGGTGGCCTTCAGCGGGACGGTCAGAGATCCGGAATACGGCGGGGAGTACACCGAGCCGGGGATGAACATCGACGTGGTCAGCGGCAAGCCCATCAGCGAAGCCCAGTTACCCGAGCGCTTTAACTCCCCCGATTATCAGATCCTGCTGGTGGCCAACAAATACCAGACCGGTTTCGACCAGCCCCTGCTGCACACGATGTATGTGGACAAGCGCCTGGACGGGGTGCAGGCCGTGCAGACCCTTTCACGGCTCAACCGCATGATTCCGGGAAAAGACGCGCCTTTTGTGCTGGATTTCGTCAACCATGCCGAAGATATTTTCCGGGCCTTCAAACCCTATTACGACAAGACCGGGCTGGCCGAGGTGTCCGACCCGTCCAAACTCGAAACGCTCAAGCATGAGCTGAATCAGATGCAAATCTACCACTGGAGTGAGGTCGAGGCCTTTTCCCAGGTGTTCTACAAGCCCATGGAGCGACAAAACGCCGCGGACCATGCGCATATGCAACGGTATCTCCAACCGGCCGTGGACCGTTTCAAGGCTGTCAAGGAGGATGAAAAGCGGCAGGCGTTTCGTGATAAATTGAGCGGGTACATTCGCCTGTATGCCTTTTTATCCCAGATCATTCCCTATGCCGATCCGGAACTGGAGATGCTGTACAGTTATGGAAGGTTTCTCCTGCCGCATCTGCCCATCGACCGGGACCCGCTGACCATCAAGCTGACCGACAACGTGGCGTTGCAGTACTACCGTATGGAGCGCGTTTATTTTGGGGCGATCGAAGTCAAGGAAGGCGAAGCCCAGTATGTGAAAAGCCCCACGGATGTTGGCACAGGCAAGGCCAAGGATGACAAGGCGCCGTTGTCGGAGATTATTCAGGTTCTCAATGAGCGGTTCGGCACCAGCTTTAGCGAGGAAGACCGCTTGTTTTTTCAACAGATCAAAGAAAAGGCCTGCAAAAACGATCAGGTCGTTCAGACGGCCATGGCCAACCCACTGGATAAGTTCGTGCTGGGAATCCGCAAATTGATCGAAGACCTGATGATCGACCGCATGGCCGAAAACGACAAGATCGTCACCCGTTACATGGCGGATCAGGAGTTTCAGAGGGCCGCCTTTCCCATTTTAGCCAGGGAGATTTTTGAAGCCATCCGATCGAAGGATGAACCGGATTTGCGGGGTTAGCCATTGGGTTTAGGAGTAAAATGGTATTTCAGGTTGTTGGTATCGAAGCGCAAAACGTTTCATTTGGCCGGCATGAAACCTTTCATTTGGACGGAGGGCTGCCTTTCAAACAGACGCCATAACTGAATCGCCTCATTTTCCTTTTCGAACCACGCAACCGGAATGATAAAGTGCCTTTTGATCTGACAACATTCAAGTATGTGCCTATTTCGCAAGCAGCTGAGATTCCGAATAAAGTGAAAACCGAAATAGTTGCCATCCTGCGTGATACGGGAGCGCCAATTTGAACATAAGGACCATAATGATGAGTTGGAAATGGATATCAGGGAGCTAAAAAAAATTGTATCTGTCGGCGAGTCGGAGACAGTGGAATTTAAAAAATCCACAGGTCAGTTGCGGCGGGCTGCCGAGACCCTCTGTGGCATGCTCAACGGAACCGGCGGCCGGGTGTTGGTCGGTGTCACGCCGGAAGGCCGCATCCTCGGTCAGACAGTTTCCGATAAGACGATCCGGGAAGTGGCGGAAGTGCTTCAGAAGTTCGAACCGCCAGCATCTATTGTCCAGGCCCGTGTGAATGTCATGGATAACAAAGAGGCGCTGGTACTGGAAGCGATTCCCAATCCCGAGTCTCGTCCGTACGCCTTTGATGGGCGAGCATACCAGCGGATTGGTTCAACGACCTCGATCATGCCCCAGACAACCTATCAGCGCCTTCTCAATGAGAGAGCGCACAGCCGCATCCGATGGGAAAACCAAGCGGCCGAAGGCTGTGAAATCGCCGACATGGATTCTGAAGAAATTCTTCGCACGGTGCGCCTTGGCATTGCAGCCGGCCGTTTGCCTGAGTCAACCGGTAGCGCTATTCCGGATATTCTGGAACGGTTGAGTTTGTTTCGGGACGGCCGTCCCAATCAGGCTGCTGTCGTTTTGTTTGGTTCCCGCTTCATGCCGGATTATCCGCAATGCCAGTTGCGCCTTGCCCGCTTTCGGGGCGTGAACAAATCCGAGTTTCTTGATCAGAGACAAATTGAAGGGAATGCCTTTTACCTGCTTGAAGAAGCCATGTTGTTTCTGCGCCGCCATTTGCCAGTAGCCGGGCGGATCGTCCCCGGCCTTTTCGAGCGGGAAGACGAACCATTGTTTCCGCTTGAAGCCCTGCGTGAGGCCCTGGTCAATGCCTTTTGCCACAGGGATTATACCATTGCCGGTGGTGCGGTGAGTCTGGCTATCTATGATGACCGGCTTGAGATCTGGAGCGATGGAACCCTACCGTTTAATCTGAAACCCGAGGATTTGAAGCGCGATCACGCTTCCAGGCCACGCAATCCAATCATTGCACAGGTGTTTTATTTGCGCGGTATGATTGAGCGATGGGGGCGAGGAACGCAAAAGATTGTGGAATTATGTGTCAAGGCCGGACACCCGGAGCCGGAATTTGGTGAACAGGCCGGCAGTGTCTGGGTACGCTTCCTGCCCAGTGGCTATATCGCGCCGCATCGTGTCGCCCATGACCTGACCGGGCGTCAGCGGGAATTGCTTCAAATATTAGCACAATTGGGTCCTGCGCCTCTTCGAGAAATACGAAAACGTCTATCGGCACCGCCCTCGGATCGAATGATTCAGGAAGACCTCGCACACCTTCGTCGACTTGACCTTGTTGAATCGATGGGGCGGGGTCGGGGTGCGGTTTACCGGCTGAGGAAGACGAATGAATAGCGAAGCTAATTGTGAAATAGCGTTGCGCTATTTTTTCGCTATTAAGCAAATAGGTTTACAAGTTCAGATTGAAACAAGTCCAATCCAATGAAAGATGACGAAACAGGGGAAATATCCGATAAATTAGGTATTTAAAGGACCCCAATACGCATATATGTTTTATCTGGAATTCAGTTGTAAAGGATTTCTTTACAGCTGACGCAATTTTCCCAAAAAGGCCGTCTGGGGGCTCGAACGTAAATATCCGGACCAATACCGGCGGATAAAGGCTGAACTGAACCCATGAGCGAATACCAATACTACGAGTTTCTGGCCATGGACCGGCCGCTAACGGCGGATGAAATGGAAGAGTTGCGGGCGCTCTCGACGCGGGCCACAATCACGCCGGTCAGCTTCACCAACGAATACAATTGGGGTGATTTCAAGGGCGACCCCCACAAGTTGATGGAGCGCTATTTCGATGCCCATGTCTATGTGGCCAACTGGATGACGGCCATTTTCATGGTGCGCCTGCCCATGGAGGCCTTGAACCGAGAGACCGCCAAAGCTGCGGCAGTGCCGTACTTGTTGGATATCAAGCCCACCAAGGCCCATTGGATCATTACCTGGCGTTTGCAGGAGTCGGAAAACTACGATCGCTTGGGCATGGAGGACGGACGCGGCTGGATGGCGCGGCTGGCCCCGGTGCGGGATGAACTGCTGCGTGGGGATTTGCGCAGCTTGTACATCGGTTGGCTGGCGGCCGTGGCCGGAGAGATGATGGATGACGATAAGACGGAGCCGCTGTGCGTGAGCGGATTGGCAAACCCGACGGCGGCCCAGCAGGCCCTGGCCGAATTTCTGGAGGTGGACCCGGACCTGCTGGCCGGCGCCGGCATGAGCAGCCCGGCTGCGCAGGAGACGGAAGTTTCACGGCGGGAAATGGAAAAATGGATCGATGCCCTGCCAAGAGAAGAGGTCAATTCAATCCTGAAACAATTGCTGGAGGGCAAGGGGCAGCAGGCCGAACGGTCCATCAGGAACCGGTTTGCTTCATGGCGGCGCGGCTTACAGACGGGCGATACCGACGCACCCCGGCGTACGGTGGGAGAACTGCGGCAGAACGCCGAAAAGGCGCGTCTAATCCGGATGGAAAAACAAAAACGAGACCGAAAGCAACGGGAGATAAAACGCCGCGAGAAACGCAAGGCGTATCTGAAGAATCTGTCCAGCGATTTTCCCAAGGCCTGGGCGTCGGTCAAAGAACCCGTCGAGCGCGGATCGGGGCGGGGCTATGACGAGGCCTGCCGTATACTCGTCGACATCGCCGAAGCCTATGACCTGTTTGCGACCAAAAAGAAATTTCAACAAGAATTGAAAAAATTCATGGCCGACCACCTGCGGCGTAAGGCGCTGATTCAACGCTTGGAGAAGGCCGGCATCTGGAAGATCAATAAAAGATGAGCACGCGAAGCCCCAAAGAGGGTAAGGAACTCGAAGACTTGAGCAGGCTTATTGAGGAAATCACCGTCGACGCATACGGCGATGATGAACAGCTATGGGCCTTTCGGCAAGCCTTTGAGGATGACGTTGCCCTGCCGGCCGACGGTTTCGTCATCGGGGAGCCGGTTTCGGTGATCGCGGTGGACTACGATGGCAATGAACGGCGCGGTCTGACGGCAAAGTGCCGTCGCGAGGACGGATCGGAATATGTAATTGCGGTCTCCGAGGTCGTGTTGCCGCAGGCATCGACAGGGGCGCGCTACATCGCCGCTTACCGCAGGTGGCTCAACCTCGATCCTTACCCTGCCGAGGTGCAAAAAACCTCCAGACGCCGCAGGCAGCACAAAGCCACAGACGACGACATCGACCTGAGCAAACCCGTTGAATTGGTCGCCCTATCGGTCATGGAGCGGGCCGCCCGGTGCCGTTTGCTGGGAAGCGACCGGATCATTACCCTGCGCGCAAGCCGTCTTTGGGAGGTGGTGCCTGGCGCCATCGTCACGGTGACGCCCCGAAAGCAGTGGCGTTACGGCGGTCATCCGTATCTTTCCGGCGAAATTCAGTCGACTCAAATCGACGTCCAGGCCTTAGGTCTGGTCCCTCTGGGGCTTGCAGAGATGGGCATGTGGGACCCCAAGGAGGAGTATTGGGGAGAAGAAGACGAACCCATCGAGGATTGGGCCAAGCCGATCATGGCTCACGGCCCCCGCCCCATGTTCGAAATGGAGCAGGTGCTGCCCGGCGAGGACCCTGACGATCCTTTCAACGACCCCATCACCCGGTCCAATGATCTCAAAGATGCCGGCGAGCGGGCAGAGGCGGAAAAGATTTTGATGCAGCTGTGCCAGGCGGACCTGCGTTGTCTCGATGCCCATTCGCATCTGGGCAATTTCGTCTTTGACCACCATCCCAAGGATGCCATCCGGTATTACGAAGTTGGCCTGCGCATCGGCAAGCTGTCTTTGGGTGATGGCTTTACTGGCGTGCTAGCGTGGGGCCTTATCGACAACCGTCCGTTTCTGCGCTGCATGCACGGTTATGGATTGTGTCTCTGGCGGCTTGGACGCTTTGTCGAGGCGGAGCACATATTTGAGAAGATGCTCTGGCTGAACCCGTCGGACAACCAGGGGGTGCGGTTTTTTATTGATGAGGTGAAGGCAAAAACAACTTGGGAGGATCGTGAGAACGAATAAAATTGGATGGCTCGGAAAAATCCTGTCCGTTCAGCCCCGCATCCGGCTGATGCGGTCTTTCGACGAGCGGAGCCACAGCTACCTGGGATATGTGCTTTGGGTTGACGGAACAATCGCGGATGAACCCGGCGAATTCATAATCGCCATTGGAAAGGCCGCACAAGCGAAGCACCGTTTCCGTGCAGGTATGGAGGCAAGTGGTCAGGCGGTTCCCGTTCCTGACCCGCAGCTTGAGACGGCCGGATTCTACAAGACAAGCGGTCTGAAAATAATAAATGATGCTGAAGGTGATTTCCTGGCTGGCCCACCGTTCCATGGCGTGCCACCTGATCTGGAAACCTATCGCAGCCGTGGACATCGGCGTCTGGACATCCGGACTCATGACACCAAGTGCACGACCTGTATCTGGGGCTGTCGAATGCCGGCGGAGATGATCATCGACCACTGGAATCCGTCCAAGAAACGGTACCGTTTCGAAACCTTCTGTTACGGTCCGAAAAGCTGTGCTCTTTACAAGCCCGGACCGACACGCAAGGTGCCGGGGCGCAAAGGCATGTCCTACACCGAAGAGGACTGGATCGACGAAGACGCCACCGCCCACCGGGGACCGGATGATTGAGGGTTCATGCTCCCGATGGCAAAAATCCGCTGTATGGCAATTGGATAATGTCCAATGAATTGGGTCGCGAATCGGTCAGCGTAAATGTTGTCTAAGAAAATTATATTCCGAGAACGGATTAATGGCAAAAAAAACCTATAAAACAGCAAGTTCCGATAAAGGCGAGATCATTCTATATCGGTCGCCGGACGGCAAGGCTGCGCTGGATGTGCGCCTGGAACAGGAAACGGTCTGGCTCAATCAACGTCAGATGGCCGAACTCTTTGATAAGGATACGGACACCATCGGCCTGCACGTCCGTAACATATACAAAGAAGGCGAGTTGCCCCGAAAGGGAACCACCGAGCAATCCTCGGTAGTTCAAAATGAAGGTGGCCGGCGGGTTCGCCGTAAGGTCAATTTTTACAATCTTGATGTTATCATATCGGTTGGATACCGGGTCAAGTCCAGGCGCGGCACCCAATTTCGAATCTGGGCCACCAATGTGCTGCGGGAGCACCTGATCAGGGGATTCACCTTCAATGAAAAGCGGCTGCGGGAACAGGAACAAAAACTGGTTGATTTACGGCGCACTGTTGACCTTCTAGAACAAACGTTGGCTCACCAAGCCATCGGTCTGGATGAAGCCAAAGGACTTTTGCAAGTCATCACCGATTATGCCTATGCGTTGACGACCCTAGACCGATTTGACCACGGCACGCTGACCATCGAGGAGGTATCGCGCCCGGCACCATTTATAATGACATATGAGGCGGCCATGGAAATCGTCAAGGCCATGGGAACGGAGTTCGGTGGCTTATTCGGTCTGGAAAAGGATCAGGGCTTTAAAAGCGCGCTGGGTGCGGTCTATCAGACTTTTGGCGGTGAGGATCTCTATCCCAGCATTGAGGAGAAGGCCGCCAACCTGCTTTACTTTGTGGTCAAAAATCACGCTTTCAGCGACGGTAACAAACGTATCGCCGCAGCCCTGTTCATCGCTTTTCTGGCCGGCAACAAATCGCTTTACCGCAAAGATGGCTTCAAGCGGATTGCCGACAACGCATTGGTGGCCATCACGCTGATGATCGCAGAAAGCAATCCTGTGGATAAAGAGACCATGGTCAAGCTGATCGTCAACTTGATAAACAACCGGAATTAAACCATTGGCGTGGAATAATGTCGAGCTGTGACATGAACTGTGAAGCCACAGCAAACCGGAAATGTGACTCAACGCCGCTTCCGCTTCACCAGGAGCGGCCTGATATTTGATAACCCATTGATATTGAAGGTTTTCAGTTAACTGCGGGAGAAAGAGAAGGGTTATGAAGAGGGTTGCACACGGGGAGCCAAATATAAAAGGGCATAGAGGCGTTCCCCTCTATGGGTTGTGTCCAGGCAGGAAACCCCACGTATCAGACTATTGACATCGAAGCCCAAAACCTTTCAATGGGCCGACAAGGAGGCGGAAAAACCAACGGGTGTGACAATATCGGATAGGAAAAAGACAGAAACAGTCATATGATGAAATGCGGATATGGTGGTTAATTGTCTTTCCGCTGATGTTTACCTGCAAAACGGGGGGAGGGGCATGCAAGAGGCAGAACTTGACAGGTTTCTAAGGAATCACAGCGAGCTCGAAAGGCTCCTGCTGACGCCCGGCGCGCTGCAACGGAATCTACCCGAAAGCGAGCTGGCGGAAATCGTCGACAAAAATAATCCCAAGGCCCCTCCCCTGACCAAGGGCCACCTTATCGACGCCCTCACCCAGGCCGACAACGTGACGCTGCGTGAGGATTTGTTTGTGCCCCACGGCCGGGATATCGCCTTTTCGGTCCAACCGCGATACGCGGAGCTGCCCTGCCACCGCCACACGTTCATAGAAATGATCTATGTCTACGATGGAAAATTCCGGAATGACATTGACGGCAGACCCACATACCTTCAGAAGGGGGAACTCTGCATCCTGGACCCCCACACTTATCACCGCAGCGGCTTGTGCGGCAGAAACGACATCATTATCAACTGCCTTATCCGAAACAGTTTTTTCGATGCGTCGCTTTTTGGCAGGCTCATCAACAACGACGTATTTTCACGGTTCTTCATAAAGTCGGTCTGCCACAGCAAGAACTATTATGACCACATCGTTCTGCACACCGGCGACAACCCGAAAATCCAGCAACTCATGAAGATGGTCCTGTGCGAATACTTCGACCAGGGAAGGTGTTTCCATGAAGTGATCAAATCTTATATGGTCATCCTGTTCGCCGAAATGCTGAAGGTTTTCGAAAAGGATATCAACAGAAAGAATCTGCCGGTTCTCAAAAACATGAAGGTGTCCGATATCGTGCTGTACATCCAACAAAATTTTAAAGAAGTGACCCTTGAATCCGTGGCGCATCAGTTCCGATTCCACCCCACGTACCTGAGCAAGATACTTAAAAAACTGACCGGCATGGGCTTCATCGACATCGTCCATCAGGTGAAAATCAACCAGGCGTGTGTCCTGCTGAAAACCACAAACCTCCCTGTCACCATGGTTGCCAACGATGTGGGCTACGAGAACATCGGATTTTTCTATCGCATTTTCAACAAACAGTTCGGATGCACCCCGGCGGTTTACCGGAAAACATGGTTGCCGAAGGATGGCGACATCGTGGGCCTTGCCCCCCACTGAATGTGGCGTTACAAGCCATCGGCAATGTCGCGCTCCTTAGAACGAAACGGTGGGGTGTTTTTGGCTGACCGGGTCAATTTGCATTCTTGGGCTCTATTTTTACCCAAGCTTGTTTTGTTTCGCTGCTCGGGAAATAAATACCAGCTCCATATTTGTAATCCTTGGTCTGCGCTCGAATTGTTTGAACATGATATTCGTAAATTGTAAATTCGGAGTTTTGTATGAACGGTTTTTCCCTGTTTTCAATAAAAGCTGCAATTTCTACAAAATATTTCCCTTTTTCCAGGTCGAAATTTTCTTCGAAGAAGTCGAGGGCTTTTTCAACAAGAGCGCCATCCGCCTCCAGGGCTTGATGGGACTGAAATTGTTCCCGCGGTGTTTTTTGTTTTACATCGAATATGCTTTGAGAGATTTCTAATTTGATTTGATTATACATTTCATCGATTTTTGGACTTGGCGTTTTGTTGAAGAAAACAAACTCGCTCCATATGGCACCGGGTGACAGCTTAATTGCGGTGATGGGCAACGAGACGCCGTCACGTGATCGGGTGTATGTTTCAGCGGGCAATGTCTTGAACACCCCGCCAGGCGTCTTTAATCTTAATTCTATCCGATTTATATTTACGGCGGTATTACCTTGGTTTTCAAGTGTAACAACCAGATTAAAGCCGATATAGCCTATCGCATTGTTGATCCCGATGCGGTCACTGTGCAAAATCGTAAGGTGCGGTTTTGGTAACCATTTATTAATCGGGGGCAATTGTGAAAGGATTAAGGCGCATAAAGCAATGACCGTACTCCATATGGCTGTGTTTTTATACCAAGGTGCTGTCATTTTACCCCTCCTTTGCCAAACGTCCATATCCGGCTGGCAAAAGACGCAGCGCGGCTTTTGCCGGCCCGCAGTTGAGGTGACTGATATTTCATCTCCTTCTTTTAAAAATCATGATCCTTTGTTCTCGTGATCTTGAAGGGTGGCGTTCAAAAATATGCATATCCTCAAACTGCCCACCGCAATCAGGGCAAGCAGTGCCGTTCGTTTGTTTTCTTCAGAGATGGCATCACAGCAATCGGTGTTTGTATATTCACCTGGCTACCTATGATAAAGTCCATGGCTTGTTGAAATAGGTTTTTCGCACTTCCGTGGCTTTGGATTCCGCCCATTTTTTCAATCCCAATTTGTTAATCAGGCACAGATTGAACACCTTGATATTATGTGGCAGGATATCGGCCTTGTCAGCATAAGGGTGAAGGTTATCACAGGGAAACGCGTCACATTTTCCACAAAATTTCAATCCCTTGCTTTTAGCACATTCATAGGCTGAACATCGATGCGCTTCACCAAAGAGATGCATCTGTAGCGGTATCAGCCCATTGTGGTTGCGGCAGCCATTGCAGAGCATCGTTTCAACCGGGACGTTATATTCTGCTGACATTATCTTAACGCTGTTCATTGCTTCTTGGTTTTCATGGGCCAAATAAAAAACACAATTGAAGCAGTCCAAGCCACAGGGTGCCGTCATCTGCAACCAATCCATTAGCGATCCTCCGTCTCTTATTCCATTGCACAAAGGCGATTCATCCTGGAAACAAACGCTGCATTATGATGCGGGCAAGGTAAAACTGAAGTTCCGAAGATTTTGGCCATAGAGGGAAATTCATTTTTCAAACAGCTGCGGTCGCCGGCCCCTTGAAGTCCACCGCACTCTGAACAGACGCGATGAAGGCACGGTCCGTCGGCATTGATGTAAACGGGATCGTCGGCGCCCATAATGGGTCCTTCCCTCTCTGAGGTCTTTAAACCACTTATAGCCTGCCATGCTTTTCGTCAAGCGAAATAGAGAGAACCTCTTGTTTTGATAAGCAAATAGTAACTTACGGAAGCCTCCCGGAGGAGCATCCGCCCTGAACCAGTTGACCTGATTGCAGACTTTGGATACCGTAAGGGAAAGAATCCGAAAGATTCTCGAAGCTGCTTTCCCGGAAGCGAACCGGCCAAAGGTTTCGCGTTGTCGGCCAATCACGAACCCTTAAACCTCGAAAGTCTTTCCCATGAAACCATCCATCGCCATCGTGGGCTGCGGAAAGGTGGGAACCAGCCTCGGCCGGTTTCTGAAACAAGCGGGCTATCCCCTGTCAGGCGTGGCCGGCAAGCGCTTGGAATCGATCCGGCGTGCGGCGGAGTTGATCGGCGTTGAAACCTTTAGTGCCCGCCCATGGGAGATGACCGTTTCCGCAGACGTGGTCTTCATCACCACGCCGGACAGCGCCATAGAAGATGCCTGCCGGAAAATCGCAGCGCATGGCGGATTCAAATCAGGTGCCGTGGTGCTTCATTGCAGCGGATCGCTTCCCTCGACCCTGCTTGCGTCCGCCGGGACGGCGGGGTGCTTCATCGGCTCCCTGCACCCGCTCCAAAGTTTCGCAGGTGACCCGACAGGGGAAAGCCCCTTCCGGGGCATCATCGCCGCCGTCGAGGGGGACGCGGAGGCGGTGACCTCCGCCCGGCGCATCGCAACGGACCTGGGGGCGCATGTCATCGCCATCAGGACCGAGGCGAAGTCCCTCTACCACGCCGCGGCCGTGGTTTCATCCAACTACCTTGTGGTGCTCCTGGACATCGCGCTGCAGCTCATGGCATCCGCCGGGATCGAAAAGGACGCCGCCGTCCAAATTCTCTACCCCCTCATCCACGGCACCCTCAGCAATCTGGAGAAGTCCGCCCCCCCGGCCGCCCTCACCGGCCCCATTTCCAGGGGGGATGCGGCCACGGTAAAGGATCATCTCAGCGCCATGGCGGAAAAACTGCCGGCACTGACAGCGCCTTACAAAACCCTGGGCCGCCACGCCGTGGGTCTTGCCCGGGCCAGGGGACGCGTGCCGGAAGAAAAACTGCACGCCCTGGAAACCCTTCTGAAAGAATAAGCGCGAAGAATCCGACCGTTTGCAAACCCGGGGCCGCGGAGACAATATTTCCGCGGCCCCGGAATCAGATGGCCTTGAGGGTCAGCGGCGCGTCCTTTAACCGTTGATTGACCGCCTCGAGCCGCTCCCTTCCGGAAATCACGGCCACGGCCGGCTGCATCCGTCCCGGCGCAAAATACCGCTCGGTTACCGCAACCACCTGTTCCCTGGTCGTTGCCAGCAGAGCCGCCTTGTAGCGCTGGCGCACATCATCGGTCAGCCCCACCAGCGCCCGTGAAAAAGCCTTGCGGGCCGCCGTGCCCGGTGGGTCCGGCTTGTCGATCTCGGCGCATACCTGGAGCAGGGCCTCGTTGATGTCCCGGTCGGAAAAATCGCCGGCCATCAATAAGGACGGCGCCTTTTCAAAAGCACCCAGGGTCCCCAGGATACGGGGGTCGCGGTAAGAGGCAAAGGAAAAGATGCCGGTTTCCGGAGAGTAGAGGCTGAAACCGCCGTAGGCGCCGCCCTTTTCCCGAATCTCCCGGTGCAGGTACAGGGAGCGAAGCATCTTGGACATCACGGCCAACACCGGTGCATCGGGATGATCCATGCGAACGGTGGGAAGGCATTGTGCCACGAAAGACACCGCGGTGCCGGTGTGCCACCCTTCACGAACAGGCGTTTGGGCATCGGCGGGTGTGGAAAAGGCGGGGGCTTCAAACCGTGCATCACCGGCAGTGGGTGCCGCATTCGGGAGCAAAGCTTCGCGCAAGGCGGCGTCGGCCGAAGCCGCCTGGTCCAACGCTTGGGCCTCCCCCACATACGCCGAACGGATGTTCCCCTGCACGAAAATAAAGCGGGCGATGTCCGTCAACGCGTCACCGATGGCGGACAGGACCTCCGGAGACAAATCTTCGGTATTGTCTTTCACATATCGCAGCTGAAGGACGCCGTACCACGCCTCGCTGAGGGCCCCCTGGGGCAGAAACCGCCGGGACGCCAGGCTCATGGCAAGCCGGTGGCCGTTATGCACCACCATGGCGTCGAGCCCCGCGCGGTATTCCAGCAACAATTGCCGCAACCGTTCCCGGTTGGAAAAATCAAAACACCCGACCAGCTCCGCAAGAATGCCCATCATCTGGACCTGCTTGCGCACCAAACATTTGGCGTCCATCTGTAGATAGGCGCTGCAACGCCCTGCGGCGTCCGCATGGGTGCGCACCCGGGCGGCGAACCCCACGCCCCCGGTATGGGTGTCGATCCGGCGGGCCATCTCCTCGTAGCTGTGCCGGGCCGTCCCCACCCGGGTGGCGGCGTAACAAAAGAACGGCACCAGCGGCACCAGGTGTTCGGGAAGTCCGCCCAGGCCGAACACGGTGGACGCATAAACAATACCGGCCGTGGCGGCGGGATAGCAGCGGCTATTTTCCGTTCTCCGATCGGCGGCTTCTGGCACCTTCCGGACCGATGGTGGGATATCGGCACGCACCAGGGTGGGCAGCACGGAAAGGTTTTCCCCGGCGTCCTGCAGCGCGGCCAGGGCTGCGGACTCTTCGCGAATGGCGTCCACCTCCTGCTTTGTCAAACCGGCCTTTACGGCTTCCAGGGCGGCCCGCACCCGCTCGGTCTCCTGTTCCGCCATGGCCTGATCCGGATGCAGGGAAAACAGCATCCGGTGGGGATTGTCCAGGAAGAGGGACCGGATTTTCTCTTCCAGAAACGGACCGGCAGCGATCCGCTCCCGGATGCGGCGCATGCTCTGGTCGAAATCCAGCACGCGCACGGGATCTCCCCCGTGGAACCATGCACCGGAAAAGGCCAACAGCAATTTGAGACAATATGGATACGGGCTGTTGGTCACCTCCTTGCGGTGGAACTCGATCTGGTGGACGGCCGCGGCCACCAGTTCCGGATCAATGCCGTCACCGGCCAATCCATCGAGTACCGACAAGACAATCGCCTCCACCCGGGGCGCCGCATCCCGGGCGACATCCTTGAGTCCGCAGGCGAACAGGGTATCCCGGTTATCGGCATCAAACCCGGTGGCGTCGCAAAGGGCCGTACCCAGCCCGGATTCCATCAGCGCCTTGCGCAAAGGCGAAGCCGCGTTTCCCAGCAGGATCTCTTCGAGCAAGGTAAGCACCAGCACGTCATCGGCACTGCGAATATCCGCCGTCAACCATGCCACGCAGGCCTGGCTCTTGTTTCCGGGCGCCGCATCCTTGTCCAGGGGATAGAAATATTCCGCAACGCGGGGCCGGTCCCAGCGCGGCTGGCATGGCACGTCGGTATCCGGATCAATGCAGTCGAATTGCGCCAAAACGCTGCCGTCCATCACCTCCAAATGCGCGGCCAGGGGCAGGTTCCCGTACGTGTAGAAAAAGGCGTTGCTGGGGTGATAATGCCGCCGGTGAAAGGCCACGAGATCCGCGTGGGTCAATGTGGGAATCACCGCCGGATCCCCACCCGAATTGTGGCGATAGGTGGTATCGGGGTACATGGCGTTGAGCAGGGAGCGCTGGCAGACCTGGTCCGGCGAACTCATGGCGCCCTTCATCTCGTTGTACACCACCCCCTTGTAAGCCAGGGTCCAGTCTCCGCCATCCGGCCCGGACGGCACGACCTCCAGCCGATGCCCCTCCTGTCGGAAGGACAGCAGGTCGAGACGGGGAAAAAAAACCGCATCCAGGTAAACCGACATCAGGTTGTAAAAATCCTTCCGGTTCGGCGTGGCAAAGGGGTACATGGTCCAGTCCGAGGCGGTGAAGGCGTTCATGAAGGAATTGAGGCTGCGCTTGAGCATGGAGAAAAACGGATCGCGCACCGGGTATTTCCGGGAACCGCAAAGAACGGTGTGCTCCAGGATGTGGGCCACACCCGTGGAATCCCGGGGCACCGTTTTCAACGCCACGGAAAAAGCGTTTTCCGCGTCGTCTCGACTGATGTGCGCATACCGCGCTCCGGTACGAAGATGCCGGAGCGCATAGTAAGTCGCCGCAATTTCCTGCAATGGCGCCGTTTGCAGCACCTCGAATCCCGAATGCACGTCGCCGACCCGAAGGCCGGGGTTGAAAGGGTCTTTCCAATCGGTCATTGTTATTCATTCCTTGTTTTCGGGGGTCATGCAACGAAAGATACGCCTATGGCGGCGCAGCGCCGCCGTAAACGCAGGCAGGGAGGGTGAGAAACCATCCCGCCACCGTTGCCGCTGCCCGATGGGCCCGACGCAGACAACACGGCCGGTTGTGTCCCTTGCCGGCCGGCGGCCGGGCGGCACCGGCCATGCGCGACACCGTGGCGGTTCTCGCTTATCAGACGGACTGGTACCGTCCGCGATTCTTGCGGACAATGGCACCGGTTTTGTGCAGACGAAAAATGATGTTGCGTATTTTCTTGTCGCCGAAACCCGTTTTCTCCTTGATATCTGGGATGCCCACAGGCGCTTCGGCGCCGGATATGACGGCAAGGACCAGATCCGAAGCCGTCATGTCCGCCTTGTCACCTTTTCGGAGGGTTTTCTGCGACCGGGCGGACCGGCCATAGGACAGGGCCTCCCGAATGGTTTTCTCGAGGTTATCCATGCGCTCCACAAGACGGTCCAGATCCTTTTTGGTGGGGATGCCGTACTGCTGCATGAAAAACTTGACCATGGCATCGAAACTCACCGGTTTTCCCTTGCGTCTGTTCATAGACACCTCCCAAGCGAATGCGTCACGATTTCTCATCTTCCTTAAAAGCTACTAGAGGCCATGTGCAAAGTCAAGAAATCATGCCGGGCCGACTTCCTTGTTGAAACCGGCGCCCGGCCGTGGTAGACAGGATCGCTTTTGTGTTGAATTCAAATAAGGCTTGGTTAATGGCGTTGCTTCCCCCGGTAAAGAGATGCAGTCGATGGGTTTTTGAAAAATGCAGCGCCATGGGCGACGACGACCCGCATTTCATCGCCCGGGGGATGGCGCTGGGCCTGTTCGTGAGCGCAACCCCCCTGTTTCCGTTTCACACCGCCATCGCCGTCTTCCTGGCCGTGGTGTTCCGGGCCAGCCGCATGGCTGCGGCCTTGGGCGTCTGGTTCAGCAACCCCGTCACCATGCCCGCCATGTATTTCGGCAGCTATAAGGTCGGGGACTTTTTCCTCGGCGGCAATGCGCCGGCGCACTTGCAGTCCCTCGCCTTTTTGGATATCGTTCACATGGGGCTTGACATCACCCTGTCCATGCTTGCCGGCGGCATCGTCATCGGCATTTTTCTGGGCGTCCCCGGGTACCTTATCACCCACCGGATTGTCTCCGGCCGCCGGCGGCACCGGGCGCCGCAGCGGTCCTGACCCGCCCGTTGGGCGCCGGAAAAACTATCGCAATGACCGCACCAAGAACACTGTTAAAAGCGTGGCAGACGCCGCCCAAAAAGCAATTCGGGCAGAATTTCCTCTGCGACCCGTCCACCCCGCGCATGATCGTCTCGCGTGCAAACGTCTCCGAAGACCACGTGGTCCTCGAAATCGGTGCAGGATTGGGCGCCTTGACCATTCCCCTGGCCCAGGCCGCCCGGAAGGTGATTGCGGTGGAGAAGGATCAGCGCCTCCACGCGCTGCTCAACACCGAACTGGCGCTTCACGGCATCGACAATGTTCATCTGATCGCGGGCGATATCCTATCGGTGGATATTTCCGCCGTCGCCAAGGCGGAAAACACCCGCTTGCATGTTTTCGGCAACCTGCCCTACAATATTTCCTCCCAGATCCTGGTGCAACTCATCGCCCACAGGCGGCACGTGGCCCGGTGCGTCCTCATGTTCCAGAAAGAGCTCGCCGAAAGGCTGCGCGCCGAACCGGGGAACAAGGCGTACGGCCGAATCTCGGTGATGCTGCAGTACTGCGCCGCGGTTTCCCCGGTGGCCACGCTGGAGGCGCACCTGTTCTACCCAAAGCCGGGCATCGACTCGGAAGTGATTGAAATCGATTTCTCCATCCCGCCCCGCCAAGACGCGCCCGGCGATGCCGTCCTGTTCGCCGTGATCAAGGCGGCCTTTTCCAAACGCAGAAAAACCCTGAAAAACGCCCTTTCCACCGGCGAGCTGCCCCTGACGGCGGCCCAGGCATCCCGCGCCTTGGAAAACGCGGGCATCCTGCCCACCCGCCGCGCCGAAACCCTGTCCACGGATGAATTCGTCGTCCTGGGTCGTGCCGTGCAGGCGGAACTACTGCAATGACCGTCCCGGGGTTGTTCCCGATGTTATTCCTTGACAACCACACGCCCTTTGGACATAAAATTGGGTGGAAGTTACTTCGTATTTCAAAACATCGTCCCACCGTATCAACCGAAAAGGGCGGCGGCTTTGGTCATCGGCCACGGCGCGGAGCGGGCATACCCCGGGGGGAGAACTCTCATGGAAAAGAAGCACAACGTCGGGAAGAAAATAAAGCAACTGCGGGAAACGCACAAACTCTCCGTCGAACAGCTGGCCGAAAAAAGCAAAACCCATCAGAAATTCATCGTCGAACTTGAATCCGGCCAAATCGTCCCCTCCATCGCGCCGCTGCTGAAAATCGCCAGGGGCCTGGGCGTGCAGTTAAGCAACCTGATGGACGACGCCCCCGTCACCGAAGCCGTTGTCGCACGGCAGAGCGAACTGCCGGAAACGGAACTCGGTTTTTCGGGCCTGGGCCCCTATTGCTCCAGCACCCTTGACTTCCATCCTTTGGCCAAAAACAAGGAGGGCCGGCACATGGAGCCCTTCATCATCGACGTGCACCCCTCGGTCCCGGAAGAATGCACCTTTTCATTTCATGAAGGGGAGGAATTTATTTACGTGCTGGAGGGGACATTGGAGGTGTTGCACGGAAACGAGCGGTATATTCTCGTGGCGGGCGACAGCATCTACTACGAATCCACCACACCACATCAGGTGAAAACCGCCGATGACAACAAAGCGAAAATACTCGCGGTCATCTATGCATAACTCCCGACCGGAATCAGACCACGATCAGGTTCCGCAAGAAAGGTAGCCCCAGGCAGTTTTGATATGCCGCAGATGCATTGCGGGGCCTCCATCTTTGCGCGCCGAAGATACCGGGTCAACCGCCGCGCCCCGGTCGCATGCCCCCACAACAGCGTTCCCCCTTGCGGTCTTTCGGACCGCAAGGGAAAAAGCGCCCGCCTTGTTTTCGTCCGCCGGCCGCGTCCGTGACGGTGGCCCCTATATCATATGCTCCGCGATCGATACGGTCCGATCACCGAGCATGTTGACGTAGCTGCCCATTTCATTGTCGTACCAGCCGTAGATGACCGCCTGGGTCATGGGCACCCGGATGGTCATGTCCTTGAGAACCCCCCGCGCCTTTTCATCAAGCCCCGTCACCTGCCCCAGGTCGACCGTCAGTTCGGTGGTCCGGGTGTGGGTTTCATGGCCCTCGATGATGGCCGCGGCCCGTGGGGTGCCCACGATGTCACCGGAGACGTTCTGTTTACGGGAATAGTGCAGATATCCCTTGGGGTCATCCGCCTCGGCCCGCCGGTAAACCTCGTTGAGCGCCTCCTTCCGGATAGGCTCTCCGTTGATTTCTTCCTGAAAATTCACCACCAGGATAATCAGGGAGCCGGTGGTCAGCGGCACCCGCACCGACTCGGCGATAAAGCCGATTTCCTTCATCTCCGGAATGACCAGTTCCAACGCCTTGGCGGCCCCGGTGGTGGTCAGGATGATGTTGTTCATGATGCTGCGGTTTTTTCTCAGGTCGGCCTTCCCCTGCCCCGGCAGGCGGTCCAGCACCTGCTGGGAGCCGGTGGCGGCATGCACGGTGGCCATGGACGCGGACAGGATCCGTTTGGCGCCGTAATGGTTGAGAAGCGGCTTGATCATGTGGGCCAGGCACGTCGTGGTGCACGAGGCGTTGGAAATCACCTTGTGGCGGCGGGGATCGTAATCGTTGTCATTGATGCCCATCACCGTGGTCACAACGTCCGGGGGCAGCAGCGTCTTCTCGCCCTTGATCTTGAACGGCGCCGAAGCAATGACCTTCTCCGCGCCCGCCGTCAGGTGGCCCCGCAACGCGCCCTTTGGCGCGCCGGCGTCAGCGGTGGGATCGAGGAATTTGCCGGTGGTGTCCACCACAAGCCGGGCCTTGTGGGTTTTCCAGTCAAGCCCGGCGGGGTTGCGCTCGGAACGCAAAAACCGAACCCGCACGCCGTTGACGGTCATGGTGCCTTGCGATGCGTTCAGGTTTTCAATAACAGGCCCGCCCTTGAACCCATGCAAAAAACGCTCTATGCGCCCATAGGAGGAATCGCGCTCCAGGTAATGGGCGATGTCCTCAAGTCCCATCCCCACATCCCTTCCCAGGTTCACGACAATATCGGAAAAATACCCCCGGCCCACCTGGTGCCACAATGTCAATTTTCCGATACGCCCCAACCCGTTGATGCCCAATGTGCGTCTCGATATGTCTCCAGCTGCTGTGTCCATAAGATCCTCCTTATTCCCGCAAACGGGAAGTTATCCGCGCGTTTGTTACCGGTTGAAAATGAAACGTTGTAGACGCAAAACGCCCCGGCCGAACAGCGCCGCCCGCCGGCGCGGAGCGTTGAAATAGTCGGCCGGGTTTCTTCCCGACCGTTTTAAGATGCACTGACCCGGAGCTTCCCGGCATAAACGGAACCGGCGCGGCCGTCAATACTGATAAAATCTCCGGAGCCGATCAATGTCTGGTTGAACAAAAAAGTCCGATCCGCCTCGTTACACACCATGTTCTCGCAGCCCACCACACAGGTCTTGCCGATCCGGTGGGCCACCACAGCCGCATGGGAGGTCATGCCGCCCCTGGCCGTCAGCAGACCGTCGGCGGCGAATATTTCCCGGATGTCATCGGGAACCGTGTCCCCCCGCACCAGGATCAACGAGGTGTCCGGCTCCAGGCGCCGCCAACGATCGATCTCGTCCAGTGAAAACACAGCCCGGCCCGCCATGGCCCCGCCGCTGACGCCGACGCCGTGCCCCAGAAGTTTTTCACCGTTGCCTTCCTCGGGGGCGAAAGTCATCGCTTTTTTGCGTTCACGGATGGCCATGTCCCGGGACTGGAGCACGAACAGATCTTTGGCGTTCGGGCCCTCGAAGGTGAACTCAATCTCCTGGGGGCTCCACCCCCGTTTGTAAATCAGCTCCGTTGCCAATGCCTTCAGCGCACCGTAGATTTCCGGGAAATGGCTTTCCAGCGTGATGTCGGTTTCCCGCATTTCGAAGGTCTGCTGCATGATGGAAATGGGCAGGGTCTTGACCAGCCCGGACACCACGTCCTCGCCTTGGTTGCCCAGCGTGAAATCCCCCCACAGCTTCAGGGTCTCACCGGACCATCGCGGATTGTGCGTGAACACGACGCCTGTGCCGGACTTCTGGGACAGGTTGCCGAACACCATGCTCTGAACCGTCACCGCGGTGCCCCAATCATCGGAAATGCCCATGATCTGGCGGTAGGTCTTGGCCTTGGGCGTCTCCCAGGAATCCAGCACCTTTTTGATGATCAAGGTCAGCTGATCGAAGGGATCCTCCACCACGTCAATCCCCTCCTCCTGGATGCGCTGCTTGTAGGTGAGGGCCATCTGTTTCATCTGGGTGCCGGACATGCCCCGCTTGTAGGCAACGCCCAGCCGGCGCTTGAAATCGGCCATGATGGCGTCGAAATCGTCCCGGGTCAGCCCGAAGCTCATGCCGTAACATTGCAGAAACCGGCGGTAATTGTCCCATGCGAACCACTCGTTGCCGGTGGCCGCGGCCACCCCGGCGGCGATCTCCTCGTTGAGCCCCACGTCGAGAAAGGTGTCCATCATGCCGGGCTGGGAAATGGTGGAACCACTGCGGACCGACACCAGCAACGGGTTGGCCGGGTCTCCAAGCCGCTTGCCGGTCTGCTGTTCGATGTAGCGGACATGGTGGGCCAGCTGCTCTTTGAAATTGTTTTCCGCCGGCAGGTAACCCTCCACGATCTCCCGGGACCGGAACACCTCGGTGGTCACGATGAACCCGGGCGGCACCGGCAGACCGAACTGATTGAGCAGCACCACATGATACCCCTTGGCCCCCAGGTAAATGATCCGGGACACCATTTTGTTGGCGTTCTCAATGGTGGTCATGGCGCGTTTCGGGTCGTAATTGAGCAGCAGCTGGAGCTTGTCCTTGGGCAATTGATCCGACTGGTGGAACAGGGTGTTGAGGATGCGGCTGAGGAACAGGTCCATCTGCTGAAGCCCCAAGGAACCGGCCATCTGGTCCCGGAAAAAAATTTCGGAAACCCGGTGGATGAGGCGATCGCGCTCCAGGGGCGCGTCCTTGGGCAGGTATTTCGGCAGCAATTGCTCGGCGGGAATGCGGGAAAGAATCCGGTTCAAATTCTCTTCGTGGATATTATTGAAATAGTCGTTGATAATGTTCTTGACGGCCTGGGCGAAGCCCTTGAACACATCCAGGTACTGGGTGAAGGAAAAGCCGCGCAGCTCCAAAGAATGGGAAAGAAAATCGAGCTGCTTGTCGAATTCCACCGAAGAGATGCCGTCGAGCTTGAGGGCACGTCCGAACAACTGGAGCATGTCGTAGATCTGGAAGAAGGTGGCCTTGGTAATCAGACTCAGGTCCACTTCGGCGATGTAGGACTCGAACAGTACGTTCACCAGCCCCTCCAGGCGGAAGATAAGGCCCAATGCGTCGAATTTCAGCTCGTGGTAACTACCGTACATGGAAGGGATGTCCACGGTGAAATGCCGCTTCTTGTATATGTTTTCGCTGATCTCATAGGTGTGGGGGGACAGGACGATCTCTTTGAGCTTTTCCAGGTACGTCACCAGCCCCGCCAGTTTCTTCTTGTGGTTCGTTTCCCTGAGACATTGTTCCAACACCGGAAGGTCGGGAAACGCTTCGGGGCGGAGCTGGGTGAGGTATTGGTCCACCTGGGTGAAGTCGAGATGGTATTTCTGGTACAGCAGCCGGTAAAAAGACACCGCCAGAACCAACCGCCGTATTTCCGTCGGGCGCAGGTCGGTTTCCCCGGCCAGAAGACCGGTGATGGCGTCCGCATCCAGTTTGACCAGGGCATCCACACCGTCCACGCCCTTTCTGTGCAGGACTTCGAGAACCGCGTGCAAACCGTCCACATACCGGCCCCGGGCGTTGATCTGCTGATAAAGATAAGGCGGCACAAAGGGCTTGATACAGGTCTTGTCCCGGGTGGCCCAGAACGCAAACACACCCCGCATGAAGTCCAGGATCTGGTTGCTGCTTTCCACATGGCTCTGTTTGCGCAGAAAGTGGATCAGCACGTCCTTGCGATGGGTGATTTCATCGATCTCCGTTGAAATGTCACGCAGCTTGCCCTCGGCGCCGATTTCGTTGAAGAAGACCGGGAATCGGCGCATCAACTGCTTGGCGAGATTGTAAACCGGTTCGATGCGGCTGTTGAGCATTTGGGTGATATCCCGGGGAAACAGGTCCGTGTCCTTGATGAACACCCCGCAGACCGACAGGTGAATGGTCAGGTAGGAAAGCAGCTTCGGCGACCATTGCGGGTTGAGCTCGATCAATTCCAGCCAGGTGCGGATATTGAGAATGTGGGCGCTGTTGGCCTTGATCTGCCAATCGTTGCCGACCCCTCGAATCATGGGCGCCTGGAAGCCCAGGTCAATCATCAGGTCGATGAAATAATTGATCAGGTCACTCTCATCGGTCTGGTACACGGCCTTCCCCACGTTGAGGACGCAGTTGAGGGCGGTGGCGGGGAAATGCCGAATCCGGTCCTTGAGAATGGAAAACGTCTTTTCGATCAACCGGTTGACCTGCCCCAGGCTGCCGTGGCCGATCAGCCAGCTCAAGGTCCGGTTGATGTCCCACAGGGTCTCTTCGTGAATGAGGGAGAGCCCCGACACGGCCATGATGTGAAACAGGAAGATCATCTTCCACAACCGCCCCTTGCCCGGCTCCCCGGCCAGGGCCACGAGCTTGTCCGGAATCTCCCGGTAGATGTCCACAAAATGATTGTGACCGGGCAGAGAAAGCAGATCCGAAAGCATTTCGCGGCTGTTCACACGGCCCGCGTGGGTCATGCGGTCCAGGTCCTCCCGCAAGGCAAAAACCCGGGCGGTGGAAATCTCTTCGAAAACCGCGGAAAGCGCTTCCCGATGCTTCGCCGCGTGCACCTCCGTCTGGAACCACTGGTTCGGGTCTTCTTCCTGGGCCCAATAGGAATATGTGTGAAAATAATAGGCGATCAGCAGGCGATTTGCGGCGGCCAGGACACCCGGCGACCGGATCGGGGCATCCACAAGCGGTGCGAGAATGCGGTTGATCTGGTAATAGCTGCGCACAAACAAGGTGAACCGTTCGGCGTCCATGTTGCGGATACGGTCCAGGCAGCCGTTGATAACGGGCATGAAGCGCTCCAGATCGTCTTCGGCCTCCTTGATGATTTTCTGTATGTACAGCAAAAGGTTGTCAATGGCATCCGAACGGATGCGCACATCGGCCGCGGCATCCACCGCCCCCATGAAAATGTCCATGAACAGGGCGGCGGCGCGGGGCCCGTCGGGGTTGCGCTTGAACAGGTGAAAATAATCGAGGCTGTAACCCCTGGCTTCCGTTACAATGAACTGCCAGTTCTTGTAGGGGTGGGACAACTCCTTGAGAAAAACGCCCAGCCCCTCCATGAGCCCGTAATACCGGCTCATCACCTGCTGCAACACCTCGTACTTGGGGTCAATGGCGACATCCACATGGTAGTCGGCGATATTGACCTCCAGCGCTTTAGACTTGATTTCCAACCCCGATCTCCCCGCATGTGCCATGGGCACTGTTTGGCCGGAACCGCATACCCGGCCCGACAAGTCGAAAATTATCAAAGCCCCCATGGTTTTTCAAGGTTATTTGACGGCCGCCTTGGAACCACGGGGCCGCCAACGCGCTATAACCTTTAAAAATCCCCGCCGTTTCCCGGGGCAAACCGCGCGCCGGCACCGGCGCCGCGCCGAAAAATTGCTTCTTGTTGCAATCGACGCTGTGGTATTCTGAAAAAGGAATGCATTTTCCCTTGGGAGGTAACAGAGAATTGTGAAAAAACGAACCGTTCGTATTGATCAGCTGATCGCCATTGTAAACAACGGCGGCACGGTCAAAACCGGCGTGGACATATACAGCCGGGACGGCCGCCTGCTGCTTGAAAAAAACGTCCTGATCAGTAGTACAAAGCCCCTGGAAATCATCAAGCAGAACAGCATCGACACCCTGTCCATCGATCCCGAACTGGCCGGCGGCCTGTGGGATCAGGACGGAAAGAATATCCTGCCGACCCCGCCGGCCGATACCGCGGCCCGCCCCAGCGTTGAAGAGCGGGTGGCCCGGATCACCAGGGTCAAAACGGAAGCGACGCAGAAATACCGGGAGGCAAAAGAGAGCATCAAGAAAGTCATCAGCACCATCCAAAAAACCGGCGGCGAGTTCGAACTCCAGACCGTGGAAACCGCGGTGACGGAGCTGTTCGATTTTATCACCCAGAACGACAGCGCGTTTTTCTATCTGACCCGGGACATTTTCTCATACGACGACTACCTGTACCACCACGCCATCAATGTCTGCACCATCGGCACCGCCATCATCAAAAAAACCGCCGCCCTTTTTCCCGAAGACCTGTCCGCAAACGACCACCAGGCCCTGTTTGACATGTCCACCGGCCTCTTCCTCCATGACGTCGGCAAGGTTTTGATCCCACAGGAAATTCTCAACAAAGCCGGCAAACTGACAGCGGCGGAATTCGAAGTGGTAAAGGGCCATTCCTACAAAACGGGGGCGACCGTTCTGAAAAAAAACCGGATCAAGGCCCCCCTGATCCGGGACATTGTCCTATACCACCATGCCGCATTGTTCAAAGATGAGCCGCGCTGTTACCCCCGGATTGACCACGACCCTCCCCCCATCCATGTGGCTGTGGCCAAGCTTGCGGACATCTATGACGCCATGACCTCCAAGCGCTGCTACAAGGACGCCTTCAATCCTGTGGCCGTGGTGACCGGCATCGTGCGGGATTATGCCGGCAAAGACGAACGGTTGCAGCGGTTGCTGCACGCTTTTGTCAAGTCCGTCGGCATTTACCCCCCCGGAAGCGTGGTGCACCTGGCGACCGGCCGGTTGGCCTTCGTCCTGGACAGCGACGGACCCGTGGTCGTCCCGTTCACCGATGCGCAACAGGTGCCCCTCCGCGAAGAACAGCCCCCCATCGATCTCGGCGCTGCCGAAAGCAAGGCCGCCGGCTGGAAGGTGAACGATGAAAAACCCCTGCTCTCCCCCACCGAGGCGTTTCCCCTGCTGCCCCCATACCTGAAGCACCAGCCGGGGGAATAACCGGGCCCCGGGAAGCGCGTCACTTCCCGGAACGCATCAGCCCCAGCAGCTTGTAGACCAGCATGCCGGCCAACCAGGCAATGTCTTCGGGGGGCAGCAGGGTGCCGACGGACTCATCGAACAATATGTTGGCCTCCGGCGGAAACTCCGCGTCCCCCTCCCAGAGGATCAACTGCACCGGAATGCGCGGCAGCACCTGGAAGGTGAATGCGGCATCGCCCGCGGGCACCGGTGCGGCATCGAGGTGTGCGGCCGCTGAGGCCAGAAGGGACACGTCCGCACCGAACCCTTTTTTCAGTGGGTCGACGGCACGTTTGACAAAGGCCGGAAAATAGAAGGAAGCGCCGGGAATCTCACGGTAGGTGATCCACCGGCCCACAGGGGCCTGTCCGTCGGCTTCCAGGTAGTGCAGCAGCAAAACCTGCTCCTGGAGTGGAACGGGAGGTGCCGCCCCCGCTTCCTGTGCAGGAGAAAACGAAAAGGCCGGGTAGGAAACACCATACCGGCTGCCCAGAAAATCGATCAGGAAGCGGTCGGGCCCGGCCGCCGTTACGCCGCTGCGGGCCACCAGGGTCTCAAAGGGGATCTTGGAAAGACGTTCGGCCGCCAGCGCAACGGCGGCCGCATAATCATCTATGCGCGCCATGAGGTACTCCTATCACCGCGGCGGGTGGAACACCGCCGCCGCCAACAAAAAAAGCCTCCCCCCCGTAAGGGGGAGGCTTTCTGAAAAACACGCCACGGCTTATTAGACCTCGAGCCAAGAATCGGAAAAGAGCGTCTTTCCGAGAATGACGTTCACGGTCTTGGCGTAATCCTGCAATTCCTTGGACAGGCCGGCCATGTCCGGGTCGGTGCCGTCCACCATGCCGTACACCAGGTCAACAATGTCCTGGCGATTTCCCTTGGCAATGTCGATCAGCAGATCGTCCCGGGGGTCGGCAATCACGGAAACCATCCCGCATTTCTGGAGCATCACCATGTAAGTGCGGTTGATGATGTTGCGCAGGTGATCGGGCACGCCGTTGGAAATATTGGAAAGACCGCAAGTGCTCTTGGCGCCGGGGGATATTTCCGGAATCATCTCCTGAAAGCTCATCAGGCTGATGGCCTGGGGCTGCTGGATGTTCACCGGCGTCACGATACCGTCCACCCATATCTTCTCGTTGGCGATACCCGCCTCGTTGGCAAAGTAGAGCAGCTCAACACAGAGGGCGGCCCGCTCGTTCTCATCCCGCGGCAGTCCATCGGGACCCCACATGAGCGCGATGAAATCCGCGTTGTATTCCGCCGCCATGGGCACCATGCGCTCATAACGTTCGGGCCGGCACATGATGGAATTGATCATGTGGGGTGTGCCGCAGTCCTTGGCCACCTTGAGACCGGCTTCGATGGCGTCGATGTTGGAAGTATCCAGGGCCAGGGGCAGGTCCGGCACCACGTCCTGCACCACCTGCACCACCCAGGGCATCAGCTCATGGCCGTCCTTCTTGGCCGGCCCCAGGTTGATATCGATATAGTCCATGCCCTTTTCCTTCTGAAACAGGGCCTCTTCCTGAATCGGTTTCGGGTCCCTTTCCTTGAAGGCCCTGCCGATCTTTTTGGAAATCACGTTCAAACTCTCGCCGATCAATAACATAGTTCCTCCTTTTGGTTGAAGCAGCACAGCTCTCAGGCTTATCTGGATTTAAGAAACGCCGGCAGGTGTGCCGCTTCACGCGGCCCGACGGTAATGGTCCATCCGGGCAGTTCTTCTTCCACGTCCCCTGCGATGGCGGCCGCATAACCGGGAAGAATCAATTCGGTGTGTTTCACCTTGTCCATAATACCGGATTTCTTGACGAACGCACCCACATCGTCCCCGGAGAATTTTCCGGCCGCCCAGGCGGTGAGCACGCTGAGGCCCTCGGAGTCCTTGATGAGCAGCCATGCGGGCACCTTGCTGCCCTCGATTTCACCGGATACGATGAAGTAGGTGAGCGCAAAGTTCGTGGTGACCAGCACGGGCGAATTCTCGTCCGGCGTGCCGATCTCGTAGATCCCCTCCGTGACGGTCATGGGCCGCTGGGGGTCGGTGTAGATGTTGAGCCGCTCAAGCAGCAACGGAAAGAGACTTTCCCCGACAAAATCCGACAGCACAACGATGCCGCCGTATTTGGCGATCTGCATGGCCGCGATCTGGGTCTCGACGTCGAGGTTTGCGGCCATTTCGCAAGGGAAATTGATGGTGGGAAATCCAAGCGACCGGTTCCCCTGTTTGAGGGCGGCCCGCCGGATCACGATATTGTCCTGGTTGCTCTGCTTGACTTCCCGGGCACCGGAATCCAGCACCAAATCCTTGAGCCCCATGCCGGTGAGTTTTTCGGTGAGCGGAATCAAATTTTCAACGCTGTCCGCCTTGACCGCAAGGGGCAGGTCGTTGTCTTTGGCAATGGCGCCGAAAGCGTCCGCGGTTTCCGCCGTGGCGGCATACAGGAGGGGACGCTTGAACTTGGTGACCTCCACGGCGGCCTTCATGGCCTCCGCATCCCCGGTCATGAGAATGAGGTTGAACTCGGAGGTTTCCGCCACGGTCTTGGCAACCTTGGCGAACTTCGCCTTGTCCCCGGCGTCCTTTACGCACACGAGTTCCGGCCGGAGGTTGAGCCCCACCCGCTCGTACTGCAACGCGTTCCACCCCTTGAGTTTCGCCTTGAGGGCCTTGTCGGAAATATCCCCGGGCACCATGGCCGCCAGCAGGGTCGGGTTGTAGAAAGTCTTTTCATGACGGTAGAGCACGGTCTCCCCGCCGCTGACCGCCGCACGCACGCCCTTTCCCAGCGCCACCGGACGGATGGGCGGTGCGGACGCCTCGGCCAGTTTCTCCCTGGCCTCGTCGGAAACATAGGGGCAACTGTCGAGTTCCGCCTTGCCGGACGCAAGGTTCATGGCGAAGGCCAGACAGGTGGGCACGCCGCACTCCTTGCAGTTGGTCTTCGGCAGGAGTTTGAAAATCTGTATACCGGTTAATGCCATTTTATTCTCCTTATCTTCTCGCGGCGGCGCCGGGTTTCACGCCCGTACACCGCCGCGTCAAGGTTTGTGATCATGGGCCGCCGCCGTTTAGCCGACAATGGGATCCATGGAAAGGGCGGGGTGATTTTTCTCCTTGAGGAACGCAAGGACTTCCTCTTCGGTGGTCCCCACCGTTTCATCGGCGATCATGTCGTAAAAATTGGGGATTCCCATCTCTTCGCCGCGCTTTTCGATGCGCTCACGGATTTCCTCCTTGAGCATCTTGGGCATCCACACCATCCGGGCAAGACCGCCGTCTCCGGCAACAAACTTGCGCTGGGTGATGTTGTACTTGGAATGCCCGACAAACCCGGGAGAAGAGGCCCCGCCGCCCATCACCCCGGCCAGGGTGGTGAACTTCATTCCGCAAGGGGTCTCGCCGGCGTATTCCCGGTTGACGGTCATCACCCCGTTGCAGGCCGGCAGGGTGGCGGCGATGCACTCGCAGCACCCGCAGGTGGTCATGGGGTCATGCACGATGGAGTAAAAATTGTAATGGTCGATGGCCCCCCGGGACGCCTGCCGCACAAAGGTGTTGACGCCTTTCCACTGGCCGAGTTTCGGATCCAGGCATTCGCCCTTCTCGATGGGCTGGTTGGGACCGGTGGGGTTGATCTCGTAGGACGCCTTGCAGTCCATCCAGTTGTAGGCTCCGCAAAGACCGGTTCTCTCGGGGCTGACCGTACACACGTGGCTGGGCGCGAAGGACTGGCAGAGGGTGCAGGAGTAGTAGATCTCCACATCCTCGTCGGTCATTTTCTCCACCCGCTCGTCACGGGTCTTGTACTCGGCCCTTGCCCGCTTGGTCATCTTTTCAACATCGGCCTTCTTGGTGAACAGTGTCACCTGGACCTTGTCGACGATCTTCTGGAAATCCTGGTGGAACTTGGCATGCAGCACCACGCCGAGATGTTTGAGCGAAAAGCCCTTTTCCATGGCCGCCTTGCTGATGCGGATCCAGGAGATGTCCCGCTGGCCGATGTGCATGATGCCCTGGATATAGTTGATCAGGTGGTGGATCTGCCGTTCGAGAATGGGCTCGAAATCGGTCTGGAACTCCCGGCCCGCCACTTGGACGTAAATCGCCAGATCAAAGGTGTCCCCCTCCTTGAGATTCGTGACGTCCGGCCCGTCCAGAATTACCTTCCCGTCTTCGATCTCGTTCATCTCGGCGCGCTTCACCAACTCGGTGCACTGGGTCTTGCTGCCGCACTGGGCATGCAGATCCTTGCCCCGGACCCGCTCCCCTTCATAGGCCGGACCAAACGCCATGGGAATGTCGATTTCGGAAACGGTGACCTTGAGGCCGCGGACTTCGACGGACCGCTGGCACATCTCTTCGTGGGCCACGTTGGCCACCACGTGCTCGTAGGTACACACGCCGGTGGGCAGGATTTCAGGAATGTCCGTGTCGGCCAGGGTCGGAAAACCCCAGTTGACACAGCCCGCCGCCGCGGCGCCCCACTCGGTGCCGACTTCTCCCAGGGCGTTGACGAAGGCGAAGATACGATCCTTGTTGTAGAGCAGCATCTTTTTGTAATCACCGGGCTGGACGCCGCCGAAGGCCATGGCGGCCCGGTTGGCGAAGCCGAGGGCGAAAATGGCCGAAGAGATGTCCGGACCGAAGGGAACGATACGGGTGTTCCAGCCGATCTGGACGCCGGCCTCCAGAAGCTGCTGGGTCACGGTGGTGCCGTTGTGATTGGCGGCCAAAAAGATATAGAGGCTCTTTTTCTGATAATCCTCCACGATCATCTTGGCGATGTCCGGATTGGGGGCGGCCCCCACGATGGCGGCGAAGCCGGGGGCGGATCCGTCCACGAACTCCACGCCGCGTTTCCGGAAGACCGTGTCGTCGGCGGCGCCCAGCCAGATTTTTCCGGCGTCTTCGTCTATTTCCTCGGAGTGCAGATAGAAATCCGGATCGGTCAGATACCGGAGCGCCTCCTTGATTTCAAAGGCCAGCAGGGCCGCCATCCCGGCATCCAGCAGGGGGCCGAGATACGGCACATGGTTCTGCCCCTTGATGTGGGGGGGCAGAAGACCCCGGGCGAATTCCAGGGGCTTTTTCATATCTTCCAGTGTTTCGACCTTCAGGCCGAGCAGTGAATAGATGACCGGCAGGTAATACGCCGTATTGGGAAACCCGACCTGGGTGCTGGCATTGTATGTATCGAGGGCCTTTTGATATTCGCCCTCCACGCGCGAAACAATATTATAGCCGCCCTGTATGGCCGCAAATGCTACTAATTTGGACATTTCTTTCCTCCTTCATTGAGGATATTGATTTGGAACGAATGGAAAACTGCCGCGGGCCGACAAATCAGGCGGCCCGCCGGTGAACACGATCCAGGTAACGGAGAATGGCGTCTAGTTTTGACGGCTCCGCCGCGGCTTCGGATGCCGCTTTTTTCCTGGCCGCTTCCAGGGCCTTCCGCTGTTTGGCACGCTCTTCGGTGACTTTTTCACGGATGCGGGCGACTTCCGCCGCGATCTTGGCCGCAGCTTCCGCCGCGATCTTGGCGTCGGCCTCTGCCTTGGCGCGGGCCTCTTGGTCCGCCTTGGCCTTTGCCGCGGCTTCCGCTTTCTCCTTGGCCTCGGCATCGATCTTGGCCTGGGTCGCGCTGTCCACCTTGGTGCGCATTTCAGCTTCGATCCGGGCGCGGACTTCCGCCTCTATTTTCGCCTTCGCCGCAGCCTGGGCATCCGCCACCGGCGCAGCCGCGGGGGCAGGAGCGGGTTTCGTCTCCGGGGCCGGTGCGGGCGTCTTTGCCGCGGCCGGCGGCGCCGCCTCTTTTTTGGGGGCGGCTTTCTTTTCCGGGGCGGCTTTCTTCACCGGAGCAGCCTTCTTTTCCTCTTTGATGGTCAGGTCCGGCGCAGGCGCAAGGGCGGCCAGGTCGACCTTGACCTCGGGCAGGTTTTTGTGAATGGGCGCCAAATCGGCCAGTGACCCCCCATCGGTGAGGGCGTCAATATAGGCCTTGACCATCCGGACGGATTCGGGGTGCCGCATGATCAGGATGTCGGAGCCGGCCATCAGGTATGTGACGGCGGCCACGGCCTCCATCAGGATGGCCCGTTTCTCGGGATCCCCGAGGGTCGGCGCCTCTTCCGCGCTCTGCTTGGCCTCTTTGGATTTCCAGATTTCGTTGGCGAGATTGTTAATGATGGGAAGCTGAAGCTTGTCGTCCCCCTGGGTCAGCGCCGCCATGCGGATGCGCTCCATCACCGAGAAAGAGTACTCAAGCCCATAGCCGAGTCCACCGGTGGTGGGGTCGATCATCACCCGGTTGAGCGGAACGCCCAGGTTTTCCAGCAGGATGTTGATCTGCTTGGCCAGGTTGACGTCAATGGGAGAAGAGGAAATCACGGTGTGGCCGAAGCCCATGGCGCTGGCCCCGATCCCCTTGTGGTTTTTATCTTCCACGGGGCCGAGGATCAGTTGCTCGCCATCGAAGGCCTCGGATATCTTCTTGAGCACCTCCTCGTCTTTTTGCACATTGGCCGTGCCCCACACCACCAGGGGCACGTTGATGGCCCCCAGCACCTTTTTCACCGTGGCAACGGCCGCGTCGGCGCCGGCGTCCTTGCCGTTGGGGTCGGTGCTTTTCAGCTGCAGCACCACGATATCGGCGCCGCATTCCGCAACACATTTTTTTGCCCATGCCGCCGGGTCATCCAGCACGTCCGCAAACGGCGCCTTGGCCGATTCCGGCCAGTCGTCGGGTGCCATGTCCCAGACTTCCATCGCAATCCTGGGTTTGTTCGGCATTTCCCCTTCGAATTGATAGAACGGATAACACGTTTCCCCCCCGACGGTCACAGCGCCATCGCCTTTTCCGATGGTGATCGGACTGATGCCGCCGGCATAGGTTTCCTTTAACATTTCAAAGCCCAATGTTACCTCCTTTGGATGTGGTTCAGATTGAAGTCGTTGTTCACCCCTTCATCTGCCAGTGTCGCAGGGGCCCGCGAGGCGGATCCCTGCCATAATATCATCGCCCCCCAGACCATGATATGCGTTTGTACAAACGGGAATACGAGAAGAATCGGCCGAACGGCCGGAATGGTTTTTTTCGGCGTCGGAATGCTTTTGAATGCAGTGCGGAAAATTACTTTTCAGCAGCAATGGCGTCATCGGCATGACAGGATCCCCGAGTTTCTCAATGCAACTACCACGCAGATTCAACCTGCGAAACAGACATGATATTTCCCGAAGATTATTTCCCTAACCGATGCCAATATCTTTGTCAACAGTTGAGCAGTCCGCCCGGACGAAAAAAGACAAATTTTCAGAATTATTCAATTTTTCAAGCAGCTCCGGATACGGATCGTTGTCCGGAAAATGCGGTTCCCTCCCTGTAATTGAAAATGAATCCGGTTCATTCTTTTTAGGACCGGACAGCCGCCTTTTTGCGGGCGTCCAACCGCTCCTTGAGGCGCGGGAACAGGTTGATATCGGTGTGCGGCAGAAAAAGAGCGCCCACATAATGGTCCATGTAGGAATGGGTTTCCGACAGCTCGAAATTCGTCATTCTCTCCCGCACCTGGGTGACGTCCCGCCGGATGTGGTTGGTGAGGGAACTCATCCGTGCCCCCATGAGGGAGCCGTTGCCGATGAAGGTGACCTTGTCCGGATCGGTTTCCGGCAGCAGACCAATGGTCATGGCTCTCTCCAGGTCCACAAAGCTGCCGAAACCACCGGCCAGGATGATGTGATCGATGTTTTCCATCTTCAGCCCCACCTCTTCCAGGAGGGTCTGGCATCCGCTGTACATGGCGCCCTTGGCCCGGATCAGGTTGTCGATGTCCGGTTCGGTGAGCGCCACGTCCCGGTCGAGCTGGCTCTCGTCGGCCCAGGCCAATACGTATTCCCAGATGCCGTCGCGTTCCCGGATGCGCGGGGTGCCCAGATCCCGATTGAATTTGCCGCGGTTGTTGATTACGCCCACCTCGAACAGGATGGCCACCATGGTAATAAGCCCCGAGCCGCAGATCCCCTTGGGCCGCACCCGGCCGATGGTGATGTTCATGGGTTCCAGGGTCACCGGATCGATGGAGAAATCCTCGATGGCCCCGGCCGTAGCCCGCATGCCGAACTTGATGCCGCCCCCTTCAAAGGCGGGGCCGGCGGAGCAGGCCGCGCACACCAGCCAGTCGTTGTTGCCCACCACGATTTCCGCGTTGGTACCGATGTCCATGTAGAGGGTGATCTTTTCCGACCGGTACATGCCCGAGCCCATCACCCCGGCCACGATGTCTCCGCCCACGTAACTCGACACCTGGGGATAGACCAGGGCCGTTACGTGGTTGGGCAGTGCGATGCCCAGGTCCGAGGCCCGAAGGGGCGGATAAAAGGCGGCCGCCGGCACGTAGGGCGCCCGCCGGATGCTGTGGGTGTCGATCTTGAGCATCAGCTGGGTCATGGTGGTGTTGCCCGCCATGGTTATGGTGGAAATCTCGTCGGAATCCACCTTGGCCTTGTGGATGATTTTCCCCAGCACCTTGTTGATGGTGCCGATCACCGCCCGGTTCAGTACCTCCAGGCCATCGCCCTTTTCCGAAAAAACCATCCGGCTGATCACGTCCTCGCCGTAACTGATCTGACTGTTGAAATCACCATATTCGGCCAGCGCCTCTCCGGACACCAGGTCGATCAACTGGCCGTAAATGGTGGTGGTGCCGATGTCCATGGCCACCGCGTAGTTTCGGGCCGTGGTATCCCCCGGCTGCACGTTGATCAGGCGCGTCCGGCCCTTTTCCCGAACCGGCCGGGCCATGGTGACCGTCACCTTGAATCCCCCTTCCCGCAGCACGGCGCCGATCAGGCGGATGACCCGCAAATCCACCTCCAGCCGGTGCTCGTCGTGGTGGATCCGCAGGTGGTTCACCACCCGGGTGATGTCCGACTGGTTGTCCTGGATGGTGGGCGGGGACAGTTCCAGGTACATCTTTTCAACGGGCGGAACAAACAGCCCCTGCTCCTTGAGCGTGTCAAAGTCCATCTGCCGTATTCTGGCGGTTTTCCTGGGAAGGTTCAGCACCCGGGCATCGACTTCGGACTCCACGGGCACCCGGACCGTTATGTCCCCGGCCACCGTGGCGCGGCAGGCCAGCCGGTAACCCTTTTCAATATCCTCCCGGGACAGCTGGGCGCCGAGGCCCCCTTCCACCAGACCCTTTTCAATGATCACCCGGCATTTGCCGCAAACCCCCTCGCCGCCGCAGGATGCATTCACATGCACCCCCGCCTCCATGGCGGCCCGTATCAAATTTTCCCCCTTGGGGACCGAAATCACCTTTTCATGCGGCAGAAAACGCACCTGGCATGTTGTCATCACAAAACCTCCTTCACCCACCGTGGGGTGTCATTCCCGTTCAAATACATCCCACCGGCCGGCTGCGGCCGATGCTATTGAGAACCATATGCAATAAGAAGCCGTGAATCAAGAGCCAATCCACCGGGGCCCATTTGAAAATGCTTCCCTTCGGCCAACGCGGGAAAACGGCCGAGATGGGTGCGGACCTCCGGCAGACCGTTTTGCGGCCGCCGCTCCGGTCTTGAAAAATCAGGACGAACCCGGTAAGCATGGACCACGGACAATCAAGGGAGTGTGCCATGAACGCATTGACGCTGGTTGTGGGGTCCGCCCTGCTGTACCTTGCCGCCTATCACACCTACGGAAAATTTCTGGGCCGCCGCCTGTTCCGACTCACGGCATCGACCGCCTGTCCCAGCAAGACACTGGCCGACGGCACCGATTATGTCGCGACCCGGCCGTCCATCCTCTTCGGTCATCACTTCACCTCCATTGCGGGCACCGGCCCCATCGTGGGACCCGCCGTGGCCGTCATCTGGGGCTGGGTGCCCGCCCTTGTCTGGATCCTTGCGGGGTCGGTGTTCATGGGCGCGGTGCACGACCTGGGGGCCATGGTGGTGTCCCTACGCAGCCAAGGCCGCAGCATCGGGGACGTGGCGGCGGATCTGATCTCCCCCCGGGCCCGCCTCCTGTTCTTGTTGATCATCTTTTTCCTGCTGCTGATTGTGGTGGCCATCTTCGGTGTGGTCATCGCCGTCGTGTTCGACATGTTCCCCCAATCCGTACTGCCGGTCTGGTGCGAACTTCCCATCGCCGTGTGGCTCGGCCACCGGGTGTACCGGAAGGGCGCCTCCCACCGGTGGGCCAGTCTCATCGCCGTGGCGCTCATGTACCTGACCGTTGTCGTGGGCGCCTACCTGCCCATCAAACTCAGCGGCATCGGCGGCGTCGGTCCCGTGGGTCTGTGGGTGATTCTTCTTCTCGTTTACGCCTACATCGCCTCCACTCTCCCGGTACAAACCCTCTTGCAACCGCGGGATTACATCAACTCCCACCAACTGTTCATCGCGCTGGGCCTGCTGGCGCTGGGCGTCATCGTGGCCCGGCCGGTGATGGTGGCACCGGCGGCCCAATTGACCGTCCCCGGCGCCCCGCCGGTGTTTCCCATGCTGTTTGTGGTGGTGGCCTGCGGGGCCGTGTCGGGGTTTCACGCCCTGGTGGCGTCGGGAACGACCGCCAAGCAGTGCGACCTTGAAACCAGCGCCCTGGGCATCGGGTACGGCGGCATGCTGCTGGAAGGAATGCTGGCGGTGTTTGTTCTCATTGCCTGCGGCGCGGGAATCGGCATGGGCACCCCCGCCGGCGGGCAATGGCTGACGGGAACGGAAGCGTTCACGGCACATTACGGCAGCTGGGCGGCGGCCGCGGGGCTGGCCTCGAAACTCAACGCCTTCGTGGTGGGCGCCGGCAACATGATCCAGGCGCTCGGAATACCGCCCAGGATCACTCTCTGCCTCATGGGGGTCTTTGTTGCGTCCTTCGCCGCCACCACCATCGATACGGCAACGCGTCTCCAGCGCTACATCGTGTCCGAACTGGCCATTGCCTGTCGGCTGCCGCGCCTGTCCCGGAAACACCCGGCCACCCTCATCGCCGTTGGCTCCGCCCTTGCGCTCGCCTTTTACAACGGTTCCGGAAAAGGAGCGCTCACCCTCTGGCCCCTGTTCGGCGCCACCAACCAGTTGCTGGCCGGCCTGGCCCTGCTGGTGGCCACTTTATATCTTGCCCGGCGCAAGGCTCCGCTGGTATACACCGCCGTGCCCATGCTGTTTATGCTTGCCGTAACCGGTTGGGCCATGCGCATCAACCTGGCCGGTTACCTGGAAAAAGAGCAATGGCTGCTGTTTTCCCTGGGGACAGCCACCGTGCTGCTGGAAGGTTGGATGGTGGCCGAAGCACTTTTGACCCTCCGGCGGGTATACGGCCACGGCCGGGTGCGAGGGTTGCCGGCCACAGGAAGTTAGCCGCCCGAAGCCCTGGGGCATAAAAAGTCACGGCGTCCCCAACCATCGGCGGGCAAACGCAAAAGCCGGTTGTTCGTTTTCACGGAAAGAGAATGGAATGCATCAAAAGAAAACCCCATGTCAACCGGATCCGGAAGTGCTGCTCGAACTGGCAGGCGCCCGGATGCCGTTCGGAAAATACAAGGGGCGCCGCCTGATCGACCTGCCGGAACCTTATGTGGTATGGCTCGCCAACAAAGGGTTTCCGGGCGGGCACCTGGGAAACCAGCTGCAGATGGTGTACGACATCAAAGTCAACGGCCTGGAATATCTTTTCAAGCCCCTGCGAAATTTATAAGCTCACCGGACCGCGCCCCGCAATGCGGCCGCTCAAGCGTCTTTTCGCCCGCGAAAAGAACCGGCACGGGTTTCCCCCTTCAACGCGTCCACCCAGGTGCGTTCGGACAGTACGACACCGCTGCGGTACGCCGCGCGGCCGACCAGGTGGGCGGCCACCGGAGCGGTCAGAAACAACAGGGCGATAACCGTGGCGGCCCGGAGGGAGACACCCAGCTTCTGGTAATACACGACTTCGGCGACAACCAGCAACCCCGCCCCCAAGGTACCGGCTTTGGTGGCGGCGTGCATGCGTGTCAGAACGTCGGGCAGACGCACCAACCCCACGGCGGCCACAAGGCAGAAAAAACCGCCCGCCAGCATCAGAACGCCCGCCAGATATTCAATCATCCCTCACCTCCCCCCTGACCGACGGGTTCTCTTTCTGCGCCGCCCGCAAAATCAAGCGCGCCAGGGCGATGGTTCCCAGAAAAGCGATACAGGCATACGCAATGGCCACGTCCAGGTAGCTGGTTTCGCTGGTCAGGACGGATACGGAAACCAGAAACCCCACCACTAATACGGACAGCAGGTCCAGGGCGATGACGCGGTCTGCAGCCGTCGGCCCCTTGGCCAGACGCCACAGCACCAGAAGCATGCCCGCCAGAATCAGGCCGATGGCTGCCTGCCCCGCCGCCTGGAAAAAATCGGTGGGCATCATGCGCGCATTACCTCCAGGACCCGCCGCTCCAGGCCGTTTTTGATACCGGCACGGGCGTGGGCCACGTTGTCGAGGAACATCACGTGAACAAACAGGGTGCGGCGGTCTTCGGAAAGATCCACGCTGAGGGTGCCGGGCGTCAGTGAAATGAGGTTGGCGACCACAAAAATCTCCAAATCGGTTTCAGCGTCCAGGGGAACACCGATGATGCCGGGGCGGTTGATGTGTCCCGGCGTGAGCACATCCCACAAAACACGCAGATTGCTCATCACCAGTTCCTTTAAAAAGAAGCCGGCCAGGTTGACACCTTGCGCCACTTTTTGGAAATAACCGGTGCGCCGGTAAAGGGGCTGGGACAGCCACAGGGCCGCATACCCCAAAACAAACCCCAGCACGAACGTATGGATCCGCCCGCTGCCCAACAAGACGGTGAAAACGGCGGCCAGCACGGCGTTTAGCATCAATAACCGCATGGCGCGCCCCCCAGTACGGCAAGAATGTATGCATGGGGATCCAGCAGCTGTTCCGCGGCCACCGCTGCGAAGCGGATCACCGGTTCCATCAACAGCCCCATCATCACCGTCAAAAACCCCAGAACCAGAACCGGCGCCAGCAGCCAGGCCGATACCGGGGTTTTCCCGGAGGAAGGGGATGGCGATGGCTTCCAGAAGGCTTCGGACCAGATTTTCACCATGGAAAAAACCGTCAACAGCCCCACCCCCGCCGCCGCAACCGCCGGGATATAGGCCTGGTGCTCGATGCCGGCCCGAATGACCAGCAATTTGGCCCAGAACCCGGACAGGGGCGGGAAACCTGCCAGGGCGAAGGCGGGAATGAAAAACCCAAGGGAGACAAGCCCGTGTGTTTGATAGAGCCCGCCCACGCTGTCGAGGTGGAACCCCCCGCCGCTCCGGTTGATCACCCCCCCCACCAAAAAAAGATTGGCTTTGACGATGATGTGGTGCACCAGGTAGACAATGGCGCCGGTCAGGGCCAGGGGCGTGAACAGCGCAAGCCCCAGCACCATATACCCCACCTGGCTGATGATGTGGAAGGAGAGGATCCGTCGGACATCCATCTGAACCGCCGCTCCCAACACACCGCACACCATGGTCACAACAGCGATCACCAGCAAGGCCGTGTGGGTGACACCCGTGTCGTTCGTGAAAACAAGCGTGAACATGCGGATCAAGGCATACACCCCGACCTTGCTGAGCAGGCCGGCAAAAAAGGCCGACACGCAGACCGGCAGGGTGTGATAGGCTGCCGGCAGCCAGAAGAACAGCGGGAACAAGGCCGCCTTGATGCCGAAGGCCGTCATCAGCAACATGGCGGCGGCCGTCACCAGCGCGGTGTTTTCCACGGCCGCCGCCTTGGCGTGCAGGTCGGCCATGTTGAGGGTGCCGGTCAGGCCGTAGATCAGCCCGATGGCGGTGATGAAGAAAACCGTGGCAATCAGGTTGATGGTGACATACTTCACAGCCCCCGTATGCGGGCTGCGCCCCCCGCCCTTACCCATGACCAGCAATCCGAACGACGCCATGACCATCACTTCGAACCAGACATACAGGTTGAACAGATCCCCGGTCAAAAACGCGCCGTAAACGGCGGCGGTAAGCAATTGCAGTATCGGATGGAAACCGGCGGCCACCTGCCGGGCGTCGATGTCCCGGTGCGCGTAGACAACGACGGCGGCGTGGATGACGGCAGTGATCAGCACCAGCACGGCGCTTAGGTAGTCGGCCACCAGGCAGATGCCGAAAGGCGCCGGCCAGTCGCCGGCCCACACCACCAACACCGCGCTTTCCATGACAGCGTGCATCAGCCACACGGCCGCGACCAGCTGCACAACGGCGCCCGCCAGGGCAATGCAGCGGATACCGCGCCGGTGCGACCATAGAAGAAGGCTGACGACGGCCGTGGCCAGTGGCAGCAAAATGGGAAGCGCCGGCAGGACGGTCATGATCTCCTGTCTCCATCCGGCGGGGCTTCCCGCTTCGCTTCGGGCGCATGCGCCGTGGCCTCTTCCAGAAAGACCCGGGCGCCGGCATCCAGGGTGCCCGTGCGCACGTAAGTTCGGTACAGCAGCACCAGCAGAAACGCCACCATGGCAAATCCGATGACAATGGCGGTCAGCACAAGGGCCTGGGGCAGTGCATTGGCGGCGGGGCCGCTTAGGACGGACCGGCCTTCGGCGATCAGCGGCGGCTGCCGGTGGGTCAACCGCCCGGCGGTGAACAGCAGCAGATTCACGGCGTTGCCCATAAGGGCAAGTCCGAAAACGAACCGGACCAGCATCCCGGAAAGCATCAGGTACAAAGCGGCGGCGAACATAAACCCCACCAGGCAGGCCAGTACGCTTTCCATCTCAATTCTCCTCCAGGGCCAGCAGGAAGCCCGTCAGGGCGCCGAAGACGGCCAGAAAAACGCCGGCATCGAACAACAACGGCGTGCCGGCGGCCGGCCCCCGGCCCAAATCCCACCACAGGCCGGTCAGAAACGGCCGGGAAACAACCAGCGCCGGCACCCCGGCCGAAACCGCCATTCCCAATCCGGCCGCGGCAATGGTCCACGGCCGCAACCGTAAGGCATGCCGGACCTTGCCCGCCCCTTCGGTGATGGCAAACAGGGCAAAGGCCGTGCCGGCCACCAGGGCGCCGGCGAACCCGCCGCCGGGGTCATGGTGACCGCGCAGCAGCAAATAGACGGAAAAGACCAAAATCAGGGCCACCATCAGCTTTGTGGCTGTTTTCAATATCACCGACACCATCGTGTCCGCGCCCTGTTGTCCCCTTTCGGCGCCGGGCGCTTCGATCTTTCCGACCAAGGCCGCGCCGGCCCAGGCGGCCAGCACCACCACCGTGATCTCGCCGAGGGTGTCCAGGCTCCTGAAATCCACGAGGATGACATTCACAATATTCCGGCCATGGGCCGCCACATGGCTATGCGCTTCGAAAAAAGCCGTCAAGCTTCGGTCAAGGGGGGTCCGCCCGACCCCGATCAGCAGCGACGCGATCAGCAACCCCGCGGCCAGGGAAAGGCCCGCATCCATGGCCCGCCGCAGGCCGGTCCGCGGGCCGGCCGCATCAAGGGGCGGCAGCTTCAGCAGGACCAGGGACACGATAATCACGGTAAGGGTCTCCACCAGCAGTTGGGTCAGGGCGATGTCGGGCGCACCGAACACGAGAAAGGTCAGCGCGACACCCGCCCCCACGGTGCCCAACCCGCAAACGGCGGCCAAGCGCTTCTTGGCGACAACCACCACCACCGTGGCAAGGGCGATTAGAAGCGTCAGCCCAACGGCGGCCCAGGGCCCCTTCGGCCCGTAAAAACCCAGGGATTCATGGGCGACGGTGACCCATGGCAGGGCCACGGCGAGCACCATAGCCAGAACGATCAGGAACAAATAGGTGTGCAACGCACCGCTTTGCAGGCCGTTGGTGACCCGGCCGGCTGTTTTCAGCATCAGGTCGATACCGCCCTGGTAAATGCACTGGGTGGTCACCGGCATCCAAACCGAAACGGCGGCCACGAGGCGCCGGGCGAACCGGCGCCCGGCATAGATTCCCCCGCCCAAGACCAGGGTGACGGCACTCAGCAACAGCGGTGCGTTGGGCCCGTGATACAGGGCCAAGCGCACCTCTTCCCGTGCCGGATGGAAGGCCCGTACGGCCGGTGCGATGAGATTGGCCGACACCCACCCGGGCACGATACCGAAAAGCAGACACAGGCCGCCCAAGACGGCCGGCCCCGCCCGCATGGTCCACGGTGCTTCACAAACAGCCGCCAGGGCCGCCGGCCGTTTGCCGACGAACGGCTTCAGGAAAAGAACGCCGGCCACCGCCGTCATGAGGGCATTGGCCAGCAAGGCGGCCGTGACAGCGAAACCGGGAAACATCTCCTCGCTCAAGGCGCCCTTGTACATGATTTCCTTGCCGATAAACCCGAAAAACAGCGGGAATCCGGCCATGGACATGGTGGCGGCCGCCACGGCCGCGGCGGTCAGCGGCATGGTTCGCCAAAGCCCCCCCAGTTGGTCCAGCCGCCGGGTGCCCGTCTGGTGATCGATGCTGCCCACCGCCAGAAACAGGGACGCTTTGTACAGGGCATGGACCAGTAAAAAGGTGGTGGCGGCCGTCATCGCCGCAGTGCTTTGACCGCCGAGAAACATGGTGAGAATTCCCAGGGCCATGACCGTGGTAAAGGCCAGCACCCTCTTCAGGTCCAAGGGGCCCAGCGCCTGCACCGCTCCCCAGACTGCGGTGACACCACCGATGACGACCAGGGCGCCCATCCACAACCGGGTGCCCCCCAAGAGGGGATGAAAGCGCATCAAAAGATAAATGCCGGCCTTGACCATGGTGGCGGCATGCAGAAAAGCGCTGATGGGCGTCGGCGCGCTCATGGCGTTGGGCAGCCAGCCGTGAAACGGAAACTGTGCCGATTTTGTCATGACGCCGAGCAAGACGCAAACAAGAATAAAGGGATACAGGGCATGCTGCCGGACCTGGGTGTCGGCGGCGGCCCAATGACTGAGGGTGAACGCGCCGCCGGCGGCTTTTAACAGCAGGATGCCGATCAGCAAGGCCAGCCCCCCGGCCCCGGTCATCAGAAGTGCCTGCCGGGCGTTGTCCCGGGCAATCCCGGATGCGTGGTCAAAACCGATCAACAGATAGGAAACGAGGGTGGTGATTTCCCAGAACACAAACAGCAGCAACAGATTGTCGGCCATCACCATGCCCAGCATGGCCATCATGAAAGCCTGGAGGTAAATGAAAAAGCGGCCGAGATGCCGGTGCCCGGCCATATAGTCGGCGGCATACAGAGACACGAAAAAACCGGCGCCGGTGATGATCAGGCCGAACAACAGGCTCAGCCCGTCTATGCGAAACCGGAGATACAGATCCAGGCTTGGTATCCAGGACCACTGGAATTGAAAAACGCGCCCCCCGATGACGTCCGGCCAGACGGCGCATAAGGCGGCGAACAGCAACAGCGGCAACGCAGCCGCCGCGGCCCCCAGGCGCAGCGATGCCGGGCCGAAGCAAACCGTCTTCGCAGGTGGGGACGCGTCCGGGTGGCTGTTTGTACCCGCAGGCGCCCCCCGATCGAGGGCCGCCCTTGTGTCTTTCAACTCCCGGAGAAACCCGGCATCCGCGCCGATGGCCCGGGCGAACCGCTGGAGCGTGCCCAAATCCCCGCGGATGTCGTCCGCACAAAACACGTCCGCATCCGCCCAACGGTTACAGACCGTCTGCATTTCCGCGACAAGGCGGCGGGCTTCGGAAGCGGGGTGCGGGCAGTCGGAAACGCGATGCCAGTGCCGGTTGAGAACCCCAAGCAGGATATCGAGGGAAAGGCCGTCCAGCGAGCGCTCCTGCTCCAGCCGCCGCTGGTGGACAGGCAGCGTGGGAACAACCGCCGCGTTCCACCAATCGTCGAACAGCAGCGGCAGAACACGACCGAGATAATCGGCCAACCGCCCTGTCAGGGCGCGAAGATGCCGCTGGACCGCTCCGTAAATCGGGGCCTTGTCATCCATTTTTTCGACGCGCCTCCTGCCGTGACAAAAACAATGGGGACATGCAATATAGCAACTGCGGTTTCTTTTTCGGCCGCGCTTTCAGAAACGATCTGTGGCGTTGGGACTGCCCGGCGGCGCATGGGTCCCTCATTTTGTAGCCTACAATGGGCCCCATGAAAAGATCTTTATACGAGGGACAGGGGGGGCCCAAAATATGATGCGCAATAAATCGCCCCCCCCCTATTCAACGGCAATGCGCCGGCCGCGACGCGTGGCAAGGCTGACATGACCGGGGATGTGGTGGCGGCTGGCGCATGCCATATCATTTGGGGAAAATGAAGTTGTAAAAACGTCGTTCGGATTCGCCTCCCTATAAGGCTCTCTTTGCCATGAAAAAATGACCCATAAGACTCACATTTCGCGCGTTAAAAATTAAATTTAAAATTCTATTTCGGAATTGCCATTAACAATGGGTAATTACAAGCTATCTCAAAAAAAAGAGCGCGCCCACTGACAAGGCGTGGGGAGATGGCGATATTGGGGTGGGCGATATTAGGGCGATATTGGGGTCGGGCCGCCTTAATGCTTGGCGATATTGGGGTCGGGCCGCCTTAATGCTTTGTTAATATGAGGCATTACACCAAAACAGGCCTTCGTAGTGGGCCTAATCGACCACTTTTCAGGTAAAAACTGCCTGTTTTAGATTCGTTGGGGAATGGTCCCAGAATAACGTGTTTTCAAAAGTCCGGCTATTGGCGGTTTCATATGCAGCGGGCATTTCACGAAGCTCAAAAGTTTCACCGACGTGGTGTGCCTTTCTTCCCCTTGCCCTGAATCCAAGGGTATTTTTCACCTTCTCAACGAATGTATCGCTCCCGACTGCGATACTCTGTGTCCACTTGGCTTCTCTGCTATGGCTCTCTGCCTGAAGTACACTTTCCACCCATTTGTAATGTGCCGTTTTCAATTCGTCGTAAGTTTCAAACCCCAGCAATTTTTCCAGTCGTTCAAAATCAATGATTCCTTTCCGCTGCCTGGGATTCTGGATTTCATTATATCCACAACACTCCCATTCTGACGGATGCTTTACCACGCCGGAACGCACCATGTTCAGTCGATATAGGTGATGCATTGTCTTAAATACCGTCCGCTATCCACCGCTGTCGCATGATATCGGTCCTCCCAGAACGCGCCCTTTCTTTTCTTTCGAATATTGTATTCCTGTCCCGTTCGGCCGGCTACAAGTTGTATCGAATCCGGGATAACATCCCGGCCACCATTATCAAATACGAGCAGATGAACATGGTTTGAAGTGACCATATAATCCAACACGCTTAAACCGCCGTATCTCTTTCTTGCCTGATATAGCCACTCCTTCCATCTGCGGCGATCTCTCGGGAACTTCAGAAGGAATTCTCTCTTATGGCAGCGGTGGGTGATATGCCAGACATGGCCGGGAATGTAGTGCCTTTTCGCACGAGCCATTGTTGCCGCTCCCCTTAACTGGACAATTTTATGCAGAAAATCGGTGGATTAAGACGATTTCATCGGCATATTTACCACCAATCCGACATAATGTCTATTACTTGCGACGGCCCGACCCCAACTTCTTGGGACCGTGCTGAATTCCATGAAAAACCGTTCCGATATCCGACCCTATCTTCAAACAATGCCCATAACAAGGCAGAATCGAATACCCCCCATAATCCTGCATCCCCCCAATTCTCAGTTAACGGGTCATGAAAATGTTTCCGATATCGAATTCCTGCACCATCAGATGAAAAATCAGCATCTTCTTTTTCACCGCCTTCTGCTACCCACCATTCTACCGTATTCCCATTTATTTTTTCTTCTTTACCATCCTTAAATCCGATCTGATTTTTCAGAAACAGATTAATTCTTGGTTGCTTAGCGGCGCTAATATTTATTATTCGATGCGTTGTTTCGTCATTATATCCAAATGCAATAGAAGGTAAATAGGCATTAAAAATAACCAAAACCATCACAAAAATTTTAGGAACACTTCGCATCAGCTATCCCTCCGACTCAGTTAATCCTTCAGTTACTTAGGCCAATGCTTGCTCTTTCTTCAGCGATAAGTTGTAACAGTTTTCGAATCTTATCATTAGGAACAGACCCACTCGGCCTAACCCCAGACAAGTTATCCCTCCTACATTCTATCGACGTTAATTTCGGCAATTTGAATATTACATGCTGTTTTTGGGGTATTGTTCCATTAGGCACAAACATTGGCGCCACATCCTGATGGTACGGATATGCTCCATAACCAGGCTTAAAAATAGTAATGTAGCCATTTTTATTCCATCTGTGAAAGGGGTGAAAAACAAAAACCCTTATAGCCGGGAGCATAAACTTCCCATTATCATCAGTCATGACTTCAACAGCACCGGCATATGCGCTTGAGGCATCAAGCCCATCCGTTTTAAAACGAACTAGAACAACAGCCCCCTTCAAAGGCATACCTGTTTTCAAATCTACCACTTTCCCTTCATATGGACCGAACCTGTGCATAATAGATGAAACACTTATAAGCAAAATAGCAACAAGCAAAATAAATTTATACTTGACTGGCATGTTGCGAAACATTGTTTTCCATTTTGAAATTTCGATTTTCCCCGCCGGCTGATTTTTCATTTAGGCGTCCTCCTGTTTCCAGAAAGCTTTTTAGTATTTATCAATTTTCCAAAGGCCGTATTCATCTCGGCTGAAATAGACATAATAGGTGATGGTTACGCTTTGATCATCAATGATATGGTCCTGGGTAATCCTGTATTTGGGGGGGATATTGGGGTCGGGCCGCCGTAATGCTTTGTTAATATGAGGCATTACACCAAAACAGGCCTTCGTAGTGGGCCTAATCGACCACTTTTCAGGTAAAAACTGCCTGTTTTAGATTCGTTGGGGAATGGTCCCAGAATAACGTGTTTTCAAAAGTCCGGCTATTGGCGGTTTCATATGCAGCGGGCATTTCACGAAGCTCAAAAGTTTCACCGACGTGGTGTGCCTTTCTTCCCCTTGCCCTGAATCCAAGGGTATTTTTCACCTTCTCAACGAATGTATCGCTCCCGACTGCCATACTCTGTGTCCACTTGGCTTCTCTGCTATGGCTCTCTGCCTGAAGTACACTTTCCACCCATTTGTAATGTGCCGTTTTCAATTCGTCGTAAGTTTCAAACCCCAGCAATTTTTCCAGTCGTTCAAAATCAATGATTCCTTTCCGCTGCCTGGGATTCTGGATTTCATTATATCCACAACACTCCCATTCTGACGGATGCTTTACCACGCCGGAACGCACCATGTTCAGTCGATATAGGTGATGCATTGTCTTAAATACCGTCCGCTATCCACCGCTGTCGCATGATATCGGTCCTCCCAGAACGCGCCCTTTCTTTTCTTTCGAATATTGTATTCCTGTCCCGTTCGGCCGGCTACAAGTTGTATCGAATCCGGGATAACATCCCGGCCACCATTATCAAATACGAGCAGATGAACATGGTTTGAAATGACCATATAATCCAACACACTTAAACCGCCGTATCTCTTTCTTGCCTTATATAGCCACTCCATCCATCTGCGGCGATCTCTCGGGAACTTCAGAAGGAATTCTCTCTTATGGCAGCGGTGGGTGATATGCCAGACATGGCCGGGAATGTAGTGCCTTTTCGCACGAGCCATTGTTGCCGTTCCCCTTAACTGGACAATTTTATGCAGAAAATCGGTGGATTAAGACGATTTCATCGGCATATTTACCACCAATCCGACATAATGTCTATTACTTGCGACGGCCCGACCCCAACTTACCCACGGCAATTTGAATATTACATGCTGTTTTTGGGGTATTGTTCCATTAGGCACAAACATTGGCGCCACATCCTGATGGTACGGATATGCTCCATAACCAGGCTTAAAAATAGTAATGTAGCCATTTTTATTCCATCTGTGAAAGGGGTGAAAAACAAAAACCCTTATAGCCGGGAGCATAAACTTCCCATTATCATCAGTCATGACTTCAACAGCACCGGCATATGCGCTTGAGGCATCAAGCCCATCCGTTTTAAAACGAACTAGAACAACAGCCCCCTTCAAAGGCATACCTGTTTTCAAATCTACCACTTTCCCTTCATATGGACCGAACCTGTGCATAATAGATGAAACACTTATAAGCAAAATAGCAACAAGCAAAATAAATTTATACTTGACTGGCATGTTGCGAAACATTGTTTTCCATTTTGAAATTTCGATTTTCCCCGCCGGCTGATTTTTCATTTAGGCGTCCTCCTGTTTCCAGAAAGCTTTTTAGTATTTATCAATTTTCCAAAGGCCGTATTCATCTCGGCTGAAATAGACATAATAGGTGATGGTTACGCTTTGATCATCAATGATATGGTCCTGGGTAATCCTGTATTTGGGGGGGATATTGGGGTCGGGCCGCCGTAATGCTTTGTTAATATGAGGCATTACACCAAAACAGGCCTTCGTAGTGGGCCTAATCGACCACTTTTCAGGTAAAAACTGCCTGTTTTAGATTCGTTGGGGAATGGTCCCAGAATAACGTGTTTTCAAAAGTCCGGCTATTGGCGGTTTCATATGCAGCGGGCATTTCACGAAGCTCAAAAGTTTCACCGACGTGGTGTGCCTTTCTTCCCCTTGCCCTGAATCCAAGGGTATTTTTCACCTTCTCAACGAATGTATCGCTCCCGACTGCCATACTCTGTGTCCACTTGGCTTCTCTGCTATGGCTCTCTGCCTGAAGTACACTTTCCACCCATTTGTAATGTGCCGTTTTCAATTCGTCGTAAGTTTCAAACCCCAGCAATTTTTCCAGTCGTTCAAAATCAATGATTCCTTTCCGCTGCCTGGGATTCTGGATTTCATTATATCCACAACACTCCCATTCTGACGGATGCTTTACCACGCCGGAACGCACCATGTTCAGTCGATATAGGTGATGCATTGTCTTAAATACCGTCCGCTATCCACCGCTGTCGCATGATATCGGTCCTCCCAGAACGCGCCCTTTCTTTTCTTTCGAATATTGTATTCCTGTCCCGTTCGGCCGGCTACAAGTTGTATCGAATCCGGGATAACATCCCGGCCACCATTATCAAATACGAGCAGATGAACATGGTTTGAAATGACCATATAATCCAACACACTTAAACCGCCGTATCTCTTTCTTGCCTTATATAGCCACTCCATCCATCTGCGGCGATCTCTCGGGAACTTCAGAAGGAATTCTCTCTTATGGCAGCGGTGGGTGATATGCCAGACATGGCCGGGAATGTAGTGCCTTTTCGCACGAGCCATTGTTGCCGTTCCCCTTAACTGGACAATTTTATGCAGAAAATCGGTGGATTAAGACGATTTCATCGGCATATTTACCACCAATCCGACATAATGTCTATTACTTGCGACGGCCCGACCCCAACTTACCCACGGCAATTTGAATATTACATGCTGTTTTTGGGGTATTGTTCCATTAGGCACAAACATTGGCGCCACATCCTGATGGTACGGATATGCTCCATAACCAGGCTTAAAAATAGTAATGTAGCCATTTTTATTCCATCTGTGAAAGGGGTGAAAAACAAAAACCCTTATAGCCGGGAGCATAAACTTCCCATTATCATCAGTCATGACTTCAACAGCACCGGCATATGCGCTTGAGGCATCAAGCCCATCCGTTTTAAAACGAACTAGAACAACAGCCCCCTTCAAAGGCATACCTGTTTTCAAATCTACCACTTTCCCTTCATATGGACCGAACCTGTGCATAATAGATGAAACACTTATAAGCAAAATAGCAACAAGCAAAATAAATTTATACTTGACTGGCATGTTGCGAAACATTGTTTTCCATTTTGAAATTTCGATTTTCCCCGCCGGCTGATTTTTCATTTAGGCGTCCTCCTGTTTCCAGAAAGCTTTTTAGTATTTATCAATTTTCCAAAGGCCGTATTCATCTCGGCTGAAATAGACATAATAGGTGATGGTTACGCTTTGATCATCAATGATATGGTCCTGGGTAATCCTGTATTTGGGGGGGATATTGGGGTCGGGCCGCCGTAATGCTTTGTTAATATGAGGCATTACACCAAAACAGGCCTTCGTAGTGGGCCTAATCGACCACTTTTCAGGTAAAAACTGCCTGTTTTAGATTCGTTGGGGAATGGTCCCAGAATAACGTGTTTTCAAAAGTCCGGCTATTGGCGGTTTCATATGCAGCGGGCATTTCACGAAGCTCAAAAGTTTCACCGACGTGGTGTGCCTTTCTTCCCCTTGCCCTGAATCCAAGGGTATTTTTCACCTTCTCAACGAATGTATCGCTCCCGACTGCCATACTCTGTGTCCACTTGGCTTCTCTGCTATGGCTCTCTGCCTGAAGTACACTTTCCACCCATTTGTAATGTGCCGTTTTCAATTCGTCGTAAGTTTCAAACCCCAGCAATTTTTCCAGTCGTTCAAAATCAATGATTCCTTTCCGCTGCCTGGGATTCTGGATTTCATTATATCCACAACACTCCCATTCTGACGGATGCTTTACCACGCCGGAACGCACCATGTTCAGTCGATATAGGTGATGCATTGTCTTAAATACCGTCCGCTATCCACCGCTGTCGCATGATATCGGTCCTCCCAGAACGCGCCCTTTCTTTTCTTTCGAATATTGTATTCCTGTCCCGTTCGGCCGGCTACAAGTTGTATCGAATCCGGGATAACATCCCGGCCACCATTATCAAATACGAGCAGATGAACATGGTTTGAAGTGACCATATAATCCAACACACTTAAACCGCCGTATCTCTTTCTTGCCTGATATAGCCACTCCATCCATCTGCGGCGATCTCTCGGGAACTTCAGAAGGAATTCTCTCTTATGGCAGCGGTGGGTGATATGCCAGACATGGCCGGGAATGTAGTGCCTTTTCGCACGAGCCATTGTTGCCGTTCCCCTTAACTGGACAATTTTATGCAGAAAATCGATGGATTAAGACGATTTCATCGGCATATTTACCACCAATCCGACATAATGTCTATTACTTGCGACGGCCCGACCCCAACTTCTTGGGACCGTGCTGAATTCCATGAAAAACCGTTCCGATATCCGACCCTATCTTCAAACAATGCCCATAACAAGGCAGAATCGAATACCCCCCATAATCCTGCATCCCCCCAATTCTCAGTTAACGGGTCATGGAAATGTTTACGATATCGAATACCTGCACCATCAGATGAAAAATCAGCATCTTCTTTTTCACCGCCTTCTGCCATCCAGCTCCATGCATCTTTTCCTCGGAACTTTTGGACTATCCCGTTTTTTAACCCAAATCGGTTTTTAAAAATTTCATCGATTTCATCTCGCATAGCGGCACTTTTATTTATTTCACGATGTGTTGTTTTTCCGTTGTAACCCCATAAACATGAAGAAGAAAGAATGAATACTATCAATAAAGAAACAACTGAGACCTTATAAAGATACCACATAGTATCCCCCCCTGTGTTTAACAAATCAATCTTTTAGCCCAATATTCTTTCTTTCTTCTCCAATAAGCATTAACAGATTCTTTGCTTTTCTGTCCGGAACCGAACCAAATGACCATACTCCCATTAGATTATACTTTCTTTCGCTAACCGTTTTCAATTTCGGCAACTTAAAAGTAACATGTTGTTTTTCAGGCATTGTACCATTCGGCATAAATATCGGACTCACATCATCATGATCAGGATATACGCCATACCCTGGTTTAAAGATGATCACATAGCCATTGGGGTTCCATTGGTGCAGTGGATAAAACACAAAGAATCTTTTAGCTGATATCCTGAACTCCCCCTTGCTATTCGTCGCAGTTTCGATAGCACCCGCGTATGCACCAGAAGTATCTATCCCGTCGGTTCTGAAATTTATAAGGACTGCGGCCCCTTCCAAAGGAGCGCCAGTTTCCATGTCAACCACCTTTCCTGCGTAAGGACCAAACTTATGAGTAATAGCTGAAACACTGATAAGCAAAATAGCAATAAGCAAAATAATTTTATACTTGACTGGCATGTTGCGAAACATTGTTTTCCATTTTGAAAATTCGGTTTTCCACGCCGGCTGGTTTTTCATTTAGGCGTCCTCCTGTTTCCAGAAAGCTTTTTAGTATTTATCAATTTTCCAAAGGCCGTATTCATCTCGGCTGAAATAGACCCTAACGTTGCATAAAATAGATGTTTTTATCTTCTGAAATCAGGCCGCTTTTTGCAATACGTCGAGAAAATGCAGCAGATCTTTCCTGACGGCCTGATTTCCGCTCATCGTCAGGGTGATTTTTCCTTGGGGGCGGCTTATCCGCCCGGCTCTTTGAATAATTCGATGGCGGAGCGTGTCCAGTTTTTCAAACTTCCAGGCGGCGGGCCGTTTCGGCAAAGCGCGCGACGTGGAAGGTTTGGACAGCATTTGAATCTCCCGGGACAGATTGTGGGCCATCATGGCACTAAGGGTGAAAATCTGATTGGCCGCAAGCCGCCTGCATGGGATCATATCAAGGCCGGCATCATTTTTCGCGTCGCCGAAGATCGCCTCCTGGGACCCGCGGCCATTGTGGAACAGGATGACGCTTTTGGTTGATTCCCGCTTGTTGGTGACAATGACCTTGTAATCGTAATTGAAATCAACAGGTTCGAAGAGCTGCAACTGCAACGGGCCTTTCCGCTGGGTTTTGTTCCTCTTTCGGGTAACGATGAACCGAAAAGACTGGTTCCAGGATTTCGGTTTCCAGTCGGCTTCGAAATAGGACCATTGCTTGTCGATTCTATTCCAGCGCTTTCGGCTTTCAACGAGCCCCTTGAGTTGTGGGAACCTTTCAAAAGGAACCGATGCCGTGAATTTGACCCCCTGCCTGCTCAGCATGGTGAGGGTATCTTGGTTGAAAAATGCCGAATCCATGCGTGATTCGAGCAAAATGCCGGGTAGCTGAGATTTAACGGCCTCGAAACAATCGGTCATGAACTCAACAGCGCCGTTTGAGTCATGAACATTGCCGGGCCTGTGGTGAACATCGAAAAACTGTGCGGTCTGGGCCACGGTGCAAAACAACGGGTAATAACTGCGGGCACCCTTTTTGGCTTTATTGAAACCGACAGCCGTCCCTTCTGCATGCCCTTTTGTAGATTGAACGGAACCGTCAAAATCCAGGGTCAATCGCGGGAAGTTTTCGCGTTGCAGCCCCTCAATCACAAGCGTTTTTGATAAATTCCGCACGTTTTCAATCCCTTGCTGATCCACACCGGAGAGCGTTCGTGAAACAGTGGATACGTTGGGGATTCTGCGAAGTCCCATCAGCCGTAACACGAGGGGATCGTCACGGTAGTAATCAGCTTCGCGAAGCCTTCTGTATCCCAGGAGCAAGTGGACAACAAGCAGCATGGTGACCAAATGGTGCCCGAAAATCGGCGAAACCTTCAGGTGGGAAAAGCAACTCTTCAGCCGCTGCTTCAGGCCGATGCGCCTGAAAAGCATCTGGAATATCACCAGCCCGGAGAACGAGGTCAGTTGCTGATCTTCAAAACGGATTGCCGGAATTCTGTGGAATTTTGCATGAGTTTGTGCTTTACTGGACTTCACTTGCGGTGGCCTCCTGAATAGTCGTATTTTTGTTTTCCCAAACACTTTATACTCACTATTCTCGGGCCTCCGCAAGCTTTTTACTTCCATAACCCCCACTTTTTTATGCAACTACAGGGTTTATTCTACGGTGAGTTGTTTTAGCGTTATATGCAAACAAATCCATCTTAAAAAACAAAAAGAATGATATTATTGCAACTGTGAAACATAAAACAACCTGTCGCATTGGCCATCCCCCCTTGATGTTTATTTCATATACTCAATCTATCAAACCGATATTGGCCCTTTCTTCGTCTAAGAGCTCAGATAAATATTTAGTTTTACTTTTAGAAACATCGGCACATGGCCATACGCTCCACATGTTTTTTTTTCTTTCCTCAACCGTCACCAACCTCGGCAGCCTGAAGGTTACATATTGGCTTTCAGGAATGGTTCCGTTCGGCACAAACATCGGAGACACGTCATCATGCCCCGGATATGCTCCATACCCCGGCTTGAAGATGGTGACATACCCATCAGGCTTCCATTTGTTGAGAGGATGGAACGTTGTGGCAAGTCTCCACCAAATCCTGAATTCGCCCTTTTCATCCGTTACCGTTTCAACAGCATCGGCATAAGAGGTGACCGAAAAAAACGTTTCCGTAAAGAAAACGATCAGGACGGCCGCACCTTCAATAGGCGCCCCGGTTTCTAAGTCGACAACCTTCCCCCGGTACGGTCCGAACGGGTGTACGATCGCTGTCACACAGACAATCAACACCACCACCGAGTATAAAAAAGGATGCTTTTTAAACCCCTTCCATATTTTTTCGAAATAATCGTCGAGATGCGCCTTGATTGAAAAACGTTTTTTTTCTTCCATATTGCCTATATCCTCTCATGGATCGTTGTTTTACACAGTATCTTGACTTTGGTTTAGAATTGCTACATCCGCCAAATCCCATCCACATCAACCCTAAAATAGATATAGTATGTAATGTTCATTGTCTGACCATCTATAACCGTCTGTTTGCGGAGGCGGTATTTTGCGAAATCTTCATGTACATATATCAGTTCAATGTCCTGCATATCAGCGGCTATTTGCGTGAGGTTTCCTGAAGGGCGATATTGGGGTCAGGCATTACACCAAAACAGGCCTTCGTAGTGGGCCTAATCGACCACTTTTCAGGTAAAAACTGCCTGTTTTAGATTCGTTGGGGAATGGTCCCAGAATAACGTGTTTTCAAAAGTCCGGCTATTGGCGGTTTCATATGCAGCGGGCATTTCACGAAGCTCAAAAGTTTCACCGACGTGGTGTGCCTTTCTTCCCCTTGCCCTGAATCCAAAGGTATTTTTCACCTTCTCAACGAATGTATCGCTCCCGACTGCGATACTCTGTGTCCACTTGGCTTCTCTGCTATGGCTCTCTGCCTGAAGTACACTTTCCACCCATTTGTAATGTGCCGTTTTCAATTCGTCGTAAGTTTCAAACCCCAGCAATTTTTCCAGTCGTTCAAAATCAATGATTCCTTTCCGCTGCCTGGGATTCTGGATTTCATTATATCCACAACACTCCCATTCTGACGGATGCTTTACCACGCCGGAACGCACCATGTTCAGTCGATATAGGTGATGCATTGTCTTAAATACCGTCCGCTATCCACCGCTGTCGCATGATATCGGTCCTCCCAGAACGCGCCCTTTCTTTTCTTTCGAATATTGTATTCCTGTCCCGTTCGGCCGGCTACAAGTTGTATCGAATCCGGGATAACATCCCGGCCACCATTATCAAATACGAGCAGATGAACATGGTTTGAAGTGACCATATAATCCAACACGCTTAAACCGCCGTATCTCTTTCTTGCCTGATATAGCCACTCCATCCATCTGCGGCGATCTCTCGGGAACTTCAGAAGGAATTCTCTCTTATGGCAGCGGTGGGTGATATGCCAGACATGGCCGGGAATGTAGTGCCTTTTCGCACGAGCCATTGTTGCCGCTCCCCTTAACTGGACAATTTTATGCAGAAAATCGGTGGATTAAGACGATTTCATCGGCATATTTACCACCAATCCGACATAATGTCTATTACTTGCGACGGCCCGACCCCAACTTACCCTCGACCCCAACTTACCCTCTAAGGCCCTGTACAAGAAACCCATCATATATTCCTCCAGCATTATTTGCCCAATATTTGTATTGTCTTCGAAATATCCCAATTTGCCATCCATTTCGGACTATCGTCGATGCCAAACGAACCTGTTTTCCTCCTCTTCGAGCTTTGAGAGTTTCTGGTATTTCCTCTCTGGAACATCTCCACTGATAGATATATTCCTCAGGTTTTTCTTTCTTTCTTCAATCGACCATAGTTTTGGCAAGTTGATGGTTACGTATTTCTTTTCCGAAATCGACCCATTCGGAATGAACAAAGGCTTAGAATCGGCATGCCCCGGATATGCACCATACCCAGGTTTGAAAATTGTCACATACCCGTTGGGTTTCCATTTGGCGACGGGACGTAAAGAAAGAACCGGCCGCCAGAAAATACTGAACTCCCCGTTTTCGTCCGTTATTGTTTCCGTCGCACCACCGTAGGCACTTGAGCTATATATCCCTACAGTACTAAATTCAATAAACACTGCGGCCCCTTCAATGGGTGCGCCGGTCTCAAGGTCTACCACCTTACCCTTATAGGGCCCATATATGTGTATGAGCGGAGAAGAAATTATCCAAAGGAGCGCAAACACGGCAAGTATTCCATAAATCCACTTTTCCGTACGGGTAAAGATCACAAGCTTCTTTGGTGCGCCTTCCTTGTTTTCCGTATTATCATTGCCCATGCTGATTCTCCGATTCCCATTTAAAACAGCTCAATTCTCCACAGGCCATCCGTATCAACCCTAAAATAGATGTGACAGAAATTTCAGGTTCAAACTGTAATCCTGGGTATCATCGTATAGCGAAAATATGGAAGGATCGACTTGTATCCTGTATAAGTGATAATCTTATCGCCATCATTGTCGTATTCCTCTTCTTTATCGAAGTTTTCGCTAGCCCATTTTTCGTACATATCATTTTCCAAAGATTTGGCCATCCATCCAAAGGCCGGGTGCGCGTCATTTCGGACGTGAGCAGGAACGGCAGCGTCCGAGACGAGATGCATAAGCTGCCCTAACATTCGCAGTGTAGTAGACAGAAAGTATTCAGGGCTTAAATCGATTTGTGTGTTCTCGAACCAGGACCATTCAAATGCGTCATAGTATGCCTCCCTTGCTTTGGCCCAACTTGAGATTTCTGATGTCCCTTGCGCCCAAACCAGAGATGAGCAGGTAAGGCCTGATCCAGCAGGGTCGAATAACCCAGCAGAATCCCAATTTTCCAAAGGGTCATGAAAATGGTTTACATAACGAAAAGGAGCGTCCTCCCTCTCCCCGCCCTCTTCTACCCACTTCCATGCCTCTTCACCTAAAAGGATTTCATCTTTCCCTTTTGACAAGCCAAGTTGATTCTTAAACCCTAACGTTGCATAAAATAGATGTTTTTATCTTCTGAAATCAGGCCGCTTTTTGCAATACGTCGAGAAAATGCAGCAGATCTTTCCTGACGGCCTGATGCATTTTATGCAGATCTTTCCTGACGGCCAGCGAATTGATTGATTCTCGGGTGTGTCGTTTTACTATCGTCAGGGTGATTTTTCCTTGGGGGCGGCTTATCCGCCCGGCTCTTTGAATAATTCGATGGCGGAGCGTGTCCAGTTTTATTGTCACATATCCATAGGGTCTCCATTTTGCAATAGGACGTAAAGACGGCGGGCCAGTTTCCCCGTTTTCGTCAAAGCCATAGGCGCCTACAGCCCAAAGCCCTTCAGTGACAAATTCAATAAATACCGCCGCAAATTGGTTTCCTGTTTCAAGCTCTACACCCTCCCCTTATAGGGTCCGTATATATGAAGAGTGGCGAAGAAATAATCCAAAGGAGTGCAAACACGGCAAGTATTCCATAGATCCATTTCTCCGTCCGAGTAAAAATCGCCTTCTTCGAAGCACCGCCCCCATTTTCCTCATTGGGCTTATTCTATTCTCCATTTTCATCTAAAACAGCTCAATTCTCCACAGGCCATCCGTATGGATATTGTATGGATATTGGGGTCGGGCCGCCGTAATGCTTTGTTAATATGAGGCATTACACCAAAACAGGCCTTCGTAGTGGGCCTAATCGACCACTTTTCAGGTAAAAACTGCCTGTTTTAGATTCGTTGGGGAATGGTCCCAGAATAACGTGTTTTCAAAAGTCCGGCTATTGGCGGTTTCATATGCAGCGGGCATTTCACGAAGCTCAAAAGTTTCACCGACGTGGTGTGCCTTTCTTCCCCTTGCCCTGAATCCAAGGGTATTTTTCACCTTCTCAACAAATGTATCGCTCCCGACTGCGATACTCTGTGTCCACTTGGCTTCTCTGCTATGGCTCTCTGCCTGAAGTACACTTTCCACCCATTTGTAATGTGCCGTTTTCAATTCGTCGTAAGTTTCAAACCCCAGCAATTTTTCCAGTCGTTCAAAATCAATGATTCCTTTCCGCTGCCTGGGATTCTGGATTTCATTATATCCACAACACTCCCATTCTGACGGATGCTTTACCACGCCGGAACGCACCATGTTCAGTCGATATAGGTGACGCATTGTCTTAAATACCGTCCGCTATCCACCGCTGTCGCATGATATCGGTCCTCCCAGAACGCGCCCTTTCTTTTCTTTCGAATATTGTATTCCTGTCCCGTTCGGCCGGCTACAAGTTGTATCGAATCCGGGATAACATCCCGGCCACCATTATCAAATACGAGCAGATGAACATGGTTTGAAGTGACCATATAATCCAACACGCTTAAACCGCCGTATCTCTTTCTTGCCTGATATAGCCACTCCATCCATCTGCGGCGATCTCTCGGGAACTTCAGAAGGAATTCTCTCTTATGGCAGCGGTGGGTGATATGCCAGACATGGCCGGGAATGTAGTGCCTTTTCGCACGAGCCATTGTTGCCGTTCCCCTTAACTGGACAATTTTATGCAGAAAATCGATGGATTAAGACGATTTCATCGGCATATTTACCACCAATCCGACATAATGTCTATTACTTGCGACGGCCCGACCCCAACTTACCCGGGGGCGGCTTATCCGCCCGGCTCTTTGAATAATTCGATGGCGGAGCGTGTCCAGTTTTTCAAACTTCCAGGCGGCGGGCCGTTTCGGCAAAGCGCGCGACGTGGAAGGTTTGGACAGCATTTGAATCTCCCGGGACAGATTGTGGGCCATCATGGCACTAAGGGTGAAAATCTGATTGGCCGCAAGCCGCCTGCATGGGATCATATCAAGGCCGGCATCATTTTTCGCGTCGCCGAAGATCGCCTCCTGGGACCCGCGGCCATTGTGGAACAGGATGACGCTTTTGGTTGATTCCCGCTTGTTGGTGACAATGACCTTGTAATCGTAATTGAAATCAACAGGTTCGAAGAGCTGCAACTGCAACGGGCCTTTCCGCTGGGTTTTGTTCCTCTTTCGGGTAACGATGAACCGAAAAGACTGGTTCCAGGATTTCGGTTTCCAGTCGGCTTCGAAATAGGACCATTGCTTGTCGATTCTATTCCAGCGCTTTCGGCTTTCAACGAGCCCCTTGAGTTGTGGGAACCTTTCAAAAGGAACCGATGCCGTGAATTTGACCCCCTGCCTGCTCAGCATGGTGAGGGTATCTTGGTTGAAAAATGCCGAATCCATGCGTGATTCGAGCAAAATGCCGGGTAGCTGAGATTTAACGGCCTCGAAACAATCGGTCATGAACTCAACAGCGCCGTTTGAGTCATGAACATTGCCGGGCCTGTGGTGAACATCGAAAAACTGTGCGGTCTGGGCCACGGTGCAAAACAACGGGTAATAACTGCGGGCACCCTTTTTGGCTTTATTGAAACCGACAGCCGTCCCTTCTGCATGCCCTTTTGTAGATTGAACGGAACCGTCAAAATCCAGGGTCAATCGCGGGAAGTTTTCGCGTTGCAGCCCCTCAATCACAAGCGTTTTTGATAAATTCCGCACGTTTTCAATCCCTTGCTGATCCACACCGGAGAGCGTTCGTGAAACAGTGGATACGTTGGGGATTCTGCGAAGTCCCATCAGCCGTAACACGAGGGGATCGTCACGGTAGTAATCAGCTTCGCGAAGCCTTCTGTATCCCAGGAGCAAGTGGACAACAAGCAGCATGGTGACCAAATGGTGCCCGAAAATCGGCGAAACCTTCAGGTGGGAAAAGCAACTCTTCAGCCGCTGCTTCAGGCCGATGCGCCTGAAAAGCATCTGGAATATCACCAGCCCGGAGAACGAGGTCAGTTGCTGATCTTCAAAACGGATTGCCGGAATTCTGTGGAATTTTGCATGAGTTTGTGCTTTACTGGACTTCACTTGCGGTGGCCTCCTGAATAGTCGTATTTTTGTTTTCCCAAACACTTTATACTCACTATTCTCGGGCCTCCGCAAGCTTTTTACTTCCATAACCCCCACTTTTTTATGCAACTACAGGGTAAATTCTACCGTCCGACCCAAGCACCCCGGCATGGAAACCCCTCGCTTCCTGCATCGAGTTTAAGGATGTCCAAGTGTCTCTTTCAGGGTTGTAAACTTCAACGATATCGTAGGTATCCCACTCGGAGCCGGATTTGTATCCGCCAATGCCACCAAACGTATAAATCAAACCATCTGCACCCACCACTGCCGCAAAACAGAAACGTTTTCCTTTCATAGGTGCGCAGTATTCCCACTTGTTGGTCGCTGGGTCGTAACACTCTACCGTGTCAAGGACAACCATCTTGCCCCTTGTAACATTACCGAAATCGTCCTCAAACCGCTCCCAGTTCCTCCCCCCCATCACATATATTTTGCCCTCCGGCGTTGACACTGCCTCATGGTCAATGCGACGCTCGTTCATGGCCGGCATTTTGGTTTTATACTCGGTTAAAGTTATATACGAACGGGGTGCATTCTTATCGCTCGCGTCTATACTCGCGCCTTTTTCCCTTTGCAGAACATATTCTTTCCGCACACGTTTGGATGCAGGCCATTTTTCATTTTCAGGATCATAGGGCAGGACGAGGCTCTCTCCGTACGAGCCCGGGTATTTTCCGTTGCCGCCAATCCAGTATATCAATCCATCCTTGCCGGTAACAATGGCGACACCGTCACCCTGGCGGCTAAGATCTGTTGTTCTAAGAGATTCTTCAGGAACTTTCCTGATTCTTCCCTTTCTAGGCATCGGTGCCATGACCTCATAAAATCCTTCTTTATCAGCGATAGGCCTTATATCATCCCAATGTCCTCTTTCTTGAGTATATGCCATAAATCGATTTCGCCACAAAACCCACCCCGGCACCGGCTCCAGGACTTCCCAAACGCCTTTTACAGGATCATAAACCAGATTCGAATACCTTCCGTTATTGTATTTATCCGGTATCTTATAATCAAACACCAGACCACCCATCACATAGATCTTCCCGTCAACACCCAAAGTGGCATCATGGCCGTAGCGGCTGTTGGGCATGGATGCAACATACTCCCAGCCGGCCTCAACGATAGCCGGTGCCAAAAACACGACAACCAAAAGCATTATAACGAATCTTCTATTACGGTTCATTCCAGTGGTGCCTTTCGTTATCCTGCAGATCAGAACGCATCAGGGGCAAACCGTGAATCTTGACAGTTCCCTGAAAGAGGTGGGGGGTAAAACTACCATTGAAGGTCTGTCCCCCCATGTTTTCCCTCGGCATCAAGACGCCGTTGGGTCACATAGTAAAATTTTTGACCAAAAAGAGAGTCAGAGCTAAAAATATCGCGTTAAAAATGAAGGCAATGAACAGGCAATTTTTCTCATCCCTTTCTCCATGTTCGATCTTAGTAGCGATGGATGCTAAAGAACCGATTACATTTAACAAAAATATAAGTGGTAACAAAAGGAAATAAAAGCATAGCAGATTAAGTGAAATACTACCTGCGACAAAATCCCATAGAATAATTAGGGCAAGAGCAAAAATAAAGTTCAGAATCGGAAACAATAAGTAATATTTCGTACTTCTTTTAAAGCCTTTGTTATTGTCAATTTCCTGGGAATGATTCAATGCCATATGCTCTTTCCATTTCGATTGCGACTTTGATCAGTCGGTTCCGCCGAACCCGCAGTTTGTTCGTATCCTCGTTTCCTGTGTTGCACCTCGGAGAGTGATAGCGCCCGGCGCGATCCCCACCACCTCCCATTGTTCCGACCCGACGCTGTCTTCAAGGTAGATAATAGCTTCATTGGCTTCGTCATCCGTGATAACCGCCGACCCGTCCAACATATCCACCTCTTTTAGCTGCAACTGATTGATCCGCTTTTCCGTAAAAACCGTTTCTGCACATACTGAAGCGGATATGGACATCAAAGAAAATAACAGAATCCAAATTTTCATCTCATTCTCCTTATGGTTTTATTTCCGATGCCGGATACGGATCGGCATTTTCGACAGGGGGCCAGTTTGCGAAATCAATCCCAGCGTTCGAACCGATTGTCCAGGCCCGGGCACTCCATATATGTTGTTGGATGCCCCTGAACAGATACACCTGATCCGCCTGAAATTTTTCGTTCTCCTGGTTGACAATTGCCGAAATCTCGAAAGATGGATCTTCATCAAGCTCCGGAACCACAGAGATGGAATTAATCTTGAGGTTGAAAAGCGGTGCGTCCATCAGCACCAGTACCCTGCCATACCTTCCCGGCGGCAAATCCTCGAAAACCGCCTGGTACTCGCCAGTACTCCCCCCGACCGGTGAAAAACCGAGCTTTCTTGTCATGATATGCGGGTCGATATACGCCTCCCCTTCCGACACTTCATTGAGAACGCCATCACCATCTATATCCGCAGCGTTGAATAATGAGCTGATATCCCGGATCTGTTGTCCTGTCGCCAACACGCCATAATATTCACCAGTGGCCGAAAAGTCGTTAATATAGACATAATCCGTTGAATTCCATGTGGTGATATGCATCGGTTCGTATAGATCCTTCATCCCTACGGCAACTGCGATATCTTTTTCATTGCCCAGGGTTCCCTTGAACACCACCTGAAGGGTGAGGTCGGTGATGCCGGCCGGTATCGGGTGCTCCGAGAAATCAAAAGTATAGGGATGTGGGTTGGTCGAACTCAGCCCGTCAATATCGATGGGCGCCGACACGGAATATGAGAACGCCGCTTCCCTGGAAATCGCCTGGGGCGGGTCGGTGGACAGATCCTCCCGATAATCCGTTCGTTTTTTATACCTGGTCACCGCGATCAGGCTCCCGGCCTGCATGTCTTCGTCCGGGGTCGTGTTTTTCACCTTGAGCTTTATCTGAGAAAATTCATGGGGATCGGCTCCGTCGATGATTGCGTACAGGAAACTGTCCGGTGCGGTAATTTCGATATTGCCTCTGAAAAAATAATCCAGCAAAGCAGCAGAGTAGCCCACAGCGCGGGGAATGAGTTGGGCGGCGTATGCCTGCCAGACATTATCGTCTTCGGAAAGGTGCATGCTATAGTCATCAAAATCTGAAAGGTAGCTTTTCGTTGCAAGTGCGTAGCTCTGTGTTGGATGGGTAACATATTCCACGTTATCCAAAATTCCATCCTCCCCGACTACCCCCAGAACGTGCGTGTAGTGTGCATTGTCCTCTATCAAAACTTGCAAATCGGGATTCGGATATTGCCGATCATCTTCCTTAATCACCATCGTGTCCTGGCTGAAAAAATTGGCATTGGTGAATTCTGCAAGCCCGATATCAGACGTCCAGGTTACCGTCAGGTCCGGATTCTCACGGGTATATTCGTTTTGATCCCATAATGCGGAAATGGGGTTGTAATCCTGGGTATCATCGTAACGTGAAAATATAGAGGGATCGACTTTGTATCCTGTATAGGTGATAATCTTATCGCCATCCTTGTCAAATTCGTTTTCTTTGTCGAAATTAACGCTTGCCCATTTTTCATACATATCTTCTTCCAAGGATTTGTCCATCCATCCAAAGGCCGGGTGAGCATCATTGCGCACATGGGCGGGGACAGCAGCGTCTGAAACGAGATGCATAAGCTGCCCTAATATTCTCAGAGTAGTAGATAAAAAATATTCAGGACTGAGATCTATTTGTGCATTCTCAAACCAGGACCATTTAAATACGTCATAATATGACCTCCTTGCTTTTGCCCAACTTGAGATCTCTGATGCTCCTTGCGCCCAAACCAGAGACGAGCATGTGAGGCTGGATCCAGCAGGGTCGAATAACCCAGCAGAATCCCAATTTTCCAAAGGGTCATGGAAATGATTTACATAACGGAAAGGAGCGTCCTCCCGCTCACCTCCTTCTTCAACCCACTTCCATGCCTTTTCACCAAAAAGGGTTTCTTCCTTCCCTTTTGACAAGCCAAGTTGATCCTGAAGAACACTTTCCAGTTTTGATTCATCGACAGCAAAATAATTTATCCTCCTATGGGTTTTTCGGTCATTGTACCCATGAGAAACGGCCATGGGCCACACGAATAATAGTGACATAAGCGGCACTAAGGCCCTGTACAAGAAACCCATCATATATTCCTCCAGCATTATTTAGCCCAATATTTGTATTGTCTTCGAAATATCCCAATTTGCCATCCATTTCGGACTATCGTTGATGCCAAACGAATCTGTCTTCCTCCTCTTCGAGCTCTGAGAGTTTCCTGTATTTCCTCTTCGGAACATCCCCACTGATAGAGATGTTCCTCAGATTTTTTTTTCTTTCTTCAACCGATCCCAGCTTTGGTAGCAAGATGGTGACGTATTCTTTTTCTGGGATGGTACCACCAACCTTAAACCGAGGTTTTGCTTTAGGATGCAATGGATAGGCACCATACCCAGGCTTGAAAATTGTCACATACCCGTTGGGTTTCCATTTGGCGGCGGGACGTAAAGAAAGAACCGGTCGCCATAGAATACTAAATTCCCCATTTACGTCAGTCATTGTTTCTGTAGCGCTACCGTAATCACTTGAAGAGTATATTCCTTCCGTAATGAATTCGACAAACACGGCAGCCCCTTCAATGGGTGCGCCGGTCTCAAGGTCTACCACCTTACCCTTATAGGGCCCATATATGTGTATGAGCGGAGAAGAAATTATCCAAAGGAGCGCAAACACGGCAAGTATTCCATAAATCCACTTTTCCGTACGGGTAAAGATCACAAGCTTCTTTGGTGCGCCTTCCTTGTTTTCCGTATTATCATTGCCCATGCTGATTCTCCGATTCCCATTTACTAATGAGTGCATAACTGAATAGACATTTTTCTTCCATTATGCTATAGATTTTGTCCATGAAAACAACAGACGGAAGAAAAATAGCCCCTAAAGCAATGGAAGAAATTAGAGCACGAGCTGTTGAACGTGTTCAAGCCGGGGAAAGCCCAGAGGTTGTCATCAAAACACTGGGGTTCTCCCGTGCATGTATTTATAATTGGCTTGCCAGATACCGCACCGGTGGATGGCATGGCCTGCGTACAGGCCATCGAAGCGGGCGCCCCAACAAGCTTGCCGGCCCACAGATGCAATGGGTATATCGAACCGTTAAAGATAAAGATCCGAGGCAGTTGAAATTTGCATTTGCTTTGTGGACCCGCGCCATGGTGGCTGATGTCATAAAAAAACAGTTTGGGATCAAACTCAGTGTGACGTCTGTTGGTCGATTGCTTACCCAATTGGGACTTTCCTGCCAAAAGCCATTGTATCGCGCGTATCAGCGGAATCCGGAATTGGTTGAAAAGTGGAAACAAGAGGAATTCCCCCAAATACAGAAGCGAGCGAAAAAAGAAGGAGCGACCATATATTTCCAAGATGAGTCTGGAATCAGATCGGATTTTCACGCTGGAACCACTTGGGCTCCCAAGGGGAAAACGCCGATAATAGAAGCCACTGGTGCCCGGTTTGGCTTGAACATGGTCGGGGCCATTACACCGAAGGGCCAAATGCATTTCATGATAGTTGAAGGAAATGTCGATTCCTCCAAAATTATTGAGTTTTTGAAACGTCTTATGCATGGTCATAGCAATAAGGTTTTCTTGATTTGGGACGGTCACCCAATACACAAGTCAAAAGCTGTTAAAATGTGCATAGCCGCGTTTGATGGCCGTTTAGAGACATTTTTACTACCATCTTATTCTCCTGACCTGAACCCGATTGAACAGCTGTGGCACCATACAAAGACAAACGGTGTGGGCCGACAACCAGTAACGGGACCGGATCAACTTAAACAATGTGTAATTAACAAGTTACGCAGCCTACAGAAGTTGCCAAGGATAATTTCAGCTCTATTTAGGCACCCTGACTGTACTTACATTGTAAACGATTTGTGTCTATAGATTTATGAACTCCTTAGTAAAACAGCTCAATTCTCCACAGGCCATCCGTATCAACCCTAAAATAGATGTGACAGAAATTTCAGGTTCAAACTGTAATCCTGGGTATCATCGTATAGCGAAAATATGGAAGGATCGACTTTGTATCCTGTATAAGTGATAATCTTATCGCCATCATTGTCGTATTCCTCTTCTTTATCGAAATTTTCGCTGGCCCATTTTTCGTACATATCATTTTCCAAAGATTTGGCCATCCATCCAAAGGCCGGGTGCGCGTCATTTCGGACGTGAGCAGGAACGGCAGCGTCCGAG
>CAXXFG010000005.1:605000-695086 GCA_963678885.2 Desulfobacterales bacterium | reverse complement strand
TGAACCGGCGAATCATCGTGGATGCCGGTTCCGGTATCCGGTTGCTGGGCCGGGAAATCGCAAAAAACCGGGACCAGGGGGGGCCGCCCACCCGGGACGATATTTTCATCACCCACACCCACTGGGATCACATCATGGGCTTTCCCTTTTTCGAGCCCATCTACCAGCAGGGTACAGAGCTGAACATTTACGGACCGGTCACCTACGAAGAGGACACATTGGCGCAAGTGGTGGGGGACCAGCTGCGGTACCGCTATTTCCCCGTGCTCCACAGCGACCTTGCCGCGAAGCTCACCTATCACCAGATCGGGGAAGACGTCCTGGATTTAGGCGACGGCATCGTGGTGCGGACCAAATACCTGAACCATACCCTCCTTTGCCTGGGGTACCGGTTCGAATACCGGGGAAAGGCGCTGTGCACTGCATTTGACACGGAACCGTTCCGGAACCTTTTTACCTGTGATCCGGCGGCGCCGGACTTTGACGCCGACCTGTTCGAAGAAGGCCGGCAGGCGGCGGCCGAGGAAAACGCGAAACTGGTGGCGTTCTACCGGAACGCGGATATTCTCATTCATGACACCCAATACACCGCCGCGGAATACGCCCAGGCCAAGGAGGGATGGGGGCACGCCTATTTTGAATACGCCATCGCCGCGGCCCGCGGCGCGGATGTGAAAAACCTTTTCCTCTTTCACCACGACCCGTTTCGTACCGATGCGGAACTGCTCGCACTGGAACGGGAACTGCGTGCGTCCGTGCCGCCGGAAGCCGGCCTGAAGGTGGCCATGGCCCGGGAAGGCGCCGAAATCACCATTTAACGGATCCAGAAACAAAGGGCCCTGCCATGACACCCGCATGCTTCGAACACCTGCCGCTCTATTCCGAATTGCAGGAAGCGGCGCGACACATCGCACAGCCGCACATGCACCTGCGGCATCTGCTGGAAGATCCGACCCGCTTTGACACCTTCTCTCTCGCCGCCTGCGGTCTCCACTATGATTTTTCACGGCAGCGGCTGACCGGCAAAGCCTTATCCCTGCTGCGAACGCTGGCCGGCGCCCGGGGTGTTCATAACCGGTTCCGGGAGATGATCAGCGGCACCCCGGTCAACGTCACCGAAAAGCGCGCGGCTCTTCACACGGCGGCCCGCAGCTTTTCCACCGCGCCGCTCATCGTGGGCGGCGAAGACATCATGCCCCGGATCCGGCGCGTTCGGGCAGAAATGCAATCATTTTCCCGGAAAATTCTGAACGGCGACATCACCGGCAGCACCGGCAAACGTTTCCGACACGTGGTGGTGATCGGTATCGGCGGCTCCTACCTGGGCACGGCGTTTATTTCCGAAGCCCTCGCGGCCTTGTCCGACACCGGTATCCGCCTGCATTACCTGTCCAATGTGGACATTCACAATCTCGGCGACATCGCAGGCAAAATCGATCCGGAAACCACCTTGTGGGTGGTGATTTCCAAAAGCTACACCACCACCGAAACCATGGCCAACGCACACCAGGCACGTACGCTGATGCTGGAAAAAGGCCTTTCTCCGGCCCGCCATTTTGTCACGGTCACGGCCAAGGGCAGCCCCGGGGACGTGGACGGCCCGGGCGGCGGCACCGACAGCCTGGCCGCCTTCCACATGTTTGACTTCATCGGCGGCCGCTACAGCGTCACGTCCGCCGTGGGGGGCGTGCCACTGAGCCTTTTTCTGGGGTGGGAGCGGTTTGAGCGTATACTCAAAGGAGCCGAAGAGATGGACCGGCACGCAGCCGCTGCGCCCCCGGAAGAGAACCTTCCCCTGACGGCGGCTCTGATTTCCTTCTGGAACAACAACCTGCTGGGCTACCCCGCCCAGGCCCTGATTCCCTATGCGGCACCCCTTCGGAAGCTGGCGCCCCATGTGCAGCAACTGAGCATGGAAAGCAACGGCAAATCGGTTACCGCGGAGGGGCAACATATTTCCTTTTCCACGGGCTACATCCTCTTCGGGGAACCGGGCACCAACGCCCAACATTCGTTCTTCCAACTGCTGCACCAGGGCCGGCCGGTGCCGGTGGAATTCATCGGGGTGCGCACGCCCCTGTATTCCCATTTCCCGACCACCACCAAGGGCGTGTCCAACCACCAGGAACTGTGGGCGAACCTGATCTCCCAACCCATGGCCCTGGCCCTGGGACGGGAAAACGACGACCCGGCCCGGTCCTTTCCCGGCAACCGCCCCTCCTCCACCCTGGTCCTGGAAAGCCTGACACCGGAAAACGTGGGCCGGCTCCTGTCCTTTTACGAAGCCAAAACCGTGTACGAAGCCTTCCTCTGGGGCACCAACCCCTTCGATCAGTTCGGCGTGGAACTGGGCAAGGTGCTGGCAACGGACGTGCGAAAAGAAATGGCGGCCAAAAACCGAGACCCCCGGCATGCACCGGAAACACTGGATCCCATCTCCCGCCGCTATGTGGAAATGTTGTTCCGAAAGGATGAAAGGGGCGCCCCCTGACCTTTCCCCCTTAATCCTTAATCCCCAACCCCTCCAAGGCCATGGCCACCCGCTGGTAATAGCGCTGCTGGATGGTTTCGACCCGCTTCCGGTTGGCACCGAAGTCGGTGTATCCCACCCGGGAGGCCGAACGGATATGAATACGGGCCCCTTCTGGATCCATGCGGACCTCCAGATCATCCCGGAACCCGAACACATCGGACGCAAAGGTCACGGCCAGATAGGCGCCGGTCCGTTTCTCCAGGGTAACGCCGTCCATGCCGAGAACCGTTGCTTCCACAATGGACATGGTGTTGAAATCCGCCGCTTCCGGCACCACGATGGGCGGCACATAATGTTTCGCGTCCTCTGGGTATTCGCTGCACACGCACGACGGCCGGTCCGGGCAGGGCGACAGCCGTCCGTTGACGATGCCCGGGGCATCTCCGGATCTGGACATCCATGCCATGCCGGCCAAAACGAGGCAAACGGCCACAATAACGCCAACAACAACCATTCCCGCAATTTTCATCACGCCTCCCCTTCTGGCAGGTAGTCTTTGCGCACCGGAGAAAACACCTCGATCACAACAGTATCTTCCAGCGCTTCCGCTGCGTGTAAAACCCCGCCGGGAATGCACCAGGCATCTCCTGGCAGACACGCGCGCTCCGCAGCGCCGACCCTGAGCCGGATATTCCCTGTCACGACGTAGCCGGTCTGCTCCTGATCGTGCCGGTGGGACGGAATTTGGCCTCCCCGGGCGATCCTGAACTCGGTCATCAGGGTACGCGCCCCGTAAGCGATGGTTTTTTGCCGGACCCCCTCCACGGGCGTCTGGTAACCGGTTTCATCCCTCTTGTAAAACATCCCCACCCCCCTTTCGGATGTGCACATTCCGTCCGCGTGCCCCAATAAGAAACGATCCCGCCACCGGCCATTGAAGCCGGGGGCAAGCGCCCCCACTTTTCGGGGTTTTTTACCGTATCGCACACATGATGACAAGCCCACCGCCGCTGCCGCAAGGTAAGGACCTTGTGCCCCGTCCAAAATCCGGCGCGATCCCGGGATAATGATTTATATCCAAGCCCCTAACAGGTGGGGGTTGAATTAATACCGGAAGCATGTATAGGAAGGGCAGGACAAAGGGTGCCCGCCTGTTGCCGGGGGGGAAACACCGAACCCCGAACTCTCAACCCAACAGAGACTATTTTCCATGACAACCGATACCAAGAAAATCATCTACAGCATGATGGGCGTCAGCAAATTTTACGACAGCAAGCCCGTCATCAAGGACATTTCCCTGTCCTATTTTTATGGCGCAAAGATCGGCGTGCTGGGCCTGAACGGCTCCGGAAAAAGCACCCTGCTCAGAATCATGGCCGGCATCGACAAGGAGTTCAACGGAGAGGCGGCGCTGTCTCCCGGATATACCGTCGGCTACCTGGCCCAGGAACCCGTGCTTGACGACACCCTCACCGTACGCGAGGTGGTGGCCCAGGGCGCCCAGGAGGTGGTGGACCTGCTGGCGGAATACGACCGGATCAACGAGGCCTTTGCAACCCCCATGAGCGACGACGCGATGGACAAGCTTGTGGAGCGCCAGGCAACGGTTCAGGACAAGCTTGACAGCATGGACGCATGGGACCTCGATTCCCGGCTGGAGCTTGCCATGGATGCCCTCCGGTGTCCCCCGGCGGACACCCCCGTCAAGGTCATCTCCGGCGGCGAGCGTCGCCGGGTGGCCCTTTGCCGGCTGCTGCTAAGCAAGCCGGACATCCTGCTGCTGGACGAGCCCACGAACCATCTGGACGCGGAGACCGTCGCCTGGTTGGAGCATCACCTCCAGAACTACCCGGGCACCATCATCGCCGTCACCCATGACCGCTATTTCCTCGACAACGTGGCAGGCTGGATCCTCGAACTCGACCGGGGCCACGGCATTCCCTGGAAGGGAAATTATTCCTCCTGGCTCGAACAAAAGCGCGTCCGCCTCGAAAAAGAGGAAAAAAAGGAAACCGAGCGACAAAAAACCCTGGCCCGGGAACTCGAATGGATCCAGATGTCCCCCAAGGGCAGGCAGGCCAAAGGCAAGGCCCGCATCAACGCCTATGAACAGCTTCTGGGCAGGGATGCCGAACGCCGTGCGGAGCAACTTGAAATATTCATTCCACCGGGACCCCGGCTGGGGGATGTGGTCATCAAGGCCGACGGGCTTTCCAAATCCTTCGACGAAAAGCTTCTGCTCGAAAACGTCTCTTTCACCCTGCCCCCCGGCGGCATCGTGGGCATCGTGGGCCCCAACGGGGCCGGCAAGACAACCCTGTTCAAAATGATCACCGGCCAGGAGACGCCCGACACCGGCGAAATCAAGGTGGGGGAAACGGTTCAGCTTGCCTACGTCGACCAGAGCCGGGACGCCCTCGACCCGGACAAGGACATCGTCGCCGCCGTGTCCGGCGGCAGCGACACCATCCAGCTCGGCGGCCGGGAGGTGAATGCCCGGGCCTATATCGCCCGGTTCAATTTTTCGGGCAGCCTGCAAAAGAAGAAGGTGGGGGTTTTATCAGGAGGAGAGCGAAACCGGGTACACCTGGCCATGATGCTCAAATCCGGCGCGAACGTGCTGCTTTTAGATGAGCCCACCAACGATCTGGACGTGAACACCATGCGGGCCCTGGAAGAGGCCCTGGAAAACTTCGCCGGCTGCGCGGTCATCATCAGCCATGACCGCTGGTTCCTGGACCGCATCGCCACCCACATCCTCGCCTTCGAAGGCGATAGCCAGGTCGTCTGGCACGAGGGGAATTACTCCGACTACGAAGCCGACCGGAAAAAGCGGCTCGGAAAATCGGCAGACACCCCCCACCGGATCAAATACCGGAGCCTGACCCGGGGTTAGCACCGTTCCGGAAGCAAAACGGGCGGCATCCATGCTGCAGCAGGAGCCGCCCGCCGTTCCCGGACCCCAACCGCGAGCCTATCCCTCCTCGTTCATGGCGGCCGCCGGTGCGTCGGAGCACACGTATCCCCCCGCCCTCAGAAAATCGGTGATGAGGGCCACGCACGCCGAAACGTCATGCGTTCCGGTGTCCAGGTGTATCTCGGGGGAAAGCGGCGGCTCGTAGGGCGCATCCACCCCTGTGAAATCTCGAATCTGGCCGGCCCGCGCTTTTTGGTACATGCCCTTTGGATCCCGCTGTTCACAGATGGAAAGCGGACAGTCCACAAACACCTCGATAAAATCCCCGGCCTGATACAACGCGCGCACCATGTCCCTGTCTTTCCGGTAGGGTGAAATAAACGCCGTCAGGGTCATGATGCCGCAATCGGTAAAAAGCCTTGCCACCTCACCGATGCGCCGAATATTCTCGGACCGGTCTTCCGGGGAAAACCCGAGGTTTTTGTTAAGACCGTGGCGGATATTGTCACCGTCGAGAATATAGGTCCGGCATCCGCCCGCGAACAGCGCCGCCTCCGTCGCCACGGCCAGTGTCGACTTGCCGGCCGCCGACAGCCCCGTAAACCACAGGGTCACCCCCCGGTGCAGGTTCATCGCCTCCCGCTGCTTGCGAGACACCATCCCCTGGTGCCAATAGACATTGGTTGCCTTCTGCGCGCTCATCCTTCCAGCTCCTTTCGGTTTTTTTTCATTGCCCGATCAACACAACCGATCCATCAAACGGCTGCAATATGCCGGTGGGACCCGAAAAATCACACCAGGCCGCCGGTACCGTCGTATGATATACAGCAAAGGCGATGCCATCATGAAAAGCAGGGGAAAAGATATAACATTACGTATTGACGGATAGTTGTGTGCACATAAAAAAACAGGCGGCTTCGGGCCGCCTGTCAGGGATTTTGCCATGGTGAAAAGCGATGCCAATCAAGATGACCTGCGGCTTCGCCCGGAGGCGCTCCAATAATGTGCCGGGCAGTAAACGGAGAGGGTCGGGCGTTTGTGCATGCACTGAAAAAAACAATAAACAGAAAAGGCGCCAGCAATGAGATTAACATCTATTTCACACCCAGCCTCCTGCCGAGGAAACAGATTTCCCAATGTCTATGTACTCCACTACACACCCACCGAGCATCACCCCCAGAATACTGCTTATCATATTGTTTTATTTGCCTTTATTATTTGTATTGTTTCTGGCACCCTGCTTGCATTCCTATCTCAGCAAAACTGACCACCCAACATACCATTGGAAATTGAACTATTAATCAAGCAAAAGGAGGCAGGTATGAAAAAATTATTTTTGATGATTTTAAGCACCATGTTTTTACTGGGGATGGCACTTCCAGCACAAGCAACACTGATTGGCGATACTGTTGAATTGGCACGGTACTACTCAGGGGCAGTAAAAAACGTTGACACTGTGACGGTAACAGCTGGCGATGCGGATGCATGGTCGATTTATAGCCGTTACACAGTTAACGTTGAAGACACCTCTATTGCAGTTGATTTCGGCTACGATAGAGGTGTTGGTGGCGTTCCTTTTACCGGGCTTCAGGTGAGTGGAATCGATGATGCCTTCACGGATGTTAGCATCGACACCAATATCGCCGGTTGGGCTGATTCGCGGTTAAACATTCTGTCGGATGGTCTGCAATTCGACTGGTCCGGGTTGTCCTATAATGCTTCAACCTACTTTGTCGCTACTCTTGATTTCGGCACTACCCAGATTCCTGACTTAGGATCTGATATTTCGGAACAACCTTCCATGCACAACCCCGTGCCGGCCCCCATTCTCCTGCTCGGAACCGGCCTGATGGGACTTGCTGGATTCAGAAGAAAAACAAAAAAATAACCGACACCTTAAATTAACTTAACAAACCGGCTGATTCGAAAGGATCAGCCGGTTTGTAATTTCTTCCACTTGTGTTTGATTCAGAACATCCGGCAACAGGAAGATGGCCATGCCTCGCCTGAAGATCAGAGACGCGGGGCAAACTTGCAGGATTTTCGGAGCCCGTCAACGATGCCCCCAAAAAGCATCAGACTGTTTTGCATACGTGGCGAAATGATCAGAGAAAAGAAAACAACTCGAGCTAAAAGACGGACCATATCAAACCGTTTCCAATGCGCGGGAATATAGTTTCGCTTATAGAGAATGACGCGGTTTCTGGAAATAAAATACTGCCGTTCCCGTTTGTGCAAAAAAACACGCTCCTTCAAAAATGGTATCTTGAAGCAGCTGTCTCCCAAACTGTGGAATAAAAAAGCATCGGGCACACCATATAACGTATACCCCATGCTTTTAGCCCTAAAACCCCACTCGATATCTATACCGTCAATAAAAAGAGTTTCGTCCATCAGCCCTGTTTTTTCAAACACCGTTACATCTATCAGGGTTCCGGAAGTAATAAGATAACCCACTGGAATCGGCCGCGTTGCTTCCACATCCGGAAAAATCCTCTTCGTTCGGGATGCGTCGCATTTCAGAAAGGGAAATACTCCGCCGCTTTCGCCATCAACGACGGAAGGCCCAACAGCCCCCACGGCCGCCGCATACTGCCCGCATCGCTGTTTTGCATTTAACAACCGATCAACCATATCCGGTGAAGGTCTGCTGTCCTGGTCCAACAACAAAACCTGGTTAAAACCATTTTGGATCGCATGAACAATCCCTTGATTCAACGCTTTCGCCAGGCCTGCATTTATGTCGTTGAAAAGAAACCGATATTTTCCAGAAAAGGACCTCCGGGAAAACCGAAAAGCGTTATTGCCAGATGAAGAGTTATTGTCCACGATGCAGACACCGTCCACCTGTTTGCCGATATCAACCATCAGCGCATGGAGTCGGTCCGGCGGGTATTTGTAGGTTACGATGACGGCACAAATGGTATTCTTCAAAATGGTCTCTCAGAAAAAAGTTCCCGGGCTCTACTATATCGAAAAAACGCATAGGAAAGCGCGCCCCAGAACAAACCGAAATTATTCATCGATATCTTATAAGATTCCTTTGAATAAATGGCGCTTTCCCCGCCAGGCGCTGCGTAAGAAACAAAACTGTCATCATGAAAAAAGTTAACACCGTCTTTCAACAACCGTTGGTTGAAATCGAAATCGGCATATACGCGGTAGGTCTGATTGAATGGTGGCGCCGGATGAATACGTTTGGGAATGATAAGGGCCTGGTGATGCAAGGTGTTTGCAAATTTAAGCTGGCGGCTGACCCGCGATCTGAAGAACCGTTCTTTGCCGATCCAAACATCCCCGAACAAGACATGACCGTGTGACAGTTTTTCCATTTTTCTGGGCAGAGAAAGAACTTTGTCCCCCGCACCCAAATAAAGAATATTTCCTTCCGCTGAAGCCGCCTGCCACCCCTTGTTCATGGCATCGTATATGCCCATATCAGGCTCTTGGATACGGACGGTTACCACATCGCGGTAACGGTCCAGAACCGGATCGGATGCTGCGGTGTCCCCCCCGTCCACGACAATGTACTCTATATTGGGATAGGCGAGGCGAGAGACATTTTCAACGGTCTCTTTCAGTGCCTGTCCGCTGTTTTTCACAACCGTTACAATCGAAAGCCTCGGAGGAATTGTTTTCATGCCATGTTCCGCATTCTGCCTGTTAACCTTTCATAATATGGCGCGCTGAGCCAGACTACCATGCATCATCGGTTTCGTATCCGGTATCGATCAGGAGCTGGGCATATCTTTGCTTGAAGGCATTCTTCAACTTGTCATCAAAATAGTTTCTCCAATCGCCGGCGATGCCCTTTCGATGATGGGATCCCGCGTCTTCCTCACCGCGTTTGCGCCCCGTGCGTTTTTCAAAAGAGTGCGCTTCTATTGCCTTTCCCCGGACATCCGGATCGGGACTGAACCCACAATAGTCAAAGATGACGTTAAAAGCCTTATGCTCGTCTGCAATCAAATCCTCGTATCGGACGAGTAGATGCTTTTTCTTTTTTCCACACCATGATTTTTGTATATCGGCTGAAATGTACACGAGGTTGTTGTTGACCAGCATCAATCCATCGGATTGGCACATGGAATTGAGTCTGTCCCTGGTTTTTTGCATTTGTGCGTTCATTATTTTATGGCTGGCCTTAACGCTGAAATACTGAGAAACAAGCGTATCTCTCAAGTCTCGGATCACGATAAAACATTTTGACGCTTTTGGTTTATTAACCTTTCTGAACTGTTCCTGTTTCAGGTAAACACAAGGATAAATCATCCCGGAGGCTATGCCGCCCCGCGTACAATGCGCCGCACCAGCCTCAGGCGTCACGATCCTGTCTTTGGCAAGTGTTGCAAGGACCGCATAAACCCATTGCGATCCGGCCTTGTAATGGGTGATATGGAATATGCACGGGTCTTCCGCCCCTGTTGTCCTTGTCCTGCTTCCAAATAGTTGCGCCATTAATTTTCTCATCTTTACCCTTTTGATCCCAACGCATAGATCGATGGAAATAAGCGTATTCTTCGAATGGGGCGTTCTGGAAATGGCCCCTTTTTTAAATTATTGTTGGCAGGTTACGCCCGTCCCAGCCTTATGTTTCGCCATTCTCGCATTACTTTCACGGATGGCTGAACGCACATCACCGGCATAAACAACCAACCCGCCTTGCATTACAACACCTCTCTGGCAAAACTGCTCAACCACGGCAGGATTATGCGACACGAGAAGCATGGAAGTCCCCTTTGCCATCAGCCCCTCAATGTGATGAAGGCATTTTTTCTTAAAAGACGCATCGCCCACATGCAACACCTCGTCGACAATCAGCAAGTCCGGCGACAGGCTTGTGTAGATGCCGAACGCCAACCGGGTCAGCATCCCGCTGGAATATGTCCGCACCGGCTGATCCATAAACGGCCCCAGATCGGCAAAGCATTCAATGTCCGCCATCCGCTCCCGTGACTCCGATCGGCTGACCCCCAGCACTGCCGAGAGAACGAAAATATTCTCCCTGCCGGTAAAATCCATGCGGTAACCGCTGTTAATGGCCATCAAGGTCCCCACCCGCCCCCGGATAACAGCCTCTCCCGAGGTAGGCGACTGGGTTCCCGCCAGTATCTGAAGTAGCGTACTTTTTCCCGCGCCGTTATGGCCCAGGATGGCGACGGATTCACCCCGACCGATATCGAAACTGACATCTTTGATGGCCCAAAAATCCTCATAATACCTCCGCCACGGGAACAACCGTTGTTTCAAACGGTCCCGACTGCACCGAAACAACCTGTAGCGCTTCGACAAGGACCGGACCGAAACGGTGGCATCACCGGCAAAGATATTTTCGGCAACAGGTTCCATCTCAGACGATATCCGAAAAATTCCGCTTGGCGTTCATAAAGACGGCGAATCCGACCAGCATGCAAAGAAAGGTACCGGCCAGGGTAATCCCATACCACTGCCAATCCGGGGCCATTGCCTTGAGAAGGATGCGCCGCATGTCCTCCACGATGGTCATCATGGGGTTGACGCGGAATAACGCCACGAAAGATTGCGGCACGACGGAGATAAAACGGTCAAGCGGGTAGACGATCGCCGAAAGAAACAGCATGAATTGAATAAAACTCTGGGTAATATTGTTGATATCCTGCCAATAAACACCGATCGTGGAAAAAAACCAGGAAAGGCCCAATGTAAAAAATACAAGCGGCAAAAAAACCAACGGAAGATACAGGCAGTTCACGGACAGTCCGTTCATAAAAAAAAGGGTCATTCCCATCAGAAGGCCTGCACCGAAAAAGGCCTGAACAAGACTTGCTCCGACCATGGCTACCGGCAAAATCTCAATGGGAAACGGAATATGCTTCACATAACTGCGATTGGACCATATCAATCGGGGGGCGCTCCCGAGCGTTTCTGAAAACACTGTAAAAACAATGAGCCCCGCAAAAATCATGAGGCCGACGCCGGCATCGCTTTCCATCCCCCATACAACCGACCGTCCTCCCAACAAAAAAGAAAACACGACGGTATACACAGCAAGCCGGAGCAGGGGCGTGAACAACATCCACAACAATCCGAAGGTGGTTCTTCGGTATTTTTCCTGGATTTCCCACCAAACGAACTGCCACAGCAATTCACGATGCTGAATAAGCGCCGTGAAAAAGTGCCGCGGATTGCAATTGCGCCAGAACGAAACGTTCTTATCCGGACGGATGTGCCGTATGGGTAAGGCTGTGTTCAGATGCGCGGCCCCTTTTTCATAAATGTCCAATTTCGACTGTTCGTCTGCAAAGCAGCTGCCTCTCCGTCGGAAAGATATAGTGGATGTGGCCAAACCTTGTCAAGATTGTGTCCGGCGCATCAAGAGGCGTATCAACAACCGGCACGACAACCCCAACAAAATGAGCGGAGAAAACAGCCCGATGCCCCACCCACCATGCTTTGCGACCAGGCGGTACGCGTTCATATGGAAGGCGACAATGGGCTTAACGGGCTTGTGACGGCTGCTCTTTCCGGTAAAATGCGTTATGTCGAGCCCGGTATAATAAATGACCTGCCATCCCTTTTTCCACATCCTCCGGCACCAGTCCGCGTCTTCCCAGTACATGAAAAACCGCTCGTCAAGCAGGCCCACCGATGCAACGGCATCGCGCCGGACAACCATGAACGCCCCCGAAACCCAATCCACCGCTGCCGCCCCGGTCTGCCGCGCCTTCCAAGTCTGGATATTATCACGGGTCGCGCGGTTGTCTGGAAAAATCCGGCTGATAAGAGAGGTGCGCCCGAACAAACCCGTCAACCCCGATGGAAATTTTCTGGCGGACCCCTGCACGGTTCCGTCCGCCTCCAGAATCCTCGGCCCCACAACTCCCACGGTGGGATGTTTGGTCAACCACTCGGCCAGGCTCTTCACGCTCCCCCCGCAAACGATCGTATCGGGATTGACGACCATGACATATGGCGCCTTGGTCCTGCAAATCCCAGCATTTACAGCTGTTGCAAACCCGACATTCGTCTGGTTTCGAATAATGTTGCACGTCGGAAACGCATCTGAAACGCGCGATAGGCACTCCCCGGATGCATTGTCGATAAGATACACATCTTTCAGGTACCCATTGAAATGTATGTGTAGCGATGCAAGGCAATCAAGGGCGTAATTGAGACTTTTATGATTTACGATCACTGCGTCGAAATAGGGCATCCAACTTCCTCAAAAATCGAAATACAGAAATTTCGTCGGCTCATTGGTGATAACCGCCTCGTTCATTGCCAGAAGGCACAGAAAAAAGAGAACGCCACAGGCAACGGCGTAGCGTATCTGAAACCTGTGTCGGGTCGTGATCGAATTGCTGTTCGGAGCAAACAGAACCATTAATACGGCACAAAGGATGCCCACCACCATTTCGATTCCGAAACTGAACTGTACTGATTGACCGGTGACGAGCCGGTCCAGCCGCGACATAGCGCCAAGCACCTTGAAGGCATCGGAAACCGAAGCCGCCCGAAAAAAAACCCAACCCACCAACACTGCGAAAAACGTCGACGTCCTTGCAACCGCTGCGGGCATCTGAAAACCAGACCGCCGCCACCATCTGTGAAGAAGCAAAAGCGCTCCATGATACCCGCCCCAGAAAACAAATGTCCAGTTCGCGCCATGCCAGAGCCCCCCGAGCAACATCGTGACAAACAGATTGAATCGGGTCCGATCTGGCCCCCGCCGGTTCCCCCCCAAAGGAATGTAGAGATACTCCCTCAAGAAACGCGAAAGGGTAATATGCCACCGCCGCCAGAAATCGGCCACCGATGCGGCTTTATAAGGGGAGTTAAAATTTTGGGGGATATCGATATTAAAAAATTTCCCCAGACCGATCGCCATATCGCTGTAACCTGAAAAATCGAAATAAAGCTGCAACATATAGGCAAGGCTGCCCGCCCACGCATCCAGCGTGCCAGCTTGGGCGGGATCATTGAACACCAGATCCGCTATAGGAGCAAGGTTATCCGCAACCATCACCTTCTTAGCAAGGCCGATGGTAAACATCAGCAGCCCCGCAGAAAAATTTTCAGCGTTAAACCGCTTTGCGCCCGGCCGCTTGAACTGGGGCATCATTTCCGTGTGGTGGACAATAGGGCCGGCGATCAATTGCGGAAAGAAGGTCACAAACAGGCAGTAACGGGAGAAATCGGCCTCCACCGCCTTTCCCTGGTAGGTATCGACCAGGAAGGCAATCTGCTGAAAGGTAAAAAAAGATATGCCCAGCGGAAGCGCAAGCCTTAACACCGGAAGGGCTCCGGGTAGCAAGGCGTCCAGGTTGGCAAGAAAAAACCCCGCGTACTTATAATACCCCAAGCATAACAGGTTCAACGAAATGCCGGTGATGAGCAGCCATTTCCTTCTGTGTCGCAGCAAAAGGATGGAGATACCGTAGTTCACGCCGAGGCTGGCAATGATCAGGAAGACATTTCGCCATTCCCAGTAACCGTAGAAAACGAGAGATCCCGCCACAAGGGTGAGATTTGCCATTCTGGCCGGGAAGCAGGCGGCAACGCCATAATATGCCACCAGAATACAGGGAAGAAATAAAAAAATAAACACGAAGCTGTTGTATAGCATATCAGCATTTATTCCGGAATGTCTTGAGGCGTCCCGGCCGGGATCAGGTTTTTTGCACCCATCGATTCCTTGGCGGATGCACGATACAGTACCGCGGCCGGATTTTTCCCCGGCTCTTTGAAGAAGAACGCGTCACTTATGATTTCCAGCTCCGGATCGTAAACGACGCACCAGACACCTTCTGATTCGATGGACATGTTGAACACCGCCTCACCAAATCGGATCATCCCCCTCATTCCGGGTGTTTTTTCAGTCCCGCGGCACATGGCCTGGATGTCAAAGGGAAGAAGGCTCTTTCCCAACAAATCCCCCTTTTTGAAAAACAGCTTCGCCGCAACCACTCCGCAAGATATACGAAAGACATCCGACAGCTTTTCCGTACCGAAAAACACGACGCAGGTACCCTTGGCCGTAAAAAACCGCCGGAGTGGCTCCTGCTGAAAATCAAAGGACGACCATCGCCGGTTTGCACCGGCCCGAAGGCAGAAAAACAAATGGTCGGGATGGCTATCCACCGTTTGTTCAAGACTTCGCCATTTCGTTTCCAGCGCATCCACCACGGCGGAACTGAACGCAGGAATTTGTCTTAGTACAAAATCACTGAAATAGATATCCTTGCCTTCGGCAAGGCATTTTTCAATGCCGGCGTCATCTATCGCGCCATTTCTGAAAACGGTGTCGGCATCGTACACCCGATAGTCAAGGTCTTTTCCTGCAAGGCAATCGAACAAATGCGTTTCATGCGACTCCGCGTCCACAAGGAAAAGGCCGTCGGAAATCAGGTACGAATGCCGCGCCGTTTTTTCCAATGCCAGAAAGGATGCTGCAATTTTCTCTGTCCGAATTCGTTTCCCACCGAAATTCAAATGATTATAAGTGTTCGAGTAAAAGGACTCGGGGTACAAATGATCCATGTATTCATCGAGAACCGTCACATGGCGCTCGGTTAGAAAGGAAAGATAATCTTCTATTTTTTCTTCGAAAGCAGTACTAAAAAATCCTGGGTGGTAGGCCGCCGTCCCCCACGTGAAATACACCCTTATGCGCTGTGCCATGCAACGCATCAGGAACCGGTCCAGCACTTTCTTCGCGTGCGAACCGAGGCCATAAAACTCGGCCTGATGTAATGGCCTGACCTTGCGGTCTTTGTAGTGATGATCGCCTCTGTTACTGATCATCAGGTGCGGCAGCTTGTAATCTCCGCAATACGAAACATCTCCGGCTAAAATATCCGCCCACCGGGACAATGAATTTTTCCAATCACTGAAAGGGATCCGGTAGGCAAATTTCAGAAAATCCAACACCCCGTCATGAAACAGATACCGTTTGTCATAGGTGGCCACATAAGAATGCAAGAAATCGCTTTGTATGTCACTTTTCTTGGCGAGGAGATACATCTCGAAAGCAATCAAAACCGAATCGCCGGGCTTGAGGATCTTTTCCAGTTGATGGAGCTGGTAATCCAGACCGAGTCCGGCGTGAACGCCGTAGTTGACCACCTGCCTGTTCAGGCGTTTTTCCATCAGAACGGCGTCGATACCATAATAAGCGCTTGATCCGCCAACAACGAAAAGGATGGGCGCATTGCCGAGACGCCTGACAATTTTCTTTTTAACTTCGTATGCTTTCCGGACACCTTCCAAGCCGGGCATCACGCCGCCAAGATTTAGAAACCCGAGGGTAACTACGGGATAAGCCAATGCGGCAATGACCAGGACAGTCACCCCCCAACTTATGCAGAAACGCTTTGGCGACATAAAGCTTATCCGATACGGTTGGCGGCACTCAATATCGAAGGAGGCCGAGACGGTAGCACTTGTGCAGAAGCAGATGTCTCGCCATGTAGCTTCTCAGGTGTTTCTTTATCTCAGGGAGGCAAACTTCCCTTCCGAGGCATCTTTTTCGGAGTAGCGTCATTTCCGGAACACCGTTTTCTTCAATTTCCCCTATTGACTTCTGCTGCGGATGTACACGAAAAGCGCCGAGAAATCTTGGCAGGCGCTTGAAGACCGCCCCCGCCTCCCGGAAACGGAGAATCAGATCCCAATCCATGGCGAACTTGAAAGACGTATCGATTTGCCCCCCGGCCCGCTCCCATATTCCCCTGCGCCAGAACATGGTCTCCTGGGGCACATAATCGGCCCATGACAACACCTTTCCATCATGCCCGGGCATCACCCACCTGCCGATTTCGTTGCCGTTTTCGTCGATGAGGATCCGATGGCCATAGACAACGTCAACTTTTGGATGCCGGTTGAAATAGTCCACCACATAGTGAATGGCCCCGGGCAGCAGCAAATCATCGGAGTTAATGTAATACATGATGTCCCCGGTGGTTTTCTTAAACCCCTCGTTCAGCGCATTTGATTGCCCGCCGTCCGATTCGGATTGCCAGTGGGACAGTTGTTCCCCGTAGCGCTTCAGAATAGTGACGGTATCATCCTTGGAGCCGCCATCCATGACAATATATTCGAGGTCGGGGTAGCTCTGTTCCAGAACACTCCGAAGGGTCTGCTCGATATAGGCCCCCTGATTGTAGGACGGGGTCACAATGGAGACTTTCGGGAAACGTCTCGGTGTAGGTGTCCTGCGCGCATATTTTTCCGGAACGACCAGCGGCTTGGGCGGATGATGCTGCAATACGCCGAGCTTTATCGCCATCGTCCGCTTCCGTATAGCCCCAAGGGCATCGATGGCCATGCCGGCAATCCGCCGGTCGAGCATACGCTTCTGTGACGCTATCACTTCCTGCTTTTGTTCGACCACCAGTTGGAGGTTACCGATCACCCGCTCCTTTTCAGCGGCAATGGTCTGCAGCATCTGCAACTCTTTCTCATAACGCACATGTAGTTCCGCGCGCACCGCCTCCATTTTTTGAAACAGCACTTGCCTGTCTTCCGCAAGAGCCTTGTACGCTTTAACTTCGGCATGCTTTGCAGCCAACTCGCTTATCCCGGCCCGAAGAACCGCCTCCTTTTGCTCCAGTTGCGCGGTCTTCTCTCCAAGATCGTGATCCTTTGACAGAAGCGCTTCCAGCAGGTTGTCGTGTTCCCGGCCCTTGGCGGCCAGATCAAGCCAATCCGCACCATGCCGGTGGGCATAATTCGTCAGGTCCTCGGACAGGGACGCCGGGTGGTACACGAAAACATCATCCACCACCATTATCCTGTGGGTTTGGCTTAGCTTCCTCAGCGCAACGAGCACATCCTCCAAAGACGGCCACTGAGCACACGCATGGGGGGCAGGCGGTGGGCTCAGAAAGAAGCGGGCGTCATCTATCAACACGATACTTTCTGCGCCTATCTTTCCGATGGCGGCCAATTCCCCAAGCAGGGGGCATTGGCTCTCCGCTCCGGCCGTATTTTCGTCTGCACACCAATGGGCATCGAGCCAATAGCAAACGACTTTATTCCTTAAGGATTTCTGAACATCACCGAGAACCGCCGCCGAATCCCCCAGGTAAAGGTGTACCTTTTGGTCTCCTGCAAACCGTTGCCTGGCCGATTCGTAATACGCGGGAGACATTTCAACAGAGTGAATCTCCCTGAAATAGGGTAAGGCCTTCCCAATGGCATCCCCCTTGTACGTCCCTGTTTCAACGAAAACTTCCAATTCTTTTTTGGTGCTGAACATTTTCAGCATGTTTTCATCAATTGAAAAATGTATGGCCCCCATCAGCCTTCCTTTTCCCCGGATGTTTTCAATGCCATTTGCAGTTGGTCGATAACGTCGAGACGCCTGGCCGCCTCTCCATGAAGGTATTCAATGAGTTCCAGCCGTTCTTTGCATGCGGCCTGAAGTTTTTCTATTTCATCGTCTTTCCGGCGTATCGCTTCTTCCACGGAAACAAACAGGGCGCGTTCGCACGCCGCAACAGCATGCAGCAACGCATCCCTGGATTGGCGATAAACCGTCTCCGTCATAAAAATCAGATTGCCCCATTGCCCGTCCAGGAAGGCCGACGGGCTAAATGAAACCAACTCCCGCCCCTTGTACCGTTTGACGGCAATATAGCGCCCATATCCCAGGTTTGCAGCCTGACCGACGATGCCGCCGGGAAAAGCCTCCTGCCAACCGGCGTAAAGTCCCGGGGTCAAAAACTCACACATGATGACCTCCGGACGCATCTTTCCCATCCCCTTCAAGACGCGAAGGTCGTTTCCCTCGGTGTCCGTTTTGAGGATACCGGGATCTGTCGGCACGATCCCCTGTGCCACCAACGTGTCCAGGCGTCGGCACGTCACCCGGACGGATTGTTTGTGATGCACCTTGTGATCATTGTCGAGCTTCTGAAGGGAGTGATAATAATCCAGAGGCGCATTCTGTTCGTCGACGGAAATGAATAAATCAGCCTCCCTGTCTTCACAGTCTATGGCAATGGGATAAAATGAAATACTCCTTTTATCTGAAATCGCTTTTAGAACGGGATGATGCTTGGGGCACGGCTCAAACATGGCTCCCGAAAAACCGTGACGGACCATGAAATCGGCGAACCCCCCCTTTTCGGCGCCAACGTCGATGAAGGTTTTCCGTTCCAGAAAAGGCAGCATCATTTCAATCAGGGATAGCTCCGTCTCCTGCTGATAAACCGCCGGCCTCATTCGTCTCGGCCTCTGTTTGCTTTTCCATGAAGTTTGTTGATCAATGTAAGCCTCTCGTCGCAAACGACCTGAAGTTTCCGTATCAGCTCAAGCCGCTCCGAGCATGCATCAGCAAGCGATCTCTTCTCCCAGATGAGGGTTTGAATTGTGCAAGCGACCTCATTGATAAATATCAACGACTTATCCGATGCGGCATTTTCTCCGATACCGTCCCGTGTTTTTGGGTAATATCCCAGTTCCGTCATCAGGTCTCGATGCAGCCGGTCAAACAATAGCTGATGAAAATCGCTCCAATGCGCGTTCGGTTTAAAAACAGGACTTTTTAAATTAAAAAAATTGGGCTCATATGCTGACAGTTCGTTGACCGGGTTTCTCCAGTGGTTTCTGTGCCCGCACGCCCCGATTAAGTCGGCTATCAGATCCAGGGTTTTCTCGGATGGGTCGATTAGGTCCTCGAACCGGAGAACCAATCGGGGAGAAACCTCTCTGCGGGTCCATTGCCTGTAATGGGAACTCCAATCTCCGTAGATATCGTCTCCCAATATTAGGGAGGTCAGACTTTTATCGACCCCGTTGTAGTCCTTATTGAATTTTTGGTAACTCTGGAGTGCCGAACGTCCGTCTCGGACCACGTAGATGAAGGGCTGAGAGTCGATGGGCGCTTGATGCGTTTTTACGAGAACAATCTCATCGCCGGCAGTGGCCCCCCGATAAAAAGCGTCCCAATCGCCATGGAACTCCTTGTGGCCGATCAGATCCGAATTCGACCGGAATTCGCTTTCGCAACGGACAGGCTCGTCTGCAAAACTACAAAAATCGAAACAATGCCGGATAATTGTCCGAAGCAGCGTGTTTCCTGATCGGGGATATGAAGCCAGCCAGACGATCATCTTAACTATTCACCTGTGCAGCGATATGAAATACGATACCAAGCATTAAAAAAATATTGCTCTACAACCACATAGGCTCTATAGTTAAGTTTTAAATTGATGTCTATATTTATATGCTTTTAAATGCGAAACAGGAGTTTTTATGCGTCATAGAATTACATTTATCCTGGTGATTACCCTTCTGGTTCCATTTTTTGCTCACGCAGCGGTATCCCCCCCCCTGACTGTTATTTACACAGCGGATGTAAAGGGTGAAGACAAGCCGAAACACCTCTGAGGCGGGAAAACATCGGGCGGTCTTGCCCGAAAGGCGACTTTTATCGATGCGGCGAGAAGCCAGAACCCAGATCTCTTGCTACTCGACTGCGGGGGCGTCGTTCCATATCGCGGAACCCACAGGAAAATGAGGTCGGATATCATCTTTAACGCAATGGAGCGCATGGGTTATGATGCCATGAATCTTTCCGGAGGGGATTTTTCATTTGGTGTGGAATACCTCGAAAAGTGGAGCCATGAAATCAGCTTCCCTCTTATCTCCTCCAACATTGCGGCCAAGGAAGGAGCAGCCCTCCCAGGCTGGTTACGACCTTACGCAATCCTATCCTCAGGTGACCTCAAAATCGGTGTCCTGGGCATCTTACCGAATGATTCATTCGATGCCATTGACAAGAACAAGCGCCCAGCCGGCCTCCAAATAACACCACCGGGGCCTGCACTCAAGCGTCTTCTGGTAGAACTTTCTGAACTGACGGACTGCATCTTTCTTCTTTCACAATTCGATATTGAAACCACTAAAGCAATCGTTTCCCAACTCAAGGGGATTGATTTTGCCATATCCCATGAAAAAAGAAGCGCAACACCGGTGGACCAAACAAACAGTGAAACTGCTCTGGCGCCATGTGGAACAGAATCCTCAAATATTGAAACAATCAAATTGTCCGTATCCAAAGCCGGGCCGTTATTTATTCTGGAAAATGAACCCATCGTTCTTGATGATTCCATACCCCACAACCCTGAACTTGAGGCGCTTATCAAGAACAAGTACCTGGATAAATTGAGAGAAGCCCGGTATCTTCGTAATGCAAAAAAACTCTCTGCAAAGCACAAGGCGCTGATGGATGGCTTAGCATTGCCCCCTCATGAATTTTTCACTAAAATCAACCAGGCCAATGGCAGCGCGCAGGAACCCATCGCCAATGAAGACTCTGTAGACACACCTGCGGCCATTAATGAATAGGCACCATCATGACGAAAGGATAATATTCATATGCTTAACCGATTGCCGAAGTGGACGTCCGTAACATTTATCATATCCCTTCTTTTTTTCTCAGGATGTCACGGATCCATGCCGTTTCCCAGCAAAACACCTGCCGCAGCAGAAAAAGAACTGATGCAGGCAATCGTAACTTTTATGGATGCCATGGTAGAAAAAAACTGGAAAACCGCCTATCTCTTTTTTGATTCCGAATTCCGGAGAGGGGTTAATGATTCGACATTTATCAACTACCCGAGAAAAATCGAAGTCAAATCTTATGAAATAAAATCCGTCGAATTAAAACCATCATTGAAAGAAGCCGTAGTGGTCGTATTAAAAGACATTTCACAGCAGGGCTTTACCTTCAAAGGCATTGAAAATCGTCAACTTTGGATCATGGAAAAAGGAGGTTGGCGCATTCTCGAACCGCCCCCCGCCCCGCCTTCGCAATAAAGAAGCCACTACGCATATAACAGGCGGGGCGATCACATGCTCGCCCCGCCTATCATCGAATGGTTCATCGCACCATACATGTAAAAGCCGCCGATTCTCCCGGTGCCTTCTTTTACCCTGAATTTGACGAAAGAAATCTTTTCAGCATTCACAATGCCGAAAGCCGTCTGCATCAGGAACACATCATATGCCCCGCCGGCCAGAGAAAACTCCCTACTTTCCCCTTCTAATTGCAGTCCCTTGTGGTCATAAGGTTCCATGACAACTGTCAACGGGTCCATACCGGAATTAAAAATGCATGCGGATGTCCACCAGTAGCCCTTTTTACCGGCATTATGGTGAAGGATGAGCTGCTGACGCGCAGCGTCCGGTTCATAAAGTGGATACCTGACAATATCGTTCATACCCGACCGGCGGTAGGTGTAATATCCTGTAAAAGAAAGTTCTGCAGCGACTTCAAGAACCGACCGGTAGAGATCGCTCCCAGTGTTTACTGCGAAAATAGGCACAAGATCGATTGTTTGCTTCTCGAATGGCCGCAAGGCAACCATCACATCCGATGACAAACCGGAATCCTTTCTGGGATGAAGCGTCACCGTGTTGTAGCTATCACTTGTATTTATCAGTGTAATAGACGCCTCCCAGTTGGATCCGACCGGAGGAATGTGGGGCATGAATTTTGTTGTCGATCCGAGGACAGGCAAAGCAAAAAAGCTGTCGAACATATCAGATCCTTTTATGAAACCATACCCGCTCAGCAAGGCGTCCTTGTCTGTAGATGTCACGTCCACCCATCCATTATCAGGCAACGTGTAAAAAGGAGAAATCCCCGGGGCAATAGCCAATCGGTCTCGCGCGTTCAGACTTGAGGCAACCTGCTTTTCCAACACACCGTTCTGGCTGTATACTGAAATGGTCATATCGGTTTCTTCAAATGACTCATTATCAACAGAACCAATAAAACTTCTTTCGTTCATATGCAACGAGAGTGTGTCGGGAATAACAATTCTATACCCGACAGAATCATTCTGGACAAAACACGACGCGGCATCCCCCCCCCCACCGCCGATCATGTTCAAGTGCCCCACCGGCAGGTCTGCCATGAACACAAGGCGGTCTATATCATTATACTCATGACGTCGCCATTGTAGGTTTTCGAAAAGAAAAATGTGTTTCTGTCCAGCTGCTAGCTGCAGAGGACCGAGCAATGTCTGCACCGGCACCCCGTTTTTACTGTAAGCCGTCAAGGTAACACCGCGGACAGAATATTCCCATGGATTTGTGATAGCGAATCCGGACCACATCCCGTATTTCGGGATGTACGGCACCGATTGCTGATAGATTTTCTGAAGATCCAATACTATGGAGTAGATATTGGGATCCGCATAATCATCTTGGCTGACAAGCACAGTGTATGGCGGTCGTGTGGCGGATAGTTCCAAGACCATTTCTTTTCCAATGGCCACGTTTTCCTCAGCAACCGTAAAGCCGGTTACGTCTTTCACGATAACGGATATGTCATGGGCGCTTCCGGTCTGCTTCGTGAGTTGCATTTTTATGGATTCGCCCGCGAGGCAATGTATCTCATATGCATCCTGATTGAGGAGCACAAGGTGATAAGTGCCAGGCGGCAGGGAAACGGGCGCATCCGATTCAAGAAAATCGTCTTTGGTTTTTGCGATATCAAGAATGGTTTGGTAATCAAGGGCCTCGAAGGAGGTGCCGGGAAGAATCGGATAGGTAAGTTTATCCGGATGGTCGAGAATTGAATTTCCGGTCCATTGTCCCGAAACAATATTGTTTCCAGACAGTATAAGGTCATAGGTCAACGTTTTGTTCCGGACCCTGGTTCCCATATAATCCGGTTGGACAAAATCGTCTGCATAAGAGATGTTTACCACAACTGAAATACGACTGTTTTCAGTTTTCGTTTCCATAGCATATTTATAAATGGGATAGGACCAAACCTCTTCTGTTGGATCCATATCAGCCACAAACGATTTCTTCTGCTCTTTGATGAAGTTCAAAAGCCATTGGTGAAACACTTCTGGTTTCGCCCCATCGGCCTGCTCCCAAATATTATCGTCGTGGCAGAGCGTTAAGAGCCCCTTTTTATCCCCCACCCGAAAAACAATATTGTTCTGCGAAGATGGATATATTTCGTAAGTTTCGTATGCCGCTGCTTGGGCCCAGAAGCCGCACAACCCGTACCATCCAGGGGCGTGTGGATCATAGTATTTTTCATTATATTCTTGCAAAGAAGGTCCGTTTTGCCGACCTTCCGTATACATCTCATACTTCTGCAACGGTGAAGGTTGCCCTCGGTACCCGTTTCCGGTGGACAATCCCCCTTTCTGATAAGGCCACCAGTATCCGGACCATGGAACGCCCTCAGCCTGCTGGGCGTCAAAATCCGCCATGGCTAAATTAGTAACAAAGAGCATCACGAAAACGGCGGCTGCAACACGCCCGGCCTGACTGATCAGTTTGTTCATCTTTTCATCCTACCTGTCACTCTACACGCCATGACTTTCGATACGCCGTTTCTTCAAACAGCCACCAATCCATACAACCGCCCCAGATTTGCATCCCAACAACCCTGCCATCTGAATTTTTGACGGAAATCTTTAAAAGTTCTTTTACATCTTTCGGCAGTTCGATTTTTATCCAGCCATTTTCCATGGCTTGCTCGCACTCGACATTCGAAGCCGACACGGTATAAAATTCCGTAAACATCCGACCGCCTGCTTGCCGCTCCATTTTAAACCGACTGGACTCCCCTTCTTTGAGTATCGGGAACACATCGCCGGGCGCTGGATAGCCTTGGTGAATCAGGAACCCCCTTTCTCCCACAAGGTGTGTCTGGCTCCCCTTACCACTCCACTCGACCAAATTCCCTTGCGGTGTGTTTCTTATGGCCACACAGCAAATTGGAGCAATGCCCTTCTTGAAACCCGGAAGAAATTCAAGGCGTATTTCATGCTCCAAAGTCTTTGGAACGACGAGCCATTGCCTGGTCTGCGCTTTCTTTTGCTTCTCTGGCGAAACAAGCAGGCTTTCCAATTTGACTGGCGTGCCGATAAAATATGGCGCGGCATCCGCGCTGCAAAACCATAACGAAAAAAGGCACATTAGCAGAATCACTTTTAAATTTTCAGGGCGTTTTATCATTTTTTTCATCTCATGCTATGAGGCAAGAAAAAAAAGGGGGCCCGTACTCTGGCCCCCTTTTCTCGATCTACATTCTACAATATCAGTCCGATGTTTTTGGCACCGGATGCGTGGTCCCTTAAGGCGCTACACCCGGAGTCACGCCCAGCGTGGTACAGAATGTAAGCTGATCATCGTCATTGAAGTAATCGACACGCGGGATGTATCCCATGGATTCGTTGGCCATCATGGCGTTGCTGCTCAGGCTGCCCATGAAAGCAAACCCATCCGCCATGAAATCCGTGCAAACGATGACATAGCAAAGGGAGTTGCCAAGCACACCATCGCCACCGGCGGTCACAATGGCGGCTCCGCCTGTCAACAGCGCGTTTTGAAGAGTGTTCTGGTAGAGGCCGTTGGCGTCCACCGTCCCGGTAAATGCGCCGACATCACCATCCTGCTCGTAAACCATGGCGGTGAAGTTTCCAGCATTGGCGGACAGGTTGGTGATAACGATACCATCCCACCAGTTGTCATTGTCCATGGCGGTGAAGTAGGGGTAAACAAGCGTGTTAACCGCAGCCGCCGGATCGACGACTTCAGCACACATTGTGCCGATTTCGACAACTTCCGGCCCAAATATCTGGCCACAAGGCGCTTTGATCAACGTAACCTGAACAGACACCACGTCATCGGCAGTAATTTCGTCGATGTCATAGTTGAACGCGGGCAGGTTTATCAAGAGAAAATCATTTCCTGCAACGAGATCAAGATCATCTTCACTTGTAAGAATGCTGGTGGCACGAGCAGTTGCTTCAACATCACAAGAGCCTACTGCGGGACCATGCGGAGCCAGAATATCCCCTTCGTTTAGCAGTGCACCGGCACCATTGCGGTAGACGTAGTTCGTACGGTCATCCACTACAAGTGCTAGCGCATTATGGTCCGCCTCGCAAGCATCTGCAAGCAGGTTGAAACCATCCGCAAAAACCGCTTCATTGGAAAAGTAGACTCCGTTATCACCTGTCATGCCGTTTACCAGAATATCGAGACGAATCTGGTAGTCAACCAGCGGGAACTCCTCGGTGGATTGGATGATCACACGGTTTGTAGTGGTATGGGTATTGGCAACATATCCGTCGGCGTCTTCATAGTCGAAAGAAGTACAGGTATCCTGCTCCTGTACGCCCTTTTCTCCACATAGGATCCGGCCGGTGGCAACCTTTTCACAAACGGCAAAATCGAAACCGGCGCTTACCCGAATATGAGCGATCTGGGGATCGGAGGGAATAAAGGAATATTTGTCAAGCTGGGAGTCCATGCTCGCCCTTACAACCGAACCGGTCCACTGAGAAACATCTACGCAAAGTGTATTGTCTCCGAGAGTTGCATCATTATTATAAAACGCATCCGCGTCTTCATTGTCAACATAGATACCGTCGACAGCAAATCCGGTATTGTTCTGCTGATCCAAAAAGTTTACGACCAGCTTATCACCGGGATCGTCACCAACCTGGACATAAGCACCAACATCACCCATCACATCCACGGTGATGGTCTGGGTGCCTTCAGCCGCAGTCACGCGGAAGTAGATTCCGTTTGCATTGGTCAAGAAGTCCTCATCTGCAGCGACACCACCGGCCTGATCTGCGGCGCTCTGTTCAGCGATGATATACACTGGGCCGGTGGAGGTCAGGGGAATATTGTCCCCTGCATCCTGTGCCTGCCAGCGATTTGCCACATTGTTCTCGGCATCTCCTCCAACGGAAATTTCAAAATCGATCGCCTTGCAAATGGCGGCAAAGTCCGAAGGACTGGCGTAACTGACATCGATGGTGATTTTGTCACCTGCGGTGATCCGGGTGTCCGTATCAAATTCGAGAGAGAAACCACCGGCCTTGTCACAGGCGGCCTGAAATGCCAGGGGTTCTGAAGTAACCTTTACCTCAACGCGGTTTTGTGCCATTGCCACGCCGGTAAACGCAAACACTGCGCTTAGCGCGACAATAAGGGCAAATACTCTTTTCATTTTTTCCCTCCATTTTTTAGGATTGAACAAGAAATGACTGCACCAATATCTCACTTCAAAATTCTATATTCACGTCAACAACGGGGAAACGCTTTCTCACCTCCTTTCCATTGAAATGTTGCGCTTGGTCTCATATTTTAGTTTTATAACCGCCTTGAATTCTCATCGCGAAAAACGTACCAAGCCTCGCGGCCATTGTCAAGCCATGGTCTTCAACGTGCTGATTCCGCTGCTTAATTACTCAACCAAAATCTCTTTTTTCTGAAAGGCTATCGGCACCGCGGCATCTGTGATACCGATGTCAAGCTGGCGAATTGTGCTCGCGGCACCATAAGAAACCGCAATTTGATACCGCCCCGGAGTCAAGGGCACCGAAAAAGCGCCGGCATCATCTGTGAAATATTCCCCCACCGGTTTCCCGGCCGCATCGGAAACGTTCACCTCCGTTCTGCCAAGCCCTTCCCCCAGATCATACAAGCCGTCTTCGTCCATGTCGACAAACACCCAGCCTTCCGCCATCGCCGCCTGGGTGGGCAAGGGCGCCACAGCGAAATCGCCCACCAGCATATTGACATGATACCGATCAAAAAGGTTTTCACCGTCGGCATCGACGGGGACAGCGGACAGAATTGCCAGACCAGCCTCCCGGAACCCCGCCCTCAGCACCGACTTCTGAATATAATCCGGAGCGATCTCTTTCAAAAATACCCGTTCGAAATTCAATGCGAGGGCCTGGCCGGCTTGGATAGCGCCTGCCGTGGCAATTACCCGAATCGCCTCTCCCACGGCCCAAGGCAAATATCCGGCCTCCACGACCCGATCTTTCGGCCGCCTACCATCAAGGGACACGCTCGAAACATAGTCATTTGCAAGCATGTCTTCACAATGCGCCAGAGCAGCTTCATGGAGCGAGGGGTTGAACCGGACCGGCGGCATACCGTCTCTAAGTGCCGCAAGCGCATCCGGCGCAGACTGGAAAACCGCCTGAAGATCCACCCCGTAGGCCCTTGCCACCTGCAGCGGTGCCTGCCGCGCCTGGTTGACAAGCACCCGAAGCGCCTGCTCCTCCGGTGAAAGCTGCTGCACCCCGAAATCACAGACAACCATGTACACGTTATAGACCGCCCCGTCGATCAACCACTGCCCCGACCCGACACCAACACCGACATCCTTGTATAGCGCGTTTAGTATCGCGAGGGGTTTTTTATTTTCCGGGTCGATTTCGTCGATAAACATGTTTTCCACAATCGCACGTATCGCCTCGGCAGGATCAATATAGTTCAGGAAGGCGAGCATGCCAAGGGTTTCCCCGGAAGAGCCGGCCCAATACCCCATTGCCGCAATCCGCTCTCCGGATGTGCGGCCGTCACTTCCGACCTCTGCGTAATACTGGCGATCGATCATGTCCCGGGTATGTGCGATTGCGGACGCCGACAGGTGGGGGCTTTTATCCAAGGCAGGTAACGTGCCCGCAAACGCACCGATTTCGACACCGAGGGATTCGGCCATCGCGGCAGGAGAACGCCTGGCCTGATTGATAATGGCAAGCACCAACGCTTCGTCCAATTCGGCGTCGGCAACCGCTCCGGTTGCGAAAAGCACCACCAAACAAATTGCCAACAAACAGCGGTGTATTTTAAGCTGTAAAGACATGACAGGCTTTAATGCAATCCCTGCGCCAGCATACACGTCCCCAGGCGTAATATTATAATATACTGAATTTTTGTCATTTTTATGCACAACGACTTCGCTTCGCAACTTTTTCCCTTGATTTCTAAACTAAAAGCAGCGGCGCGATTGAACCATGTTGGCCGTATCCGACCAACGGCTATCGAAGCAGAACAAGGGCCTGGCAGATTTTCTCCCTCAGCCTTGCCTCGAAGGCAGCCTGCCCCCTGCCCGAAAGCACCCAGTCATATATGGCGCTTTCGGAAAACTTTTTCCACCCGGTTTCCACCGTGTCTTCAAGATGGATGGCTTCGCCATCGGCGGATTGTATGTAAAGATGCGGTTGCCAGTTATCTTGGGCCCCGACGAGAAGCTCATTACCCTTGTCGGTGATGAACTGGATGAGGGAACCATCCAGCAGGCTTTTTAAGATGATGGAATGCATCGAACCGTAGACGATGATCTCAAACCCCTCGGTGGCATCGGGATCCCGGCTGCTTTTCAACACACCGTCCACATCGATACGGATATGTTTCAGCCCGTCGCTTTGCAGGGCGGAAACAAGTTCCCGCCCCCGGGTTCCCAGCAGGGCCTTTGTCTCACCGCCGTCAAGGTGAACCGCACCCTCGCAAACATCACATCCGCTGTAGTTGCTGATATTTTCAGCGTGAGCACCTTCGCCGTTCAAAAGCACCGCAAAAACGGCAAAGAACAATACGCGCGAACAACGCAATCTCTTCATCCTCATCCTCCAGGCCAGTCAAGTTGACAGCGGGGGCAGCATAGGTCTGCCGTCCCGCCTTCCAATCACAACTTCTCGGCATTCTTAAGCTTAACGCCATGCGAACATCACCACTTTTTGCGCAATTCAATTCTGGCGCAAATCCCGTACCCGTCCGCGCCTGCATAGGTGCCCGGCATCTGATAATCCCGGTCCGCCAGATTCTTTATGGAAAGCAATAATTCGGTGCCCGGCAGAAAAAAAGGTTCTATCCCTCCGCTGACGTCAATCAGCCATTGCCCGGCAAAATCGGTGGCAAATTCACCTCCGCGGGGAAAAGCCAGTGTCCGTTCGGAAAAATAGTACAGCCGACCAAAAAGGAATATTCGATCCGTCGGCCGCCAGGTGCCCATGAGATTGAATATCCGCTTCGGACCGGCGTCATAAGCGTAATTGAGCTCATCGTATTCCACCTCCACCGACCCGTCGGGACGCACGAATATGGACCGGACATAGCGATACGTCTCATCGGGGCCCCAGTTGTTCATCAACGAAAGATTGGAAGAAATTTCAACGGAATCGCCCAACCGCCAAAGTCCGGACAATTCCATCCCAAGGATTTTCTGACTGTTCGGACTGGACAGACCGGCGTAAGGGTCTTCTGAAATATGGTTATCTATTTCAATGAAAAACCCTGTCATGGAAAACTCCCCTGCTCGTGACGGTTTCCAGGTCAATTGCGCGGATAGGTTCTGCGCTTTTTCAAGGTTGGGCGTTTCGTCACCCAGCATCTGCCGTGCAAAAGGGGTTCGGTATGCAGTGCCGTAAAGCACCTTGCCGATCCAATCCCGAACCGGATGCCACACAAGGGAGGCGTTAAAACTCAGATTGTCGGAATAGCTGTCATGCGCATCAAAACGAAGGCCCACCGAAAAATCGAAATTGTTTATTTTGTATGCGCATTGGCCGAAAAAAGACCAGAGCCTGGTGTTGTAATCCTCCTGTAAAAGCACGGGTGCAAAAGATTCATTGCCGCTCCCCAGAAACTCAGGCAGATAGCTGACCCAGATATTGGCATCTTCCACCCATTTTTCCCGGTAAGAGATTCCGCCGGTGAGCAATCCTCTTCCGCTGAAAAAGCCATGGTCGTATATGGCCTCTCCGTATGCTGATTTTTCCCGTTGAGATATGGTGCGATCGACAATTTCAAATTCCGGATCATACTGGCTGAAATAAGACATGAAACGCACCGCCGAATGGCGGGCCAGGCTCTTCCGCGCTTCAATCTTCGCAAAACCACCGGGATTTTTCCGCGCCTCCTGCCAGGTCAATTCTTCGCCGGCATTACGGATGGCATATGGCACCCTGTTGTCCACCAGACGGCCGGAAATTGCCACGGCATTCCCGAGTGAAACACGTCCGAAAATATCAAGATGCCGCGATGCCGCTATGGTTTCATCACCGAACCGGTCCGCCGGAGGAAAAATCTGGTCATCCCCCCTCCAGAACCGCACAAGACCGATGGATTCGGCATCGTCATTTGCATTTCGCCCTGCATTGACGGACAGAAGCCCATCCACCGCGCCCATCTGCCCGCCCATGTTGGCCGTGACTTCGACCTGGTTCTGCGGGGCCGTGTATGACACCCGGGTTTCAACCCCGCTTACATCCCGGCCGGTCAAGGGAACGATGTTGACAACCCCCGCAAACGCATCGGGCCCCCACAGCACGGATCCAGGGCCACGAACTACCTCAACCTGCTTGACGGGGCCCAGGGACAATTGTGCGTCGATCTGGTGCAACGATTTGGAGGTGTCGGCATTCAATGGCACCGTATCGTAGAGGAGAAGAACGGAGTTGGGAATTCCCCAAAGATAGGGTTCGTGGCCCCATTCCTTCCGGGCCATGAAAAAACCCGGCACCAGGGAAAGCGCATCACTGAGGGTATGAAGTCCCTTTTCGCGAAAATCCTCCCGTGAAATCACATCGGCGACCGCCGGCGCTTGCCAGGCACTCTCTTCCCGGCGGGAAGCAATGGAAAGCACCTCAATATTCTCCCCGACAAACATCAGCATAGTGGACTCGACTTCTTCCCCATTACCCGCCCACAAAGAACCCGGCATCACCAATAGAAGGCAAAGCAATGCATATCCAAAAGGCCCCAAACGCGGCAACATGGTCCGAGCCAGGAGGCATTTCAACACCCCGGTCTTTTCCGGGCTGAAAAGGGATTTGTCCGTAACGGCCTCGTTTGTATTCGGCGTAACGTGATGCATGATCACTCTTCCAGTTGTTTGAGCAGTACCCGGAATTTTGCGCGGCTGAGCCCCAAGAGCCTTGCCGCCCGTGTTTGGTTGTTGCCCGTCGCGTCCAGGGCCTGCTTTACAAAGTTTTTCTGAACATGCTCCAGGGAAATGCCGGTCGGTGGAATTCTGAATCCGTTTTCCCCAACGGGCATCGGCCCTTCTGGCTTAAGGAAGGAGAGGGTCTCGGCGGTAATCCCTTTATCGGGATCGGCAATGATCATGGCGCGCTCGATGACATTGGACAGTTCCCGGACATTTCCCGGCCAGGCGTAACCGGTCAGAACCTTCTCCGCGTCCGGCGTTAGGCAGGCGCTTCTGCCCGCAGGCGCTGCCGCCTCCAGAAAATGGCGGGCCAAGTGGACGATATCGGCTTCCCGCTCCCGCAGCGGCGGCGGAGTGATGGGGAAAACATTGATCCTGAAATAAAGATCCTGGCGGAATTTTCCGTTTGCAATCAATTCCGGCAGGTTCTGGTTGGTGGCGCATACCACGCGGACATCCACCGGGATGTCCACGTTGCCGCCGACCCGTTGAATGCTTTTCTCCTGGAGCGCCCGGAGAAACTTGGCTTGGGCGTCCGGGGGCATGTCCCCGATTTCATCCAGGAAGATGGTGCCGCCCGATGCATATTCGAGTTTGCCGATCTTGCGTTTGTCCGCCCCGGTGAAGGCCCCCCGCTCATGGCCGAACAGCTCGGATTCCACCAGCCCCGCAGAGATGGCGGCGCAGTTGACAGGTACGAAACGGTTGCCGCGCCGGCCGCTGCAACGATGCAGATGCTTGGCAATCAGCTCTTTTCCCGTGCCCGACTCACCCGAAATCAACACGGTGGTGTCGCTGTCCGCCACCCGCTCCACCAAGGCCACCAGACGTTTCATCGCGTCGGATACATGCACGATCTGGCGGATACCGTTCTCCTGCTGGAGAGCCTGCTTAAGGGAGCGGTTTTCCCGCATCAGGTCGGACATCTTCATGGTTCGTTCGATGGCCAGCAGAATGCGGTCCTCTTCATAAGGTTTTGTGATGTAATCCACCGCACCGTTTCGCATGGCCTCAACGGCTGAATCCACGGTGGCAAAGGCCGTGATGAAAACAATCGGGCATGGGTATTCCTCCTCCCGGATCCTTTGCAGGAGGGTCACCCCGTCCATCCTTGGCATTTTAATGTCCGTGATGACCATGTCATAATAAAACTCCCGGATCAGGCCCAGGGCCTCTTCGCCGTCTCCGGCCTGGTGCGCCTCGTGCCCCGCTCCTTCCACAATCAATGCAAGGAGATGACGCATCTTCCGTTCGTCGTCCACAACGAGAATTCTACCCATATCTACCCTGTTGTTGCCCCCCCGATGCCGGCGGCGGCCTCGGCGCTGAGCGGCAAACGGACCGTAAAGCACGCGCCGCCGTTTTCGTTGTTCTGCGCATAAATTTCACCATTGTGGGCTTTGACCACCTGGCGGGCAAATGCAAGCCCGAGCCCGGATCCCTTGGCGCGGGTGGTGAAAAAAGGTTCGAAAATTTTTTCCATATGCTCCCCGGGGATACCGGACCCTTCATCGCAAACCCGCATTTCCCACATGCCCGCCACCACCTCCGCCGACACGAGGACACGGGACTGTTTCCCGGATGATTCCACAGCGTTTTTCAGCAGGTTGCCGAACACTCGGCCCAAGATATCCCTGTCCGCGTTGGCCGTACACACTTTCCCGCCAACGCGGGCACGGATGTCGACCTGGGCGGCTTCGGCGGTGAAAGAGAATTTTTCAACGCAGCTCGCAAGGGTTTCGTTCAGATCGATACTTCGGAAAACAGGCGTGAGGGGTTTTGAAAACGCGAGGAAGTCTTCGATCATCCGGTTCAGGCGGGTCATTTCTTCATCCATGTACTGAACCATGAGATCTTTTTCCAACTCCGCCGGCAGCCGCTTCTTAAAGTTGTTGAGCGACCCCTTGATGATACTCAGGGGGTTTTTGAACTCGTGGGCGATCATCATGGAAAATTTACCTAGTTCCGCCAGCGTGTTCTGCTGGATCATTTCCTGGTAGGCGTCTTCCAGGGCCTTGGTGCTCCATTCGATGGAATCGAGCATGGAGTTGAAGGCCAACGTCAGCTCCCTGGTTTCGGGCAAGCTTCCGGGCACCGGTCGCTCCTTCATGTCCCCCCGGGACACCTTGCGCGCGGCGTCGACAATCCGGGTAATCTGGGAAACGATGGTCTTTGAAATAAAGAAAAAGAGAATGATTCCAATACCTGACAGTACCACCGAGGCAAGGATGAATCGGTTCGTAAGCTGTTTGCGAAGCCGCAGCATCTCGGTCGTGCTGTAGCGTATCTTCACGCTTCCGATCACCTTCTCCTGCCGGACTTCCTCTTCCCCCCACTGAAAGGACAAACTGCCTTCCTGGGTGTCTTTCAGCACCACGGGCACTTCAATTACCTGATTTCCGTGCAGTCCTTTTCTCGAAATGGATACCAGCACGTTCCCTTTGTTGTTCGAAATGTCAACACCGACAACGTCTTTTTCCGTCAGCAGATTTTCCGCCAGTTGGTTTAGTAAATATTTCTGGTCAATCAAAATACCAAGCTCGGCGTTCAGGGAAACATAATGTGCAAGGAACCGAATCCGGTCCTCGAAACGCGTTTCGATGAAACCACGAATTGTTTTTAACCCCATGAAACCGACAGCACCCGTGGTTGCCGCGATCAACAGGATCCCGGCCACAATCAGCCGAATCTGCATGCCTACCCGCTTCATGGCCCCATTATTCCGACTGTGTTCTGCCTTACCCCGGTGTATTCAATCTGGTCCAGGACCCGGTTATTGATCATCACACCATATGCGGGAGCCACGGCCTTGTAATGGCCGTGTTCAACGGCACAACTGATGACATCCGCTGTCTGACGGCCGATTTCCGCATAATCGATCACAAAGGCAAACGCAGCACCGTAATCGGCAAAGAAACGGTTATACCCGATGGTGGGGACATTCCGTAGCAATGATTCCTTAATGATATAGCGAACGATGCTTTCGGAAATGACCGTCTGATCCGGCACAAACCAGATAGCTTCCACCTTGTGCCAACTGCCGCGCAGGGCGGTCGATATTTGTCCCCGTTCTCGAACGGCGATGGGAAAGATCTCAAGCCCGACCTTTTCTCCGGCATCTCTTGCCTCCAGGTATAAAGACTGGTTGCGGGCCGGATTGAACAACATCCCCACAGTATGCACACTTTTCAGGTGTTTTCTGATCTCTCCGAATTGCTGGGACAGGGGGATGTTCAGCGAAACGCCGGCATACCGGGGGCCATCGGGGAGAATCCGTCCGGGATTAAACAGCATTGTGTACACCAAAGGAACCGGCGGCGGCCCGGGCATGCACTCCACAAAACGGGAAGCCTCCGGCCCGACGCAGACGACAATGTCATATTTACCGCCTCGTATGCGCGCCCCGATATCCTCATTCGCCCCCTCTCTGTAGACAACCTGTTTAATGCCGGTCAGTCCTTTCTCCTGGAGCGAGGCCGTCATGGCATCCACGGCCTGAAGGTATGGTTTTATTTCCCTGGAAATAAGAACCGCCACCTTCGGTAAGGGACGGTTTCCGGTTTCGCCGAAAAGAAGATGCGGCACATTGCAGACCAATACCATTAAGAGCAAAGCCCAGCATACGACAACCGATTTACGGGAAGAAACCATCAATATATGTCGATAGTTCTCAATGTGATGGAAAACGGCAAAAAATATCAGCCCTCTGAAGCCGACTGAAGGTATTTGATACCACGGACCTTCTGTTTAAACTCCTTGGTTACGGCGTTGACATCCTCAAGGCTGCCAATAACCCGTGGGGTGATCATCAGGATCAGTTCCGACTTGGTTTTCGATTTATTGACGGAACCGAATAACGCTTTTAAAAAAGGGATGTCCTTCAGAAAAGGGATGCCGTTATCACCCTCGCTTTCGTTTTCTCGGATCAGCCCACCGAGAACAATGGTCTGGTCATTGCTGACTGTAAGAGAAGTCTCCAAACTCCGCTTAAAGAAGGCCGGGTAGATCACATCCCCAATGCTTGTTCCATCGGTTGCTTCACTGACCTCCTGTGATATGTCCATACTAACCAGACCAAATTCATTGATGTGGGGGGTTACGGAAAGAATCACACCGGTATTTCTGTATTGAATGTTTGTTGTGACAGTGCTCGTGGCGTCGCCGGTTGTCGTATCGTAAATAGAACTTGCAACAGGCAATTCCGTCGCGATGTTGATAACCGCCTTTTTATTGTCAGAGGCCAGCACGGAGGGTGATGAGAGAATTTTCACCTTGTTTTCTTTAGCCTTCGTTTTCAGAACATTCTGCCACCGTTTTGACTCTCCGATAATATAGCTCAATCCTGGTGCTTCCGCCGTATTGAGCGTTGCGTTAAGCACCGATGTAGAAGGTTGTCCATCTCCGCTTTCATATGTCCATTCGAGCCCGAAATCGAGCTCATCCGTCAGGTTTATTTCGGCGATGGTAACCTCTATCAGCACCTGCCGAGGCAACACATCGAGCCTATTCAAAATCTTTTCAATCACCATGTAATCTGTCGGCACGGCTTCGATAATCAGAGCATTTCGAATCTCATCCGCGGTGATCTTGATCGCCCCTTTGAGGGAACCGCTGCCGACGGAACTGCCGGAAAAAGTCCCCTCCCCGCTTTTTCTGGCGGGCGTCGGCACGGCAAAGGGATTTCCCATTTCAGGTGGAACGGTAGAAACTTCTTTGTGGGAGACCGCTTCAGTTGCCACTGTACGAATTTCAGTATCGGAACCACCTTCCGAGAAAACGGAGCCCAGAAGAGTTGAAAGCTCAGCCGCTTGGCCGTTTCTCACGGAGTAAACATAAATCTGGGGATCCACGTTATAAGTCGGTACGTCCAGGGTGTCGATGAAGGAAGAGACCGCATCGAATATCCGCTCGGATTTGGAAAAAACGATCAACGCGTTCAAACGATCGATGCTAATAATCTTCGTTTCCTTCTGCATTTCAATGCTGTAGGCGGAAACCAGTTCCTGAACAACCTTCACCGCATCTTTGGATGCAACATTTTCCAACCGGTAGATGGCATGATTGGTTTTCTCGAAAACGTTGACATCGAACACCTCGACCAATTTGAGGGCCTTGCGGATGTTTATTTCCTTGTCCACCAGAATCAGAATGTTTGCATCATCATAGCTGACCACGGTCCCGTCCGCGGAAATAAAAGGCGTAATCAAGCTGCTCATCTGCTGACCATCCATGTACTTGAGAGGTACGACCTGCATGATAAACTGTTGGCCTGCCCCCGTCTGCTCCACGTCTCTTCCGATCCTTGAGAAAAGCGGGAGCCGGGGCGCATCTTTTGCTTTTACAATCTGATAGAGCCCCCCTGATTGGACGGCTGTCAGCCCGTTGGCGTCGAGGACCTGAAGGAATACGGTAAACAGCTGTTTTATGTCTATGGGCGCCGCCGAATGAATGGTAACCTTGCCAGTCACCGCTTTATCGAGAAGGTAGTTGATGCCCAACATGTCGGCAAATGCACGGATCACCTCTTTAAGGTCTGCATCATCAAAATTCAACAGCAATTCACCGCCTTCATTTCCGCCCTTTCCGGCCGGGCCGGGAAACTGCCCTGCCCCCTCAAACAGGATCCCACCCTTATAAGTTTCAGGGGGGCGCTCGGAACGATCCGTTTCGTTCTGTCCAGGCGCGCCGGGGGGCTGCGCCAAACCGTTAACCGCGAGCGCATCCACCTCCCCGCCAGGCGTTGCAACCCCTTCACGCCTATCATCTCTGCGCTGGGGTTCATCAGCAGTTTGATCATTTGCCGCTGTTTTCACCTCCGCCGCTTTCTGCTGCGTTGCAACCGGCTTGATCGCAGGCCCCGCACAACTATTGATGATCAGAAAAACAGCACACATAATCATCCCACAAAGACACGTTTTGAATTTCATAGCATTCACTTTATCCTTATCCTGCTCTTTCCGAACGGCGTTTCAATTATTTTATATTTTCCATCGATAATCACCTCTCCCGAAGCTTCCTGCTTCCGGCCTGAATTATCGGTCTTACCCGTAGAAATTACTTGAGGCTCATCATTGGACACGGGCGCTTCGACGGTAGCGCGCGATTCAGACACGTTGTCTTTTCCCTCGTACAACAAAATGGGATATTTCTTTGCGTTCTTCTGAATGAAAATTCTATCCTCTGCAATCTCTACCAATTGATAACCGTCGAGGTTGTCACCCACGGAAAACCACTGAACTGGATTTTCCCCTCTTTCTTTAACGGGGATCTTGACCAGCACCTTGGAATTGCGGTCCTCGATAATGATGCCGAACAATTTGTATTTGTTTTTGATCTCCGGCGGCAAGTCTTCGGCCACCTCTGGCACGCGTTCAGATGCGATCTTCTCCGGCTCCGGAGATGGTTTAAATTCGGTCCGCTCTTTTGAAAACAGGTTATTTTTTACAATCAAATCGTAATTGCTAATTTGCAGCCGCATGGGATTGAACTTCGGGGTATCATAATCCCTTGCGGAAGGCCTTTCATCGGAAAAACCGCCTTCCATCCTGCTATACCGAAACGACCGGTATGCCACCGACAGCAGGAAAATCGCAATGCAAAACAGGACGAAATTGAAAAGCCATATTTTTCGCATCATATTGCTAAAACCCAAGGCCGTTTTCAGGCTTTTCTTTGTAGTATCCCCAAACTATAAGGGTTGCGGATATCAGTTCTTTTCCGCCGGTGCTTTTCGCTCTGGCTCTTATTTCATTGACCGTTAAAAGCTTATCGGACGTTTCCAGCTCGAACAACATTGCGTTCAATTTACGAATCGGAATGTCCACAGAAAATTGTATGGGAATCGCAAGGAGGCCCTCATAGGCGTCCATATCCAGCTTTATGGGATCCAAAAAACGCGTGGACGCCACATTGATATCCCTCCGGATGGCGATACGCTGCAGCAGCCCCTGTATTTTAACGGCGGCAATCGCCGGCGTATCGCCCTGAAGCAGCATTTCTTCAGCTTTTACAAGTGTCCTCCTGCTGGTAGCCAGTGCTTTTTGTATGGCCTTTTTCTGAGCGACAAGCTGTCGATACTTCAACAATTGCTGATGCTTATGTCCATAGGCATTCTGGTCCGACATATTGTCCGCGTCTGGATATAGCCGATAAATAGCGCCAATCAGCAATAGAGCAAGCCCAACGGTGATCAGTTTTCTATTTTTTATCTGGCTGTAGATTGGCATTTGTCACCTTGAAACCGATGAGGAATCTTTCCTTGCCGCTTTTTTCACGGGTAATTGCGGATTGTAGCTTCGTTTCACTAAATAGCGCTGACGATTCGATTAAGGGAATCAATTCTGTTGCTTTCTCAGCAATGCCCTCAATACGAATCTCGCCCTTATGATAGGACATGGAAACGACATACGCATCCAGAGGTAAAATATTCGTCAACTCCTTGAGCAGGTTGATGCTCAAAATTCGATCTTGCAGCAATCCATTCAAGTCGTCCATTTTGCGGGATACCGCTGATAAAGAGCGTTCACTGTCCCTGACGGCTTCCGCTTCGGGCTTTATCGTCTGAATCTTCTCATCGAGCAGTCTCAGATCGGATTGCCGACGGAAGAAAATTGCGCCCCCCCATGATATGCCCCCTAAAAAAACTAAAATGCAAAGCGTAATAAATATAAAATGCGGAACCTTGCTTGGCCGCCTTCGCAATTCATGCGGCAGCAGATTGATCGTTTTTCTGCCGGGTCTTATGGCATGATAAGCAAGCGACTGAGCAGGTATCGTTTCGGATGGAAGTTCACGATTTTCAGCAGGAAATGGCTCAAACCGCAAGATATCTGGAAAATCATTAAATTCCGCAAGCACTGCAGTGAAATCGCCTTCCGGAATGGCAGCAAGGTGCAAAACCTCCTCCGGGGCGACCATCAAGTTCCTCAACTCCGAAATGGCCTGACGAATTTTTTCTTTTTCTGGTTTTCCTTTGAAAAGTTTCGTGTAGAAAAGCGATGCACCTCTGTATGCGGCAAGTTCAAAGCCGTGCGCTTCGTTCAGCAAAAGGGCATATGGCTGCCCCACCGGAACAGCAGAACGCTCATAAAGGAACGGTCCCAGGACACAAGACCGGAATCCGATCCCAGACAATTTGATGCCGATGCGATCCGAAAGCGCAGCAACGGCATCCACGTCTTTTTTACGGGCTGCAACCAGCATCACTCTGATCTGACGCGTTTCACTGATTTCCCCCGAAATGATATGATCGAAATACACATCGTCCGGCGAAAACGGTATATATTTCTCTAATTCATATAAAAGGGTTGTTTCAAGGTTGTCCTTCACCGCATCCGGGAAGGTGATCTCCCTGACGATAAGCGACTCTCTCGGAATCGATACAAATATTTCAGGAGCGTCCAGTTTGTTTTTGCGAATAAAACCCCGAACAACCTCCGTAGTCTGCGCCGTTTTCTCCTCCAGCGTAGTTTCTTCCGGGTAAAAATGCACACCGCCGCCGCCGGGTGTCATTTTTATGAGGGATGCACGCACCGACGCAACGGCAATGCCGTGCTTCCAAACATCAATGCCAAGACCAGTTTGAAAAATCACAACCGACTCCTCTGCTTACTCCTTACAGCCGCTCTTGTCATTTCAGAACCCATTGTTTTTGAACCATTACCGTTTACGCTCCGCCGACGCCCGGAAAAATTAAACCCGACTCGCCCTCAAATGTTCCTAAGTGATAGGATCTGATACCGATTTTTCAGTTTCGTATTTATTTCCACAAGTGCGCTCAGGGTTCTTGTTATCCGGCCCGAACCACTTCGACCGGTTGCATAAACCATGTAATATGGAGTTTCACTTGTATGAAAGACGGTGGCAAGTCGATTGTACACTTCATCACCGACAAGAGGCCGTATCTGACTTAACGAGCGGATCTCCTGGTCTTTTCTGAATTCAAAAATCGCCCGAATACCCTCATCTTTCATTCCCGGAACAAGGCTCAACAAATCTGCTTTTGCGGCATTGATGTTAACACGGGACAAATCCGGCCCGGCGTAATTTTTTCTCTTTTCCCTCAGAAGATATGCCTCACGTGTCTGCTTTTTCAATTCCGCTTCATCAAAGGGAAGCGGTGGGAGAAATACAGTTACCAGCTGTTTAAAACGCTCGCTGACCATTTCGCCGGAAACTCCCCTGACAAAGCGCAGCTCATCGACGGAATCAAAGGGTCCGTTTTTGCAGGCATAAGGTTCGGGGAGTGCTTTGTAATAATCGTTTTCAGCCCCGTTCAACCGGTGCAGATGATCGGTATCCCGCCAATCAAGAATCGAATCAACAATGATGTCCAACTCACCGTCCGAAAGCCCGAACATTCCAAACAAAAGGCGTAAGAGATTCGGACCGGCACCATTCAGATTTATTTTCCCGCTTTCATTATCGATCCAGAGACTGTATGTGCCACCACCAAATGATGTCACTGGGTTTTCTATGTTCACCCGGAGCGGAAGCTGTCGCCCTCTTTCAGCTTCATGAAGAAAATTATCCGTCTTGTATCGCCAGGCACTGAATTTTTGGTCTACAAGCCCCTCTATTGCGGCATTGATACCTGCAAGTGCTATGTAATATGACTCTGAAAGCTCCTTACTGTTTTTAACAATTCGGAGTTCGGTTCGCATTGCATAACAAAACGAGCCGGCAATGACAGATAGCAGCACCAAAACCCAGAGCACCATCACCACTGCTATCCCACCGGTGTCTGAAAGGCCCTGTGGCCGAGTGAAGCACCCCAACGACATTCAAAGACTCCAATTGTATGAGGCGACCTTCATGGGATCGCGTATTATTCGAACCACCGATCGAATTGGCGATTGCAGTGCATCCGTTATGATAGTCATCCGAACAGCCTTAGGCAGTTGTTTTTCGATCGATGGATCCCAGCTTGGCTGCCACTGGTACCCCTCTGTATCGCTGACCTCCTTTAGATAGTCGAAGAAAACATTTTTGCAAGAAGCCAAGATGACTGACTCAAAAGGTTCTTCAAGACCCTCCTGCCCACTGAAAAGGCGGGTTTCAAAAACAAGCTGCTCTTTTTGCAAAAGCCGCCGCAATCCATTGTCCATTTCCACCACTTCGTAGGACACAAATATCGGTTGCTTCCGGCTTGCCGTATTCATTGAGGGCACGGTGACAAAGGCAATATGCTGGGAATCGCCTCTCAGATAGAAACCGCCCGTCTCTGTAGAAAAGGCGCGATCTGTCCTAAGCATCGCAACCTGCGCGGCAAAAAGTTCAACAGCGCCCCGCAAATCCTGGCTTAAGGAAATGTCGGCCGCTCCCTTTTCCCAGGCGCTTATAGAAATCCTCAGGGCTGATTGAATGAGAAGGACGACAACGGAGAGAATCGTGATGGTGATCAGCAGCTCCATCAGAGTAAACCCGCTACGGCCGACAAATCGTCCTCTGATTCTAACCGTTACCATCGATAGGTGCTGCTATTGTCAGGGTCATCAGCGAAACCTCTTTCCCCCCGCTTCGCCCCTGCCAGTAAACGTTTAAAGATATCTGGAACAGCGAGAGTACGCGGCCTTTTCCCAACCCCTCGTCTTTCATTGTGTCGTGAAGATCTATCCGCGCCTGCCAGGTGTAACCATCTTCGAATGCACCGGAAACAGTCAAAGGGGATAGCCGCTCAAGAAGTAACAGTTCCTCCATTTTCTCCCTGGCATGCAGAATCCCTATCGAATATTCTTTTGAAACAACAGATGATTTTAATCCCCCTGAAAAAATCTGCAATAGAACCGTCATGGCAATCGCCATGATCATAACGGCCACCAGGACTTCAATCAGCGTAAAACCGGCCTGTCCTTCCACACGTTTCAACGAAGCAGCCACCTGTCAGCTCTCCACGGTTACAGCGCCTGTCACCCGGCTGACATTGATGGAAAAAATAGAGACACTGCCGTCTCTGGAAATCCGCAGTAGGCCACCGCTGCTTCTTCCGTTAGGATAGAATTTTATGCAAAAAAGGCCGTTTTCGTCACGATCAGAATATAGCGTTCCTGCATCGATTGTTATCTGCCCGGGGAGGGTGAAAACTATTTCAGAAATGTCTTTCTCTACACCGTCCATTGGACTGTCATAGGCGCTGAAGTTGCTTTTCATTTTCTCGATGACGAAAACCCTACCTGTATTGCTGTCAATGGAAAACTCGAAAACAGATCCTCGCGAAACAGCCTCTGACCGTGCGTACCGAAGAACAGCGCATACCCGTTTGGCTGCAGTCTTCTGCGTGATACTACCAAGTGGACCAGATAGTCTCGGCACGGTTATTGCTGATAGCACGCCCACAATCACCAGCACCACCATCAGCTCAACAAGCGTAAACCCTTTACAGGCATTAGATTTCACAAGATACCCGAGCAAACTGTCAAAACGGAATAACTCAGTTAATAACGGTTTCTGTCCAACTGGCAATATCCCCATCCTCTCCCTCACCGCCAGCGCTTCCATCGGCGCCGAGAGAAACGATCTCAAACTCACCATGTTCACTGGGTGACCGGTATTCATACGGATGCCCCCAGGGATCCATGGGAATCTCCTTGGGCAGATAGGGGCCGTCCCACCTTTCGGCGCCGTCGGGTTTTGTACGAAGCGCCTCCAGCCCCTGATCCGTTGTGGGGTATCGTCCCACGTCCAACCGGTAGGTATCCAGGGCGGTTTCAAACAGGGTGATCTGGGCCTTGGCGGCCTTTTGGCGGCTCTTGCCGATCTTGCCGAAAAATTTCGGGCCCACCAGGGCGGCCAGAAGGCCGATGATCACCATGACAATCAGGAGCTCCACCAGGGTGAATCCGCCTTTTTCCCTTACAATACGAACGCTTTTCTTCATCTTCCTTCCTTTCAGAACGGGATTTCATTCATGCTGAAAATGGCCATCAGCATGGAAATGACAATAAAAGCCACCACAATGCCCATCACCAGTATCATGGCGGGTTCGAGAACGCCGATCATGCGCTTGACCATGTTCTTCATAACCTTCTCGTAATTTTCCGCAACGCGCAGCAGCATTTCCTCCATGCGGCCGGTTTCCTCCCCAACCGTCACCATCTGAATGGCCAGGGAGGGAAACAAGCCGGTGTCTGAAAGGGGCTTGGAGAGCTTTTCACCCTCCTTCACCCGGGTCCTGACCGTGGTCAGGGCGTCCGCGATCAGCCTGTTTTCCACGATGTCCCGCACCAGGTCCAGGGCCTGGAGAATCGGCACGCCGCTTTTGATGAGAGTGCCGAGTGTCCGGGTAAACCGGGACACTTCCAGTTTCTGGACAAAGGAGCGATACACCGGCGTTTTGAGCTTCAGCCCGTCGATTCTCAAGCGCCCCGCTGCGGTATTTGCGTATTTACGGAATCCGGTCCAGGCCGCCACCGACAAGGCCAGAATCAACCACCAATAGCCGCGGAGAAAGTCTGAGGCGGCCAGCAGCATCTGCGTGCTCAAAGGCATGGTGCCGCCCAGGTCTGAAAAAATCACCGAAAACTTCGGAATCACGTATGTCATGAGAATGATGATGGACAGCCCGCCCACCAGCACCAGAAAGATGGGATAGACCAGGGCGGACTTGACATAATCCTTCAGGTCCTGGGAGGTTTCGAGGAAGATGCCCAGCCGCTCAAGCACCGGCTCCAGCACGCCCCCCGCCTCCCCGGCCCGCACCATGTTAACGTAGAGCTTTGGAAACACACGTGGATATTTTGCGATGGCATCGGACAAATACCCGCCGCCGTGCACGATCTTGAGCAGATCCCGGATCACTGCCTTCATCTTCTGGTTTTCGGAGGTGTCCACCAGAATGGTAAGCGCCCGGTCCACCGGCAGCCCCGCCTCCAGCAAGGTGGCCAGGTCCTGGGTGAACAGCATCACGTCTTTGCCGGAAATCCGGGAAAACAGATCACCAATCCCCGCCGACAGGTCAAGACTCAGAAGACTTTTCCCCTTGCCCGCCGGCGCGATGCGGATGGGGATATAGCCCAGGGCCTGAATGCTGCCCACCACCGTCTTTTCATCCGGGGCGTCCAGGGTGTCCTGGATGATCTTTCCGTTCGGATCTGCTGCTTTATATGAAAATAGGGGCATTTTAGGGGCGTGTTAAGGGTGAACGGTCAAGGGTGAAGGGGGCGGAAAGCATGTGATATTCAAAATGGCATGCCTTGATTTCGGCCCTAAAACACCGCATCGACGTCATACGACCGCAACTGTAAATCACTGGAAATGAGGGTGAGGTTTTCACGCATCGCTTGGGCGACCAGCAAGCGGTCGAATGGATCCTTGTGATGATCCGGAAGCTTTTCCAGATACAGGGTATGGGCGAGATGGACCGGCAGCACATCCATGTAGCTCGACGCCAGGCGCTTTGGAATATATTCACCCGGCGGGAACGGGAGTTTCAGTTTATTCAGGCCATGCTTGATGACAATTTCCCATGCACTTACCACCGAGAAGAAGATCGTTTTATCCCCATTTTCAATGCATTCCCGTGCCTGCTGGCCCAGCCGCTCCGGTTCAATGTGCCACCAGAGCCAGCACTGTGTGTCGATCAGGTAGTTGCGCGCTTTTGTCATGTTCCGGTTCGCTACTCGAAATACCGCTGCAAGTCCTCCGGAAGCGGCGCATCGAAATCATCGGAAATCCAAGCTTTTCCTCTGTCAATGCCGGGCTTTCGCTTATCGGCGCGGCTTTGGATCGGCACAAGTTTGGCGACCGGCTTGCCCGATTTCGCGATCACGATTTCCTCTCCGCAACTGACTCTTGCCAGCAGAGCGGAGAGCCGGGTTTTGGCTTCATGGGTGTTGACGGTCAGCATCGGTTGCCTCCTTGAAAAGGCGTTGAACTTGCTTCGATATTAAACTAAGTTATGGACTAAGTCAAATAGCTACTAAGCCGGTTAAAGGTCAAAGGTGAAGGGTGAAAGGAAGGGCGCGTTCATTAAAAAGCTACTTGTTTCTCCGGGCACTGATCAGCTTTGACAGCATTTTGGCGATTTCCACAGCTTCGTTTTCTATTGTTTTGAATTTATCTTCATCCAGGTAACCGATTTTACAGGCAATGACCGCCTGGGTCAGTACCTCTGCGCAGGAACCTTTTGCGATATAAAAGTGCCGAATGGATTGTTTATTGGTATCAAGCTCATCACCTTCGGCGATATTGCTGGGAATTGACACCGCAGCACGCCGCATCTGATCCCGCAGACCAAAATCCCTGCCAAATGTACCGGAATCCGTCATGCGATAGATTTTGACCGAAAAATCATCGCCTTTCTGCCAAACCCGCAAGCCCCTGAATCCATTTTCAACCAAAATGACCCCGTCTTCCCCTTCACCCTTCACCCTTCACCCTTAACCTTTCACCTTTAACCCTTTCCCTTTCACCCTTAACCCTTAACCTTTCACCCGTCCTTATATTTCCAGTGTGACCCGCAACACCTCGGAGATGGTCGTCACCCCCGCCTTGACCTTCTCCCACCCGTCCTGGCGCAGGGTACGCAGGCCCTTGCCGATGGCCGCCCGCTTGATGATTTCCGTACTGGAACTGGCGTTGATTTCTTTGCGGATGTCGTCGTCGATGGGCAGATACTCGAAAATGGCCGACCGGCCGATGTAGCCGGTATGGCGGCAATGGTCGCAGCCCCTTCCCTGAAGCAGGGTGACACCTTCGAGCTGCTCGGGGGTCAGGCGCATGGAACTGATCAGTTTCGGATCGGGGTCCACCGGCTCCCGGCAGTGGGGGCAGTTCACCCGGACAAGGCGCTGGGCCAGGATGCCAAGGAGGGTGCTGCTGAGCAGGAAATTCTCCACGCCCATATCCAGCAGTCGGGTCACGGCGCCGGCGGCATCGTTGGTGTGCAGGGTGCTGAACAGGAGATGGCCGGTCAGAGCCGACTGGATGGCGATTTCCGCCGTCTCCTTGTCTCGGATTTCCCCCACGAGAATAATGTCCGGATCCTGACGGACGATGGCGCGCAGCCCGTTGGCAAAGGTAAGGCCGATCTTTCGGTTTACGTGGATCTGGTTGATGCCCCGCAGCTGGTACTCCACCGGGTCTTCCAGGGTGATGATTTTGGTTTCCGAGGAATTGATTTTGGCAAGGGTGGTGTAAAGGGTCGATGTTTTCCCGCTGCCGGTGGGGCCGGTGACCAGTACCATGCCGTAGGGCTGGTGGATCAGCTCCCGCCAGCTTTCCAGCAGATCCTCCGGAAACCCGAGCTTGCGAAAATCGAGAACCAGCGATTCCCGGTCGAGAATACGCATGACCAGGCTTTCTCCATGCAGGGTGGGGATGGTGGACACCCGGAAATCGATCTCCTTGTCTCCCACCTTGAGCTTGATGCGCCCGTCCTGCGGAAGACGGCGCTCGGCGATGTCGAGCTTGGCCATGATCTTGACCCGGGAGGTGATGGCCGCCTGAAGCCGGCTGGGGGGAGACTCCACGTCGTGGAGCACACCGTCGATGCGGTAGCGGACCTTGAACTCCCTTTCGAAGGGCTCGAAGTGAATGTCGCTGGCACGCTGGTCCACGGCGTTTAGAATCAGCCGGTTCACCAGCCGGATGATGGGGGCCTCGGAAGCCATGTCCCGCAGATGGTCCACATCGTCTCCGGCTTCTCCGGTCAGCTCGTAAACGTCCTTGTGGGCCTCCTCGATGATGGTCTCGATGGACTGTTTGCCTACCCCGTAAAGGTTTTCGATGGCCTCCAGGATGTCGTCACGGTTTCCCTTCCGAATTTCCACATCCATCTCGTAGGCCAGTTTGAGGGCATCGACCGTATAAAAGTCGTCCGGATCCGCCATGGCGATGACAAGAACCCCGTCGTTCAGGGCCAGGGGCACGAAAAGCGACTGGCGCATGAACTTCATGGACAGGTTGTCGAGCACCACCGGCTCCTTGGGATAGTCCTTGAAGGTAATCGTTTCCATTTATCCGCTCACCTGCTCCGGGGCGCGCTGCCCCTTACCGGCCTTCACCAGGTAGACGCACATAACGAGCATCAACATGTCGCGCACCAGCAGCGATTCCGCGCTGTGCAGAATGCTTTTCTTCTCGGCGAAGGTGAAACACCCGCAATCAAATTCATGCCCCCGGATGATGTTGATGAGAATGGCGCAGGAGAATAAAAACAGCATTCCCCCGATGAGGGCCGCCGCCCCCCTTGCATGAATGCCGGATAACAGGGCAAGGCCGGCCACCAACTCCAAAAACGGCACCACAATGGCAAGGATATTGATCGTTTCGTGGGGAAACAGTCCGTAGCCGTAAATAATCTTCGCAAACCCCGCCGGATCGCCGATCTTGTGAAAACTGGCGTAGACAAAGCAGATGCCGACGATCCACCGCAGGGCCGGTTCAAGCCATTTTTTATCCATCATCTTTTTCATGCCGGCTCCGTGTCGAACAGCATACGCTTCGGGAACGCGGTCGTATGCCGCTCCCGGATATCTTGACGGCGGGCAGGCTGTTCAACATCCATATTGCGCCCCGGTGCAATCCGGCCCGGAAAGCGGCCCGCTGAAGCCGCCTTGGCCGGTGTCAGATCCGCATCGATCATTGCATCTTTCTCCTCATGAAATTTTCCGCAACACGCCCGCCGCAGCGGCTTGTCACGGCGCCACCGGAAACCCGGCGTCTTCCCACGCCGGGTAGCCGTCAATGAACACACTGACCTTTTCATATCCCAGGGACAAGAGCACCTGGGCCAGTTCGTGGCTGTCCTCACATTCCCTTCCCGTGCAATAGGTAATCAGGTATCGGTCCGTCGGCACCCTGGCGAGAAATGCTTCCAGGTGCTCTTCAACGGCATACACCGGAAACAACACCGCGCCCCGCACGTGCCCCTCCCGGTAGGCTTCCGGGCTCCGGGCGTCCACAAACAACGCGCCCGTGTCATAGGCCCGTTTGGCCGCCACGACGGAATCGATTTCAAGTTCGTGCACCACGGGCGCATTTTTTTCTCCGGCCGATATCACCCCCTTTTGGGTGTCCCACTGCCCGACCAAGCGAATGCCCCGGGGCGAAAAGGCGTTGTATACAAATGCCGCCGCCACCGCCACTGCAAAAAGAACCATGCCCTGCTTCAATGTGCTGTTGCTCACCTGGAAGTCATCCTCGTGCTGGTATAATTGGTATGAACAACCGGACTACCGGTCAAGGGGAAACGCCATCACCCGATCCTCCCAGCCGTTGCGGGCGAAGGTGCCGCAACAGGTATCGGCCTTCCTTTCCGGATCGGTCAGTAGGATTCTGTCGAACGGCACCGTTGCGATGGCGGCCGGCGGTGCAACCACGGTTTCGAAAAAGGGCCGGCCGGCGTTCATGTTGTCCACGATGGCCACCATCTTCAAAGACGTGCCGCGCATGCTCAGGTACGCCACTTCGGCAAATTCGCTGAATCCCCAGAAAACGACCCGCCGGATATTGTCACGGCCGATCTCCTCGAAGATCCCGGCGAGGCGTTCCTGCACCTCTTTGAAACGGCTGTAGGACAGCAGAATATACCGGTATGTGAGCCGGGACTTTTCAGCCCTGCCCCGGGGTGTCAGGGCATACCGGGTGGCGCCCTGACGGTTTGCCCCGGCAATGCAACATCCTGCCGCCGCTAGCTGCCGCAGACTGCTGTTGGCAAGCCCCAGGGAAATATCCAGCCGTTCGGCAAGGGCGCGCTGACTGATGTTTCCGCCGGCATCGACCGCTTCTAAAATTTTTAACGCCCTGATATCTTTTGGGTTCATTACGGAAGAAAATCGAGTGGAAATGTGCGGGCGCATAGCTCCGCCTGGTGGGTCGCGCCGGAATGCGCCCGGAAAAATCCACCGCGCGGTCCCGTGGCCCTCTGGGCAAACCGGCCAAGATTTCGTTCAGGAAATGAACACATTTCCTTCCGGGTGTCAAGGGCGCCCGGAAGGATCATTGCGCCCCAGCGCCCCGAAAAATCGCCGCCGAGATGCGCACCACAGGCAACACCCCGATCGAAGTCGGGCCCCTCATGATGTGTCGGTGGGAATTTATAAGAGTTCCTCTTGGGAGTCAAGATAAAACGGGATACAAGATATGGTATTTTTAGGAAATTTACCGCATGAAAGCCGCCGCGCCCGTCGGCGGCAGCGGTGTGGGGACGATCGTGGCCTGGGAAACGAACCACCCCCCGGTGGTAAGTTTCAGACATCGCTTCCAGTCTACTGGGAATCGGCCATGGGCTCCTGCGCCTGGCTGACCGTGATGCGGTCCTTGTTTTTTTCGTAAGTGGCGGCACCAATGCCCTTCACCTTCATAATATCTTCCGGCGCCTGGAACAGCCCGACGTTTTCCCGGTATGCGACAATGCCCTGGGCATAGACGTCTCCAACACCGTCTAGCTGCATCAACTCTTCCTTGGTGGCAGTGTTGATATCGACCATCTCCGCGGCACCGACAACTCCCACTGCAGCAAACATCATACAAACAGCTACCATCAGCATCCCGACTGTCTTCAGATTGCGCATGGCATCTCCTTTCAAGGCATATGGGCAAACCCGTTCTGGGGGGTGGTTCCCTGGTTTTGGAATACTTCCGAAACGTCGCCGCCGATGCGTTGCAGCAGACCGACAGCCGCCCATCAGGCGCAAGAAGAGCGGATCCGTGCTTCAAGGCACAGCGCAGGCCCGGCATAAAGCAACAACGAATGGTGCGATTTCCAACAGAAAGAAAGGACGATCTTAACAACCGCCGCGGTGCGGCTCCCGATGGATTCCGGCTGGAATCAGCTGGGAAGGCATACTCTGAAGGCTTATACCGGTACTTCTGATCGTTGTCAAGAAGGCGTGCCCCCCGCATCTTTTTGCTGCAGCAGGCACAGGATTTCACTGCACACGGCATCCATTGTTTTTTGGGTGGTCTCGACGGCCGCATGCATGGTCGCCGCATACAGGGCTGTGCGCTCCCCGAGGATTTCCGTCACCTCGCACAGCGCCGATTTTTCGGCCAAGGCCGGACGTTGGTCTGCCGTGGCGGCATCCCGGCACATGCGGTCACAGATCTCATCCGGTGCGGCCTGCAGCCAGATCACCATCCCCCGCTGCCGCATCAGGCGCCGATTGTCTTCATCGAGAACCGCCCCGCCGCCGGTGGCCACCACCTGCCCGTCTTCGGCGCAAATCCGCGACAGCACCTCCTTTTCAAGCCGCCGGAACAGGGGCCAGCCACCCCGTGCCACGATCCTGGCAACGGATTCCTTCCTTTCCGCCGTCAGCATCTGGTCGGCGTCCACGAACCGCAGTCCCAACGCCTCCGCCAGCCGCCTGCCCACCGAGGTCTTGCCGGTGCACCGATATCCAATCAAAAACAAGTTCATCGAAAAATCCGCTCCCCCCCAAGCCCCCAATGCCGCGTACGCCCCCCTGAACCCTTCACGCCTACAGCGAATCGAAAACTTCCCAGAAATCGGGAAACGATTTGGCCACGCAGCCGGGGTCCTTGATGTGGATACCGGGCACCCGGAGGCCGGCAACGGCAAAGCTCATGGCCATGCGATGATCGTCATAGGTGTCGATGGCAGCGCCGTGGGCCCCGCCGCCCAGGATGGTCATGCCCGTATCGGTACAGGAAGCCGCGACCCCCATTTTTTGCAGTTCGCGGACCACCGACCCGAGGCGGTCGCTCTCCTTCGCCTTCAGATGGCCAACGTTGGTGATGACCGTTTCCCCCCGGGCGAAAGCCGCCACCACCGCCAGGGTGGGTACCATGTCCGGCATATCGGCCATGTCCACGGTAATACCGGTGAGTGCGCCCCCGGACACAGAAATGCCCTCCTTGGATTCCGTCACCGCGCACCCCATCCGGCCAAAGACTTCCGCAAATTTCACATCCCCCTGCCGGGAGCTGAATGAGAGGCCCTTGACGGTGACGCTCCTGCCGGTGACCGCGGCGGCCGCCCAGAAATAACCAGCCTGGGAGGCATCCGGTTCCACCGCGTGACAGCCCGCCCGGTAGGTCTGCCCACCGGGCACGAAGAACCGCGCATAGCCGTCGCGCTCCGTCCGAATGCCGAATCGCGCCATCACCTCCAGGGTCATGTCCACATAGGGTTTCGACACCGGCCCCCGCACCACCGTAACGGTGATGCCCTTTTCGGAAAGCGGCGCCGTCAGCAGCAGGGAAGACAGGTATTGGCTGCTCACATGGCAGTCGAGGCAGACCGTCCCCCCAACGAGTCTCGCACCGGTGACGGCGACCGGCGGGCATCCGTTGCCCCTAACGGATACCGCGGACACGCCCAATTGCGTCAGGCCGTCGAGAAGATCCTGAACGGGACGCTCCTGCATCCGCGGTGTTCCGGTAATCACATAACGCCCCTGTCCGGCCGCGCAAAGTCCGGTCAGAAGCCTTACCGAGGTTCCGGAATTGCCCAGGTAGATATCAGACTTGGCCGGGGCGATCCGGCCGGCACAGCCGTGAACGGTCATATGCCGCCCATGGTCGTCGATGGCAACACCCAGCTGCCGAAGTCCCTCTGCAGTCAGCAAGGTATCTTCGCTGCGGAGGGGGTTTTCCACCCGGCTGACACCGTCGGACAGCGCAGCGCCGATCAGCATGCGGTGGGTATAGCTCTTGGACCCGGGCACCTGGACGGCGCCGTCCCTGACGGCCCTTGTGTTTATCTCTTTCATTGTCATCTCTTCTTTTGCCGGCAAAGCCGGAATCAGCGGCCGTTCGCGCTGGGAATCAGCGCCCCGCAAGCCTGTTGTACACCACGCGCCGCATCTCGGCCACCGGCGCTTTTTCCCCGGTCCACATTTCGAACTGGCAGGCCCCCTGATAGACAAACATGGAAAGCCCGTCAATGACCGTGCAGCCTGCTTCGACCGCCCGCCGCAGAAACAATGTCTCCAGGGGATTGTACACGATGTCCATAACCACCATGCCGGACCGAAAAAGATCAACCGCCGCCGGCATTTCCCCCTCATGGGGCGTCATGCCCACCGAGGTGGTGTTGATGACGATGTCCCATGGCCTGCCCGCGATTTCTTTTAGCGGCACAAACGTTCCCGACAACGCTTCGGCCAAGCGCTCTCCGGCGGCAGCGGTCCGGTTGGCGACCGTTACCGTGGCCCCGGCCGCGCAGAGGCCGAATCCGACGGCCCGGGCCGCTCCGCCGGCCCCTATGACCAGAACGTTTTTCCCGCGGATTTCGGTTTTCTCCTCCAAGGCCCGCAAGGCACCGGTGCAATCGGTATTGAAACCCCAAAGCCGCCCGTCCCGCCACGCCAGGGTGTTGACCGCACCGATTTTCTCCGCCACGGGATCCACGGCGTCCAAATGCGCCATGACGTCCAACTTGTGGGGAATGGTCACACTCACCCCACGAAGGCCCAATCCCCGCACGCCTGTCACGGCCGCCGCCACATCGCCCACGGCGAAAGCGACATAGACGGCATTGCGGCCCAACACCCTGAACGCGCGGTTTTGCATGAGGGGACTCAAGCTATGACCCACGGGATTCCCGATCACGCAGTACACCTCGGTACCCGGTCCGATGCCGTTCTCCATGGTTTTGTTCATCTCCAATACCGGCCATGCCGGCGGTTCAGATTACAAAGACACCCTCACCTTTCCACGCCGTACGCCCCGGCGTGGGGGCGGGGGGAAGGGGCCCGTGCGCAGCGCCGGGCAAGGCGCCTGGAGCGCGCGCCGTCATGCTTCCGGGCGGAAGCCCAGGGGGTAGGACCCCAGCCATTTGAGAAAGAGGCAGATTTCCCCCATCTTGTCGATGGTGGCCCTGACCTCCGGCTGGTCCATGTGGCCGGCAACGTCCAGGAAAAAAATATAGGTCCAGTTTTCCTGGCGGCTGGGCCGGGATTCGAGTTTCACCATGTTAATCCCGCTGTCGGCAATGGGGGTGAGAACCTTGTAAAGCGCCCCCGGGGCGTGCGGGGTCACAAACATCAGCGAGGTCTTGTCCCTGCCGGTGGGGCGCGCCGCCTTCCTGCCGATCACCAGGAACCGGGTGGTGTTGCGGGAAACATCCTCGATCTTGGAGGCAAGAACGTTCAGGCCGTAGATCTGTGCCGCTTCGTTGCTGCCGATGGCCGCCGCCCCCGCGTGCCCCAATGCCATGCGCGCGGCCTCGGCCGTGCTGCTCACCTCCCGGTACGCGACATCCGGCAGATACCTGCCCAGCCAGCGCCGGCACTGGGCCAGGGCCTGGGGGTGGGAGTACACCACCGAAACGTCCTTCAAAGAGCCGGCATTGGACAAGAGATCATGGGAAATGTTCATGTAGGTCTCGGCACAGATCTTCAGCTCCGACTCGTAGAACAGGTCAAGCGTATAGTTGACCGCACCTTCAATGGAGTTCTCCACCGGCACAACACCGTAGTGGCAATCTCCCTTTTCCACGGCCTGGAACACGTCCCGGATGCTGCCCCGGGAAACGAAGGTGGAAGACTTGCCGAAATGTCCCCGGGCCGCAAGATGCGTAAAGGTGGCCTCTGGGCCCAGGAAGCATACCCGGTGGGGCTGCTGGGCCTCCCGGGAAGAGCCGAAGATCTCGGTAAAAATATGCTGTAAAGCCTCGTTGGTGATGGGCCCCTTGTTCAGGGAAAAGAGACGCTTGACCACATTGCTTTCCCTGGCGCTGTCCATTACCGTGGTTTCACTGCGGCCCTTCTGCCGGCCAATCTCCTTGGCCACCGAAAAGCGCTCGTTGAGCAATGCGAGCAGGTTCTCGTCAATGGTGTCGATCTTTTTCCGCAGTCCGTCCAGGGCGGACGCCTTGCCGGAGGCATCTTCTTTCTTTGAATTCATGGCTGACATCCCGTCATCCTGCACCCCGGTTCGGGATGCAGGGTTTCCTAAAGCAAATGGTGAACAGTGCTTTTCTTATTCTTACTGCACGCCGCGCCCGCCGCAGTGATTGAAGCGCACCCACCTCATCGGGAACAACTTTAAGCAAACGGCGGCGCGGCCGCCTGGAAACCCGGGCAAGCTATTTTTCCGTAATGGTCTCCTCGATCTGCATGCCGAAGTGCCGCCCGCCCGCCTCCAGGGCCACCAGCACCTCGTCACCCGGTGCCAGGCTGACAATGGACACGGGGGCGCCGTCGGGACGCGTCAGGCGGATGGTTTCGGCATTCTGGAGGATGGTGTTGATCTCTTTATCTCCCACGGTTGCCGTCACCAGCATCAGGGGCCGTTTTTCGATCTTCACGCGTCCCACGATGCCCTCGGTGGTCCGTCCCTTGAAGTCCACCAACAGCACATGGTCTCCCGCCGCAAGCTCCGAAAGATAACGGGTTCTTCCGCCGGGCACCCGGGTGTAAGCGTGCACGGGGCCCGCGTTGACCCGGAAGGGACGGGGCGCCACGTAGGGGTTGCAGACACTTTCCGCGTGAACCAAAAACAAGGCACTGCTGCTGTTCCCCACCAACATGCCTTCGCCAGGGGTCATGGCCGTGCAGGTATCCACGCACACCCGATCCCCCATTCCAAGGGGCGTGACCCCCACGATGCGGGCCGTGTCCAGTGTCGTTACCCCCTCCATGCTGCGGATCCGGGAAAGAATGTTTTTCAGGGCGCCCGGGTCGGCGGCGCTGACCACCACCCCCTGAACCCCCTTTTCCAGAATACCAAAGGCGGTCTTGGCTTCCTGAAGATCACTGACCGCCACCATCACCTCCGCGCCCTTTGCAATCAAATTTTCCAGGGGAATGATGGTCCAGTCCGTGCATTGGGCCACCACCTGTTTATCGCGGGAAATGGCGACGATCTTGTCCTCATCTTCTCCGCTACGGATGATGAAAAAAACGACATCCTCCCCCGGCTTCAGATCCCCGTCCTCGCAGACGGTCTGTACCTTTCCGAGTGCCTTGGCCTTTTCACTGCAACCCGCGGGCAGCAGAAGGGCATCGGCGCCGCCTTCCAGGGCGGTGGTCACCATGTCCTTGTCCCATGGATCGATTCGGACCCACACTTTCTTCATGTTCTTTCCTTTCAGCTTTCCAAAATATCACAGGCGTCTTCGACACTGGCATGGGCGTTGACAATGGCGGAAATGGCCCGCACCATGCGCACCGGGTCGCGGTGCTGAAACACGTTCCGACCGATGGACACCCCGGCACCGCCTGCGTCCACGGCGCCCTTGACCATCTCGAAGATATCGCGGTCCGACTCCATCTTGGCCCCGCCCGCAATCACCACTGGAATACGACATCCCCGCACCACTTCCCGAAAACTGTCGGCACTGCCGGTGTAGGAAACCTTTACGATATCCGCGCCCATTTCGTCGCCCACCCGCGCCGCATGCTTGATGACCTCCACGTCGTACTCATCTTTGATCTTCTCGCCCCGGGGGTAAATCATCGCCAGCAACGGAATCCCCCAGGTTCGGGCGTCATAGCTGACCTTCCCGAAATCGTGAAGCATTTCCTTTTCATCCCCATTGCCGAGATTCACATGAATGGAAACAGCGTCGGCGCCGAGTTTGATGGCCTCTTCCACCGAGCACACCAGGGTTTTGGCGTTCGGATACGGTGACAGGCTCGTGGACGCCGACAAATGGATGATCAATCCGATATCGTTTCCCCGCTGCCGGTGGCCCTGCTCCACCAATCCCTTGTGCTCCACGATGGCGTTGGCGCCGCCTTCCGACACCTTCTGGATGGCTTCTTTCATGTCGATGATGCCACCAATGGGCCCCACCGTCATACCATGATCCATGGGAACAATCACCGTTTTTCCCGTGTTGCGGTTGAGAATCCGCTCCATTCTGATTTTTTTACCCAATATCGTCATGCCGCACTCCTTTTTTCAGGTAAAAAGGCCGTGAAGAAATCTCCACGGCCTTTTATCTGAAAAAAGCCGTGGGGTTCCAGGATCCCCCTCGGCTTTTTACGTTTCTTATGTGTGTCTCAGCGCACCAAAGGCGGATCTTATCGGTGATACCACCAATAATAGCTAAAATAAAAAAAAGATCCGCCGAAAATTCGATGCATTTTGCTTCCCGTTCAATTAAGTTGACTGACCCTATAAGCCTGTATTCAAAAAGTCAAGCCGTTTTTTCCAAGGGCATCAGAACCCGGCGGCGGCAATACCGGCCTTGAACAACCGGGCCCGCCCGGAGACCCGGTAGGCACCCATCGCCGCCGGCAGGAGCAGCGTATCTCCCCGGCATATCTCCCGTCCGTGGGCGGCATCCTGCCCGCAGACCACAGCGCGGCCTTGCAGGCAGAACAAAAGCTCAACGGCCGCGCGCGGCCCACTTTCAAATACCGCATCCGTCTCCACCCGCACCGCGGCCAACTCGAACTCCCGCGCCGGTGTCTGGTAGACCCACTCCCCGATCCGGCGGGGCCCGGGGCGCAGTATTTCCACCCGGGTTTCTTCAAACCGCAGCACCGTCAACAATTCGTCGATGTCCACATGCTTGCTTGTCAGCCCGCCCCTCAGCACGTTGTCGGAGTTGGCCATCAGCTCCATGCCGGTTCCTTCCAGATATGCATGCAGGCGCCCGGAAGAAAGAAACATGGCCTCGCCGGGTGCCAGCCGCACCAGGTTCAAAAATGCCGGCGCCAACACGCCGATGTCTTCCGGATACGCACGGTGCAGCCGCGTGACCCACTCGGCAACGCACGGCTCCACCGCACCGCGCCCGGCCTGGGCCACCGCTTCGGCGATCACCCCAATGCGGCGCGCCGTGGACAGCCGCAACAGGGCCCCGAAAAAATCCCTGAGCCCCGCACCCGCATCGGGTGCGGCAAGCCTGCCGCATTCCGTCCGCAGTGTCTCCGGGCAAAGACCGGCCAGCGCCGTTCGCACCGCCTCAACCGGGCGAAATCCGTTGAGGGCTGTGAAAGGCGTCACGGCGCAGATGCATTCGGGTTTATGGTTGCCGTCCCTGTAGCTGCGCCGGGGCGCGTCCAGGGGAATGCCCAGGGCGGTCTCCCGGGCAAACCCCTCCCGGGCCCGCCGCTTGTCGGGATGCGCCTGGATGGACAGGGGCCGCGCCGCCGCCAGCACCTTGAACAAAAACGGCAGCCGGTGACCAAAGGCCGATACGACCGGTTTTCCCAGGATCCCGGCCGGGTCCGCGGCAATGATTCGGGGAAGGGGGATCCAGACCCCCTCCACCGCCGCAAGGGACGGCGCCTTGGGATGGTCCCCCATCCACAGCTCCGCCTGGGGTTTCCCATCGGGCGCGGTCCCCAGCAATTCCGGAATAGCGGTTTTCGAACCCCAGGGATAATATTGAACGGGATTTTTGAGCAGTAGCGGGCGGTTCATGTGTGCGCCCCGTCAGTACGACCAGCCGAAGGAAAGGTGCACGCCGAAATCCGGGCTGTTATGATAGGCGATAATGTTTTCAATGACGGCCAGGGAGAACGAGCGGCCGCCGTCCAGACGCCATACACCGCCCAGATGCACTTCGTGGGATGCGTCCCGCAGGTCCCAGACCTGTTGGGCCAGCCCCTCGGAAAACAGGTGCTGCAACACCATATCGCACCTGGGGCCGTAACGCCACGCCAGTCCGGTGAACACGGTGAAACCGGCGCGCCGCATGGAACAGACACCCAAATGTGTTTCACCGAAAATCGTATAATTCACACTGTGATGAAGATAGATCCGGGCCGGCAACCGTTTGGAAAGCCCCATGCCGAAACTGACATCGGGACGCTCACCGTCATCACTGAAAGGGGACTCCAACAACCACCCGAGGGTGGCGGAAATGGACAACGCCGGCAGGAGCCGCGTGCCCGGGGTCAGGAGGTGGGAAAGGGACAAACGCAGCTGGGTATTGTTTAGCACCGATGCGTCATCGAGTCCGAAGACGACGGTTCCGTCGGTATCCCTCAGCACAACCTGGTTCTGGTCGTTGGGCACCTTGTCCCGACCGTCTTGATCCACCCCCACCAGGTTGTGGAACGCCTCGATGAACCCGTCCATGGCACCGCCGAAATAGCTGCGGTTCTGCACCGCCGCCTCCAGCGCCCACCGCCGGCTGATGCCATAGCTTATGGAAAGCACGCTGTCGGCCACCTCGTAGTCCATCAGGTACTGCCGCTCCTGGGCCCAGATATTGGACCAGGCGCTGCTCACCTGCACGTGCCATTCACCCGCGGGAATATCCCGCGCCACCGACGGGCCGGGGGCAAGCCGAAGGGTTTGGGCAGGCGACTGGCTGGGGATGGAAAGAGGCGCGGCGGCAAAATTGCGTGTGACATCAACAGCCGCCGCAGCAGTGCCCTGCCCGGCGGCCATCGCCGTTGCCGCCGCCAGTGCGGTCAGGAAACGTCCGGCAACAGCGCATCTTTTCATTCTCATCGGGTTTCATCCGTTTCCGGCGCCGAAACGCCTTGGCAAGAAGACAACTCCGCCGCGATCCGACGGCTCAAATCCGCCAGGACCAGGTTCATGGTGGAAACAAGACCGGCGGTCCCCTGACCGGGTATGGGCCGGCTGAAAAAGGCCCGGCCCCGTCCCATGGTCACTTGCCGCCGGACATCCACAAGGGTCCAACGCGCCAGCAGCTCCACATTCTGACGGTTGACGCCCTCGAACCGGATCACGTCCACCGCCACCTGGTATGCAGGCGTGGCGTAATCAGCTCCCGGATGGAGATAAACATTATCGCTTGCCAGGAGCAAGGCCAGATTCTCCGTCACGACCATGGAGAGATTTTCATCCAGCGCGCCGGCCCAGCGGTCGCAGTCAGCCGCCACCAGCATGTTTTTTCCGATCCGGTTGACGATCCGGGGCCGTTTCAGGTAGTCGGGCAGCGTCACCGGGCCCACGGCCACTGAAACACGCTTCCCGGTGACGGACGCCGCCGTCAAAGGGTTCTGTTCCATGGGACTGAGGGTGTAGAAGCGCGCCGGACGGTCAACAGCGCAGCCCACCGCCGCCAGCATCCCGACGGTTGCCACGGCAACGCCGATACACCGACGCACAATCCTGGCAGCGGCGCCCATGGGCCGACCTTTTCCCGTCCTCCGCAAGACGCCTGTGTGCGCGAAATACATTTTCCCGCCCCCCACCGTTCCGGGCCATGTATCTGCTATGCCTTGACCCTCTCCACGTAATCGCCGGTGCGCGTATCGATGCGCACAATTTCTCCTTCGTTGATAAACGGCGGCACCTGAAGGACATAACCGGTCTCCAGGGTCACCGGTTTGGTGCTGCCCGAAGCCGTATCTCCCTTGGCCCAGGGTTCGGCATGTTCGATACGCAGCTCGACAAAATTCGGCAAGGTCAGTCCGATGGGTTTCCCATCGAAGAACAGCACCTTGCAGGCCGTGTTGTCTTTCATGAAATTTTTCGCGTCTCCCACCTGCTCCTGGGTGATGAATTCCTGCTCGTAGGTGGAACTGTTCATGAAACAGTAATTCTCCCCGTCGAAATACAGGTATTCCATGTCATGCTCTTCAAGGTTCGCCTCCTTGAATTTTTCGTCGGAGCGGTAGGTCCGGTCGAACTGCGAACCGGTGATCATGTTTTTGAGCCTGCATTTGTACAGGGCCTGTCCCTTGCCGGGTTTTGAAAATTCGAACTGAACAATCACATGGGGTTGGCCGTCGATTTCAATTTTCAGACCTTTTCTCAGATCTCCACTTTCATACATTGGGTCGTTTTCCTCCAGACAATTCAAATAAAAACAGGTGTATGTTGTTTCGGCGGCCGTCAGGCCGGATCCTCCCCTATTGATCGGGGGCGGGCCGGGCAGCGGCCACCAGCCGCTTCACTTTATCGACATCCTTCCGGAAGCGCACGGGGCTGCCGTCGGGACCGGTTTGATTGGTCAACGTGCAGCTGTCCACGCCGGCGGGCGCAACCCTGCAAATCGCCTCCGCCACATTCTCAGGGGAAATACCACCGGCCAGGAAAACAGGCAGGGGACTGTCCGATACCAGCCGCGCCGCCATATCCCAGTCGCAGGTTTTACCCGTGATGCCCACGAACCCGGGTTCCGGTTGGGCTTCTTCCGGCGCCGTGTCCGCGACCGGCAAAAAGGTATCGGTCAGAAAAAAATCACTGATGTCAGCGAACACCTCCGCAAGGGCAAGGGTGGGCACCACCGCGGCCAGTCCCGTAGGACCGATGGGAATGGAGCGCATCAACGCAAGGCCCGGAAACCGTTCCCGGATCAGGCGCTGGCGCGCGGCCGCCGCCTCCCATCCGGCCGCGGTCCCGTTGGCGCCGTGGAGGATTTCGCAGAAATGGACGATATCGGGCCGGTAACGATCAATGGCGCGGCTGATGTCGTCCGTGTCGTAAAAAAGGGGGATCAGGCTGCTTTTCGCACCGGCGGCCGACACCACCGCCATGGTTTCTTTCAACAGATTCTGATCAGGGCCCTCCGGCCGCTGGAGCACGCTGCCGATGTGGTCCACCCCCAATGCAAGCAGGGCTTCGGCCTCTCCGGGCGTTTGGATTTCATAGATCTGGACCAGCATGGGGGCCCACCACCTTTCCCGCCGCCGGCATCCTCCCGAAACGGCCAAAATACGGTTGACTTTTTCCGCAGTGTCTAACATATTCGGTTTCTTAAGGCAACGACAGACACGCATCCGGCCGACACCGTCCGCCGGCCACAAGCTGATCGGCCACGGAACGGATGCGGACAGGACGGACAGGAACCCAAATGATTCTTATCATCGATTTCGGCTCACAATACAACCAGTTAATCGCCCGGCGCGTTCGGGAGCAGCGGGTCTATTGCCAGGTGGAGCCACCGGACATTTCGCTGGCGGAAATCCGCCGCCTCAATCCCGAGGGCATCATCCTTTCCGGAGGGCCCGCCAGCATCTATGCCGCCAAGAGCCCGAAAACGGATCCGGGCATTTTCGATCTGGGCATCCCGGTGCTGGGCATCTGCTACGGCATGCAGTACATGGTGGATTCCCTGGGCGGCACGGTCCGATCCTCCAAGCAGCGCGAATACGGATTCGCACAGTTGAACATTCGCAACGCGTCGGTTCTGTTCGAGAAGGTGCCCAAGACCTCTTCCTGCTGGATGAGCCATGGCGACTCCATTCAAACCCTCCCCAAGGGGTTTCACGTCACCGCCGCCACTGACAACACCCCGGTGGCCGCTTGCGCAAATCCTGGAAAGAAACTGTTCGGGCTTCAATTCCACCCGGAAGTGGCCCATACCGCCCATGGCAAAAAGATGCTCCGCAATTTCCTGGTGGACGTCTGCAACTGCAAGCGTTCCTGGACCATGCGCTCCTTTTCCCGGGATGCCGTGACCCAGGTCCGGGAGGCCGTTGGCGACCGGAAAGTCATCCTCGGCCTCAGCGGTGGTGTGGACTCCACCGTCACCGCCGTACTGATCCACCAGGCCATCGGCCATCACCTCACCTGTATTTTCGTGGACAACGGCGTATTGCGAAAAGACGAAGCAGCCAAGCTGAAAAAGGTGCTCACCCAGCATCTGCACATCAACATCCGTTTCGTGAACGCGAAAAAGCAGTTTCTATCCGCACTCGCCGGCGTGACGGATCCCGAAAAAAAACGCAAGATCATCGGCCGGGTGTTCATGGATGTGTTCGAGGCGGAGGCGAAGAAAATCAAGGGCGCTGAATTCCTGGCCCAAGGCACCCTCTATCCGGACATCATCGAGTCGAAATCCGCCTTCGGGGGCCCCTCTTCGGTCATCAAATCCCATCACAACGTGGGGGGACTGCCCAAAAAGATGAAACTGAAACTGGTGGAACCTCTCAAATACCTGTTCAAAGACGAGGTGCGGAAACTGGGCACCGCCCTCGGCATTCCAGACGAGTTGGTCTGGCGCCAGCCGTTTCCGGGGCCCGGACTGGCCATACGGATATTGGGGGACATCACCGCCCGCCGGCTCAATATCCTGCGGGAAGTCGACGATATTCTCGTGGGGGAAATCAAGGCCCACGGGTATTACAAAAAGTTATGGCAATCCTTCGCCGTGCTGCTGCCCATCAAGAGCGTGGGCGTGATGGGCGACAAGCGCACCTATGAAAACATCATCGCCATCCGGGCCGTCACCAGCAAAGACGCCATGACGGCGGACTGGGCACGGCTGCCCCATGAATTTCTGGCGAAGCTGTCGAACCGGATCATCAACGAGGTCAACGGAGTCAACCGGGTGGTCTACGACATCAGTTCAAAGCCGCCGAGCACCATCGAATGGGAATAACGGAACCTGATATGGAAGAGACACCATCTTCGGAATTCAAGATCCGCTGGCAGGACGACGAGCCCGTCGAGCCAGAGGCCGGTCCATCTCCGTCCAACACGGGAAAATCCTCCGGACGGCGTGAAAAAGCGCCGAAATCCGGCCGGGGCACCCTGCTGCTGATCTTTCTTCTGATCGTGGCGGCCATTGCCCTCATGGTGGTGGGCTACATCGATATTCGGGAACGGGTCGCGGCCGTGGAAGGCACCCGGGCCAAGGAGGCCCAGAACATCTCAGAGGACCTCCAGTCCAAGTTCTCTTCCCTTTCCATCAAGTTCTCCGCCATGGAGACGGCCTTTGCCGAACGGGCCGACCTTCTGGCCGACCTGAAAAAGACCGCCGACGCCCTGTCGACCCAATTGTCCGACATCCAGGGAAAGATCTCATCCCTATCAACGGCGAAGGCCGATAAATCCGCCGTGGACAAGGCGCTTTCCGCAATGGAACAACAGCATGCCACCCTTTCCAAAAAGATCGACGGCACCGAAACCGCCGCCACCGCCCGCGCGGACAAGCTTGCAGGCAAACTCGCCGCCGCTGAAACCGCCGCCGCGCAGGCCCTTGTCGATCTCAAAACCCTTTCGGTGAAACTCGACGCCCTCTCCGCTGAAAAGGCCTCCAAAAAAGAGCTGCTGGCCGAAATCAACCATATCGAAAACGTGCTCTCCACCGAAAAAGGCCTGGCGGAAAAGGTGGCGGCGGACCTTTCCCAACGCCTCCGGCGCATCGAACTGAAGCTCACGGGGCTCGAAACCCTCATCCACCGGGATGCGCCCCCGCCGGCGCCCGCGCAACCAAAAGCCGCCTCCCCGATACCTGACAGATCGTCACCGGGGGAGGTCATCGAAAAGGATATCACCCGGTAGCCTGTCCGCCGGCGGCCCAGGCAGGAATCCTGGAACACCATACGATTTCAACGCAAGAGGAGAGACACGATGCCCTTTGACGGTGCCTACAACATCAAGGTCAAAACCCCCATGGGATCCCAGAAGGGAACCCTGCGCATCAAAACCGATGGAAACGCCTTCAGCGGCTCCATCGAAAACAAGATCGGCGTGTCGAACTTCTCGGGCGGCACCATCGCCGGCAACACATTGACCTGGAACGCGGAAACAAAGACCCCCCTCGGCGCCATGGCCGTCACCTACACCGCGACCATCCAGGGCGACAAAATCTCCGGGGAAGCCAAAACCCCTTTCGGCAAAGCGCCCATGGAAGGATGCCGGGCATAGCCTGAACATCAGGAAAATTAAAGACGCGCTTCGATCCTGGCAATGTCCTCGGGCAGGTCCACCTCGGGCGAGTCGTAGGGAGTGACCACCACCTGAATCGGGTACCCGAATTCAAGCACCCGCAGCTGTTCCAGCTTTTCGATCTGTTCCAGGCGCCCCTCGGGAAGATTGCGGAACACCTCCAGAAAAGACCGGCGATAGGCATAGACACCCAGATGCTTATAGGTATCGTGAACCGTTCCCGCATCCCGGGCGCAGGGAATGGCGGCGCGTGAAAAATACAGCGCCCGGCCGTTTTCACCGAACACCACCTTCACATCCTTGGGGTCGGTCAGTTCCCGCTGATCGACGATGGCATAGGCCAGGGTGCTCATGACCACGCCGGCATCCGACAGGAAAGGTGCCGTCAGCTGATCGATGCAGCGCGCGTCGATCAGCGGCTGGTCGCCTTGCACGTTGACCACAATATCGCTCATGGACAAGCCCAGTCGGTCGGCGGCGTCGCCGACGCGGTCGGTGCCGGAACGATTGTCCGGACCGGTGAGAATTGCTTCTCCGCCGAAATCGGCCACCGCCTCTAGGATCCTCTGGTCGTCCGTGGCGACAACAACCTGGGAAACACTTGCCGCGGCCTTCACCCGTTCGTAAACATGCCGGATCATGGGCTTGCCTGCGATTTTTGCCAGCGGCTTGCCGTCAAAACGCGAGGAGCCGTATCGGGATGGAATGATTGCTGTGATGGTCATGGCTTCCTTCTTTCGGCAGTTTCCTGTAAGATGCGCGCAACATAAATCAACTTCCGGTGTCAGGCAAGCGCTTTTCCACAAACACCGCACCTTCCCACTCTTTTGAAAGGATTCGGTCATGCGCCATCTGATAGGGGGCTGCCTGTGGCTGCTGATTACCGCAACCGTCTGCCATGCCGCTTCAGACGCTCCCCTTCCCTTTGCCCCCGGAGAGAAACTCGTCTTCCATCTTCGCTGGGGACTTATCAGCGCCGGAAAGGCCACCTTGGAGGTACTGCCGACACAAGACATGGACGGCACGGCCGCCACCCACTTTGTTCTGACCGCGGAAACCAACAGCTTCGTCGACTTGTTCTACAAGGTGCGCGACCGGATCGATTCCTACACGGATGAGGCCGTGACCCGCTCCCTGCACTACACCAAGCATCAACGGGAAGGAAGCCACCGCAAGAAAATCCAGGTAACATTCGACTGGCACCGCAACACCGCTCAGTACGCAAATTACGGCAAGGCGAAGGCGCCCGTGACCATCCTGCCCGGCACATTTGACCCGCTGGGCATCCTGTACTTCGCCAGGCGCTTCGATCATGGGCGGCATCAACTGCTGGAGCGTCCGGTCACAGACGGGAAGAAATGCGTCATCGGTCGGGCCACCGTTGTGCGCCGCGAAACCATACAGGTTCCGGCCGGCGTCTATGATACTTTTCTGCTCAAACCGGACCTGCGCGACGTGGGCGGGGTATTCGAAAAAGACAGGGAAGCGCACATCCACCTGTGGGTCACCGCCGACCAGCGGCGCATGCCCGTCAAGGTGAAAAGCAAGGTCATCGTGGGAAGCTTCGTGGGGGAGCTGGTCACGGCGCACCTGCCCCCGCCGGCACCGCCGGAGAATGCGCCCGCACTTTCCCGGTAAAGGCGGCGCTCAAGCCCCGCAGGAATGCAGCAACGCCCCCGGCCACCGCTCCCGGAGGGCCGCCGCCGATTCCATCTCCCCAGCCGGCAGCCCACCGAAGCGTACCGGCTTTGCCAGGGCTTTTTCCAACATGGCCAGAAAAGACCGCCGGGACACCTCCCGGGCACCCATGCGCATCAGGTGCCCCGTAGTGGTCTGGCAGTCCACGAAATCGAAACCGCAGCATTCCAACCGCCGCACCAGTGCCGCCAGGGCCACCTTGGAAGCGTTGGATACCCTGGAAAACATGGACTCGCCGAAAAAAGCGGCGCCCAGGGCCAGGCCGTAGAGTCCTCCCACAAGGGCATCTTCCCGCCAGACTTCCACCGAATGGGCCACCCCCTGTTCATGCAGGTTCTTGTAGGCGGCAATCATTTCCGGCAAAATCCACGTCCCCTCGTCCGGGCGCCGGCGCGGTGCGGCGCAGCCCCGCATCACCGCTCCGAAGGCGGCATCGAAGGTGACGCGAAACCCATGCGTTTTCAGGACTCTGGAAAAACGGCGGGAGATATGCAGATCTCCGGGCAGCAGCACAAGTCTTGGATCCGGAGACCACCACAGAATGGGGTCGCCTTGGGCGTACCAGGGAAAAATACCCATCCTGTACGCCAACACCAACCGCTCGCAGCGGAGGTCCCCCCCGACGGCCAGCAGCCCATCAGGCTCGGCCAGGGTCGGCGACGGGAACACGATATCATCGGGCAACAGAAAAACGGTCACGGAAACGCGGCTCCTTTTTCCGCCACGCGTCTGTCAGCAGTCGGTGTAATCGAACACCAAGGCATCCTTTCCAAGGTCCACATGGACGGCCCCTCCTTTTTCGAGGGTTCCGAACAGGATCTGGTCCGCGATGTGGTCCTTGATATCCGTCTGTATGCGCCGGGTCAGGGGTCTTGCGCCGTAAACCGGATCGTGGCCCTTGCGGGCAAGCCATTCCCTGGCCGCATCCGACAGGGTCAGACGCACCTTTCGCCGGGAAAGCTGATCGTTTAGTTCGCCGATAAACTTGTCCACGATCCGCTTCATGATGTCCACGGACAGGGCATTGAAGGAAACGACGGCGTCCAGGCGGTTGCGGAATTCAGGGCTGAAGGTCTGTTCGATGGCCTTTTTCCCCTTGTCCGCGGTGTCGGACGCGGCGTAACCGAACCCGATGCTCTGTGCGCTCATTTCCCGCGCCCCGGCATTGGAGGTCATGATGAGAATCACGTTGCGAAAATCGGCCTTCTTGCCGTTGTTGTCGGTGAGCGTGGCATGGTCCATCACCTGGAGAAGGATGTTAAACAGATCCGGGTGGGCCTTCTCGATCTCGTCGAGCAGCAGCACGCTGTATGGATGCTTGCGGATACCGTCGGTCAGAAGCCCCCCCTGCTCGAATCCCACATACCCGGGCGGTGCGCCGATCAGACGGGCCACCGCGTGTTTTTCCATGTATTCGCTCATGTCAAAACGGATGAACTCCACGCCCATGTTCAGGGCCAACTGCCGGGCCACCTCTGTTTTCCCCACGCCGGTGGGTCCGGTGAACAGAAAGGAGCCAACCGGTTTTCCCAATGCTCCGAGACCGGCTCGGGAGCGTTTGATGGCGGTCACCAGACCGTCAATGGCATCGTCCTGGCCGAACACCACCTGCCGGAGTCGGGGGGAAAGGGTCTGGAGCTTGCCCCGGTCCGAACTCGACACGCTCCGGGTGGGAATGCGGGCCATCTTGGCCACGATCTTTTCGATGTCGCCGGGGTGGATTTTTTTGCGCTTGCCACCGCTGGTCAGCCGCACGTAAGCCCCGGCCTCGTCAATGACGTCGATGGCCTTGTCGGGGAGGTAACGGTCGTTGATGTGCTTCGCAGACAGCTCCACGGCCGCCTTCAGGGCCGCATCCGTGTAGGCGATGGCGTGATGTGCCTCATAGGCATGCCGCAGTCCTCGCAGAATCTGAATGGATTCGGCAATGCTCGGCTCACTGATCTCAATCTTCTCAAACCGCCGGGAAAAAGCGCGGTCCTTCTCGAAATGGTTCTTGAATTCCTCATAGGTGGTCGAACCGATGCACCGCACATCACCAGTGGTCAGCACCGGCTTGAGGATATTGGAAGCATCCATGGCCCCGCTGCTGGTGGCACCGGCGCCGACGATGGTGTGGATCTCGTCGATGAACAAGACGGCGTCTTTTTTCTGCTGCAAGGCGGTGATCACGCCCTTCAACCGCTGCTCGAAATCCCCCCGGAACTTGGTGCCCGCCAACAGGGCGCCCAGGTCCAGGGCATAGATGCGCACATCGCGAAGCAGGTCCGGAATGTCTTTTTCGAAAATCCGGATGGCCAGGCCCTCGGCCATGGCGGTCTTGCCCACACCGGGATCCCCCACGAACACGGGATTGTGTTTCCGGCGCCGGCACAGCACCTGCACGGTGCGTTCCAGTTCGGCCTTCCGCCCGATGAGCGGATCCAACTTCCCCTGCGCGGCCCGGGCCACCAGCTCCACGGTGTACAGGGCCAGTGGATCGGACTTTTTCTTCTCCCCTTTCCGCTCTCTTCCGCCGGGCTCTTCTCCAGGGGCCTGCTCTTCGGGTTCCGGCAATTTATGTGAAATGAAGGTCAGAACGTCAAGGCGCGTAATGCCTTGTTCCAAAAGATAAAAGGCGGCATGGGACTCTTTCTCCAGAAAAATGGAGGCCAGCACGTCACTGACGGCCACATATGCCTTTTCCGCCGAACGGACGTGGTTGACGGCCCGCTGAATGACCCGCTGGAACCCGATGGTCTGCTGCAACACGTACTCGCTGCCCTCGGGGATGATCTCCATCTTTTCGTTGAAGAATTTTTCAAGGTTTTCCTTGAGTTCATCTGGATCACCCCCACACCCCTCAACAATATCGACACCTTCCGCATCATGCAAGATGGCGAACAGCACATGCTCAACGGACACGTACTCGTGCCGCCGTTTTTTGGCTTCCCGAACGGCAAAGCCGAGGGTCGCACTCACTTCCTTGCTAATCATGACCTACGCCTCCATGCTGCATTTCAAGGGAAAACCGTTTTCCCTGGCCAGGGCATGAACCGTTTCCACTTTTGTTTCAGCAACTTCATATGTGTAAAGGCCGCAAACCCCAACGCCCTTCCGGTGGACGTCGCGCATGATGCGGGTGGCGGTGTCGAAGTCTTTCGAGAACACGTTCATGAGGATTTCAACGACAAACGCCATGGTGGTATAATCGTCATTGTGCAGCAGCACTTTATACATTTCCGGCTCCCGGACATCCTCATCGGCCCGGGTAGCGGCATCTTCCTGTGTTTGTAGGCGTTTATCGTTCATGGGGTGGCACCACTACAGTTTCCGTTTCCGGCATCACCGAGACCGACCCATACGGCGGACGCCGATTCCGCCATGGCGACACCTCGCTACCCCATATATTAAGCATCCGGCTCGGGGCTTGTAAAGGGTGAAGTGGGCCGCCTGCGGGGCATAGGGACCATCGCCGCATATCGAAAGGGGATCCCCCTGCCTATGCGGCGCCGCAGCATTTCTTGAATTTTTTTCCGCTGCCGCACGGACAAGGGTCGTTTCTTCCCACCTTGACCGCATCACGTTTCAGGGGCTTCTTGGCGGCGGTTCCGTCCCCGCGGGAAAACACAAGATGGCGGGTGTCCGGACGGGCCGCTTCGATGGGCTCGGAGGCGGCCACCTGGATCCGGAACAAGATACCGAGGGTCTCTTCCTTGATCCGGGATATCATGTCCTGGAACATGGCAAACCCCTCTTTTTTGTACACCAGCAACGGGTTCTGCTGGGCATACCCCCGCAGGCCGATGCCCTCCTTGAGGTGGTCCATGCTCAGCAGATGATCCTTCCAAAGGTTGTCCACGGTCTGGAGCATGACGAAACGCTCGATCTGCCGCAGGTGCCCGGCGCCGATCTCAACCTCCCGTTGTTCGTAAAAACGGACGGCGGCTTCTTCGATGAGCGTGGCCAGCCCCTCGGCGGTCAGGTTGTCCAGGGTATCCGTGTCAAAGGCCGGCAGATGGAGGTTGAACTGCTGAAACACCGCCTCGCCAAGGCCTTTCAGGTTCCATTCCTCCGCGGGAATCTTCTCGTCCGCGTGGTTCCAGGCGATTTCATCCGCCTTTTCGGCGATCAATTCCAGGATGGCCGGTTTCAGGCTCTCCCCCCCCAAAGCCTCCCGGCGCTGGCGGTATATCACCTCCCGCTGCTGGTTCATCACGTCATCGTACTCGATCAGCTGCTTGCGGATATCGAAGTTATGCCCCTCCACCTTGGCCTGGGCGTTTTCGATGGCCCGGCTGATCAGGCCGTGTTCGATGGGTTCCCCCTCTTCCATGCCCAGGCGCTCCATGATCCGGGTGATGCGCTCTCCGCCGAAAATCCGGAGCAGGTCGTCTTCCAGGGACAGGTAGAACCGGGAGCTTCCCGGGTCTCCCTGGCGGCCGGAGCGCCCCCGCAACTGGTTGTCGATGCGACGGCTTTCGTGCCGCTCGGTGCCGAGGATATGCAGGCCGCCAAGGTCCTTCACGCCCTCTCCCAGCACGATGTCGGTACCCCGGCCGGCCATGTTGGTGGAAATGGTGACCGCGCCCTTCTGGCCGGCCATGGCGATGATCTCCGCTTCCTTTTCATGGTTCTTGGCATTGAGCACCGTGTGCTTGATGCCCCGGCGCTTGAGCTTCCTGCTGAAGCTCTCGGACACGTCGATGGAAACAGTACCCACCAGCACCGGCTGCCCCTCCCGGTTGCGCTCGATGATCTCTTCGATGGCGGCGTCGTATTTCTCCTTCCTGGTCTTGTAGATCAGATCCGGCAGATCCGTTCGCACCATGGGCATATTGGTGGGGATGACCACCACGTCCAGGTCGTATATTTTCTTGAATTCGGCCGCCTCGGTGTCCGCGGTGCCGGTCATCCCGGACAGCTTTTCGTACATCCGGAAATAGTTCTGGAAGGTAATGGACGCCAGGGTCTGGTTCTCGTTTTCGATCTTCACGTTTTCCTTGGCTTCCAAAGCCTGGTGCAGCCCTTCGCTGTAACGCCGGCCCGGCATCAAACGCCCGGTGAACTCATCGACGATGATGACTTCACCGTCCTTGACGATGTAATCCACGTCCCGCTTGAACAGCACATGGGCCTTGAGGGCCTGATTCGTGTGGTGCAGAAGATCGATGTGCTGGGGGTCGTATAGATTCTCCACCCCAAGAAGTTTTTCCACCCGCCCCACGCCGTCTTCGGTGAGCACGGCGGACCGGGCTTTTTCATCGATGGCGTAGTCCCGCTCCGGAGCAAGACCGGGAATGATGCCGTTGACCTGGTAGTAGAGCTGGGTGGATTTTTCCGCCGGCCCCGAAATAATCAGCGGTGTCCGGGCCTCGTCGATGAGAATGGAATCCACCTCGTCCACGATGGCGAAATGGGGCATCCGCTGCACCAGTTCCTCGTGACGGAACTTCATGTTGTCCCGCAGGTAGTCGAAACCGAATTCGTTGTTCGTGCCGTACGTGATGTCGCAGCCATAGGCGGTTTTACGCTGGGCGTCGGTCAGTCCATGGGAAATGCACCCCACCGAAAGCCCCAGAAACCCGTACAGCTTCCCCATCCACTCGGTATCCCGGCCCGCCAAGTAATCGTTGACCGTCACCACATGCACGCCCTTGCCCGCGAGGCTGTTCAGGTAGGCAGGCAAGGTGGCCATGAGGGTTTTTCCCTCGCCGGTCTTCATCTCCGCAATGGCGCCCCGGTGCAGCACCAGGCCGCCGATCAACTGCACATCAAAATGCCGCATGCCGAGAATGCGCACCGACGCCTCCCGCGCCACCGCGAAGGCCTCCGGAAGAAGATCATCCAGGGTCGCCCCCCGGGACAACTGCTCCTTGAACCAAGCGGTCTTGGCGGCCAGGGCGTCGTCGGACAGCGCCTTCAGGTCCGGCTCCAGGGCATTTATCTGTTCAACGATGGGCTGCATTTTCCTGATTTCCCGCTCGTTTTTGCTTCCGAATATCTTGGTCAGTAAATTGAACATCAGTCAAATCCCTTCCAATAACAATTGAATACGCTTCCTGCCGCCGGCGCCGGATCCGTGGGCAGCCATCGATGCGGCGCAAGCGCGGCAAACGGCCGCACTGCCGCGGCTCAGGCGCATTGTATAGCACATCCTGCCGGAAATGCCACCTCTACCCACCCGGAAACCAACCGGCATCCCCGCAGGCAGAGACGCTCCGGATCATGGCACCATATGCCCCAACGGCGGTACCAGGCCGTCGTGGTGGAGGCGCGTCAGCCGAAAAAGTGTTTCCGTGGGGATTGTTCGTGGTTCGCGCAGAAGAATCGTAATCCGCCCGCCTCCGGAGCGGCAAGGGACCCGGACGAGCGGCCCGGCGCGGCGGGGTGAAGCTAAAACCGCTGGCCGGCAAGGGTGCAAATGCGGTCCAGGAGCGGCAGCGCGCCGCCCTTTTCCGTCAATTGCTCCCGAAGCTCTTCGGCATGGCCGGCAATCTGGGCCAGGGCGTCGCGTTGGGTGATCATGATTTTTTCGCGTTCCTTCTGGACCCGGAAGAAATACTCCACCTTGGACAGGATCGATTTGATGTGGCGGTCCGTTTTCTGATCGATGGCCTGCTCCCTGTCTTCGAAAAGGGTCAGCAACTCGTTGTGAAAGGCCTTGAAACTCTGGAGGGTATTGTCCGGGTTAAGAAATTGTTTGAACTGGACGATGCGATCGACCTTTTCCCTGAGCACTTCCAGGGCAAACGGCTTGCAGATGTAATCGAACGCCCCGAGCCGCATGGCTTCGATGGCGGTCTCGATGGTGGCGTAGCCGGTGATCATCAAGACTTCGGGACGTTTTCTGGCCCGGCGCAAATGGTTCAGCAGGTACATGCCCCCATCCCGTTCACCATCTCCGCCGGGGATGTTCTTGTCTGTGATCATCACATCGAAGTCTTCTTTGGCCAACCATTCGGCCGCGCCCGCCACATCCGTTGCCGTGACCACGCTGTATCCGAGTTTCCGCAGGGACGTTTCGATCATTTCGAGAATATCGCTATCATCATCCACAACAAGAATTTTGGCGTCCATGGCATCCACCCCAAATTGCGCTAAACTTTTAGAAGTCGGGTTCCGTCTGCTTCAGACTTTTGAAATGTCAACTTATCCGGGTAATAAATATTCCCCCGTTTGTCAAAAGAAAACACGCCGGCCCCATAAACGCAGCTGGTTTTCAGCCCCGCCCGTCTCCGGCGTAACCCAGCAGTCGGTAGCCCCGCTGGGCCTTGGATATGTCCGAAGGCGTCAGCCGCACCCGCCGCCCCAACGCATGCGCCAACTGCGCCAGCACCGTATCGTGGCCCTTGACCAACTCCAGCTCGACCTCGAGGATGGGCTCCTGGCGCGTGTCATCGTTTTCCAGCACGACACAGCCCACATCCAATGCAAGTTCGATGTCCGCCGGGGTCTGATTTCCGCAGCAGCTGTCGGCGGGCAGGCGCACATGCCACAGGGTGCGCTGAAAATCCGTCCGGAACATGGGGCGCAGCGCGGTCAGTTGTTTCCGGAGCCCGGCGGGCCAGAGGCCGGCGGGCACCTTTTCCGGGGCGGGATCCGGTCCGGAAAGACGCCACTGCCGCTCCTCACGGTGGGACAGACCATTTTGGGTCCGTCCTTTCTGCTTGAGCGTCTGGACATGTCCCTCTCCGTCCGCGCGCACCCGGAAACTGATGGCATGGCGATACAGCAGGCAGTCGGGGGTATCGTAATACCGGCTGACAAGACGATGGGAACGGGGCCGATCCACCGCGAAACGGCCGAGCAGCCGGTGGTGTTGGAACGCGTCGACATCCGCCGGCGACAAGGCCAGTTTCAGTTCGGTTTCAAGCCCCATATCGCCCGCCTCATCCGCTCGACGGGGCGGCATCGGGCATCCGAACCAGGTAATAGAGGCCGAGGCCAAGGGTCACCGCCCGGGAAAAGCAGCCCCGGGGCACCCCCAGCAGCCGACGCAACACGCCGGCGTGGGCATCCAAGATGCCGATCGCCAGGTCCATGCGGCGGTGGACGAAGGTAAGCGCCAGTTTCAGCAGAATCTCCTGAACGTCCCGATTGGACAAGAGGCTCCGGTAGCGCTCGGGCCGGTCCTCAAGGGCCATCATCCAGGCCCCCACGCGTCCGGGCAACTCCCGCAGCAAGAGGCCGCGAAGATGCGCCATGGCAGTATGGTCCATATCAAAATCCGGGGCAAGTTCCCACAAGAGGCCGTCAAGGATGAAAAAGCTCTTTCGGAACAGAAGCAGTTCCCTGGGGAAACGGCCGCCCACAGCGGAAAGCCGTTCCAGCAGGAGGAAAGTTCTCTTCATCATCGCGGCGGATTGGAATTGCGGCGCCGCCGACAGCCGGGTCACCGCCGCACGAATGGTGTTTGCACTCGGCCCCGCGGCGGTGCGGCACATCAGTCCCTGCGCCGCCAGGCAAATCATCCTGGTATCGTTGCAGAATACGCCCTGCACCAACTTCAGCAGGTCCACCCGCAGGGCCCGGGACAACCGCCCGGCCTGGCTCCAGTCAATGAGGGCCAGGCGCAGGGCACCGCCCGGTGCGGACCGGTCACACAGGATATTGCCCGCGTGGGGATCGCCGTGAAACACCGGCATCTCCTGCCGGGAAAACAGAGGTGCACAGATCAGGGCGTCAAACAACAGTCGGGCCGCCGCCTTGCGGTCCGCCGTACGGGTCAGTCCGTCGGTCACCTTCCGCCCGGGGGCAAAGGTCATGGCCAGCACCCGATCGGTGGCGACGAAAAGGGGGCGGGGCACCGTCACCGCGTCCCAGCCGTCATAGAGGGCATGCGCCATTTCCAGGTGGGCCTTTTCACCGGACAGGTCCAGCTCTTCCTGCAGCAGGCTCTTGACATCCGCGAACAGGGCGGTGCACGCGGCCAGATCCAGATCGTAGCGGGATCGGTTTTCCTGCAGATGCCTGGCCACGGCATCCAGGGCCACCATCTCTTCCGCGATATGATCGGCGACCAAGGGCTTGACCACCTTAAACACGCCACGGTGGGCCGGGGCATCCGACGTCGCCGGCCGGGAGAAGGCCACCACGGCACCGACACTCGCTTCTGCAAGGATGTCGGGGGCGATGTGCACGTCCTGTTTTCCCACGGCCGCCCGAATCATCCGCCGTACCGCCTTGGCATCCGTTCCGAAGCCCCCGCTTTCCAGGCAAACCAACCAGCGCCGCACCGTCCCATCCACATGGCGGTTGCGGGCGATAATCTGCCCCAGCTTGTGCAAGGTAGGCACCTGACCGGCCAGAGCCACCATGCGGCGACCGGCATCCGCCTTGTCCCCCAGGGCCAGCTGCGCCGCCACAATGGACACCATCCGGGCCACGGGCAGGTGGGAGAGGAACAGCAATAGCCCATCCCGGACCAGCCCCTGGTAAGCGCCGTAGACCCCGGGAACGAGCCCGGCGATATCCAGGCCCTCGATCAGGGTCGCCGCTGCCTGGTCCAGAAATGGCCGCGTTCCCATTTTCCGGGCATGGGCCGCCACCAGGGGTGCCAACTGCGCAGCCCCGGCCCCGTCCCCCAAACCGGTCAACCGCCGGATCTGTTCCACCGACGCAATGTCATCCATCCCCATCACAGTCACACCGCCGGCCGGTATACATCGGGTGAAAACCCCAGGGTGGCGAAATGATCCGCCATGGTCTCCTCCCGCCGGATCAGCGCCACGGAACCGTCCGCGCAGAGCATCAACTCCTTGGGACGCAGCCGGCCGTTGTAATTGAACCCCATGGCATGACCGTGGGCCCCGGTATCATGAATGACAAGGATGTCATTTTCGGTAATTTCAGGTAGTTCCCGCTGAACGGCGAACTTGTCATTGTTCTCGCAGAGCGCGCCTACCACGTCCGCCACCAATGTGGACGGTGCCGTCTCCTTGCCCAGCACGGTGATATGGTGATAGGCGTCGTAGAGGGCCGGCCGCATGAGCGCCGACATGCAGGCATCCACCCCGATATAGGTCCGGTAAATGTTTTTCCGGTTGATGGCGGTCACCACCAAAGCGCCATGGGGGCCGGTCATGTAACGGCCGCTTTCCAGGTAGAGCTTGGGGGCATAGCCGTTGCGGGATTCAAATTCCCTGAAAACACCGGTAACCTCCCGGCCCAGCGCAGCGATGTCCAGGGGCGCATCCTGGGGCCGATAGGGAATCCCGAGCCCGCCACCGATGTTGATGAATTCGAACCGAATGTCCAACGCCGCGGACACCCGTTCCACCTCTGTCAGCAGCATGCGGGCCGTCTCCACCATATAGGTGTAATCGCGCTCGTTGGAAGCGAGCATGGTATGCAGACCGAAACGCACGGCACCCACCTGCTTGGCGATACGGTAGGCATCGACCAGCTGATCGTGGGCCACACCGTACTTGGACTCCACGGGATTTCCGATGATACCGTTACCGGTGCGGCGCTCTCCGGGGTTGTAACGGAAACAGATCAATTCGGGCATCGCCGGCACCTTGGGCACCAGGGTGATATCGTCCAGGTTGAGGATGCATCCCCCTTCGGCTGCGGCGGCTTGGAATTCCTGGCGGGTGGTGTTGTTGGAGGTGAACATCAGGGCCTCTCCCCTGGCGCCGATCTTCCGGCACAAAGCCAGCTCAGGCACGGAGCTGCAGTCGAACCCGAACCCCATGTCCCGCATCAGCGCAAGGATGCGGGGATTGGGCAGGGCTTTGACCGCAAAATACTCCTGAAACCCCGCGATACCGGAAAAGGCCTCCTTGACCTGTTGCCCGGTTTCCCGGATCCCGGCTTCATCATAAATATGAAACGGCGTGCCGTAATGCGCGGCGACCTCCTTCAACACGGGAAAGAGGCGCTCCCGGTACGATTGTGACATGGGCATATTCTATGTTCCTTTTATTTCAGGGCCGTCTTGATGCGTTCCATGGCCGTCTGGACATTCTCGAAGCTGTTGAACGCGCTGATGCGGATAAACCCCTGGCCGCATTTTCCAAACCCGGCGCCGGGGGTGCATACCACGCCGGCCTTTTCCAGCAGCATGTCGAAAAACGCCCAGGAATCCTGCCTGCCGTCCACCCAGATATAGGGCGCGTTTGTCCCGCCCACGCAATCGTAGCCCAGGGCGGTCATCTCGCGCAGGATCAGGGCCGCGTTCTTCATGTATCCGTCCACCAGGGCCTTTACCTGTTGCCGGCCCGCGTCCGAGTAGACCGCCTCCGCGGCGCGCTGGACCGGATAGGACACCCCGTTGAACTTGGTGCTGTGCCGCCTGTTCCACAACCCATGCAAGCCATGGGCCTTACCCTCCGCGTCGTAGCCTACGCATTCCTTTGGCACCACCGTAAAGGCGCAACGGGTGCCGGTAAATCCCGCGGTTTTGGAAAAGCTGCGCAGCTCGATGGCCACCTCACGCGCCCCCTCGATCTCGTAGATGCTCCGGGGCAGACTGTCATCCTGAATAAAGGCCTCGTAAGCGGCGTCGAACAGAATCAGCGCCCGGTTGTCCCGGGCATAATCCACCCACCCCTTGAGCGCCTCCCGGCTGATGGTGGCGCCGGTGGGGTTGTTGGGAAAACACAGGTAGATCAAGTCCACCTGCCGTTGGGGCAAGGCGGGCACGAAACCGTTCTCCCGGTTGCCCTCCAGGTACACGATGCCTTCATACCGCCCGTCCGCGAATTCACCGGTGCGCCCGGCCATTACGTTGGTGTCCAGGTAAACGGGATACACCGGGTCCGGAATCGCCACGGTCACATCCGAAGCAAACAACTCCTGGATATTGCCGGAATCACACTTGGCGCCGTCACTGACGAAAATCTCGTCCGGCGCCACGTCCGCGCCCCGGTCCTTGTAATCGCACCGGGCGATTTTTTCGCGCAGAAACCCGTAGCCCTGCTCCGGTCCGTATCCCCGGAAGGTCGCATCCGCGGCCATTTCGTCCACCGCCCCATGAAAAGCGCTGACGCAGGCATCTGGAAGCGCCCGGGTCACGTCCCCGATGCCGAGCTTGATGATGCTCTTGTCGGGATTGGCCTTCTGGTACGCGGCCACCCGCTGGGCGATATTGGAAAACAGATAGGATGATTGCAGTTTCAGGTAATGCGCGTTGATTTTGATCATGGTCCACCTTTGTTGATGATCTGTGCGGTTGATGCGTTCCGGCCCGCCTTGCAGCAGGCACAGGTTGAGGTCAGCCGAAACACGATCTTTATCAAAAACCCAATGGACTGACAAGGGGGGCCCGGCGCGTTTTGGGGCGCGCAGCCGTTGCGGCGCGGCGGGTGTCTGGAAAAAAAGGGTCAAGTTTTCGCGGCCGTTACCGATGTATTGACCAATAACACATTCCGTTCATACAAGCAGCGCCCCCGCGCTCGGATGGATGCGGAAACCGGGGGCGCGCCTTTCCAACCGGGAGCGCCGCATGATCGTTCAGACAAGCCAAGTGACCGCCCGCACCGCCTATCAACTGGAGATCCAGCAACAGGACATCCACCATCGAAGGGAAACCCGTCTTCCGGCCGCGGAAACCGACAGCCCCACCGGCAAGGCGGCCCAGGTCAGGCTGTCCGCCACCGCCCTCGACATGGCAACCGAAGCCGCACAGACGGTTGTTTCCGGCCGGAGCCCGGTCGCCCCGCGTTCCGGAAAGGAGGACCCCGATGCGGAGGCAAAATTGCAGGTGCTGCTGAAAACCATGGAAAAACTCACCGGGAAAAAATTCCGGTTCCAGCGCATCTCCTTTTCCATGACCGCCGCTTCGAACGCCCCCCCGGCGCGATCATCCGCCGGCGCCGCTTCTGCACCCGCAGGCGAGGAAACCGGCACGCGCCTGGTTGAAACCTATACCGCCCATTATCGCCACGAACAGGAATCCAGCGCCGTCGCCTTTTCCGGTGTCGTCCGGACGGCCGACGGCCGGGAAATCGCCTTTGACGTGGGCCTGCACATGCAGCGGGAATTCTACGAATCCAGCGTGGCGTATACGGCCCAAACCGCACCCCTCTCCGACCCCCTCGTCATCACCTATAATGGGAACGCCGCCGATCTGACCACCGAGAAATTCGCCTTCGATCTGAACATGGACGGCATGGAAGAGCAGATATCCTTCGTCTCCCCGGGCAGCGGCGGTTTTCTCGCCTTGGACAAAAACAAGGACGGCCGCATCACCGACGGCGGCGAATTGTTCGGCCCGCAATCCGGGGACGGCTTTGCCGAACTGGCCCGGTATGACGATGACCGCAACGGTTGGATCGATGCGGCGGATCAAATCTATTACGATTTGTCCGTGTGGGAAAAAGACGCGGACGGCGGCGACCGCCTGACGGCCCTGGTGGATACGGGCATCGGCGCCATCTACCTGAATGCCGCCGAAACCCCCTTTCGCATCACGGACGCCGAAAACCAGACCCTGGGCCAGGTGCGCGCCACCAGCGTTTATCTGACGGAAGACGGAGGGGCGGGAACGGTCCAGCGCATCGATCTTGCCACTTGACGGCCCGTGGCCATCTTATCTATAGTCCGTCCCGATCGTCAGTGCCCATCCATCTGTGGCTGATTGACCCGATGACTGCGTTGCGCAACAAAATCAACCTCCGGAATGTCGACAACATGCCTGCGGTTAATTTTTGCGTGCCTTGATCGTGCCCCAATTTGCCGGTTTCCGGATGGCCACCTGTTAACCATTGCCCGGTCCCATCCGGCCGGGCGGCATGTTCAGAGGACAGGACACCATGGCCTTGACCCCCCTTTCCGCCATTTCTCCCGTGGACGGCAGATACCGCCCCGCCACCGACCCCCTGGGCGCCTTTTTCAGTGAAGGCGCCCTGATCCGCTATCGGGTCATGGTCGAAATCGAATACTTTATCGCCCTGTGCGCCCTGCCCCTCCCCCAGCTGCAAAACGTGCCCGACGGCACGGGGGCGGCGCTTCGGAAAATCTGCTCGGATTTTTCCGAAACCGACGCCCAGCGCATCAAGGACATCGAAAAAACCACCAACCACGATGTCAAGGCCGTCGAATACTTTATCAAGGAAAAATTCGACGCACTGAACCTTGGGCCGTTCAAGGAATTTGTCCACTTCGGTCTCACCTCCCAGGACATCAACAACACCGCCATGCCCGCCATGCTGAAAGACGCCTGGCACCGGGTGATGCTGCCGGAACTGGAAACGGTGGTGAACGATCTGGCCGAACGGGCCGCCCAGTGGAAACAGGTGCCCATGCTCGCCCGCACCCACGGCCAGCCCGCCTCGCCCACAACGCTGGGCAAAGAGATTTTCGTGTTTGTGGACCGCCTCCGCGGCCAACTGGCGCAACTTTCCGCCGTGCCGTTTTCGGCGAAATTCGGAGGCGCCACGGGCAATTTCAACGCACACCACGCGGCCTATCCGGACATCGACTGGATCGGCTTCGCCAACCGGCTGGTCAACGAAACCCTGGGCCTTTGCCGGGCGCCGGTCACCACCCAGATCGAGCCTTACGATCACCTGTCCGCCTTCTGCCACGCGGCCAGCCGCATCAACACCATTCTCATCGATCTGGCCCGGGATGTCTGGACCTATATCTCCATGAATTATTTCCGGCAACGGATCAAGGCCGGAGAAGTCGGCTCATCGGCCATGCCCCACAAGGTGAACCCCATCGACTTTGAAAACGCCGAGGGAAACCTGGGGGTGGCAAACGCCCTGCTCTGCCACCTGGCGGAAAAACTGCCCGTCTCGCGGCTCCAGCGCGATCTGACCGACTCCACGGTCACCCGCAACCTGGGCGTGCCCCTGGCCCACATGCTCATCGCTTTCAAATCCATCCGGAAAGGTTTGAACAAGCTGCTGCTCGACACGGCCGCCATCGAACAAGACCTGGACGCCAACTGGGCCGTGGTGGCCGAAGCCGTGCAGACGGTGCTGCGCAGGGAGGGCTACCCCGCGCCCTACGAGGCGCTCAAAGCCCTGACCCGCACCAACGAGAAAATCGGCGCCGACAGCATGGCGGCGTTCATCGACGGGCTCGCCGTGTCGCAGGAGGTAAAAGCGGAATTGAAGGGCATCTGCCCCCGGACCTATACGGGCATTCTGCCGTTCTGACGGTAATCCGGCAGGCCCGGCGCAGCGCCTATGCGTCCAGGGTCATCCGATTCCGACCGTCGGCCTTGCTGCGGTAAAGCAAGGCATCGGCCCGCTCCACCAGGCGCTCCGGCGTGTCCTTGGACATCGCCAACGCCGCGCCCACGGAAATGGTCACGGAAAACGCCGTCTGTTCACAATGAATCCTGGTTTTTTCCACCAGCATGCGAAAGCGGTCTCCGATTTTTCCCAGCAGGGGCCGGTCAACATTGCGGATGATGCCCATGAATTCTTCCCCGCCCCATCGGCCGAACAGATCATACGAGCGGGCCGCGGCCCGCAACGTATCGGAAACGGTTTTCAGCGTCAGGTCGCCGACACTGTGCCCGTAGGTGTCGTTGACCTTCTTGAAGTGGTCGATATCCATGAACAGGATGCCGAAGGAAAGCCCGTAGCGCGTTTTTTCGTGGAACCGGCTTTCCAACTCCCCTATTAAATGCTGCCTGTTGGAAAGCCCCGTCAGCCCGTCGACAAGGGCGAGCTTTTCCAGCTCCCGGATCCGTTCCAGCATGGCCTTCCGGGTGGAGATGTCCATGAACATCTCCACGCCGCCGACAACCCGCCCCCCGGCATTTCGCAGCGGGATGGCCCGGACCAGCACCGGTACCCGGTGGCCGCGCTTGTGGTGCAGGTACACCTCGGCCTGGCGGGGTATCCCGTCCCCCATGGCCGCCGCCAGGGGGCATTGCCCCTGGCACAACTGGGCGCCCCGCTCATCGATGTGGACCAGGAGGTTGTCCATGCATTTTTTCCCCATCACCTCCCGGGCTGAAAAACCGGTCAACTCCTCTGCCGCAGCGTTCCAATAGGTGATTTCCCGGTCCAGATCGACAAAATACACGCCGTCTTGAAGATTGTCGAACACATCCATGAAGTTGTTGGTATCCATGCCCCTCTTCCGTTCGCCGGTGGAATGCCGTGCGGTCTTCATCCTTTTTCCGCAATGGGTCTAATGCCGAGGGAAAGGAAAAAACCGGCCCCTGCCAGTAAAATAATCGATGCGCCCGAGGTCAGATTGAACTGATAGGAAATCCATAGTCCCCCCACGGTGAACAGGCCGCTTAAAATGGTGGACAGCACCATCGTCCCCACCAGGCTGCGGGTATATTTTTCCGCGATAAACGGCGGAATGGTCAGCAACGCAATCACAAGGATAAGCCCCACCACCCGGATCATCAGCACCACGCACACCGCGATGGCCCCCACCATCAGGAAAAAAAGCGCGTTCACCGGAACCCCCCGCAGCCGGGCAAACTCCGCATCGTAGCTCATGGCCAACAGCCGATTGTACAGCCAGCCGACCATGATCAGGACGCCGCCGCCCGCGCAGGCCATCAACACCAGATCGCCGGCCGGCACGGTCAGAATACTGCCGAACAGGTAGCTCATCAGGTCCGCCTGGTATCCGGGGGTCAGGTCGATGAGCACAATCCCAACGGCCATGCCCACGGCCCAGATAACACCGATGACGGTGTCGGCCCGGTGCCGTGCGTTAATGGTCACGGCGGCCATGACCATGGCCGCTGCCAGGGAAAACCCGATGGTGCCGGGCAGAAACGGAATCCCCAGAAAATAGGAAAGCCCGATGCCGCCGTAAGCCGCGTGGGCAATGCCGCCGGACAGAAAAACGAGCCGATTGACCACCACCAACGTGCCGATCACGCCACAGATCACACTGGCAAGCACACCGGCTGCAAGGGCGTTTCGCATGAATTCGAATTGCAGCGCATCAAACATGTCCATCCCCCAATTTCTTCAACCAACCGTCCCCCCCGGCCTCTCCCCTTCCCCCTTTGTCCTCAATCCTTTTTCCATTTATTCATGCTCTTTCAACACCCGGTGCGGCACGCCGTGGGCCACCAGTTCCACCGGGCAGTGGAACATCCCCACCATGGCGTCGGTCACCTCGGGCGCGGGGTGGTAATAGACCGTCTGGTTGACACAGGCAACGGAACGGACATAGCTGGACAGCACCATCAAGTCGTGACTGGCCAGGACAATGGTGATGGTATCGTTGAGGGATCTGAGCAACTCGTAAAGCTCTTCCTGCCCCTGGGCGTCGAGGTTGGAGGTGGGTTCGTCAAGAAACAGGAGCGCCGGTTGGGTTATCAGCGCCCGCGCAATCATCACCCGCTGCCGCTGGCCTCCGGAAAGCGAGCCGATACGCCGCTGGCAGTAGGCGCCCACACCCAGCCGGTCCAGCACCTTGTGGGCCGCGGTGCGTTCGGCCGGGGAATGCCAGGCCGGTCCTCTTCCGGCGTCCGGCTTCCCCATCAGCACCACGTCCAGGGCCGTGATGGGAAACCGCTGGTTGATGTGCACATCCTGGGGCACATAACCGATGCGGGGGGAGGCCTCCCGGGGGGATTTTCCCAGCACCCGCACCGTCCCCTTCGTGGGCTTGAGCAAGCCGAGCATCAGCTTGAGCAAGGTGGTCTTGCCGCCGCCGTTGGGACCCATCAGCAAAACGAACTCCCCTTCCGGAATCCGCAGGTTCACCTCCCGCAACACCGGCGCGCGGTGGTAGGAAAAAGACATATCGCTTATTTCGATAACAGGGGGCATCGTCGTGGCCTGGGCAGTTCGACCGCATGCGGCCGGGAATTATCGCAATCTCTTTGAAGTGTTTAGCCCAAACAATGGGCTTTGTAAACCGGGTTCCGGAAACAGCCGAGACAGGTTCTGAGACAGTTTTCAGTTTGACAAACATCACCGCCGTTGATAGAAAGGGAAAGTATATTCTTATTGAAGCCTCTGTGTTACAGTCCGATAAATTTCCTTTTTATCAACCCGTTAAACTGTTTATGACCTTGTCAAATTCCGCCCCATCGGTTTACGAAACGCCTCCGGTTGAAATTGTCAACGAACCCGGGTTGCACGCACGGGCCGCGACGCTGCTGGCGCAATTGGCCCGCAAGGCCAAGGCGACTGTTTGGGTCGTAAAGGACGGAAAGCGAGCCGACGCCGCCAGCATCATCGATGTGCTGACCCTGGCATGCACCAAGGGCACCTGGATCAGTTTCAGGGCGGAAGATCCGGCTGATCGCCCGCTGTTGGCGGAAATGGCCCGCAGCGTCGCATCGGGATTCGGAGAATAGCGCACCATGACGGATCGGGAAGCGGAAGAAATAAGGCTGTTCGGCATCGGGGGGTCCCCTGGGATATGCATCGGCAAGGCCTATCTGGTGGACAAGGGCAGCGTGGATGTGGTGCGGCGTTACACGCCGGAGAAAAAGGACCTGAAAAGCGAAGTCAAACGCTTCAAAGCCGCCGTCAAGAAAACCAGGGACGAGCTCCTGGGCATCATCGAAAACACACCCGAAGAACTGCGCCAGCACGTGTACGTTTTCGAAACACATTTGCAGTTGCTCAAGGACAAGATGCTCTATGGTTCCACCATGGACACCATCGAGCGGGAACACGTGAATGCGGAATGGGCCCTTAAAAAAAACATCGCCCGCATCCGGTCCATGTTCCAGGACATCAACGACGCCTATCTCAAGGAGCGTGCCCTTGACATTGTACATGTGGGGGACCGCATCCTCGGCAACCTCATGGGCGCGGCTCCGGTGAACCTTGCGGACATCAACGCCCGGGTCATCCTCGTGGCCAAGGACCTGTCACCCAGCGAAACCAGCCAGATCAACCTCAAAAAGATAAAGGGCTTTGTTACGGACCGGGGGGGCAAGACCAGCCACACCAGCATCATCGCCCGCACCCTGGAAATCCCGGCGGTTCTCGGCCTGGAAAACGCCACCCGCGTCGTCAAGAACGATGACCTGCTGGTGGTGGACGGGCTCGCCGGCATTCTGATCGTTCACCCCACCGAAGCGACCCTGGTGGACTTTGAAGAACGCAGCATGAACTACGAAGCCCACCGCTCGGCCTTCATCCGGGACAGCCATCTGCCGGCCACCACCCGGGACGGGGTATCGGTGCAAGTGTTGGGCAATATCGAACAGCCCGAAGAGGCCCATGCCGCCATCAAATACGGGGCCGACGGCATCGGCCTGTACCGCACGGAATTCCAGTACCTGAGCCGCGCGAACTTTCCCTCCGAGCAGGAATTGTTCGTTCACTACCGGGACACGGTCAAGGCCCTTTCCCCCCGTCCGGTCACCATCCGGACCCTCGACATCAACGGGGACAAGGCCATCCAGGGGGCAAACAACGGCAAGGCGGAGGAAAACCCCGCCCTCGGCATGCGCGCCATTCGCTATTGCCTGAAAAAGGAAGCCATCTTCACCACCCAGTTGCGGGCAATTTTACGGGCCGCCGCCCATGGAGACATTCGGATTCTTTTCCCCATGATCTCCTCCATCGACGAAATCCTTGCCGCCAAAAACTTGTTGCAGAAAGTGACGGCGGAACTGAAGACCCAAGGCGTGCCCTACGATGCCGCGGTCAGCGTCGGGGTGATGATCGAGGTGCCCGCCGCCGTGCACATTGCGGAAGAATTGGCCCGGGAGGTGGATTTTTTCAGCATCGGCACCAACGATCTCATTCAATACACCCTTGCCATTGACCGCAACAACAAGGAAGTGGCCTACCTCTACCAACCCATGCACCCGGCCATTTTGCGGATGCTCAAGCACATTACCCAAGTGGCGGCGCGCACGGGCACCAGGGTGTGCATCTGCGGGGAAATGGCCGGGGAGCCACTGTACACCCCTGTTCTTCTGGGACTGGGTGTCCGTGAATTCAGCCTGCTTCCCCAGAATATTCCGCCGGTGAAAAGCCTGCTGCGCATCCTCTCGGCTGCTGAAACCGCCGGCCTGGCCGCGGAAATCCTGTCTTTTCCCTCTGCCCGGGATGTCGTGGACCTACTGCACAGGCGCTATGGCGGTCTGCTGGAGGACAAGGCGGACGAAACACCGGCCGCGCACCCCTGAACAAACACGGGGCAGGCGCCACCCTTGCCCCTCATCCCAGAAAAAGGAACCCATCGTTGAATACCGCACATACCAAAACCATCGCCCTGAACCGAAAGGCGCGCCACGATTATTTCATCGAGGACGAATACGAGGCCGGCCTGGTGCTCATCGGCACCGAGGTGAAGGCCCTGCGCCAGGGACGGGCCAATCTCAAAGACGCCTACGGTAAAATCAAGAACGGGGAAGTCTGGGTGTACCAGATGCACATCAGCCCATACGACCACGCCTATTACAACAACCACGACCCGTTGCGCCCCAGAAAGCTGCTGCTCCACAACCACGAGATCAAAAAGCTTTACGGCAAGCTCAATGAAAAGGGCCTGAGCCTGATTCCCCTGAAACTGTATTTCAAGGGCGGCAAGGTGAAACTGGTACTGGGCGTGGCCAAGGGCAAGAAAAAATACGACAAGCGCCACGCCATCCGGGAGCGGGACGAACGGCGCAGCCGGGAGCGCGACATCAAGGACGGTTGATATTGACACCCTCCCTGAAATGCGGTAGTTTAAGGCTCAAACATGCTCTTTTACAAAGTGATGAACTTTGTATCCCAGCCTTTCCCTGCGGCACGGCACAGGCCGCCGCGGACCACCATGAGGGGGCGAAACGGCTTCGACGGGGATAAAGAAGTTCAGGTTGCATACCGAGCGCCTGCCAGCTCGCAAAAACGGTGGGAAAATAAATATAATCGCAGACGATTATAACTACGCCGTAGCTGCTTAGGCAGCTTCCGTCCTGCCGGATAACTCCCGCGCATCCGGGCCAGGGCGTCGACTAGCGGGATAACCGAATTCCGATTCCTGTAAGGAATTCGGCGAAATTTTTCAGGATAGCCGATCGGGCATCGTGTCCGGGGGAGACCCGATCCGGCGAAATCCAAAACCCGGAATAAGTATGTAGACGCCTGTACGGAATATCTTCGGACGCGGGTTCAACTCCCGCCGCCTCCACCATCCTCCGCTCGTTCGTTTCACTCACGAGCTACGGATGGCAGGCCATCCCAAAGACATTGCTACGACTCACGAAAGTACCAGAATCCTGCAAGAACGTACGAAGGATGGTGCCCTCCATAGCCTTGGCGAAGGAGGGCCTCTAACGGCAACATCCTCTTTCTTTTACATTTAGTAAGTTCAATATTTCCAAAATCGCACACCCATCCAATAGCGACGGGAACAACCCGCCATGTACTACACCTACATCCTCGAAAGCGAAACCTCCCCCCGCGAACGATATGTAGGCCACACATCAGATCTCAAGAAACGCCTTGCGGAACACAATACAGGAAAATGCCACCACACTTTAAAAAATCGCCCTTGGAAACTGGCGCTTTACATCGCATTTCAAACCCTTCCCCAGGCACAGCATTTTGAGCGCTACCTCAAAAGCGGTTCAGGCCACGCATTCGCGAATCGTCATTTCTGGAATTCAAACTGAAATTGCATGGTATCGAATTGACATATTTCCGATTATAAATTTTCATCCTACTGAAATTCATGACATAGAAGAGACCCCACAACCATTAAATCCCCATAATGGCTTTTTTGCCCCCCAAAACATTAATATGGCCCCAATTTAAGGGGATATTTTTAAAGTATATGTAATAATTACAAAATTTTTGCTTTGGCGCCCCCTATCATCACTTGACCGGTTCTGCACCCGAGCCATCAATATTGAACCCGCCACTACTTGGGGCAGGCTCTACCAGCTGCCTGCTGGATTCCCGGCCTTGGAAGTCCCGGAGAACTGCATACTGGCCACGGGAACAGCCGATCCGTTGGCCGATACCCGAACACAGAACGCCATCGAGCTGCCCAAAAATGGAATGCCCCGTCCGGAAGGCGACTGGGATTTGGTCCACGGGGAGTTGATGACCTTCGCCAATCCCGGCTTCGACCTACCGCCCATCGATCGGTTGGAGGCATTCGATCCGAATGGTCGCTGTGTTTATACGCGGGTTCTGGTGGCGGTGGAGTCGAACGACTTGATCCGGCCTGTTTGGCTGTACAATTACAAGCTCGGCCATAATAAGGAGAGGATAGCCTCTGGACGCTGGTATCCAGCATAATAGAATGAAATCGGCTTAAATCAGCAAAGAATATTTGACATCAGGCGTTCATCTCAGTATATTTTCAAGGTGAATTAAATTGGGAGTGTTGTCTTTGCAGCATTCCTTAACTGCCTCTGTTGAGGTCATGGCAAAAAGCAATAGCCCCCAAGAGGAGTATGAGACATGGCAGAAATAGATGATCGCTGGTTGTCAGTGGACGAAATATGCAAATACCTCGGGATCGGTAAGGATACCGTCTACAAGTGGATCGATAAGCACGGAATGCCCGCGCATCGAATGGGCCGCCTGTGGAAGTTCAAAAAAGATCAGGTAGATGCATGGGTTGAGGCTGGCGGCGCGGCTTCTCATATCACCGATGAAAAAGAAGATTAATAACTCGGAAAGATGGAAGACCGAATATGAACGATAAAAAAAGCAAGCTATCGCTTAATGACCTTGAGCGTCATTTATGGGAAGCGGCACATATCATTACAGGCCCAATCGATGCGTCTGACTACAAGACGTACATCTTTCCCATACTCTTCTTTAAGCGGGTTTGTGATGTTTATGATGAAGAATTTGAAGAAGCCATGGAGTTCTATGGCGATGAAGAAATGGCAAAAGCGCCAGAACAGCACCGCATTGAAGTGCCGGAGGGGTGCCATTGGAATGATGTCATCGCTGCGACAAAGGATGTAGGTAAAGCGCTGAAAGCTGCTTTTCTTGGAATCGAAAAGACCAATGACCGTCTCTATGGAATTTTTGGAGATGCGCCATGGACCAACAAAGAACGCCTACCAGACCATCTGCTCCTCCAGCTCTTGAATCATTTTAACAAAATAAAGCTCGGTGTCGGTCATGTTCGTGATGACGACATGGGTAGAGCCTATGAATATCTGATTAAGCGATTTGCCGATAAGGCCAACAAGAAGGCCGGAGAATTTTATACGCCCCGCTCAATCGTCCGCTTAATGGTCAATGTGCTGGACCCTCAACCCGGGGAAACCGTTTACGACCCCGCTTGTGGCACCGGCGGTATGCTTTTGGAAACTGTTCATCATGTGCGTGAGCATGGTGGCGACCCACGACTATTGAAGCTTAAAGGGCAGGAAAAAAATCTGACAACCGAAGCGATCGCACGGATGAATCTCTATCTCCACGGGATGGAAGATTTTGAGATACGACGCGGAGATACGCTGAGAGATCCGAAGTTTCTGACTTACGACCGATTGGAACAGTTTGATTGCGTAATCGCAAATCCGCCCTTCAGCCTAAAAGAATGGGGCCATGAGAAGTGGTCCTCTGATCCTTTCAATAGGCACACATTCGGGCTGGCTCCTAAGACCAACGGTGACTTCGCATGGGTCATGCACATGTTCACCTCCATGAAGGAAGGCAGTGGCCGAATGGCTGTCGTTCTGCCTCATGGGGTTTTGTTCAGATCCGGCGCAGAAGCGAAGATCCGTAAAAAGCTATTGGACTTGGGTGCTATTGAAGCGGTGGTTGGATTAGCAGGCAATTTGTTCTATGGAACAGGCATTCCTGCCTCCATCCTTGTTTTGAGAAAATCAGTCAAAGCAAAATCACCGGTGTTGTTTATCAATGCGGAGGAAATCTATACCAAAGGCCGAGCCCAAAACACCATGACCACTGGACAGGCCGACGAAATTTATCAGCTCTACAAGAAACAAAAGCAGAGCTCCTTTGAGGAAGAAGGCGTTACTCGCTGGGTCGAGTATGCCGAGCTCAAGGAAAACGATTTTAACCTGAACATTGCAAGATACGTCCAAAAGCCGCTCGAAGAAGAAAAAATTACTGTAGAAGAAGCCCTCCGGGATTTCAAAGCCAAGCTGACCGAACTTGAAACTGCGGAAAATGAACTGGAACTGCTGCTTGAACGGGAGGGTTTTGAACTATGAGTCTTTCGCAACAACAACTGGAAAGCATGCTCTGGGGAGCAGCAGAATTTCTGCGGGGGCAAATCGACGCTTCCGACTACAAACAATATATCTTCCCGCTGCTTTTCTATAAAAGACTGTCTGATGTTTATAAGGATGAGTATGAAGAAGCTTTGGCCTTTTCGGATGGGGATGAAGAGTTCGCGGCATTGCCTGAGCAGCACCGTTTCATAATTCCTGAATCGGCCCGCTGGGACACACTCCGTGAAACATCAACCAATATTGGTGCTTTCATACAAAAGGCACTGCGGACCATTGAGAAAAGCAACCAGCGTCTATACGGCGTATTCGGTGATGCGCAATGGACCAACAAAGAACGGCTTCCGGATCATCTGCTGGCATCACTGGTGGAACATTTCAGCAAGATACCGCTGGGTATCAGCGCAGTAACCCAGGATGACCTTGGGGCTGCTTACGAATACCTCATCAAAAAATTTGCAGATGATTCCGGCCATACAGCCGCTGAATTTTACACCAACAGAACAGTCGTCCATCTCATGACGCGAGTCATGGAGTTGAAGCCCGGTGAAAGCGCGTATGACCCGACATGCGGAACCGGCGGCATGCTTCTCAATGCGGTGATGGATTTGCGCACCGATGGTAAGGAATGGCGCACGGTCAAGCTGTTCGGACAGGAAGTAAACCTGCTGACCAGTGCCATCGCCAGAATGAACATGTTTCTTCACGACATCGAGGAATTTGATATTCAGCGTGGGGATACACTCGCCGAGCCAAAGTTTCTCGAGTA
>CAXXFG010000005.1:0-600000 GCA_963678885.2 Desulfobacterales bacterium | reverse complement strand
AACAGACAACAAAACCATCGGTCTTCTGTTGGTCAAAGAGAAAAATCACACCCTCGCTAAATATGCCCTGGCCGGTTACACCAACCCCATTGGCGTGGCTGAATGGGAAAAACAGATTACCGATTCCCTGCCGGACGATTTAAAACCAAGCCTGCCGACTGTCGAAGAAATCGAAAATGAGCTCAGCAAGGAAATTCCAGAAAATGAGGGTGAAGTATAATGGCAATAGAGCTTTCAGAAAAACAGATAAAGGACGGATGGCAGATCGTTAAGTTCGGGGAAATTGCCAAGAACATCTCGAAACGTGTGGAGCCGTCGGAAACAGATTTAGAGGTCTATGTCGGCCTTGAACATTTAGACCCTCAATCGCTTCGCATTACCCGTCGAGGCGTTCCGGCAGATGTTAAAGGGCAGAAACTCCGCGTCCGCCCCGGCCAGATCATCTTTGGCAAACGTCGTGCCTATCAGAAAAAAGTCGCTGTTGCTGACTTTGAAGGCATCTGTTCGGCTCATGCCATGGTTCTTGAAGAGGTGGTCGACAAAATTATTCCCGGATTGCTGCCTTTCTTCATGCAATCAGACATGTTTATGGATAGGGCTGTAGCAATCTCGGAAGGGTCTCTTTCGCCAACCATCAAGTGGAAGACGCTGGCCATTCAGGAATTCCCTCTGCCGCCGATTGAGCGCCAGAAAGAGATCCTCGAAGTGCTGAAGAAGGTTGAGGAAAATTCTAAAAGTGTAATCTCCTTCAAGAATACAGTAGATGGTTTAATAAGAGCAACCATTACGCATATCATAGACGATAAGAAATTTCCGTTGGAACCTCTATCTTCTTTAACTGTGAGTTCGGCATTCGGGCCGCTTTATCCTTCAAGCTTGTATTCGAACGATGGTAATATTGGCACGATTAGGACTACAGATTTTACAGATGACTCGCGAATAAATTATTCGGCAATCCCCTTTGCGAGATTAGATGAGAAAAAGTTCGCAGGACATTTTTTAAAGAGTGGTGATCTGCTGATTACCCGCTCTGGCACTATAGGGCAAGTGGGAGTTTTTGAAGAACAACAGAAACCAGTTATTGCAGGAGCATTTCAAATACGATTTAGACTAAATAATCAGATTATTCCACGTTTTGCGCAATTTGTACTTTTACATCCTCGCTATCAAAGGAAGATGCAAGTGCTTTCGAATGGTGGCGTTCAAAAGAATATTACAAGCAAAAGTATTTTGAATATTCAACTTCCTGTTCCGCCGATTGATGTCCAACAATCAATAGTGAAGTCTATTGTCGAAGCTGAGAAGATTGCCGATGGCCTTTTAGGCAAAGTGGATATATTGAAAAATATTAGTTCAATGGTTGTTTCGCACTCTACAGGAGGTGTCCAATGAGCTTCAATGAGATGAACACCATCGAAAATGCTCTGCGTGACCACCTCGTAGGCAAGCCTGTGACCGCTCAGACTGGGGTGGTGGCAGAAGAGACGGCGGAATACATTACGGGCAACAGAGACCTGAAGTGGAAATATGTCCATGGTGAAAATCTGGTGCTCTATGGCAAGCAGCCGCAGGATGTTTTTGTCGATATCTGGCTCAAAGATGCGCTGTGCAGATTGAATAAACCGCTGGCGGCCAATCCGGATCTGGCGGATGAGGTTATTCACCGTCTGCGTGGCGTGCTGTTGGAAGCGAGTTACAGTGGACTTATTCGAGCCAATGAGATTTTTCAGGATTGGCTGCTGGGCCGTATCTCCATGCCTCTGGGCAAGGATGGTGAACACATCACCATTCACCTGCTTGATTTTGACACCCCGCAGAACAATCACTTTGTGGTCAGTCAGCAGGTTCAGTTCACTGGCACGAGAGACTGCTATTTTGATGTGGTGTTCTATATCAACGGGCTACCCTTGGTTATCGGCGAGGTGAAGACCCCCGTGCGCGATGCTATCAGTTGGCAGGATGGCGCAGCGGATTTTCTGGGTGGTCAAAAGCATTACTGGGAAAATCAGAAAGCCTTTTTCGTGCCGAACCTGCTCTGCTTCGCTTCAGAAGGAAAGACCTTTTATTACGGCGCAATTGGTGCCCGTTTCAAAAACTGGGCTCCGTGGCACAGCACCGAGGAACGGGAAGAAATACCGCAGGATATGCGCACGGTGCTGAAGAGTGCGGAGCGTCTGCTGTACCCGAAGACACTATTGGAAATTCTGCAGTCGTTTGTGGTGTTTTCAACCGTCAAGCAGGGAGAAGGCAAACCGAGCTTCAAAATCAAGATCCTGCCTCGCTATCCGCAGTATGAAGGGGCCAAAGCCATTGTGGAGCGTGTAAAGACGCAGGATGCCCGTCAGGGACTGATCTGGCATTTTCAGGGTTCAGGCAAGTCTCTTTTGATGCTGTTTGCGGCGCAGATGCTTAAAAGCGACCCAGACCTGAAAAACCCCACTGTTGTGGTTGTTGTTGACCGTGTGGATCTGGATAGTCAGATCAATTCGGTTTTCAATAACGCTTCGACCAAAAACGTCACGCCGGTAAAATCCTGTAAGGCTCTTGCACAGGAATTGAAGCAGGACTCCCGCCAGATCCTGATCACCACCGTTTTCAAATTCGATGAGGTGGAAATTGATGAACACAATACCGATGGTTTGAATCCACGGGATAACATCATAGTTCTGGTGGATGAGGCGCACCGCACGCAGGAAGGCAGCCTGGGCGAAAAGATGCGCTGGGCTCTGCCGAATGCCTTCTTCTTTGGATTGACCGGTACGCCGATTTCAGGGCTTGAACGAAACACCTTTAAGCTGTTCGGCGCTCCCAATGATCCGGGCAGATACCTCAATCGCTACTCCTATAAACAGTCAATCCGCGATGAGGCGACGCTGCCTGTCAAATTCGAACCTCGTCTGGTTGAGTTGCGCATCGACCGGAAAACCATTGATGAGGGATTTGAAGAACTGGCGCAGCAGAACAACCTCAATGAGGAAGAGAAAGCGTTTATCTCTCAGAAAGCTGGAAAGCTGGCGCATCTGTTGAAAGCACCCAAGCGCATATCTGCCATCGCTGATGATATTTCAAATCACTATCAAAGCCACGTCGCCCCAAAACAGTTCAAAGGGATGGTCGTCGTTTATGACCGAGAGGCTGTGGTTCGGATGTATTATCTCCTTTGCGAGCAACTCGGAAAAGATGCTGTTGAAGTGGTGATGAACATTTCCCAGGGCACGATTGAAAAAGAAACCGATGAAAACGGAAAACCTAAAAAAATAGCGCCGGATTGGCTTAAATGGCAAAAATTAGGACTTCCAATTGAGAAGGGAGACTTCAAGCGGTGGCAAGGGATCGATGCCAGCCCAGAAGCTCAGGAACAACTCCTTGATCGCTACCGTGATGCCACCGATCCGCTGAAGGTCATTATTGTAACCGCCAAGCTGCTTACGGGCTTCGATGCACCGATCTGCTACTGCATGTATCTGGATAAACCGCTAAAGGATCACACCCTGCTTCAGGCCATGTGCCGTACCAACCGTCTCTACAGTGACACAAAAAAACACGGCCTGATTATTGATTACCTCGGGGTGTTTGAAAATGTCGCCAAGGCACTGGATTACGATCCCAAGGAAATCGAAGGCGTGGTGGAAAGCGTTGAGGCTTTCAAAAAGCTATTTCCTGAAGCAATTGGAAAATGTTTGGAATATTTCCCGGGAGTTGATCGGACCGCCCTCGGCTATGAAGGGCTCATAGCCGCACAGGACTGCCTTGTCGGCAATGAAAAGAAAGATACCTTTGCCGCGCAGTTCAATGTATTGAAACGATTCTGGGAGGCGATTACGCCTGACCCCTATCTGAATCCTTTCCGCAAGGACTATCGATGGCTGGCGCAGGTCTATGAGTCGATTAAACCTGTCGGCGGATTGGGCTCATTGCTCTGGGAATCTCTCGGACCTGAGACGATTAAACTGATTCATGAAAATACAGACATTGACAGGATCAGAGATGATATCGACGAGTTGGTCATGGATGCCGAATCGGTTTTTGAATTGACCGATGAGGAGCGAAAGAAAAAAGCCAAAAAGCTGAATCTGTCACTTATGGCAAAGGTTCGCTCGAAGAATGATCCCCGCTTTGAAGAGCTGGGGCAGCGGCTTGAGCGGCTTAAAGATAAATACGAAGCCGGTGTTCTGAGCAGCCTCGATTGGTTGAAGGAACTTCTTGATGCCGCCCGGGAAATGGTTCGCCTCGAAAACGAGACCCATGAAGAGGTTATTCCGGATGACAAGCAGGCGCTAACGGAGATATTCCTTGAGCTCAGGAACGGCACCACCCCGCAGATCATTGCCAATGTGGTTGAGGACATCGACAAGATCGTTCGGGTAACTCGGTTCGATGGCTGGCAAAGCACGCATGCCGGACAAAAGGAAATTCAAAAGGTTCTCCGACAGACGCTCTTCAAATACAAGCTCCATAAAGAACAGGAACTTTTCGAGAAGGCATATGGGTATATACGGGAACATTATTAAGGAGCCGAAAAGAAAGATTGCTGCATTGTAAATAATCTTTTTGGAACCTGACAAATAAGCGAGGATATGATTATGAACTCATCAGGAGAAATACTAAAAAAACTCTTCCTCACCTTTAATAAGGGTGAGCGTGATGAGTTTATTCAGGTGGCACAAGAGTATATCGAACGTGAGAAGCGGAAAAATCATCATGTGCTGGCAAAGCAACTTGAAGAGGCTTTGAATTTTGAAAGCAAGCCAGCTACCCATCGAAATGGTTGTACTCGATTTAAAACAGATATACCTATTCCACGAGATAATGAGAGCGGATTCCCTCTGCTGTCAATAAAATCGTATGATCATATGTGGGAAGAGCTGATTCTGCCGTCTGAAACGGAATCTATACTTAAGCAAATTGTTCAGGAGTTCAAGGAGTCAGATATCCTCAAAGGCTATAAACTCTTGCCAAAATCCAAGGTTCTGCTTTGTGGTATTCCGGGGACTGGCAAAACATTTACGGGAGTGTTCAACATTCTGTGTCAGCCAGTCGGTTTATCCATTTACTATCAGAGTCCGAGCACATTATCCAGCCGGCCTTCAAAAAAGATAGCGAGCTGGGAGAGTGTCAGGGACCAGTTTTGAATCGGCATCGTCCATTTCTTGCTGGCGTTTTGGACGCCCATATATAAAAGTTTCAGTAGGCTGTCCTGGTTCGGAAAAGCCCCTTTGGTTTTGGTCAGTTTCCTGAATTGACGGTGGACCGCTTCTATGGTGTTGGTCGTATAGATGATCTTGCGAATGGCCTCTGGGTACTTAAAATACTGACTTAGCCGCTCCCAGTTGTTCCGCCAGGACCTTATGACAATCGGATACTTCTCGTTCCACTTATCTTCAAGAGCGTCCAGCTCCGATTCCGCCAGGTCCTTGCTGGTGGCTTTGTATACACGCTTGAGGTCTGCCATGAACTCTTTCTGGTTCTTGGAGGCAACGTATTTGAGTGAGTTTCGAATCTGGTGCACGACGCATAGTTGCACCTCAGTGGCTGGAAAGATCGACTCTATGGCTTCCGGAAAGCCTTTTAGGCCATCAACGCAGGCAATCAGGATATCTTTCACCCCTCGATTGGAAAGGTCTGTTAGCACTTGCAACCAGAAATTGGCGCCCTCGTTCTCTGATATGTAGAGTCCAAGAACCTCTTTGTGGCCTTCAGGGGTTACCCCGAGAATCGTGTATATCGCTTTGCTCTGAACCTTGCCGTTCTCACGGATCTTATAGTGGATGGCGTCCATCCAAACGATGGGATAGACCGCCTCCAGGGGACGGGCCTGCCACTGCTTGACCGTATGAATGATTTTGTCTGTAACGGCGCTCAGGGTGCCTGTTGAGATCTCAATGCCATAGATCTCCTCTATGTGGGCGGATATGGCTTTATAGCTCATACCGTGACCATAGAGGGCCAGGATCTTCTGCTCTATCTCGTCGTTGATGGTCGTTTGATGCTTTTTGACAATCTGCGGAGAGAATGTCCCTGAACGGTCACGCGGCGTGCTGAGTTCGAAATTGCCGCTAAAGGATTTGATGCGCTTCTTGCTCTTGCCGTTACGCCTGTTGGCCGCCACCTCTCGTCCGAGGTGTGAGTCCATCTCACCCTCAAGGGCCGCTTCCGTCAGGCGCTTTATCAGTGGCGTCAGAATACCTTCCTTGCCGGTGAGGGGTTGGCCCTCTTGGAAGGCTTTTAAGGCTTTTTGAAAATCAAATTCGTCGTTCTCTTTGTTCATGTCAGTCTCCTTTGAAGGTGTACATATCAACTTCTGGGGTTACTGACACAAAATTTTGAACATCCTCACATTTACTGCGCAAGTAATCAGTTCTGTACTTGGACTGCCTTTGGTTCAGATCCAATTCGATGCAATTATCTCTTCTTACCTCGGCGAGACGGCTACAAATCTCAGGAAAGTTTTTGATTTCATAAAGAATGGAATCTGGGTTGTTCTGTTTGATGAGGTCGATATTATCGGCAAAAACAGAGATGACCATTATGAACATGGAGAAATCAAACGGGTCGTAAATAACTTCCTGCAGATGATTGATTCATTTGAAGGTGAAAGCCTTATTTTTGCGGCAACGAATCACCATCATATTCTTGACCCTGCTATATGGAGACGATTCGATGAAGTTGTTCTATACAAGAACCCCACGTCAGAAAACTGTTTAACACTATTGGACCTGTTCTTAAAACCGATTCCAAAAAATGACTTCAAGCTGGAATCAATTGCCTCAAAAATGAAAGAGTTGGCCCCATCTGAGATAAAGATGGTCGCTCATGAGGCAATGAAAAAATCAATATTAGAGGGAAGATCCAAACTCTCAAAGGCAGATATTGATTTCGCTACGAAACGTTTTCTCGACAGGAAATCAATTAAAAACAGCACGGAGGGCTAATAAATGGATAAGCTTGAACACCTTCCTTTGCCTGAATTTAAAGCCGACCTTGAACGAAGAAAAGGTGGTGGCGGCGGCGGATATACACTCCCTGAGGGGCGCTCCAAAAGAGACTATTCACAAACGCAAATTAGAAAAGCTCAGGCAATATCCCATAATTTTTCCAAGTTAAAAGAGCAGTATAAAGGACGACTTGATCCACACCTCATTTTTGAGATTAATGTTAACGACAAGATCGACACTACCACATTCGAGAAAGAACTTCTCAAAATGGGGCTGGACGTTTTATCCGTTGCTGAGGACAAAAAAGGTTACTGGGTCGTTTTTGCATCTGATGAACAGCTGGAAGAGTTTCGTACCAGACTTGAATCCCATGGGAAAGATGGTGAAGGCGGAGCAACGAAATATGACTTTTTCAATGCTATCAGCGAGATTGAAGATATCCCTGTCGAAAAGAAAATTGCACCGTCCATTTCTGATGCACCGCTTCCAGAGAATGAAGACTCTTACATTGATGTGGAGCTATGGCGAATGTCTGATGATCAGCTTGACGGGTTTATTACTAAACTGCCGGGAGCCATAGAAAACCTTAGAGTTACGGATAAGTTGATCAGAAATTCATTTGCTCTTCTAAGGGTAAAATTAGGCTTTGCAGCATACCAACAGCTGATTGAACTCAAAGAAGTGGCGCGTGTCAGCCGACCACCATTGCCATCCTTTAATCCCTTCGAGATATCCAATCAAGATGTTGAGGATTTGGAAATATTGTCCCCTTCGGAATCTGCAACCGGCATTTTGATTATTGATTCGGGTGTTGTCTCAGGCCATCCACTAATAAAAAACGCATTGGGTGATGAAGCCAATTTCCAGACCGTTGAAACAGAGGTGGGCGACAAGGCTGGTCATGGGACCGCAGTAGCGGGTTGTGCATTGTATGGTGATGTTGAACAATGCATCAACAAAAAGCAATTCCACGCTCATAACTGGATATTCTCGGCCAAAGTCATGTATGCAGTCCAAGGTTACAGAGGCGATGTTTATTCTGAATATGATCCTGAAAAGTTGATGGAGCACCAGTTTCAAGATGCCATTGATCACTTTCTCGGCAACAAGGACAACAGAATTCGAGTCGTCAATATTTCATTAGGCAATAAGCTAGTTTCGCTAACCTAAAATTGACCCCTTTCGGGCACAAACGATAACCCAAAATTGACCCCTCTACGCATGTCTCTGATAATGAGATTGTCGACAGGCAAATCAACCATTATCGGAGGAAAGGAGAATGCTGAAGGTGGATCAATACGATTTAATTCGGACGAGCTATCGGGTTTACGGCAAACAGATAAAGCAGATTGCCAGAGAAACGGGTCATTCTAAAAACACCATTAAAAAGGTTCTTCGAGGTGAGCATACAGACTACAAGGCCAGAGATCGGCAGCCATTTCCTGTACTGGAGCCATTTCTGGACATCATCGACGGATGGCTCCTGGCTGACAAGGATCGGCCCAAAAAACAACGGCACACGGCCGTAAGGGTTTATCAGCGGCTCAAAACGGAACTCGATTTTACAGGCGCTGAGACGACCGTGCGAAGGTACGTGCGCCAGGCCAAGCAGCGGCTGGGGCTAAATGGCCGGATCGTCTATATTCCCTCCGATCCGGAAGCCGGTATCGAGGCTGAAGTTGACTGGGGCGGATGCCGGGCAATTATCGGCGGCAAGGAAACGCGGCTAAAGTTTTTCTGTATGCGCTCAAAATTTTCGGGCAAACATTTTGTCCGATGTTATCCATGCGAACGACAGCAGGCACTGTTTGACGGACACATCCGGGCGTTCTCCTTTTTCGGGGGTGTCTTTCCGGTTCTGATCTATGACAATTTGACCACGGCGGTTCAAAGGATATTCAGGGGTAAAAAGCGGGACCTTCAATCATCTTACGAGAAGTTCCGGGCTTACTATAATTTTTCGCCGGTGTTTTGCAATCCCGGGCAGGGGCATGAAAAAGGCGGCGTTGAAGGCTTGGTGGGATATGCCCGGCGCAATTACATGGTCCCCGTTCCGGAAGCCGACAGCCTGGAAGATCTCAATGAAAAACTTTTGGCTGCGGCTCATGCCTATGGGAACCACCGTATTGCCGGAAGGGAGCACACCGTCAGCGAGCTTTACGAAAAAGAGAAGAAGCATCTGCTCGCCCTGCCGGAAGCGTTCGGCAATCTTGAGGCGCGGACGGGTAAAATCGACAAGTATTCAACGATTCTTGTGGATAAGAACCGGTATTCGGTTCCCACCGTCTATGCTTATTGCGCGGCCAGCGTTGTGCTGCATGTGGATCAGGTGGAGATTTTTTACGGCAGCAAGCGCATCGGCTTCCATGATCGGCTTTTCAGCAACAACCAGTGGAGCCTTCAACCGGAACATTATCTGGAGCTGATCCGGCAACGGCCACAGGCCTTTCATTCGGCGCGTCCTATCCGGCAATGGCGGAGCAGCTGGCCGGAGTCGCTGGAGCGGCTTTTGGCGCTTTTTGTCCAAAAGCAGGGGGACACGAAAGGCGTTAAAGATTTTATCAGCGTGCTGATGCTCTATAAGGACCATGATGCCCAGGAGATTGAAACGGCCATTGAAAAAGCGCTTGTCGCGAACACCGGAACCAGCGAGGCCGTCAAACATATCCTGCTTAATGCAAATGACCTGGAGCGACAGTTTGTAACCTTGGGTGGTTGGCAAAAATTTACACCTCCGGATGTATCAGTTTATCACCAGATCGGAGGTGTCATATGAATGCAGGGATGAAAGCCGTGTTGACGGAGAATTTAAAACTCCTGAAGCTCTCGGCCATGAAACGGGATCTGGATAGCCAGCTCCGCCAGGCCAACCAGGACAAGCTGGGCTATGATGAATTTTTGCTCAATTTAACCGAGACGGAGGTCTTAACCCGGAAGGAAAATGGCTATAAGAGAAGACTTTCCGAAGCGAAGTTTCCGTTGATAAAGCCTCTTGAGACATTTGATTTTGGTGCGGCACCGGAACTGGATGCACGGCTGATTCAAGAGCTGGCCGGATGCGCGTATGTGCAAAAGGCACGGAACGTGATCTTTCTGGGCAAAAGCGGTACGGGTAAAACCCATCTGGCCACCAGCCTGGGGATAGAAGCCTGCAGGAACGGCGTCAGAACCCGTTTTGTCACTGGCTGCGGGCTGGCCAATGAACTGATCGAGGCACGGGATGAAAAGGCCCTGGGACGCATCACCAGGCGCTATGCCGGTTTCGGGCTGCTGATTATCGACGAGTTGGGCTATGTTCCATTTTCCAGAGAAGGTGGTCAGTTGATCTTTCAAATTCTTGCCGAGCGTCATGAGCGAAAGCCGGTCATCATCACCACCAACATGGGCTTCGGCGATTGGACGGAGATCTTCGGCGATGCCAATATGACCGCAGCACTGCTCGATCGGGTAACCCATAAGGCCCATATCATCAACTGCAGCTGGGAGAGCTACCGCCTGAAGGAAACGCTGAAGAATAAAAAAAGGAGCCCAAAATGAAAGGGATCACCATATACAATACGCTAAAAGGCAGACATGAAACGGTACAATTTGAGTTCACCCCTGAAAACACCACATGGTTTGATGACCAGGAGGTTTATCGGATCGCCGATGCGGGCGGTGGGCTTCTGATCCAGGAAAGCGGATTTGGCTATCCGGTGTTAATCGGTGATTTTTCAAGATCCGATATCGACAACAACGAACAAAAAGCATTGGATCTGCTGCGCGACCATATGTGAACTATCATTGAGGCCCGCAATGGGAGGGGCCTACGGTCGCTACGCTCCCTGCGGCTCCTCCCATTGCGAAAAACTTTATTTTCAGGGGGGTCAAAATTGGGCTGTCGGAGGGGGTCATTTTTGGGTTGTCATTTCGAATAAGCTTGAGGTCTGGCATAAATCAGAGTTCAGGCAGCCTCCGTTAGCATCCCTCATTGATGAAATTGCTCGTGAATATGATGATGTGGTTTTTGTAGTTTCATCAGGCAATACTCACCCTATTGAACATTTTGGTGATATTGCTGGGGTCGTTGACAACTACCCGGAATTTCTCTTTGACAAGAAGTTTTCAGATTTTAATCTGATCAATCCAGCCACATCTGCGTTGGCAATTACTGTTGGCTCGATCGCAAATAGTCTGCGAATAGCTCCGAACTCGTCTTTTGGTGCTCAAGGCGATCTTGTTACCTCAGTTGCGGCAGAACATCAACCGTCACCTTTTACTCGCACGGGGCCAGGAATCAACGGCATGGTCAAGCCAGAGCTGGTTGAATACGGTGGCAACCTTATTTTGAGTCAAGAGCATGGTTATGTGCGAGAGAACATCGGCGGCAAGATTCCAATCCTTTCAAGCCAATACCCGGATAAATTGTTTTCTTTTGATTTTGGGAGTAGTTTTTCAGCCCCGAAAGTTGCTCGTAGTTGTGCCCTTGTCTCAAATAGTTATCCAGATAAAAGCGCCAACTTCATTAAAAATCTGGTTCTCCAATCCGCAAACTATCCAGAACCGATCAATAAGGATTTTTGGCAAGCTAAGAAAAAGGAAGATGCTGAGCAAAAAAGGCTCATGACGATCGGCTATGGAGTTCCTAACCATGCCAAGGCAATCTCCTCCTTTAACAATAGAGTGTTATTTTTCGAAGAAAGCTCAATACAAGTTGATCAGGCCAAGGTTTTCAAAGTCGAATTTCCTGAAAGCTTTTTTGCAACCAAAGGTGACCGGATTTTCTCAATTGTTTTGACTTACAACCCGCCTGTTAGGCGTAGCCGTGGAGATTATTATCTGGGAAACACTCTGGAGTTTAAGGTTTTTCACACCGTGTCACCCGAGGACGTCATTTCCAAGATTTCAGTGCATGATGAAGATCAAGGCGAAGCTTCAATCGAGAACAAATATCAATTAGATTTTGATCCAAAGGTCACACTGCGCAGTAAAGGATGCCATCAGAAAGCAGTCAAAAGTTTTACCCATACACACTGGACTAATAACCCGTTCACATCTTTGAGCATCGCTCTGATCAACAGGAATAGATGGGTTAAGGTAATCGATGACAATTTTTTGCAGGATTACTGCATCAGTCTCTGTGTTTATCATAGTGAACACTCATCCTTGTATTCAGAAATACGAACTCTCAACCAAATCACGCTGCGTGAACGCGCTCGAGTAAGGTAAACGCTATGAACGTTCAAGACGCAGCCATACAGATATTGAAGGACGCTGGAAAGCCTCTCCATGCCAAAGAAATCGCCGAGCAGATCATTGAAGCGGGATTGTGGGTAGCAAAAGGCAAAACGCCCGAGGCCACTGTCAGTGCCCGCCTGTACTCGGATATTAAAAAGCGTGGGGACCAGTCGACCTTTGTGAAGGTTGCGCCTCAAACATTCTTTCTTCGGGATATTCAGATTGTTACTGTTTGCGATGCTAAGGAGCCTGAACCAAGGAACGTGAACCCTTCGGATAATTCGAAGGAGACGTATTCGTTTCTGGATGCTGCAGAAAAGGTGCTGGATCAGTTTGGTAACCGGAACTCCATGCATTACCGGGACATTACTGACAAGGCCATGAATCAAGGCTGGTTGAACACCTCCGGCAAGACTCCCGAAGCGACGATGAACGCCCAATTGGTGACAGAACTCAAACGGGCAAAGGCCAGCGGTGAGCCCGGCCGGTTTGTTCGAACATCACCTGGGTATTACAGCCTCGTCAAATGGATGGGAACCGGCCTGCCGTATCAGATTTCCAAGCACAATCGAGAGATTCGGAAGAAGCTACTTTCCCAGCTGATGGACTTGAGTCCAGCTCAATTTGAGGAGCTGGTTGGACAGCTGCTGGCTGAGATGGGCTTTGAAAGCATCGAGGTGACCAAGTACGGCGGCGATGGTGGCATTGATGTCCGGGGCACGCTGCTGATCAGCGATGTGGTCCGGATAAAGATGGCTGTTCAGGCAAAACGATGGAAAGGCAATATCCAAAGCCCGACCGTTCAACAGGTGCGCGGCAGCCTTGGTGCGCATGAACAGGGATTGATCATTACCACCAGTGACTTCAGCACCGGAGCCATCAAGGAGGCCAATCAGCCGGATAAAACGCCCGTGGGCCTCATGAATGGCGAACAGCTGGTCACGCTCCTGATGGAATACAACATCGGTGTCCGCCGCATGTCACACGACCTTTTCGAGCTGGAGGAACTACCGATTGAAAAATAGTCTGAGCATACACAGAGCCCAAGGCTGCCTCCTTGGCCAGCTTGCCGGAGACGCGCTCGGTAGCTTGGTCGAGTTCCAGTCCCCGGATGAGATCCGGCGCAGTTATCCTGATGGCGTTCGGGATCTGGCGGATGGTGGCACATGGAACACCATTGCCGGTCAGCCGACGGATGATTCGGAAATGGCGCTTCTGCTGGCCCGGATGCTAACAGAACGTGGGACCTATGACCCCGATGCCGCGCTTCGGGCCTATCAGTTCTGGCTCGACTCCGATCCTTTTGACTGTGGCATGACCATCGCCACCAGCTTGCACGGACGTCCAAATCCCGACAGCCAAGCCAACGGAGCCATGATGCGGATCAGCCCCTTGGGCATTTTCGGGGCCAACCACCCATTGGAGGCAGTGGGCGACTGGGCCAGGCGAGACGCCGCCCTGACGCATCCCAATCCGGTGTGCCTTCAGGCGAACTCGCTTTTCACCTTGGCGATTGCCCACGCCATAGCCTTTGGCTGCGAGGCCGAGAATCTCTACCAGAACATCAAACAGTGGGCTGCCGACCTGGCAGTCGACCCAGCTCTCATGGACGCTATCCAAGGAGCCGCCGAAGCGCCACCGGCTGACTATGTCCACCAGCAGGGCTGGGTAATGATCGCTTTTCAGAATGCCCTGTATCAGCTGCTCCATGCGCCAAACCTCGAGGCTGGTGTTGTCGATACCGTCATGCGAGGTGGCGACACCGATACCAATGCGGCCATTTGCGGGGTGCTGTTAGGCGCTGTGTGCGGCCGGGAGGCTATTCCGGCCCAGTGGCTCGACAGCCTGCAGAACTGCCGCCCAGAGGCCGGACATCCGCGAGTACGCCATCCACGCCCGGAATGCTTCTGGCCGGTGGATGTATTGGAGCTGGCTCAAGGATTGGTTAAGACATGAGTTGTAAAACACACCGTCGGGTATTCAATCGGGAATCGAACCCACGTCCGTTCTCTGTTTCGGGAAAATGCAGAGAATTAAATTTCTCTCGGCGTCCGGCAGTCTGAAGGGTTTTGATGTGTGGTAAGGTGTTGAGTAAACAGGGTTTGCGGATGTATTTTTGTTTGGAGAACGAATTGGGGTAAGGCTCCGCCACCTCCAGGGCGCACTTTGGTAGTTGTCTGCGAAGGTACTGGGTTTTGACTTGAAAAGCGGCCTGTCATACGTTATTTTTTGTTATCATAATTTATTACTGATCCCAAAGGCGCGGTGGCTGACATGGAACCACAAGACAAATGGCTGACCATTGAGGAGCTTTCCGGCTATCTGAAGTTGAGCCGCAGCAAGCTCTATCAGATGGCGCAGAAAGGCGAGCTGCCAGGCTCAAAGATCGGAACCCAGTGGCGGTTCGACCGGGACCGGATCGATGCGTGGATGAACGAAAAAATGAGCGCACCAAGCAAACGAAAAACGGGGGCTCAACATGCCTGAAGCTTTATTGAAAGAGTCGCTAAATCTTCTGTCTCGGACGGATGCTTCGAGAAAAATTGCAAATGGCAAGCTCCTGGTGGAAACCAAAAGCGCTTTTGGCCAATATATGACTCCGGCCACAGTTGCCTCGTTTATGGCCTCGTTGTTTCCCACCCCATCAAATCAGAATATCCGACTGTTGGACCCCGGAGCAGGGGTCGGCAGTCTGACATCCGCTTTTGTCGAACATCTCTGTAAAGATAAAACTGGATATTGCGTTGATGTGGATGCCTACGAAATAGACTCGGTAATGCGTGAATATCTGGAGAAGAATCTTGATTTGTGCAAAACAATCGCAGCGAAAAGCGGTGGTTCGGTGGCGTGGCGCATTATTTCTGAGGACTTCATAACCGAAGCATCAAGGAAGGCGGCCTCGCTCAATAGCCTGTGGCCTGAAAAGGTGGATAAGTACACGCGCTGCATTATGAATCCACCCTATAAAAAATTTTCCAGTGCGTCACGCCACCGGGCATGTCTTCGTACCGCCGGAATTGAAACGGTTAATCTGTATTCGGCTTTCGTTGCCTTGTCCTTGCTGTTACTGGAAAAAGGCGGATATCTGGTTGCAATCATTCCCAGGAGTTTTTGCAATGGTCCGTACTATCGTCCTTTCCGGGAGTTTATGCTGAAACATGCCGCTGTACGGCGCATTCATCTGTTCGGCTCCAGGAACAAGGCGTTTAAAGAAGACAAGGTTCTTCAGGAAAATATCATTCTAGCGCTTGAAAAAGGCGGATTGCAGAACGGTGTCACTGTCTCGACTTCTACCGACGATACATTCTCCGACACAACCATTTCTGATTATCAATTCAGGGAAATTGTCCGCGAGGATGACAAAGAACTTTTTATTCATATTCCGGCGACACCGGAAGCTGATTTTCTAGACGATGCGAAAGCATTTAACCACTCGCTTTCGCAACTCAGGATACAGATTTCAACCGGCCCTGTCGTGGATTTTCGCATGAAGGATCAGTTGAAAGCCATGCCTGAAGCCGGAACAGTGCCGTTGCTGTACCCATGTCATTTCAAGGGGCAGTCCATGCAATGGCCGATAGAAGGAGGGAAAAAGCCCAACGCGATTCTGTGCAACAAGGAAACGCAAAAATGGCTTTATCCGAATGGCTTTTATACCGTGGTGCGCCGTTTTTCCTCAAAGGAAGAGCGTCGGAGAATTGTGGCGAGCGTCGTTGACCCTGCTGTGTTTGGTGAACCGGAGAAAATTGGTTTGGAAAATCACCTCAATGTTTTCCACAGCAATAAGGAGCCGCTAACGGAGACTCTTGCAAAAGGGCTTGCCGTCTTTCTCAATTCGACGGCTGTTGATGACAACTTCCGGCGGTTCAGCGGCCATACACAAGTCAATGCAACCGATCTTAAACTTATGAAGTACCCGAGCCGCAAGACCCTCATTGAACTAGGAAAATGGGCGATCAAGCAAGGGGATTTGACTCAAGAAATGATCGACGAAGAAATGGAGAGAATTGCGGAATGAACCAGGCTAACAACTATAAGCACATCAGTGACGCGATCAATATCCTTGCAGCTCTTGGAATGCCGAGGGCGCAGCAAAACGAACGTTCCGCGCTCTGTCTTCTTGCCTTGCTGAATCTCACACCCGGCAAGAAGTGGAAGGCGTCTGAAAAGCCGCTGATGGGGATAACACCCATCATGGATTGGGCGCGTGAGCACTATCAAAAGGACTACGCCCCAAATACTCGGGAAACCGTCAGGCGGCAAACCATGCATCAGTTCGTGGATGCAGGAATCGCACTCTACAATCCAGATAAACCCGACCGGCCTGTAAACAGCCCCAGGGCCGTTTACCAGATTGAAGATACAGTTCTGGAGTTGCTACGTTCCTTCGGCACTTCGGCGTGGCATGACAACCTGACTTCCTACCTTGCCGACCGAGAGACCCTTGCAGCGCGTTACGCAATGGAACGGGAGCAGAATCGGGTTCCCGTAAAAATCGCCAAGGGCAAGGAGATCACCCTGAGTCCCGGCGAGCACAGCGAACTGATACGAGACATCATTGAGGAGTTTGGACCTCGATTCGTTCCTGGCGGTGTGCTGATCTATGCGGGCGATACCGGTGACAAATGGGGATATTTCGATGCGCCTTTGCTTTCCGATCTCGGCGTCAGTGTCGATTCTCACGGGAAAATGCCTGATGTCGTTCTGTTCTGCCCGAAAAGAAAATGGCTGTTACTCGTCGAATCCGTTACCAGCCACGGCCCTGTGGACGGCAAAAGGCATGCGGAACTGTCACAGCTTTTCGCCAATTCCAAAGCGGGCCTTGTATACGTCACCGCCTTTCCGAACCGTTCCCTTATGGGCCGGTATCTTGGGGAAATCGCCTGGGAAACGGAAGTCTGGGTAGCTGATGCTCCATCCCATTTAATTCATTTCAATGGAGAAAGGTTCCTCGGGCCATATGCAGATTGAAATGAATTCAACACACCATGGTCAATCCAGAAACGCTCGAACCAGGGAAGGTGCGGCATGAGGAAATCCACCTACCAGCCACCCTACACCATCACCCCGGCGATCCTGAACCGGGTCGCCGCGATCAGCGAGGCCATCGGGCGGCTGACCGTGCTTACCGATCAGGCGAGAGCATTGCGGCTGCGGCGCATTAATCGCATCCGCACCATTCGCGGTTCGCTGGCCATCGAGGGCAATACCCTGAGCGAGGCACAGATCACCGCAATTCTGGAGGGCAAGCGGGTCATCGCTCCGCCCCGCGAGGTGCAGGAGGTAAAGAACGCCCTGGCCGCATACGACCGGTTCGACAACTGGAAGCCAGGGTCCGAAAAGGACCTGCTTGAGGCGCACCGGATTCTGATGTCCGGCCTGATCGACGAGGCAGGGCTGTATCGGCATGGCGGCGTGGGAGTCATGGCGGGCCAGCAGGTGATCCACATGGCCCCGCCCGCCGACCGGGTGCCGCATCTGATGGCCGACCTGTTCGGCTGGCTGACCGCCACCGACGCCCATCCGCTGATTGCCAGTTCGGTCTTTCACTACGAATTCGAATTCATCCACCCCTTCGCTGACGGCAACGGCCGCGTGGGGAGGCTGTGGCAGAGCCTGATCTTGGCCTGCTGGAATTCCCTGTTCGCCGACATCCCGGTGGAAAGCCTGATCTTCGAGCACCAGGCCGAGTACTACCAAGCTATTCAGGAAAGCACCCAAAAGACCGATTCCGCTCCGTTCATCGCCTTCATGCTGCGGATGATTCTGGATACGGTGACCAGCTCGACCCCGGAAGTCACCCAAGAAGTCACCCCGGAAGTTCGACTGCTCTCAATTCTTGCCGGAGAGATGACCCGGCAACAGCTCAAAGAGGCGCTCGGACTGAAAGACGATGAACATTTTCGCAAAGCCTATCTGCTCCCGGCTCTGGATATCGGTCTGATTGAAATGACCATCCCCGACAAACCGCGCAGCAGCAAACAGAAATACCGCCTGACCGACAAGGGCCGCCAGGTGATGGCCCAGCACGGCGGCGGATAACTTGCACAAACTCGCGACATGGCTTGTGACAATCGGGCCATGGATTACTCGGGGCGACAAAAGAGAGATTCTTGAAGGGAAACATATGAAGCAGATGAAACAGTTCGTCGGAAAATGGCGCATCGTCGAGATGGAGGTCTGGGATCAGGATTATGTCGACATGGAGGTGCCTGGGTACATCCGCATCGACTCGGATGGCACCGGACGGTTTCAGTTCGGTCTGGTCTCCGGGGTTATGGATGGCCGGGTAGAGCAATGCGGTAATGCGCTACGTTTCGATTTTTCCTGGTCCGGACAAGATGAAAACGATCCGGTTTGCGGTCGGGGTTGGGCAGTCAATGAAAACGGCGAGCTGAACGGCCGCATTTATCTGCATCTGGCTGACGACTCCGCCTTTCTGGCCACAAAAACTGCGTGAGGCATTGCCGTGAGTGAATACCAATATCTTGAGTTTCTCGCCATCGACCGCCCTTTGACGGCTCGGGAGATGGACCACCTGCGGGGCATTTCCACCCGGGCGCAAATCACCCGGTCAGTTTCATCAACGAATACAGCTGGGGCGGATTGAAGGCCGATCCACGCGATTTCATGCGGCGGCATTTCGATGCCCATGTGTTTCTCGCCAATTGGGGTGATGCCATCTTCATGGTGCGTCTGCCCAAAGAGGCCATCGACCAGAAGACGCTCAAGGCCTTTTGTACCAGCCCGCATCTGGAATTTGAGAAGTTGCCGGAGCACTGGCTGTTGACCTGGTCCCTCGGTGAGACTGAGAACTACGACCGCTTCAGCTATGTTGATGAAGGGTCCGGCTTGATGACCCTTCTTGCTCCTGTGCGTGAGGAGCTGCTGCGGGGCGATCTGCGAAGTCTGTATATCGGCTGGTTGCGTGCCGTGACAACCGAGGAAACCGACCCGGATGACCTGGAACCTTTGGCGATACACGGGCTGCATAAGCTGACGGCGGCGCAGCTGGCGCTGGCGGAATTTCTCGAAGTCGACATCGATTTGCTGGCCGGGGTGGGCAGCGGGAGTCAAACAAATCAAACAGACGTAGTGGATGACGCGGCGCTCGATGCCTGGCTCGACAAACTTCCGAGGAACGAAGTCAGGGGTTACCTTCGGCAGATGCTGGACGGGCAGGGTGCTGGCGCCGAAAGGTCTTTGAAACGACGGCATGCCGCCTGGCGGGAGCAGTCTGCGCCGACCAAGAGAGTACGTCGCTCCGTAGCGGAATTGTGGCAGTTGGCCGAGCAGGCCAAAGGCCTGCGGCTGATCGAGGAGGCTAAGACCCGTCGCCAGGTCGAGGCCGAGCGCAAGAGGCAACGGAATGTTTGGCTTGCCAAACTAGCAGCGGATTTCCCCCGGGCCTGGAAATCGGCCCATGAAGACGCCAATAAGGGCCACGCACATGCTTATGACGCAGCATGTCGACAACTGATCGATCTGCGCGATGCCTACAACCAGCATTCCACCTTGGCAGTGTTCCAAAAGGAATTTCAGAAGTTCATGGCCGAACACTCGCGCCGCCGCGCCCTCGTGCAGCGTCTGGTCAAAGCGGGATTATGGCGAGACAAATGAGCGTCGACAGGAACAATGAAGAGGAGAGTTTTCGCACCTGGACACCAGATTTCGACAGGTGGCCGAGGAGTTGGATGGGCGTTGCGGAAGATCTCGCCTGCGGCAAGAAGCTGTTGCCCTGGTTTGCCGGTTTTCTGCAGGCGCTTTATGCCGAGGGATTATCCCGAAAGATCTTCGCCCAGTATCGTGACAACCTCTGGCTGCTTGGCGGAACCATCATCCGCGAGGTTTCCCTTTACGAGGAGTATCGGGCCGATCTGCTGGAGAAGCTGCGCGAATCGGTGGCTGATGACGGTATTCTGCCCGATCATTACGACCAGATGAGCGATGCCGAATTAAAAGCCTTCGAACGCATGTGCCGCAGGTTTGAAAAATATCTGGGGGAGCATACACAAAATGAATGAACGACTTTATCTTCTGAGAATACAGCTTCTTGACATCGAACCGGCGATCTGGCGGCGTTTTGTAGTGCCCGCCAGCATCACGCTGGACCGGCTGCACGATGTCATCCAGATTGTCATGGGTTGGACCGACAGCCATCTGCACGAATTTACCATCGGGAATAAACGCTACACGGAATACCCCGAATCGAAAGAAGACGGACTGGTCTGCGGTAGATACCGTCTTGGAGATCTGATCAAACAGAAAGGCCGCACCTTCAGTTATCTGTATGATTTCGGGGACAGTTGGGAACATGAGCTTGTTTTCGAGGAAAGCCGTTATGTTAGTTCGGGACTAAGAACGGAGCTCGCCTGCCTTGGAGGTGAACGGGCCTGTCCACCTGAAGATGTGGGCGGCGTACCCGGATATTTTGAATTTTGCAAAGCCCTGCAGGACCCGAGCCATGAAGAGCATGAGAGTTACATGGAATGGTCTGGAGGCGACTTTGACAGCGAGCGGTTTGATACCGAATCGGTGAACTGGGAGCTGATGAAATACCTCCGCTGGTCCCGGGACAGGTATCAAAACTGGGGAGGTGTTGAATGAAGAAGGTATTTTCTGACAGCATACTCGAGAAAGATTCAGTTATCCGGAAATTCCGGATAACTGCCGTGAATGGTAAAAACGATATAGAGCAAAGAGCAACTGTTAAGAACGGCTTAATAGTTCAAGGTTATGGAAACAGGCCTGACTGGAGGATAAATAAACTGGCCTGAATGTTTGCGACAACTTCGCGACAAAGTTTGCGACAGGTTCACGACATTCTTTGTGACATGGCCACTTTCAGACTCGGGTTTGCGGAGTGTTTACAGGAGGCATCCGAACGGGAATCGAACCCACGTCCGTTCTCTGTTTCGGGAAAATGTAGAGAATTAAATTTCTCTCGGTGTCCGGCAGTCTGAAGGGATTTGATGTGTGGTAAGGCGTTGAATCTGCTGGATTTGCGGATGTGTTTTGGTTTGGAGAACGAATTGGGGTAATGCTCCGTGTCCTCCGATTCTTTAGTTCGTAGTGTTACTAAGGAGTTCATAAATCTATAGACACAAATCGTTTACAATGTAAGTACAGTCAGGGTGCCTAAATAGAGCTGAAATTATCCTTGGCAACTTCTGTAGGCTGCGTAACTTGTTAATTACACATTGTTTAAGTTGATCCGGTCCCGTTACTGGTTGTCGGCCCACACCGTTTGTCTTTGTATGGTGCCACAGCTGTTCAATCGGGTTCAGGTCAGGAGAATAAGATGGTAGTAAAAATGTCTCTAAACGGCCATCAAACGCGGCTATGCACATTTTAACAGCTTTTGACTTGTGTATTGGGTGACCGTCCCAAATCAAGAAAACCTTATTGCTATGACCATGCATAAGACGTTTCAAAAACTCAATAATTTTGGAGGAATCGACATTTCCTTCAACTATCATGAAATGCATTTGGCCCTTCGGTGTAATGGCCCCGACCATGTTCAAGCCAAACCGGGCACCAGTGGCTTCTATTATCGGCGTTTTCCCCTTGGGAGCCCAAGTGGTTCCAGCGTGAAAATCCGATCTGATTCCAGACTCATCTTGGAAATATATGGTCGCTCCTTCTTTTTTCGCTCGCTTCTGTATTTGGGGGAATTCCTCTTGTTTCCACTTTTCAACCAATTCCGGATTCCGCTGATACGCGCGATACAATGGCTTTTGGCAGGAAAGTCCCAATTGGGTAAGCAATCGACCAACAGACGTCACACTGAGTTTGATCCCAAACTGTTTTTTTATGACATCAGCCACCATGGCGCGGGTCCACAAAGCAAATGCAAATTTCAACTGCCTCGGATCTTTATCTTTAACGGTTCGATATACCCATTGCATCTGTGGGCCGGCAAGCTTGTTGGGGCGCCCGCTTCGATGGCCTGTGCGCAGGCCATGCCATCCACCGGTGCGGTATCTGGCAAGCCAATTATAAATACATGCACGGGAGAACCCCAGTGTTTTGATGACAACCTCTGGGCTTTCCCCGGCTTGAACACGTTCAACAGCTCGTGCTCTAATTTCTTCCATTGCTTTAGGGTCTATTTTTCTTCCGTCTGTTGTTTTCATGGACAAAATCTATAGCATAATGGAAGAAAAATGTCTATTCAGTTATGCACTCATTAGTAACACAACTCATGCTCCGTCCGGGAGTCCGGGAAATCGACATATAAAGTTAATTTCCATTTCCCCGATTCCCTGAATTGATAAAAATACGGGTGCGATAAAAAGCCTTTGTTTACTGGGTGTTGCGGATTTTCAGCAATCAGACTTGAGTTAGAGAATCGGGTGCTTGTGCTACTCCCGAACGAATAAGTCTGCGGCGCGCTGAAAAGAAACTGAATAAATGTCGATTTCCCGCTCAGATTTTAAAGGAGCCGGGACAGCGGCGCGGTAATGTAAGGCAGATAAAGGAGTTGCGGGTGTGGCTCCGGCCGGACGTGAGTTTTCAACACATCAAACGACATTGGCCGACCACCCGTTCAAAAACTCAAGTCTGGAGAAACGCTTGGGAAGGGTTAAAAATGCCAATTTCCCCACCCATGACACCGCCAGACACCCGATTTTGGCAATTTTGGTCCTGATGGCTCGGGAAACGAAGTTAACACATATTTCCTTTTCCAAAAAAACGGCAAGTCTGCACAGCCTAGAGGATGTTCATCTTTCTTCAACCCGAGTCTGAAGAGCATTCCCGAACACGGCCTTGACAATTTTGCGCCATGGCGTTATTTTACTTTAAACAATAAGTTAAAATAAAAAAACCTGTTAATTCAAAAAGTGAAATAAGAGTATGAACCGGGATCTACAAGGCCATTACATAACCATTTCAACTGTCGGAGAAAAGGCCCAAGCCTTTGTTCCGGCACCATTGCCACCTGCACCACCAATTGAATGGTCATCAGAGCTCCGGGATAAGTTTGATCAGGCCCTGCTGGCTCTTGGTCGCTTGGACAGCGTCTCGGTATTATTGCCGGATACATCTCTCTTCCTTTATATGTATGTGCGTAAAGAGGCGGTTCTGTCCTCAATGATCGAGGGAACTCAGTCCTCCCTTTCTGATCTGCTGCTGTTTGAGTTTGAGCATCAACCGGGTGTTCCACTGGATGATGTTCAGGAGGTCAGTAATTATGTGGCGGCGTTGAACCATGGCTTGAACCGGTTGAATGAGGATTTCCCACTTTCGCTTCGCTTGCTGAAAGAGATTCACAGCGTGCTGCTCTCAAAGGGGCGTGGCAAGGTGTGCGATCCGGGAGAGTTTCGCAGAAGCCAGAACTGGATTGGTGGCAGTCGCCCCGGTACGGCGGCGTTCGTTCCTCCGCCCCCGGAAAATGTTCGAGAATGCATGGGCAAGCTGGAGCTCTTTTTACACGACCAGCCGGAAAAGACCTCGGTTCTGATCAAAGCGGCGTTAGCGCATGTTCAATTTGAAACGATCCACCCATTTCTCGATGGTAACGGTCGTCTTGGCCGTCTGATCATTACCTTGCTGCTTTGTTCCGAGAAGGTACTGAAGGAACCGATGCTCTACCTGAGTTTATATTTCAAGACTCATCGGCAGCGGTACTATGAGCTGTTGAATGAGGTCCGCTTGACTGGTGACTGGGAAGCATGGCTGCATTTTTTTGCCGATGCGGTCATTCACACCGCAACTCAGGCGGTGGATACCGCGCAGCAGTTGATGAAGCTTTCTGCCGAGGATGGTCAGCGTATCAATGGTCTGAAGCGCATCTCCGGATCGGCCCACCTGATTCACAAAGCGATGTTGGAACGACCGATGGCCTCGCCCAATTGGATACAGGAGAAGACGCAGCTTTCACCGGCAACCGTCAATGCGTGCCTTCGTGAACTGGAGCAGCTTGGCATTGTTAAAGAAGTGACCGGGCAGAAGAGAAACCGCCTCTATTCCTATGTGGAATACATCCGGATTATGAATGAAGGCACCGAGCTGCCACGCTGATCGGATATGGTTTTGATGTGTTACGTTGGGCATGGCTGAATGAGTCGAACTCACGTCCGTTCTCTGTTTGGGAAAAATCAGAGAATTGCATTTCTCTAAGTCCTCTGAATAAAACAGGTTACCTGCTGTTTGGATCTGTGTTATCTGAAATAACTTACGCGGTTTTATCGGCTTTCAGACGTGGTTGCATTAAGGCTCCGTGTCCTCCAGCAAAACGGGCGCCAGAAGGCAGATCCCGAAACACACCGGCAATATCCCGTTGGTCCGCCAAATGGCGTCGGCCCCATCCCCTGCTTTCAGGTGCGCGCAAAATTCTTCCGCAAGCTGACGCAGTTGGCAAAAATGGCGGTTTCGAAGGGGTCATATATGGCCGGTGGTCGCATATGACCCCGGCATACACGGTTACCTTGTGCAACCCCGCGCGTATTCTTCAGGCCTCTTCTCCCGATAATCCAGCATAATGCCGCTGAAACGCCGCATGGGTCGGATCTGGCATGAAGCTTGCGCTTCAAAATATCACATGCGCACCTCGGTTTCCCTCTTGGCGTGAAACCCCACCCAAGCGATGCAGCTGTCAACAGAAGAAATAGGAGATTTAATCATGAGCGAAAGCAGATTGTCCACAGAAGCCCGCCAGAAATATACGACGGCTTATGCTGCCCAGTACACGACAAAGGATACGCATAAAGCTTTCACGCTTTATGCGGACATCATTGCCGATCATCCGAATACAGAAGAAGCCGGATATGCAAAGTCCCAAATCCAGAACATTGTAAAGTCCTTTGTTCCAGAGGAAAAGTTCATGGATTCGCTAGTGGGACTGGCACGTATCCATTTTGAAAAGGCGGCCTCGTTGAATGCCGAACTTGCTTCGGCTTAAACCGGCAGACCTTGATCTGTTAACCGTTGGTTGCGACACCGCAACCTTTTTATCGGCGGTCGTTCAAGGAGACATGGCGGGGGCCCCACCAGAAACGCTGTTTCTGATGTGAAGCCCTGGAGGCGGAGCCGGCCATCGATGCCTGCCCTTAAGACCGCCAAAGCCAGGCCGGGGGTTTTCGGCCCAATCGGCGTGCTGCACGCCCTGTTGAAGGTTGTTTGCACCACGCCAAAAAAACGCACCGAACTCGCAGCAGGGAGGTTGTTGAACCTGTCGGCTCTTTGGAGGGGTTAACGTAATGATCGCGTTTAAAATCACCATGAACGTCATCCCGGAAAAGCAGATGGAAATCATGCAAACCCTTCTGCCCATGATCGAACCGACGGCAAGGTCGGCGGGTTGCTTAAGTTTCAGCGCGTTTTGCGATATCGAGGACAAAAACCGCTTCACCCTGCTGGGAGATTGGAAAACCCGAAAAGACCTGGAGCAGTATATCGCGTCTCATCGGTTCAGCGTTTTGTTGGGGACCAAAGCGCTATTATGTGAACCTTTGGATGCCCAGATCTTTACGATTTCTGGTTCAGAGGGAATGAATGCCATTCTCTTGATCCGGGCCAAAAACAAAACAAATGCCCCCCCCATCGACGGGCAAAGGAGCCTTACCAAATGAACATTTTGTTGATTTACCCAAAATTCCCCGACACATTCTGGTCTTTTTCGTATGCGCTGCGTTTCGTCGGCAAAAAAGCGGCTTTCCCACCGCTTGGCCTGATTACGGTTGCAGCCATGCTTCCGAAGCATTTTCAAATGCGTCTTGTTGACCTGAACGTGAATGCCCTCGGCGACGACGATCTTGCATGGGCCGACATGGCCTTCATCAGCGCGATGGCGGTGCAGCGCGCGTCGGCCGTTCGTGTCATTGACAGGTGCAAGGCAAAGGGCTTGAAGATCGTCGCCGGCGGGCCTCTTTTCACGGCACAGCCCAACGCCTTTGAGCAGGTGGATCATCTGGTTTTGAACGAAGCAGAAGTCACCCTGCCTGCTTTTCTTTCCGATTTGAACAACGGATGTGCGAAAAAGATTTACAATGCAGATGCGTATCCCGATATCCACAAGTCTCCCGTCCCCTTATGGGATCTTGTGCCCATTAACCGCTATGCCTCTTTGAATATACAATATTCCAGGGGATGCCCCTTCAACTGCGAGTTTTGCAATATCACGGCACTTTTCGGACACAAACCGCGCACCAAAACACCGCAGCAGGTGGTCGCTGAACTGGACGTTATTTACCAGGCGGGTTGGCGCGGCAACATCTTTTTCGTGGACGACAATTTTATCGGTAACAAACACTCCCTCAAGGAGCAACTGCTTCCGGCCCTCATCAAATGGCGCAGGGGCAAAAAGGGATGCGTATTTTTCACGGAAGCTTCAATCAACCTCGCGGACGACCCCGAGCTGATGGACATGATGTCCAAAGCCGGATTCGATTCCGTCTTTATCGGCATCGAAACGCCGGATGCAGCCAGCCTCACCGAGTGCTGCAAAACACACAACCAGAACAGGGACCTTCTCAAGGATGTCAATAAAATACACCGCTCAGGATTGCAGGTGATGGGCGGTTTCATCGTTGGCTTCGACAGTGATCCGCCTTCAATTTTCCAACACCAGATCGATTTCATCCAACAAAGCGGGATTGTGTCGGCCATGGTGGGAATGCTTCAGGCCCCTCCAGGCACCCGGTTGTTCAAGCGTCTCGCATTGGAGCACCGCGTATCTGAGGAATTTTCCGGTGACAATGTGGATGGCCGCACCAATATCATCCCAGCCATGGGAATGGACAAACTGGTCGACGGGTACCGTACCATCATGAAGCAAATCTACTCGCCGCGTCAATATTACCAACGGGTCCGCCATATTTTAAAGGAACTCAAGATGCCGGTGGCGACCACTCCCGCCAATTGGCAGCGCATCCTCGCGTTCTGGCGTGCCGGCCTGCGGCTAGGCGTTCTGGGAAAGGAAAGGTTCCAATACTGGCGGCTGTTGACGTGGACTCTATCACGCAGGCCCCGGCTGTTGCCTTTGGCGGTCACCCTGGCCATCTACGGTCACCATTATCGAAGGGTGTGCGAACGGCACCTCGTTTGAGCAAGAAGCGCCGGGATACCGGCGCACGCCACGAACAAACCAGCATCGATGGAAACCGATCGACAACTGAATTTGGAGGCCAATCATGACGAAATGGAATCCCCCCACCGATGGGGGCACGCCGGCATTGGAAGACATGCTGGAGAAAATCCGACAACGGTTGAAAGGCTTCAAGGGCGGACCGACGCTCATCTTTGCCGCCGTTGTTGTGGTCGTTGCCATGTGGACCGCATGGTTCACCGTTCAACCAGAAGAAACAGCAATCGTGCAACGCTTCGGAAAGGTCATGCGCACATCCGGTCCGGGCCTGCATTTCAAGCTGCCCTACGGCGTCGAAAAGGTCCGCCTGGTGCCAACGGCACGGGTGCTGAAAGAGGAGTTTGGCTTTCGGACGGTGTCCGCCACTCCCGGTGAAAAGACACGCTATGACACACACAACGCCTATAAAGACGAATCGCTGATGCTCACGGGGGATTTGAACGTCATCGATGTCCAGTGGATCATCCAGTACCGTATCGAAGACCCGATCCGCTATCTTTTTCATGTCCGCGACACAACGAAAACCATCCGCGACACCACCGAAGCGGTGATGCGCCGGGCGGTGGGCAACCGTCTGGGCAGCGATGTGCTGACCACCGGGCGGGTGGCGGTGGCTAGTGAAGCCAAGGCCGAGATCCAGACGATCCTGTCGGCTTATGAAATCGGCGTTCGCCTGGTAACGGTCGAACTCCAGGACGTTACGCCGCCGGACACGGTCAAGCCGGCCTTCAACGAAGTCAACGAGTCACGCCAGGACAAAGAGCGGACCATCAATAGGGCCCAGGAACAAGCCAACCAGGAAATTCCAAAAGCCAGGGGCGTTGCCACGCAAAGCATCAGTGAGGCAGAAGGCTATGCCCTTGAACGCATCAACCGTTCCGAAGGCGAGGCCACCCGTTATGAGGCCATTCTGGACCAGTACCAGAAAGCGCCGCAGGTCACGCGCAGGCGACTGTACCTTGAGGCCATGACCGGTCTCCTGGCGACAATGAAAGGACTCTATATCGTTGACCGGGACCAGAAGGCCATGGTGCCCTGGCTGCCATTGGAAACCGGCGCGCAACCACCGATAGAGGGGAGGCAACAATGAATAACGCCGTAAAAGCAATAACCATCGCAAGCGCTGTGGTTATCGCGATCTTTCTCTTTAGTGGCCTCTACACGCTGGAAGAAGGTCTGCAGGCCATCGTGATACAGTTCGGCCGTCCTGTCGGGGATCCGGTAACCGAGGCGGGATTGCACATGAAACTGCCCTTCGTGCAGGAAGTCCGGAGATTTGAAAAACGCCTGCTGGTGTGGGACGGAGATCCGAACCAGGTTCCCACCAAGGGGCGCGAGTTTATCTGGGTGGACACCACCGCCAGGTGGCGGATAGCCGACGCGAAAAAATTCCTGGAGAATGTCGCCAGCGAAGAGGGCGCCCAGTCGCGCCTGAACGATATTCTTGATTCAGTGGTGCGCGACCAGGTATCGAGCAGCGAACTTGTGGAGCTCGTGCGCAGCGCCTCATGGGAAGTGCCAGAGGAAGAGGCCCTGAAGGAAGTCCCAAGAGAGCGCGAAGAGGAGCTTAAAAGGGAGATCGCCCGCGGCCGTGAGGAAATCACCCGGACCATCCTCGCTGAAGCGCAGAGGATTATTCCGCAATACGGCATCGAGCTGGTGGACTTGCGCATCAAGCGTCTCGACTACGTGGAAAGTGTCCGCAAAAAGGTCTATGAACGCATGATTTCCGAACGCAAACGTATCGCCGCGCAGTTCCGCTCCGAAGGCGAAGGACGCAGCGCCGAGATACTCGGGACAATGGAAAAAGAATTGCGCCAGATCCGCTCCACCGCTTACCGCCGGGTCCAAGAAATCCAAGGGCGGGCCGATGCCGAAGCCACGCGCATTTACGGCAACGCTTATAACAAAGATCCTGAATTTTTTGCCTTTTTACGCACCCTTGAAAGCTACAAGGAAAAGGCGAATCCGAACTCCGTGTTGATCCTGACCACGGACAGTGATTTCTATCAATACATCAAAAACGCGAATCCAAGCCACGCGCAGGTTTCATGGGCGCCGTCGCCACGATCGGATTCGGTGGCGGCGAGATCCGTTCAGAAGTAATTTGGTTCGCGAATGACAAGGGCGCTTTGTTAATGCGAGGGGCGCCCGTGGGCCAAGTTGACGCCCATGCCGTGACGGGCGGAAACCATTAGGAAAGAAACAACATGACGACGAATCACGCGCAAAAGGATCTCAAACGGTTACTGGCCGAAGCCGATGAACTCGTACAACGAATCAACGCGAATGTCTTCACCAAAATGGAGGAAGAACATCGGGTGCAGCTTGAAGTGCATGCGCAAAAAATTGAAAAAATAAAATCAAAAGTTATGAAAACAATCGCGGAGAAGAACCCTTCCGAAAAATCGACCGGGGCCGAAGGAATGCACGAAGCGTTTCAGGAAATAGCGAAGGCCATGCGGGAGTTGAAATTATTTGTTTCCTGATCCGGCACTTCGCATAGACAAGACGAAAAGAACGGATGTCAAACGATGGGAGGATGGATATGAATGCGAAACTTACCTTCGGCATGATTCTGGCCGGACTGGCGGTCGTCTTCATCATTCAAAATGTCGCGGTGATGGAACTTAGATTTTTGTTCTGGACGCTGTCCATGTCCGGGGCCCTGTTGATGTTCCTGATCCTTTCAGCCGGCATTTTTCTTGGCTGGTTGCTGCACGCCGGCTTCAAAAGGAGACAACACAACACCCATGACGAACAATCTGCCGCGAAAAACGCAACTGGCAATTAATGCCGCCTGAAAGGAGCCCCTCAAAATGAAAAGAGAAATGTTTGTAAAGAGGTTTTCAACAATTCTGACAATAGCTGCCTTGTTGGCCGTCGCTGGATGCGGGGAAAAGGACAAGCCCCAAGACGAGGCGGAAGGCGTGTCTCGGGAAGAAGTCAAACAGGAAACCAAGGAGGCGTATAAAGCCACAAAGGCCTACACCCAGGAGCAGGTCCAGGCCTTCCGGCAGGCGACCGAAGCCAAACTCGGTGCGTATGATGAAAAAATCGATCAACTACAGCAAAGCGTAGAGAAGCTCGGCGGTGATGCAAAAATGAAGGCAAAGCAGCAGCTGGCCGAATTGCAGCGTAAACGCGACACGGTATCCGAAAAAATGAAGGAGCTGGGTGCTTCCAGTGCCAGTGCATGGGACGATTTGAAATCAGGTGTCGATGCCGCATTGTCGAATTTGGCCGACGCTTATAATAATGCTGTCGCCGAATTCGGCAAACCATGATGCCGGGTGAAGCCAAAAGAGCCGATTCGCCTTAGACGCAGTTCGTTTCCCAACAGGGATCTTTGTCTTTTATTCCACATCAGGATTGAACCGTGACTGCAAGAAGCGGCACCGCTTTAAAACGCACCTTCGTTCTCTTTTCTCGGACATATGCGAAAACCATCAATCAAGGGAAGACATACCATGAAATTCGGCACAAGAAAGAAAGCGGAAAACCCGGCGAATACGACTTCGTCGCATGGCGTCGGGTTTACATTCATCACATCTGTGGGTTGAAACAGTTGATACCGGTTACAAGCGACCTCAATGAAAGATCGCGCCCGCTGATCCCTCCGGGGCTGGACGTGGGGCAATGAACAAGCGAGACACTATGGCAACACACCCGGTATCTAAAAATACCGAAAAACAGCTCCGCTCGGAGAGCTTCGAACCGAAGGAAGGCAATTCGCGTCCTGAAGAGCAGTTGTCAAAAAACATGTTGACCGCAAAAGCATTACTGAATTCCGAAAAGCGCTATCGGCGCCTTTTCGAATCCGCCAAGGACGGCATCCTGATTCTCGAAGCCGATACGGGCAAGGTGGTTGATGTCAATCCGTTCCTGCTGAAGTTGCTCGGTTTTTCTTATGACGAAATGGCCGGGCAATATCTATGGGAATTCGGTGTTTTCAAAGACATCGCCGCATCCAAGGATGCCTTCAAAGTCCTTCAGGATAATGAATACATCCGATACGATGATCTGCCGCTGGAGACCCGTGACGGGCATCCCATCGAGGTCGAGTTCGTCAGCAACGTCTACATGGTGGACCTTCAAAAAGTCATCCAGTGCAACATCCGCGACATCACGGCGCGCAAAAGCGCGGAGAAAGCGCTGGTGGCAAGCGAGGCCAAGTCCCGTAATATTCTGGACAACATCGGCATCGGCGTATTCCTCATCAGCCCAGCCATGGAGATTCTCGAACTGAACCGGCAAATGCGCGCGTGGTTCCCCGGTGTCGATCCCGGGAGGCGTTCTCTCTGCTATCAGTCCTTCGGCGACCTGCCGCGCAAGGAGACGTGCGAGAGTTGCCCGACGGTCAAGACGCTGCGTGACGGTGCGGTCCATGAAGGCACCATCCGAATATCCCGGGCAGGGGTGATGCGCAACTACCGTATCGTATCCTCTCCGATCCTCAATGACGTCGGCGATATTACCGCAGTGATCGAGATGGTCGAGGATATCACCGAAAGGCTTTGCCTGGAGGCCCAATTCCGCCAGGCTCAAAAGATGGAATCGGTAGGGCGCCTGGCCGGCGGGGTCGCCCACGATTACAACAACATGCTCGGCGTCATCCTCGGGTATGCGGAACTGGCCCTGGAAAAGTCGAAACGAGCCGAACCGGTTCAGGACGATCTTCAAGAAATCTTCAAAGCCGCCAAACGATCCTCGGAGGTGACCCGCCAATTGCTGGGTTTTGCCCGGAAGCAACCCATCGCGCCCCGGATAATCGATCTGAACCAGACCATCGAGGGGATGCTCAAGATGTTGCGACGGCTCCTCGGAGAGGATGTCCGCCTGGTGTTCCTGCCGGGAGAAGGCATCAAGCCGCTCCGGATGGACCCCTCCCAACTCAACCAGATTCTAGCCAATTTATGCGTCAACGCCCGGGACGCCATCACCGATGTTGGCAAGATCACCATCGAAACAAACATGGTCACTTTTGACAAAACCTACTGCGACGACCATGCGGGCTTTACCCCCGGGAACTTCGTTCTATTGGCTTTAAGTGATGACGGCTGCGGCATGGACAAGGAGACCCAGGGCATGGTTTTTGAGCCCTTTTTCACCACCAAGAAAATAGGCGACGGTACCGGTCTCGGGTTGTCCACCGTCTACGGTATCGTTAAACAGAACGAAGGGTTCATCAACGTTTACAGCGAACCGGGTGTGGGCACGATCTTCAGGATCTACTTGCAATACCGAGAGGGAGACACCGTCCGAAAAAGCAAGGTGTACCCGTCAAAACCCTCCAAGGGCCATGGCGAAACCATCCTGGTCGTGGAGGACGAGATTTCCATCGTGAACCTGGTCAGAATCATGCTCAAATGGCTGGGCTACAAAGTATTGACGGCCGGCACACCGGACGCGGCCATACAAATCGCCGAGAGGCATGCCGGCGAGATCCATCTGCTGCTCACCGATGTTGTCATGCCCGGCATGAACGGACAGGAGTTGTCGGAACGGCTGATGTTGATCAGGCCGAAACTCAAACGCCTGTTCATGTCCGGCTACACAGCGGATGCAATTTCCCACCGGGGCGTACTGAACGATAAAACGTGCTTCATCAAGAAGCCGTTCTCAAGGAAAGAACTTGCCGACAAGGTGCGTGAGGCGCTGGAAAGGAGATCCACATCGTGACGCACCAAGGCGTTCCTGGTTTCGAAAAACGCGCCCATTTTTGGAAGCCTTTTTGGAAGGATGACCTTTCACAAAAGGGCGACACCGAAGAACCGCCGCTGCGCGCGGAATTGTTCAGCGCCGCTCAGATGGTGGAACACGGGAGAACCCTCGCGGGCATGCACCGCCTGGACGATAAGCGCGCCCCGGAGCGTTTGTTGACCCGGCTTTCCGAGAACGAAAAAATCCTTCTCGATGCCCGCGATATGCTGATTGGGGCCGTCAAGGCAAGCCGCAGAATTGCTCCGGCCGGGGAATGGGTGCTCGACAACTTTTACCTGATCGATGAACAGATTCGAACGGCGAGACGGCTTCTTCCGAAGGGCTACGCCAAGGGACTTCCGCAGCTGAAAATCGGCCCGTCACGGGGACTTCCCCGCGTGTACGATATTGCGCTGGAGACGATTTCACACGGCGACGGGCGCGTGGATCCGGAACGCCTCGAAAACTTTGTGGCGGCCTATCAGACGGTAACGGTGTTGCAATTGGGCGAATTGTGGGCGATTCCCATCATGCTGCGTCTGGCGCTGCTCGAAAATCTCAGGCGGGTTGCGGCACGGATCGCCGTTGACAGGGCGAACCGGAACCGGGCCGTTTATTGGGCGGACAAGCTTTCAGAAACAGCTGAAAAGGACCCAAAGAGTCTGATTCTTACAGTTGCCGACATGGCGCGATCACACCCGCCCATGGTCAGCTCTTTTGTTGCAGAGCTTGCCCATCGCCTTGAGAGACACGGCGCCGCTCTTGCATTGCCACTCACCTGGATCGAACAGCAACTCTCGGAGTCCTTCCTGACCATAAACCAACTGGTTCAATCGGAGAATCGGCAGCAGGCAGCCGATCAGCTTTCCATCAGCAACAGCATCGGAAGCCTCCGTTTCCTCGGCGCCATGGACTGGCGCCGGTTCGTGGAGGCATTGAGCGCCGTTGAGCAAACCCTGCGGCAGGACCCCGCCGGGATCCATGACCGAATGGATTTTACCACCCGTGATCGATACCGTCACGTCGTTGAAAATATCGCCAAAAAGAGCCGCCTCTCCGAAAGGGAGGTGGCCCTCGAAACGCTTGGCCTGGCCCGACAAGGCGCCGTCGAAAGGAAGGATGACGAACGGAAATCCCATGTGGGCTTCTATCTCATCGATTCTGGGCGCCACCGACTAGAAAGATGCGCGCGGACGCATGCCACCGCAATGGACATACTGCGAAGAGCCGGTCGGAGGTTTCCTTTGCCGTTGTATCTCGGCACGATCTTTCTCTTTACAGCAATCCTTGCCGCCGGTCTGTTAACGCAGATCCGTTCATGCGGCATGGACGGCCCGCTTTTCTGGTTCTTCTGCATTCTCTTCATTCCGGCCGCAAGCCACCTCGCCATCGCTCTGGCCAACCTCCTTGCGACATGTCTTGTCGTGCCCCACCAACTCCCGCGAATGGATTTTTCCGAAGGGATCCCCGCTGAATTTTCCACGCTGGTTGTGGTTCCAACAATGCTTTCAGGCGAAGAGGACATCGGACGGCTCATGGATGACCTGGAAGTCCGGTACCTTGCGAACCGGGACGAAAATCTGCGGTTCGGGCTTCTCACGGACTTCCATGACGCCAGCGGGGAAACGCTTCCAGAAGATACGCCGATGGTATCGGCGGCCCGGCAACGAATAGAAAAATTGAACGAAACGTACAGGGGGCAAGGCGATATTTTTTTTCTTTTCCATCGACCCCGTTCCTGGAATCCGCGCGAACGGACATGGATGGGATACGAAAGGAAGAGGGGAAAGCTGGCGGGGCTCAATTCCCTTCTTCGGGGTGGATCTGGGAACGGTTTCTCTCTTATCGCCGGGGACATAAAAATATTGTCGAACGTGAAGTACGTCATCACCCTGGACACTGACACGCAGCTGCCGATGGATTCAGCATGGCAACTCGTCGGCGCGATGGCCCATCCCCTCAACCGGCCCCGCTACGACGCGGGCAGGGGACGGATCGTCTCCGGATACGGCATTCTCCAGCCGCGGGTGTCCGCAGCCCTTCCGAACGCCAACCGGTCGCGGTACGTCCAGCTGTGGGGAAGTGATGCTGGCATCGATCCTTACACCCGCGTCGTCTCCGATGTATACCAGGATCTTTTCGGCGAAGGATCCTTTATCGGCAAGGGAATTTATGATGTGGACGCATTCGAGTCGGCACTTAAAGGACGCTTCCCGGAGAACCTGATCTTAAGCCACGATCTTATCGAAGGATGCCATGCCCGCTCTGGGCTCATCAGCGATGTGCAGTTTTACGAAGCGTACCCATCGCGCTACAGCGTGGACGCAAGCCGACGCCGCCGCTGGATTCGTGGTGATTGGCAGGTCCTGCAATGGCTCCTCCCGCGTGTGCCGAACGCCGGTAGGATCCTCCGAAAGAATCCGCTCTCCGCCTTATCGCGTTGGAAAATATTCGACAACCTCCGGCGTAGTCTTTCGCCGATCGCATTGTGCCTTCTTCTCTTGCTCGGTTGGACCGTATCGTCATCCCCATTCTTCTTTACCGTGACGGTCGTTTCCATCGTGCTGATTCCATTTTTTATTACTTCCCTGATGGAATTTCTGAAAAAGTCCGGCGATACGCTCATGGGAAAGCATGTCTCCGCCGCAGCACGCTCTATGTGTAAAAGTATCGCACAGGCTGTATTCACACTCCTCTGTCTGCCGCATGAGGCCGTTTCAAACGCTACCGCCATTCTACGCAGCTTGTGGCTCATGTCAGTTTCAGGAAAAGGACTCCTCGAATGGAATCCACCGGGAGAAGTCGAGCGCACAAGTCGAACCGACCTTTTCGGGTCTCTACGGAGCATGTGGATGGCGCCGGCCATTGCCATTGCCACAGCGGGATATCTTTCTCATGCAAGGCAGGAATCCCTTTGGGCATCCATCCCGGTTCTGCTTCTCTGGTTCGTCTCACCCCTCATCACCTGGTGGATCAGCATGCCCCTCCGCCCCCGGGAAGCTAAACTTACCGAAGATCAGATCGTTTTTCTGAGAAAGCTATCCAGAAAAACCTGGTCCTTTTTCGAAACTTTTGTCGGTGCCGAAGACCATTTTCTCCCCCCGGACAATCACCAGGAAGAGCCGCTTCCGGTGACGGCCCACCGTACGTCACCCACCAACATGGGGCTGTCACTCCTCTCGGATTTGTCGGCCTGCGACTTCGGCTACATCTCCGTGGGCCGGCTTATTGACCGCATCACGAGAACTGTCGAAACCATGGAGGCGTTGGACCGGCATCGCGGCCACTTTTACAACTGGTACGACACACAATCCCTCAAGCCGCTCCTGCCCATGTATGTGTCATCCGTGGACAGCGGAAATCTGGCCGCAAGCCTTCTGACCCTGCGAGCGGGACTTCTGGCTCTCCCCGATGAAACGCTCATGGGAAAACGGTTGTTTGAGGGGCTTGCCGATACGGCAATGGTTCTCCTGGATGCCGCCGAAGAGCAAATCCCGGCGGAAATTGTGCAACTTACAACAGACATGGCGTCCGCGAGTTCTTCCCCCCGGGGCGACTCGCTTTGGAACATGAGACAAAGTCTCGATGATCTGTCCGTGTCTGCAAAGGAAATGGTCCACGGCAGCGCGGCTGGACCCGAAAGTGAAACCTTTTTTTGGGCACAGTCCTTCATGGAACAGTGCCGGGACGTCGTCCATGAGTTGATCACGCTTGCCCCCTGGGTTCAGGCGCTCCCCCCTTCCCAGATCCCGACTGCATTTCCTTATCTCCAAAAGATCCCCACGTTACGCCAGTTGGCCTCCCTCGATGAGGAGGTTTTCCCCCTTATCGCGGACAGTTCAAGGGCGGCAATATCCCCTTTGGCGAAAGAGCAGCTTGAACGCCTGAAGGGGTTCATCATCACGTCAAGCCGCCGTGCGAAAGAAAGAATCGCCCTTCTTGAAAGCCTTGCACGCCGTTTCGGAAACCTTGCCGATGCCATGGAATACGCATTTCTGTACGACAAAACACGCCACCTCCTCTCCATCGGTTACAACGTCGGCGAAAGCCGGAGAGACAACAGTTATTATGATCTGCTGGCTTCGGAGGCAAGAATCAGTTGTTTCGTCGGCATTGCGCAGGGACAGCTTCCCCAAAAGAGCTGGTTCGCTCTGGGGCGCCTCCTTACCACTTCCGGTGGGGAGCCGATTCTCCTTTCCTGGAGCGGTTCCATGTTTGAATACCTGATGCCGCTGCTGATCATGCCGACCTACGAGCGGACGCTCCTCGACCGGACCTGCAAGACCGCCGTGGCAAGACAGATCGACTATGGAAAAAAACGCGGGGTTCCGTGGGGGATTTCGGAATCCAGCTACAACATGACCGACAGCCGTCTCAATTACCAGTATAAGGCATTCGGCGTACCGGGCCTGGGCCTCAAACGCGGGCTGTCCGACGACCTGGTGGTGGCCCCTTATGCTTCTGCATTGGCGCTCATGGTGGCACCCGAAGCGGCCTGCGGGAATCTGGAGGATCTGGCCTCTCTCGGGTTTCAAGGCAGGTACGGTTTTTACGACGCCATCGACTACACCCCGATCCATCTGCCCCACGGCCGCTCAAATGCCGTGGTGCGATCTTTTATGGCCCACCATCAAGGGATGACGCTACTCGCGCTCCTCTATCTGCTGCGCGACCGCCCCATGCAGCACCGGTTTTTGTCGAATCCCATGTTTCAGGCAACCGTGCTGCTGCTTCACGAGCGCCTGCCGAAAACAACAACCTTTTACACACAAACCGCGGGACTTTCCGAACCACACACAACGTCTCACCCCCCGGAGGAAAAGCCGGTACGTGTCTACACGACCCCAAACACCCCCGTGCCGGAGGTACAGCTTCTGTCCAACGGCCGATACCATGTAATGATTACCAACGCGGGCGGCGGGTACAGCCGCTGGAAGGATCTTTCCGTAACCCGGTGGCGCGAAGACAGCACCTGCGATCCCTGGGGCGCCTTCTGCTATATCCGCGACACATCCACCGGCGTTTTTTGGTCAACGGCCCACCAGCCGGCGCTGAAGGCATCCAAACACTACGAAGCAATTTTCTCCGAAGGCCGGGCGGAGTTCCGACTCCGGGACGAGAATTTCGACACCCATACGGAGATCGCGGTTTCACCCGAGGATGATATCGAGCTGCGACGGACCACCATCACCAACCGGTCCAGAGTTCGCAAAACCCTGGAAGTCACCACGTACGCGGAAGTCGTTCTGGCATCTGGGGCCGCCGACGCACTTCACCCGGCTTTCAGCAATCTCTTCGTCCAAACCGAAGTCCTCCGATCCGAAGGGGCGATCATGGCAACCCGCAGGCCGCGATCCGACGATGAAAAACCGCCGTGGATGTTTCATTCCATGTCGGTGCACAGTGCGGACAGGGGTGAGATGTCTTACGAGACCGACCGGTCGCGGTTTATCGGCCGGGGAAACACGGTGACCTTTCCCGAAGCGATGAACAACCCCTCTCCCCTTTCCGGCAACGAAGGCTCCGTCCTCGATCCGATCGTGGCCATAAGATGCCAAATCACGCTTGATCCGGAAACATCGGCCCTTGTGAACATCGTCACCGGGGCTGCTGAAACCCGCGGAATATGCGTGCGTCTCGTAGAAAAATACAGAGACCGGTATCTCGCCGACCGTGTTTTCGAGCTGGCATGGACCCACGGCCAGGTACTCCTCCGGCAAATCAATGCAACGGAAGCCGACGCACAACTCTTCGGACGGCTGGCAGCCTCTGTTCTATACGCCAATCCCGTGCTTCGCGCCGGTGCCAGCCTCCTCGCGAAAAACCGCCGGGGGCAATCCGGCCTCTGGGGCTACTCCATCTCCGGCGATCTTCCGATCGTACTGGTGCGGATAGAAGATATGAAGAATATCACCCTGGTGCGCCAGGTCATCCAAGCCCACGCCTATTGGCGCCTCAAGGGACTGGCCGTCGACCTGGTGATTTGGAACGAGGACCATGCCGGCTATCGGCAGGTTCTGTACGACCGGATCATGGGCCTCATCGCCGCCGGCATTGAGGCCAATCTAACGGATCAACCCGGCGGTGTTTTCGTAAAAAACGTCGACCAGATATCGGAAGAAGACCGGATTCTGTTCCAGGCAGTGGCCCGGGCCATCCTTAAAGACAACCGGGGAACGCTATCGGAGCAGATCAACCGCCCCAGCCCTGTAGAGCCGTCAATCCCGGCCCTTGCGACCACCCGAACCCACCGCCCCCTTCCAACCATGGTCCCGGCCCTGCCCCGCGAGGATCTCAGTTTTTACAACGGAATGGGAGGGTTTACCCCGGACGGACGTGAGTACGTCATTTCAACCAGCGGCGGGCAGGTGACACCCGCGCCATGGGTCAATGTGCTGGCCAACCCACATTTCGGAACGGTGGTCTCGGAAAACGGATCCGCCTATACCTGGAGCGAGAACGCCCATGAATTCCGCCTCACGCCGTGGCAAAATGATCCGGTCTGTGATTCCGGCGGAGAAGCTTTTTACCTTCGTGACGAGGACCGCGGACATTTCTGGTCCCCCATGCCGCATCCCGCCATGGGCGCCACGCCCTACGTCACTCGGCACGGATTCGGTTACACCGTGTTCGAACACACGGAGCGCGGCGTCAGCTCGGAGGCCTGGGTGTACGTGGCCATGGACGCACCGGTCAAGTTCGTGGTGTTTAAGGTGCGAAACCTTTCCGGCCGCCCACGGCGGCTTTCCGTTAGCGGATACGCGGAGTGGGTGCTGGGGGATGTTCGGCCCAAAACAGTGATGCACATCCTCACGGAGATCGACCCTCAAAGCGGCGCGCTCTTTGCGCACAACCCCTACAACGCCGAATTCGGTGGCCGCGTGGCCTTCTTCAACGTGGATCACGCCACCCGGACGGTCAGCGCCGACCGAACCGAGTTCCTGGGGCGAAACGGCACCCTCGCCCGCCCCGCCGCCATGGCCCGGTCACGCCTTTCCGGAAGGGTCGGGGCGGCACTGGATCCCTGCGCGGCGATCCAGGCAGCCTTTGAACTCACGGACGGAGAGGAACGGGAGATCGTCTTCACCCTCGGCGCCGGGCGGGATGCCGCTGACGCGGCAAATCTTGCGCAGCGCTTCCGCAACTCCGCCGCGGCGAGAAAGACGCTCGAAGCGGTATGGCGCTACTGGCGTCATACGCTCGATGCCGTCCGGGTGGATACACCCGACCCGTCCCTCAATCTCCTTGCCAACGGCTGGCTTCTGTACCAGACAATCGCCTGCCGTCTCTGGGGGCGAAGCGGATTCTACCAATCCGGTGGGGCCTTCGGTTTCCGTGACCAGTTGCAAGATACCATGAGCATCGTCTATGCCGAGCCGCGTCTCGCGCGGGCGCACCTGCTTCTTTGCGCGGGTCGCCAGTTTATCGAAGGAGATGTCCAGCATTGGTGGCACCCGCCGGCAGGCAGAGGCGTGCGCACCCACTGTTCCGATGACCTGCTCTGGCTTCCTCTTGCAACGTGCAGATATGTCCTTGCCACCGGCGATACGGGGGTGCTGGACGAAACGATTCACTTTATCAAGGGCCGCCCGATAAATCCGGAGGAAGACGCCTACTATGATCTTCCCGCCAGGTCCGGGGAAACCGGCAGCCTCTACGACCATTGCGTCCGTGCGATTCTGAAAAGTTTCCAATTCGGCGAACACGGCCTTCCCCTCATCGGCTCGGGCGACTGGAACGACGGAATGAACATGGTGGGCCGGGAAGGAAAAGGAGAGAGCCTGTGGCTGGCTTTTTTCATGTGTGACGTACTCATCCGGTTCTCCGCGATTGCCCGGCTGCGCAACGATTTGGCGTTCAGCAACCGATGCGAGGGCGAGGTGGACAAGCTGCGACGAAGCATCGAACAAAGCGGATGGGACGGCGAATGGTACCTCCGAGCGTTCTTTGATGATGGCACCCGGCTCGGCTCGGCAAAGAGCCCCGAGTGCCGGATCGATTCGATCTGCCAAAGCTGGTCCGTTCTTTCTGGTATTGGTGAGGCCGAACATTCTCGGATGGCAATGGAGGCGGTGGATACCTATCTTGTTTGCCGGGATAACGCCCTGGTCCAGCTTCTGGACCCGCCCTTTGACACGTCCAGCCTGAACCCGGGGTACATCAAAGGATACGTCCCCGGCGTGAGAGAAAACGGGGGGCAGTATACCCATGCGGCGATCTGGGCGGCCATGGGCTTTGCCGCATTGGGTGACAGCCGTCGCGCATGGGAGCTTTTCACCATGATCAACCCCGTGAACCACGCCCGGTCGGCCGAGAAAGCCGCCATCTATAAAGTGGAACCCTACGTGGTCGCCGCCGACGTTTACGCCGTGCCGCCGCACACCGGCCGCGGAGGCTGGACTTGGTACACGGGCTCGGCCGCCTGGATGTATCGGCTCATTGTGGAATCCCTTCTCGGTCTCGAACGTGAAGGAGACAAGCTGTGGTTTGCCCCCTGCCTACCGCCGGATTGGGAAGGGTTCAAGCTGCACTACCGCTACCGGGAGACGTTTTACCACATCGCTGTCTCGCAGGTTTCCGACGACGACGGCGGGATGCACGTAAGCGTCGACGGCATCGACCAAGCTGATCGAACCATCGCGCTTGTGGACGACCATAAGGAACACCAGGTGGAAATACGGATTCCCGGTGCGAGCGAATGACGCGCCCGGACTCCGGAATCAGTACAAACTCAAACCCGAACAAAACAGGAGAAACGTCGTGAAAACGAGTACGAAAGACAGCGCGAAAAATGAATATGTCGAGAAAAGAAAGGCTCAGATTGACAAGTTGAACGCCGAGATTGAGGACCTGGCCGCAAAAACCATAAAAACCGACGCGGATGCCGAAGCCAAGCGTGAGCATAAAGAGCATGTCGCCGCCCTCCGCCTGAAGCGTGACGAAGCCAAGGCCAAACTGGCGGAAATTGAAGCGGCAGCCGATGATCGATGGGAAGACCTTAAGGATGGCGTGGAAAACGTCTGGATGAATTTAAAGCATGGATTCGAGAAAGTGAAAGCCAAGTTTTAATCAATGCGCGGACCTTCAAACGATGCGCAGGAGAAACGGGTGGATAATATGCATCAGCGAGAGTGAAAATGAACGATAAAACCGGTCCTAAAAATCCTGGCGAGGTGTTTTCGGTGCGCGGCAGCGTCGTCGATGTACGCTTCGATGCACATGTGCCGCCCATCTATTCGTTGTTGCACGCGAAAGATGGAGAAATTGCCATCGAGGTTTTGGCGCAACTCGATGCGCATCGCGTGCGTGGAATCGCGCTGACACCCACCCAGGGCCTTGCCCGCGGCATGGTGGTTCAAGATACGGGCGGGCCGTTGAAGGCCCCGGTCGGCAGGGAAATTCTCTCGCGAATGTTCGACGTGTTTGGAAAAGCGCTCGACCGCGAAGGGGAAGTTTCGAACGTGGAGTGGCGTTCCGTCCATCGCGCCCCGCCGGCGTTGGCAAGACGTTCCACCCAATCCGAGGTCTTCGAGACGGGGATCAAGGTCATTGACGTGCTCGTACCGCTGGAACGCGGCGGCAAGGCGGGCCTGTTCGGCGGTGCGGGTGTCGGCAAAACCGTCCTGCTCACTGAAATGATCCACAACATGATCGGCCACCACGAAGGGGTCAGTCTGTTTTGCGGCATCGGTGAGCGCTGCCGGGAAGGCGAAGAGCTTTACCGCGAGATGAAGGCAGCCGGCGTGCTGTCGAACATGGTGATGGTGTTCGGGCAGATGAACGAGCCGCCGGGCAGCCGGTTTCGCGTTGGCCACGCGGCACTGACGATGGCCGAGTATTTCCGGGATGACGAGCACCGCGACGTGCTGCTGCTCATCGACAATATCTTCCGGTTCATCCAGGCCGGTTCGGAAGTGTCCGGCCTGATGGGGCAAATGCCGTCTCGGCTAGGCTATCAGCCGACCATGGGCACCGAGCTGTCCCGGTTGGAGGAGCGCATCGCCAACACCGATACCGGCGCCATCACATCCATTCAGGCGGTGTATGTGCCCGCGGACGATTTTACTGATCCGGCGGCGGTGCATACGTTCTCGCATCTTTCCGCCTCCATCGTGCTGTCGCGCAAGCGGGCAAGCGAGGGGCTTTACCCGGCCATCGACCCGCTGCAGTCCAGTTCCAAAATGGCCACGCCGGGCATCGTCGGCGCACGCCATTACGGCTTGGCCCAGGAAATCCGGCGGACGCTCGCCCAATACACGCAGCTCAAGGACATCATCGCCATGCTCGGCCTTGAGCAGCTTTCGCCCGAGGATCGCAACGTGGTCGCCCGCGCCCGCCGGTTGGAGCGTTTTCTCACCCAGCCCTTTTTCACGACCGAGCAGTTCACCGGTCTTAAAGGCAAGCTCGTCAGCCTTGAAGACGCGCTAAACGGGTGTGAACGCATCCTGCGCGATGAATTCAAAGACGCCCCAGAGAGTGCCCTTTACATGATCGGGGCCATTGATGAAGCGAAGGGGAAAGTGAAAGACCAATGAATCTCAAGGTTCTGCTGCCGTTTCGAATTTTCGCCGAAAAAACCGGCGTGACCCGCATCGTTGCGGAGACCCGTGAGGGCTCATTCGGAATCCTGCCCCGCCGACTCGACTGCGTCGCGGCGCTCGCGCCCGGGATTCTGATTTATGAAAACGGAATCGAAGGCGAGGTTTACTTGGCCGTGGATGAAGGGGTGCTGATCAAGACCGGCTTGGACGTGCTCGTTTCCGTGCGCAATGCCATCGCCGGAACGGACCTCGGCCAATTGCGCGATGCGGTAGAGCAGGAGTTTCTGAACCTGGACGAACGGGAGCAGAGCGTGCGCTCGGCGCTGGCGAAAATAGAAAGCGGTTTTATCCGCCGCTTAGCGGAATTCCATCATGACTGACGAATCCAAGCAGAGACCTTTTAAACCGAAGCCGACGCTCAGCCGGCAGGTCGGCGCCAAGGCAACGCGGAAACTGCGTGCGCAACGCCATGTCAACCGAACCGTCTGGTTCGGCCTGGGCATGATGGGGCTGGTCGGCTGGTCGGTGGCGATTCCGACGCTGCTGGGTGCGGCGCTGGGTCTCTGGCTGGACCAGCGCTATCCGGAAGGACGATCCTGGACACTGGCCCTGCTGGTTGTCGGCCTTGCGATCGGGTGCTTGAATGCCTGGCATTGGGTGACCAGGGAAGACAGGACCATGCGGGAGGAACAGGAGGATAACGATGAATGAAACGTTGCGTCTGGCGCCGGCTTTGGTGACGGGCGTTTTGCTCGGTGCGATTTTTTTCGGCGGCCTTTGGTGGACGGTTCGCAAGGGTGTTTCATCCCAACGGCCGGCGCTTTGGTTCTTCGGCAGTCTGCTGCTGCGGATGAGCATCGCCCTGGCTGGGTTTTATTTTGTTTCCGGTGGTCATTGGGAGCGGCTGCTGGTGTGTCTCCTTGGATTTGTGTCGGCACGCCTGATCGTGAAGCGGCTCACCCGGCCGCCGGTCGAACACCGCAACGCTTCAGCAAAGGAGGCCTGTCATGCACCTTAGTCCCGATGAGATCATCTTCTGGCAACACGGCGTTCTGAAGCTCAACGCCACCATTGTGTTCACGTGGGGACTGATGCTAGTACTGGCCATCGGTTCAAAACTCATCACCCGCAGACTTACCACCGGCCTTAAGCGTTCCCGCTGGCAGAATCTGCTTGAAATCGTCGTCACCCTGACCGAGAAACAAATCGAAGAAGTGGGCCTGCGCCACCCGAAAAAATATCTCCCCTTTTTGGGTACGCTCTTTCTGTTCGTCGCCTTGGCCGCCCTGTGCACCGTTTTTCCCGGCTACGAGCCGCCGACCGGCTCACTCTCGACCACCGCAGCACTTGCGCTGTGCGTGTTTGTGGCCGTGCCGCTGTTCGGCATCTTGGAACGGGGCTGGATCGGCTACCTCAAATCCTATGTGCAACCGACGTTCATCATGCTGCCGTTTAACATCATCAGCGAGCTTTCGCGCACGCTGGCTTTGGCCGTCCGTCTGTTCGGCAACATGATGAGCGGAGCGATGATCATCGGAATTTTGCTGACCATCACGCCGTTTATCTTTCCCATCGTGATGACGGCGCTCGGCTTGCTCACCGGCATGGTGCAAGCCTACATCTTTTTTATCCTGGCCACGGTTTACATCGCGGCTGCTACGCACGTGCGTAAACTCAGGCCTGAAGCTGAGCAAATTGAAACATGAACCATGACAACAAAGGAGAAGCAATACCATGGATAGCATGACCTTTATCGCGGTGGCATCCATTATCACCGCCGGTTTCACCACCGGCATCGGCTGCATCGGCCCTGCGCTGGGCGAAGGGCGCGCGGTATCGACCGCGCTGAGCTCTTTGGCCCAGCAGCCTGACGCCTCCGCCACCATCACCCGGACATTGTTCGTGGGCCTGGCGATGATCGAGTCCACGGCCATCTACTGCTTTGTGGTCTCGATGATTCTCGTTTTCGCCAACCCGTTCTGGAACCACATCATCGCCCAAACCACAGGAAAGTAAACCGATGTTAATCGATTGGTTCACCATCGTCGCCCAGGCGCTCAACTTTCTCATTTTGGTATGGTTGATGAAGCGCTTTCTTTACAAACCCATCCTCGACGCCATCGACGCGCGGGAGCAGCGGATCGTTAAGGAGCTTGCGGACGCCGACGCAAAAAAGGCCGAAGCTCAAAAAGAGAGCGAGGCGTTCGAGCGCAAAAACAAGGCGTTCGATGAGCAGCGGGATGCCCTTATGAGCCAGGCAAGGCAGGAAGCGCAAGCCGAACGTCAGCGGCTTCTCGATGAGGCGCGACAGGCGGCCGAGGTTCTGCACGCCAAACGACAGGATGCCATGGAACGCGAACAACAGAGCCTGAATGACGAAATAACCCGCCGGACCCGGGAGGAAGTTTTTGCCATCGCGCGAAAGACGCTGACAGATCTGGCCGGGATGAGTCTGGAAGAACGCATCGGCGAGGTGTTCAGGCGCCGCTTGCGAGAACTGGACGGTGAGGCAAAGGAAGGTTTTGCCAGGATACTGAAAACATCGTCCGATCCGGTGCTCGTGCGCAGCGCCTTTGAGCTGGTGTCTGGACAGCGAGCCACGATCCAACAGGCGCTCGACGAAACCTTCTCGGCCCAAATCCAAGTTCGTTTCGAGACCGCCCCGGACGTGATCAGCGGCATCGAACTCACTGCGAACGGACGAAAGGTCGCCTGGAGCATTGCGGATTATCTGACGTCACTGGAAAAGAGCGTCAACGAACTGCTGCAAGAACCGTCCAAAACCAAACCCGGGGCTGCACCTGAAACGCAAGCCGGGTTCCAGCCGAAGTCCGGGACGCAACCTGCCGCTTCCGAGGAGGCAAAATGAGCGCCCCGTCGGATTCCTTACAAAACGGCTTCGACCGCGCATTCGCCGTTCTCAGCCGAGGGCGCGAAACCTTCATGCCGCAACTGACCGCGCGGGAGGTGGGCACGATTACCGGCGTTGCCACGGGCATCGCCCGTGTCTCGGGCCTTCCCGACGTCGGCTTTGATGAATTGGTGATGTTTCCCGGCGATGTGTTCGGCATCGCATTCAACGTGGACCCGGAAGAGATCGGGGTCGTGCTGCTCGGCGAATACTGGCATCTCAACACGGGGGATGAAGTCCGGCGCACGGGCCGGGTCATGGACGTGGCCGTGGGCGACGGGTTGCTGGGACGCGTCATCGACCCGCTCGGTCGACCCCTCGACAGCTTTGGGCCGGTGGCCGCAAGCCGGCGCCTGCCTATCGAACGCCCGGCCGCGCCCATCATGGATCGGGCGCCCGTCACGGTGCCGCTCCAGACTGGAATTAAAGTCATCGATGCGCTCATTCCCATCGGGCGCGGTCAGCGAGAGCTGATCCTCGGCGACCGGCAGACGGGCAAGACCGCCATCGCCATCGACACCATCCTGAATCAGCGCGGTAAGGACGTCCTGTGCGTCTATTGCGCGATCGGCCAGCGAGGTGCCGCCATCGCCAAAGCCGTTGCCACCTTCCGGCAAAAGGACGCGATGGCGTACACCGTCGTAGTCGTCACCGAGGGCAACGACCCGCCGGGCCTGGCCTACATCGCCCCTTATGCCGCCACCAGCATTGCGGAGTCTTTCATGAAAGCGGGCCGTGATGTGCTGATCGTTTACGACGACCTCACCCATCATGCCCGCGCCTATCGCGAGCTTTCTCTGTTACTGCGCCGTCCACCCGGCCGCGAAGCATTTCCCGGCGACATTTTTTACATCCACTCGCGGCTGCTCGAGCGCGCCACGCACTTGCGCAAGGAGCTGGGCGGCGGCTCGCTTACCGCGCTGCCCATCATCGAAACCGAAGCGCAGAACATTTCCGCCTACATTCCGACCAATCTGATTTCCATCACGGATGGGCAGATCTACCTCTCGCCGTCTTTGTTCGAATTGGGCGTGCTGCCCGCGGTTGATGTCGGCAAATCCGTCTCACGCGTAGGCGGCAAGGCGCAACGGGCCGCCTACCGCGCGGTGGCCGGCGACCTCAAGCTCGCCTACGCGCAATTTGAGGAACTCGAGACCTTTGCCCGGTTCGGCGCCCGGCTGGATGAAGATAACCGCAGGGTCATCGCGCATGGGCGGCGCATTCGGGCATGCCTCAAACAGCCGGAATTCGCCCCGGTGTCCATGCCCGCACAAATTTCCGTGCTGCTGGCGTTGACCGCGGGCCTATTCGACGATGTGCCGCTTGATCGGATGATCAACGCCGAGCAGGCCGTGCGCAAAGCGGCGGCGGAAATCCCGGCGGAGGTGAGCAAGCGATTGGATATCGCCGACCAGTTGAGCGATGCGGATCGCGAAACGATCATTAAAAACGCCCGCCAGGCGCTCGAAGCGTTTTCACCCGAAGCCGAATCGAAATCCGTGCCTGAACCCGAACAAGAAACCCAAAAACAACCCAAACCGGAAACCAAGTCTCAGACAAAACCGGATAAACCCAAGGGGTCACCCGGGGAGCCGTCATGAGCGACACCACCGCGAGCCTGCGCCGGAAAATCGACAGTGCCGAAAATCTGCAATCGGTCGTTCGCACGATGAAGGCTCTGGCCGCTTCCAGTATCGGCCAATACGAGCAATCGGTGCGCGCGCTGGGTAATTACTATCGTACTGTGGAGCTTGGGTTGGGCGTCTGTTTCCGGGGCGCTGGTTCATCCGCATTGATGACCGGAGAGACAAGACCAGCAAATAAAAGGGTGACCGGTGCGGTCGTGTTCGGCTCAGATCAGGGGCTGGTGGGCCAGTTTAATGACGTGGTGGCCGATTATGCGATAAAGGCGCTGGCGGGTCCGGCGGACGAATTCAACGTCTGGGCCGTCGGAGAGCGCGTTTACGCGCGCCTGGCGGACGCAAGCCTGCCGCTTTTGGGACGATTCACCGTGCCGAACTCCGTCAAGGCCATCACCCCGCTCGTCGGGCAGATTCTCGTGGAGAGCGAGGCGCTCCGCAACCGGGGTGAAGTCGCCGAACTTTACCTCTTCTACAACCGCCCCGTGTCCGGAGCGGTTTACACGCCCGTCAGTCAGCGGCTGCTGCCGCTGGACGAAAACTGGCGACGCGAGCTCGCCGAGCTTCCCTGGCCGACGAATAATTTGCCCGAGATCATGGGCGATAAGACCGAGACACTGCGTGCGCTCATCCGCGAATATCTTTTCGTATCGCTTTTCAGGGCATGCGCCGAATCCCTCGCCAGTGAGAACGCGAGCCGTCTGGCCGCGATGCAACGTGCCGACAAAAACATCGACGAACTGCTGGAGGACCTCAACAGAACATTCCACCGACTGCGCCAGAGCGGCATCGACGCGGAACTGTTCGAGGTCACCTCCGGCTTTGAAGCATTGAGGGAGGCGGAGAATTGATGCGCATGGGTATCCCTTTGACGCCGGATTTACCAGGAACCATTAGATTAGAAAGAATGGAGGGTTATAAAATGGCATTTGGAAGCATAAATAAAAACAAGTTTGTTTTTGAAACCAGTTATATCGCGAAGAGCCCTTGCAGGGATTGCGCCTCGATGAGCAATCTGCCTGGTTGTTCAAAAAATTGCCGGACATTATCTCAAGTACGAGCACTTATGGCCGGTATTATATCGCGCCCCAGTGAGTTTTCGGAATACGAAGAATACGCCCTGATGTTGTGAAGGCCATGCGGGATTTGGTAAAACATCTTTCCTGATTTCCGCCAAACCTGCAATATCCGGATTGGAAGGAGAACAAAGATGAATAATAAAGCTAAAGTTGCATTGATCACGGGTGCCGGTCAGGGAATTGGTCGGGCCATTGCCTTGAGGCTGGCGAAGGATGGTGCGGACATTGCTGTTGTCGATCTCAAGAAAGAAAAAATGGATGCCGTCGCCAAAGAGGTGCAAGCCTTAGGCCGCAGGGCCACGGTTTTCGTCGCGGATGTAACAAGCCGCGACCAAGTCTATACCGCAGTTGACCATACCGAAAAGGAACTGGGCGGCTTCGACATCATGGTTAACAATGCCGGGATCGCTCAGGTCCAGCCGCTGGCCGAAGTCACACCGCAGGAAGTGGAAACTATTTTCAAAGTAAACATCGAGGGCGTTCTCTGGGGAATCCAGGCTGCGGCCAAGAAATTCAAGGCGCGCGGACACAAGGGTAAAATCATTAATGCGTCGTCGGTTGCCGGTCACAACGGTTTTGCCATGCTTGGCGTATATTCCGCCACAAAGTTCGCAATTCGCGGCCTGACTCAGGCGGCAGCGCTCGAATATGCCAGCGACGGCATCACTGTCAATGCCTACTGCCCGGGCATTGTCGGAACTGATATGTGGGTTGAGATTGACGAACGCTTTGCGAAACTGACCGGTGTGCCGAAAGGGGCGACATACAAGAAGTACGTGGAGGGGATTGCACTGGGCCGGGCTGAGACTCCGGACGATGTGGCCGCTTTCGTGTCGTATCTGGCCGGTCCGGATTCAGACTATATGACCGGACAGGCACCAATGATCGATGGTGGGATCGTTTACCGCTGACGCAGCAGAAAGGAGGTGATTAATATGCCGAATAAAGATGGAACCGGACCAAAAGGTCAGGGACCCAAGGACGGTCATGGTAAAGGTAAGGGAAAGGGCAACCGCCCTGGTCAAGGGCCGATGACTGGAGGAAAGAAAGGAAATAAGGAAGAAACCAAAAAGTAAGCCAGGTTTAAAAACGAGAATTGAAAGCTTACGAACAATCGCATTAGCGCAGACCAAAAAGGCCGGGGCTAACACTATAATTGGTCTTCATATCTCGTGCCCCGGCCTCTTTTGGCTGGTTTTGCGGAGCATTATGGATGAAGCAACAAAACGGGAAGAGGAGTTTCGAATGAACAACGATAAACTCAGTTCTGTAGCAAAAGCAATCGTCGCGAAACAGAATGGTGTGCTGGCGGCGGACGAAAGCAATCCCACGATCAAAAAGCGCTTCGATTCGATCAATGTCGCGTCCACCGAAGAAAATCGCCGGCGGTACCGCGAAATCCTTTTTACAACCGAAGGGATTGAACGCTATATCGGTGGTGTGATTCTCTTCGACGAAACGTTGCGCCAATGCACTCGAGAGGGTACCCCTTTTGCCGAACTGCTATCGAGCCGGGGGATTCTACCAGGGATCAAAGTGGACAAAGGTGCTAAAGCGCTGGCATGTTACGCTGAAGAAAAAATCGCCGAGGGGCTTGACGGCCTGCGCGAGCGGCTCGTCGCGTACAAACAGATGGGAGCAAAGTTTGCAAAGTGGCGGGCGGTTATTGAGATCAACGAACGCGATGTTCCTACCGCGTTCGGTATTCGTGCGAATGCCCACGTATTGGCGCGTTACGCCGCGCTTTGCCAGGAATTGGATATCGTGCCGATCGTGGAACCGGAAGTACTCATGGATAGCGCCCACGACATCGAACGCTGCGAAATTGTCACATCCAGGGTTCTCGATGCAGTGTTTACCGAGCTTGATGCCCACCGCGTGTTGTTCGAGGGTATGTTGCTAAAGCCGAATATGGTTATTGCCGGCATGAAATGCGCGCGTCAGGCAAGCGTGGAGCGGGTTGCCGAGGCCACGATTCGTTGCATGCGCCGCTACGTGCCGGCGGCTGTCCCTGGCATCGTTTTCCTGTCCGGTGGGCAGAGCGCGGAAGACGCCACTGACCACCTGAACGCCATCAACATGATGGGCCCGCATCCGTGGCAAGTCAGTTTCTCTTATGGGCGCGCGCTGCAGGCACCGGTGCTTGCAACCTGGAAAGGTCGGGAAAGCAATATGGCTGCCGCTCAGAAGATCTTCTTGAAACGTTGCCGTTTAAATGGTCTCGCTCGCGACGGAAAGTATGCTCGGGCAATGGAAATTGATGGATAATCATCATGATCTATAAAGACGAACCTTGCCGTAAGATCAGAGATATTTATCCGGACATCGGAGAATGCGGCATTGATGTCGATGGTGCATTCAATGAGACCGACCAGCGGTGGTGGGGTCGATTTGAAAAGGATTTAAATTTTGGCGCTTCCGGCTTTCAAGTGGGTCTATACAACATGTTGTGGTTGAACTATATCAAATCCGTGGCAATTCACCCTGAGAGTCAGTTGCGTGGGATTTTTTATGGAACCCCCGGAGCTGACTCTCCGGAATATTGTATCAAAATTGGGCCCACGGGATATTTTTATGGATGAAAAAGCGCTTTTTACCAAGATTTTAGGCATGACGCCCCCCTGGTTTATAAAAAGGGTTGAGGTTGATGAAAACCGGGAACGGATTGATATTTTTGTGGACCATGAACCGGGCATTCGCGTCAGATGCCCGGAGTGCGAAAAGTTTTACGGCATGTACGATCATGCGCCGGAAAGAGTGTACCGCCATTTGGACACCTGCCAGATGCAGACGTATATCCATGTAAGACCGCCGCGTGTGAACTGCCCGAAGCATGGTGTTATGCATATAGACCCACAGTTTGGCGAAAACGGTTCGCAAATGACCTTTGCATTTGAAAGCCAGGTGATCAAGGTGGCGCTGGAGTGTAGTATGGACGCCACCGCCCGGCTCTGCGGAATCAGCTGGGACCAGAGTTGGAACGCGCTGACCCGCGCTGTTGATAGAGGCCTCAAAAGGAAACCGCACCGGGTGCCCGAAAGAATCGGCGTTGATGAGAAATCTTACGCCCGGGGCCATAAATATGAAACGATTGTCTATGACATTGATGCCGGAACGGTTGAGTTTGTTGAGGATAAACGCCGACAGGAAAGCCTTGAGAAATATTACCGACAGTTTACCAAAGACGAACTCCAAGGGGTAAAAGCCGTGGCAATGGATATGTGGAGTCCGTTTATAGCCGCGACAAAGGCACATGTCCCCGATGCTGAGAAAAAGATAGTTTTTGATCGTTTTCACGTGATGAAAAAGGTTTTGGATGCTGTTGACAGCGTAAGAAAGGGCGAACACCGACAACTCAAGGAGTCCGGCCAGGAAACGCTTAAAGGGACCAGGTATCTGTGGTTGTGGAGCAAAGAAAATATTCCCGACTGGCGTAAAGAAGAATTCGAATCGCTTCGAAAAAAGAATCTGAGAACAGGTCGCGCCTGGAGCATAAAGGAGAATCTTCGGCATATGTGGTCGAAAGTCAGTGAAGATGAAATGCGACAGTATTTTAAACGTTGGTATTTCTGGGCAACCCACAGCCGACTTGAACCGATTAAAGAAGCGGCCAAGACGGTTAAGGTTCATATCGACAATATCGTCACGTATGCACAGCATCGCATCACAAATGCCTTGGCTGAAGGGATCAACGCCAAGATAGAAAAAGTTAAACGCATGGCATGCGGCTTTCGAAATCGTGCACATTATAGAGTCGCCATCATGTTCCACTGTGGCGGTCTTGACCTTTTTCCAAAACCGCCGGTTCAACCGGCTTTAGCGGGAGTGTTCAACATTCTGTGTCAGCCAGTCGGTTTATCCATTTACTATCAGAGTCCGAGCACATTATCCAGCCGGCCTTCAAAAAAGATAGCGAGCTGGGAGAGTGTCAGGGACCAGTTTTGAATCGGCATCGTCCATTTCTTGCTGGCGTTTTGGACGCCCATATATAAAAGTTTCAGTAGGCTGTCCTGGTTCGGAAAAGCCCCTTTGGTTTTGGTCAGTTTCCTGAATTGACGGTGGACCGCTTCGATGGTGTTGGTCGTATAGATGATCTTGCGAATGGCCTCTGGGTACTTAAAATACTGACTTAGCCGCTCCCAGTTGTTCCGCCAGGACCTTATGACAATCGGATACTTCTCGTTCCACTTATCTTCAAGAGCGTCCAGCTCCGATTCCGCCAGGTCCTTGCTGGTGGCTTTGTATACACGCTTGAGGTCTGCCATGAACTCTTTCTGGTTCTTGGAGGCAACGTATTTGAGTGAGTTTCGAATCTGGTGCACGACGCATAGTTGCACCTCAGTGGCTGGAAAGATCGACTCGATGGCTTCCGGAAAGCCTTTTAGGCCATCAACGCAGGCAATCAGGATATCTTTCACCCCTCGATTGGAAAGGTCTGTTAGCACTTGCAACCAGAAATTGGCGCCCTCGTTCTCTGATATGTAGAGTCCAAGAACCTCTTTGTGGCCTTCAAAGGTTACCCCGAGAATCGTGTATATCGCTTTGCTCTGAACCTTGCCGTTCTCACGGATCTTATAGTGGATGGCGTCCATCCAAACGATGGGATAGACCGCCTCCAGGGGACGGGCCTGCCACTGCTTGACCGTATGAATGATTTTGTCTGTAACGGCGCTCAGGGTGCCTGTTGAGATCTCAATGCCATAGATCTCCTCTATGTGGGCGGATATGGCTTTATAGCTCATACCGTGACCATAGAGGGCCAGGATCTTCTGCTCTATCTCGTCGTTGATGGTCGTTTGATGCTTTTTGACAATCTGCGGAGAGAATGTCCCTGAACGGTCACGCGGCGTGCTGAGTTCGAAATTGCCGCTAAAGGATTTGATGCGCTTCTTGCTCTTGCCGTTACGCCTGTTGGCCGCCACCTCTCGTCCGAGGTGTGAGTCCATCTCACCCTCAAGGGCCGCTTCCGTCAGGCGCTTTATCAGTGGCGTCAGAATACCTTCCTTGCCGGTGAGGGGTTGGCCCTCTTGGAAGGCTTTTAAGGCTTTTTGAAAATCAAATTCGTCGTTCTCTTTGTTCATGTCAGTCTCCTTTGAAGGTGTACATATCAACTTCTGGGGTTACTGACACAAAATTTTGAACATCCTCTGCTTTGGACCATATTTGTGATTCTACTGGTTTTGTGGGCGCTGGGACTGTTGACCGGCACCACGTTTGGCGGTGTCATTCACGCCCTGCTGGTTATCGCTATCATTGTGATCCTTTTCCAGGTGCTTCAGGGTCGAAGACGGTTGTGATCCCTCGGACAATCGCCGGTAGGACGTGCTTTTTAAAATATAAAATAAGGGAGAGATTGGCATGAAAAAAAGACTTGGGGTTGTTGGTTATCTGGTTCTGGTCATGTTTATCGCCGCCTTGGTAGCCTGCGCATCGACATCCAAGCAGTCGAGATCGCACGAACCGTCAAAGGGGTCGCATCCGTCAAGAATGATCTGATCGTCAAATAGGTATCCTCAACGGAAGGAGATTGAAAATGAGTCTATCGCACAGAGGTTTCATCATAGTTGTTCTCTTATCCTTTTTTCTCGCCTTAGCCGGTTGTGAACAAAAGGGAACGGCCGAGAAGACAGGGAAAAAAGTTGATCAAGCAGTTGAAAAAATGGGTGAAAAAATTGAAGGCGCCAAGGAAGCGATTGGCGACAAAGCCGAACAAACCGGAGAGTACATGAATGATACCGCTATCACAGCCAAGGTTAAGGCGGATATCTTTAGAGACCCTCTGCTTAAATCGCTCCAGATCAACGTGATCACGACAAACGCCGTGGTCACGCTGAGCGGCGTCGTTGATTCCCAGCAAAGTATCGACAGGGCGATGGAAATTGCCCGTAGTATCAAGGATGTGAAATCGGTCGAAAACAGCCTTGCCGTCAAAGGTTCCTGACAAACAACTTACGGCCACAATCATCATCCTGGTAAAACTCGTATGATTGGCATGGCCGAAACGATGATCAAGGCCGAATCAAAAGCGGCAATGGATATCGATTCGTGAATAGATTAAAACAACTCTGGAGTATTCTGCGGTCGAGCTTCTGGTTTTTACCTTCGCTGATTGTGACCGGCAGCATCGTTCTGGCCGTGGCTTTGATCGGCGTAAATTTCACCGGAAGCGAACAATGGCTCGCCCGCTGGCCACGCCTGTTCGGCGTGGGTGCGGATGGCGCACGCGGGATGTTGTCGACGATTGCCGGCTCGATGATGACTGTGGTGGGGGTCACGTTTTCGATGGTTCTGATGACCTTGGCGCTGGCCTCGAGTCAATACACTTCGCGCATCCTCAGGAACTTCATGAGCGACCGCGTCACACAGGTCGTGCTTGGCGTTTTTGCCGGTATTTTTACCTATTGCCTGCTCGTGTTACGGACCATCCGCGGTGGCGAAGATGGCGTATTCGTGCCGCGCCTGGCCGTGTCTTTCAGCGTCGTGCTGGCGATGGGCGGCATCGGCGTCCTCATTTTCTTCATTCATCATATCGCCGCTTCGATTCAGGCATCCAATATTATTGCCTCGGTAGCCCGGTAGCCGACGAAACCATGCTGGTTATCGACCGGCTTTTCCCGGAGAAAATCGGAGATGGATGGGTTGAGGACGATGAGGCGCATCCGACACCTCCCCCTTTGCCGGAGAATATCTGGAAGGCCGTGCCGGCCAAGGGCAATGGGTATATCCAAAGCTTGGACAACGCGGCACTCCTGCGTTTGGCACGCAAGAACAAGACCATCGTGCGGATGGAACACGCCATCGGCGAGTTTGTGGTCCGGGGGGCCGCGCTCGCTTCGCTCGCTCTGGAGAAACCACCGGAAAAAGAGATCATCACCACCCTTCAGGCCGCATACACCATCGACCGTCACCGCACAGTTAAACAGGATTCAGCCTTCGGCATACGGCAGATCGTGGGTATGGCTTTGAAAGCGCTCTCTCCCGGAATCAACGACACAGCGACGGCCGTAATGTGTGTGGATTATCTGTCGGCGATTCTCGCACGACTGGCATCCCGGCCGATTCCTCCATCGCACCGCTACGAGGAGGGAGAACTGCGCGTGATCACCAAGGGGCCGACCTTTGAAAGCCTGCTAAGCGATGCTTTCGACCAGATTCGACGCAACGCCAATGGCAATGTCACCATTTTCTTACGGATACTCGAAGCGCTTCAAATCCTTGCCGGCCTGGCAACCGGCCCGCGCCGCCAGCGGGCGCTTTTCGAGCAGATGCAACAGATTGCGGAACTGGCGGCGCGCAGCGTGGATTCCGCACATGACCGCGTTAAAATCGAGGCTCATCTGATGCGGTTGAGCATCATCCTCAAAGCTTAAACGGCACGGTTTGCACAAGAAAGAAAAAGATACCCGATTCACCATTTACATTTAAAAAGCGAGGCTACGGATGGGCCAGGACAATCTAAATCGAATTTTTAGACCGCGACATGTTGCGGTGGTGGGCGCCAGCGAAAAAGCGGGCACCATCGGCAATGCGTTGATGAAAAACCTTGCCGACGGCCGGTTTTCCGGAACCGTGCTGCCGGTCAACCCCAAATACCAAACCATGCACGGGCAGGCGTGCTTCGAATCGGTTTCCGTCCTGGAGACGGGCGTGGACCTGGCGGTTATCGCCACGCCGATGCATAGCGTACCCGATATCGTCGGTGCATGCGTCGAAAAAAAGATTGGTGGCGCCGTTATCATTTCAGCGGGGGGCAAGGAGGTCGGTGAAGCAGGCAGGGAGATAGAGGAAAAGATATGGCGAATCGCCAATGAAGGCGGGCTTCGTATCGTGGGGCCGAACTGCATGGGCATTATTCGGCCCGGGGTGAATCTCAACGCCAGCTTTGCCGCCGAAATGCCCATTGCCGGAAACCTTGCCTTTGTGTCCCAGAGCGGCGCCATCTGCACGGCAATTCTCGATCTGGCCTTGAAGGAACACATCGGCTTCAGCCATTTTGTCAGCATCGGCTCCATGCTGGATGTCGATTTCGGAGACATGATCGACTTTCTTGGCAATGATTCCTCAGCCAAAAGCATTCTATTGTACATCGAAAACCTGACGAATTTTCGCAAATTCATGAGTGCCGCGCGGTCCGTTTCCCGGATCAAACCCATCATCGTGCTCAAATCCGGCAGAAGTCCCGCCGGTGCGAGGGCCGCCGCCTCCCACACAGGTGCCATGGCCGGAGAGGATGCGGTCTATGACGCCGCCTTCAAGCGTGCCGGCATCGTACGCGTGGATACCATCGAAGAACTCTTCGACTGCGCGGAGCTGATGGCCAAACAACCGCGGCCGCAAGGCCCCCGGCTGGCAATCCTCACCAATGGCGGCGGTCCGGGCGTGATGGCGACGGACACGCTCGCCCGCCATGGTCAGGAGCCTGCGCCCCTTGACGATCAAACATTGCAGGCCTTCGATGCCTTCCTGCCGGCCTTCTGGAGCCGGTACAACCCCATCGACATCCTCGGCGACGCCTCCGCGGAACGCTTCGCCCGCGCCCTTGCGATCTGCTTCAACTCGAAAAGCCTGGACGGGGTGCTGGTTATCCTTGCCCCTCAGGCCCTTACCAACCCCCTTTCCGTCGCCGAGTCGCTGGTCGCAGCGATCCAGGAACGCCGGTTCCCGGTTTTCGCCTGCTGGATGGGCGGCAAACGCATCGCAGAGGCCGTGGACGTGTTGAATGCCGCAGGAATCCCGACCTATGACACACCGGAAAGGGCAGTTCGAGCGTTTTTGTATATGGTCGAATATGCCAGGAACCTCGAAATGCTGTTGGAAGTCCCACCAAAAATAGCCGGGGACATGGCGTTTGATCAGAAAAAGGCCCGCCGGCTGATCACCGATGCGCCGCCACAGGGGTTTTTGTCGGAATCGGATGCCGGGGAGATCCTTAGGGCCTACGGCCTGCCCATGATCAGGACGCAAATCGCCACGACAGAGACGCAAGCTGCGCGGATCGCCCGAGAATTGGGATACCCGGTGGTCATGAAACTGCACTCACCGGACATCACCCATAAAACCGATGCCGGCGGGGTTCGTCTGGACCTGCGCGGCGAGGCAGATGTTGGCGAGGCCTACCGCCAGATCCTATCGTCGGCCCGCCATTACCAATCCGACGCCCGAATTGAAGGCGTGACCCTTCAGCCTTATTTTGCAAACCCGGATTATGAAATTCTGCTGGGCGCCAAGCGGGACTCCAATTTCGGTCCGGTGGTTTTATTCGGCATGGGCGGCATTTACACGGAAGTGTTGAAAGACCGCGCCCTGGGACTTCCCCCCATGAACCACTTGCTGGCCCGGCGACTGATGGAGGAAACCAAAGCATACGCCTTGTTGAAAGGATATCGCAACCGCCCCGCAGCAAACATTGAGCGCCTCGAAGAAATGATCATCCGGCTTTCGCAACTCCTGATCGATTTTCCCGAAATTGCCGAACTGGACATGAATCCCGTTTTGATCAAGGACGGCGATCCCGTGGCGGTCGATGCGCGCATACTCCTTTTTCCGAGTGCGGTGCCTTCCTCTCTGCATCTGGTCATCAGTCCGTATCCTCAGGAGGATGAGTCCCATATGGTCAGCGTTGATGGGCGCCCAATTTTTATCCGGCCCGTCAAGCCCGAAGACGCCCCGCTTTTCACGGCTTTTTTCAAGACGCTTTCACCCACAACGATTTATTACCGTTTCTTCGGAGCCTTAAAAGAACTCAATCCGGAAATGCTGGCGCGATTCACCCAGATCGATTACGACCGGGAGATCGCGCTGGTGGCCATCGATGAAGCTTCCCAAACCGACAACATCCTGGGGGTTGCCCGAATCATCGGCGACCCGGACGCCAAAACGGGAGAATTTGCCGTTCTGGTGGGTGATGCCTGGCAAGGCAAGGGGATAGGGTCGAACCTGCTGGAAAAATGCCTGTCAATCGCCGAAAAGCAAGGCTTTAGAACGGTAACCGGCATCGTGTTGCACGAGAACAAGAATATGCTCGCCCTCGGGAAAAAGCTTGGTTTTGAAACAAGAAAGGTGTCCGACTCTGGAGAAAACGAGCTGGTTATCCATTTCGGGGGCAACGAATTATGACGTCAATAGAAATGTCGGAGCTTAGATATCAGGACATAAAATCGACAGCCTATAGCGATGCCATCGTCGATTATGCCGAAACGCTGCTTGGGATCGAGTTCAAGAACGTCAAAAAAAATCGGTATAGTTCTTTATGTCCATTCCACGCTGACACCAAAAATAGTTTGATGGTGTATGTCAATAAAAAGGACGAGGTCAGGTTCCATTGTTTCGGTGCCTGCCAGGGCGATTGGGACATTTACGATGTGATCATGCTGCGGAATAAATGCCGGTTCCAGCAGGCACAGCAGATTTGGGCTCAACATCTGGGCATCGAAGATTTCAAGCCGTATAACGGCAACAGCCCCTGTATTCCGGAGCCCGACCAAGCAGCGGAGCCCGATGAGACGGTAGCTTTTGTGGAGCCGAAGAACCTTGATGAAAAGATCACCGCCACCCTCGATGACGCCGCGAATTTTTACAACGATCTTCTACTGTCCACCGAAGGCCAGTTCAAGCACATTTGGGATTATCTTGCCCGCCGGGGCGTCGGAAAAAACGCCATAAGCGAGTTCAACATCGGCTACGCCCCGCCGTACAGTGATAAACAGTACCGAGGCAGGGCGCTGATAGACAGCTTCCTGCCGCGCTTTGAAAAGGATAACGCGGCCTTCAATGCTTTCACGGATGCCGGCCTGGCCGGATTGCTGAACGACAACAGCCTCAATGGATATGGCTACTATTACCGGCAGATCGATTTCAGACGCAAATATCCGTTTTCAAGAAATTACGGTGATACTTTAGCCGGACGGATCGTGTTTCCTATCTATGATTCAGATGCTCTCACGACTGGATTGATCGGCAGACACCCGGGCGATAGGGGTGTTCGCTGGCTCAAACAACAGCGCAGGGAAGTTCCCCTCTCCAATAGAGGGTGGCTTTACGGCATTGAAAAGGCAGCGCGGCATATCCGGCAATACCGGACAATTATTCTGGTGGAGGGCATCTTTGATTATTTTGCCTTCTACAGCCTGCTTCAGGACCAGGGCAAACTGGTCGTGGTTTCGACGTTGGGCTCCTATGTCACCCCCGAGGCGGCGACGATTCTTATGAGTCTTGATATTCAGCACTTCATTATCGCTTACAATTGGGACGAACTCGGCAGAAACGGCATCGAACGCATGGCGGCCAAATCAAACGGGTGGGTCTATTACCTTGGTGGTCCGGCTAAAGATCAGGCCCCTTACGATATGTTGAAGTCGGTGGTAGACGCCATCAGCGGGTTTTCCCTGGAAACACCTGATGACGGGTGCGCGATGCGTACGAAAACGGAATAAAAAAAGCTTCGAAAGGAGAAATTAAATGACATACGCGAAAAATCCAGTTGCAGTGAGCGCGTCGCCTTTGGCTATGGATGGCAAACGAACGCGCCATTTAAAGCAAAACAAGTCGGACGTTCATCCAATCCGCTGCTTAGTGGTGGATGATGACCAGACGATTCTAAAATACGTGGTCCACATGCTTGCGATGCTCGGATTCCAGGAGGTGGAAATCGCCCAAAGGCAACCTGAAGTGAAGAATAAGCTAATCGCCGGTCCCTACGCATTATTGATCACGGATTTGGAGATGCCGGATATGAATGGTTACCATCTTGCCCAGACGATCAAAAAGAACGCGCATGAGACCAAAGTGATCATCATGACCGGCCGAGCTGAGGACGATTGCCTCGAAATGATGGGCTCACAGTGGGTGGACGGGTGGCTTTTCAAACCTTTCGGATTGAAGCAACTGGACGCCATGTTTTCGTTGTTGGGGGTTGGTATTTAAGGCCTGACATCCTGGATACCCAGGCACATCATTCGCTTGCGATTGTTCGATCAAAAACAGACGGTTCACTTCATCCTGCATAATACCGACATGTTTGACGAGCTCTGCTGATGAGGCCGCCCGCCTTCATCAGTTTTCAAATGAACGGAAGGAGTCTTAAAAATGACAGCTAAAGCAATTAAATATGGCGAAAAAGCAAGAAGAAAAATGATGCGGGGGATCGATATTCTGGCCGACGCGGTCAAAGTAACCCTCGGGCCCAAAGGACGTCATGTGCTCATCAATAAAGCCTGGGGGGCACCCAGGATAACCAAAGACGGGGTGACGGTCGCCAAAGAGATAGAACTGGAAGACCGGTTCGAAAACATTGGTGCGCAAATGGTCAAGGAGGTGGCTTCCAGGACCTCCGATGAAGCCGGGGACGGTACGACCACCGCGACTATCCTGGCCCGGGCCATTTATCGCGAGGGCTCAAAGCTCGTAGCTGCCGGCGTGAGTCCCATGGCGATAAAAAGGGGCATCGACAAGGCTGTTGCACTGGTGGTGGAAGAGCTCAAAAAAATGTCCAAGCCGGTAAGGGACCAAAAAGATATCGCCCAGGTCGGCACCATCTCGGCCAACAACGATTCCGCCATCGGTAGCCTTATCGCCGAGGCCATGGAAAAAGTCGGCAGGCAGGGTGTGATTACGGTAGAGGAAGCCAAGGGCATGGAGACCACGCTCAAGGTTGTCGAAGGGATGCAATTCGATCGCGGGTACCTGAGTCCCTACTTCGTTACCGACCCTGTGAAGATGGTGGCCAACCTGGAAGAACCCTATATTCTCTTGCATGAAAGAAAGATCAGTCACATGCGCGATCTACTGCCCATTTTGGAGCAGGTCGCAAAAACCGGCAAGCCCATCCTGATTATGGCTGAGGATGTCGATGGTGATGCGTTGACCACCCTGGTGGTAAATAAACTGCGCGGGACCTTGCATTGCGCGGCGGTCAAGACCCCGGGGTTCGGCGATCACCGCAAAGCCATGTTGGAAGACATTGCTATCCTGACCGGCGGCCGGGCCGTCACCGAGGAACTGGGCCTCGATCTACAGACAATACTCCTGGAGGATTTAGGTACCGCCAAACGGATTACCGTGGACAAGGACAACACGACCATCATCGACGGAGCTTGCGACCGCAAGGCCCTGGAGGGACATATCCAACAGATCAAGGCCCAGATCGAAGATACAACCAGCCATTATGACAAGGAAAAATTGCAGGGGCGCCTGGCAAAATTGGCGGGGGGCGTTGCCGTTATCAATGTGGGGGCGGTAACCGAGACCGAGATGCAGGAGAAGAAAGACCGCATCGATGATGCCCTCAATGCCACTCGCGCGGCCGTGGAGGAGGGCATTGTTCCCGGCGGCGGAGTTGCATACCTGCGCGCCATGATGGCCCTTGAAGCGACTGAGCTCCCTGGCGAAGAGCAATTCGGTGTCCAGCTATTGAAGCGTGCCCTTGGAGCGCCGGTCAAGCAGATTGCAGCCAATACCGGTTTTGAGGGCGCCGTGGTGCTCGCACACGTTATGGAGGGTCAAGGGCATTTTGGATTCAATGCTGAAACAGGAACCTATGAGGATCTAATGAAGGCCGGGATCGTGGACCCGACCAAGGTGTTACGATTTGCCCTTCAAAATGCCGCTTCCGTAGCCGGCCTTCTCATGACCACGGAAGCGATGATTGCCGACAAGCCAAAAAAGGGAACATCCCCGGAGCCGGACGCTCCGCCGAAGGAAATGTATTAACGATAACTATATAAGGAGGAGGGAATCATGAAACTTACGAAATCGGGGTTAGAATTAAAAGAGTTGATTGAAAAGGCGATTAAGAATTGTGTCATCACCTACAGCGAGTATTCGGAGGTAATGAAGATGGCGGATAAAGACGGAGTCATCGATGATCATGAGCAGCGACTGCTCAGCCAGTTCCAGGAGTTGTTGGCAAACGGTTCGTTAAAGCGGGTTAAAGGATAAAGCATGGCAACGCATACGATTTTCCTGAAGCGGGACTTATCCTGATGCCGCCAAATTTCCGTCAAATCGCAAACGAGGTCAACAACACGACGCATCTGGACGAGGCCCTGTCGCTGGTTGTGAAACGGTCCAGACCGTCCATGGGTGCGGATGTATGTTCCGTCTATATTTATGACACACAAACCGACCGGCTTGTCCTCATGGCGGTTGACGGTGTAATGCCCGACAAGGTCGGCAAGGTGCAGGTGAGCCGAAACGAAGGGCTGGTGGGATGGGTGGCGGCGCATGAAGAAGTCATCAACCTGTCAAATGCCGCTGATCATCCTGGCTTCGATCACACCTTGAAAACCTGGGATGCGTCTTTTCACGGCTTTTTGGGCGCGCCCATCATGCATCATGGCCGGACAATCGGTGTGCTGGTGGCGCAAAAGCTTGAGCTGCGAGCCTTCAGCGATGACGATGCGGCCTTTTTTACGACACTGGCCTTCCAGCTTGGCGGGGCCCTTCATCACCTTCTGGCGAAGTGGGATTTCAGCCGGCGGCTGGATGAATCCGCGCGTGGTAAAATGCTCGTTCGCGGAATCCCCTGCGCACCGGGCCTGGCGATGGGTAGCATCGCACTGTCGGAACCAGCGGACCTGCAATCGATACCCGATCGCAACGCGCAAGACATCGAATCGGAAGTTGATTCCTTCCAGGCCGCATTGATCGCCGCCAAAAATGAATTGCATGCCGGCAAGGAACGCATGCGCGCCAACTTGGCCGACGAGACGCTATCCCTGTTCGATGCCTACATCATGATGCTTGAATCCGACAGGTTGACCAATGGCACGGTGGGGCGAATCCGAAACGGGCAATGGGCGCGCGGCGCGCTCAGAGACACGATTGTTGAGATGGCCCGCGTCTTTGAACAAATGGACGATCCGTATCTTGCCGCGCGCGCCGAAGATATTCGCAATATCGGCCGACAGGTTATGACTCATTTACAAGAGGACGCGCCGGGGGCTAAAGCCTATCCAAAGCGATGCATCCTGGCGGGGATGGAGATCAGCCCGGCCGAGATCTCAAAAGTGCCCCGCGACCGGTTGGCCGGTATCATTTGCATCCAAGGATCGGCATTATCCCACATGGCGATCATTTGCCGTGCATTGGACATTCCCGCCGTGATGGGGCTGACCGACTTGGCCATCGGCAATTTGGAAGGTTGCGAAATCACCCTTGACGGCGACCAGGGCACCGTGTGCATCAATCCTTCGCGTGTGGAAATCGATGCGTTTCGGCAACGCATGCAGGAAGAGCAGGCCATCGCCGCTCAACTTGAAACACTGCGCCGGCTGCCGGCGCAAACCATGGACGGAGTGCAGATTCCAATGCATGTAAACCTGGGAATCGGCACCGATGATTTGCCGATGTGCGCCAAAGAATACGAAGGTGTGGGCCTGTACCGAACGGAGTTTTTTTTTATCGCGCGCGACACGCTTCCCACGGAGGATGAACAGTATCGGCTTTATCGCGATCTGCTGGAATCCTTCACGCCAAAACCGGTGACGATCCGGACCCTGGACACCGGCGGCGATAAGAAACTTCCTTTTTTCACCATCACCGAGACCAACCCGGTTTTGGGCCGGCGCGGAATACGCTTCACTCTTGATCACACCGAGATTTTTTTAACCCAACTGCGGGCGTTGTTGCGCGCCAATGCAGGGATCCGAAACCTGCAGATCCTTTTCCCCATGATCAGCAGGATACATGAGATTGACGCGGCCCTTGGCCTGCTGGACCGCGCTTTTTCAGATCTCACGGCAGAAGGTCATGCCGCCACAAAACCTCACATCGGCGCCATGATCGAAGTGCCTTCGGCAGCCTATATTATCGCCGAGCTGGCAAAACGGGTTGATTTTTTCTCCATCGGGACCAATGATCTTACCCAATATTTGTTGGCCGTGGACAGAAGCAACCCGTTGGTGCAGGGCCGCCATGACAATCTGCATCCTGCCGTCGTCCATTTCGTGGGCGACATCGTCCAAAGAGCCCATCTGCAGAACAAGCCGGTCGGCGTGTGCGGTGAAATGGCCGGGGATCCGGCATCCGCCCTTCTGCTCATTGGCCTCGGGGTCGATTCGCTGAGCATGACCCCATCCAGCCTGCCGCGCATCAAATGGACCATCCGAAGCTTTACCATGCAGCAGGCGCGTGGGCTTGCCGACAAAGCGCTCAGGATCGACAATGAAGCCGATACCCACCGGTTGTTGAATCGTGCCTTGAAGGCAGCCGGCCTCAATGCGCTCGTGCGCGAGAATTGAACTTCCAGAAAGCGAAAACGGCTATACCCGCAACCGAGAACGATATGTTCAGGGCTTGCAGCTCTAAAGGCCGGTGCGAGCTGTAACACCGAACCAAACCTTGGAAAATAATTGAAGCCATTCGGATTTTCTGATATTATTCTACTACCTTTGCATTCGTGCTGATCATCATGAGATCATTAAATGGAAAAAAGTTTCCTTGAAATTCACAACAGCATTCTGGGGTCGATTCGCGAACCCTTGATCCTTTTAGATTCGGGTCTGGAAGTCGTAATGGCCAACCCCTCTTTTTACCGGACATTCAATGTCAAGTCCGACGAGACAGAGGGCGTGCTGATATACGACCTGGGCAACGGGCAATGGGACATCCCTGACTTACGAAAATTGCTGGAAGATATCCTTCCTCAAAACACCAATTTTCATGATTTTGAGGTGGAACATGACTTTGAAACCATTGGACGCAAGATCATGCATCTGAATGCCCGGCGGATCTACGACCAGGGCAACCAGACCCAGTTGATTCTATTGGCCATCGAGGATGTGACCGAACGTGAATATTACAAAAAGCACCTCGAAGAGCTTGTTGAAGAACGAATGGCCGAAATAGTAAAGCTCAAGAAGCAGCTCGAAGCCGAGAGAGCCTATCTTCAGGAAGAAATCAAACTGGTCTACAACCATGAGGACATCGTTGGTAAAAGCGATGCCATCAACTACGTATTTTTCAAGGTGGAACAAATCGCCGACACCGATACCAACGTATTGATACTCGGAGAAACCGGAACCGGCAAGGAGTTGGTGGCGCGCGCCGTTCATGCCACAAGCCTGCGCAAGAAACGTACCCTGGTCAAAATGAATTGCGCCGCCCTGCCTTCGAACCTTATCGAAAGCGAGCTTTTCGGCCATGAAAAAGGCGCCTTCACCGGCGCGCAATCCAGGCGGCTGGGGCGCTTTGAAGTGGCCGACGGCGCAACTCTGTTTTTGGACGAGATCGGCGAACTGCCGCTGGAACTGCAGCCCAAGCTGCTGCGGGTGATCGAAGACGGTGAGTTCGAACGCCTGGGCAGCTCGGAAACCAGAAAGGTGGATGTCCGAATTATTGCCGCCACGAACCGCGATCTGCAGGCAGAAGTCCAAAAGGGCGCTTTCCGGGAGGATCTTTGGTACCGGCTGAATATTTTTCCTATCACCATGCCGCCCCTGCGTGAACGCCTGGACGACATACCGCTACTGGTCAATTTCTATATCGATCGGATTTCAAGGAGACTGGGCAAAGTCATCAAGGTGATCCCCACGCACGTGATGGACGCGCTGCGACATTATCACTGGCCGGGCAATGTTCGCGAACTGGAAAATGTCCTCGAACGGGCGGTGATCAATTCCTCTGGCCCAAAACTGCGGTTGGTGGATGACCTGAAAAAGCCGCACAAGGATGCCCCCAGGCCCGATCAAACCCTGGAACATGTTGAACGCGATTATATCAAGCGGGTACTTGAACAGACCGGCTGGAAAGTAAGCGGCAATAACAGTGCGGCCGAAATACTGGGCTTGGAGCGCAGCACCTTGCGCGCCCGCATGCGCAAACTCAATCTCCGCAAGCCTTAAATCCCCATTTTCCATTTCAACCTGTTTTTCCCCCCCGGCGCAGAGAACACAAAAAAAGGGCGCATTTGACCATGGGTTAAATATGACCTTTTTTATGGGGCCGCCCCTGGGCGGCCCCTGAAAATCATTTTGTCGTTTCATGCAATAATTCATGCTGTTGGAACCAGGAAGGTGCACATTGGAACCTGGCATGAAAGTTGATTTCTTCTTTTGAAAGCCAAGCCCGTAAAAACGGCCGAATATCGTTTCAGCGCCTGCTTTCCAGAAGGAACGCTCTGCAATGCACCGCAACGGCGGATAAAATGACCGGAGATCTTGATTCAAATAAAACGCATCACCCTGAAAGCAATTCGGAAGAAGCGCTTCACAGTCCGCATCGGTGATGCACTGCCACCTTTCACACAAAAACGGAAAGAGGTAAAAATGGGCGACAAGGGGAAAAAAGACAAAGGGAAACGCGAAGATCAGAAAAAGAGCAAGCAAACATTGAAGGAAAAACGCAAGCAAAAAAACGACACGGTGACCTCGTTGAGCATAAACAACCGGCAATGAATGGCCCCGCCCTCTTCTCACATGCAAACGCCATCACCTACGCCATGTCATCAACCGCACAAACAGGGATTTGGCAAAAGGCGTCAGCCGCGTGCGATTGTAGGCGTCGCCGATTTGGCGGATCACCTCGGCCTGGGTCGGATAGGGGTGAATGGTGTCGGCGATGCGCTTTAGACCCAGCTTGTTTGTCATGGCCAGGGTGACTTCCGAAATCATGTCGCCGGCATTGGCGGCCACGATGGTGGCGCCCACGATTTTATCCGTGCCCTTGCGCACATGCACGCGCGCCAGCCCGTTGGTGTGGCCTTCGAGAATCGCGCGGTCCACTTCGTCCAGCCTGCGGGTGAAGGTGTCCACCGTGATACCCTGCTCAACGGCCTGTTTTTCGTACAGTCCCACGTGAGCAATCTCCGGTTCGGTATAGGTGCACCATGGGATCGTCAGAGCGCTCGCCTTGGAACGACCGAAAAACAGGGCGTTGCGGATAACGATCCTGGCCATGAAGTCGGCCGCGTGGGTGAATTGGTAGGGCGAACAGATATCACCGGCGGCAAAAATGTGCGGTCGGCTGGTTTGCAGCCGGTCATTGACCTGCACGCCCTTTTGGTTGAAAACAACACCGGCCGCGTCCAGCCCCAGGTTTTCCACATTCGGCGCACGCCCCACGGCCACCAGCAGTTGGTCCACCACTTCATCATAGGCTTTGCCGTGGGACACAACCGTGAGGCGGATGTTGCCGCCGTCTGCTTTGGCCAGCTTCAGCTCCTTGCCGCAGCACAGCAGCTTCACCCCGTCCTTTTGCATGGATTCCAGAACAATACCCGAAGCATCGGCGTCTTCCCGGGGGAGAATGCCGTGCAGGGTCTCCACCAGAAACACCTCCGTACCGAAACGAGCGAAAGCCTGGGCCATTTCACAGCCGATGGGCCCCGCGCCGATGACGGCCATGCGCCGGGGAAGTTCGGTCAGGGAAAAAACGGTTTCGTTGGTCAGGTAGCGCACCTGGTCCAATCCGTCGATGGGCGGGGCCGCGGCCCGGGCGCCGGCGGCGATGACGGCTTTTTTGAAGGCCAGGCGCTCGCCGGCGACTTCCACGGTGCGGGCATCGACGAAGCGGCCTTCACCGATAAACACGTCGATGCCCAGGTCGCTGAACCGGCGTACCGAGTCGTTGGGCGCGATGGACGCCCTTAGCCGTCGCATGCGTTCCATGGCCCGGCCGAAATCCATGGCCACACCCCCGGCAACGCGCACCCCGAACGCACCGGCGTCGCGCACGGCGGCGGCGGCACGCGCCGCCCGGATCACGGCCTTGGACGGTACGCAGCCGACGTTCAGGCAATCGCCGCCCATCATGTGGCGCTCCACCAGGGCCACCTTGGCCCCCAGACCGGCCGCTGCGGCCGCGCACACCAGCCCGGCGGTGCCGGCGCCGATGACCACCAGGTTATAGCGCGATGCGGGCTTGGGATTTTGCCGGCCCGGTGGATGAACGTGAGACACCAATTGCTGATTGTGGGCATCCCACGGGCTGAGTATGTTTTTTTCCGGGTCTGTCATCGGCTGCCTCCGAAAACCGCCCTAATCGGTTTGTTTCAGGTGAATGCTACTTCTCGTTCAATGACCAGTCGTAATCCAGGTACTTGACGGAATAGGCGCCGGATTTCAGGTATTCGCCGTCCGCCGCGGAAACATAACCGCCGCAGAAATTGGCCACGGCGCGCGCGGTCTTGCCGAGACCTGAAAACCCGGTCCTCGGTGAAAACCGGTCGACGAAATCCTTGCCATACCATTTGAAGATGGAAGAGAAGTAAACCACCTGCCCCTCGCGGTCGATGCGCAACCCGACCGGACTTGCCAGAAATTGCCGGGCCTGGTGGTCTAACTGTTTATCCAGCTTGCCGGCGGTATACGCCTCGCTGCGCAGCGGCGGGCAGCCTTTCGCGGCGCAAACCAGGGCCAGGTGAATGCGCGGCGCGCTGTAGTCTTTACGGATGATGTCGTGCTCCAGGTTGTCCAGGGTGATGGTTTCACCGAAGCACCTGACCACCGGCTGGTCCCACGGGCCTCTGAAGAACCCGCCGATATCCTTGATGCTCTTGGCCGGATAGTGGTCGAGGATCAGCTGCAACGTGGCCGCATTGTAAAGATTGATCAAAAACGCCAGCTGCGCGGGTTCCGGCCACGCGTTGAATGTCGCCTCCGAAACACCGGCAAGGTTATCGAGATAACGTTCCAATGCGGCACCATCTTCTTTCAACCCCTTGTAGTCCACCCGCCCCTGGACGACGAAACGTTTCAGCAATGCGTCATATCCCAGGTGGGCATGGTCGAATTGCGCCGCACCCGCAACAGCGGCCGAAAACAGCGACGCCGCGCAAAGAAGCATGGCGGCCGCTGCGTTGGTGGCAACCACATGCGCACATGGTTTCATCGCCCCTCCATTCTTTTTATAGCGTCATCGACGTGTTGAACGTCACCGCACATCCGATTCCCCCTTCCCTGTCGTGGCAATCCTCCTTGCCGCGGCCGCCGGTCTGTGCGGCACCTTTCCGACCTTGTGCTTGTAAACGGTGAGCAGCCTTTTCACGGTGAACGGAAACAGACCCAGGACAGCGAAGGATATCAGCACGCCGGGGGACAGAATACCGGACAATGAATCGATTTTTGCCAGCTGCCGACCGGCATTGACATAGACCACGGTACCGGCCAGCATGCCGATCTGCGACACCCAGTAAAAGGTGAACAGCCGCATGCGGGTAAGCCCCATCAGCAGGTTGATAACGAAAAACGGAAACACCGGCACCAGGCGAAGGGAAAACAGGTAAAATGCCCCCTCCGCTTCAACGCCGGCGTTGATGGCCGTCAGTTGATCCCCAAACTTGCTTTGCACCCAATCGCGCAGAAGAAAACGGGAAACCAAGCACGCCAGGGTGGCGCCGATGGTGCTGGCAAACGAGATGATGACGGTGCCAACGTACAGTCCGAAGAGCCCGCCGCCGGCCAGGGTCATGACGGCCGCACCGGGCAGGGACAGGGCGGTGACGACGATGTAAATACCCATGTAAGCGGCAATCACGGCGAACCGGTGGGACTCGTAGAGTTGGTGAAATTTCCCCTGGGACGCCTTGAGGTAGTCCAGGGAAAAATATTGTCCCAGCTCGAAATAACGGAAAGCGCATACCCCGACAACAATCAAAAGGGCCACGGCCGCTTTGCCGATCCAGGGGCTATTTTTCTTCGGTGTCATGTTTTTCTTAATCTCTTTCCACAAATGGCCGCACGGAAACGGTCCGGCAGGTATCGGCATAGAAACAGGTGTCCCAAGGCATTCCAGCCCTATACCGGCGGCTGCATGCTCAGCCGGGGTCCTTCGGCCCATCCAGCACTTTGCGCACCAATACGGCCATCTCCGCCCTGGCCACCGGCTTCATCAGGAAACCCTTGATGCCGATTTGTTCCGCGCTTTCGGCGTCGATCCGGTCGCTGAAACCCGTGCAGATGATCACCGGAATGTCGGGCCGTATCTTAACAAGCTCCATGGACAGCCGGTCGCCGGTCAGGTGCGGCATGGTCATATCCGTGATCACAAGGTCATAGCCTTCGGGGGCCGCCCTGAACGCCTCCAGGGCCTCCCGGCTGCCGACGTGGGCGGTGGTCCGGTATCCGAGCCGTTCAAGCAGTTGTTTTTCAAGCCGGACAATGGCCGCCTCGTCATCCACCAATAAAATACGCTCTTTGCCGGTGGGGATGCCTTCGGCCTCTTCTTTTGCGGCGACAGCGGGAACCTTCACCATCAAGGGCCAATAAACATTGACAGTCGTGCCCTTTTCCAACTCACTGTACACTTGAATGTCGCCGCCGTGTTCCCTGACGATACCGTAAACCGTGCTGAGGCCGATCCCGGTGCCCTTGCCCTGGGCCTTGGTCGTAAAATACGGCTCGAAAATCTTGTTCAGGTTTTCGGAGGCAATGCCGCATCCGTTGTCGGCCACCGTCAGCAAGGCATACGGCCCCGCTTCGATTTCTCTTCCGGCCAGGTTTTCCGGCGCCAGGAGGGTTTCTTTCAAATGGATGGAGATGTTCCCGTTGGTTGCGTCCACCGCATGATAGGCGTTGGTGATCAGATTCATGGCGACCTGATGCACCTGGGTCGGGTCGGCCATGACCAAACCACAATCCGCATCCATGCGATGGGAAATGTTGATGCTGACCGGAATCGAGGCGCGCACCAGCTTGATGACCTCCTTCAACACCTGCTGGACGCGCACGGGTGTTTTTTTCCCTTCGGACCGTCGGCTGAAGGCCAGTATCTGCCTGACAAGCTCGCTTCCCCTTTTGCCGGCCGTCAAGATCTCCCGGAGGTTGTTCTGTTCAGGACTTCCGGAGGGCACGTCCTCCAGCAGCATTTCGGACATCCCGATGATCTGAAAAAGGATATTGTTGAAATCATGTGCGATACCGCCCGCAAGGGCGCCGATGGCCTCCAGCTTCTGGGCCTGCTGCAGACGGGCTTGAAACCTTTCTTTCTCGTTTTCCGCGATTTTCCGGTCTGAGATATCCCGGCATAACCCCATGACCACAGGCCGTTGCTTGATCATCAGTTTTGTGAGGGACATTTCGACGGGAAAGAGACTGCCGTCCTTCCGCTTCTGCACGGCCTCGAACCGACACGGTGCGTTCAACCCGATGCCGTTTCGGAAGCGGCCCGAAGGCCCGGCCCCGTTAGGCGCCGGATCCAGATCGGCCACGTTCATGGACAGCAGCGCCTCTCTGGAATAGCCGTAGCCGCTGACGGACGCCTGGTTCACATCCAGAATCCCCCCCCGGACATCGCAAACGATCAGCATGTCGGCTGCCTGGTCCACAAGTTTTCGAAATTTCTCTTCGCTTTCCTGCAGGGCCTTTTCCGCCTGTTTTCGCTCCGTGATGTCAACCGCGATGCCGAAGGCCTTTCCCTTTTCCAACGGTACCATTGAGAAAAGCGCCACCCGCCGGCTGCCGTCGGGCCGAACATAGACGGCCTCGCTTAAACGCGTCGCATCTTCCCCCATGGCGGACAGCCGATTTTCCGGGGCTTGGGACGTCACATCGTTTATGGACAGGGTTTTGAGATCCGCAAGGGATCTGCCGACCAGGCGCAACCCCGCGGCGTTGGCGTCCCGGTATCGCCCGGTGTGGGTATCCAGCAGGAACACCGCATTGGCCGACCGCTCAAAAAGCTGGCGATACCAGGACTCGCTTTGGGCCGCTGCTTTCCGGCTTTCGAAAAGATCCGTGACGTCCCGCACCGCTTCGATAACATGGGTAATGCGGCCGCTTTCGTCTTTCAGGGGCGACATCAGGATGTCCACATGGCGGCGGTTCCCGGCGGCATCCACATGTTCATGTTGCATGTTGCAGCTTGTTTTGGTCTCCAGCACACGGTAAAGGCCGCACTTGCCGCCATGCTTGTGGCAGGGGGCGTCCAGCCCGTGGGAAACTTCGTAGCAGCAGCGGCCGATCACCGCCTCGCGGTCCAGCCCGAGTGTTTTCAGGGCGCCGTTGTTGATGTCGGTTACGCGGTAGTCACGGTCGATCACCAGAATGTCTTCGTGCAGGGCGTGGATCAGGCTCCGGTAGTAATGTTCCGCGTTACGAAGCGCCTGCTGCATGGCGTAATCACCGGTAACGTCCCGGAACACCAGCACCACGCCGGAGATACGGCCGGCCGTGTCGGTTATGGGCGCGGCGGAATCCGCAATCTGGTATTCCGCGCCGTCCCTGGCAATCAGAACGGTATGGTTTGCCAGGCCGAGCACCCTACCCTCCGCCAGAACCTTGGCAACCGGATTTCGCACGGCTTCCCGCGTCCGGGCGTTGACGATTTGAAAGACCTCTTCAAGCGCCTTCCCCGCGGCCTCGGCTTGTCGCCAGCCGGTCAGGAATTCCGCGACGGGATTGAGCAGTTCCACGCGCCCCCGGTCATCGGTGGCGATGACCGCGTCTCCGACGGCTTTGAGCGTCACACTGTGGCGCTCCATCTGGGCGCGCAGGTCCGCCTCGGAACGGTAAAGCGCCCTGAAATGAATTTTTTTGGCACGCTGCCAGAAAACCAGGGCCACCGTCCCGGCAAGGCCGGTCCATCCGAGGATCATCACCAGCAGCAGAAGGGACCGGTCATGCCAGTCGGAAAAGGCCTCTTCGGCATCGATTTTTGAAACCATGAACCAGGGGGAATCCACGATGGGCCAGAGGACCGCCGCCACGTCAACCCCCCGGTAATCCCTGCCCCGCACAAAGCCCTGCTTCCCTTTCACCGCCATCACGGCGGGCAGATCCGCCTGATCCAGGGACACGCGCAGGTTGAGGGCCGTACCGGTTTGATGCCGCAAATCGTTCAGGAAAAGAACATGATCGCCGTCGCGTCGGACGAGAAGCGTTTCGGCAGTACGGCTGGGCACGGGCCAGGACTGGATCAATGGAAAAAGAAATTGCGATGCGTCGGTGATGAGCACGAGGGCGCCCAGTGTTTTCTGCACGTCTCCTTCGGTTCTGAACAGCGGGGTAACCACGGAAATATGGGGCGTCCGGGCCCCCCCCTCGGAATGCAGTTCGACAAACACCGGCCTGCGCTTGCCCAGCACGGTGTCCAGTACCGACAAATAACCCTGGTGGACGTCTGCGGGCTCCGACAAGTTAAAACGCGTGGCACCGTCCGGCGCGACCAGCAGCACGTCGGCGTAATCATGCTGCCGGGCGATCGAATGAAGACGGGCGCGCAAATCCCGGCGGTTGTTTTCGGTCGGCGCCGATAAAAAACGGGCCGCGCTTTGGCAAATAAAAGGATCCGCGTACATGGCGGCATCGGCCAGTTGATCTTTTCGCCAGAGACGGATCTGGTCGGCCTTGCTCCGGGCGATTGCGGTCAAATCCTTTTCGGCTTCAGCCCGCATGGTTTGCTGCTGCATCCGGAAGAACCAGACACCGCCGGCAAGGGCCCCCAACATCGTTAACACCAGGCCGGCCGCAATCACACGGGAAAACATGTCAGGGTGCTGCGTCACGCGCCCTCCCCCGGCGCGCAGGGGCGCGGTGCCGTTTGCCGTTGCCACTTTTTGTGGAACACCACCGGTCAATTCCGTTTTTCTGTTGGGATGCATTGCCATCCATTATTGAACGTTTCATCATCAAAGGCAATCAAATACAGCCCAACAGCCGCCCGTGCGCAACCCGCGCGGCCGGAATGGAAGCCGGGACGCGCAGCGGGTTGCACCCCTCGGTGCCCGCGGTTATGATCAAGAAATATCGGACGCCGAACCGTGCCGTCCGTGAAATCCAACCCCGCACCGGCACCGCATGGCGTGCAAAACCGTATCGAAAGGAGACCACCATGGGAATGAAAGAAGCCTATCAACAGAAATTGGAAGCGCAATTGAACAAATGGGGCGCTGAAATCGACAAGTTAAAGGCAATCGCCGACAAGGCCGAAGCCGACGTGCAGCTATCGTATTACAAGAGGATCGAAGAGCTGCGGGTAAAACGGCAAGCCGCCCGCGACAAGCTGCAAGAGCTTAAAAACGCCGGTGAAGACGCATGGGAAGATATGAAGGCCGGCGTGGAACTTGCCTGGGACGCCCTCGGTGAGGCGGTGAAATCAGCGGCATCGCGATTCAAATAGGATCTTTCCGGAAACAGACGAATTGGGTTGGGCGCCGGGCGCGCAACACATGGCACCGCAGCCGGCGGAAACCTTCGGCGGCACTGCACCCGGGTCGTTGAATCCGGGCTTGCAGCCTTGGCGCGGCTGGGATATGGTCACATGGGTATCGGTGCGTCTCTTTCTCAACCCACGTGCCAAAGTGGATAACCATGTTCACCGCATCTCTCGGACTTCTCCTGGGATTGGCCCTCCTCGTGTGGAGTGCGGATCGTTTCGTTACGGGATCGGCCGGCGCCGCCGCCCATTTCGGCATGCCGCCGCTGATGATCGGCATGATCATCGTCGGATTCGGCACCTCCGCGCCGGAAATGGTGGTATCCGCCATTTCCGCCTTCCAGGGCAATCCGGGAATCGCCCTGGGAAACGCCTACGGCTCCAACATCACCAACATCGCCCTGATCCTCGGCGCAACGGCCCTGATCCGCCCCATCACCGTCCATTCCCGGGTGCTCTACAAGGAACTGCCCCTCCTCACCCTTGTGACCGCACTGGCCGCATGGCAACTTTGGGACGGGGACATCTCCCGGTGGGATGCCGCGGTGCTGTTGGCCGTTTTCGCCGGGGTGATCGGCTGGACCATCCGGCAGGGGCTGCGGGAAAAAACGGACACCCTCGGCCGCGAGATGGAACAGACGCTCAACATTCATGCCACGCCCCTGGGCCGGTCCCTCTGGTGGCTGGGGGCCGGGCTGGTGCTGTTGATCGTCAGCTCCCGCGTCCTGGTCTGGGGCGCGGTGAAGATCGCACACGGCTTCGGAATCAGCGACCTGACCATCGGCTTGACCATCGTCGCCGTCGGCACCTCGCTGCCGGAACTCGCCGCTTCGATTATCGCCACCCGCAAGGGGGAACATGACATCGCCCTTGGCAACGTGCTCGGCTCCAACCTGTTCAACACCCTGGCCGTGGTGGGCATCGCCGGAGTGATCAACCCCATGGCGGTGGGACCGGAGGTTCTCAACCGGGACATGCTGGTCATGACGGTCTTGACCGTATCGCTGTTCGCCATCGGTTACGGGTTTCGCGGCTTCGGTCGCATCAACCGCATCGAGGGACTCGCCTTGCTGGCCTGCTACGCGGGGTACACCGCCTACCTTGTCGGCACGGTTTTCGGCCCGGCGCCATGAACGCACCGGTTCCGCGGCCCACCCCCCGGGCTCCATGCCGGGGGGGATATGACAAAAATGTCTTGACAAAACCCGCCCCAATGTATTAGTTTTGCGAGATCAAGTTGATTCTTGGTTTGAAGCTCGTACAACGGCGTGCGGCGTAACACCCATAGACAAAGGCGTCATTACCTAACAACAGGTTGACGTTTTTCTGTTTCTGGCTTCCGGCAAAACAGATACGCGATGATCACGCCATCGGTAACGGGCATGGGACCTTCCCCACCTCTTTGCAACTTGGCGCCAGGCGGCACGACGCCGCAAGATCACCCGTCAAACCCCGCCGCCGCGCGCGTCCGGGCCGTATCCCTGCTGACAAGCCGATCGGGAAAACACCTCTTGTTGTCCGGTAAGCGCCGGTGCCACATCCGCCTGCCGCGAAGCAGCGCTTTTTCCGTGTGCGTAAGCTTCGCGCCATGCGCGCAAACCCATCACGTTCAAGAAGGAGAACAATACCATGTGCCGGTTATTTGCCATTACCAGTGAGGCGCCCCTGTCTCCCATGGTGGCCATAGAGTCCATGGAAGTCATGCAGGAGGGCCATGACGGCTCCGGCGTCGGCCTGCTCCTGCGGGATCTGGGGGGCCCCTTCGAGGAGATGAAGTCGGCGCCGATCCTCTCGGGCATTTTCACCGACAGCGGCATCAAACGCCTCGATGAATATATGATGAACATCGGGTTCATGACCAAATACAAAATGTCCATCAAGGCACCGAAACGTCCGCTTCCCGGCACCCCCCGCCGGGATGTCTACCTGATCCGCGCCTATGAATATCCCGACCACTGGGAAAACGATACCTGGGAGCAATTGCAGGAAAAACTGTTGGCCGTCCGGTTGGAACTGAGAAAAATGGGCGAAGAAAAAAACGACATGATCGTCTATTCTTTCTGGCCCGATGTCATCATGATCAAGGAAATCGGCGACCCCATGCAGGTTGGCCGTTACCTGGGCCTCGACCGCCCGGATCTCAAGGCGCGCATCGTCATGGCCCAGGGACGACAGAACACCAATTACGGCATCAACCTTTACGCCTGCCATCCGTTTTTCATCCAGGGCTACAGCACCATGACCAACGGCGAGAACACCGCCTTCGTGCCCATCAGGAAATACCTCGAATCCCGGGGGCTGCCCGGCTATATCGGATACCAGTCGGACTCCGAGGTGTTCGCCCATATTCTCCATTACATGGCCAAGCAATTGAAACTGGAGGTACCCTTTTACAAGCACATGATCACGCCGCTACAGGACGACGACCTGGCGCGACATCCCAACGCGGATTTTCTCAAGATGCTCAAGCACAGTTGTCGCCAGTTGATCATCGACGGTCCCAACTGCGTGATCGGCTGTCTGCCGGACCATTCCCTGTTCATGGCCCAGGACCGCAAGAAGCTGCGGCCCGGGGTGGTGGGCGGACGGCCCGGCGTGTACGCCTTTTCTTCGGAAATATGCGGCCTGGACGCCGCCATTCCGGATCGTGACAAGAGCAAGGATTTTCAGCCCATGTACCTGGATACCGCCGTTGTCGGTGCGGATCGCAAGGAGGTTACCATATGTTCCCAAAACGACCCATTACCCCTGCCACACTGAGCGTCAAGGATTTGCCCTGGCAGATCCTGTGGCACAAGGACAAATGCACCCTCTGCGGACAGTGCACCGCCGTGTGCCCGGTCAATGCCATTGAATTGGGGGTTTTCAGAAAGCGCACGGTCAAGGCCGCCTTCAACTTGACCAAACAGCCGGAAAACGATTTCCAGGTGTATTACGGCATCCGTCAAAAAACCGACCCGGCGTACAAATGCATTGGGTGCGCCATGTGCAACATGGTCTGCCCCAACGACGCCATCAGCCCCATGCACAGTGACGAGCCGGACAAGCTCAAGTTCCACATGGACCGGGGCGGTCAGCCCCGGCGCCGGGGCGGCCGGCGAAACGACGGCGGCAGCCTGCTCGACCGCATCAAGTTCATGCGGATCTCCATGCTCACCGACCCGGCGCTGGACGCGGGACGCCACGAGTTCGAATTGCGGACGCTTCTGGGGCGGGTCCTGCCGCCCGAAGAAAGTCTGAAGTTTTTCAAGGAAAACGGATGGATGCCGCCCGTGCGGGAAATCTATCCCCTGGTGATCGGCGGCATGAGCTTCGGCGCCATGAGCCCCAATATGTGGGAAGGACTTCAACTGGGGGTGGCCTACCTGAACGAAGAGATGGGGATGCCCGTGCGCATATCCACCGGGGAGGGGGGATGCCCGCCCAGGTTGCTCAGAAGCCGGTTTCTCAAATACGTCATCCTCCAAATCGCCAGCGGGTACTTCGGGTGGGATGAGATCATCCACGCCATCCCCCATATGAAGGAAGATCCCTGCGCCGTCGAAATCAAGTACGGACAGGGCGCCAAGCCCGGCGACGGGGGACTGCTCATGTGGTACAAGGTAAACAAGCTGATCGCGGCCATCCGGGGCGTTCCCACGGGGGTGAACCTGCCCAGTCCGCCGACCCACCAGACCAAGTACTCCATCGAGGAGGCCGTGGCCAAAATGATCCAGAGCATGTCCATGGCCTGGGGATTCCGCGTGCCAGTATATCCAAAAATTTCAGGGACATCCACCGCAATGGCGGTGCTCAATAACCTGACCCGAAACCCCTATGCCGCAGGCCTGGCCATTGACGGGGAAGACGGCGGAACCGGCGCCGCCTACAATGTGTCCATGAACTTCATGGGACATCCCATCGCCAGCAACATCCGGGACGCCTATCTGAACCTGAGCAAGCTCGGGCGCCAGAATGAGATTCCGCTGTTCGCCGGCGGCGGCGTGGGCAAAAATGGAAACCTCGCCGCCAACGCGGCGGCCCTGATCATGCTGGGGGCCAGCGGGGTGCAGATCGGTAAATACATCATGCAGGCCGCCGCCGGGTGCGTGGGCTCGGAAGCGGACCGCTGCAACATCTGCAACATCGGCCTGTGCCCCAAGGGCATCACCAGCCAGGACCCGCGCATCTACCGCCGCCTGGACGTGGACGCGGTGGCGCAACGGGTGGTGGATGTATTCCTCGGGTTTGACACCGAACTCAAGAAAATCTTCGCCCCCCTGGGCCGCTCAACCTCCCTGCCCATCGGCATGTCCGATGCGCTGGGCATCGACGATTACCATGCGGCCCAGCGCCTGGACATCAAGTACGTGGTTTAGGCGGGGAAAGAAAGAGAACCGATCAAACCGCCCAGCCGAGGCCGGGCGCGCAAATAACCGGGAAAAACCATGAACGATCAGACATTCTTTACAATTGAAGGACGGGTTGACGGCAATCGCCTCAACTCCCGCGTACTGGAAGAGAAGGTTCAGGACGCCATCGCCCAGGGGCATCGGCGCATCGCCGTGCAGGCCTACGGCCAACACGGCATCGGAGGCCGCCTGTGGAAGGCCGGCGACACGCCGGTGCATGTCAGAATCACGGGTCCCGCCGGACAGCGGGTGGGCGCATTCGGTTTCGGCAACACACGCATCGAAGTGATGGGACCGGTCTCGGACGACGTTGGCTGGCTCAACGCCGGGGCCGAAATCGTGGTGCGGGGCAACGCCGGCAACGGCACCTGCAACGCCATGGCCCAGGGCAAGGTGTATGTCGCCGGCAACATCGGCGCCCGTGGCATGACCATGACCAAGGCAAACCCCCGCTTCACGCCGCCCGAGCTGTGGGTGTTGGGCTCCGTCGGCGACTATTTCGGTGAATTCATGGCCGGCGGCATCGCCGTCATCTGCGGCCATGAGGCCCACCGGCCCCAGAACATCCTCGGCTACCGACCCCTGGTGGGCATGGTGAGCGGCAAGGTGTTTTTCAGGGGGCCCCATGAGGGCTTCAGCCGCAACGACGCCAAGATGCTGCCCATCAGCGATGCGGATTTCCAGTGGCTGATGGAAAACCTGAAGCATTACCTGGCCGCCATCGATCGGCCGGAGTTGTTCGACCTGCTGTCGGAGCGAAAGGACTGGCAACTGCTGGCGGCCCGCTCCCCGCATGAGAAAACAACCGCCACACAACGGGCCATGGCTTCATTCCGGGCCGACGTCTGGAACCGGGAACTGGGGCAAGGCGGCCTTATCGGCGACCTTGACCAGGTGGACCGCAGCCCCATCCCTCTGATCACCACCGGAGATCTGAGGCGCTTCGTGCCCTACTGGGAAAACGAGAAATACGCCGCGCCCTGCGAATCCTCCTGCCCCACGGGCATTCCGGTGCAGCAGCGCTGGCGGCTGGTACGGGAAGGCAGGGTGGACGAAGCCGTGGATCTGGCCCTCAGCTACACACCGTTTCCGGCCACCGTCTGTGGCTACCTGTGCCCGAACCTGTGCATGCAGTCTTGCACCCGGCAGATCAGCACCATGGCGCCGGTGGACATCAAGAAGCTCGGCCAGGCAAGCATCAACGCCGCGATGCCGGATCTGCCCCCCCCCAGCGGCAAGCGCGTTGCGGTAATCGGCGGCGGGCCCGCCGGCATCTCCATCGCCTGGCAGCTTCGGATGAAAGGGCACGAAGCCGTCGTTTTCGACATGGGGCAGACCCTTGGCGGAAAAATCGCTTCGGCCATCCCCGGCAGCCGCATCCCCAAAGAAGTGGTGGACGCCGAACTGGAACGCATCCGAAAAACCATTCCCCATGTCCATCTACAGCAGGAGCTGCTCCGGGAAGACATGGAAAAAATCACGGCGGACCACGACTTCGTGGTGCTGGCCGTCGGCGCACGGCGCCCCCGCACCTTGCCGATCCCCGGAGCTGAACGTCTGGTGACAGCCCTGGACTTTTTGTCGGACGCCAAAACCGGCGGTCCCAAGGCCAAACCCGGCAAGCGCGTGGTCATCATCGGGGCCGGCAACGTCGGCTGTGACGTGGCCACCGAAGCCGCCCGGCTCGGCGCCGAAGACATCACCCTGCTCGACGTCCAGAAACCCGCATCCTTCGGCAAGGAACGGGAAGACGCCGAAGCTGTGGGCGCCGTGTTCCGCTGGCCCGTGTTCACCAAGGAAATTACCGCAGAAGGTGTCGTGCTGCAAAGCGGCGAGTGCATTGCCGCCGACACGGTGTACGTCTCCATCGGAGATCAACCCAATATCGATTTCCTGCCGGAAGCCATCAATATCGAACGCGGGTATGTAACGGTGAACGCCCATTATCAGACTTCGTCTCCCAAGGTGTTCGCCGTCGGCGACGTGGTCAAACCGGGGCTGATCACCGACGCCATCGGGGCGGGCCGCACCGCCGCCCGGGTCATCTGCGATCTTCTGGACGGCAAAGCACCGACCGTAACCGCCCGGCCCATGATCGACAAGAAACGGGTGACCCTGGAGTATTTCGACCCCCGCATCCAGGCATACGAGGATGTCTCCCATTGCGGGGAACAGTGCGCCTCCTGCGGCGCCTGCCGGGACTGCGGCGTCTGCGTGGCCATCTGCCCGGAGACAGCCATCAGCAGGACGGACAAGCCAGACGGCGGGTATGAATACGCAGTCGACGCCGATAAATGCATCGGTTGCGGCTTCTGTGCCCAGGCCTGCCCCTGCGGGGTGTGGACCCTTACGGAAAACAGCCCCCTCACATAACGGTCCCGTCCCCGGGACACCAATCAGCATGAACACCCCGCCGGTTTTCGACTGGCGGGGTGTTTTTTTTCATGGTGTGACCGCTGGTGGGGGGGACGACTGTGCGCGGGCGGCTAAAGACACCTGCCCGGGTTCCGTGCCCTCTCCTCACTTCCCGGGTCTTCAAAAGAGAGGCGGCCCGGGTTGAACCGGGCCGCCTCTCTTTTTCCAGTCGGGTGCACTGCACGTGGGCCGTGCACCCTGGGTGGCATTTCAATGCGTAAGAAAACCCTTAGAACGCGTAGGCAATGCTGAGTCCGCCGTAGAAGTTCACATCGCAGGCAGCGTCATCGAGCTTGTCATCGTCGAGGGAATCCACATAGGTCACACCAAAAGAGGCGCTCCATGCATCCGAGAGGGCGTAACCGAGGGAAAGTCCCAGCGTATAGTCATACAACCCCGCATCGCCGTCCGCACTGTAGCCGTCTCCGGCGTATGCCGCGGAAACGCTGGCGCCCAAAGACAGTGCATCGCTGAGCGCCATGTCATAGGCCGCGCTGAGGACCGTGTAAGTCAGATCATTGTCGTCAAGGTCCAGGTAAAAATCAAGGCCCACCGAAAAGCTGTCTGTCAGGCTTTTCCCCAGGCTAAGATACCCCTCCTGGGTCGAAGAGCCCCCGTTGGGAAACTGGTAACTGATGTACCCGACGGAAATATCCAGGACCTCAACGGGAAGCGCATAGGACAGTGTCAGGTCGATTTCAGAAAATTCGCTTTCATCCACCGCTCCGTCATAATCATCAATATCGTAGTTACCCCAAACGTTGAGGCCGAAGCCGTTCTTACTGACATCCAACCACGGCTGGGCCACAAACCCATCATTGAATGTGATACCTCGCCACACATAGGCCGAATTGAAATCGACCCCCGCGGACACATCCACATCCGCCGCCCTTGCCGCACCGACGGCTGTGCCCATCACCAAAACGACCATTGCAACGATTCCGAGTGCCTTTTTCATCTTCACTTTCTCCTTTACTGGTTGTTGTACATTGTTTTTCGATTCATTGGATACTATAGGGGAACACCGGGTTCCGCATCAGGAAGCCGGCGAATCCCGGTGCCCCCCGTCGCTTCGCCAATCACCGCCGTCTCAGCTGGTGGGAGCCCCTCCATGGGTGGAAACACCGAAGTCCGGATAAGCGATACCGCCGTGCTCGGTGTGGTCGAGCCCTTCCATTTCCTCTTCCGGGCTGACCCGAAGACCGATGGTGGCGCTGATGACCTTGAACATGATGAAGGCGCAGCCGAAGGTCCACACAAAGCAGGTGGCGATGCCGATCAGCTGCACACCGACGATGGCGGCAGTGACGCCTTCCATATTGAACAGGCCGGCGGCCAGGGTGCCCCAAGCGCCGCAGACGCCGTGGACGGAAATGGCACCCACCGGATCATCGATTCTCAGTTTTTCAAAGAACAGCACACTTAAAAGCACCAGGACACCGGCCACGGCACCAATGATGATGGCACTGCCCGGGGTCACGTTGGCACAACCGGCGGTGATGCCCACCAGTCCGGCCAGGGCCCCGTTCAAGCTCATGCCCACTTCGGGCTTACCGAATTTCATCCAGGAGGCGAACATGGCGAACACGGCACCGGTGGCGGCAGCCAGGTTCGTATTGACGAAGATCATTGCGATACTGGTGTCCGCCGTGGTGGTGGATCCAGGGTTGAACCCGAACCACCCCAACCAGAGAATGAACACCCCCAGCGCCGCCAAGGGAATGTTATGCCCGAGAATCGGCCTGGCCTTTCCGTCCTTGCCGTACTTGCCCATGCGGGGCCCCAGGACGATGGCGCCGGCCAGCGCAGCCCAACCGCCCACGGAGTGGACCACGGTGGAACCGGCAAAATCGATGAAGCCGAGCCCCTCGAGCCAGCCCCCGCCGTTGAACAGGCTGCCCCACGCCCACCCGCCGAAGATGGGGTAAATAACGGCGGAAATAACCACGGAGTAGACCAGGTAGCCGGAAAATTTGGTCCGCTCGGCCATGGCACCGGAAACAATGGTGGCGGCCGTGGCGGCGAACACCACCTGGAACATCCAGAAGGCCAAAACCCAGGGGTCACCGTCGGGTGTGAAATCGCTCAGGAAAAAGCCGGAAGTTCCCAGCCATCCGCTCTTGCTCACCCCGAACATCAGACCGAACCCCACCGCCCAATAGGCCAGAGACCCCATGGAGAAGTCCATCAGGTTCTTCATCATGATGTTGATGGCATTCTTGGCGCGGGTAAACCCGGCCTCCACCATGGCGAACCCGGCCTGCATGAAAAAGACCAGACAGGCAGCCACCAGGGTCCAAAGATAATTGGCATGCGTCTGCACCAATGCGATGGCCTCCTTGTTGCTCATGGCCGTCGGCGCCGCTTCCGGCTCATCGGCCCACAGGGCGGATACGCCGGTGATCATCAAAAGAAACAAAAATGTAAAAATACGTTTTTTCATCGGTAAAATCCCCTTTCCTATCTTTTTCCATCTGTTCTGTCAGTTGGCGCATCCCGTTTGTTGCTACACCGCCTCCCGGCCCCGTTCTCCGGTTCGGATCCGAACCGCCTGCTCAAGGGGGAGGATGAAAATCTTGCCGTCCCCGATCTTCCCCGTATGGGCCTTTTTTGAAATGATCTCGACCACCTGGTCCACCATGGCCGCTTCCACCACCAGGTCGATTTTCAATTTCGGAAGAAAATCCACCTGGTATTCCGTGCCGCGGTAGATTTCCTTGTGCCCCCGCTGCCGACCGAAACCCTTCACCTCGGTGACGGTCATCCCGTTGATGCCGGCGGCGTTGAGCGCATCCTTGACATCGTCCAGCTTGAACGGCTTGATGATTGCTTCAATTTTTTTCATGACATGCTCCCCATTTCCATGACTGTGAAGGTTTACTCCCCCGGGATTGTGTTCGCCTTGTTTATGAGCAACACCTGTGCCAGACGCAACACATCTCTTTAACTAACTGTATTTTATTAATATTCTATTTGGGTGCCTACCCTTCCCGATTTCGCCGCTTCTATTTTCCTACATTTTTGTCGCCTATCTTTACACTTTTGTCTTTTTTGTCGCACCACTGTTTCCTTTTGACCCGGGTGGGGCGCAGCGGCATCGTTCCCCCGCGCCGACGGACGGAAAAATCTTCTGTACCGCACATTGACAAGGCAAATTGTTTGGGGTATCTAACGTATTTTGAAGGCCCTCTTTAACGGGCCGATGCATCCGGAACCGCAAGAGACGCAAAGGAAGAACGCCATGGGCACCATCAATCTGCGGCAAATGAAAAAAAACCAAAGCGGTACCATCTGCGCGGTACGGGCAAATGGGGAACTTGGGAGAAGGATCCGGGACATGGGCCTCGTGCCCGGGACCCAAATCCTCATCCGGGGGCATGCCCCCCTCAAGGATCCGGTGGCCATCCGCACCCTGGGCTTCACCCTGACCCTCAGGAACAACGAAGCCGACTACATCGACGTGGAGGTTGACTGACCCATGAAAACCACCATCGCCCTGGCCGGAAATCCGAACTCCGGCAAAACAACACTTTTCAATGCCCTGACCGGTGCGCGTCAGCACGTGGGTAATTACCCCGGCGTGACCGTGGAAAAAAAAGAAGGTAGCTGCCACCACGCCGGCCGGCATGTGCACATTGTGGACCTGCCCGGCACTTACTCTCTTACCGCCTACAGTCTGGAGGAAGTGGTTGCCCGGGATTTTCTGGTCAACGAAAAGCCGGCGGTCGCCATCAATATTGTGGACGCATCGAACCTTGAGCGCAATCTCTACCTGACCCTGCAATTCCTCGAAATGGGTATTCCCGTCTGCATCGCCCTGAACATGATGGATGTGGCCAGACTGCGGGGCATCGTCATCGATCCCCGAAAGCTCTCCGATATTCTCGGCGTTCCCGTGATCCCCACCGTGGCCAGAACCACGGAAGGCAGGGAAGCCCTGATGGATGCGGCGTTGGCCTTGGCCGATCAGCCCAGCGACCAGAAACCCATCGCCATCCGTTACGGCGACGATGTGGACCGCATGCTGGCGGACATCACGCGGCTGGTGGACACCAACAGGTTGTTGACCGACACCTACCCGGCCCGTTGGGTCGCGCTGAAGTTCATCGAGCAGGACGAGCAGATCCTCTCCTTGGGCCGACGGGCAAACCCGGCACTGAGCGAGCAGATCGAACAGATGGTCGAGAAATTGTCCGAGCACCTGGAAGATACCCTGCACACCTACCCGGAAGCCTTCATCGCCGACCACCGCTACGGGTTCATCAAATCAATCCTCAAGCAAGGCGTGCTGACGGCACTGCCCCGTCAAAACCGGCTGTACGTGTCCGACCGCATCGACCAGGTCCTCACCCACCGGCTCATCGGCCCCCTGGTCATGGTGGGCATCGTGATGCTTCTGTACCACTTCACCTTCACCTACAGTGCGGCACCGGTGTCGTGGTTGGAACAAGGATTCGGCTGGATCAGCGCCCAGGCGAACCTGCTGCTGCCCGATGGCCCCTTAAAGTCCCTCGTCGTTTCGGGCATCATCGATGGCGTGGGCGGCGTGTTGGGTTTTGTGCCCCTGATCATGTTCATGTTTTTCGGCATCGCCATCCTCGAAGATTCCGGTTATCTGGCCCGGGTCGCCTTCATGCTGGACCGCGTGTTTCGCATCTTCGGCCTTCACGGCAGCTCCGTCATGCCCTTCATCGTCTCGGGCGGCATCGCCGGCGGATGCGCCGTTCCCGGCGTCATGGCCACCCGGACCCTGCGCTCTCCCAAAGAGCGGCTGGCCACCTTGCTGACCGTCCCCTTCATGAACTGCGGCGCCAAGCTGCCCGTGTTCGCCCTGCTGGTGGCGGCCTTCTTCTCCGAGCATGAAGCCGCCGTGATGTTCCTGATCACCATCATCGCATGGGTGGGCGCCCTGCTGGTAGCGAAACTATTGCGCAGCACCGTCATCAGGGGAAAAAGCACACCCTTTGTAATGGAACTGCCGCCGTACCGGTTTCCCACCATCCGGGGCCTGTTCATCCACACCTGGGAACGGACATGGCAATACATCAAGAAGGCAGGTACCGTCATTCTCGCCATCTCGGTCATCCTGTGGGCCATGATGACGTTTCCGGGGCTGCCGGAAAAAACGGCGGGCAGGTTTGAAACGCAGCGTCAAACGCTCCTGGCAGAAGCAGACCCGTCCACCAGGGCGATGCTGTCGTCCCCCGGGGACGGCGCGGATTTTTCCCCGCCGGCCCAATCGGTCCGGGAAAGCCTCAGGGCAATCGACGCAGCGGAGGCGGAAGCGGCCCTCCGGCATTCCGTTGCCGGCCGTATCGGTACCGCCATCGAAAGGGTAAGCCGACTGGCCGGATTTGACTGGCGCACCAACATCGCCCTGGTGGGAGGGTTTGCCGCCAAGGAAATCGTTGTGGCGACCCTAGGGACCGCCTATTCCCTGGGCGAGGTGGACCCGGAGGACACGGCCTCTTTGTCCGAAAGACTTGCCGCCGCGCCGGGATGGCGCCCCCTGACCGCCCTCAGCCTGATCCTGTTCGTCATGTTCTATGCCCCCTGTTTCGTCGCGGTGGTGTGCATCGCCAGGGAGGCCGGGTCATGGAAATGGGGTCTGTTCTCCATGGTATTCAACACCGTCCTGGCTTTTGGGATCGCCGCGCTGGTGTTCCAGGTGGGCACAGTGTTCGGATTTTAGAAAGGCCGGCAGCGCGACCGGCCGAAGGAGTGCATGGTTATGCAAACGATAATTGTTGCCCTCGTCATTCTGTTGGCGGCGGGATATCTGGTGCGGACCTTTATTAAAAAAGAGCAGGGGAATGGAAACGGATGCGGGTGCGGCGGCGGATGCGGCCCATGCCCGTCCGCGGGTTGCCCCGATGACAGCCGCCCATCCAATGGGAACCCGGAGCATCCGTCAGACAATTGATTTCCGGAGGTTGCGGGTGAACAACCCGCCGCTTTTCGTCCTTGCCTTTAGCGCTGAAGTTTTATAAGGATGCAGCGCATGAACATATCAGCTTCATACCGGGCGGCTCTCATCTGTCTGATCCTGGCCGCGCTTGCCTTGCAGGGCATGGCGCCGGGGCTTGTCTGGTGTTCAGACAGCCACGGCAAGGTCACCCTGACGTATGGGCCGACCGACCGGTGCCGAACCGAATCGGAGCAACCCCCGGGCTGCTGCCCCGAACCCAACCCGGAAGACCTGCATCATTGCCCCCCCTGTATCGATATCGACCTGTCGGAATCCGTTACGGCTCTTCCCCACCGGCAGGTACAGCCAGACACCGCCGCTTCGTTACCGGCCGCCCGGTTGCTGGCACCGGCCGCCGCATTGCCCGGGGCCGGCCAGGGATTTCCGAGTCGCTGGAACCGCCGCTTCCCCCATGCCCAAAATTTTGCCGCACCGCATCTGGACATTACCATCCTCCTCATTTGATCCGGCCTCATTCTTTTTCCGACCTTTGTCACATCCGACAATAATGTAACCCGCATCACCACAAGTGGAGGTAATCCATGCCCCGAAAGGCCTGGCGTGCTTTCGGTGTGCTGTATGCTGCGACCGCGTTGGGCATCCTGCTCCCGGCGGCCGCACAGGCATGCGCAGCCGAAGACCCATCATGCAAAAAAACCGTATCCGAAAGAGACCCTGGCATCTCCATCCCGTCTCCCGGTCCGGAGTTGACACGGGCGCAGGCCATCAGAAAAGCCGCCGCCCGAAGCCCGCTGCTAATCGAATCACTGGCGGAAATCCGAATCCGGGAAGGAGAATGTCTTCAGGCATCCTTTTTCCCGAACCCGGAGCTGTCCGTGGAAATAGAGAATATTGCCGGCAGCGGTCCGTTTTCAAACACCGGAAACGCCGAAACCACCGTCAGCGTTTCCCAGGAACTCGAAGGCCGGAACAAACGTCGATGCCGGCAGCAATTGGCCGCCGCATCTCAAGCCCAGGCGGAAACAGCCCACGCCGCCACCCAAAGCCAGGTGTTGGCCCAGGCATCCATCCGGTTCACAACCCTGCTGGCCGCCCAGATGCGGGTCACGCTTGCAACCGAGAGCCTTCATCTGGCCGAGGAAGCCCTCGGGGCGGTTGAAGCGCGCATCGGTACCGGAAAGACCGCGGCAATGGAAGCCAACGAAATGGCCGCCCTGGTGGCCGACAGACGAATCGGCCTCGAACGGGCCCACCGCCGCCTCTATTCAGCCCGGTTGGCCATGGCGGAAAGCTGGAACAGCACCACACCCGACTTCGGCCAGGCCAAAGGAGACCTGGCCCACATCCCCCCCCTGCCCAGTGATGACGACATCCGGCGCTGGCGCGAGAACGCCCCCGCCATTCGTCTGGGAGACGCCGCCGCGGCCCGCAACCGGGAGGTTCTGGCTTATGAAAAGGCCGAAAACCGCCTGCCTCTGACCGCCGCTGTCGGCGTAAAACACCTTAAGGAAACCGGCGATCACGCATTGGTCTTTGGTATCAGCGCGCCCCTGCCGATCTTTGACCGCAACCGAGGAAATATCCAGGCAGCCGGCAGCAGGCATGCCCGATCCGTTGCGGCCAGGCACCGGATGGTTCTGGAAACCTCGCGGCACATCTCCGAAACCTGCCGGGAACTCAGAGGGCTTCGCCGGGAAATCCACATGCTGCAACAGGAGGCCCTTCCCAACGCCAACCGGACCTTCGAAGCGGTGCGGTACGGATACCACGCCGGAAAATTCGCCTTGGCGGTGGTACGCGACGCACAGCAGCGCCTCATCGAAACCCGTTACCGGTATACCGGTACCCTCGAAGAATACTGGACACGATTTGCAGAACTGGAAGGCCTGCTCGGTCGGCAATTGCCCCATTCCCCCCTTACCCAAACATCCCAACGAGGTGACCAATGAGAAACGGTTTCTTCACCGGCCTTTTGGCCGTTTTGATCTTCACGAACCTGCTTGCCGAAGTGCAAGGGGCGCCCTGCAACGACCATGGGGAGGACGCCGCCGACTACGGCCACGGGTCCCACGACCAACGCCTTTCCGGAGAAATCTGCCCGGAGCATAACGTTCCCGAAGAAACGGACGCCCTGTGCCATGGCGACCACCTCGCCGGACTTTCGCCGGGGGATGGCATGCTTTTCCGGCTGGCACACCGCGACGCCGGGAGGCGGGCCGGCGTCACCACCGCCTTTCCCACACAAATCCCCCATGCCGACAGCGAAGCATTTCCCGCCCGGCTGGAGTTCAATCGGAACCGCACCGCCCAGATCACCGCTTTGGCACCGGGGGTGATCCGCCAGGTGTTGGTGCAACCCGGCGACCGGGTCCGGCAGGGAGCCCCCCTTGTGGAAATCGCAATGCCGGAAATCGCCGCTCTCCGGACACAGCTCGCCACCGCCCGGACCCATACTGTCAGAACCGCCGCCAATTTTGAGCGGGAAAAAGACCTGCTCTCCCGGGGCATCACCTCCCGCCAGGCGTTTGAAATCGCCCGGGCGGACCACCAGGCCGCTCTTGGCGCGGTCGCACAGTTTGCGACACAGCTGCGAAGTTACGGGGAGGATCCGGACATGCCCCCTTCCACCGGGCCGGACACCCGTGAACGCGTTATTCTCCGTGCCCCTTTTGGGGGAACGGTGATCCGTCTGGCCACCGGTCCGGGCGAGACCGCCGGGGCCCACGCGCCCCTTCTCACCGTCTCGGACCTGGATATCCTCTGGGCGGCCGTGAGCGTGCCGACCCGGCAACTGCATCGGGCGCAGCCGGACAAGCCGGTCATCGCCCAATTTCAAGGACTTCCGGAACAACATTTTGAAGGCCGGATTTTCCAGCCAGGCGCCGAGGTGGATCCGCGCACCAACACCCTCACCGTGTGGGTCGAACTGAAAAATCCCGACCATCTGCTGCGCGCCGGCATGTTCGGCCAGGTGACCATTACCAACGGCACCCGAAGCCTCGTGTGGGCCGTTCCCCGGGACGCTATCCAAACCATCGACGGGCACACGTATCTGTTCGTCCAGAAGGCCCCGGACCTGTTTGAAGTCCGCCGCGTGGCAACGGGCAAGACGGGAAACGGCCCGGTGCCCGTTCTGGCGGGCATTTCGGACAACGACCGAATAGTCGTTCGCCAGGGCTTTTCCATGAAGTCCGAACTTCTCAAGGGGCGCCTGGGCGCCTCCTGTGCCGATCATTAAATTGACTTCAAATGTTCATTATATGAGCAAAGTGATGAAGGGCTTCAGATGGAGCCCGTGTCGCTGTTCGAAGGGACGCGGCCGCAAACCGAAGACCGGCGGCACCCTGCGGCGTTATCGCAACAGCAGGACAGAAAATACGATGTCAAATTAGGAGAAAAAAGATGCTGGAACAGATGATCGCGTTTGCCCTCCGAAACCGGCTCCTGGTCGTGTTGACCTTCTCGGGCGCCTTCTGCGCGGGTCTGTTTGCCCTGGCGCGTCTCCAGGTGGACGCCTTCCCCGACACGACCCCGGTTCAGGTACAAATCAACACGGTGGCCCCGGCATTGGGGCCAGAAGAAATCGAGGCCCAACTTTCCCTGCCGGTGGAGCTGGCCATTTCCGGACTACCGGGATTGCTCCATGTCCGGTCCCTGTCCAAATTCGGTCTTTCACAAGTCGTGGCCATATTTGACGACAACATGCCCATCCTCGACTCCCGGCAGCTTATCATGGAGCGCCTGGCGGGGGTCGACCTGCCCGAAGGAATCAAACGTCCCGAGCTGGGTCCCATCTCCACAGGGCTCGGCGAGGTGTTTCATTACACCCTGCGCTGCCCGGACAATCGCCGGGATCTGACCGAACTGCGAACACTTCATGACTGGATTGTAAAGCCGCTGCTGAGGAAGGTGCCCGGTGTCGCAGAAATCAATGCTTGGGGCGGCCTTGAAAAACAATACCACGTGATCGTCTCCCCCAGCGCCCTGATCCAGTATGGCCTCACCTACCAGCAAGTCGCCGCGGCACTCCGTCAGAACAACACCAACGTGGGCGGCGGCCGGATCATCGCCGGGGGCCAGAGCCTGATCGTGCATGGCCTGGGGCGCGTCAGCGGTATCGGTGACATCGGAGACATCGCCATCGCCACCCATGCCGGGACACCGGTCCGCATCCGGGATGTGGCCGCGGTGGCCATCGGTCACGAACTGCGGCGCGGTGCCGTTTCGGCCGGGGGCAACGGCGAGGTGGTGCTGGGCCTGGGATTCATGCTCATGGGGGAAAACAGCCGGGAGGTAACCGGCCGTCTGAAAGACGCCCTGAAGCAAGCCGCCCATGCACTGCCGGAGGATGTGGTACTGGAAACCGTGTACGACCGGAACGATCTGGTCGTGCAGGTGTTCGAGACGGTGACCCATAATCTGGTGGCAGGCGCTGTCCTGGTAGTGGCGGTGCTGTTTCTGCTGTTGGGCAATGTGCGGGCCGGGCTTCTGGTGGCGGCCACCATCCCCATGGCCATGCTGTTCGGCGTCCTCGGCATGAAGCAGATGGGCATCGCCGCCAGCCTCCTGTCCCTGGGCGCCATTGATTTCGGCATTCTGGTGGACGGCACCGTGGTCATGACCGAGGCGAACCTGCGGCAACTCACAGACCGCCGGCGGGCGCTCGGCCGTCCGCTGAGCCTCTCCGAGCGGTTTTCGGCCATCCTCACCTCCAGCCGGGAAGTCGCCAGGCCCATCGTCTTCGGCATGGGCATCATCGTGCTGGTGTTCCTGCCCGTACTGACGCTGGAGGGGATCGAAGGCAAGATGTTCAAGCCAATGGCCTGGACCTTCATTTTTACCCTGGTCGGCGCCCTTCTGGTCGCGGTGTTTCTCTCCCCGACCCTGTCCTATTATTTCCTGCCCCGGAACCCGGACATTCGGGAAGGGATCATTGCCTCCCGCCTGAAGGCGAGCTACAGCCGTCTCCTGGCCGTCGTGCTGGCGTATCGGAAAGGGTTTCTTACGGCCGTGGCCCTCGTTCTCGCCGTAACGCTGGTGATCGCCATGCGCCTGGGGGGAGAATTTCTTCCCCGCCTGTCCGAAGGATCGCTGGTGATCAGTGTCGTCCGACTTGCAGGGGTCTCCATCGACACCTCCGTGGCATACAACACCCGCATCGAATCGCTGCTGCTCACCGCATTCCCAGATGAAATCCGCCATGCCTGGAGCCGCATCGGCAGCGCCGAAGTGGCCACGGACCCCATGGGAACCGAGCTGACCGATATTTTTCTGACCCTTCATCCCCGCCGGCAGTGGACCCGGGCACGGAACCAGCAGGAGCTCTCCGACCGGATCGATGCCACCCTCAGAGGGCTTCCGGGTATCCGCACGGTTCTGACCCAGCCCATCGCACTTCGGGTCAACGAAATGATTTCAGGCATCCGCGGAGACATCGGCATCAAAATATACGGCAGCGATTTTGACACCCTGGTGGCCCTGGGCAACGAGGTGACACATGCCGTCAGCGGCATCGAGGGCGCCGACGAAGTTTCCGTGGAGCAGATTACAGGGCAGCCGGTCCTGCAACTTGCCGTCGACCGGGAAGCGTTGGCCCGGCATGGTATTGCGGCCGGAGATATTTTCGACCTGATCGAAGCCTTGGGCACACCGAAAGTCGGAGAAGTGTTTGAAGGCGACCGGGCCTTTCCCCTGGTGCTGCGCCTTCCCGAGGCCCGACGCGAAGATCCGACAGCCCTGGCCGATATTCCGGTGACCACCCGCACCGGAGCAGTGCTACCGCTCTCGGCCCTCGTGGAAATCCGGGAAGTCAGCCGCCCGGCCACCATCAACCGGGAATGGGGGCGCCGACTGATAAAGATCCAGGCCAACATCCGCCACCGCGATATCGCCTCCTTTGTTACGGAAGCCAAGGACCGCATCGCGGCCACCGTCACCCTGCCGGAAGGCTACACCCTTGAATGGGGCGGACAGTTTGAAAATCTGGAACGTTCCCAGCGACGCCTGGCAGTGGTCGTCCCCCTCACCTTGGTGCTGATCTTCTTCCTCCTGTTTTTGAGTCTGAAACGCCTGGGGGATGTGATGATCATCTACACCGGCATTCCCCTGGCGGCCATCGGCGGGGTGATGGGCCTCTATTTTCGCCATATCCCCTTTTCCGTCAGCGCGGCCATCGGGTTCATTGCCCTTTCGGGCATCGCAGTACTCAACGGGCAGGTACTGGTATCGGCCATCCGGACCTTTAGGGCCGCAGGGGCGTCGGTGCGCGACGCGGTCACCGGTGCGGCCCGGCAGCGACTCATCCCGGTCCTGGCCACCGCCGTCACCGATGCCGTAGGGTTTCTTCCCATGGCCCTGTCCACGGGTGTCGGCGCCGAAGTGCAGCGCCCCCTGGCCACGGTGGTGGTATTCGGCGTGCTGTCCTCCACCCTGCTGACACTGTTTGTGCTGCCGGCACTCTATATATCGGTCGGGGAAAAGGGAGCGTTGCCGGCCACGGCACCCTCCCGTGGTTTTTCCCCGGCCGCCTTTTGCCCCCTTACCGATAAAGGAATGTGAACATGAAAAAAAGATCGATCATCCAAATCTGTATGCTGCTTCTTTGGACCGGCACCCTCTGGGGGTGCGCAACCGGCCGGAATACGGATCGGACGCCGGACCGGCGCTGGGAGCTTGTGCCCCACCCCGCAATCAGCTTCCGACAGGTACACGCGGCCGAAACGGACGGCCGGTTTACGGTCTCCGGAAAGCTCCGGCGCAGAGGAGGCGTCGGAACCGGCGTCCCCTCCCTGGTGGTGGTATCCCTGCTGGCGGAGGACGGCACCATCCTGGCAACAAAACAGACAACATACGCCCCACGCATTCTCGGCAGACGGGGGATCCGCCGGGAAGCGCATTTTCACGCGGCCTTTGACGTGCCGCTCCCCCGGGGCGGCACGGTTCGCGTTGCCGCCGGAAAACCTTAGCACCCCCCCTCCCTGGACCACCTGCCGGAACCGTGCGCCCCCTTCCCCTGAAAATCAGCGGAAGGGCGGCGCATGGTTCCGGAATCAACCGTCGGAGGCCACCATGTAACCGATTACCCAACGGGTATGACTTCAATTCCCCAAGGTTATCCAAAGATTCCGCCACCCGATTTACGGCACCGACCGGCAAACCAACATATCCACCTGTTTTAATTCCACATTAAAAACTGCCACCCCCACCGACCAAAACGGAACGCAACTTGCTGTATCTGTTGCAAGTTGTCTCTTTTTTCACATCGGGCTTGCACGGCGCCGGGGCAACCGACGTCCGCATACACCGCGAATGGAGGAGCTTATGAACATCATCCGGCACTTCATATGGATGGCCATTACCGTTCTGTTCCTCGCCGGCCCACCTGCTGCCGCCGTGACCATCGACCTGTTGCACGAGCTGGACGGCAATTCCACGGGAACAACGGTATTCGGTACAGTGGACATCGCACAGAACCCAAACGGCGCGGATCTCGACTTTATCATCACCGCAAATACCGTCGCCCTCGGCGGCGGCGATATCCACATGTTTTATTTCAATCTGCTGTCGCCGCCGGATCCGGTTTCGGGCCTTTCCGTCACCAGCGGAAACTGGACCGGGAACCCCTTCACCGTGATCGGCCCGAACCCATCGGTTACAGGCGGTGGCGGTGCTGCCTTTGACTGGGGCATCAATTTCGGAAACGGCGGCGGCCCCTCCGGCAACGGGGTGCTTACAGTCGCGGATTTTACCTTGTCGGCGGATGAGGCCCTTGCCGTTGGGGATTTGTGGGAGCTATCGCATCCCAACAACACGCCCGCAATATATGTCGCGGTTCATTTCCAGGACACCGCCATCTTCAACGCCACGTCGGAAACCGTGGGCGGCACCACCCCCACTCCGCTGCCGGTCCCGGCGCTTCTGCTGGGAACCGGCCTGGTCGGGCTGGTCCTTTTCAGACGGCATTCCGGTAAATAGCATGTGTTTTATGGGAAGCGGATGCGGCCGAACCGGCGGCATCCGCTTCCCCCGCGGCCCCGCGTCCGTTTCGGATTGGGCTTTTCATTTCCGTCTTTTTCCAGTAGGATGGATTTTTGGGCGCACCTGCTTAACCTGAGGATATGCTGTGAAATCCAACCGCACCCTGCTTTCCTATTTAGTTTTTTATGTCCTTTTTTCCCCGGACACCTGGCGAATTTTGGCCGGGCTGGCCGCCGCATTGCTGATGGGTCCCCGCCTTACCGCCGGAAAGACCTCCGGGCCGTTCGGCGAGGTAATAATATGGGTGATGCTCCTGGCCTTGGGGTATGCCCTGTCCGCCCCCCTGGGAAAGCTTATCAGCGACAAACTGACCGCCATGGTCCGCCGAGCGTCCCGATAGATAAGCCGCCGGCTTGTTTCATCGCCACAGCCATCTGTCCCATTTTTTTGCTTTTTCTGGTTGAACAATTCCGGCGCATTTTGTATACAATGGAATTTTTTGGATACAGACTGTTTTTCTCAATCTGCACAATTACGACTGACCCCTTTCGATCAGCAATACGCGCAGTTTGCGGAACCTCTTATCATCGGCACCGGTCACACCCAGTACCTTGAGGCAAGGCAGCCTGTTATCGGGCGGACAGCGGTTCCGGTATCGGGCCCGGCGTTCCTGTCCGACGCATAAAGCGCATTCATCCGGTTCATTCAACGCAGTGGAGGTTACGCCATGCCGATTATCACGATCAACCGTGGATCGTACAACCGCGGAAAAGAAGTCGCCGAAAAACTAGCCGACAAACTGGGATATGACTGTCTGTCCAGGGAAATCCTTCTGGACGCCTCGGACGCGTTTCACATCCCGGAGATCAAGCTGATCCGGGCGCTGCATGACGCCCCGTCGGTGCTGGAGCGTTTTACCAACGGAAAGGTGCGCTACATCCGCTACCTGTATTCCGCCCTATTGCAGCATGCCAGGAAAAACAACATCGTCTACCACGGCCTTGCCGGACAGTTTTTCCTCAGCGGCATTCCGCATGTGTTCAAGGTGCGGATCATTGCCGACATCGACAACCGGGTCAAAGACGAAATGCGACGGGAACGGATTTCAGCGGAAAACGCCCGGAGCATCCTCCAGAAAGACGACGAGGAACGCAGAAAATGGGGGTTGCAGATCTATGGCAGCGACCCGTGGGACAGCAGCCTCTATGACGCCGTGTTGAACATCGGCAACCTGAAGGTCGACGACGCCGTGGAAATGATCATGGCGGCCGTACAGCGCCCCGCATTCCAAACCACGCCCGATTCCCAACAAATGGTTGAAAACCTGGCCCTGGCCGCGAACGTCAAAGCCACCCTGGCGTTGGAGGAACCCAACATCAATGTGGTCGCCGATGCGGGCACGCTTTTCGTTTTCAATACCAACGCCCCCCCCAACAGTGCCCAACGCCGGCAGCTCAAGGCGCGCTTGATGACGGTTGAAGGGGTTGAAGCGGTCACCTTCAAGAGCGCGCCCAAACGCGTCCACCGAAACAACGTCAACCCCTTTCACAATATCTGACGGCGCCTGTCAGCCGGCCTTTCGCATCCTTTCGTTGACGGCCAGAAACGCAAGGGCAATGCGCACAGCGGCGCCACCGGCTTTTGTCCGGGACGGATCATCGCCGAAGAAGGACCGGACCGATGCCTCTTGCCCCAGACCGCAAATGGGCACCACAGCATCGATGACCCGCTCCAGCAGCAGCGGATGAAAACTATCCAGATCGGGCATATGGGCCGTGACCCAGTGCCACAGCCAACCCACGGCGGCCGGATTCGCGGCGCAGGCAACCAGGGGGAGATGCCGGTTGCGCTGGGGCACCTCCTGTAAAGTGAAGGAAAGCGCCGCTTCCATTTCCCTCCGGTTTCCCAGGCTCCCAAGGGCTGTGAGAATGTTCATGCGTTCGTGCTCGGAATCCGTGGTCCCGAAACGCTTTTGAAGCCATGGCAGGGCTTGGCCGGGAAGCTGCCAGGCGCCGATCCGCAAAACGCTGCGCTGCACGTCCGGATGAATCCACCCCCCGTCCATGAGCCGGCGGAACCGTTCCGCCCCCCAGGCGCGGGCGGTCTTTGACCCGAACAGTACCGCCCTGAACAGCAGGGCGTCCCGGAGCATGCGGGTGGTATTCGCCTCTTTTTCCAATGGTTCAAAGCCGATACGGCCGAGCACCGTTTCCAGGAAAGGCGCCGCAAAGGAAAGCACCCTCTCCCGTCGGGCGCCATCCACCACCAGGGCCGCCAGGCGGAGGTTGTCGGCAATCCCCATCAGGGGCAGAAACCCATCCTCCGCCCGGTACGCACATAGAAAGTCAAGGTAGCTTTCCAGGGACGCCCTGCCGGCCCGCACCAGGGCAAACAGATCCTCCTGAAGACCCCACCGGTCCGCCGCGCAAAGCGTCCGGTCCGCCACCCGCATCGCCAAAGCTTCCAGCATGTCATCGTCAAGATAATGGACCCGGTAAAAACCCTTCTGGCCCGCGTTGAGCTTTACCGCCACCGTGCCGGCCCCGAGATGCAGCATCGCTTCCTGTTTGTCCATGAGCAGATCGAAGGCTTTCGATGCCCCGTTTTCCTGGAAAACTTCCAGGCGCAGGGGCACAGGCCACGGGGCAACGGGACCGGAATCGGACACCGGGCCACCGCAGGCAGCGGGCAGATAGGTAAAACGCTCCTGTCGAATCACCAGGGCGTCTCCTTCCCGCGTCACGTTCAGCAGGGGGAACCCCGGACGACCCACCCACCCCTTCATGAGGGTGGTCACCGGCTTGTCGGACACCGCCTCGTAAGCCTCCCAGAGATGACGGCTTTCGGCGCATGCGTAGGCATGGGTTTTCAGGTAGTGTCGGATGCCGGCATGGAAATGCGTCTCCCCCACATACCCCGCCATCTGGTAAAGGATCCCCGCCCCCTTATTGTAAATGATGGGAGCGGTGGCGGCATTGATGACCACATGCTCCCCGCCGGGGATCTCGATGGCCGGGGTTTCCCACAAGGCATCCCGCCGCATGGCGACACTGGTCTGGGTGTGGAGAAACTGTTCCCAGGTTTGCCATTCAGGGCAGTAGTGGTCCACCACCCGGTTGGCGAAAAAGGTGGCGAAGCTCTCGTTCAGCCAAAGGTATTTCCAGTCGGATGGACCGACCAGGTTGCCGAACCACTGGTGCACAATCTCGTGGGCGATGACCTCGAAAATCCGCTCCCTGCCGGCCTGGGACGTCTTTTCCGGATCCAGCAGCAGCAAATTCTCACGAAACACCACCGCCCCCCAGTTTTCCATCGCTCCAAAGGCAAAATCCGGCACGGCGATGAGATCGAGCTTGGTCATGGGGTACGGGATTCCGAAATAGTCTTCACAATATCGCAGGGATTTTTCACCGTAATCAAGCCCGGCGGCCAGCTGCCCCTCCCCGCCGGGCATGGCCGCGGCCCGGACCCGTCGATCGGTTTCACACGCCGCCCATCGAAAGTCCCCGACCCCGAAAAACAGCAGGTACGGAGACATCCTCGGGGTGGTTTCAAACACGACCTGTTTTTTCCCGTCATCCAATTCGGTCTCCGAAACGATTTCCCCGTTTGAAACGGCCTGCAACGACGCGTCCACCACCATCACCACGTCGAACGTCGCCTTGGCCGCCGGATGATCCACGCAGGGAAGGGCCATCCGGGCGGCGCTTTCCTCAAACTGTGTCAGCGCCAAGGTGCGCACCGTTGTCCCCCGCACCTGGCGGCTGCGGTAAAACCCGGCCATCTTGTCGTTGATGCTGCCCGCATAGGCGATGTCCAGCCGAAAGTCCCCGGAAATCGACTGCTGGAAATCGATGCGGATGGTTTCAGCGGTCGGATCCGGCAACAAGGCGCAGGGCACACGGGAACCATTCGTTTCCAGATGGCAGGCATGAATGTCAAGCGACAGGGCGTGCAACACCAGGTTGGTTGCCGGTACATTGGCCCGGGCCGTCAAGGTGATGCGGCCTTGGAACACAAGGGTTTCCAGGTCCGGCGCGATGCGCACCACATAATGAATCGGTATCACGTCGTTCATATCAATTCTCTTTCCCCGAATCGTTTTTCTTGTTCCCGTCCGCCGACCGGCAGGCGTCCCGCATTCAGGTGGACACGCCCAGCCTCGGCAGAATCACCGCTTGGAGCAATACCCACAGTCCGATGACAATCAGCAACACCAACCATGTCATATGTTCCTCCTTGTATTATCTTGCCGCCGCGATCACCGCCCGGGCCGCTTTCATCAGCGCGGGAATCTTCTCGGAACCGCAGCCGGACGTTTCGATGGGCGGATGAAAAATCAGCTTGGCCCGCCCCGGTCGAAACGACACCGTGTCTGGGGGCAGGATATCATAGGTGCCCACGATGGATACCGGCAACACCGGCACCTGCAAATCCACGGCGAGCCGGAAGGCGCCCTTTTTAAACGGCAACATGGTGCCATCCCGGCTGCGGGTGCCTTCGGGAAAGAAAAACACAGAAGTGCCTTCGCCGATAATGGTTTTGGCGCGGTTGATACTGGCCACGGCGGCCGCATTGTTGGACCGGTCGATGAAAATATGGCCCATCCGCTTGCAGGCAACCCCCAAAACGGGTACCTTCCGCAGCTCCTGTTTCATCACCCATCTGAAATCAAGACCCAACCAACCATACACCACCAGAATATCCAGTTGGCTCTGATGGTTCGCCACCACCACGTAGGAGCGCGCCCTGTCCACGTGCTCCCGTCCCTGCACATGCACCTGCATCAGAGCGAACAGGGCGTTTATCCGTGCCCAGACAACCCCGCACCATCGCCCGGCAAGTCCGGGAGGAAAAATTGCACACAACAATAGACACACCAGCCCCAGCAGCAAGGTGGACACCCCCACCACGGGCGCCAGCACCCCCCATTTATAGACATTCAGAAAAACCCCCACACCGTCCTCCCATCCCCCCCGCTCCCTTGTTTTTTGCTCTCCGGCCCCCAGACGCACCCTTAAAATATCATGTCCGCACCCGGGACACCAGTGCCGCGTCACCCGCCTTCGGAGGAATGTCACGGCCGCTTGACACGCCGCGCGACAATGGTTTAAGGTTTCACCTCGCCTTTGGTAAACGCTTGCAAACGGATGCATGGCCTTGGTCGGTACGCAGGCATATTAAGCGGCGACCCCGGCGGTCAGCGACCCGCCGGCGCGTCTGATGGCCGCTCCTGACAAGGGAAACCGTTATGATTATTGGCCTGGATGTCGGCGGCACCCACACGGACGTGGCATTGCTGGGCGCCAGGGGGCTTGTCCGTGACGTCAAGGTGCCCACGGATCCTGCGAACCTGTTTGAATCGGTTCTGGCCGGGCTTCAGGCCATTACGGTGGACACGCCCCCCGAAAAAATCAAGCGGGTGGTATTGAGCACCACCCTCACCACCAATGCGGTCATTCAGCGACAATTTCCCCCCGTCGGCATCATCGTCATGGCGGGCCCGGGCATCGATCCGGCACATTTCCAGTTGGGCGATCATTTCCACGTCGTGTCCGGCGCCCTGGACCACCGGGGACGGGAAATCGCGCCGGTGCGCCGGGCGGAAATTGAACAAATCGCCGCCGACCTTTCCGCCGCCCAGGTCGGCCTCGTGGGGGTCATCGGAAAATTCTCGGTGCGCAATCCGGTCCATGAACTTGCGGTCAAATCCATTTTGGGGAACCGTTTTGAAAAAATCTTTCTCAGCCATGAAATCACCGCGCATCTGAGCTTTCCCCGGCGCATCGCCACCACGTTCCTGACGGCGTCCGTCTACCCGGTACACAAGCAGTTTTTCGAGGCCGTCGAAAAGTCCCTTGCCAGTCGGGGACTGGAAGTCCCCATCCGGGTGTTGAAGCCGGACGGCGGCAATATGGGCCTTGCCGCATCCATTGACCTGCCCGGGCAGACCATCCTGTCCGGCCCCGCCGCTAGCGTCATGGGGGCTATTTCCCACGCCGCAACGAACTCGGAAAGCCTGGTCCTCGATATCGGCGGCACCACCACCGACATGGCGGTTCTGGTGGGGGGCGTTCCCCTGCTCGACCCCATGGGCATTTCCCTTGCCGGCTTTAAAACAACCATCCGGGCCATGGAAACCCATTCGGTGGGACTGGGGGGCGACAGCTTCGTGCGGGTGGAAAACGGAGAATTGCGCATCGGCCCCGAGCGACTGGGACGGGCCATGGCCTTTGGGGGGCCATGCCCCACCCCCACCGATGCCCTCATGGTCCTTGGCAAACTCGACCGCGGAGACCACAGCCGATCCGAAGAAGGCATTTCGACCATCGCCAAGCAGTTGGAATGCTCCCTGGAAACCGCCGCATCCCGGATTTTCGAAAAGACCTGCCGTAAAATCCTCCTGTCCGCCCGGAACATGATCCGCCGTATCAACAGCAAGCCCGTGTATACCGTGCACGAACTGCTGGAATCCCACCAGGTGGATCCCAAGGAAATACTGGTGCTCGGCGGACCGGCTCCCCATTTTGCAGAGCATCTCCAGACCATGACCGAGGCGGCGGTGCGGCTGGTGCCCAATTGGGGCGTGGCCAACGCCATCGGAGCCGCCATGGCCAAGACCACCTGCGAGGTCACCCTGTTCGCGGACACCCAATTGGGCACGGCCACGGCACCCGAGGAAAACTTCGTCAAGATCATCGACACCGATTTCGACCGGAAAGCCGCTGTGGATCTCACCCTGGCATTGCTCAGGGAGAAAGCGCTGGGCATGGGCGCCAACCCGGATTATCTCGACATGGAGGTCATCGAAGACATGCAGTTCAATATGGTGCGGGGATTCTATACCATCGGAAAGAACATCCGCATCAAGGCCCAGGTAAAACCGGGACTGATCAAGGGAAGTCATCTGTATGCCGAATAAGCGAACACCATCCGTGGAGGAACGTCATGCTGCAGGCTAAACACAGCACCGGCCTCGTTTTTTTCCCGGCCTACGACTGGGCCATCGACCCCACGCATCCGGAGCGGGAGGAACGCCTTCTTTACACCCAGGACCAAGTGCTGGAAGAGGGCATTTTCGACATCGCGGGCATCACAGAGTTCAAGCCGGGCCTGACCACGGAACAGGATATCCGGCGGGTGCATTTTTGCGTACCGGACGTGAAAGGGGTCATGACCGAATCCCATTTCATCAGTGCCGGAGGCGCCCAAACCATCGCCAGGGCCGTCTTGGATAAAAAAGTGGCGCGGGGCTTCGCTCTCGTGCGGCCACCCGGTCATCACGCCATGCGGGTGGTGCACGGCGCCAGGGGGTTTTGCAACGTAAACATCGAAGCGGTGATGATCGAACAGCTTCGGCGGGAATACGGCGTTCGGAAGGTGGCCATCGTGGACACCGACTGCCATCACGGGGACGGCACCCAGGACATCTACTGGCATGATCCGGACACCCTGTTCATTTCCATGCACCAGGACGGTCGGACCCTGTTCCCCGGCACGGGATTTCCCCAGGAACTGGGAGGACCGACGGCCCTGGGCAGCACCATCAATATCCCCCTGCCGCCCCGCACCGGAGAGGCCGGCATCCTCCGCGTGGCCCGAAACATCATCCTGCCGATCCTCGAAGATTTCGGCGCCGACCTCGTCATCAACTCCGCCGGGCAGGACAGCCATTTCACGGACCCCATCACCAACATGAATTTCACCGCCCATGGATACGCCGAACTGACCACCATGCTCCGGGCCGACATTACGGTGCTGGAAGGCGGGTACGCCATCGAAGGCGCCCTGCCTTACGTCAACCTCGGCATCATCCTCGCCATGGCCGGCCTCGACTACAGCCGGGTGGTGGAGCCGAATTATGCCCCGGAAAAAATCAGGCAGTCCGCAGACGTGGACGAGTGGATCCGGGCGGTTGAAAAAACAACCCTTGAGAACTGGCGAAACCGGGGCCATCTGAGGGAACAGGCCATGGATGGAAAGGAATTCTCAGAACGCGTCCGCAGCATCTATTACGACACCGACAACATCACCGAACGGCAGCATGAGACCCTTCGCGTCTGCCCCGATTGCAGCGGCGTGTACAAAATCGACTCATCCACCGATCTCGGCCGACGGATCCTGGCCGTTCACGTACCCCGGTCCGCCTGCGCCCGGTGCGCCGCCCTGGGGCAGGAGTGGTACGCGGCCGCCGACGCCGCCGTATACAGTCAGGTGTTCCTGCAACAGCGCCCCAACGATGAATTTTTCACACGTCCATAAACCAGGCCGGCGCCGCCGGGCGGTGGGGGGGACGGCGTTTTTGATGTCGGCCTTTCAATCCTTTGACCATGCACCGTTGACCGCTTATTCACCGTGAATTCTTATCGCGCCTTACATCACCACCGGAATCTGCATATCCGCGCGACCGTTCTCAACGGAATCCGGCGCTTCTTCCAACACCATGATTTCCTGGAAGTCGACACCCCCATCCGCATCCCGACACCCGCCCCCGAAATGCATATTGAACCGGTCGCCGCCGACGGATGGGTGCTGCAAAGCTCCCCCGAACTTTGCATGAAGCGCCTGATGGCGGCCGGGATGCCCCGTCTTTTCCAGATCTGCAAGTGTTTCCGGGGCCGTGAGCGGGGCCGTCGGCACTTGCCGGAGTTCACCCTGCTGGAGTGGTACGCCGAGGAAATAGACTACGGCGGATTCATGGATCAATGCGAAGCCCTTATTCGAAGCGTTGCCGCTGCAACCAATACCGGCAGCCACCTCAAATACCAGGGCAGAACCGTCTCCCTCACCGGTCCATGGCCGAGATTAACCGTTGCCGAAGCCTTTGCCCGTTGGGGATCCCTGCCGCTCGGGGAGGCATTGGCATGCGGCCGGTTCGACGAGGTCATGGTAACCGATATCGAACCGAACTTGGCCGTGGAAACGCCGGTATTCCTCTGTGATTACCCCATCGCCCACGGCGCCCTCGCCAGAAGATCCCCGGAAAACCCGGAATTCGCCCAGCGGTTTGAACTCTACGTCTGCGGTATCGAGTTGCTCAACGCATTCATGGAGCTTACCGACCCGGTGGAGCAACGCAGCCGTTTCGAACATGAACAGCGGGAAATGGCCCGACTGAACCGGCAGTCATACCCCCTGCCGGAACCGTTTCTGGCGGCATTGGGCGACATGCCAGATGCCGCCGGCGCCGCCCTGGGCGTCGACCGCCTGGTCATGCTTTTTTGCGATGCACCCAGCATCGATGACGTGGTCGCCTTCACACCGGAAGCGCTGTAGGACAATGCCGCCCCAACCCTTAACCCTGGAGCCCCCCATGAAAAGCTATCGGAAAGAACTCTGGTTCGACGTGCCCACACGCCGGGCGTTTATCAACATCACCGGGCAGGTGGAGACCTGTCTGGCGGAAAGCGGCATCCGGGAAGGACTGGTTCTCGTCAACGCCATGCACATCACCGCTTCGGTGTTCATCAACGACGATGAGTCCGGCCTTCACCAAGACTACGATGCCTGGCTGGAAAAGCTGGCCCCCCACGCGCCCGTTTCCCAGTACCGCCACAACGTTGGGGAAGACAACGCCGACGCCCATATGAAGCGTCAGATTATGGGCCGGGAGGTGGTGGTGGCCGTTACCGAGGGGGCGCTCGATTTCGGCACCTGGGAGCGGATCTTCTATGGGGAGTTCGACGGCCGGAGAAGAAAGCGTGTGCTGGTCAAGATTATCGGACAGTGAAAAGCTTCCGGGCGCGGCCGATGCGTCGCCCCGCCTCATCGAATCCGGGAATCGTCTTCATCGTCCGCAAGAACACCGTCACTTTTATTGATGAGGTCTTCGATGCGGAATGCGTCCAGGGCTTCGAACATGGCCTTGCTGGTTTCCAGCCAAACGTGGCGCATCATGCAGGCACCGGCGCGGGAGCAGACGCCGCAGACATTTTTATCCTCCGCGGCACAATCGGTAATGGCGGTCCCGCCCTCCATCACCCGCACGATTTCCCCCACCGATATTTCCGCCGGGGATTTTGCCAGCCTGTAGCCGCCGTAAGGCCCCCGGACACTCTCCACCAGACCGGCCGCTCGCAGCATGCGGATCAGTTTTTCAAGATATTTCTGTGAGATTCGCTGTCGCTCTGCGGTTTCGGACAGGCGCACGGGGCCCTCCTTTCCAAACAGGGCCAAATCGAGTATCAGACGGGTACCATAACGGCTCTTTGTGGTCAGGCGCATGATGATCTTCTTGGGGTCGATTGATTGTTCCATTACCATGCGATCAAAAAACGATCACCGATCAGGTGATACGCCCCTAATAATTTACGGCACGCCTGTCAAGTCCCTCCTTCTTATCGCCGGTAAAAAAGCGGCCCGCGCCTTGGCGTCGGTCGACGTTTTTGACGACGGTTTCCGCCTGTCCGAACAGTGGTCTGTCAATCCTGCGACACAACCGCCGCCGGTTCACTGTCGGCCGGATTCTTTTTTTTCACTTCCGCCGGAAGCGTCCTGGGCAGGCGGACCCGAAAAAGAGATCCTTCACCGGGGGCCGATGTCACATCGATGCCGCCCGCGTGCTGTTCGATGATCTGGTGCGCAATGAACATGCCGAGCCCTGTGCCGCGACTTCCCTTGGAGGAAAAAAAGAGCGTGAACATCTTTTCCATGGTTTCCTGATGCATCCCCACGCCGTTGTCCGCAATTTCATAGACAACATGCGCGCCCTCGTCCCGCACCGAAAACGAGACCCGGTGCGCCTTTTCCTCTGACGGGTCGTCCACACAGGCATCGATGCAATTTTCCAAAATATTGACAAGGGCCGATCGCATGGTGCTCGGGTCGATTTCGAACGCCCCGGCGGCACCGTCTCCCCTGAACTCCAGCCGGACACCGGCAGCCGCCGCCTTGGGCATGACGACGGAGAGGATCTCCTGGGTGAAATCCTTCACCCGGATGCGCCCCCAGTTGAGCTCGCGCCCCTTGGTGTAGTAAAGGACGTTCAGAACCATTTTCCGGATACGGTGCACCATGTCCTTGATGACCGAAACCCCGTCGTTCACCCGCTGCGCGTCATCCTTTTCGAGCCCTGATTCCAGTCGGTAGACACCGCCGTCCAGGGCCGTCAACGTTCCCTTGATGCTGTGGGAAAGCGACCCCATCAGCAGGCCGATGGACGTGAGCCGGCTTTGAAGCTTGCGGATCTGGCTGATGTCCGTTGCCATTTCCATTACCTGGGTGATGTTGCCCGATGCGTCTCGAATGGGTGCCGTCCAGGTGAGCACATTTATCTTATTGCCCGATTGGGTGGTGAGAATCTCCTCGGTGTGGTGCAACTGGCCGTCGGCGAACGTATCGAGCACCGGACAATCCCGGCACGGCTCATCCCGGTGTTTGTATAGCCGGTAGCATATGGAACCGATGCCGTCTCCGAAATCCTCCTTGAAACGGCGGTTGGCGCCGGTGAGGCGGAAATTTTTATCCTGAATGGAGATGTAGCATGGCACCTCGTCGAAAAGCTGCTGAAACAGCACCTTCGTCTGGTGTAGGGCATCAAGCTGCTCGGCCTGGCGGCGCATGGTGATGCGGATATTGCGCCACTGGGCGGCCCTGGCCAAGGCGACTTCCAAAAATTCGCTTTCCACGGGGATGGGGATGTAATTCGTCGCATACAAGCGCAAGGCGCTGATGGCGGCCTTCCGGTCGGCACCGTCCCCCATGATGATGATGGCGGTATCGGGAGAGACGGTCCGGGTCAAACGCATCAAATCTTCACTGCCCATGTCGGGCAGGTATGCGTGGGACATCAGGAAAGAGGGCTGTTCGCTTTTGAGCAGATCCAGCGCCGCCTGCCCGGTGACGGCCTTGACAATCTGAAGGCCCAGGCGGGTCAAATGGAGCTCCAACGCACCGCGCAACCCCGCGTCCGGCTCCACCAGGAGCAGCACACCCGAAACGCTCCCAAGGGTACCATTCACCGCGGCGATGGGCACCCCGTCGAAGGAGGGATCACGCTGGATCAATGATGGCATCCTTTACGATACGAAGCAGCTCGTCGCGGTCGAACGGCTTGCTGACGCAGGCCACCGCCTTCTGAATGGCATACTGGTTTCCGGACAGGCCGCTGATCACGATCACCGGAATATTCATCAGCTCCGGATGCTGGCTCATTTTCCGATAAAAGCGCGGCCCCCACTCTTCCGGCATCTCAAGATCCAGGGTAATCAAGTCCGGTTTTTCCCGCTGGGCCAGGTCAAGGGCCTCCCTGCCGTTACCGGCGGAACAGGTGGCGTACCCGTTGTCACCGAACAGGTCCGTCAGATAGGTGATGATGTTCGGATCGTCATCAACAATAAGGATTTTTTTTGCCATATCGCACCTCTTTTCTGGAAAAGGTAACGGTGTTGCCCCAACACGGCCGGCAGCGCCCCACTAACCCGACCGGGGCAACTTGTCCGGATGATTGACGCTGATAACCGGGCAATTCGCACGCAACACGACCTGCTCCATGGTACTGCCCAGGGCGGTTCTTTCTGCGTCCCGGCTGCGGGTGTGGTGTGCCATCACAATCAGATCCGCGTATTTTTCCCGCGCGTATTTAACGATTTCGACATAGGGAATGCCCTCCCAGACATCCATCTCATAACCGGGAAGGCGCTTCATCCGGGGCTCGTACTGGCGCCGCATGGCCTGCAAGGCCTCCCGCAGCCCGTCCTCCACCTCGTCCTGGGCCGGAATTTTTCCGGCGTGGATGGCGCTGATGTCCAGGGCGTGGAAGATGTGCAACTTGCAGCCGAGCGCTCCGGCCGTCGCCAGGGCGAAATGAAAGGCGTGGGAAGACGCACCCGAAAAATCCGTGCCGAACACGATATTGGAAAACCCGCCCCAAAAGGAGGCGGCAGGCCGGCTGATGATCAACACCGGACAGCGCGCATGCCGGGCAACAGATTGCAGGGTACTGCCGGCCATGTTGCGGTACGCGTAGCCTTCATTTTCCCGGTCCCGGGTATGTCCCCCCATCACGATCAGGTCGGCATCCAGCTTTCTGGCATGACGCAGAATTTCCGTGTGCGGTATGCCGGAAACGGCCGCCAGGCGGCAGTGGGGGCTGTCCTTGAGCTGGTTCGCGTACGTGTTCTTCATCTCCTCGCGCACCCACGCGATATAGTCTTCGTCCGGTGTCAGCTGCTCTCCGGTGCGCACATCCGTCACAAGCTGCCCGAAGCCCCGGGAAGGAATGCCCATCACGTGCAGCACTTCAAGCGTGGCCTGGTAGCGCTTGGCCAGGTCAAAGGCCACCCGGGCGGCGTGGTCACATGCCGGAGAAGCGGTGGTTGCAAAAAGAATGGTCTTGAACATTACGGTCCCCCTCTGCCGGGCCCTGGCGAGCGACGGCCCCCTGAAATCACGTTTCCCGGGGTTTCAAATGGTCCGGAACAATCACCATGTCCAGAAGCAGCGGTTTGAGAAAGCTCCAACGGATCCCGATCTTGTAAACCTCCTCCATATCGCGAATGGCATCCCAACAATTGTGGCACGGGGCCACCACCAGCTTGGCCCCCGTGGCCAGAATCTGGTCCCGTTTCACTTTGAGACCGATGTTGCGCTGTGCGCGATAGCGCCCCAGGCCGTTCATGCCGCCCCCGCCGCCGCAGCAGAAATTATGCTCCCGGCAGGGCTTCATTTCCCGAAAGTCTTCGGCAATGTACCCCATGATCTCCCGGGGCAGGTCTGCCAAACCGGCATTTCGGATGTAGTTGCAGGAATCCTGGTAGGTAACGGGCTCCTTGATCTTTTTGGACGGATCAATTTTCAACTTGCCGGTACGCAGGGCGTCCGCCACCCATTCCACATAATGAAAACTTTCCACAGGGGTTTTCCCCGACGTGAGGCCGGCCCAGTATGGCCCCTCGATGACCGTCGCCCGGTAGGCGTGACCACATTCGGTCACCACCATGCGTTTGGGCTTGAGCCGTTCCATGGCATCGTACACCGACTCCACCTGGAGCCTGCAGGCCTCCCAGTCTCCGGCGAACATGGCCAGGCTGGTCTCCTCCCAGCCCTTGCTCGGCACGGTCCAGTTTTCCCCTGCCAGATGAAAGAGAATGGCGGCCTCGGCGATGTCCTGGGGGTAGTGTTTCGGCTCCCGAGCATTGACCGTATACATGATATCGGCATGGGCCTTGTCCACGGGAATCTCAAGTCCGGGGTATTCATCCTCGCTCTCTTCGGCCATCCACTCGCAGGTATCCACCCACTCTTCGGTGGTGACATCCATCTGGGCACGGTACACCCGGTGCATGCCGGAACCGATTTTCAATTCCCAGGGAACAAATCCCTGGGAGAACAAAAGGCCCCGCAGGTAGCTGAACATGACCCCCATATCGATGCCGAAGGGGCAATAAGTGCCGCAACGGTTGCAGCAGGTACATTTTCCCCAGGCCGTATCCATGCAGTACTGCATGAAGGCGTTGTCCGCCTTCTGGGGCGATTTGACCAGCCGCCCCAGGGTCGATTGGATCTTGTAGGACGGCACCTGCTTGGGATCACGCTTGTTGGCCAGATAGAAAAAACAACTGTCGGCGCACATTCCGCAATGGGCACATATTTCCAGCCAGGCACGGGTGCGGGACTTGCACGTTTTGCCGAGCGCATCCACCAACTTCTGATGATCCACATCCAGCCGGTTCAGCTCCTCGTAGTATTGTTTACCCTGTTTATCCGCCAGAAGCGCACGCAGGGACGCCTCATCGTTGATCATGCTGCGGTTGCAAAGTTCTCCTTCAGGCATCGTCGACAATCCTTTACTGAGTGGTTACAAAAAGGCCGCTCTCACCAGGCAAATCCCTTATTTTTCATCCCACCGCGCTTGATGCCGAAATCCATTCCCAATTGGCCGCGTGAAAGAAAATAGAGGAGGAAATGGGAAAGTTTGGTGAACGGAATCGCCACCAGCAGGATCTCCGCGCATAGGATATGGGCAGTGAGCCAAAAATGATAATTCCCGACTTCATGGTACGCCACAAAGCCGGTCACAAAGGGCGCAACCGCGATCAGAAGAACAACCACGTCCTTCCAATCGGTCAGAATGCGCACTTCCGGAAGGGCCGCACGCCGGAGCAGGAGGAAAACGGCGGACACCATGACACAGATGGTCATGAAATCCGCCACCCCATCCGGCAGCGTCCAGAGGGAGAAGCCGAATTGGCCGCGCAGCATGACATTGTGCGCCTGAAGAAAAACCGGCGTGATCAAGAGCCCGGCGTGAAACAAAAAAAAGAACGCCGTAAACCCCGGATGGGTGCGCCACCCCACGGTCCTGTATGGCAGCAGCCAGAAGACAACCGACCGCAGGGCACCCTTGATCCCGTGGGACGTGTTCACCCGGTAGGTCACCCGGTCCGCTCGCCAGTCAAGCCCCCGCACATACAGGGCCAGTCGGACCAGCAGGCCGACAAAGAAAACGGTGAACGCGATCCAGGCAAACGGGCCTGTTGCAATGGCATACATGGGTCATCTCCTTTTTCCCGTCCGCCCTTGGGCTTCGGACGGTGTCAATCTTCATCCCGTTCCGTCAGAAACCACCAGAACGCGGCCATGCCGGCCAAACCGGCGAGGATCAGAAGATAGGTGATGCTCTCGGACCGCAGCATGAACGCATGCAGCGTATAAATGGTGCTTTCCATAAACAAAGTCCAGGGCTACAGGTTCAGGTCTCGGTGGTCATGCGGATTCATGCGCCGCATAATCCGGATGTTCGTATAGTATCGGCATGCGGGTCACGATGAAGCGATAGGCGAGAATCCCCAACGTCACCAGAAAAAGCGATATGCCGATTTCCCCCGCCGATGGAAAATACCGCTCGTCAGGCGGCAACTGCCAGTTGAAGGCCACGAGGCTGACGTTGAACCGGTTGAGGATGATGCCCGACAGCGCCAGCACCGATGTCCGACGAATCATGACAAGATTCTTTTCCCGGGCACCGATGGCGAACAGAAAACACGGCAGGGCCACAAACCCGATCAGTTCGACAAGGAACCAGGCGCCGTATCCGGTGGCAAGATAGTGCCAGTTGTCTGAAACCGCCACCCCGATGACCTTGATGAGCAAATATCCCGCCAGCACCAGAGCCGCCGCCTTTCCGAAACCAAGGGTGATCCCGTCCGCCGCGTCCAGATGGGGCTTGTCCATTTTATGGTGCAGCCAGCGGTGTGCGAGGGTGCTTTCGAAAATCACCATGGACAGACCCGCAATGATACTGGAAACAAAGAAGTACGTGGGCAGATAGGGTGAATACCACAGAGGGTGCAGTTTCGACGGAGCGATCAGGAACAACGCCCCCAGAGACGATTGGTGAAGGGTGGAGAGCACCACCCCGAAAATGGTCAGCACGATGGTCAGCCGAACCGCAAGTCTTCTGGCCCGCCTGAGGCCGAGCCATTCCAGAGCGGCAGGGGAAAACTCAAGGAACAGGACCGTCAGGTACAGCGCCACGCAGGCGCCCACCTCGAAGAGAAGTGAAGTGGTCCCCTGGGAAACCAAGAAAGGATACGGCAGGCGCCACGGCCGCCCCACGTCGTAATTAAGGGCGATGACCACCAGTGCGTAGCCCAGAAAACCGGTCAACACCGCCGGTCTTACCGCGGAGTGATATTTCTTCATCCCGAAAAGATAGACGGCGGCGGAGGTGACGTACCCGCCGGCGGCAAGGGCGACCCCCACCAACAGGTCGAAACCGATCCAGATCCCCCAGGGATTGTTGTCCGAAAGATTGGTAACGGCGCTGAGCCCCCCGGTGAACCGCACGATGGTCAAGTAGACGCCGGTCACAACGATAATGCCGGCAACGATATTGAACGGGGTCAGCAAGCGACCGCGGGCAGGTGCGGAATCTTCTGTCATCAGGATTTCTCCTCCTCCCGGCCCGCCGCTTCGGCCAGGGCTTTCTTGACGGCCTGATCAACGGCGGACTGCGTCTTCTTCTCCGCCGCCGCCGTCGCCTTTGCGATCTTCTCTTCGGTTTCCAGGCCGGCCCGGGCCAGGGCCGTCGCCACGGCCGCCGCTTTTTCCTCTTCGGCAATTTTACTTTTCCGTTTGTTGACGGCGTAAAGCCCCACCAGCAACACCGGCCACAGCCCGGTCACCATGGGAACCACCGAAAGCGCCCCCTTGGTCAGCTTGGGCGCCGGGGTGGTGCCCAGGTCTTCCCGCAGGCCGATTTGTTTGAACGGCACGCCGCTGATATACAGCCAACTCGTGCCGCCCATTTCATGCTCTCCGTATACATGGTCGATATAGCGCGCCGGATACGCCCGGATCCGCTCCCGGGCGACGGTCAATAGATCATCCCGCTTGCCGTAAACGAGAGCCTCCATGGGACAAGCCTCCACACAACCGGGCAATTTGCCCTCTTTCAGCCTGGGATGGCACATGGTGCACTTGCGTACCCTTGGCGCAAGCACCTTGTCGTACTCATAAGCGGGAATTTCAAAGGGGCATGCGATCATGCAATACCGGCATCCGACACAAACGGACGCATCGTAGTCCACGGGGCCCCGTTGGCTTTTCCGGAATGCCTTGACGAAACAGGCCGAAGCGCAAGCCGGCTCGAGGCAATGGTTGCACTGATGCTTCCGGAACACCGGGCCGGAGGCCTCCGGCGGCGTGTACCGGTTGACGACGGTGAAAACGTCGGCATCGGTCCGGCGGGGCTGCGCCGTCACGGACAAGGCGTCGAAGGGCTCCTGCGGTGGGGGCAGCTGGTTGACCGCATTGCAGGCCGCCTCACATTTACGGCAACCGACACACAGCACCGCGTCGAAAAGAACCCCGTCCGCTTCCGGGTAGCCCGGGAACTCCCTCCCGCCGGCGGCCGCCGCCCGCCCGACGCCCGAAGCGCTGATACCGGCCGCCCCCATCCATGTCAAAACCTGTCTTCTGGACACTGACATCGGCGTTTCCTCAACTGTTTTCATTTTTTTCGTGGCAATCCGTACACCCCGTCTTCTTTATCTCCATGGTCTGGTGGCACCCGATACACTGCTGGTGATAGGCGCCCCTCAGACCGGGCATCAGCGGATTGGCCGCGACGTCCGGCCGGTTATGGCAACTTGCGCATGGGGGAGGCTTCAAACCAACCGTGCTGTTGTGGTGGCACCCCCCGCAGAGCGTAATTTCACCGTTGTGAAAACGGTTGGCCAGGCGGCTTCCGACAGCGGCCTGCCGAAGCGCCGCAAACATCTTTCGGTGGGGAAGCCGGACCGCCTTGTACTGCCCCGCATCCGTTCCGATGACCACGGTTTCGTCCACATCCCCCAAGGGTACCGCCGGCTTTCCTTCGGCGCGCTTCTCCAGCATGGCCTTGGCAATGGCCCGCTTTTCCGCGTCGGTCATTTGGACCGGGTTCACATCCGGTGCCGCCCATTCCTGGTGACATGTCGCACAGCTTTGTTCAGCCGCCTCCCCACGGGCCATCGTCCCATGGCAGCCGGCGCAGGCGGCCGCTTTGGTGCGCCTTTGGTGACATCCGATACAGCTGCCGGCGGCACTGGGTCTGTGCATCGCCTGCATCAGGTTGACGGCGCCGCCCTTTTCAATGCCGTCGATGGTGTGGCAAGCGGCACAGGTCCCAAGGTCCGCATGATGGCAAGTGCGGCAGGTGGCGACGGCTGATTCGTGACCCAAGTGGTCAAACGGAACCGGCCGGCCAACGCCCGGCTTTTCCCCGGGTTGCAACGGAAGAATCAGCGCCGCATCCGGCTGGCCCCGTTCATATCGCGGCGAATTCTCCACGGTGGCGATGCGGGCCTGCCGATCAAGGCTGTGGCAACCTGCACATTCGAATGGACCGGCTGTTCTTCCTCCGGCAGTGGCCTCCCGGTGACAGGTGATGCAGGCCCGGTGAGATGCCGCCCGCATGGATATCCGGTTTTCCACAGTGGCCTCTGTGTGGCAGTAGCGGCAGGTACCTTCCCGGCCCTTGATATAAACCAGCTTTTTGGCCGCCGCGTCGTATTCATGGTGACATTTTTCGCAATTGTTGCCGGCAGCCTTGGCGTGCCTGTAATGAAGGGAACGATCGAAGCCCATGGGCGCCTGGGCAGGTGTATACGGCGGCTCGCCGGCATGACAGGCCGCGCAGGCCACCGGGCCGCTGCTATCGCCTTTGGACAGCGTCTTCTCGTGGCAACCGATGCAAGCACCATGATACAGGTCCCGCACGGTGTCGGCATCGCTGTCCGCCAGGCGCTTGAACCTGTACGCCAGCCCGCCACCGTCTGCGGTGGGCCTGTTCTCATGGCAGGCCGTGCAATCCTTTCCGGCCTCCGCTGTTCTTTTCCAGTGGATATCGTGGGGAAACCATACCGGCGGCCGCTCCAGGCGGCCGAACACCTTCATCCCGTCGATTAACAGCAGACCCGACCGCCGTTCCTGCGTCACGTCCTCGGAAGAAGCGTCGATACCGGCATTGAGCGTGAGGCCCAGGAGGAACACGGTGAACAAGAGTCCGGCCGACAGAAGCACCTTTTTCATAAACAGTCCCCTGCTGTCATGGCTCAGTGGAAATTGGCAGCCCATATGTGTTCAAGGGCGGCGCGTCCCGACGAAAGACAGGCAGTATCGGTTTGTGGACAGCCGCCGCGCCCGGTGTCTGATCACTGCTGGTGGCAAGAACATAGCCCACCTTGTTGGTATGGTTTTTTCCTCCTATTTTGGTAGGAATCTATCACTCCGATATCCGGGATGGCAATCAATGTCAAGAAAAAAAATAGGGCGCCTCCGGTATCTCCGCCGCATGCGCCCTGTGTGCAGCGGCCTTCGGGAATCCGATCAACAAACGCCGTTTTTTGTAACCAAATGAAAACCAAGCAAGAACCGGCCTCCGCGCCCCCCCGGCGCCCTGCCCGGGGAAGGGAATATTCTCTTGACAGAAATGGGTCGATGTGCAACGAAGTCGTTTGGTTCGCTATGGGTGCGATGGAACGGCGACGTTTGGCGCTGATGCCCCATTTATTTCACAACACATGATGCGTTTTGCCGAAACGGCCCTCCTGCCGCCGGCGTACGCGGCCGGCGCGGTGGTGTCGTTGTGATAACAGAGGAAATGGCTTATGGAATCAGGCAGCAACCTTGAAAAAATTTTGAAGGCCGGGCATTTTGCATTCACCGGAGAACTCGGCCCCCCCCGCGGTACCAACGTCGAGGCGGTGCGTAAAAAAGCGCAACCCCTCAAGGGCATGGTTGATGCGGTCAACATCACCGACAATCAGACGGCCATGGTACGCATGTCCAGTTGGGCCACCTCCCTGATCGCCATGCAGGAAGGATTGGAACCGAATTTTCAGATGGTGGCCAGGGACCGAAACCGGCTTGCCATGCAGGCGGACATTCTCGGCGCTTACGCCCACGGTATCCGCAACGTGCTGTGCCTGTCGGGGGACCACCAGATGTTCGGCGACCACCCCAACGCCAAGGGGGTGTTCGACATCGACTCCATTCAGATGCTCACCATGATCCGGAAAATGTGCGACGCGGGTAAATTCCTCAGCGATGCGGAAATAGACCAACCGCCCAAGATGTTCGTCGGCGCGGCCGCCAACCCCTTCGGCGAACCGTTCGAGTGGCGGGTGCATCGGCTGGCCAAAAAGGTGGCGGCGGGGGCGCATTTCATTCAGACCCAGTGCATTTACAACATGTCGCGCATGCGCGAGTGGGTGAAACAGGCCGTGGACATGGGACTGACGGAAAAGGTTTATATCCTCGCCGGTGTAACCCCCATGAAGAGCCTCGGTATGGCGCGCTACATGCAAAAGTCCGTTCCCGGAATGGACGTGCCGGAGGAGGTTATCACGCGCCTCAAAGGGGTGGAGCGCAAACAACAGGCCGACGAAGGCATCAAGATGGCCTGTGAGCAGATCGAAGAGTTCAAGGAGATGAAGGGCATCGCCGGTGTTCACCTGATGGCCATCGAATGGGAACACAAGGTGCCCGAAATCGCCGAGAGGGCAAAAGTCCTGCCCCGTCCAACGGTTTGAGCCGTTCACGACCACGTGATAAAACCCTGACAGGTGAGGTAAAATAGATGTACGAACTTGTCCGCGGCCCGCTGGTGTGGGTCTCGTTTATTGTCTTTGTTCTCGGAACGGCTTTCCAGGTTCTCCGGTATTACACACTGACCCGGAAAGCCGCCGCTTCTGCGCATGTGCCGGCCCTGCCGCCCGGAAAGAACGGAAAGAAAAGATTCTCTCCGGATCGGATCGCAGCGATGTTCAAGGCCATGCGCGATACGGTGTTTGCCGTCCATCCCATCACCATCACCGTCAGCACACTCTTTCATGTGTGCCTGATTCTGACCCCGCTATTTGTGCTGGGGCATAACGAACTGTTCCGGCTCGCCTATGGCGCCGCCCTGCCGTCTCTGCCGGAAGCGGCAGCGGACGGCTTGACCATGCTGGTGCTGGCCTGCTGCGCCTTTTTTCTCCTGCGCAGGCTTTTACTGGCGCGTGTCCGGTCCATCACCACCTTTTACGATTACCTGGTCCTGGCCCTGGCCACCGTGCCGTTTCTGAGCGGATTTTTGGCCTACCATCAGCTTCTCGACTACCGAACGGTCATGCTGGTGCATATGTTGTCGGGTGAGCTGATGCTCATGGCCGTTCCGTTCACCAAGCTGACCCACATGATTTTCTTTTTTCTCAATCGCTTTCTGACGATCAACGAGCACACCCTGACCAGGGGAAGCCGCGTCTGGTAACACGACGCCGACGATCAGCGTCTCAAATTCCGGAGAGTCCCATGACGGAAACCAATACAACCGAAATCGACATCGCCCCCATCCAGGAGCTTCTCGACCACAACAAGGCCAAGATGAAGCTGTGGCTGCGGGCCTGCGCCCACTGTAGCCTGTGCGCAGACAGCTGTTTCCTTTACACCACCAAGGGGCACGACCCCATCTACATGCCGTCCCACAAGGCCATCAACTCCATCGGAACCCTTTACAGGAAAAAAGGCAAGGTGGACCGCCGGACGTTGGAGGAAATCGGCGATATCGCCTGGAACCGCTGCGTGCTTTGCACCCGGTGCTATTGCCCGTTCGGCATTGACATTCCAGAAATGATCACCCTGGCGAGAAACATCTGCCGCACCCAGGAAGTTTACCGACGGTATGATGAAGAATAAAATAATGTCGCCCAAAACAATTCCACTGTTACGGGGAATTTTCGTTTTCATGGAAAGGGATAGGAACCCCATGGCGTTACTGAAAAAATTGATTTGGCTGCCGACCATATTGGTGCCGCTGCTGATTCTGTTCGGACTGTCCGTTTCGTATGGGCAGGAGGAAATCTTCCTTGACAACCCGGATGGATACCCAAAAAAACAACGTTCCGGCGTTGTCTTTCCCCATGAATTTCACATGGGCGAATTTGACTGCCTGGATTGTCATCATGATTACGACAACGGAGAAAATGTCCTCGACGAATCCGAATTGGAAGAAGGCAACACGGGTCTCATGTGCATCTCCTGCCACGACGACGGTTCAAAGGTTGATCTCAAACAAGCCTTTCACCGGCAATGCGTCGTGTGCCACATGCAGCTGAGAAAAGCCAAACAACCCACGGGACCAGAACTGTGCGGGGAGTGCCACCGGAAATAACCGGCCCGTAAACCCGACAGACATTACGCCCGGGCCGCTCCGGCCGCCCGGCAGCATACATGGAGGTGTTGCAGTGATCAAAGCAATGCAAAAACCTATAGAAGAAATCGTTGATGCCGTGAAAGGATACGGCCGCATTCTCAACATCGGCTGCGGTGGCTGCGTGTCGGTGTGCCTGGTCGGCGGCCAGAAAGAGGTGCAGGCCCTCAACCGGGAACTTGCCCGGCAGTTCAAAGACACGGGCACTCGCAGCCGGGTCGATGCCCATACGGTGGAACGGCAATGCAATATGAAGTATTATGAGGGGCTCGACACCCTGGTGGCGAAATACGACTGCCTGCTGTCCATGGCCTGCGGCGCAGGGGTCCAAATGCTGTCCGAACGTTTCCCCGAAATCCCGGTGTTCCCCGCCGTCAATACCGTGTCCATCGGTGTGGACCGGGAAGTGGGCGTCTACGAAGAAAAATGCCGGGCCTGCGGCCAATGCGTCCTGGGATATACCGGTGGCATCTGTCCGGTGACCCGGTGCGCCAAGGGCCTGTTCAACGGCCCCTGCGGCGGCACCAACAAGGGGAAATGCGAGGTCAGCCAGGACATTCCCTGCGCTTGGGTGGACATCTACAACCGCCTCAAGGCGCAGAATCGTCTGGAGAACATCCAGAAGATCACCGATGTCATGCTATGGCAGAACCAAACCCAACGCACCATCGTGCAACCAGCCTACGCCCATCGGTACGAAAAATAATCCCGGAGCGCACGCACAAAAACCGGAAACAATACAATACGGGGGCCGAACGCTGTAAACGTTCGGCCCCCGTATTGTATTGCGGTAATTGACCGGCCGGCGCAGGCGACGGTGGGAATCGGCATGAAAACCCGTTGACAAGCGGCATCTGTCACGCCGAATGCCGTGTCCACCCAATGCCCCCCCGGCGTCGTTAATACCGGTAAAAGCGTCCACTGGGCATCATGTCCGGCGGCGCCTCTGTTTTACGCTCCCTGAGAAACCGCTTCCGGGCGCAGCGCGCCGAATCGTCCCCCCCGCAGAACTTTCGGATAAAACCGATGCAGATGGGATCTTTGCTTGTGTTGAACGTACGAAAGAAGCTGCAGACATCCCTCAAATCGCATGGGGCCATACCTCCTCCTCTTTCCGCTTGGAAGGCTATCGGCGCATGGGAACAACGAAGGTTCTTTTCAGGCTTCCGTCAAGGTAATCGGAGACGAGTTTTTCGGCGGTATGACCGTCGGCTCCGGTGATGATGTTCGCGTGGGTTTTGTTCAACTGCGCAAGGAGATCATGACGAATCCCCCTGGCGATGAGGATGTCCGCTTCGATGTGTGAAACGGCGTCCACCAAGGCCTGTGCATCGGCGTGGGGAAAAGGGATGATCCGGGTACGAAGAGGCCGCCCGTTGTCCACCTCAATAACGGCGAACGCCTCGCAATCATGGAAGTCGGCGGCGGGCCGGTCGTCTTTCAATGGCACGGCGAATCGAAGTTTCATAAGCCCCCCGAAGCACAGGTGGCCCCATGTAGGGATGTTGACTTTCTCCCACCAGGACGGTATGCCAGGACAACGATTGCCGCCGCGCCTTGACCCCAAACCTCCCCGACGGTGACGGGGGAAGAAACAAGAGGTCCTGCATGAGCGCCACCGACCGCCGTGCCTCCGCACGCCACCCGTTTCCAACATCCGCAACGGTCATCACCCCGGAAAAGTCCATTCCCGTAATGGTGGTGGACATCGGCCCGGGGGGCATCCGCATCCAATGCCCGGAGCCCGTACTGCCGAACACCGACGTGGCATTGCAACTGGCCACCCGTGATGAAACCCTGCTGTCTGGAACGGTCCTGTGGACGCTGCACCTGGGCGAACGCAACAACAACCGCCTTTACGAAATCGGTATCGCAGCCGATGCCTTCATTCTCAGGGATCAGGAAGCCATCGGTTTCGCAAACCGAGAAACCATCGTTTTGGAAATCGTCTCCCGCTTGCAGACGAAACCGGTGTCATAGCCGCCGTCACACGGCGGCCCGCCCGGAGGACCCAAGGCCGATTTCCGCATCGGTCAAATAACAGGCCGGATCCGGGGCCCACACGTCCCCGGTGACCGCCTCGGCGCGAACCCTGAAATTGCCGCCGCAGACGTCAAGCCATCGGCATTCGGCGCACCGGCCCGTCATGAATTTCTTTTTCTCCTTGAGCTGCCCGAGCAGAGGGTCGTGCGTACCGGCCCAGATCCGGGAAAAAGGCTGCTGCCGCACATTGCCGAAACTGTGGTGACGCCAGAACTGATCGGCATAAACCTCCCCGTCCCAACTGACGCATCCGATGCCGCGTCCCGAACTGTTGCCCTCGTTCATCTGCAGCAAGGTCAGCACCTCCGCGGCCCGGCGGGGATCCTCCCGGAGCAGGCGCAGGTAAAGGTAGGGACCGTCCGCGTGGTTGTCCACGGTCAAAACCTCCTTGGCGTGGCCCCGGTCGTAGAGGTCCCGTGTCCTGTCCATAATCAAGTCCACCACCGTGCGGGTCTGATCATGGGGGAGATCCTCTTCCCGCAGATCCGAGCCCCGGCCGGCGTAGACCAGGTGGTAAAAACACACCCGGGGGATGTCCTTCTCCTCCAGCAGGTCGAAAATCCGGGGCACTTCCGCCACGTTGGCACGGCTGATGGTGAAGCGAAGGCCCACCTTGATGCCGGCGCGCTTGCAGTTGTCGATGCCTTCCATGGCCTTGTCGAAGGCGCCGGGAACGCCGCGGAACTTGTCGTTGACGGACCGCATGCCGTCCAGGCTGATGCCCACGTAAGACAACCCGATTTTTTTGAGGGTTTTGGCCAGCTCGGCCGTAATGAGGGTGCCGTTGGTGGAAATCACGGCCCGCATTCCCTTTTGCACCGCATAATCCGCAAGTTCGGGCAGGTCCTTGCGCACCAGCGGTTCTCCGCCGGAAAAAAGAAGAACCGGCGCACCGTAGGCCGCCAGATCGTCGATAAGCCGCTTTCCTTCAGCAGTGGTCAGTTCGTCCGGCGTTGCTGCACCGGTGGCATGGGCGTAGCAATGCACGCATCTGAGGTTGCAGCCGCGGGTCACATTCCAGACCACCACCGGTCGCTTGTCTTTGGAAAACTGCAGTAAATGCGACGGCAACGTTTTGGACATGCGCCCGTAACGCAATGCATCCGATGGTTCCACGGTCCCGCAATAGAGTTTCGAGATACCAATCATCAGGTTAAAATTCCTTTTTTATTAAGACAGTTGCTTAAGTTCATCCTTGATGAGCCGGTTGAGATAACGCTCCGGGGCAAGAACGGCTTCCGCGGAGAGAAAGAAGCGGTTCTTACCGGTTTTCTCCATAATCAAGCGCAATCCATACTGAAAATCGCCAGTCATCTTTTCAAAAACCGTGTCCACGGACGCGGCGCCTTCGGCCAGTTGCCCGAGAAAATAATCCACGGCGCCCTCTTCCAGAACGATGTTGATATCGTACTGTTTGAAAAACCGCAGTTCCATGTCCTTGATCTTCTCGTAATACCGCTGGATGCGGGATACCGCCGTCCCAAGTTCCATGACCCCTCGGCCGTAACATGCCGCCACTGCGGCCGCCCGGGCCGGCGTGAACGGCAACGCGGTCCGGGAACAGAGGCCTTTCCAATTGTCCGTCACGTACCGGGCAATCCGCTCCTTTTCCGCATCCGCCAGGCGCTCATACGCCGCATCGAGCATGCTGCAGTCTTCTCCGGCAACAATCTGTGCCAGAAGCCGCTTCGGCTGCGACACCACCGTTTCGGTGGCGGCAAAGGTGCGCACCGCAAGGGAGGGCAATTGCTGTTCAAAGGGAAGCAACGCCTCCTCAACGGCGCTCACAAGGCCGCGTGCGCCGGTATTTTCCCGCGCCGCCGCCTCGGCAAACCTGGCCAGCAGCCGATCTTCGAACTTGATGTCGATGCCGTACGCCGCGAAATCCAGCTTCTTACCCAGCACCACAGGATTGCTCGGGTTCTCCAGAATGGTTAGAAGATCCGCCTCCGTCAATGTCTCGAAAATCGCCCGCACTGGCAGCCGTCCGACAAATTCGGATTCGAATCCATAGGCGATCAGGTCTTCGGCCTGCACATGTCGCAGCCACGCGCCCTGCTGCTCGGTGTCGGGCAAACTTGCGCCGAACCCGATGGTTCGGGACGCCATGCGCTTGGCCACAATATCGGAGAGCCCCTGGAACGCGCCACTGACGATGAACAGGACGTGCCGGGTATTGAGGACACTCTTGTCCCGCTTGCCGGTTTTCCGATACCGTTCGATCTCTTGCAACATGGAAATGGGGTCGTGGGGCACCTTCATGTCCACTTCGGTCTCTTCCATGGGCTTTAGAAGCGCGCGCTGGACACCGGTACGCGACACGTCGGCCCCAACCAAGTTCCGGCTGGAAGCGATCTTGTCGATCTCGTCGATGTAAATGATCCCATACTGGGCCAGCTCCGTGTCGCCATCCGCCTCCCGGACAAGATCCCGCACCAGATCTTCCACATCCCCCCCCACATATCCGGTCTCACTGAACTTGGTGGCATCCCCCTTGACAAAGGGGACACCGATCTTTTTTGCGATGAGCTTGACCATGTAGGTTTTGCCCACACCGGTGGGACCAATCATCAGCACATTGTTCTTGATGCTGCCCACCATATTCAGGCTGCCCTCTTCCCCCTCGTCGCGAAAACGGCGGATGCGGTTGAAGTGGGTACAAATCTTGGTGGCCAGTACCGATTTCGCCGGATCCTGCTTGACGATGAACCGGTCCAGATACGCCACCATCTCCTGGGGTTTCAGATCGAAATCGATGGAACGGGACGCAGCAGACGCAGCGGTGGTCTCGTCCGCCTCCTCCTGCCGGGGAAGCACGACGGGGGGCATGAGCTTTACATGGTTCCCGAACTTTTTCGAAAGGAATTCGCCTATTTCCTTTTCCAACTCGCCGGGAGTCGGTACTCTTTCATTGCTGTCTTTCATCGTCAAACTATATACGCCTCCAGTGCCAATTGCAAGCCGCACCCACCAGGTGCTGCGCACACGCCAGGGCGGCCCGGATTGATTTTCCTCTGAATAGAATAAGGCGTGAACGACGAATGGCAAGACAACGGCTAACCGGTAATTTTGTAAGACTTGATTTTACTGAGCAGCGCCGGGTGGCTGATCTCCAGCAATTGGGCCGCGCGGCTGCGGTTCCCGGCGGTTTCCGCCAACGCCCGGGTGATAAGCTCGGTTTCCATCACCCGCTTCGCCTGCTTCAGCGAAAACCCGCGAAAATTCGACCGGAACGCCACCGCGGGGGCGCCGTCTTTCACCTCCCCGGGAAATTGATCCGGCTGAAGGGTCTTCTCATCGGTGAGCACCATGGCCCGCTCGATGATATTCTCAAGTTGCCGGACATTGCCAGGCCAGGAATATCCCAGCAGCAACTTCATGGCCGCCGGGGCCACACCGGCAATGTCCGCTCCGAGTTTCCGGTTGAACTTGCGGAGGAAATTCTGGGTGAGCAACGGAATGTCCTCGGGCCGATCGCGCAGGGGCGGAAGGGTAATGGTGATGACGTTTAGCCGGTAAAATAGGTCTTCCCGGAAAGTCCCCTTTTGCACCTCTTCGGCCAGGTTTTTGGAGGTGGCGGCAATGATGCGCACATCGACCTTTTGGCCTCGGGCGCCCCCCACCGGCAGAATCTCCTTTTCCTGGAGTACCCGCAGCAATTTCACCTGGAGGCTCAGGGGCATCTCCCCGATCTCGTCGAGAAACAGGGTTCCCCCGTGGGCCGTTTCGAACAGGCCGGCCTTGTCCCTGTCGGCACCGGTGAAGGCGCCCTTTTTATAACCGAACAATTCACTTTCCAGCAGGTTCTCTGGAATGCCCGCGCAGTTGACGGGAATGAAGGCGGCCCCCGCCCGGGGCCCGCTGAAATGAATGCCCTTGGTCACCAGCTCTTTGCCTGTCCCGCTCTCCCCGGTCACCAACACCGTGGTGTCATACTGGGCCGCCTTTGCCGCCACGGTGAACACCGCCTGCATGGGCTTGCTTTTGGCCATCATCTTGCCGAAATGATAGCTGGTGGTGATGGTGCGGATGCGTTCCTTGAGCAGGCGGTTTTCCTGCCGGAGGCTTTCGCGCTCTTCCGCCTTGCGCAAGGTCAGCAACACCTCGTCGGGCTTGAACGGTTTGGAGATAAAATCGTAGGCCCCCCGCTTGATGGCCTCAAGGGCCGTATCCATGGTCCCGTAGGCGGACATCATTACCACCGTGGTCTCCACAAGATGTTCCCGGGCCGCATCGAGAAAGGCCAGCCCATCCATCCGGGGCATTTTCAAATCACACAGGATGAAATCATACGCCGTGCACCGCACCATATCCAAAGCGGCGGCACCGTCTTCAGCGGCATCGATCCGGTATCCCGACTTGCTGAGCAACGTCGTTAACATGTGACGCATGTTCGCCTCGTCGTCCACGACCAGAAGATGCCGGCCTTGAGCCTCCATTTTCTCTCTCCCCCTGAAAACCTTGCCAGGGGCCGGCAAACAGCCTTTTCGCCCCGCAAGTGGTTGCCGTTGTGTCAGTTTGCGCCCCCAACCGGCCCGGCGGCGGCCCCCGGTTCCACCACCGGCAACCGCAGCCGCACACTGGCGCCCCGTCCCGGTTCGCTGGAGATATTGATAGAACCCCCCATGGCCTCGGCGATCAGCAGTGAAACCCATAGACCGAGCCCACTGCCCATCCCCGGCGGCTTGGTGGTGAAAAACGGGTCGAAAATCTTCTTCAGATCCTTCTCGGCAATGCCCACGCCGTTGTCCACGAACCGGATGTCCACCACGCGTCCGGTCGAAACGCCGTCGATCCCGCATGCGGTATTATTTTCGCTTTCGATACGCAAGCGCCCCGCTGCTTTCTCCGGCGCCATGTGAATGGCATCGGCGGCATTCAGGATAAAATTGAGAAACAACTGCCGCAACTGATCCGCGTTGCCCCACACCGTGTCAATGCCGGCCCCGAAAACCGTTTCAACGCAGACTTCGGAAAAAACAGGTTGCAGCCGCACCATGTCGACACACTCGCGGATCAGTGCGTGCACCGACACCGAGGCCGACGCCGGCCCACGGCCGGAAGGTTTCGCGTAATCCAGCAGCTGGCGGATGATGGAACGGATCCGGCTGATCTCCGTTTCGGCCCGGCGGATATAGTCTTCCCTTTCCCGCGCATCCAGGTCCGCGTGCTTGAGCAACTCCAGATAGCCGATCACGATGCCGATGGGGTTACCGATCTCGTGCGCGATGCCGGAGGCAAGCCGCCCCACGGACGCGAGCTTTTCGGCCCGGATCACCTCCTGTTGTGCCTGTTTGAGGTCCGCCATGGTCTGCTCCAGGCAGCCAACCGTCTGCCCCAACGCCTCCCGGTCCTCCCGGTTCAGTTCGAGAATACGGTTGAGGGCATGGGAAAGCCGCACCAATGCGTTATCTTCCCCTTCTTCCAGGGGAAAAGCGGCATCCCCCGTGCGGTATGCTTCGGCGCGCCCGATCATTTTCCACATGGGCCGCAGCGCAAGCCGGTGAATGCGGTAGAGCCCGATGGCCGTAAGCAGAAAGATATTGATGCCAAGATACCAGGCCACCACCTTTTGCACCGTCCGCAAACTGCCGTATACCGGCTCCAGACTGACGGCAACGCCAACGGCGGGCCATTTGGCCGCACCGGTCGGCTGCACCACCACCACCCATTTATTCTGGCGCCAGAACACCCCCCACGTATCACCATGAAACGAAACGCCCCGGCGCCCTCCGACACCGGCACGTTGCAGTGCGTCGGCCAAAACGCCCGCAGGTTCCGATGTTTGCCGAAAAAAGCACCGGTACCGGCCCTGTGCATCCACACCGGCCGCCCCGAGAATGTCTGTGTTGTCGGAAAGTAACGAAAATAGGGGCCCGGCCGGGTTGACCGCGTTATCCGCAACCGTTTCGTTGGAAAGATGCCCCGCCAACACCCCTGCTGCAAGGCGCCCCTTCTCGACCTGGAATTGAATCATCCGACGCTGCACCGCCGCCGTCACCACCAGATCCAGCAGCGCCATCCCCACCAGCAGCAGCAGTGCCACCACGAAAGCGATCTTGGTTTTAATGCCGGGGGCGACCATCATGATTCCCTTGATGCCACGGATATTTCCTGACATAATAGCGGGGTCGTTATTTTCGCGACCGGGCTGTTTCCTTGGGTGAAAAGCTCATACAGGGGCGCTTGGAACTGGAATACACCGTCACCGACGGCAAAATCCTGCTCTTGAATTTCATCACCCGACATCCATGGGGAAACCGTTTGTCCCATGTGATGTAGTAGTGACGGCAGTTATGGCAATTGATACGCGTGGTTTTCACCCGGCCCCCGTTCATCGGTCGACAAAAACGCCATGCGCCATCGATGCGGAACCTTTCCCCGGCATGAAGGCAGCGGTGAAGCCCCTTGCTGCGCATGCCCCGTTGCCGTTCCGTGCAAAACGCCGGAGGGGGGGCTTGGTGCCGCTCAAGTGCCGGCATTATCGGCCAATAACGTTTGTTTTTCAAGAGAAATAGAACCTTATGCTGCAACAAACCTTTTCCCGAAACAAGCAGGTGTTCACGCGCTACAACCACTTTCGCAAACAGGTGTTTCTGGAATTGTCCCCCAAGGCCGGAGAAGCAGTCCTATACCTGCTGCCTTGGCTGATGAGCATCAATCACGAGGCATGCCCCGGCTACATCCCTAGCTTGGAGCGTCCCTTCAAGGTGTTCAACGTGGACGCCGAAAGAGAAATCCGGCACCGCGAACCGGTGTTCAAGCGCATCTTCGGCGTCAAAGAGAGCCGCTCACTGCTCCAGACAGGATCGAATTTCTCCATCATCCACGGTTTATACACCATCGGCAGCGTCGGCAGCCTCAGCCAGACATCCGGGTCGGACTGCGACATCTGGGTTTGCTACCGGAAAGAAGACTTTTCCGAAACCTCCTGGCAACAGCTTCACCAGAAGATAAACCTGATTAAGGACTGGATGGACGTGAACCTGAAGATGCAGGTTTTCTTCTTCGTGTCGGATGTAAACGATATAAGAAACAACCATTTCGGAAGCGTCGACGCAGAAAGTTCGGGAAGCGCCCAAAAAGACCTGCTCAAAGAAGAATTCTACCGCACCTGCATCGTCATCTGCGGCAAAATACCCCTGTGGTGGCTCTGTCACGACCCGGCAACGAATACCCCCATTTCCTATGAAGAGGCGTTGGCCGATGTCCAGCGCTCACGCTACGGCCATTATGACATCGTCGACTTCGGCGACCTGTCCCTGGGGGAAAAATCAGAGCACTTCGGGGCCGCCCTCTGGCAGCTTCAAAAATCCCTGTCCAGCCCTTTGAAATCCATCATTAAAATGATCCACGTCAAGATCCTTTTGGAGTCAAAAGAAGACATCGCCATCTGCCATCATTTCAGACAGGCGGTGCTCAACCAGGAGGGGGAAGACCCGTTTCCGGACCCGAGCAGCTTCACCATGGATGCCATTCTCAATTACTACGCACGGGAAGGCGACCTGTCCACGCAGCGGTTATTGAAAGAATGCTTTTTCCTGCGCTGCGACATCAAGCCCCAGAACAACCGAACGCCCTCAAAAAACATGCTGGCCAAAACGTTCATGCAACGCCACCCCATCGATATCCGCAAGCGCATTCATCTGAGCCGTTTCAACCGGTGGGACTTCAACGCCCAAATCCAGCTCGGGGACCGCCTGTTCCGGCTGCTGCTCAAAAGCTACCGTGAAATTTCCGCAGGCTATGACGCCATGGCCAGCCAAATCAACAAGCAGGATTTCACCATTATCGGCCGCAAAATTCTTGCCAGCTACCAGAAGAAGGAAAACAAGGTCCGGGTGCTTCAAAAGCCCATCGGAAATCTGAACACGCCCTTTCTGACACTCCAACTCAAGGACGACCAGTGGCATCTGTTCGCAGACAACAACAAGGCCGTGGCGTTGACGACGGATGGGGACATTCTCCGTATCATCGCCTTTATCGTCTGGAATGGCCTGTTCGAGAGCACAAAGATCCGCATGGAGCCGAATCCCTCCAGCGTCACCCTGCAAGAGGTGCTGAACCTGGGCCGCAAAATCGGGGATTTTTTCGGCACCTTCGACCGGTTCGATGTGGAGTTGTCCCAATACCTGAAAAAAGACCGGTTGGTCAAACTGTTGGTGGCGGTCAGCTTTGAGAAGGCTTTTTATGAAAAGGATATCAACGACTTCGGACTTATTTACATCAACAGCTGGGGAGAATTGTTCGTCCAGAGAATCAATTCCCCCCGGAAACTTGAAGCCTTCATCCGCAAGGCCCAAGCAGGCCGCTGGCATCCCGAAATCAACTACTATGTTCAGAGAAACAGCACCTATTACGAGAAAATCATCGAACGCACCAAACGGATCATCTTTTCAAGAATGTAGGGTGGCCTGCTCTTGCCTTTCCACCCTTCCCCCTCCGTTTCGGGCCCGTTGATTATCCCCGCCACTCGGTGTCGTCCACCGTGGTTTTGAAATCGGCGGCCACCACTTCGGGCAACGTGTCGTCCTGTGTCCTGTCCAGGTCCTTGGCACTCGGTTTGCCAACGAACACCAGCCGCTTCTGGGGGCATTTGTCCATGGCCTTGAGAAGATCGGGGCTGCACTCGGCCTCATAGCCGTCATAGTCGATGGTACACAACCCCTCCTCCATCTTGAACAGATCGGAAAACCGGGTGCAAGCCTTGCAGCCAATGCAACCGACATTGCACACCGCCTTGACTTCTTTTCCGGTATCGAGGTTGGAACAGGCCACCACCACCATCCGCTCCGCCTTAAACGGCACCATGGTGATGATGTTTCTGGGGCATGCCGCCGCGCAAGCCTTACAGCCCACGCAGTTGTCGTAGTTGACCGTCGCCAGTCCATCCACCACATGGATGGCATCGTATGCGCATGCACGCTCGCAGTCACCGAACCCCAAGCACCCGTAGACACACCCCTGCACATCGGCCACCAGGTTGGCGGCGGCGCACCGCTGCTCTCCGGTATAGGCATGGCGCCCCAAGCGCTCGGCATAACCGGCCCCACAATGCACGATGGGCCGATAGGGCAGGCTTTCCGCCACCGAAACGCCCATGACGGCGGCGATGCTTTGGGCACACGCAACACCGCCCACATTGCACAGATTTACGGCGGCTTCCCCCGCGGCCACGGCTTCTGCATATTCACCGCACCCAACGAATCCACATCCGCCGCAATTCGCACCGGGAAGCGCATCGTTGATGGCCGCCACCCGGGGATCCACGGTCACATGAAAGGCCTTGTTCGCCCATCCCAAAACAAAAGTCAGCACCAGCGCCATTGCCAGAAGCGTTGCGGCCGATAGGCCTATTGTCACCAACGTCATATTCCCCACTCCATGTCCGGATAGTTCCGTTTCTTGTTGCATTCGCTCCCTTTCGGGAGCTCATTCCCCCGCGGTATGGGTCTGGGCCTGGACAACGGTATTGCCGGCCAGAGCCTTCTTGAGGCCCGAATCCACACCGGTAAACCCCATGAATCCCATCGCAAGGATACCCGCCACCACCAGGGTGATGGCGGCGCCCTTGAACGGTTTGGGGATATCGCACAGGTCGAGTTCCTCGCGGATCCCGGCCATGATCACGATGGCGATGGTAAAGCCCACGCCACCGAAGATCGCCAGGGTAAGCGATCGGCCCAGATCCCAGGCATCCGCCGGATTGTCCACCCCGACAATATTGCTCATGATCTTCAGGCAGGCAAACAGAATGGCGCAGTTGGTGGTGATCAGCGGTAAAAACACCCCGAAGGATTTGTACAGATCCGGGTAATATTTGCGCACATACATTTCAACAAACTGCACCGAGGAGGATATCGCGAAAATATAGACAATGTAGCTGAGCACCGTCAGGTCCACCCCGGCGGCTGTTTCCGGCGAAACGAAGAAGCCGGCCACCCACCGGGACAACGGAGCGCCGGGGGCCAGCACAAAGGTGGTGATGGTCCAGCTGATGAGAGCGGCGATGGTGATGACGAAGGTCACCGCACAGCCCATGCCGAAGGCCATCTCCACCCGCCGGGACACCCCGATAAACGGGCAAATCCCGACAAAATAATACAGCACGAAGTTGTTGATCAAGGCGGCGCTCAGCGCAATCAGGCTGACATCAATAAGATAACTCATACATACACCCTTTCCGGCATATCACTGTCATGCGGTTTTTCGGCCAGGCACCCCTACCGGCTGCCGGCCGCTGATCTTCTGGCGCTATACCAGTTCACAAGTCCCAGAAGCACACCGAAGGTCAGAAAAGCTCCCGGCGGCAGCACCATGATCACCCAGTCCGGCCATGCCGCAGGCAGCACGGGCAAGCCGAAAAACATGCCGGTGCCCAAAATTTCCCGCACGGTGGCGATGGCGGCAAGCCCCAGGGCGAACCCGATGGATTGGCCGATGGCATCCGCCCCCGCGGTCACCGGCCCCTGTTTGGAGGCACAGATCTCACAGCGCCCGATAATGATGCAGTTGACAATAATCAAGGGGATATAGGGCCCCAGGGTTTTGCTCATCTGGTACATGTAGGCGGCCAAAAACCGATCGGCGATGGTCACGAAAGTGGCGATGGTCAAGGTGAAAATAACGATGCGCAGATGGGGCTTGAGCAGATTCCGAATCAGGCTCGTGATCACGTTGGCGCAGAACAGGACGAACATGACGGCGCCGGCCATGGTCATGGCGGCTTTCATGCTGTTGGTCACCGCCAGCGTAGGGCAGAGCCCCAGCAATTGTCTGAAAATCGGGTTTTCCGGTAGAATCCCCTGAATAAACCGCTCCAGCGGTGTCGGTCCCTGGGCCATAGGTCGTATCCTCTTTTCGGTAGCCGGGCGGCGTGGTGGCCTGGCCGCGGCTGATTGCAAATTCCTCTAGTCCTAACAGCAGATGCGTCGTCTCGGTGCGCTTTGGAAACGGCGCTGTTTAAGGCGTGCCGAGCTTGGGACGCAATTCCGACAGCGCACTGTTTACAATCTGCACCACGCTGTTGGAAGAAATGGTGGCTCCGGTAACCGCATCGATCTCCTCCGGACGCTCGGCACCGGCCTTGGTGACAACAAGCGGGGCCCGGGTGGATTTGCCGGTGAACTGTCGCCGCCATTCTTTTTCGATTACCTTGTTGCCGAGGCCGGGGGTTTCTTTCTGGTCCAGCACGAACAGCCCCGAGATGGTATCGACCGCGGCATCCATGCCCACCAGCAGTTCGATCTTGTCGGCATAGCCCTGCCCCGACGCCTTGAGTACCCAACCAGCCCGCTCACCGCTCTTCAATGCCTCGTAAACAGTATAGAAACGCGTCCGGCCGTGCTTTTCCACCGGCACCTGTCGGGAAAGGATTTCCAGGTCGGCGGGATCCACGGCGGCATCCTCCCCGAAAATGAGGGCCGGTACTTTCTCTAGGGTTTCATTGATCTTGTTGGCCTCAATGGTGGGCGACAGCACCACGTGCACCGCCGCCAGCGCCGATCCGAAGCACAGGCACAGCACAAGGACAAGCCATGCCTGAAGAATATTGTTGTTTCTAAACCACGCGCCGGTTGGTGTGGCCGCAGTTCCTTTGGTGTCCGTCGATGTCATGGCTCCTGTCCTGGTCTTGTCCAAGGGTTCAAAACTGTAAGTTCGGGCAAGGTGTTACCGCGCCCCCATGGGAGTGGGAATGGTCCACCGGTTGATCAGCGGCGTCACGCCGTTCATCAGCAGCACGGCGAACATGACGCCTTCCGGATAGCCGCTGAACAACCGCAGCAACATCACGAGGCAGCCGACCCCGATACCGAAAATGAATTTCCCCCTGGGCGTCAAAGGACTCGAAACGGGATCGGTCGCGATGAAAAAGGCGCCGAACAGCAGCGCACCGCCCAGCAGATGGTGCAGGGGGCCCCATACCGGCGCCCCGGACGCCAAGGCGGCTACCAGGGCGATCACCAAGGTCGCAACCAAAACCCCCGCCGGAATCTCCCAGGAAGCGGTGCGGCGAAGGCACAGGAAAATCCCCCCGAGAAGGCATGCAACGGCGCTTGTCTCCCCCAGGGATCCGTTTGTCGCCCCCCAGAACAGCGCCCAAAGAGAGACCCCGGTGCCCGCCTGTTTGAAGGCCGTCAGCGGCGTGGCCTGGGTGATCACGTCCACCGCACTGCCGGCATCCTGATAGCCGCCGGCCCCCATGAGTCCCGCAAAGGCAATCATCACAAAGGCGCGTCCCACCATGGCCGGATTGAACATATTCATGCCCAGACCGCCGAAAATGATTTTTCCGATGCCCATGGCCACGAACGCGGCGATACATCCGACGTACCAGGGCGCCGTTGCCGGCATGGACAGGGCCAGAATCACCCCGGTGACCACGGCGGAAAAATCCCCCAGTTGCAGGGGTTGACGCCGCATGGTGGTGAACAGGGCTTCGGCGGCCAGGCAGCCGATCACGCACACCGCCAGCTGCGTAACAGCGTAGGTTCCGAAAAAATAGAGGGCCGCCGCCGTAACAGGCGCCAGGGCAATGAGCACGTCCACCATCATGCGCCGGGTGCTTTGGCCGGCGGCCGACAAATGCGGCGATGGGGCCACATGGAGTTGCGAAGTTACCACGTCCGTTTCCATCCGTTGTCTTTCCTTATCATTTCTTTTTGGCGGCCAACAGCGCCTTGCCGGTTCGAACGAGCTGAACAATGGGCAGATTCGCCGGGCAGGTGTAGGCGCAGCACCCGCACTCGAAACAGGCCATGATATGATACCGCTGGGCCAGATCCATGTCCTTTGCCCGGCACGCCAATGCAAGTTTGGTGGGCACCAGGTTCATGGGGCACACGTCCACACAGCGGCCGCATCTTACACAATGGGTCTCCCGGCTGCGCCGCACGTCCTGTGCGGTCAGCACGGTAATACCGCTGGTTCCCTTGGTCACGGGCATGTTCAGGTCCGTGAAGGAAAACCCCATCATGGGGCCACCCGCCACCATCCGTGCGGCCTCGGGTCGCAGCCCTCCGCAAAAATCAATGAGCGCCTGGAACTTCGCACCGATGGGCGCCAGAATGTTCCTGGGGGTCACAATACCTCCCCCCGTGACGCTGATGACCCGATGGGTCAGGGGTTTTTTCCGCAGCACCGCCCGGGCGATGGACGTTGCCGTGGCAACATTTGAAATCACCACGCCCACATCCAGGGGCAACCCACCGAGGGGCACCTCCCGGTCGACCACCGCCTTGATCAACTGTTTTTCACTGCCCTGGGGATATTTGGTCCGCACCGCCACCACGCCCACCGACGTGCCTTCCGCCGCCTTCCGCAGGGCCGCAATGGCGTCGGGCTTATTGTCCTCGACCCCCACCAGGACGGTGGGGGCTTTCGCAGCCCGGGCCGCCAGGAGCGCACCGGCGATAATCACCCGGGGGGCTTCCAGCATCAACCGGTAATCGGTGGTCAGATACGGCTCACACTCGCAACCGTTGATCACGAGGGTATCGATGGGCTTGTCCTTGTTGACGGCAAGTTTCACGTGGGTGGGGAAAGCGGCGCCGCCAAGCCCCACCACCCCCGCAGCGCTGATGGCCTGGGCGATATCTTCGGCGGCAAGGGTGTCGATCTGTTCCAGATCCCACGTGCCGCCGTAAATCTCCTCCCACAAGGCCTCGCCCGCCAACTGCTCACCATCCGCCTGAATGGGAACGGCCTTGACATGCCGGCCGTTGGGAAGGGTGACCGACACCGTCTTTTTAACGGTTCCGGCGATGGAGGCATGCACCGGGGCGGTGACAAACCCCTTACCCTGCCCCACCATGTCGCCGAAGGCCACGGCCTGCCTGGCCTTGACCATCGGTTCGCAAGGTGCGCCCAAATGCTGCTGGAGGGGAATCACCACTTCCCCAGGCGTGGGCAGCACCGTAATGGGGGCGCCTGATGAAAAATTTTTTCGTTCCGGCGGGTGAATCCCCCTGGGAAATGTGCCGCTACCGGAAATCGTTTCTGTTGCTAACGCCATAACCGCTCCTCTGTGTGGATTGCGCAAATGACTCCTTTTAGTAAACCCAGCGGTTCTGTCAAGGGAAAACTCATAAAAAAAGGCCGGTTGCAGTATACGAAACAACCGGCCGGCATCCTTGGGGAAGAAGCCCCCCTTTTAGGTCAGCCGCGACACGATGGCCTCCCCGATTTTTTCCGCGGAAATGCCGAACAGATCCGCCATGGGCACCAGGTCCAGGTGTCCGTCATCCCACGGCAAACTGTTTTCCTGAACGATGTTCTTGATGTGCTCGTATTTCCCGCCCAAGGCTTTCGTTTTGACCGCCAGGGGCACCGCGTCCCGGAACCCGATGTTGAGCAGCAGCATGTTCTCGAGCACATTGGGCTTTTCGGGGGAACTTGAAATCACGGGAATCACCAGAATGCTCCGACCGTCCTTGCGGCCCTTTCCGATGTAAACGTTGCCTTGGGCCGCGATGATGCGCTTGGTCCCCTTGAGCCGGTTGTCGGCCTCCACCCTGGAGGGAATGGCCGCCAGTACGCCGGTCTTGCGCACAATGTGGATGGTGGTTTCATCGGTGGGCTCGCCCAGAAGGTCCATCCCGTCGATGTGGTACAAGATCGCACCGTTGATGACCGAAACAATCCCCTGGAGATTTTTAAGCACCACGATATTGCTGGTGGTCACCTGCCCCAGGCCGATGCCGAAATCCGCCAGGGCGTCAAAGAGGATGCCCTCCACCTTCTCGCTGATACGGCTGGTGCCCACGGTCACCGTCTTGGCCTGGTGCTTGATGGCATCGATGGGCCGGGCCATGGCGTTGATGGATTCGCCCATGAACGTGAACAGGGTGTCCAGCATGTTCCGGGCCGTGCCTTTCTTGTTGAAATCCAGTTCGAAATCAGACGCCGGCAGACGCCCGGAGAGATACTTCAACAGCAGAATCAGGTCGGAGGCCATGCTGATGGGCGTGGGGGCGTTCTTTTCGTAGCGTTTCAGACGAAACTGGTTGTAAAAGTCGGCGATGGCCTCCCGGAAGGTTTTTTCCAGCACCATCTCAAAAATATCGAGGCCCTTTTCGGCGTGGGCGTCGATGGTCTTGCGGATCCCCTCCCGGAACTGGAACAGAAAACGCGAACTTTCGTTGATGGCCAGGGCTGCGTAATACCCCCACAGGTGCCCGGCCAGGGTGTTGAGAATCGGGGCCAGGTGTGGCGCCGCCGCCGGTACATGGAACACGCTCTGCGCATAGGGGGCGAAACGCTCCTCCCCCTCGTCGGCGATGACCACCGGCGCCGCCTTATGGGCCTTGAAAATGGCCGTGTCCTTGATAATATCCCCCAGCACATTCTCCTTGGTGCCGGCCGCGCAGACAATAATCAGGGGTTCGGAGGAAAGATCGATATGCTTCTTGTCCTCCACGTAATCGGAGGAGATGGTCTTGTAGCACAGCTCGCTCAGTTTGATGCGGATCTCGTCGGCCGCCGCCTTGTTGGGGCCGCTGCCCACCACCGCCCAATAGGTGCGTAGCTGGGCCAGGCGTTTGGCGGATTGTTCGATGGCGCCGGCCGTGGCCAACACCTGCCGCATCTGGTCGGGTATGGCCAACAGGCGCTTGAGCTCCTGGGCCACAAATTCCGGCCCCCGGCGCCCCTTCATTTCGGCCAGATTTAATGCCAGCAAAGCCCCGGCGATGATCTGTGAATAAAAGGCCTTTGTGGAAGCCACCGACATTTCAATGTCCCGCCCGCTGCTGGTGTAGAGCACGCCGTCGGTTTTGAAGGTCAGGTCCGAATCCCGCCGGTTGACAATGGCCAGGGTATGGGCCCCCAGGGCCTTGACCATGTCAACGGTACGGTTGGTGTCCGTGGTGGTGCCCGACTGGCTGATGGCCACCACCAGGCAATCGGCCATGCTTTGGGCGTCGCCCTCGGCGCCGAGCCGGAAACCGCTCATCTCCGATGCCTTGAGGGCCGTGATGTAAAGCCGGGGGTCGTCCAGGTAGGTGTTCATGATGTTGGCACAGGCCAGGGCGGCCACCCCCGCAGTGCCTTGCCCGATGAAAAAGATTCGCCGGATGGGCACAAGCCCCCCTTCGCCCCGCAAGGCCTGCCTCAACCGGGAACAAACCACCGTTTCGTCAAGTACCGTCCGATAGCGTTTCTCACCGTCCGTAGCGATCATCCAGCGGTTCTGCAGGGTCTTTGCCACTGAATCGGGAGATTCGGAAATCTCCTTGAGGAAATAATGCGGATAGCCCTGGCGATCGATGTCACGGCTGGTGAGGTCGGTATGATGCACCTGGGACGCGTCGATGTGAAACGGTGTGCCATCGTAGTATAGTCCCGAAATACCGTCGATCCCGCCGGCGGCCCCCTGGTCCAAAACAAAAATCTGCCCCTGGGTGTCGCCGTTTTTTCCGGGCACCACCTTTTCACCGTCGAGTTTCAGGTAACGGGAGGTTTCCTCCACAAACCCGTATACTTCCGAGCTGGGCATGTAATGGCTGTCCGCAAGGCCGACAAAGACGGCCTGACCGCTGCCCCGCTGGGCCAGGAAGAGCTTCCCCGGAGCCAGGTCCGTCTGCATGGCAATGGCGTGGGACCCCTCGAAATCATTGACGGCCCGCCGAAAGGCTTCCAAGGGGTCGGCGCCGGCGCGGATATATTTCTCCACCTGCAGGGGTATGATCTTGGTGTCGGTGGTAATTTCTTCGGGCACATGGATGCCTTCTTCCGCAAGGGCGCCGCGCAGCTTCAGGTAATTGTCGATATCCCCGTTGAGACAGGCATGGATGATGGGAACACTCTCCCGCCCTTTACCCAGCGCACGGTTATCCACCGGGTGACAATTGCCCTCGTTGATGGCGCCAACCGATGCCCACCGGGTATGGGAGGAAATCGTGTGGAACAGCGGCGCATGGCGCACCACCACCTTGAGAATCTCATCGGTTGCGATCTGGTCGCGCAGAAACCGGATATTGTCCCCCAAGCTGCCGATCTCCGCAGCCACCTTGTAGGTTAGGGTCAACCCCACATGCCGGCGACCGTCGGCATCCACCCCGCGGCGGACGCCAACGCAGCGGTTGAGCAGGACATCACCGGAACAGCGGCGCTTCAAGATTTCCAGAAGATTGCGTCCATCGGCCCCTTCGGATGCGGCCAAGGCGGCCTCCACCACCGCAAACCCTTCGTCGCTGAAAAAAAACAGGAGAGAAAGCCCCGCCGAGTCCCGACCGCGCACCTCCAGCCGGTCGATGCTGTTGAGAACGGCATTGAGCTCCCGGTAAAAGGCCACGATATCCGCCGGCCCGCTGTCAGCTCCCATGAGGCGCTGCACCTTGCCGACATTGTCATGGACCTCCGCCTTGAGGCACCAGGCCGCATCTTTGAGAACCTCGATCAACGCGGTCCACCGGACGGCATTTTCGGAACCGAACTGCTCCGGCATGTCCGCCAGACGCTGATGAACGCCCCCGACGATACCTGCGAGGCGCTCCCACAGCAACAGCAAGGCATCTGCATCCGTCCGTCCAAACAATCCTGCGAAAACGGATGGTTGTTTCAGGAGACGGGCCGCAGCCATCAGCTCCGCGGCCGCCACTTCACCGGCGGCCACGTCCGGAAGACCGGACGTCGCAACCCCGGCCACCCGGTCCACCAGCACCGCCACCTTTTTCAGGCAGTCTTTGGTTTTTCCCTCGACGGAAGCACGCTTGAACGCCACAATGCCCGCCAGCCCGCAGGAAAGAAAACTGCTCCGGCACGGGAAAAAGATGATGCCCGGTCCCTGCACCCGATCGGGATGCCGGGCGAAATAGATCCGGACCTGAGCCAGGCGGCCCGACAGGCCGCCCCAGCCTTTCATCATCTGCTTAAACCGGTTGCAGCGTGGGACCATGGGGGTCACATCCTTTCGTAGAGTTCCCGGGCCCGCTCCCGGGTCATGCGCGTCTTCCAGTCGGGTCCCAGGGCATTTTCCCACAAGGGGGCCAGGCTCAGGGCCACATCAATCATCTTGTTCATCTGGGCATCGCTCAAACCCGCCGTAATGTTTCTGGGCAGGACGATATCGTTCACCTGCAGCATCCGCCGGAATTCCGCAACGCCTTCGGGATAATAATCTTCCAGGTAGTCGAACACAATGCTGTTGCCGATACCGTGGTGGGTGCCCAACACATAGGCCAGTCCGTAGGACATGGCATGGCACACCCCCACCTGGGAATACGCGATGCTCATACCACCGCAATATGAGGCCATCATTAGCTTGTCGTTACTTTTGTCCTCCCAGGGTTTGAGGAAAATCTCCTGGCACAGTTCCAGGGACTTCTCGCCGTAGCTTTTGCTAAACGCGTTGAGGTAGGTTCCCTGTAAGGATTCGATGCAGTGGATGTAGCAATCCATGCCCGTATAGAAACGCTGCACCGCCGGGGCGTCGGAAACGAGCTCAGGGTCAAGCACCACCTGGTCGAAGACCGTATGATCGGAGTTGATGCCGAGCTTTCGTTCGGGGCCGGTCAGCACCGTCGTCCGGGACACCTCTGCCCCCGTGCCCGCCAGGGTGGGCACGCCCACATGGTACACCGCCGGGTTCTTGATCAGATCCCACCCCTGGTAGTCTGCTGCACCGCCGGGGTTTGTAAGCATCAGCGATACGGCCTTGGCCAGATCCATGGTGGCCCCGCCGCCGATACCGATCACACCGTCGGGCAGACGACCGCCGCACATCCCGGCCATCTTTTCCCGGGCCTCAGCGGTCAACTGGTCCACATAGGTGGTTTTAGGCTCATCGTCCACGTTCACATAAACGACCAGATCCTTTTCCCGGGCCGGCACCCGCCGGGAAAGGGGTTTTCCCTCGAACACGTCGTCCACCAGAAACACCATGCCGCCGTCCGGGTCGTTGCGTTTTTCCGCTATGATGTCCCCCAACTGGTCGAAACATCCACGCCCGAACACCACGTAGGACACCATCTTAAAATTTCGAAACATCGTCTTCTCCGTTCTTGTAGGTCACTGGGAAAAGGAACGCACCGGCGTCCCTGAACAATTATCCGCCGAGAACCCGGCACATGGTCTCGATGCGGCGGTCCACGTCTTCCCTGCTCCAGGACAACTTGATCTGCATGGTAATGGCCCGGCCCATGATCGCGTCACTTTTCGGCACCGTCACCCGACTATAGTCGGGACAATGGTCCAGAAGTGCCGCCGGCAGCCTGGCCGCCGATACCATCTGTTTGAGATGATCCCACCTGCGCAGGTAATGCCAGTTGTTGTCGTACCAGTAGAAACAACCATCCACGCCGGCCGCCCCCAGGTCCGCCACCGCTTTTCGGGCCGCATCTTCAGTGGGCAGGAAAAAGGAAAGAAAGGTGGCCGAATCCCCCGCCGGGTCCGGAATCTCACGGAAGCCGAGGCCGGCGATTCCGGCCAGGGCCGATTTGATGGCCGATTTGGAAGCACGCTGGATCTCCAGGATTCTGTCGAGCTTGCGCAACTGGGCGACACCGACGGCGGCGTTGAGTTCGCTGATACGGTAATTGGCCCCCAAAATGGCATGGCCTTCGCGCCCCCGGTCGTTGCCGATGTGGTCGTGCCCGTGATCCGCGTATGCGTCCGCCCTCTCATACAATTGCCGATCGTCCGTGATGACGGCGCCGCCTTCACCGCAGGTGATGGTTTTCACCGGATCGAAGGAAAAGCACCCCATCTTGCCGAACGTGCCCAGTGCCTTGCCCTCGAAGCGCCCCCCCACGGCCTGGCAGGCGTCCTCGATGAGCACAAGCCCCTTGCGGTCGCAGATGTCCCGCAACCTGTCGATCTTCGCCATTGCGCCGCACATGTGCACGGCCAGCACCGCCCGGGTGCGGGAGGTCACCACCTGCTCCAGCGCGTCGGGATCCAGGCAGAGCGTCTCGTCGATCTCGGAAAAGACCGGTACCGCTCCGGCATTCAATACGGCCTCCACCGTTGCCAGGAAGGTGAACGGCGGCACCACCACCTCGTCCCCAGCACCGATGCCGCAGGCGGCCAGGGCGATGCTCAGCGCCGCCGTGCCGCTGGCGCAAAGATGGCAATACCCGGCACCGAGTTTTTGCGCCAGCATGGTTTCAAATTCCCTGGCCTTCCAATGCCCCTTGCGGGCCTGATCGAATCCATAGCGGAACAAGACGCCCGTCTCCAGGACATCCTGGACTTCTTTTCGCTCTTCCTCTCCAAACAGTTCAAAACCAGGCATGACAAGTCCTCTGCAATCCGCCGGCGACGGTTATCGCCGACCGTTATTGGTTGAAAAATCAGGAATCCGGATTTCGCTCTGGGGTAGCGGCGAAATAGTCCTGGAAGTAATCGGTAAACGCGTACCGGGCGAACGCCGCGGCCCGGGTACCGATATACTTGCGATGGGCCACCACGACGGCCACTGCGATCTTCTTGTCGCCCTTCTTCTCCCGGGCAAACCCGACGAACCAGTCGATGCGTTTCTCGTGACTGCGGTTGTCGATGGAACCGGTTTTGCCGCCGAGCTCCAGTCTGGAAAGTACCCTGTCCTTCCGGGCCCCCCGGAAGGATTTCCGGCAGGTCCCCGAATGCACCGTCCCCGCCATCAATGTCTCCAGCAACTCGCTGGCCTCCGAAGAGACGCACGCGGCCATCACCGCAGGCCTGCTTTCATACATCATCCGGCCGTCGGCCCGAACCACGTGATCGATGATGGACGGCTCCGGCAGTCGCCCCTGGTTAAGCACGGCCGAAACGATCAACGCCCCGTGCAACGGTGACAAAGTCGTCTCCCGGTTGAAGCCGCTGGCGACTTCGGCCAGATGATAAGACTCATCGGTGACGGTGAGCGCGCTGGGGCACAGTGCCACCTCAAAATCGATATCCCGGTTGAAACCAAACGCCGCCGCGTATTTTTCGAGTGGCGCGCGGCCCAGATACCGGGCGCCGATCTTTCCGAAAACAGGGTTGATGGACTGGGCGAAGGAATCCCGGAACGACACCGTGTGGGTGTACCGGTTGACCTTGCCGGTCAACTGGGATTTGTACAGGGTGTATTTCCTGCCGTTGTATTTGAGGGGGGTTCCGGGATCGAACCCGCAGGCCTCGATGGCGGCAGCGGCCGTGACGATCTTGAACACACTGGCGGCGGGAAAACTGCTGTCGACGCAAGGGTTGGAACCTGGGGCGTCGGTGTTGACGCCCACCATGGCCAGCACCTTGCCGGTATCGGGATCAATGGCCACGAGACCCATGTGCTCGGTCGTTTTGCTGCGCCGGAGTTTTTCGATCAAGTCGGCCTGGAGGGACAGATCGATTGTGGTGTCGATGCGATAGCGTTCCCCCCCTACCTGCAGATCAATGCTCTGCTCTTCGAGATTGAGCAGCGTCTCGGGGGACAGCCATGCGCGGATTTGCCGTTTGTCAATGGCGTCGCCGGGCGGGCGGACGGAAGCATCTTCTGTCCGGGGCGCGGTCACGGCTCCGGGTTTTCGATCGGTCGCGAGCAAACCGGCAACGCCCCACAGCACCCCCGCCAAAAGTCCCGCCGCAACAATCCCCCGGACGGCCTGGTGCAGGCGTCCTGTTGCGCCACCCCGTCGTTTCAGCCGCGCCTGGTAGTCCCGCCAGGTGGGCCGGTTGTTTAACCTATTGCTCATAAGCAACCGTCACCCGGCACCATGGTGCCGGAATGGAATCAGTCATGTTTCCGTTCTCAGGAAAGCGCAGTCCCGTTGGGCATTTCCCGGTCGGGTGTCACCAACGCGACATTATCCTTGGCAGCGGCTGCCAGCAGCATCCCCTGGGACAGTGTCCCCATCAGCTTGGCGGGCTTCAGGTTGACCACCACCACCACCTGTTTGCCCACCAGATCGTCGGGGGCGTAACTGCCGGCGATACCGGCCACAACGGTGCGTTCTTCCCCCACGTCCACGGACAACTTCAATAGTTTCCGCGCACGGGGTACCGGCTCGGCGGACAGCACGGTGCCCACCCGCAAGTCGATTTTTTCCAATATGTCCAATGTGATTTCCGGTTTCAGGCACACCGGCCGTGGGGACACCGCGTTTTGCGCATCCGCCTCCCCGACGGAAACATCGATGCGCGGAAACAGCACCGTGGACTTGGGTAGCTTGCTCCCGGAAGCCAGCCGGCCCCATTGTTTCAATTCCTCCAGGAGGAAGCCGGGTCGGTCCGGGACACACCCCAGGTGGTGGTGCATTTTCTCCGCGGTTGCCGGCATCACAGGATAAAGAAGTCCTGCAACAACCCGGAGCCCCTCGAGCAGGTTGTACAGCACGGTTTCCAGCTGTGGACGGGTTTCGGGTTTTTTGGCCAGCACCCACGGGGCGGTGGTATCGATGCACTTGTTCATCCGGTTGATGAATTCCCAAACGGCCATCAGCGCCTTGTGGAAGCCCAGGCCCTTCATTTCCTTTTCAAAGGCCGTCACCGCCGAATAGGCCCCGGCCTGAAGCCCCAGGCGCAGATCAGCGTCCGCTTCCGGATCGGGGGGCGGAACGGTGCCGGCAAAATATTTGTGGGTCATGGCCAGCACCCGGGAAAAAAGATTCCCCAGGTCGTTGGCCAGCTCGGCGTTGATCCGCTGGACCATGGCCTCTTCGGAAAACCCCGAATCAAGTCCGAACACCATGTCCCGCATCAGAAAAAACCGGAAGGCGTCCAGGCCGTATTTATCCTTCAGCGCCAAGGGTTCCACCACGTTTCCCAGGCTCTTGCTCATCTTGGCCTGGTCGATATTCCAGTACCCGTGCACATTCAGGTGCTGAAACACGGGCAATCCGGCAGCCTTGAGCATGATGGGCCAATAGATGGCATGGGGTTTCAGAATATCTTTTGCGATCATGTGTTGGGCCGCGGGCCAGAAGCGGGCGAACGCCGGGCTGTCGGGGTATCCCAGCGCCGTCAGGTAATTGACCAGGGCGTCAAACCACACATAGGTCACGTACTTATCGTCGAAAGGAAGCGTGACCCCCCACTGAAGGCGGGACTTTGGTCTGGATATGCACAGATCCTCAAGGGGCTCGCGCAGAAAAGCCAGAACCTCGTTCCGGTAGCGTTCGGGACGAATGGCATCGGGATTGGCCTTGATGTGGTCGATCAGCCAGTCCTGATACCGACTCATCTTGAAGAAGTAATTCGACTCCCGGATCACCTCCGGGGCGGTTTCATGATCGGGGCACTTGCCGTCCGCAAGCTCCCGCTCCGTGTAAAACCGCTCACAGCCGTAACAGTAGAGTCCCTCGTATTCGCTGAAATAAATGTCACCCGCGTCGTGAATCCTGCGGAGAATCATTTCCACCACGGCGATGTGCCGGGCCTCGGTGGTCCGCACGAAGCTGTCGTTTTCCACCCCCAGCGCAGGCCACAGGTTTTTGAAAAGAGATGAAATCTCATCCACATACGCCCTTGGACTGAGGCCTTCGGCCTTTGCGGCCCGAACGATCTTGTCGCCGTGCTCGTCCGTGCCGGTGGCAAAAAAGACTTCCGCCTGGCACATTTTCTGGAAGCGGCACATCACATCCGCTGCGATGGTGGTGTAGGCGTGTCCCAGGTGCGGTCGCGCGTTTACGTAGTAGATGGGGGTCGTCATGTAAAATGGCGTGGTCATTGGCACTCCTATGGATATTCTGCTCATCCCTTGCCGACGGCGAGGTCCTCCAGGGTGATCTCCTGCTCGGAATTGTCTTCCAGCCGAACGACCATGCGGCCCCCCAGCACGTTGTGTCGCATCACCTTTCCCCTGCCCCAGCGGGTATCGATGGTCTTGCCGATTTTCGGAAATTGTTTCTTGAGCGTGCTGTAGGTCTTATGCTCATAGGTCAGGCAGCACATGAGACGCCCGCACTGTCCGGATATTTTGGTGGGATTGAGGGAAAGACCTTGGTCCTTGGCCATGCGAATGGAAACCGGGTCAAACTTGTCGATCCAGGAAGAGCAGCACAGCTCCCGGCCGCACCGGCCGAGGCCACCGCACATCTTGGCCTGATTGCGGATACCCACCTGCCGCATTTCCACGCGCACGCCCAATTTTTTGACCAGCATCTTCACCAACTCACGAAAATCGACCCGGGCCTCTGCGGTGAAAAAGAAGGTAAGCTTTCCACCGTCGAACGTACTCTCCACCGAAAAGAGATTCATGTTCAGCCGAAGGTCGCGGATACACCGAAGACAGTAAACATGCGCCGCGTTTTCGCTACGCACGTTCTTTTCCAACTGCTCGAAATCCTTCTCGGTGGCCAAGCGGTAAATCTTCTTGAGGGGACGCTTGCGCGGCGCTTCGTCAATGGGCTTGGGCGCCACCGCCACGGTGCCGAAACCAAGCCCCTGGTCGGTCTGAACGACCACATGATCCCCCGGATTCAGCACATAGGCACCACAGTCGAAATCGTATATTTTTCCGGCGGGCTTGAACCGGATTCCCACAGCTTTACTCATCGTATCGTCTCTGTCACGAACCGTTGCGGATTGAACGCACACCGTTCCGGATCCCAGGATCCGGTATGGGGCACTTAATCCATTTGCGCCTTTTTTGCAAGCTTCAAGAAGAGCGTCTCCAGTACGAGCCGCGGGTTGGCATTGGCCAGGATCCGATCACGGGCACTGTCGATGGCCCTTACGGCGGCCAACATGCCCGCCTCGGTGTAACGGGCCGCCGCCTGCAGGATGTCCTCCTTGAGGTCGGCGTTCAGAAGGTTGTCCGGCCGGTATTCCGATACCAGCATGTCCCGGTACACGGTCTGAAGAACGTCCAGGGCCATCATCGCATGGGTCTTGTCGGCGGAAAGGGTCGCCGCCGCATCGAATCCCGGGGGCGCGGGCAGAACCGGCTCCCCGCCGGAGGCGGGCAGGCCGGCGCAACGCATCAGCCACCCCCGCCGTTCCAGCCAATTTTCCCGGGCCAACGCCAGCGCGCCGTCCAGGCTTCCGGCGGAAAGAACCGCCAGGCGATACGCGCTGTGGGCTTCGATATCGTGCGCCTCTTCCAATACCTGCGCCAGGCGCCGGGGGGAGACGGGGTGGAACCGAATATGCCGGCACCGGGAAACAATGGTGGGCAGCATCTCGGCGGTCCCTGTGGCGGTAAGAATAAGGATGGTACGCGCGGGAGGTTCTTCCAGCATTTTAAGGAGGGCATTTCCCGCCTCCGGGTTCATGCAATGCGCCCGGCCGATGACAGCCACGCGGTGGCTTGCCTCGTAGGGTTTCATGGCCAGGGTGCGAATCAATTCCCGGATCTGGTCAATCCGGATAAAGGGCCCGGAAGGCTGTACCGACAGCATGTCCGGATGGTTTCCGGACGCGATTTTGCGGCACGACCGGCAATTGCCGCAGGCGGTGGGGGGTTGTTTCGCGCCCGCCGCGTCATTGGCGGCAAGACCACTTACCGGGCAATTGAGCACCTGTGCAAGCGCCCATGCCGCGGCCTGTTTTCCCGCCCCCTCATCCCCCGTAAACAGCAATGCATGGGGCACGGCCCTTCTGCCGACAATGGCATCGAGCAGCTGGACAGGCCGTTGTCGATCCATGAGGGAAACGAGTCCGGCCAAGATAATTACCGGTTGTCGACCCGTTCCTTAAGCTCCTTTCCGGACTTAAAGAAGGGCAGCTTTTTGGGTTTGATCTGAACCTTGGCGCCGGTTTTTGGATTTCGTCCGGTATAACTCTTGTATTCTTTGACGAAAAAGCTGCAAAGACCGCGAATCTCCACCCTGGATCCCTTTGCCATGGCATCGGCCATATGATCGAAAAACAACTGCACCACCTTGGCCGCCTCGGACTTGGATATGTTCGCTTCATTCTTGAGCGCGGCGATAATTTCCAGCTTATTCATACATCCTCCTTCTCAAAGGTGCGAAAGTCATCAACTCCATTTTTTGTATAAATAGCGAAATCATACTAACAGGTCAAGCACTTAACGTGAAACCGCAGGCAGAATCTCCACATCGTCCGCGCCGACCTCCACACCGGCGGACTGCCCCAGCGCGTCAATATTGACCACCACCCGATCTCCCCCCTTGTAGCGGACAAAAATTCCCGTCACGCCAACCAAGGGGCCGTGCACGACCACCACCGGATCTCCCTTGTGAAACCGCTGGCCGGTGATAATCTGCTGATCGGTGGCCACCATGATCTTAAGCGATGCGATGGTGCTGTCGGACACCGGCACCGGTCCGTCCTTGCTGCCGATCAGCCGAACGGCGCCGGCGGTTTTCAGGATGTCCAGGTGGTCATAGGGGTTCAGGTCCGTTTTCACGAACACATATCCGGGAAACAACGGTACCCGGATCATGGCTTTTCGGTCCCGGCGGCGGCTTTTCACCAGGATCTTCGGGAGAAAGACCTCCTTGGTTTTTTTCACCAGCCCGTCGTTGACCACGTTCTCAAAACGGCTCTTGGTATGCAATACGTACCAGGCCGGCGTCAATGTATCAATCATGTTCTCGCAACCGCTTTTTCGCCGTTGTTGGTGAACAAAGGGCGGCTCAACAGGGCGCGGCGCCGCCGTGGAGCCGGGCGTAGACGGCCTGCATGATCATGTGCACAACGATCATGTGAAGGTCTTCGACCTTTTGCATGTCCGCCACCGGAGCCACAAAGGCGACATCCACCATGCCGGCGAGTCTGCCACCGGAAAAACCCGTCAGACCGATGGTGCGCCCGCCATGGGCGGCGGCATACCCAACGGCCCGCAGCACATTTTCCGAATTACCGCTGCCTGAAATACCGATGACAAGGTCTCCGGCATCGAAAAAATTCCGCAGCTGGTTGTCAAACACGGCATCGAAGGACACATCGTTGGCAAGGGCGAGCATGGTGGGCACGTTGTCGTTCAGGCAAATCACCTTGAACTTCCGGTCCAGATCCATGCAGCAACCCTTGTTGAGATCACAGGCAAAATGTGACGCCGTTGCGCCGCTGCCGCCGTTTCCCATGATGAAAATTCGGTGGTCCTCGGCGTAGGCGGCAAGAATCATCCGCACGATGCCATCGAAGGCATCCACATCGAACCGGTCGAGCACCGCCCGCAACCCGGTCAAGTACGTTTCGGCAAAGTCCTTGTGGTCCATCGCTTCCTTCTTATGCCGGTCCGGAGCTGTTGTCCGCCACGGCGGCCGGCGTCATATGCTTCAACTGGGGACAATTCCTTTTATTTACAATCTTTTTCCCCATTGTTCAAGGGCCTCCCGATAAGCCGACACCGTCCCGATATCCTTCAGATACCCCTGGACCGGGTAACCGAACATCCGGCCTGCAAGCCGGGGCAGCACGTGATGGCCGAAATCGAGAACCGCATCGTCCGCATGCGGAGCCGTTGGGAAAAAATCAAACACCGCGCCGCTGGCCACATAAACGCCGCCGTTGGCAAGATCACCTGCAGGGTGGCGCGGCTTTTCCTCGAACGAAACGATCCGCCCCTCTTCACCCAGGGTCGCAATGCCGCAGGCCTTCGGGTCCGGCGCATGAAACAGGGCCATGGTCAATACCCCGCCCCGTTCCCGGAAGCGACGGTGATGCCGCATCATCCGGGACAGGTCGATGTCGGTCAGATTGTCGGCATAAGCGATAACGAAATCCCGCTCACCGGCCACAAACCCGCGGTTTTCCCAAAGGGTTCCGCCGCTGCCAAGCAGACGGGGTTCATGGACGAGTTCAATCCCGATGGTGTACCGCCGCCTGGCCCGATCCACGAACCTGTGCACCTGCTCGGCCAAATGCCCGGTGTTGATCAGCACCTTTTCAACACCGTGACGTGCGAGCAGGGCGATCCAGATCTCCAAGAGGGGCGTTTCGCCGATGGGCATCAAGCATTTGGGGATTTTGTCCGTGTAGGGACGCAGGCGTGTGCCCTTGCCCGCCGCCAACAGGAAGGCCTTCACGAACGCGCCCCCCCGATTTCCCGAATCACCTGAAGGGATTTCATGTGCGCCTCGGCAAAGGCGAGGATATCCGCCTTGCGTTCCGCACGGTCGAGGTACTCCCAATAGGATTGGATGCTGTCCGCGACACCGCATGTCGGCCGCCAGCCCAAAGCGGTGAGTTTGGCGGTGTCGGAAAAGATGTGCCGGGTGTCTCCGAAGCGGTAACAGGACGATACCTTGGCGGGTATGAACTTATCCACCAGTTGCTGCATACGCTCGTAAAACGCGGACACGGTCCAGGCCGTTCCCCCGCCGACGTTGAACACCTGGTAATCCGCCTCCGGATGGGTGAGCACCAGCAGGTTCGCCGCCACCACATCCCGGATGTTCACGAAATCCCGCACCTGCCGACCGTCCTCGAAAATGATCGGTTGCCGGTCGGTCCACAGGGAAAGGGCGAAAATCCGCATGGCACCGGAATAGGCGTTGAAAAAGGACTGCCGGGGGCCCTGGACGATGGCGTAACGCATGGCCACCGATGGAATACCGTAACGCCTCCCCAGCTCGATGGCGATGGCCTCCTGGGAGTGCTTGGACAGGGCATACTGGTTGCACGGAGCGATCACCGATTCATCCGACGGCTGCCATTGCATATCCCGGCCGCAAACCGGGCAGGGATGCTCCCACAGCCCCGCGGCCAGTCGCTCTTCGGTACGGATCCGGGGGTATTCATACCGTCCCGTCTGCGGAAAGCACACCGGGCATCGGTAACGCCCCTCCCCCATCACCGCCTGGCTGGCCGCCACCACCACCTTGCGCACACGGCGTGCCTTTCCCTGCGCCACCAGCACCTCGTAGAGCAGGGCGGTGGAAACGCAGTTCACATGAAAAAAGGTTGAAAAATCGGTCAGGTAATCCTGATACGCCGCCAGGTGGTAGACGGCGTCCACACCGACCAGGGCCTTTTCCCAAGCCGCACGGTCCCGCACATCCCCTTCCATGAACGCGGCTTCCTTGGGTAGATACGCCGGTTTTCCGTGGGGATGCACCGTTTTCTGCAGATTGTCGAGGATCCGCACCTCATGCCCCGCCGCGAGCAAAGCGTCGGCGGTATGGGATCCGATAAAACCGGCACCGCCGGTGATGAGCACCTTCATCATGCCTCCGATTCACTTGCTGCGATAGGAGCGGTCGTCAAAGATGACCTTGCTGCCGCCCTCTTCGATCATGAAGGGCAGCTCCCTGTAATCTTTCATCTCCGAAAACACCTTGTTCTGGCATTCCCGGGGAACGATCAGCAACAGAAACCCACCACCGCCCGCTCCGGCAATTTTCCCGGCAAGGGCGCCGGCCGAAATGGCCCGGTCGTACATCTCGTGGATCGGACCGTTGGCGATGCCGGCGGCCATCTCCTGCTTCAGCCGCCAGTTTTCCCCCAGCAACGCGCCGCACCTTATGATGTCTCCCGCCCCCATGGCCGCCACGAAGGGATCCACCAAGGCCGCCATCCGCGCCATCACCGCCCGGCGCCGGTGATCGGACAGGTTGTTGCGCTGCTCCGACAGAATGCCGTCGGCGCTGCGGGTGATGCCGGTGTAATACAGCAGCAGGCACGAGGCAAAAGCCCGTTGGGCGGCGCCGGTCAACGGCACCGGTGTGCGCACGGTGCATTCACCGGCCTGAAAGGTGAATTTATTGAGTCCTCCATAGGCCGCGGCGTACTGGTCCTGGCGGCCGATGGGTTTTTTCAGGATGTCGATTTCGATGGCGCAGGCGTTCCGGGCCAACTGCTCGGCGGTGACCAACTCGTTGTTGTAGGCATACAGGGCGTGCAGCAGGGCCACGGTAATGGAGCTGGAGCTGCCCAGGCCGGAGCCAGAGGAAGGAATATCCGCCAGGGTGGTGATTTCCACGCCCCTTTCCACGCCGGTCATCCGCATGGCTTCCCGGACCAGGTCATGGCGGATGTCGTCCACCCGGTGGACGCATTCCTTTTTGGAGTAGTTGATGTAGATCATGTCATCAAACCGCTCCTTGACGATGGCGTACACATATTTATCGATGGCCGTGCAGACCACCATGCCGTCCTGGTGCGTGTAGAAAGCCTTCATGTCCGAGCCGCCGCCCACGAAACTGACCCGAAGCGGTGTTCTAACGATTATCAATGGATGTCCCTCTCGTTACGGTCGTTGGCATGCGGCGGCCGTCCCCTCCCATGTCCCCGAGCCCAAACAGGGTGATCAGGAACCGGAAGGACCGATCCCCCTCTTCCTCTTCATAGGCCAATTCCACGGACCAGCACTGTGCCTGGAACAAACCGCCGAATCCGGTGCGCAGGTCCGTGTCCTCCCTGATATTGCGTTCGTAATCGGAAAACAGCCAGACGCGGTCGGTCAACCGCACCAACGCGTCCGCGTAGACGGATTCGATTCTGTCCCGGGTATAGCGGTGCTCGACGAACAGGCGATCCCCCCGGGCATCGGCGAACCGGCCCGCAATATTCCGGCTGAGGAATCCGTCACCGTAGACGGACCACTGCGCGTCCCCCTGGACACGGCACCAGGCAGCCAGGTCCAGTTCCGCCTCGGCCTGCAGGGGGGTGAACGGTTCAGGCTCCCCGTCGTTTTCCTTGCCGATGTCGAAGCCCTGTTCCAGCTTGAACCGCCCCACCTGGTGGTAGACGGGACCGTTTTTTCCCGAAGTGCGGGTGGTAAAGGTGTTGGTCACCGACCAGGAGATTTCGTTTTGCCCGTCAATACGGTCCAGATCGTCGTAATAGGGAAGATCCGTCTGGTTCTGTTCCGGCACGTAGTCATATATGGTCTGGAACTTCATCGCATGCTTGAGACCCTCCACCCCTTCCACCCGGGGGGCGTATACCTTGTAGAGTTCCGTGGACACGTCCAACCGCACATCATACAGCGACCGGTGTCTGGTCCGCGCCGCATCGGTATCCGAGTCAAAGCCATCCACATGCCACATGGTCTGCCGCAGCCCCACGGAAGGCTCCACCGTTACCCCCCCCCCCGGCCGCAACGGCAGGTAGATCCGGGGGTGCACATCGGCCCGGAAGCCCCGTGTCCCGTCTTCCCGGTAAAAATAGCCGGCCTGGGTTTCCAGGTCTCCGTAAAAAGCCGTCGCGAACAGGGGCTGCTTGTAGCGGTCGAAATTGATGACAGGCAGACGCTGCACCGTTTCATCGGTCCCCCCCCACCGCCGGGCAACCACGTCATCGTACCAGAGCGCCTCGACGTTCAGGCTGGCACCGGTCCATTGCTTGCTGACGTTCAGGCGGTTCTTGCGGACAGGGTCGTTATAATCGTCCAGTTCACGCCCCGAGAAATCGAGAAAAAAATCCTCGGTGCTCCGAAAGCCGGTGTAGCCGCTTTTAAATTCCTGCAGGTAATCCTGATCACTGACAATATCCAGGTCGAGCACGGCCTTCGCGTGTTCGCCAAGGACCTGGTCATGTTTCATCCGGAACCAGTAACGGTCCGTGTTGGGTCGGCTGACCGCATCCCCGGCGTATCCGTAGTCACCGGCGGTGGTACCGGTACCGTCGTCCACCTTGTCATCGTCGAGCACATCGATCATGGCAACGCCCCGGCTTCTGTCCGACAACAGGTACCGATACTCCGCGCCCCATTTCTCGCCGCGCTCGCTCATCACATGGGCATATAGGGTCAGGTCGCTGGCATCGCTTACGGCCCAGAAAAACGGCTGCAGGTATTCGAATCCCCGGCGGTCCGACTGCCCCATCTCCGGTGTCAGAAAACCGGACTGCCGTTCGAGTTTGACGGGAAACGCCAGGATGGGCGTATAGAAAACCGGCAGATCTTTTACCCAGAAGGCCGCGTGGTTGACCACCCCGTAACCCTCCAAGGTCACCTCCATGTGCTTGCCCGCAATACGCCAATCCGGTGAAGTGCCGTCGCAGGTGGTGACAACCACCTGGTCCCCCGCATAGGTGCGGGGACCGGTCTTTTCGATCTTGTCGGCCCGGATATGAAAATTACTGCGCTTGATGAACAGCGTCCCGTCAAACAGCGCGCCGGTTTCGCCGTCCTTCCGAAGTGCCACCCGGCTGCCGGAAAAGGAATCCTCCCCCACATGCATCCGTACGTTGCCCTCGGCCAGGGTGCTGCCCGTGGCGCGCTGGTAACGCACCGTGTCGGCTGCGATGCGGATGCCCTCCTTTTCGATGCGCACGTTTCCCCGGGCGCGAATTTCGTCGGCATCCCGGTCATATACCATCTCGTCGGCGGTCACCCGCCAGGGCGCGTCGGCGGTGGCCTTGAACAGCTCCGGAAGGTCGTCCCGGGCACCGGCTGCCCGGCAGCAGAATCCAAGAAGGAGCACCATGCAAAACACCGCCGCGCTGCGACACCACCCCGTGCCGGCCGTCCGCCTTCCGCTGCCCCCCCGGTTCGCTGACCGGGGGCGTTCTAAGCCAAGCCGAATGATAAGGCGCTCCCTTCTCTTTAGCTGCGTCCACTGGCCTCCGGCCCGGTCACCCAACGGAGATGCCCCGTCATCGGTCCGCCGGCCGTCGATGGTTGAATTTCACGTATAAGCCAATTTTCATTGAAAAAGTCAAGGTGTAGTTGTAAGGGATGATGACCATGAACATCCTGCTGACAAACGATGACGGCATCTATGCCGAGGGCCTTTGGGCCCTTTTTGACTGCCTTTCAGGAAATCACACCGTGACCGTGATTGCACCGGACCGCGAACGCAGCGCCGTTGGCCACGCCATCACCCTGCACCATCCCCTGCGGGCCGAAACGACGGTCGTCAACGGACGGGGAAATGGCACCGCAGTGTCCGGCACCCCGGCCGACTGTGTCAAACTCGGCGTGGTGGCATTGATGAAGGAGCGCCCGGACATGGTCATCTCCGGCATCAACCCCGGGGCCAATATCGGGGCAAACCTCCATTATTCCGGCACCGTATCCGCCGCAAAGGAGGCCGCCCTTTACGGCATTGCCGCCCTTGCCGTCTCCATTCAGGGCAATGATGTCCGGCACTATGAGGCCGCCGCCCGGTTCACCCGGGGTCTTGCCGAATCCGTCGGTTCGGCGGGCCTGCCGCCGGGAACGTTTCTGAACGTGAACCTGCCGGATCTGCCCCTGGGCGAAACAGCCGGGGTCCGCGTCAGCCGTCAGGCCACGGCGGTTCCCATCGAACAGTTCGAAAGACGCAAGGACCCCAGAAACAGGTATTATTTCTGGCAGGGCCTTGACAGCCGCATCACCTTCGATCATCCCGAAACCGACGGCGCTGCGCTGGCGCATAATTGCATCAGCATCACCCCGGTCAAATGCGATATGACCGATTACGACGTCATCGCTTCCCTCAGGGAGCGTCTGGACTTCTTTCAGGGCTTATGTTTATAACACTTGAAGGCATCGAAGGATCGGGAAAAACAACCCAGGTCCAGGCCATCCGGCAGTTTCTCGAAAACCGTCACATCCAGGTCGCCGTCACCCGGGAACCCGGGGGCACGGCGGTGGGCGCGAAAATCCGGGCGATTCTCCTCGATCCCGGCCACAAGGAAATCGATCCGCTGACGGAATTATTGCTCTACACGGCGGACCGCGCCCAGCACATCCGCCAGGTAATCCGGCCCATGCTGGCACAGGGAAAGACCGTGCTCTGCGACCGGTTCTTCGACGCGACCCTGGTGTATCAGGGAGTGGCGCGGGGTCTGGACATTACATGCATCCGCACGCTCCATTCGCTCATGTGCGCAGGCCTCACCCCGGATCTGACACTGCTGTTCGACCTGCCGCCGGAGCAGGGGCTTGCCAGGGCCTGGCAACAGATCGGCACCGGCCAGCGCAGCGGCGGAGAAACCCGTTTTGAAGAAGAAACCATCGCCTTTCACCGCAAGGTACGCGCCGGTTATCTTGAACTGGCAGACCGGGAGCCGGAACGCTTCCGGGTCATCGACGCGGCACGAAGCAAAGAGGACGTCCGCGACGGGATTTGCTTGATCCTGGCCGACGTGCTCGACCGGACATGCCGCGGCCGGGCGCAGAGGACGCAAAATTGAAATCACCAGACACCGTTTGCGGCAGCATCATCGACGCCATCGGAAACACCCCCATGGTGGAAATCCGGCGTCTGAACCCCAACCCCCACGTCAGGATGTTCGCCAAGTTGGAATACCTGAACCCCGGCGGATCCATCAAGGACCGCGTGGCCCTGCGCATGATCGCGGCGGGGGAGGCATCGGGGCTTCTCACCCCGGACAAAACCGTCGTCGAGGCCACCAGCGGCAACACCGGCATCGGACTGGCCATGATCTGCGCGGTGAAAGGATACCGGCTCCTGTTGACCATGAGCGAAGCGGCCAGCGAAGAACGCCGAAAGATTCTCAGGGCCCGGGGCGCTGACATCCTCTTGACACCCGGGCATCTGGGCACCGACGGCGCCATCGAAGAAGTCTACCGTCTGGTGCGGGAGCATCCCGACCGCTATTTCATGACCGATCAGTACAACAACACCGCCAATTTCCAAGCCCATTACCACGGCACCGCCCCGGAAATCTGGGAACAGACCGGCGGCCAGGTTAGCTGCCTGGTGGCCACCATGGGCACCACCGGCACCCTGATGGGCATGAGCCGGCGCCTCAAGGAATACAACCCCGCCATCCGCATCGTCGGCGTGGAGCCGTTCCTCGGGCATAAAATTCAGGGGCTGAAAAATTTGAAAGAGGCGTATTGCCCCGAAATATTCGAAAAAAAACGCCTGGATAAAAAGGTAAACATCGCAGATGAAGACGCCTATGAAATGGCCCGTCGGTTGGCACGGCAAGAGGGCATCTTCGTGGGCATGAGCAGCGGCGCGGCCATGGCGGCCGCCTGCGCCGAAGCCGCCGGCATGGCACAGGGCGTGGTGGTGGTCATTTTCCCCGACGGCGGCGAACGGTACCTGAGCACGCCACTGTTTTCGGTGGAAGACAAATGCCCCCTGCACCTGTTCAACATGCTGACGCGCACAAGGGAAACCTTCACACCGATCCGGCCCGGCACCGTGAGCTTATACACCTGCGGCCCCACCGCCCATGCCGCCATGCACCTGAGCGACTGCCGGCGCCTCATCTCCGCCGAGCTGCTGCGGCGGTATCTGGAGTTTCGGGGGTATCAGGTCAAGCACGTGGTGCACATTACGGACCTGGACGACAAAACCATTGCCGGCGCCGAACAGGAAGGGCTGGAACTGGCCGATTTCACACGTCTGCGCATCGAAGGCATTATGCGGGACCTGGAGATTCTGGGCATCCGCCCCGCGGACGAATACCCCAAGACCAGCGACCATGTGGCCGACATGATTCACATGACCGAAGAGCTGGTAAAAAAGGGATGCGCCTACGAAAAACTCAGGTCCATCTATTTCAACCTGTCCGAATTCAATGCGTACGGAAAATTGTCCGGTATCGACGTCGACAAAATCCGCGTGGGTGCCACCGTGGATCTGGACGAATACGAGAAGGACAACCCCAGGGACTTCACCCTGCTCAAGCGCACCACCCTGTCGGAGTTGCGCAAGGGCATCTTCTACAAAACCGAATGGGGAAATGTCCGGCCGTCCTGGCATATCCAGTCCGCCGCCATCTCCCGGAAATTTCTGGGAGATCAATTCGACATCCACACCAGCAGTCTGGAGCTCGCCTTTCCGCACCACGAAAATGAAATCGCCATTGCCACGGCCCTCTCCGGCAAGCCTTCCGCCCGGTATTGGTTTCTGGCCGAACGGGTGCTCGCCGATGACGGGAAGAAACTCGACGAAGCTGCGGAGCTGACCATGGACCGGGTGCGGGCCATGGGATACTCCGGCCGCGAAATCCGCTACTGGTTGCTGTCCGGTCATTACCGAAAGCCCCTCACCTTTTCCCGGGACCGTCTGGAGCATGCCCGCCGTTCGTTGAAGCGCCTGGACGCATGCATCCAGGCCCTCGGCAATGTACCCCAGGCACCTGCCTTTGCCGAAATCGACCAGCTGGTGTATGACATCCGTCAGGGGTTTTCGGGTGCCATGGACGCCGACCTGAACATCTCGGCGGCACTTGCCTCCATATTCGGGAACGTGCGGCGCATCAACCGCCTGATGGCCGAAAAACGAATCGACCCGGACAGCGCCCGGAAGCTGATGGACACTTTCCGGGCCATCGACCGGGTACTGGCCATTTTTGATTTTGGCGCCTGCGCAGACGATGTCGCCGTGAAAGCATTGATGGACCGCCGCCGCAAGGCCCGCCAACGCAAAGACTGGGCCGAAGCTGACCGGATTCGGGATCAGCTCCTGGAAATGGGGGTTCAAGTGCGGGACGGGAAGAGTTAAAGCCGGCAAACGCGAGAGAAATATCAAGAGGATAACGGCATATGGACGTCCTTTATTTCCCCTATAGTTACCTACCCGAATGGGTGCGCGGCGCACTGGCCGCCTGTTTCGACCAAGTAACCGTTCTGGGGCCCTCCGGGCATGATGTCCCGGAGCCCATGCGCCGGTGGGCGGCCGGCGGACGCATTTCACTGCGCCTGCCGGAAGCGCGGGCGGACGATCCGCTGCCCAAGCAGTTGAAGGCTTACGAGGCGTGGGCCTCGCTCCATGAGGGGGAACGCCCGGATTTCGAGGCCCTGCGCCCCACCGAAATCCCCCTCTACGACCAAACCGCCGTAACCCGCCTGCTCAGCGACATCCGCTTCGCCGGAGAAACAACCCCCAATTGCCACGGCATCGTGGAAGAGCAAGCCCTGCTGCAAGCACGGCTTTTTCTGGCCCTCGCCCAACGCCATGACCAATACCAGGAGGAACTGACGCGGGACCTTGCACAGGTCAGCCTCATGCACGCGACGCTGTTCGATCGTCCTGCCGGGCATTCACCCATCGCGGCAGACAGGCACCGGATCCGGACAAGCACTGAAAACGACGAAAAAATCGGCCGCCGCATCAGGGCCTGGCAACGGCTTGCCTTGCACCTGGCATCCGACCTTCTTGGGCCGAACCACCCGACCTTGTTGCTCACCCACGACCCATTGGTTCTCGACGCTCTGGACGCATCGGCCGACGGCATGGCGCCGTGCTGCACGATAACGGGGATTCCGGCATCCGTCTCTCCCGCCTCCGATCCCCCCGAAGCCCTGGCATCCGCCCTGGCGGGGCTTTTTTCCACTGGCATCCCCGACGCCGCTCCAGTGGACATGCCGTATCCCGCCCGAAAATCCGCCGCGGTCGCAACCCTCACCGTATTGCGACCCGGGCGGTGCCCGTTTTCCCCCCAAACGGCCGCATCCCCCCAGCCGTCCCGATCTTTGCTGTTCGGCCTGCTGCAACCCGTTTCCGAAGGATGAACGCGCAACGTGGCAGGCGGTTAAAGAAACCGGCGCCCAGGCCGTAACCAGGCCTTCTCACCGGCGCCCCTGGTGCCCGTCGCGTCAATCACCGCCGCAGATGCCGCCCGTTCCGGTGGAAGCCGGACCGGACACCTTCGCGGTCAGGCGGCATTTCCTGATGGACCAATACGCCATGGAAATGGCCACGATCAACCCGGCAATTCCCAGCAGGGTCAGCGGCGGATACTCCTTGACGTCCAGGGTGATCACCTTCCTGGATATGGCAATGAGGGCGACCTCCAGCACGATTTCCGAATGCACCACATTGCTGGACAGGTAAGCCTTGATGGTTTCCAACAGCTCGACCCCGATCAGCAGCAATAGAAAAAAACCGAAAATTTCAAACAACTGGTCGATCCCCAGCCAAAAGCGAGGGGGGGCGAAAATGTCCCGGACGATCAGCACCGCCAACTCCACGGTGGAGAAAAGGACCACCACAACCATCAGGGCAATGAGGATGCTGATGATAAACCGTTCAAATTTCTTCAACAAAGCGATCGCATCCCCCTTTTCCGACGGACTGCCGGAGGTTGCTTCACGGCACCATCCACACGGCGCCGTTGGACAATTTCTGGACCAGGTAGGTGGCCACCCTGCCCATATTGGGACTGTTTCCGAAGCCCGATTTCCCCACCACCAGGGAACCGTATCCTTTTTCCTGGAACACCTTCAGAACCGCCTTGCCGGTGAAAAGTTTCTGCTTGACGTTGAAAAAGGAGACCCGGTCCTTTTCGATGCCCGCGTTTTCCAAGATTGCGTACGCCTTCCGTGAAAAATCCGCCAGACATTTCTCGTTGGACACCGTCAGTACATTTGCCAGCACATCTGACCCGTCGGGTTCGGTTTCAAGCTCGCAAAAATCTCCAAGCCGGGGCACGATGTTAACGAAACCAATGTCCGTCGAATTGCCCTCCGACAACATGTGGGCCGCGTGGTCCACCCCGCGCAAAGAAGCAGGCGACCCATCCACGGCCACCAGAACCCCCCCTGGCCGGGGATGCCCGTCCACCACCCAAAGGGGAATCGTCTTTGCGCAGGTGAGCAGGTTGCTCGTAACGCTGCCCATGAACAGTTCCTGAAGACCGGTGATGCCCCGCCGCCCCACCACAAGGGCATCGTAGGCGCCGTTTTCCGCCGCGAGGGTAATGTCCCTTGCAACCCCCTGCCGCCATTGGCGGGTGACAATGCCAATGCGACAGGCGCCCTTCGCCCGCTCCGCCATCTCTTTCCGGCAGTCCTCAAGAAACGCTTCGGCCGCTTGCCTGTTGCGCTCACAGACCCGTTCAAGGAGGTCCTTGGCATCGGAATCCTTTCGTGCCTCCTCTGTCAGATAGCTGGAGACCACGGGTTGGACATGATAGAGATCGAAATCGACATCTCCCAACACCTCTGCAACCTGAACCGCATAAGCCATTGCGTTGCGGGAATGAACCGACTGGTCCACGGCGATCATGATTTTTTTTCTCATGGCAGGCCTCGCTCTGTTTCACTTAAAAAGACAGGGTAAACAGCTTGGAACGCAAGGATTCGGAGGGTTCCGAAAAAGTCCGCCGGGTTTGCGAATTCCGGCGGCGCACCGGCCCGCCGCTGCAGAAGCGGCGCAGGACACCCGGCGCAAATACCGGAGTTCCGACAAAACCGCAACGGTTGATCGGCAGATCCTCTTTTCACGTATAAAGCATCCTCCGTTGAATTTCAAACAAAACCGAAGCCCCCCCGCTCCAACCGCCCGCCCGTGGAATCCGCATCAATTCTGTTTCCTTTCCGTTGCATTTCCGATATACAAACGGATCGGTCGGCACCTGTCATAAACCCCCTGACCTCCCCCGCCACCGGGGCATGGGCCATGAATGTGAACACTGTACCCCCCATTTTCGAGCTTCAACGCATCCATTTTTCCTATTCCGACGGTCCCCCGGTTCTCCGAAACCTGGATTTTGCCTTGCACCAGAAGGAGCGCATCGGGCTGATCGCCCCCAACGGCAGCGGCAAAACAACCCTCTTTCACATCATCATGGGGCTTCTCAAACCCGATGCCGGACAGATCCGGGTCTTCGGCCGAAAGGTTGCCACAGAGAAGGATTTTATCGCCGTGCGGCGCCGCATCGGGCTTCTGTTCCAAGACGCAGACGATCAGCTGTTCAGCCCCACGGTATTGGAAGACGTTGCCTTCGGCCCGCTGAACCTCGGTAAAAGTAAGGAAGAAGCCGTCGCCGTCTCCAGGGAAACCCTCTCATTTTTAGGGCTGGACGGGTTTGAGCACCGTGTCACCACGCGGCTTTCGGGAGGAGAAAAGCGCCTGGTCGCCCTGGCCACCGTGCTGGCCATGGCCCCTTGCGCCATGCTGCTGGACGAGCCCAGCGCCGGGCTGGACGAAAACACCAAACACCGTCTCGTGGAGATCCTCCGGGGCCTCGACATCAGCTACGTACTGGTGTCCCACGAATTCGACTTTCTCGCGGAGGTCACCGACAAGATCTACACCCTTGATCAGGGCCGCATCCGGACCGACACCACCCCCCATGTGCACAGGCACGTTCACGCCCACCCCTACGGCCAACAGCCCCACAAGCATCGATGACATCCGGGCGCCCGGAGGACGGGCACCCACGCCGCAACGCCTGTACCATGATGCCACGGGATCATACTGAACGGAGTGCAAATGGCCTTGACATCCGGCAACATATGTGAATAGTTTTCTTTTTTCCTGGCTTCGGTTTGTCACAACAAATCCATTGTTTTGCAACATGCCATATTCCACCCCACCCTTTCGAGAAGGAGGATTTCCCATGCGTCTGATTCTGTTGGGCGGCCCCGGCGCCGGTAAAGGAACGCAAGCGAACTTCATCAAGGACAGATACGGCATCCCCCAGATTTCCACGGGGGACATGCTGCGGGCGGCCGTCAAGGCCGGCACGGAATTGGGCAGGGAAGCGAAAAAGGTGATGGATGCCGGCCAGCTCGTACCCGACGACATTATCATCGGTCTCGTCAAGGAGCGCATCAAGGAGCCGGATTGTGAAAAAGGCTTTTTGTTCGACGGCTTCCCCCGGACCATTCCCCAGGCCGATGCCATGAAAGATGCCGGCGTGACCATCGACGCGGTGGTGGACATTGCGGTTTCCGACGCGGAAATCATCAAGCGCATGAGCGGACGCCGGGTGCACCTGGCCAGCGGGCGGACCTACCACCTGGTGTTCAATCCCCCCAAGGAAGAGGGCAAGGACGATGTCACCGGAGAGCCGCTGATTCAGCGGGACGACGACAAGGAGGAAACGGTGCGCAAGCGCCTGGACGTTTACCACAGCCAGACCGAGCCCCTCATCGATTACTACAAGGGCTGGGGCGCGGCCGGCGCCCCCGGCGCACCGTCCTATGTGCGCATCGAGGGAATCGGAAAGGTCGAGGACATCCGGGACCGCATCTTCTCCGCCCTGGACACTGCGGTATAAGGTGCACCGGCGCTGAATTTTTCCCTTGAAACACGTTTGGTTTTATCGTAGAGAGAACAATTGCATTTTCTTTGAAACAAAATAACCATCGGAAACGGCCTGTTCGCCATGCCGTCGATGGAACGAAGGGGGCGAGGCATTTGAAGGAAATTCACGTCAAGGTACTGGACAACGACCTTGAAAAGGCGATGCGTGTTCTGAAGAAGAAAATTCAGAACGACGGGCTGTTCAAACGGTTAAAACTGAAAAAAAGTTATGAAAAGCCCAGCGAATATCGCCGTCGCAAGCAGCGCGAAGCGTTGCGGAGGCAGCGGATTGCCGTAGCGCGCAGCAGATACCGCCGATAAGACGATCAGCGCACTATTCGTCCGGCCCGGCAGACGCATTTGTCTGCCGGGCTTTTTTTCGTCGGCCCAGCAGGCCGTCTCCACCCAAAACGGCACCACGCACATGACAACGGAAACAGGTATTCACGACTGCCTCCAGCGGATGTACAATCTGCGACGGTTCGGTATCATCCTGGGCCTGGACACCATCGGCGGCATCCTGGCCCGACTCGGCAATCCGCAGAACAACTTCCGGAGCATTCACATCGCCGGCACCAACGGCAAGGGATCGGTCGCGGCCGGCCTGGCCGCCGTACTGCACGGAGCAGGATACAAGGTGGGACTCTACACCTCTCCCCACCTGGTGCGCTTCAACGAACGCATCTGCATCAACGGGCAACCCATTTCCGACGAGCGGGTAATCGCGGCTTACCAACGGGTCGACGCGGTGCGCCGGGGCGACCGGGAACCGACGTTCTTCGAATTCTCCACTGCCATGGCCCTGGATGAATTCAGCCGCCAAGAAGTGGATTGGGCCGTTGTCGAGACCGGCATGGGCGGCCGTCTGGACGCCACCAACATCATCACCCCTTCCCTCTGCATCGTGACCAACATTTCTCTGGAACACCGGGAATACCTGGGCGACACCATCGCCGCCATCACCCGCGAAAAAGCAGGCATCCTCAAACCGGGGGTGCCTGCCGTCACAGGCGTCACCCAACGCACCGCGGTGTCGGCCATGACGGCGGCGGCCGACGCGGCCCATGCCGCCCGGGTCTTCCAAAGGGGCAGGGACTTCAGCATCCGCCGCCGTCCGGGCGGCGACGGGTTCACCTATTACGGCATCGACGGCACGGTGATGAAGGGGATGCAAACAGCTCTCCAAGGTCGCCACCAGCACGACAATGCAGCCCTTGTCATCGCGGCCTGCGAGGTATTGAACGGCACCTACAACACCGCCCTGACCATGGATCACATCCGAAAGGGACTGCTCGCAAGCCGTTGGCCCGGCCGCCTGGAAACCCTTGCCCACGCCCCCACGGTGCTGCTGGACGGCGCACACAACCTCACCGCGGTGCAAGCCCTGGCGCATCACCTCCGGACCCATTACAAAGACAAAACCATCACCCTGGTCCTGGGGATTCTCGGAGACAAGGCCTACGCCCGCATGCTCGGCTGCCTCCTGCCCCTCTGCCGCAGGGCCATCTTCACCCAACCGAAAATCGACCGGGCATTAGCGGCCGACACTTTGAAGGCAGCGGCAAAACGGATTGTCCCGGAGGTCAAAGTCATTGCGGATGTCGCCGAGGCGGTGGCCCACGCCGTCGCCACCAGCCGCCCGGAGGAAATGGTCTGCATCACCGGATCGTTGTATTTGGTGGGGGAAGTAAAAGAAGCCGTCGCAGCCGGCACGCTATCCCTGCCGCAGATTGAGGCTTGACTTCCTGAAAAGGATTGGGTATCTAAGCTCACCGATTACGCAATGCGCCCGTAGCCCAGGGGATAGGGCGTCAGCCTCCGGAGCTGAAGATCCCAGGTTCGAATCCTGGCGGGCGTACCACGCAACTTTCCGACATGTCGCACGAATTGACGCCACACCATCTCACCCGTCGAAACACGGATACCCGGCACCGATCCTATACCTTGCTGAATATACCAACGCCTTGCCCTTCGGCGCATAACCGACATGCATGCGACCCCAATTTAAAACCAAGCCAGCACCAGCACCGCACCGGTGATCATCCAGCAAGCTCCCTGATGTTTCGCCGGCGACACCTCACCGACCACTGCCGCATATACACCGCCCGTCATCACCCCCGACACCAACCCGAACAGGTGGGCCATGATGTCGGTGCGCTGCCCGCCGGTGCCTAAAATCCCGAGCAGCGCCACCCCCCCCGCCAGGGGCAGCCAGGCCCGGATGCGCTGGCCCGGCACCCTGAATTTATTCCAGAATTGGAAGGCGGACAGCAGGCCGATGGCGCCGAATACCGCCGTGGAAGCCCCGATGGAGCGGTGCCCGGCACCATACATCAGAGCGTTGGCGAAATTTCCGGACACGCCGGCGGCAAGCACCATCAGCCACCCGCAACCCGGCCCCACCGCCGCACACACCGCCGTGCCGAACAGGGCGATGCCCACCATGTTGCCCAACAGGTGCACCGCGTCGGAATGCAGCAATAACGCCGTCACACAACGATAAATTTCCCCGGACAGGATCCGCTCGGCATCAGCGCCGTAACGTTCCACCAGCCTCGCGGCGGCCTGGTGATAGACCGATGCCGTGTGGACCAGGGCCAGCAGCAAAGCCGCCCAAACGCCGGACAGGGTCTTGGGCGGCCCATGGGCGGACAAAGACGCATCAGGGGGGGTATCCGGATTCTCACGGAAATACCGGGCCACCTTTTCCACGGCCGCTGCGTGATCCTGACCGTCCACGTACACGGCCCAGCGCCCCTCCTCTTTCCGGGTCTTGCAGGCAATGGCCGCCGCGCTCAAAATCAGCACGCACAGGTTCGCCTGGTCATGGGTAAGATTTTTGAACAAAAGCGCCATCCGTCACCGCCGCCGAAATTAAAACCGTTCCCGGAGGCCCGACAGCCGCTGCTTCGGCTTGTCGTTTCCCAAAGCCGTCTCAATGGCCCGGCGGCTGCCCACCAGCACCACCAAGCGCCGGCCCCGGGTCAGGGCCGTGTACAGAAGATTGCGCTGGAGAAGGGGCGCATGTTCGGCCAGAAGCGCCACCACCACCGCCGGATATTCGGAACCCTGGGACTTGTGCACCGAAATGGCATAGGCAAGCCCGAGTTCATCAAGCTCGTCGGCCGCATAGAACACCTCCCGGCCGTCATAGTCCACCACGACCTGTTCCGCCCCCCGACTCACCCGCACCACCGCACCGATATCCCCGTTGAACACGTCTTTTTGGTAGTTGTTTTTCAGGTGCATCACCTTGTCCCCGGCCCGGAACCCGCCCAAGGCGCCCCGTTCACCCCGGGGGCTGTCCGGATGAAGCGCCGGGTTGAGGGCCGCTTGCAGCATCTGATTGAGCTGCAGCGTTCCCGCCGGCCCCCTGTGCATGGGGGTGAGCACCTGGATATCTTTCACGGGATCGAACAGCCGCCGGTTCGGCAGCACATCGGCGCACAGATCGACCACCTGCCGGGCCGCCTCGGCGGGATCCGCCGTTTCGACAAAGAAGAAATCGCTGCCCGCATCGGGAGGCGGGGCCGCAAGGTCCGGCATGCGGCCGCTGCGGATCCGGTGCGCGTTCATCACGATGGGGCTTTCCTGGGCCTGGCGGAAAATTTCCGTCAGCTCAAATGCGGGAATGGCGCCGGAGGCCATCAGGTCCGCCAAAACATTGCCGGGCCCCACCGGTGGTAACTGGAACGCGTCCCCCACCAGCACCAGTACGGCCGTCATCGGCACCGCCTCCAACAGATGATGCATCAGCAGCACGTCCACCATGGAGGCCTCGTCCACGATCACCACATCGGCGTCCAGGGGATTGTCCCGGTTCTTTTCGAAAAAACCGTCGCTGGGGCTGCTGCCCAACAACCGGTGAATGGTGGCGGCTTTCCGCCGGGTCACTTCCGAAAGCCGCCGGGCGGCCCGCCCCGTTGGTGCGGCCAGGCAAATGCGCCGCTCCAGGGACGCGAACAGGACGCAAACACTGCGAATGAGGGTGGTCTTGCCGGTGCCTGGCCCACCGGTGATGATCACCACCCGGTGGGAAAGAATCTCGGACAGCACCTGCAGCTGCATGTCCGATGGCGCAATGGCCAGCTTCCGGACCACCTCCCCGGCAATCTTGCTCGAATCGATCCCCGGGGGGGGAATCGGCACCGTCAGAAAGGCCCGTAGCCGACGAGCAATGGCGGTTTCCGCAGCGTACAGAGCCCCAAGATAGATGCGCGCGGCACCGGGAAGTGTTTCTTCGACAACCACAAGGCCTGCACCGGCCAACGCTTCCAGGGCCGTTTGCACCTTTTCCACCGGCACTTCGAGCAACTGGGCGCAGCGCGCCACCAGGGCCTCCAGAATCATGCAGGTATGACCTGCGGTGGTGGCCTGCTCCAAAAGATAGAGAAGACACGCCTCCAGTCGGCGCAGATCCGACGGATCCATCCCCAGTTGGCGGGCCAGCTGATCCGCCAGAAAAAAATCGATTTCCCGGATATGTGCGGAAAGCTGGTAGGGGTCCGTCCGGATAATGTCCACGGCCGACGGCCCCAGGGCCTTTAGAATGCGGGTGGCGTAAAACGGCTTCATGCCAAGGGCTTGGAGCATGAGCATGGCCTTCCGGGTTCCCCGGTGTTCTTTCCAGGCCCCGGCAATCTGTGCGGCCTTTGCCGCACCGATGCCGTGGACTTCACCAAGCCGTTCGGGGGCGGTGTCCAGCACGTCCAGTATCGATTTGTCAAAATGGGCCAGAAGCTTTGCAGCCACCTTGGGACCAAGCCCCTTGATGAACCCCGAAGAGAGAAAATTGCGGATGCCCTCCAGGGGGTCGGCGGGGGTAACGGTCACCTGGCGGGCCTTGAACTGCTGCCCGTAGCGAGGGTGGGTGTCCCAGTCCCCCACAATTTCCAGACGGTCGCCGGGCCGGACACCGGGCATGGAGCCGGTGACGGTCACCAGCTGACGGCTCTCCGCCACCCGGAGCTTGGCAATGGTGAAAGGAGAGTGCGCATGCCGGTAGGTGATGCGCTCCAGGTGGCCGCGTAGGGTGCTCATAACGGGCAGTGCCCGGTGATCCATCGGGCGGCGGCCAACAGATCGTCCGCCACGTGATCGGGGGACATGCGGCCGCCGGCAAGGCGCTGCGCGGCGGTTTCGCCGTTGCCGGTCCTGACCAGCACGGCCCGGCCGCAGCCGGCCCGACGCGCCGCGACAACATCCTTGACACTGTCGCCCACCATGACCGTTCGGGATAAATCGAGTTGGTAACGGTCACGGGCCGCCAGCAACATCCCGGGCCTGGGCTTGCGGCAGTTGCATCCGTCGCCCGGCACATGGGGGCAGAAAAAGATATCCTGGATTGCGCCGCCGTGGTCGGCAACGGCCCGGGCCATGCGTCGGTGCATGTCCATCAGCGTTTCAATCGCCACCATGTGCCGGCCGATGACCGACTGGTTGGTGATCAGGATGATGGAAATCCCTTGGGCCGTCAGCAGCCGCAAGGCGTCCAGGCTTCGGGGCAGAAACTCAAATTCTTCCCAGCGCTTGATGTACGCACTGGAATCGCGGTTGATGACCCCGTCCCGGTCCAGAAACACCGTTTTCCCCACCGTCTTATTCCGCAACGATCATCGCCTCTTTGTACCCGCCCGACACGAGGGTCCGCTCGAATGAAATTGCATCCGCCAGCGTGGCAAGCCGTCCGACCCGAACCCTGTAATAGGTGCGGACTCCGTCGTGGTGGGTCGTGATGTGGGCGTTGCTGTAAGCACGGCCGAGTACTTCCTGAGCCGTTCGGCGTTAGACCGTTCCTGAAACGCCCCCACCTGCACCGTGAAGGCGCCGCGGCGGTAATCGACGGGTGCATAGACACGCTTTCCCTTCGGGGTACTAACCGGCTTGCCCAGGGCCACCACCTCCACCTGGGCCACGCCGGGGCCCACCAAACCGATGGCCTTGGCGCCGGCATAGGAAAGGTCGATGACCCGACCGGTTATGAATGGGCCCCGGTCGTTGATGCGCACTTCCACGCTCCTCCCGTTTTCCATATTGCGCACCTTGACACAGGTGCCCAGGGGAAGGGTCTTGTGGGCTGCGGTCATGGCATGCATGTCGTATACTTCTCCGTTGGCGGTCTTTCGGCCGTGAAATTTCTTACCGTACCAAGAAGCCAGCCCCCGCTGCTTGAACCCACTGGCATCGGGAATCGGCTGGTACCAGGTGTTGCCGATGCAATACGGTTTGGGATGCCCCGGCGGCGGCAGAGGCGGCCGGGAAGGGCCGCATCCGCCCGCCCATAGCAGCAGCCCGACGGTAATGATGCGGCCGGCGATTCGCACCTTATCCATTGCTCCCTTTCCTTGGCGGTTTTTTTGACCCACACTGTGAACGCCAATTCAAGACGAAATTGGCCCGGATCAGATCTTCTTCCGGCGCACTGCAACCGCCGGTTTGCCGGACGTCTTTCCCCCGGTGGCTTTTCCGGTCGCGTTCTTACGCGAGACAGGCTTTTTCGCCACCCCCCAGCCCAGTGCGATGTCCAACACCTCCAGCATCTTGTCCGCGAAATGAAAGGTGATCTGGCCTCGCACCTTTTGAGGAATGTCTTCCAGGTCCTTCTCGTTCCATTTGGGAAGAACCAGGGTCGTAATGCCGGCGCGGTGTGCGGCCAGCACCTTTTCCTTGATGCCCCCGACGGGCAGCACCTGTCCCCGGAGTGTGATCTCCCCCGTCATGGCCAGATCCTTTCTCACCGGCGTACCGGAAAGCAGTGACACCAGGGCGGTGAGCATGGTCACGCCCGCCGAAGGGCCGTCCTTTGGAATGGCGCCGGCCGGAATATGAATGTGGATGTCATTGCTTTCAAAAAAACGCTCATCCACGCCCAACGCCTTGGCATGGCTGCGGATGAAGCTCAGGGCAGCGGAAGCCGATTCCTTCATCACGTCTCCCAACTGGCCGGTCAGGGTCAGACCCTTTCCGCCGGGCATGGCCGTTGCCTCGATGAACAGAATCTCACCACCCACCGGTGTCCAGGCAAGCCCCACGGCCACCCCCGGTGGCGCCGTACGCATGCGGATCTCGGGCGACAGCCGCACCGGCCCGAGATAGCGGTGCAGGTCGCCGAGGGCGACCGTCACCTTCTTTGTCTTCCCCTCGGCGATGCCGGCGGCGACGCCGCGGCATACTCCGGCGATTTCACGCTCCAGGTTCCGCAACCCCGCCTCCCGGGTGTAGCCGGAGATGATGCGCTTGACCACTGCTGTTGAAATGGAGATCTGGTTGGCCTTCAGGCCGTGGGCCGCCCGCTGCCGGGGGATCAGATAGCGGTTGGCGATGGCGATCTTCTCATCCTCGGTATATCCCAGCAACTGCAAGACCTCCATCCGGTCCCGCAAGGCCGGCGGAATGGTATCCAAAACGTTGGCCGTGGTAATGAACATGACCTTGGAAAGATCGAAGGGCACATCCAGGTAATGGTCCTGGAAGGAAAAATTCTGCTCCGGGTCAAGCACCTCCAGCAGGGCTGAAGACGGGTCCCCCCTGAAATCGCTGCCCACCTTGTCGATTTCATCGAGCATGAAGACGGGGTTGATGGAACCCGCCCTGCGAATCCCCTGAATGATGCGGCCGGGAAGCGCGCCCACGTAAGTGCGGCGATGTCCCCGGATTTCCGCCTCGTCCCGGACGCCGCCCAGGGACAGACGGATAAATTTTCTGCCCAGGGCCCGTGCAATGGAATTGCCAAGGGACGTCTTTCCCGTCCCGGGGGGGCCTGCAAAACAGAGAATGGGCCCCTTGGAGTCCGGCTTGAGCTTCCGCACGGCCAGGTACTCAAGGATACGCTTCTTGGCTTTGTCCAAACCGAAATGGTCCTCATCGAGCACCTTGCGCGCCTTGGCGATATCGAGATGGTCTTCGGTCTCCTCGTTCCAGGGAAGCGAGGTCAGCCAGTCCAGATAGGTGGAGGCCACCGTGTACTCCGAAGAGGACGGGTGCATACGCGCAAGCCGGTCCAACTCGCGTTTGGCCTCCTTCTCCGCCTCTTCGGGCAACTTCTTTGCATCGATCTTGGCACGGTAGTCTTCCACCTCCACATTGGTCTCGTCTCCTTCTCCCAACTCTTCCCGGATGGCCTTGAGCTGCTGCCGCAGGTAGTATTCCCGCTGCCGCTTGTCCATGTCCCCCTTCACCTGGTTCTGGATCTTGTCGCCAAGTTCCAGAACGTCCCGTTGGTGGTTGACCAGGCGGGTCACCTCGGTCAGGCGCTTCTTGGTCTCGATCATTTCCAGCACCTTCTGCTTCTCCTCGGCCGTGGCGTTGATGGTGGAAGCCACCATGTCCGCCATGACGCCTGGATCCTGAAGGCTCTTGGCCATGGCCACGATTTCTTTGGGAAGTCCGGGACTCAGCTCCACCACCCGGGAAAACTGGCTGGCCAAGTTGGCCATCAGCGCCTCGGTTTCCTTGTCCCTGATTTGGATATCGGTCAAGTGTTCCACCCGGGCCATCAGGTAGGCCTTGTCATTGATGAACTTCTTGACCCTGAAACGGCTCAACCCCTGCACGAGCAGCTGGGCCTTGTTGTCCTGGACCTTGGCCATTTTCAGGATCAGCGCACTGGTGCCCACCCGGTGTAGGTCCTTTTCGGGCGTCACCCCTTCCTCCGGGGATTGCCGGGACACCAAAAGGCCGATGATCCGGTCCTTGTTCATGGCTTCGTCGATGAGCTTGACCGAATCGGCCTGCATCACCATCAGGGGCAGCACCATTTTGGGAAACAATGCCACCTCGAACAGGGGCAGGATCGGCAGGATGTTGGAAATGCTTTCGGTACCGATTTCCGTTGCGGGCTGTTGTGTCATGAATGCCTCCAATCACCGCGTTTTATGCATGTCGCATCGTCAATGAAAGAATGGGTGCACAGGGTGATCATTCCTCTGAAATGGGGATTTTGTGGGTCTTGTCCATGGGCATTTTCGAAAGCCGGATCTTCAGAAACCCGTTGATGAAGGAAGCGGACACATTGTTCGCATCGATGGGAACCGGCAAGTAGAGAATGCGCTCGAAACTGCCGTACTGAATTTCCGCCAACCGGTAAGTGGCGGCAGCATGGGGCGGCGTCCCCTGCCGTTTGCCATGTATGCGCACGGCCCGGTTGTTGATCTCCACTTCAAGGTCATCTTTGGAGACACCCGCTATTTCCGCGATGACCACAATTTCCTTGGGCGTTTCAAAAATATCCATGGGCGGCTTCCACGTGCACTCGGAGCAGTTGAACGTCGGATTGATGGCCCGGGGGCGGAAAAAGCCCTCAATGGTCTTTTCGATCTTGGAACCTAAGTCTTCAAAATCTCCACCAAATCTAATCTTGACGAAATCCATTCTCGACTCCTGCGGCAATGGTTGTCTGTATTTTTTCTTCGGGTTTCAAAAAGTTAACACCTGCATGGTGATTTGTAAAGCCAACGATGGCCATTGAATTTTGGGCGCGGATACCGTAAGGAGGCGGGCATGAAGCATATCCGACGCCCCGACGACACCGTGGCCATTCGTGCCCAGTATTTTCTCTATTTCGGCATCCTGGGAATTTCCCTGCCCTATTTCAACCTGTACTGCCATCGCATCGGATTCAGCGGCGTCCAGATCGGGGCGATCGCGTCGGTGCGATCAGTGGCCATGGTCATCTTTCCCCTGGTGTGGGCGATCTTGGCGGACCGCCATCATGCCCGGCGATCCATTTACATCGGATGCGCCGCTGCCAGCGCCTGCCTGTGGACCGGGTACCTGGTCACCCGCCAATACGTGCCCATGCTCATCATCACCCTGTGCCACGGCATCTTCTTCGCTCCCCTCATCAGCTTTCTGGAAGCGGTGACAATGGATCACCTGGGCCGGGACAAACACCGCTACGGCCGGGTACGTCTGTGGGGATCGGTCAGCTTCATCACCATCGTTCTTGTGTGCGGATGGTTGATCGACCACATGCATGTGGGCATCATCCTCGTGGCCATCCTGGGCGGATTCGTTTTACTGGCCCTGTCCAGTTTCGGGATACCGGCACCGTCCACCGCCCCCGCCGCCGGGCGCCTGTCCCGGGTGCGGGAATTCCCCCCCCGGGAAACCACCGTATTCCTTGCCTGCTCATTCCTGATGCTGGTCAGCCACGGCGCCTATTACGGTTTTTTTTCCATTCATCTGGAGCGCCTGGGGTTCGGCGGCACCTTTATCGGCATCGCATGGGCGCTGGCCTCCATTGCTGAAATCGTGGTCATGCTGCGCTCCAAATCGATTTTCGACCGTTTCTCCCTGGAAAAAGTCCTGGTCTTCTCCCTGTTCGTCGCCGCATTGCGGTGGGGAGTGCTGTCGACACTCCGCAGTGGACCGGCCTTGCTGTTCGCCCAACTTTCCCATGCCGTCACTTACGGCACCTTTCACATGGCCAGCATTCTGTACATGGATCGCATCGCGCCGCCATCGGCCAAGACCCTCGGCCAAGCCGCAAACAACGCCATCACCTACGGGCTGGGCCTGATGGTGGGCTTTTTCCTCAGCGGCCTGGCCTATGACCGCATCGGCGGAAATCGTCTGTTCATGGCCAGTGCGCTCGTGGCCGCCGCAGCGGGCCTCATGTTCAGCCTGCACCTGTCATGGCGGCCTGGGGACGGAAAGGAGCGCCCGGCCCGGTGAACCGTACATCCCACCTTCCCGCCGCATCCCGACATAGGATCGAACGCATCCGCCAATGCCTCGTGGCCTGGTACAAGGCCGAAAAACGGGATCTGCCCTGGCGACAGACCAGCGACCCCTATCGCATCTGGGTATCGGAGGTAATGCTCCAGCAAACGCAGGTGGCCGCCGTTATTCCGTACTACCTCAAATTTCTGCAACATTTCCCCACCCTCGATCAGCTGGCCGCAGCGGATCTTCAGGCGGTCCTCAAACAATGGGAAGGATTGGGTTACTACGCCAGGGCGAGAAACATGCACCGGGCCGCCAAGGAATTGACGGCCCATCACGGAAGCCGGTTTCCCGATACGCTTCGGGCCCTGAAAAAGCTGCCCGGCATCGGAGACTATATCGCCGCCGCCGTGGCCAGCATCGCCTTCGGCCACCCCGCCGCTGTTGTGGATGGAAACGTCAAACGGGTGCTGGCAAGGGTGCATTGCATCGACAGCCCGGTCAACGCCCCCCGATCCCACCAGGTTTTTCAAGCAGCCGCCACAAATCTTCTGGACACCACCTGCCCCGGCACCTTCAACCAGGCGGTGATGGAATTGGGCGCCCTTGTGTGCAAACCCGATGCGCCGCTATGCGCTGCCTGCCCCATCGCCGGGCAATGCCTGGCCCTGGAAAGAAGAAAAACCGCTGCGCTGCCCGTCCGCCTCCAGAAAAAGGCAGTGCCCACCAATCACGTTGCCGTGGGTGTCATCTGGAAAAACGGCCGCACCCTCATCACCCGGCGCAAACCAGACGGACTGTTGGGCGGTTTGTGGGAATTTCCGGGCGGCAAGATACGCCCGGGGGAACGACCCGATACGGCCTGCGAGCGGGAAATCAAGGAAGAAACCGGTCTCACCGTGGCCGCTGTGGAGCAAATCGCGCAGGTCAAGCACGCCTACACCCACTTTAAAATCGTGATGCACGTGTTCTCCTGCCGGTTCCTGTCGGGACGGGTTCGGCTCGACGGTCCGGTGGATTTTCGCTGGATCGCCGTGGAAGACATCGGCGCCTACCCCTTTCCCGGAGCGAACCACAAGTTTTTCCCCGCCCTTCGGGCAGCGTCTCACCCGGCGGCGGCCGCGCCGGAAAAATCTTCTTTTCCATAAACCGGCGGCATGTTATGCTCACCATAGTGCGCAACACATGCGCGCACAATTACCGACGGCAGGTTACCACAAGGGTTCCCACCTGGCAGATCCCGAAACGCCCGGCAGGAACACCCAGCGTCCACAGGACCGATTGCCATGGCCGATTTCCAGATTTCCCAGGAACAACTCGACACCCTTCTGTCCGAAGTGTCCATCGAAGACAAAATGCGCAGCCAGTATGCGCGCACAAAGAACACAATCAGCAAAATGCTTCACCGCAATCCCACACGGGAGCTGCTGAGCATCAAGAAGGATCTTGGAGAATATATAAAGGCTCTGGAAACCAATGCCCCCTATTCACTCGAATTCATTCATTCCTTCAAGGCCAATTACAAGAGCTTCACCAGAAACGTTTTGTTCCTCACCCAAAATTACGCGCTGTTCGAACACGTCGTGAAACTTGAAAACATCATCGGCGCCATGTTCTACAAGATCGACGAAGACCGGCGGCGTTATCCGCGCTTTCCGTTGACCACCGATCTGTCCCTGTCCATCGACGGAGGCACCCACCGCCTGTTCGGTTCCGACATTTCCAGCGTAGGGGTTTCCTTTTTCTCACCGGTGGAATTGACCATCGGACGGCGCTACGACATCTGCATGATCCCGGAAAAAGAAATACACCTGCCGGCGGATGTACTGCGCACCACACAAATAGAGCCGCTGCAACTGAACATTTTCCGAACCGCCTGCGCATTTCCCAACCTGCTGCCATGGGAGCAGGTCCGTGACATCATCAAAGCCTCCCTTGCGACCGCCCTCTGAAACAGATCCGCCGGCAGGCGCACACAACGCGCCGCCGGCGCAACGGCACAACACCTTGCATCCCCGGCACAAGGACACACCACGGCAAGATCAAGCCGTTGTCACCTCCGCACGAAAAGCCTCGAACCCGATCCGATCGATCATTTTGCCGATCCGCTCGAATTTCTTGGCGTTTTCCTTGTAGTATGCAATTACTTTTTCGATAAGCGCCAGCACTTCCTGCGTGGTGAGGTCCGTTGCCAGGGTATCTGCGAGCCGCGGCGCGGAAGCCCCGTTGCCACCCACCATCAGGGTCCAGCCGTTCTTTTTGCCCACCAGCCCGATATCCTTGATGCAGGTTTCCGCGCATTGGTTGGGACACGCACTGATGCCCATCTTGGTTTTGCTGGGAAGCGCCATGCCATGATATTTTTCATCCAGCAGCATGCCCAGCTGCAGGCTGTCCTGCTGCCCCAGCCGGCAGAAGGTATTGCCGGGGCAGACCTTGAGGCTTCGCACGCAAAGCCCCACCGCATGCCCGGGATTCATCCCCAGGGCGTCCCAGACACCGTCGAGGTCCTCCTCTTTGATACCCACCATGGCAATCCGGGCCGCACTGGTGATCTTCAAAGCGGCGACATTGTATTGTTCCGCCACGTCCGCCATTTTCCGCATCAAGGCGGGGGTGATCACCCCGCAAGGCACATGGGGGGCAATGGCGAAGGTTTCCTTGTCCCGTTGCAGTATCGCTCCTTTTTCTCCATCTTTCATGTCGAACATCCTTTCAACTCCGTTGCGTCTGGGAAGACGGTTCTCTCTGGCGGCCCATCCCGAAAAGGACCGAACCGCCGCTTATTGCCGGGAAATCGCGTGGGCGACTTCTTCTTCTGTCAGCGCCCTGTTCATCCGCCCCGGAGCGTACCCCTCCAGATCCACGGCCACATGCAGGAAGCCGATCTGTCGGAGCGCACGCACAACCCCTTGGGCAACAGACGGCGCAAGAAGGCGTGGAATTTCTTCGGCGGGCACTTCGATGCGGGCCACATCGCCATGGTAACGCACCCTGCAGGCCGTCATCCCCGCTTCCATGACCGCCTTTTCAGCCCGGGCCACCATCCCGAGGACGGTGACGGTCAGCGGCGTACCATAGGGCACCCGCGAGGCAAGGCAGGCCTGGGCGGGCTTGTTCCATGTATCAAGCCCCATGCGCCGTGACAAGGTGCGCACATCCTCCTTTGTGAACCCGGCGCGGATCAGAGGCGCCGCCACCCCCGCTTCCCGGACCGCCCGGAAACCCGGCCGAAAATCAGCTAAATCATCGACGTTGGCCCCGTGGGCGACAACCGCCATGCCTTCCTCCGCAGCAATCGCCACCAGCAACCCGCACAAATGCCGCTTGCAAACATAGCAGCGCTCCGGCCCGTTGTCCGCCAGCGCCGGGGGCGCCAGGGCATCGGCGGTGACCAGACGGTGGCGCACCCCCATGGTCCGCACCGTCTGGCAGGCACCGGTGATTTCTTCTTCCGGAAACAGGGGGGAAGCATATGTGACCGCAAGAACCCGCCGTGAGAGCACCTTCCGGGCCATGGCCAGCAGAAGGCTGCTGTCGACACCGCCGGAAAAGGCCACCAGCAAAGAGCCGTATCCGGCAAGCAGCGCTTCCAGCGCCGCGGTCTTGCGTTCCAACGTCGATACCATACGTTCTTTTCCTTTGGAATCCGGCTAAATTTTTTCTTATACATGAAAAAAAAAGGGTTTACAAATCCGACCGGGGCGCATAGCCTGATAAAATAACCGTATACGCTGGTGCTGCAATATCCGCCCAGGGAAGCGATGGTCTTCGGTTGCCGGCCGTGTCAAACCCGCGACAACCCGCGCCGAAAGAAAATAATTGGTGAAGGCTACCGACTTTTCAGATTCGGAAGAGGGCGGCTGCTTTTTTCAAGGCACTGCAAGTCGCCGCCAAAACCCACATGACTGCCATCTGAAGCTTCGCAAGCACCCTGGACATATCTTGAAGGGTACGGCGTCAATACAGGCGTTACCAAAAAGGGCTGCGGGCCCATTCACCGGTCGACGGAAAGAGGTCTCGATGGCAACGAAAAGTCAGCCGGCATCCAGTGCCGGAAAGAAAAGCGCCACCGCTTCCGCCGGGACTGCGAAAAAGAAGGCGGCGGCTGGAAAAAACAAGGCAAAACAAACCAGCAAGCCACCCCGGAAGACAGCAACGAAAACCCCCCCGGTTATCACCTCCCGGAAGGCATTGCTGCTGAAATCTTTCGCCCCCATGGCCTCTCCGGCCCCACCCTATTGTCCGCCGTCGCCGGAGGCTGCACCGCTACGTGCCAGGGATCCTTTCATTTCCGCCGCGTCCCCCGAAGAACGCGACCGCATCCGCCGCCTCCTGTTCAAACGTTTTGACCGACTGGCGCAACCCGCCCCCGCCGCACCCGGCGGTGCGCCGCGTTCCGTGCCGCCGCCCCCGCATGCCACGGCGACCGGAACGCCAAGACAAAGGGATCCCGCCCGAAGAATCCTGACCTTCGGCGCCCTGGCCCTGGCGGCCATACTGGCACTGTTGGTGGTTTCCAGCACCATGAACAAGTCCCGGTATTACCTGAAGAGTGGCAGCAGCGGCGTGGAGGTCTGGAAAGGAACGTTTTCTCCCACCGGGACCCGCAAGATCATGGCGTTGGGCGACATTTCCGCGCCCACCGACGGGCAGGGCCCGGTAAGCCGGGATGTGGCCTACGCCCTCATGTTCGATGCGTTCATCCGGCAAGCCGATGATCTGCTCAATGAACAGGCGGTACCGGATTTCAAGCTGATTCGGCAGCGCCTTGTTCAGGCGCTGCCCTACGCCGTCAACGCCCCAGCCGCCGAAACGGCGCACCGGCGGATTGCCAAAATCGACATGATGATGCACGTGTACAAGGCCGACATCCTCGCCGGAAAGGGCACACCGGAAGCGCTTTCCGAAGCCAGGGAAATACTCGCCGGCGCACTGGATTTGGACATTGATTCCGCCGAGCGCAGCCTTGTGGCCCAAAAGCTTAAATGGCTTGGGGAAAAACAGGAACGCGGCGGCACCGAAACGGACGAGTAAACCATTTGCCCCGGCGCCGGCACCACCGGTTATCGCGGCGCCTTGGCATACCGGCGGGGCACAGGCGTAATGCGGGGAGCACGGCCCAATGGGCTTTCGTCCACCAGGATGGTACAGCCGTAGACCTCCTCCAGAACCGCGTAGGTCAACACCTCCACCGGGGTCCCCTCCCGCACAATCCTTCCATCTTTCATGAGCATCAGCCGGTCCGCATACAGGGCCGCCAGGTTCACGTCATGGGAAACCATAATGACCGTCACCCCCTGCTCCCGCTTGAGTTGCTCCAGCAGGTCCATGATGCGCACCTGGTGGGACAAATCCAACGCCGCCGTCGGCTCGTCGAGGAGCAGCACCCGCGGCTCCTGGCACAGCGCCTTGGAGATGAACACGCGCTGGCGCTCCCCGCCGCTCAACTGTGTCATTTTCCGTTCCGCCAAGTGCGCCACACCGCAAAACGATAGGGAGCGCCGGGCGATGGCCACATCCCGCCCCCCCTCCACGCCCAGCATACCCAAATGAGGAAACCGCCCCATCATGGCCGTCTGGAGCACGGTAAAGGGAAAATCCGGCGGCAGCTGCTGGGGAACCAGGGCCAGGGCCCGGGCCAACCGTCGCCGGGAATAATGGGGAAGATCCTGACCGAAAAGGCGCACCGCCCCCTGCTGCAACGGCGTGATCCCGCACAGAAGCTTCAGCAAGGTGGTTTTGCCCGATCCGTTTGGACCAATGATAATGAAAAACTCCCCTTCCCGGATGCGAGTGGTCAGCCCGTTCAACACGCGGCTGTTGCCGTAGGCGTGCACCAAATTGTCTATTGAGAATGCCATGGGCAATGTGCGACCATTTTCGTATTTGAAGTTATTTCGTCCGCTTGAGGAGCATGATAAAAAGCGGGGCACCGATCATGGCGGTAATGACACCCGCCGGCATTTCCCCCTGTTTTGGAAGGGTCCGGGCCAGCAGGTCGCAGAGCACCATGTAGGCGCCGCCCCCCAGCATACATGCCGGCAGCAGTACGCGGTGATCGCTCCCCAGGATGAGACGAAAGACATGGGGCACCACCAACCCCACAAATCCGATCAAACCGCATTGGCTGACCGTTGCGCTGACCATGAGGGAGGTGACCCCCAGCAGAATCACCGTTACCTTCCGGATATCCACCCCGGTGGTCAAGGCAAGCTCACGGCCCATCAGCAGGACGTTCATGACATTGGCGTACCAAAAGACCACGCCGAAACACGGCAGCAGAACCGCCGCCAGAATCCCCACCTGGAAAAGATCCCCCCGGCCCAAATCGCCCATCAACCAGAAAATGATATTGTGAAGCCGGGCGTCCTGGGTCAGTGACACCAGGAACATGATGATGGCCGAACAAAAAGAATTGATCATCACGCCGGAAAGCAGCAGGGAAGCACCGCCCTGCATTCCGCGGCCCCCGGAAAAAACCAGCACCAGCAGCAGGGTCGCACAACTTCCCAGAAACGCCAGCAGACCGACCCCCGGAAACCGTGCAAGCCCCATGAGTATTCCGCAAATGGCGCCGATGGCGGCACCGCCGGAAAGCCCAAGAATGTAAGGCTCCGCCAATGGATTCCGTAAAAGGGCCTGAAACACAAGCCCCCCCACCGACAGGGCAGCCCCCACCGCCGCGGCCAGGAGAACCCGTGGCAGACGGATGCGCCAAACAATGGCGGAAAGCAACTCTCCGTCGCCCCCCTCGTGCATCAAACTCCTGACCGCCGCCAGCACCGACGTGTCCGAGGAACCGAGGGACAAACCCAACACCAGTGTCACCAGCAACAGCGCGAAGAGAAGCCCCGTAACAGCCACCGCCCGTCGTACAATGCCGGGTGCAATCGGTTCCGTCATGACGGTCACGGCGCCTCCTCGAACAGCTCCGGATGAATCAGCCGCGCCAGTAGTTCCAACCCGTCCACCAGCCGCGGGGTGGGCCGGTCGAACAGGTTCGAATCCTGAATGTATACCCGCCCCCCCTGGACAGCCGGCATGCTTTCCCACTGCATCCACTCGGCCCGCACTTCCTCGAACAAGGCGCCCCGGGCCATGGAGGTGATGATCATCACCTCCGGCGCCAACACCAACACCTGCTCCCTGCTGAAGCGTGGGTATCCCCTGCTGGCGCCGGCGGCATTGAAACCGCCGGCCCGTTCAATCAAGGCATGGATGAAGGTGTCGGCACCCGCCGACACGATGGGAGCGACACCGATCTGGAAAAACACCCGGGGGCGCGCGGTTGCGCCGCCAACGGTCCGGTCGATCCGGGCGATCCTCTGCTCCAGGCCGCTTACAAGTTCATGGGCGCGCTCGGCGGCATTCAAGACCCTCCCCACCTCCAGGACGGTGGCAAGCACCGTATCCAGCCCATCGGGGTGAACAGCGTATACCGGGATCTTCATTGCCTCAAGGCGCTCTATCACGCCGATCGGATTGCCGTCCTTGATGGCCAGGCATAAATCCGGCCCCAGACCGACGATGCGCTCCAAATCGAGATGGACATAAGAACCGACCTTGGGCAGCCGGCGGGCCGCTTCGGGATAATCGCTGAACCGGCTCACCCCCGCCAACCGCTCCTGCTGGCCCAACGCGAATACGATTTCCGTGATGCTCGGTGCAAGGGAGACCACCCGCCGTGGATCCGTCGGCACCCGCATGGTCCGCCCAAGCTGGTCGGTCACGACGTGGTCCGCCGCCCGGCAAACGGCAGGTGAAAAGGCCGCGGCGGTCCCAACAAACAAGAGGGCGGCCATCAGCCCCCGGGTCGTTTTTCGATGCATCGAACTGTTTGGTCGCATGTGCAACTCTTTATCCTAACTTGACGTCACGCCCCCACCGGCTTCATCCAAACCGCCTGCGGCCTTCAGCCCTACCATATCCTCTGAAAAAAACCAACATCGCCCGTATTGCGCAACCACGGAAAAAGCGCTATGGAACCCCCTGGATTCGCAACCGGAAACGCAGGAGGAACCGCCATGAAAGGCATCATTCTCGCCGGTGGATCGGGAACGCGCCTGTACCCCATCACCCGGGTCGTCAGCAAGCAGTTGCTGCCGCTCTATGATAAACCCATGATCTACTACCCCCTGTCCGTTCTGATGACCGCGGGCATCCGGGACATTCTCGTCATTTCCACCCCCCAGGATCTGCCCCTGTTCCGCAGCTTGCTCGGCGACGGCGGCCAGTGGGGGTTGAACATCACATTCGCCGCGCAACCCCGTCCCGAAGGACTGGCCCAGGCCTTTGTCATCGGCCGCGGATTCATCGGCAACGGAAACGTATGCATGGTCCTGGGGGACAATGTGTTTTACGGCCAGGGCCTGACCCGCATCCTGCGCACCGCCGCCGAGCGGCAGAGCGGGGCGACGGTGTTCGGCTATTGGGTACGCGACCCCCAGCGCTATGGCGTGGTGGCTTTCGATAAGTCCGGCCAGGCCGTCTCCATCGCGGAAAAGCCCGTCCGGCCCAAATCCAATTATGCGGTGACGGGTCTTTATTTTTACGACAACCAGGTGGCGGACATCGCAGCGGAATTGAAGCCAAGCCCCCGGGGGGAGTTGGAAATCACAGACGTCAACATGGCCTACCTGAACATGTCCCAACTCTGGGTGGAAAAACTCGGCCGGGGCATCGCCTGGCTGGACACCGGTACCCACGAAACCCTCATGCAGGCCAACAACTTCATCGAGGCCATCGAAAACCGCCAGGGCCTCAAAATCGCCTGCATCGAGGAAATCGCCTACCGGCTTGGCTACATCGACGCCGCCCAGATCGAAACCCTTGCCGCCCCCATGATGAAAAACGATTACGGAAAATACCTGATGAACATGCTCAAGTATGATGCGGAGATCTTATGAAGGTGCATCCCGGAACCCTGGACGGCCTGCTGCTGATCGAGCCGGATGTGCACGGCGACGACCGGGGCTTTTTCACCGAAACCTGGCAGCGCCAACGCTACGCCGAATGCGGGGTGACCCGGCAATTTGCCCAGGACAACCTGTCCCGGTCCGTGAAAAACACCCTGCGGGGGCTGCACTTTCAAATCCGGCACCCCCAGGCAAAACTCGTCCAGGTGCTCAGCGGCGAAATTTTCGACGTGGCGGTGGACATCCGCCCCGATTCTCACACCTTCGGCCAATGGGAGGGTTTTGTGCTGTCCGGCAAAACCCTGCACCAGCTGTTCATTCCCGAAGGCTTTGCCCACGGTTTCTGTGTCTTGAGCGAAACGGCCCTGTTCTCGTACAAATGCAGCGCATTCTATGCACCCCGGGATGAGGGAGGGCTCCTGTGGTCGGATCCGGCCGTCGGTATCGACTGGCCTGTCTCCCACCCCCTCCTGTCGGACAAGGACCGCCGGTATCCCTGTCTGAAAGACTTGGGGCCACATCAGCTTCCCCAAATAAAGGCCGTGCCATGAACATTCTGCTCACCGGCGCCGGCGGACAGGTGGGATGGGAGCTGGCCCGCAAAGCGCCGCTTCGCGGCCTCCGGGTGGAGGCCCGGACCCGGCAACAGCTCGACATCTCCGACCCCGTGGCCGTAGGCGACGCGATCAAGGAAAACCGCCCGGCTTTGGTCATCAACGCCGCCGCCTACACGAAGGTGGACCAGGCCGAGGAGGATTTCCACGGGGCATTCCGGGTGAACGCAACGGGCCCCGGCCTTTTGGCCGCCGCCTGCGCAGAGGCGGGCGCCGCCCTGATCCATCTGTCCACCGATTATGTGTTCGACGGCACCGGCACAAGCGCCTACCAAGAAGACGCACCGCTCGCGCCGCTGGGTGTCTACGGAAAAAGCAAAGCAGCCGGGGAAGCGGCGGTGCGCCGTGCCCTTGCCCGTCATCTGATCGTGCGCACCGCATGGGTTTATGGTGTGCATGGCGCGAATTTCGTCAAGACCATGCTGCGCATCGGAAAAGAACGGGAATGCATCCGGGTGGTGGCGGACCAGTCCGGATGCCCCACCTCCGCGGCCGACATCGCCGAAGCGCTCATTGAAATAACGATGCAGATCCACCGCCGCCAGGAAGTGCCATGGGGCACCTATCATTTCTGCGGCGACGGAATCACCACCTGGCACGGGTTTGCCGAAACGATTTTCACCCTGGCCCGCACATTCGGCTACCCGGCGGCACCGCGCATCGCTGCCATTACCACCGCAGAGTACCCGACGCCCGTCCGGCGGCCGGCTTTCTCCGCCCTTGACTGCGGCCGCATCGCCAAGGCTTTTGATATTCAGCCGCGCCCGTGGCAAACAGGCCTTGCCGAAACGCTCGGGGAACTGCTCCATCCCCCCGGTGACCCCGTAACAACGGCGACCGGATCATGACGTCCCGCTTCGGAACAAAGGTCGAGTTGCTGGCGCCGGCGGGCAGCTTCGAAAAGCTCGAAATCGCCATCCATTACGGCGCAGACGCAGTCTACGCGGGGGGAAAGGACTTCAGCCTGCGCAATTTCTCAGGCAACTTCTCCACCCAGGAGTTGGAACGGGCGGCGGCGCTGTGCAGGGAAAACAAGGTTAAATTCTATGTCGCCTTGAACATCTATGCACGCAACCACGAATTGCCGGCCCTGGGCGATGCCCTCGACACCCTCGGCGCCATCAGCCCGGACGCCGTCATCATCGCAGATCCCGGCATCGTTTGGGAGGCCAGGCGGCGGATCGGCCACATTCCCATTCACCTGAGCACCCAGGCCAACACCACCAACACCGCCAGCGCGCATTTTTGGGCGGAAGCCGGCGTCACCCGCATCAACGCGGCCCGGGAACTTACCCTAAGCGAAATCAGGGAAATCAGTACAGGCACCAACCTGGAGATCGAGGCATTCGTTCACGGCGCCATGTGCATCTCCCACTCGGGCCGCTGCCTGATCAGCAGTTACATGACCGGCCGAAGCGCGAACCAGGGACGCTGCGCCCATCCCTGCCGATGGCCGTATGCCGTTTTGGAAGAAACCCGCCCCAATCAATACTTCCCCATCACCGAAGACAAACGGGGCACCTACCTGTTCAGCGCAGGCGATCTTTGCATGATCGCCCATCTTCCCCGGCTGGTGGAAGCAGGCGTCGCCGCCCTCAAGATCGAAGGCCGCATCAAGGGAATCAACTACCTGGCGGCCGTGGTCAAAACATACAGGGAAGCCATCGACCGCTATTATGCGGATCCCAAAACGTATCAGGTGGCGCCCGAATGGATGCGGGAGCTGGAAAATATCAGCCACCGACCTTACGGCACCGGGTTTTACTTCGGCCAACCCCAGCCGCTGCCGGATGCCGCGGCGGCACCGGCTCCCCCCGTCCAACGGCTCGTCGGCAAGGTGCTTTCCCGCATCGCCGACGGGCGCGTAACCGTGCATGTGCGGAACAAAGTGTTTGTCGGCGAAGCCGTGGAGATACTCACGCCCACAGGAGCGCCCAAAAGCGGAACCCTTCGGTCCCTCATGGATGAACGGGGACGCCGCCTCCCCTTTGCCCAGCCGAACGCAGTGGCTGCAATGGAAATCGATGTCCCGTGCAACCGGCACGACCTGATCCGACGGCCGGGACCGCCGGACGCAAGGTCCGACAGAATCGAACATTGTCCTTGACTTTTTTACCGCAACCTCCTATAAGGGCCGCAATCTGAATCGGCCATTGGCCATGCGTTTCCCAAAGGCGATGGATGCACGAAACCTGCGTTAACCGAACCGACGTTCCTTTTGTTTCTTTTTTGCAAACCCACCAGCATGCTGTTCCCAAATTTCCGCCCTGCCTGGAAACCATCCCTTCGGAAACGGGCGACATCGAAGACATCTCCCGCATTGCCGCAAATATGCTCAGCGAAAGAGACCCTTACACCGGCTTGCACGCCTACCGGGTATCCATCTATGCCCAACGTCTTGCAAAACGACGGGGGGTCGGGGCAGCGGAGGCGGAGGAAATACGGATCGGCGGCCTGCTTCACGACATCGGGAAGATCGGGTTCAGCGACCCCACCTTCAACCATGAGCGCGAAGGGCTGACCCGTGAAATGTCCGAAGAAATCATGTGGCATCCCACCATGGGCAGGACACTTCTGGAGGGCCTCAGGGTGCGGGGAGCGGTGCTGGATTACGTACACCTGCACCATGAACGGGTGGACGGGAAGGGTTATCCCTTCGGCCTTGGAGGGAATGAAATCCCACTGGGGGCACTGGTCATCAGCGTCGCGGATTGTTTTGACGCCATGATCACGGACAGGCCCTACCAAAAGCGGAAAAACATCACGGAAGCCATCCAAACCCTTGAAAGCATCCGCGGCACGGTTCTTTGCCCGGAACTGGTCGATTGCTTCATCGAAGATATCGAAGAGAACGGTCCCCTATAGCAGTGTTTCCCTTTCTATTGCCCTTCCCCGAGCAAATCCAGCGCCGCACGAAGGTCCGATGCGATCAGGCGGGTCTTGTCTGCCGCCGAGGCGAGACAGACAGCCACCTGATCCAGCCCCCCGGCCGCCGCCCGCTCCGACCAGGTCTCGTAGCTTTTGGCGTGCTCTTCGCCGTGCTGCATCCAATGGGACAGCAGTCTGGCGATTTTTTCCTCCAAAGACATCGCAGGCGCTTCGCCGTGCGCCTGCTCATGGGAATGGGGGTGGGCGTGACCGTGGGAATGATCGTGGGAATGATCGTGGGAATGATCGTGGGAATGATCGTGGGAATGATCGTGGGAAGGGCCGTTATCGTGATCGTGCGCCATATGTTTTCTCCTCTTCACGCCAAGGCCCCGTTTTGCGGGAAACCCCGGATGATTGTTGCTTTTTGTTCCGCTCTTGTTGACAAGTGCGCTCACCTTTCATACCTATATACTTCAACTGCGGCGGTCAAGGTCTAATACGGCCACCGTTCACCCGCAACCCGAGAACCCGATCACCCATAACCAATGCCCTTGGCAGCCAAACGCGTTTTCCTCATTACCATTGCCGGCGGGCTTTTCTGCGGCGCCCTGGCCGGTGCGCTCCTGGCCCTGACCCGGGACCTACCCCAGATCCGATCCCTTGAAACCTTTCGCCCGTCGGCAATCACCCGCGTATACGCCGCAGACGACACGCTGCTGGCCGAACTGTATGCGGAAAAACGGGATCCGATCCCCCTGCCGGACATCCCATCGGCACTGAAGCAAGCCCTGATCACCACGGAAGACAGGAATTATTACCGGCACCACGGCGTCGACCTCAAGGCCATCGCCCGGGCGATTGTCAGAGACGTACTGGCCGGGGAGTTTGTGGAAGGCGCCAGCACCATCACCCAGCAACTGGCGAAAACATTGTTTCTCACCCCCAGAAAATCCTTGACCCGGAAACTAAAAGAGGCGGTCCTGGCGATTCAGATCGAGCGCCGCTATACAAAGGACGAAATCCTCGCCCTCTATTTAAACCAAGTTTATTTCGGCAGCGGCGCTTACGGGGTGGCCATGGCGTCCAAAACTTTCTTCGGCAAGCCCCCATCCCAACTGACGTTGGCCGAATGCGCCTTGATCGCCGGCATGCCGAAGGCCCCTTCCCGATACTCTCCCCTCACGAACCCTTCCCTTGCGGTCAAGCGCCGAAACATCGTCCTTTTGCAAATGCACCGTCGGGGCCTCATCACCGACGCGGCCCATGAGGCGGCCAGGTCGCAACCCATCACCGTCGCACCGCCACCCAACGGACGGCGCGCGCCGTATTTCGTCGATTATATCCTGCCCCTTCTTGAAGCCGAATTGGGTGAATCCAACCTGTACCGGGGCGGGCTGAGGATTTACACCACCCTGTCGCAAAAACTCCAATCCGCTGCGGAATCAGCAGTGAAAAGGGGAACGGACGCACTTGCCGGCCGGATGGCCGCCGGGGGGCACAGCTCCCCGTCACCCCAGGGCGCATTGGTGGCCCTGGACCTTCAATCGGGTGGCATCCTGGCGATGGTGGGGGGGTGCGATTACCGGAAAAGCGCCTTCAATCGTGCCGTCGCGGCGCTTCGCCAGCCGGGCTCCGCCTTCAAACCCCTGATTTACGCCCAAGCCCTGGCCCAAGGCTACACCCAGAGCTCCCTGGTGTTGGACGCCCCCGCTGTTTTTCCCGGCGGCTCCGGCGCCAGGGACTGGCAACCCGAAAACTTCTCCCGCACCTACCTCGGAGAAATCCCCCTGAGAACGGCGCTGGCCCGTTCCAAAAACATCCCCGCCGTGCGTCTCCTGCAATCGTTGGGGATCGAGCGGGTCGTCGGTTTCTGTCGGAAAGCGGGCATCGATACCCCCCTTCGCCCCGACCTTTCCCTGGCCCTTGGCACTTCGGAAACCAGGCTCATGGACCTGACCGCCGCCTATGGGATGTTTGCCGCCGGCGGCCGGCACACCGCCCCTTGGGGGGTCATGGAGGTGCGGGACGCATCGGGCACCGTCATCTGGCGCGCCCGGCCGCGCAGGAAGCTGATCATGTCCGCCGAAAACGCGGCGGTCATGACCGACATGCTCCACGCCGTGGTGCGGGAGGGCACCGGCCGGGCTGCTGGATCCTTGGGCCGCCCCGTGGGCGGGAAAACCGGCACCACCGATCAATACAAAGATGCGCTGTTCGTTGGCTTCTCGCCGTTTATCGCTGCGGGGGTATGGGTGGGACTGGACCGGCACGCGGCCATGGGTCCCGGAGAAACCGGCGCCCGGGCGGCGCTGCCCATCTGGATTGACTTCATGGAAACGGCGCTGGACGGCAGGCCTTATGAATCCTTCGCGGTTCCGGAAAATACATGCCGCGTTCTGATCGACCCCGTCACCGGTGGCCGCCTGCCGGAAAACGCTTCCGAAGGGGTTCGGGCATTGTTTCTGCAAGGCACCGAACCGCCTTTCTAGTCTGATTTATCTTTGCTTGCAAAAGGATACCAAACAGCAGCGTTCCCCGTAACCCTCCCTAACTATAGATGATATTCATTGGCAGCGGGGCATGGCGCCAGTCCCCCGGCTTCGGCAGGATATGCTGACTGCCCACCGTCAGCCAATAGGGATCGGGTTTGAGTTCCCGCAGTTTCCCATCGTCCGGGAACCGGGCATGGGTCGTATAGGCGTAGGTGGTCTGGAAGATGCACACCGGCCGGTTTCGGTGCCGGGCCACGGCATAATTTTTCTGAAAGGAACGCGGCGTCATCTTGTTGTCTTGGCAGATCTGGTTGACCTCTTCTTTTGAAAACGGCATGAGGATGGCCTTGGCGACGCCCCGTTCGTTGATGCGGATCAGGCTCCGGGATTCACTGCTCCCCGCGTAGACCGTGGAAATACAGGGAATGCGCTTGAGATACTGGGCCGCCACGATGGCGGCGGTTCTTCTGCCTCCGGCCATCACCGGCAGACCGTAGTACTCGAAGAATTTTTTCTGTATGTCGTCCGCGTACTTATCCCCCTTTTCATACAGATCCTTCGAAATATAACGCAGGCCCTGGGCCAGGTCCTCCGCCGCATCGGCAATGGGCCAGTCGATCTTGACGTGGTAATGGGTCAGGCAATAACGATCCCGGGCCATGGACAACGGATCGCGCTGAATGAGCAAGGCGTAATCCACCGGCAGCAGCACCTTCAGAAAATCGAAAAAATGTACCGATTCGAGGCATTTCTGCGTCCTGTCGAATTTATCGGCCAGGGGAAGCGTTTTGGACCGCAGCAGGTTCTGCCGGGTAATCTTGTTGACATCGAAAAAGCGGATATACTTCTTGTGGTTCTCCGGGATTGTATCCTCCAGGAAAATGACAAGAAAGGCGTTCTGGGTCTCATACTCAAGGTCCGGTATCCTGGCCCGGGGCTTCAGCTCACGTTTTTCCACGAAAGGATAGGGAATGTTTTTTTCCACAAAACGTTCGTAGGAATCGGTCAATGCATGTTGCAGTAAAAACTGGTCGAGTTCATCCCGCAACAGTTCATAATAGGAACGCCGCAGCCGGCTCTTCATGCTCAGCTCTTCCCGTACCGACCAGTATGCCACCTGTCGCCTCCCTCCTCGGGGTATGTGAAATGTTCCGTTCGCTGTCGGCGCCCCGCGCCGGTGAGGACATCTTGAAAACCTTTGTTTTTTATAGCATTATCAAAGGCAGCCGTCAACACGGGGGATAAAAAAAACAACGCCCCACGCCTTGACACCACCGGGCTTTTCCCCCATATAGGAATTTTGGAACCTTACCGGCACCGAGGCGGCCGGGGCGGAACCGACATCAAACGCCCCCGGCCCGTCACCGTGGGGACAAGAAAGGAAGCGTGCCGTGCACATCCAGGACATACCGCCCAAACCGGAAAGCGATCACCCCCTACCGGTGTTCACCGTCAAGGAAGTGCCGTTCCGGTTCGAAGGCGACAGCGACTTCCCCATTCGAAAGGCCCGGGTGGGGGACGTCGAGGGCATGCTGCATCTTATCAACGGATTTGCCGCTTCCAACCTGATGTTGCCCCGGGGCCCCCGCCACCTGTTTGAAAACATCCGGGACTTCGTTGTGGCAACGGACGACTCCGAAGAAAACCACAGCGGCCCCCTGGTCATCGCCTGCGGCGCCTTGCATGTGCTGTGGCAGGAGATGGGTGAAATCCGCTCCCTCGCCATCCACCCGTCCTATCAGAACAAGGGCCTGGGCCGGAAGCTTGTCGATTTCATGAAAAAAGAGGCGGTACAGCTTGGCATCAACCGGCTCTACACCTTTACCATGGCGGAAGACTTTTTCAAGATGATGGGCTTCCAGCCGAAAGAAAAAGAGGATCTGCCGGCCAAGCTCTGGGATGAATGCAGCCGGTGCCCGAAATACTTCAAATGCGATGAAACCGGCATGGTGCTGCACCTTGACAGATGAGGAGACCTGCATGACAAAACCATGGGCGGGACGCTTCACGTCCACCACCAGCACCACAGTTGAAACCTTTACCGAATCCTTGTCCTTCGACCATCGGCTCTATGCCCACGACATCCGGGGCAGCATTGCCCACGCGCGGATGCTGGGGGCGGTCGGCCTCATGGACACAGGGGAGGTCCAAAGCATCATCTCGGGCCTTAAAGCGGTTCAGGCCGATTTTGAAGCGGGGGAAGTGACCCTTGACCCGGTGCATGAAGATATTCATATGCTCGTTGAGCATCTGCTGACCGAAAAGATCGGCCCCCTGGGCAAAAAGCTGCATACGGCCCGGAGCCGAAACGACCAGGTGGCGACGGACATGCGCCTTTGGCTGCGGGAAAGCGGCGCCCGGCTGGCCGAAGACCTGAAAAAACTCCAGGCGGCTCTTCTTTCCAAGGCCGCGGCAAACCAACGGGTGGCCATGCCCGGGTTTACCCATCTGCAACATGCCCAGCCCGTGAGCGTTGCCTTTTACCTTCTCGGATTCATAGAGAAATTTCAAAGGGATATCACCCGGGTTCACGATTGCCTCGCCAGGGCCGATGTCCTGCCCCTGGGCGCCTGCGCCCTTGCCGGCACCACCCTGCCCACCAACCGGGAGATGCTTGCCCGTGACCTGGAATTCGCCGCGGTTTCCAGAAACGCCATGGACAGCGTCAGTGACCGGGACTATCTGATAGAGTATGCCTTCGACCTGTCCATGATCGCCACCCACATCAGCAATTTCTGTGAGGATATGATCATCTGGGCCAGTGCGGAGTATGCCTATATCCGCATCGATGACGGGTACTGCACCGGCTCTTCCATCATGCCACAGAAGAAAAATCCGGACGTCCACGAGTTGCTGCGGGGCAAAACCGCCCGGGTGCACGGCGCCCTCGTGGGACTGCTGACCCTCATGAAAGGACTGCCCCAGGCATATAACCGGGACATGCAGGAAGACAAAGAGCACATTTTCGACGCCCACGACACCGTGGCCGCCGCGGTGGCCATCCTCACCGAAGTGGTGACCCACACCCATTTCAACCGGGAGCGCCTGCACGATTCCATCCGAAAAGGATTCATGGAGGCAACGGCCCTGGCGGAATACCTGGTGGCCCGCGGTGTTTTTTTCAGGGACGCCCACCACATATCGGGCCGCATCGTCCGGCATGCGGAAACCCTTGGCAAGGCCCTTGCCGATCTGCCGCTTGCCGATCTGCAAAAAATCAGTGACAAAATCACCGCTGACGTGTTCGCGGTCTTGTCCTGTGAAAAAATCCTCGACAAGGTGATCAGCACCGGCGGCACCGGGCACAAGGAGGTCGCCGAAAGCATCGCCCACTGGAAAAAGGAACTGGGGGCATTTTATGCTTGACAAAATACCAGCGTGCGGTATTTTGTCTGCCAACCGAAAAACAACAGGGTTCGGATTGTCATGAAAGCATCGCATACGATAAACAGCGCTGATATCCGTCGCCGCCGCAGCAACCGCCGAGGGACCGGGTGTTTTGCGCGTTGGTGAACCTGCTGAACCGATAGAAGAACGCACAAAACCCCGGCAATCGCCGGGGTTTTTTTATATCCGGAAAGGAACCGAACATGGAAAAATCAAGCGTGAAAAAGGTGGTGCTGGCCTATAGCGGCGGACTCGACACATCGGTGATCGTCCCCTGGCTAAAACAGAACTACGACGACTGCGAGGTCATCTGCTTCACGGCGGACCTGGGCCAGGAAGGGGAACTCGACGGGCTTGAAGAAAAGGCCCTGGCCTCCGGTGCCGCCAAACTGTACGTGCGGGACCTGCGGGAGGAGTTTCTCACCGACTACGTGTTCCCCACCCTCCAGGCCGGTGCGGTATACGAGCGCGAGTACCTGTTGGGCACATCCTTCGCCCGGCCCCTGATCGCCAAGCACATGGTGGAGATCGCAGAGCTGGAAGGAGCCGATGCCGTGTGCCACGGCTGCACCGGAAAGGGCAACGACCAGGTGCGCTTCGAGGTGAGCGTCATGGCGTTGAACCCAAAGCTGAAAACCATCGCCCCCTGGCGGCAGTGGGATATCCGGAGTCGGGAAGACGCCCTGGCCTATGCCGCCAGGTTCAACATCCGGGTGGACCAGACGGAGCGGGACATCTACAGCCGGGATCGGAACATCTTTCATCTCTCCCATGAAGGCGGTTTGCTGGAAAACCCATGGAACGAACCGGAAGCTGGCATGTTCAAGCTTTCCAACAGCCCCGAAGCCGCCCCGGATACGCCGGAATACATTGAACTCGGATTCGAGAAAGGCGCACCGGTTAGCCTGAACGGGGAAGCGCTGCCCGCCATCGATCTTTTCAAACGCCTCAACACCACCGCCGGCACCCACGCCATCGGACGGGTGGATATCGTTGAAAACAGGTTGGTGGGCATGAAGAGCCGGGGCGTGTACGAAACACCCGCCGGCACGGTGATGCTCAAAGCCCACCAGGCCCTGGAAAGCATCTGCCTGGACAAACACACCATGCATTACAAGGATTTTATCGCTGTCAAATACGCTGAACTGGTATACAATGGCATGTGGTTCACACAACTCAGGGAAGCATTGGACGCCTTTGTCCGGACCACCCAACAACAGGTGACCGGCACCGTGCGCCTCAAGCTCTACAAGGGCAACGTGATCATTGCCGGCCGCAAGAGCCCCTTCAGCCTCTACCGGGAGGACTACGCCTCCTTCGGCGAGGAGGATGTCTACAACCAGCAGGATGCCCATGGGTTTATCCAGCTGTTCGGACTACCCATGAAGGTCGAGGCGCTTCTGGCCATGGAGGGCGGCAAAAAAACGCGGTACAAGCGGCCGGATTACAGCAAATTCAAACGAGATTAGTATGGAAGAGCGACATATGAACCAGCCAATCAAAGCGCGACTGATCTTAGCGGACGGCAGGGTCTTTGAGGGACACTCCCTTGGGAAGGCCGGCACCACCATCGGTGAAGTGGTCTTCAATACCGCCATGACAGGATACCAGGAGATTCTCACGGATCCGTCCTATCATTACCAGATCATCACCATGACCTACCCCCAGATCGGCAATTACGGGGTCAACCCCCACGATTTCGAATCCCGCCGGATTTACGCCGCAGGTTTCGTGGTCCGGGAATACAGTCCGGTGGTCAGTAACTGGCAGGCCAACCAATCTTTGGACAACTATCTGAAGCATTACGGCATCGTGGGCATCAGCGATCTGGATACCCGGGCCCTTACCCGCCACCTGCGGGATCACGGTGCCCAGATGGGCATGATCACCACCGAAGAAACACCGGTGGAACAGCTCATCGCCCAACTCGACGGCTGCCCCAAGCTGGTGGGCCGGGACATCGTCCAGGAAGTAACCGCCGCCGAGCCCTACGACTGGCCTCTGGATCCGAAGGAAGCCACCGGAAAAGAACTGCCCTACCGGGTGGCGGTATATGATTTCGGCGTCAAATTCACCATCCTCAGAATCCTGCACGACATGGGATGCCGGCTTCGGGTCTTTCCGGCCCACACCCCCCCCGAGGAGATCCTCCGGTGGGAACCCGACGGCATTTTCCTGTCCAACGGCCCCGGGGACCCCGAACCGGTGGAAAAAGCCGTCGCGGCCATCCGGCAGCTTCTGGGCAAGAAACCGATCTTCGGCATCTGCCTCGGCCTCCAAATTCTGGGCCTGGCCATGGGCGGAAAGACCACCAAACTCAAATTCGGCCACCACGGGGCCAATCACCCGGTCAAGCACCTGCCCACGGGCCGCATCGAAATCACCAGCCAGAACCACGGGTTTGTGGTGGACATCGACAGCCTGCCCAAGGACGAGGTGAAAATCACCCACATCAATCTCAACGACAACACCCTGGAAGGTTTCAAGCACAAAAACCTCCGGGCGTTTGCGGTCCAGTACCACCCCGAATCCGCCCCCGGCCCCCATGACAGCAACTATCTGTTCAAACAATTCATCGAGGATATGAAGTAATCGCCATGCCCAAACGAAACGATATTCAAAAAATTCTGGTTATCGGATCAGGCCCCATCGTCATCGGTCAGGCCTGCGAGTTCGATTATTCGGGAACCCAGGCATGTAAGGCGCTTCGGGAAGAAGGCTATACGGTGGTGCTGGTCAACAGCAACCCCGCCACCATCATGACCGATCCCGAGTTTTCGGACAGAACCTATATCGAACCGCTCAACGTGGAGACGATTACAAAAATTATCGAGCAGGAGCGGCCGGACGTGCTGCTGCCGACCCTCGGCGGGCAGACCAGCCTCAACCTGGCGGTGGAACTTTCCGAGCAGGGCATCCTCGAAAAATACAACGTGGAGCTGATCGGTGCCAAGCTCGACACCATCCAGGTGGCCGAAGACCGGGAGTTGTTTCGAAATGCCATGAAAGAGATCGGCATGAACGTGCCCGAAGGCGGCTGCGTTCACACCCTCGAAGAGGCCGAAAAGCTGCTGGAAATCATCGGGTTCCCGTTGATCATCCGCCCGGCCTTCACCCTGGGGGGCATCGGGGGCAGCGTGGTCTACAACCGCGAGGAATACGCCCAGGCCGTCCAGTGGGGGCTGTCGGCAAGCCCTGTCACCGAAGTGCTGATCGAGCAATCGGTGCTCGGCTGGAAAGAATACGAACTTGAGATCATGCGCGACTGTGCGGACAATTTCGTGGTGATCTGCTCCATTGAAAACCTGGATCCCATGGGCGTTCACACCGGTGATTCGGTGACCGTTGCCCCGGCGCAGACCCTGACGGACACCGAGTACCAAGCCATGCGCGATGCGGCCAAGAAAATCGTCAGCCGGGTGGGGGTCGAAACCGGCGGGGCCAACATTCAGTTCGCGGTCAACCCGGAAAACGGGGAGATGGTGGTGATCGAAATGAACCCCCGGGTTTCTCGAAGTTCGGCGCTGGCCTCCAAGGCAACGGGCTTTCCCATCGCCAAGATTGCGGCGAAACTTGCCACCGGCTACCGACTGGATGAAATCACCAACGATATTACCCGAAAAACACCGGCCTGTTTCGAGCCCACCATTGATTATGTGGTGGTGAAAATTCCCCGGTGGGATTTCGAAAAATTCCCGGGCAACGACCAGCGCCTCACCTCCCAGATGAAATCCGTGGGCGAAGCCATGGGCATCGGCCGCACCTTCAAGGAGGCCCTGGGCAAAACCCTGCGGAGCCTTGAAAACGGGTGGTCCGGTTTTCATGCCAACGGCAAGGCCGCCTATGAGCAGATGACCCGGGAAACCCTCATCGAAGATATCCGGTTCGGCACCCCGGACCGGCTGCTGAAACTCTGGCGGGGTTTCTCGTTGGGCATGAGCCCCGAAGCGCTTCAGGACATCACGAAAATAGACATCTGGTTTCTTCAAAACCTCTACCAGATCTACCGTTTCGAGTGCGAACTTCGGGAAGCTGGAAACGCCCCCGGCACCATCGACGCCCCCCTGATGCGAAAGGCCAAGAACCTGGGCTTTTCCGACAAGCACCTGGGGCTTCTCTTCGGTAAAACCGAGATCGCGGTCCGGCAGATGCGAAAAGACCTCGGCGTGATCCCCTCGTATAAGATCGTCGATACCTGCGCGGCAGAGTTCGAATCTTTCACCCCGTATTTCTACTCCACCTACGACCAGGAAAACGAATCGGTCCCCACTTCCGGCAAGAAGGTAATCATCCTGGGCGGCGGCCCCAACCGAATCGGCCAGGGCATCGAGTTCGACTACTGCTGCGTACACGGTATCCTGGCGTTAAAGTCCCTCGGGATCGAGGCCATCATGGTCAACTGCAACCCCGAAACCGTCAGTACCGATTATGACGTGGCGGACAAACTATACTTTGAACCCCTCACCTACGAAGATGTGATGAACATCATCGACGTGGAAAAGCCAGACGGCGTGATTATCCAGTTCGGCGGCCAGACGCCCCTGAAGCTCGCCCTTTCCCTGGAGAGATCCGGGGTGAAGATCTGGGGCACTTCGCCCGACTCCATCGACCTGGCAGAAGACCGGGACCGGTTCGGCGCCCTGCTCAACAAACACGGCATTCCCCATCCCCAGTATGGTACGGCCCGGTCCGTCGAAGAGGCCATTGCCGTTGGCGAAGGCATCGGCTTCCCCCTCATGGTCCGGCCGTCCTATGTGCTGGGCGGACGCGCCATGGAAATCGTCTACGACACCGCCGGGCTGAAGCATTACATGACCCACGCGGTCACCGCCTCCGAAGACCACCCGGTCTTGCTCGACCGGTTCTTGGAAGATGCCTTCGAGTTCGACGTGGACGCCATCTGCGACGGCACGCACACGGAAATCTGCGGCATCATGCAGCACATCGAGGAAGCGGGGGTGCATTCCGGCGACTCCATGGCGGTGATGCCGCCGTACCTTCTGTCCATGAGCCAGCTCGAAGATTTGAAGGAGTATACGCGTCTTTTGGCAAAGGCTCTGAACGTCAAGGGACTGTTAAACATCCAGTTCGCCATTCTGTTCGACACCATCTATGTTCTGGAAGTAAACCCGAGGGCGAGCCGAACCGTTCCCTTTGTCAGCAAGGTGACCGGCACGCCCTTTGCGAAAATGGCGGTTGAAGTGATGGCCGGAAAGACCCTGGAGGAGATCGGCTACACCTTCCAGGAACGGCTTTCCTATGTGGCGGTCAAGGAATCGGTCTTCCCCTTTGATCGATTTGAAAAAGCCGACATCTTTCTCAGGCCCGAAATGCGGTCCACCGGGGAAGTCATGGGCATCAGCAACAATTTCGGCGCCTCCGTCTTCAAGGCGTTTCAGGCCACCAACATCAGCATCAAGAAAACCGGCACGGCCTTTATCTCGGTCAACAACAGCGACAGGAGCCGTATGCTGCCCGTGGCCCAGGAACTGATCAAGCTGGGATGGAACCTCGTGGCCACCCGCGGGAACGCGGAATTTCTAAGTACCCGGGGAATCGAAGTAAAGACGGTCAACAAGGTCAGCGAAGGCCGCCCCAACGTGGTGGACAGCATCAAGAACAGGGAGATCGACCTGATCATCAAAACGCCCCTGGGCCAGCGGTCCCGCACCGACGAGTATGCCATCGGCTGGGCCGCCATCAAGAACCGGGTGCCGTTTATCACCACCCTGTCGGCGGCCGAAGCCATCTTGAGAGGCCTTCGCACCTATCAGCAGGCTCCGTTTGAATACCAGTGTCTGCAGGAGTACCACAAGCGATAACGGCAGCAATCGGAGGCCGGTGCCAAATTATTCTCGTTGCCGCACCGGGTGACCGGTCTCCGATATGTTTTACGCTCCTTCCGGCTGCAGCGGAGATACCTTCCAGATTTTTTCACAATACGCACGGATGGCGCGGTCCGATGAAAACCAGCCCACCCGGGCCACGTTCAGAATGGACATGCGAACCCAACGCACCGGGTCAAGGTAGGCTGCGGAAACCGACTGCTGACATTCCAGGTAGGAAGAAAAGTCCGCCAGCACCATATAGGGGTCCTCATACAGGAGGTTATCCACGAATGGGCGGAAAATGGACGCGTCCCCTCCGGAAAAATACCCCGAAGCGATCATGTTCACCGCCTCCTTGAGTTCCGGATGGGCATCGTAGTAATTGCGCGGCGCATCGCCGGCCGCTTTCAGCCGAGCAACCTCTTCCGCCGTCATCCCGAACAAGAAGAAATTCTCTTCCCCCACCGCCTTTCGGATCTCGACATTGGCACCGTCCAGGGTGCCGATGGTCAGCGCCCCGTTCATGGAAAACTTCATGTTGCCGGTACCCGACGCCTCCTTTCCGGCAAGGGAAATCTGCTCTGAAAGATCCGCCGCCGGATAAATATAATGGGCGTTTTTGACGTTGAAATCCGGAAAGAACACCACCTTGAGCCGGTCGCCGACGGCCGGGTCGCGGTTGACCACCTCGGCCACCGCGTTGATGAGCCGAATGATCAGCTTGGCCATGAAATAGCCGGGGGCGGCCTTGCCGCCGAAAATCACCGTACGGGGCGGAAGGGAAGCATCGGCGCCGCTGCGCAACCGGTTGTATAGGACCACCGTGTGCAATAGGTTCAGGTGCTGGCGCTTATACTCATGGATGCGCTTGACCTGAATATCGAACAAGCTTTCCGGCAAAACCGTTACCCCGCTACGCTCTGCAATCAGCCGAGCCAAGGCCGCTTTATTCTCCCGCTTGACCGTCCGCCATGCTTCTTGGAACCCCGTATCGTCGGCAAAGGCCTCAATGGCCTTCAGGTCCGTTTCCAGGCGGCCGATCCATTCGCCGCCGATGTGACTGCTGATCAAGCGGGTCAGCCGGGGGTTGCACAAGGCCATCCAGCGCCGGGGGGTCACACCATTGGTGACATTGTGGAATTTATCCGGGGTCAGTTCATAAAAATCCTTCAACACCGTCTGTTTGACCAATTCCGAGTGGAGGGCGGCCACGCCGTTGACGGCATGGCTTCCCACCACGGCCAGGTGGGCCATGCGCACGGCCTTTTGTCCATGCTCGTCGATGATGGACATGCGCGCCAAACGGGCTTCATCGTCCGGAAAAGCTTTTCTGACCGCCCCAAGAAACCGGCGGTTGATTTCATAGATGATTTCCATATGCCGCGGCAACTGGCGCTTGAACATGGGCAGCGGCCAGGTTTCCAGGGCCTCGGCAAGCAAGGTGTGGTTGGTGTAGGAAAAAGTGCGGCCGGTAATGTCCCAGGCCTTGTCCCAACCCAGAAAATGCTTGTCCAGCAGCAGCCGCATCAATTCCGCCACGGCGATGGCCGGGTGGGTGTCGTTGAGCTGGACGGCGTTCCAGTGATGAAACGTCTCGATGGTGTTGCCGCCTTGGAAATGGATCCGGATCAGGTCCTGGAGGGTGCAGGAAACAAAAAAATACTGCTGGGCAAGCCGCAATATTTTCCCCTTGGGCGGCTCGTCGTTTGGATACAATACCTTCGAGATGGTCTCCGACAGCACCTTCTCATCAACGGCTCCGTAGTAATCCCCCTGGTTGAACGCTTCGAAATCGAAGGATTCCACCGCCTCGGCCTTCCACAGGCGCAGCAAGTTCACCACCCCGTCCCCGTAACCGGCAATGGGGGTGTCGTAGGCCACCCCCTTGACTTCCCGCTCGGGCACCCACCAGACCCGATAGCGGCCTTCCCGGTCTTCTCCCATGACGGTATGCCCTCCGAAACCGATTTCATAGTTGATTTCCGGGCGTTCGATCTCCCAGGGGTTGCCCAGGTGGAGCCATTTGTCCGTAATCTCCATCTGGCGGCCCGCCCGAATCTCCTGGTCGAACAATCCGAACTCGTAGCGAATGCCGTAGCCGATGGACACCACCTTGAGGGTGGAAAGGGAGTCCATGAAGCAGGCGGCCAGACGCCCGAGGCCGCCGTTGCCAAGGCCCGGCTCCTCCTCCTGAGCCGCGACAATGTCGGCATCGAGGCCCAGGTCCTGCATCGCGGCCCGCATTTGGTCATGAATGCCGAGGTTGATCATGTTGTTGACAAGATGTGGGCCCGGCAGAAATTCAGCGGAAAGATAACTGACCAGCCGCACATCCCCCCGGATGACGGCGTTGAAGGTGTTGATCCACCGGCTGATGATCCGGTCCCGCACCGTGAAGGCCACCGCCAGGTACCAATCGTTGGAAGTGGCGATGGCCGGAATCTTGGAAACACGGTAGTAAAGATTGTCGACGATGGCCTGGCGAAGGGCCTCGGGCGTGTTGCCAACGGGGGTGTTGACAAACATCGCGCCCCGGGGGACAGATGTCGCAGACGATGCCATAAACGCCTCCTTCCATGGGCGGCATTGCCCGATGTTCGCCGGGCGTGGCCGTGACCGGGGGCGGTCCCTTGTAAGAGCGCCCTACATGACTTTCGGCTGCCCCGTGCACGACAGCACGGTGCTCCAGAACCGGCCCTCCGGGTCAATGCGTTTTTTTCCCGACACCGCCAGCCGGATGGGCACATGGGTAAATTCCTGTTTCCAATAGCCCACCAGCATGTTGGTGCGGCCGGTCATGCCCGCGTGAACGGCATTGTGGCCAAGCAGCAGACAAAACGAAGAATCCCTGGGATTGGCGGCCATACTGCGAATGGTGTAGCTCGGGTCGATGTACTTCAGATCGATGGGGAAGCCGGCGGCTTTGAAATGTGCACGAATGCGGTCCCGGAGAAAAACCCCCACATCCCCGAACCGGATGTTTCCCGAAGGATCGCGCTCTTCGTTTCGGGCCATCAGATCCTGGCCGGCGCCCTCGCCCACCACGATCACGGCGTGGCCGCGGCGCTCCAGCCGTCGGCCCAGGGCTTCCAGGAAACCTTGGAGGGTAAAGGGGGATTCCGGGATCAAACAGAAGTTCACATCGTTGTTGGAAAGGGATGCATAGGCGGCGATAAAGCCCGCCTCCCGCCCCATGAGCTTGACGAGACCGATGCCGTTTCGCGCGGCCACGGCCTCGTTGTGGGCCGCATAAACGGCGGTGCGCGCTTCGGATACGGCCGTCTCGAAACCGAAGGAGGCATCCACCTGGGAAATATCGTTGTCGATGGTCTTGGGAATGCCCACGACGCCGATCTTAAGTCCCCGGCGCCCGATTTCCTCGGCAATGGCCCGGGCGCCCCGGAGGGTGCCGTCTCCGCCGACGGTGAACAGAAGGCCGACGTTCATGCGCTCCAGGGTGTCCACCATTTCCACCACGTCCTGGGGCCCCCGGGAGGTGCCGAGAAGGGTGCCGCCCTCCTTGTGAATGTTACGCACCGTCTCCGGATTCAAATCCAGGGGGGCGTGCCCGTAGCGGTAGGTGAGCCCCTCGTACCCGTAGCGGAAGCCGAACACCGTTCTCACGCCGTAATGATAGAACAGGCACAGCACCACGGCCCGGATCACGTCGTTTAGCCCCGGGCAAAGCCCACCGCAGGTCACAATGCCGCATTTCAGCTTGGACGGATCGAAGTAAATATGCTCCCGTGGACCGGCCACCTCGAACGACGGCGGCGTTTCGCCCGCATCGAGGTAGGGCTGGAGATGGGAGAAGCGCCGGTGGTACAAAACAGCTTCCGAATCCTGAATGTATTGACTGCTCTTCATGGTGGAGGCAACGCGGCAGGGCCCCAGCCGCTCGATGCACAGGTCCGATCCGTTGAGTTCCATGCCGGTCACACCCCCGCTGCTTTGAAAGCTTCACCGACCATCTGCTGCGCCTCCTGCTGGATGCGGGCCAGGTGGGCATCTCCCTTGAAACTTTCCGTATAGATCTTATAAATGTCTTCGGTGCCCGATGGGCGGGCGGCGAACCAGCCGTTCTCCGCCACCACCTTGACACCACCGATGGGCGCATCGTTGCCGGGTGCCCTGGACAAACGGGCCACAATAGGCTCTCCGCCGAGGAAGCCTCCGGGAATATCCCCCGCGGACAACTCCCGAAGCACCTTCTTCTGCGCACCGGTGGCCGGTGCGTCGATCCGCTCATAAACCGGCGCCCCGAACGATTCGGTCAGTTCCCGGTACAACCCGCCGGGGTCCTTGCCGGTGCGGGCCGTCATTTCACAGGCCAAAAGCCCCATGACAATGCCGTCCTTGTCGGTGCACCAGACCGACCCGTTTTTTCGCAAAAAACTCGCCCCGGCGCTTTCCTCGCCGGCAAATCCGCAAGTGCCGTCCAGAAGTCCGCTCACGAACCATTTAAATCCCACCGGCACCTCCCAGAGCCCCCGACCCAGCGCGGCCGCCACCCGGTCGATGATGGCGCTGGACACCAGGGTTTTTCCCACCCGGCAGTTGGAAGGCCAGCCGGGCCGATGCCGGAACAGGTAATACACCGCCGCCGCCAGAAAATGGTTGGGATTGAGAAGCCCGCTCGTCGGGGTGACGATGCCGTGCCGGTCGGCATCGGTATCATTGCCGAATGCCACGTCAAAGCGATCCTTCATGTCAATCAGGCCCGCCATGGCGTAGCGCGACGAGCAATCCATGCGGATTCTACCGTCCCTGTCCAGGGACATGAAGGAAAAGGTGGGATCAACCCTTGGGTTGACCACCTCCAGGGTCAGCCCATAGCGTTGTGCAATGGGATCCCAATAGTCCACGGCCGCGCCTCCCAGGGGATCGACCCCGATGCGCAATGCCGCATCGGCGATGAGCGCCATGTCCAGAATGTTTTCCAGATCCGCCACGTACGCTTCCCGGTAATCCTGAAAGCAGGTGGTGGTTGCCCCCAGTGCCTTTTCGACGGACACGCGCCTGACCCCGTTGAGACCGTCGGCCAAAAGGGCGTTGGCCCTGCGTTCGATCCAGCCGGTGACCGCCTGGTCCGCCGGACCGCCATGGGGCGGGTTGTACTTGAAACCGCCATCCTCGGGCGGGTTGTGGGAAGGGGTGATGACGATGCCGTCGGCGAGCGGCTGTCCAGCGCACCGGTTCGCCCGGAGAATGGCATGTGAAATCACCGGCGTGGGCGTATATCCGCCGCCCGCCTGCAGCACCACGGTTACCCGGTTGGCCGCCAGCACCTCCAGGGCGCTCGCAAAGGCTGGCCTGGACAGTGCATGGCTGTCCAGGCCCATGAAAAGCGGCCCGGCGATATTTTCGGCGGCCCGGTAGTCACATACCGCCTGGGTGACGGCCAGAATATGGTGCTCGTTGAAGCTGTGGGCCAGGGCGGAGCCGCGGTGCCCCGATGTGCCGAAGGCGATCCGGTGGGAAGGCACGGCAGGATCCGGCCGGTGGGTGTAATAGGCGGACACCAGGGAAGGCACGTCTGTCGGCGGCAAATTGGACGCCGGTTTCCCGGCAAGTGGATGCACCATGGTTTCAATCCTCGCGCGATGTGCCGGGGATGGGACCGGACGGTCTGGCCTGCACAGCGGCGTCGACATCCCCCAGGTAATAATGACGGAGGGGACGCATGTCCTCCTCCAGTTCGTAAACCAAAGGCACCCCTGTGGGTATTTCAAGATGCGGAATGTCGGCGTCCGGCACCTGATCCAGATGCTTCACCAGGGCCCGAAGGCTGTTGCCGTGGGCAACGATCAGCACCCGCCTTCCGGACCTGACCACCGGCGCGATGGTTTCCAGCCAATAGGGGAAAAATCGCGCCAGGGTATCCTTCAGGCTTTCCGCCCGGGGCAACAGGTCGGGTGACAGCCCGGCATAGCGCGGATCCTGCCCCGGATCCTTGCCCTCTCCGGGCCGCAACGCCGGCGGCCGGATCGCATAACCGCGCCGCCACTGATGCACCTGCGCCGCGCCGTGGCGCTGCCGGGTCTCGTCCTTGTCCAGTCCCTGGAGGGCACCGTAATGCCGTTCGTTCAATCGCCAGCTCCGGCAAACCGGTATCCACATCAGATCCAGGCGCTCCAACACAATCCACAGCGTTTTGATGGCACGTTTGAGCAGGGAAGTGTAAGCCACGTCAAATGTCATGCCTGCATCGGCCAGAAGCCGGCCTGCCTCCTGCGCCTCCGCGCATCCCTTTTCACTGAGCGGCACATCGGTCCACCCGGTGAACCGGTTTTCCCTGTTCCATATGCTTTCACCGTGACGGAGTAATACGAGTGTTCTCATTGCCGCCACCCCCGTAACCGTGCGTGCGGAAAATCGATACCGCGATAGTGTTTCCATTACTATAAACCAGCACGCCGGGCATTGGAAGGGATCTTTGCCGCCGTTTCCCGATGACGCCCTGCTCCCGCCGCCCGCCGCCACTTGACCGAAAACAACCCGCGTCCGCCCATCGCATCGACCGCGCCCCCGCCATCGGCAACGGGTTTCGTTTTTCCGAAAAGTATGCGACACTTTCCGAAAACCGTTGAACCCAGTTTTGATGAGGGAACTGACAATGGGCGTGACCGTCATGATCGTGGGCGTCGGCCGGTTCGGCCTGCATTATGCCCGCATCCTATCGCGTCTCAACCAGGAACGCCTTCCTGAAATACCGTATATTTCGCGCCTTGTGGTCACCAAAACAAGCCGGGAAAGCGCGCAGCGCATGGCCGGGCAGCTTGCGGAGCAGGCGCCCCGGGCCTGCCCGCAGATAGAAGGCGCAGCCGTCAGGGACCGGGCAAGTCTGACAGCGGCTCTGGAACAGTACCGGCCGCAACTGATCTGCATTGCGGCTTCCGACCCGGTTCACCGTCACGACATTCATCCGGTTTACGCATCGGTGGCCCTGGATTACGGCAACGTGCTGTGTGAAAAACCGTTGTGCGCCGCAACCGGCGATGGGGCCAGCCTGACGGCGGCGCGTCGGCTGCTGGAGCATCCCCATGGCGGGCGTTTCGGATTTGAGCTGCCTTTTTCCGTGGTGTCGGCGGCGTTGGCCGATACACCCCGCATTGAAAAAGCAATGAACCGCACCGGGCGGTTTTCGTTCCGCTGGGGAGCGGCGGGGGCCACCCCCCTGGGCCTGGTGGACAACCTTTTACCGCACCCATGGTCCCTGCTCCCCCGGTTCACAACCCCCCTGGCGCTGCACACCAGCCGAACAGCCGACGGCGCGCATATCACCGGCACGTTGCAGCACCAACGGACAGGTGCCTGTGTGGATCTCTCGATCCGGCTGTCCACCCGCAGGGCGGAAAGAAGCATGGCCGTCGACGCCCTTGTCCTTTCCTTTGCCCCGGCGGACGGGGCTGTCCGGGTGGCTTGCCGCTGCCCCGGTGAAGGTTGCGGACCGGCTTCCGGCCGGGAAGCGCTGACCGTTTCCAATCCCCTGCGGCAGCAAATCGTCGCGGCCCTCAATGGAAAGCCCATGGTCGATGCCCAACGCACCTACGAGAGTCAGTGCTTCCTGGAAATGGCCAAAGGCTATGTCCCCTGAAACACGCCGCCCGCACCCGGCGCCATTTGACATCCCCCCCGGCTTTGCATATGGTCCTGCGCCATGCTGACCGCCTTTTTACAGACCGCCGGCACCACCCTCCTGTCCATGACGAAATTGTTCATGGTCATGCTGCTGGCGGGTGTGCTGGTACGGCGACGGGTGCTCACCCCGGCACACATCCAGGGGCTCACCGCCGCCACGGTGGACGTTTTTTTGCCATGCATGACCTTTTCGAGCATCCTGACCGCATTCCGGCCGGAGGCTTTTGGGATCTGGTGGCTACTGCCCCTGGCCGCCGCGGTCATGATGCTGGCGGGCATCGGGCTGGGCGCAATCCTGTTCCGCAGCGCCTTGCCGGCAAAACGCAATATGCTGCCCCTGACCGGCATCCACAACGCCGCCTACCTGATCCTGCCTCTGGGTGCGGTACTGTTTCCCGACCGCTTCGACGTGTTCTCCCTCTATGTTTTTCTGTTTGTCATGGGGCAAACGCCCATCATCTGGAGCCTTGGAAAATTCATGACCACCGCCGGGCCCGATGCGCGGTTCCGGTGGCGGGATGTGCTCAACCCTCCCATGGCCGCCTCCCTGGCGGCATTGCTCCTGGTCTTTACGGGGATCCGGGATCTTTTGCTGCCGGCGGCGCCCGGGGACGGCTTTTTCCCCGCCCGCAGCGTTTTCACCCTGCTGTTGGACACCGCGACCCTCATCGGGGACGCCACCGTGCCCGTGGCCCTGTTCATTCTGGGGGGTGTCCTGGGGGGCATCCACATCCGGCTGCGCCCTTATCTCAAAGACAGCCTCAAGGTGGTGTGTGTCAAATTCCTGATGATCCCATCGGCCACCCTGGCCTTTATCTTGGCGGCGGGCATCGACCACAGCCATCCGTTTCTGGCCACCTTTCTGATGATCCAAAGTACCGCGCCCCCGGCCATCGTCATCATTTTGCAAATCAACAAATACGGCGGAGACGAACAGAAAATCGGCAGCATGCTTCTGTTCACATACCTGCTGTGCCTGGTGGCCATGCCCTCCTGGATGGCACTATGGCACGGCATCGGCGCACCATAACAGGATAAGGAGGCGACATGCCTTCGAAGAAGAGCTTTCTCTCCGCACTCTACAAGGGGCATTTTGACGCGGCCCTGTTCAACGCCATGTCCCCGGCGACCTCCCGCCCGGATGTCGAGCGGCTGATCGCGGACTTCGCCGCGCTGTCTCGGAAGTATCCGCCGCATTATTTGGAAGCGCAAGGCACCCTTCCCCCGGACGTGCTGGCGGCACTCAAGCGCATCCGTTTTTTCGGCCTGACGATCCCGGCGGCATACGGCGGCGTGGGGCTGGGCCTGCGGGACTATATGGCCGTTTTGGAGCAGGTGGCCGCCCAAAACCTCGTGCTGGGATTTACGGCCATGGCGCACCTGTCCATCGGCCTGAAAGGCATTCTCCTGTACGGCACGGATGCCCAGAAACAACGCTACCTGCCCCGGGCGGCAACCGGAGAGACGATCTTCGCTTACGCGCTGACGGAACCCGATACGGGCTCCGACGCCCGCCACATTACCACCACCGCCCGTCTGTCCGCCGACGGCACCCACTACCTCCTCAACGGCACCAAGACCTACATCACCAACGCCGGCCATGCCGGCGCCATGACCGTGTTCGCCCAGCTTGATCCGTCCGGACCGGGAACCATGGGGGCCTTTATCGTCGAAACCGGCTGGGAAGGGGTTTTCATCGGTAGGGAAATGCCCAAAACAGGCCTGCTGGCCAGCTCCACGGCTCCGGTGCGGCTGCGCAACGTCCGGGTACCCGCGGCAAACCTCCTGGGCGCCCCCGGCGAAGGATTCACCATCGCCATGACCATTCTCAACTACGGACGCATGGCCTTGGGCGCCGCCTCGGCGGGAGTCATCAACCGTTGCCTTGAAGACATGAAACAGCGCGCCCGTACCCGGCGACAGTTCGGCGCTCCCATCGGCACCTACGAGCTCATCCGGGAAAAACTCTTCCAGGCAATGGTGGACGGTCACGTCATTTCGGCCATGGGCGCCTTTACCGCCGCTCAACTGGAACAAAACCCCCTGTCCCCCGTGGCCATGGAAAGCTCCCACTGCAAACTGTTCGGCACCACCCGGGCCTGGAACACCCTTTACAACGCCATGCAAGTGTCGGGGGGCGCCGGATATCTGGCCACCCTTCCCTATGGCCAGCGCATGCGGGATTTCAGGGTCACCACCATTTTCGAAGGCACCACGGAAATCCATTCCATTTACCCGGCACTGTTCATGATCGGGCGCATCGGCGATGCCGCGCCGTTGAAAAAAAAGAGCCGGATCGCCGCCACCCGGCACCTTTTGGGAAAGGCACTCCGGGCATACCTGGCATCTCCCTCCTTTCCCGTGCATCCGAAGAACCGCACCGAAAAACGGTTGCTGACCACCGCCGGAAAACTGCTACGCCGCATCCGTGTCCTGCTCTATGTGGGGATGCTGGCATACGGCGGCGGCATTGTCGGCCGGCAGTTCTTTTTACGCCACATTACATGGCTCAGCCTCTATCTTTACGCCACGCTGTCCTGCCTGACGGCACTTTGCGCAGGGCGCCGGCAGGGAAAAGACATGCAGCGGGAGCGAATGCTGTCGGAATGCTTTTTATCGGAAGTGCGCCGGCACCTGAAAGCCGCGTCCCTTGCGGCCGTCCTTCGGAAAAGCCGGCAGGTCCGCCGGGTGATCGGCAGTGGGGAGGGGATATGAAAACAACGCCCAGCGCGGCCACAAACGCCGTCGTCGCGCAGCTCAACGCCCTTTCGGATCCGACCTATGCCGCCGTTTCCCGCCGGTTTTTCAAAACCGGGCCGGGACAATACGGCGCGGAGGACCTCTTCCTTGGCATCCGGGTGCCCACGCTGCGTGCGCTGGCCCGGCAATGGGGCCATCTGACACCGATGGATGCCGCCGCGCTGCTGGATGCACCCGTTCATGAACAGCGTTTTCTGGCACTGCTCATGATGATCGGGCTGTACCGGAAGGGAAAGGACGTCGTCAAACAACGCATTTTCGACCTGTACCTGGAAAACACCGAACACGTCAACAGCTGGGATCTCGTGGACCTGAGCGCACCGCACATCGTCGGTCAGCACCTCCTGGAGCGCGACAAAACACCGCTTTACCGCCTGGCCCGTTCCCAAAATCTCTGGGAACGCCGCATCGCCGTTGTGGCAACCTTCTGTGACATCCGGCACGGCCGCTTCGACCACACCCTCGCCATCGCGCAGATGTTGCTAAACGACCGTCAGGATCTGATCCATAAAGCGGTGGGCTGGATGCTTCGGGAAATCGGCAAACGCGATCCGGCCGTGGAAAAGGACTTTTTAACCGCTCACTGCCGCCGGATGCCCCGCACCATGCTGCGATACGCCATCGAGCGGTTTCCGGAGGTGGAGCGGCGACAGTTCCTTAAAGGTGGGCATCGGGCAAAAGATCCCCAGGCGACCCGTTAACCCCGGCTCACGCCACCGCTGCGCCCTTTAGCGCGGCACCCCCCGGAATCCGTGGGAGCGACGGCCCGGTCCTGCGCCGTCGGATCGTGCACAACTACGATCCTTGTCCTTCTTGACTTAACCGTCGGCCTCCGATACGGTAAATCCCGCTTTTCCAACCGTCCACCGCCTGTTATCCTGATGAAGGGGGTTTGCATGAAACAACACACACCGTTACGGCGCAGCGTCGCACTGACGGCCCTGGCCTTGGCCTTGGCCTTGTTCCTGACCACCGGCACCGCCCAGGCGGGCAAAATTTCCGCTTTTTCCGCCGACCAGGTGATTACTGACGCCAAGGGCGCCACGGTCAACCAGGGCAAGGTCTACATGCGCCCGGACCGGATGCGCATGGACGTGCACATGCCGGAGTCCCAGGGTGCCATGGTCATGATTTTCCGCAAAGACCTGGACCGCCACTGGATGCTCAATCCAACGGCCAAAACCTATTATGAGGACCGTTTCAAAGAAGATGAGCTGAAGAAACTCATGCAGGACATGGACCACAACCAGGACGAAACCATCCTGGGCACTGAGACGGTCAGCGGCTTCCCATGCACCAAGAAGCAGGTACGCACCACCGTCACGGTGATGGGGTTTACCAACACGGCAACCACCACCCTTTGGATATCCGACAAATTCGACATGCCCCTGCGAAGCCGGTCCCAGGACGGCGTGGTTACGGAGCTTCGCAATATTCTGCAAAAGGCGCCTGCGGACCGGCATTTCGAACTGCCCGATGGCTATCGAAAAGTCGACAGCATGATCGGCCTGTTCATGACGGGAGAGGACGCGGAAATGGACGCGGACCAATCGGACATGCCGGAAGACGGCGGCATGCCGCCCTTCTCCCTGCCCAAGGGATTCAAGCTCCCCTTCGGAGACAATTGAGCCACGGCGCCCGAGGCGCAACATCGCATCGACCGCCCGCTTGGGAGTCAAACCCGAATGGCGTGCTTTTTTATTTTGTAGTGAATGGCGCGTCTGCTGATGCCCAGCAGTTCCGCCGCTTTTTTCTGAACACCGCCGGTTTTCTGCAAGGCCCGCAAAATGGCGTTGCGCTCGTTTTCCTCCAAAGAAAAACCGTCGCTTTCCGGCATCGCCTCCGGCGGCAGCCCGGGCCCGTCGCATCCATCCGGGAAAACCAGATCCTCCGCTGTGAGGCGTCCGTTCTTACTGAACACAACGGCCGCTTCCAGGACGTTTTTCATCTCCCGCACGTTGCCCGGCCAGGCGTACTGTGAAAGCCTGTGGACGGCGTCCGGCTGCACCCGCAGGGGCGGCAATTTATGCCGCGCGCAAAATGCCCGAACAAAATGCCCCGCCAGGGAGGGAATGTCCTCCCGCCGGTCTTTGAGCCTGGGCACCTCAAGGGCCACCACCCGCAACCGGTAATAGAGATCCTCCCGGAACCGGCCGGCTTCCATGTCGGTTCTCAAATTGGCGTTGGTGGCGGCAATGATGCGGCAGTCCACCATTTGTTCTTTGAGACTGCCCACCTTGCGGATCTTGCGATCCTCGAGAAAGCGCAGCAGGCGCACCTGCATTTCAGGAGAGATATTGCCCACCTCGTCGAGGAACAAGGTGCCGCCGTCCGCGGATTCGATGAGGCCCTTGCGGTCCCGGATCGCATCGGTGAACGCCCCCCGCACATGACCGAACAACTCGCTTTCCAGCAGATTGGACGGCGTGGCCCCGCAATCCACCACCACCATGGGCCCCCCCTGGCGGGGAGAGAGCCGGTGCAACATCTGGGCGATGCGCTCCTTTCCCACCCCGCTTTGCCCGAGGATCAGGACATTGACATCGGAACCGGCCACTTTCTCCACCTGGCCATACAGGGCTTTCATCACCGGACTCCTGGTGCGGAAGAAAATCCCGTCTTCCACTGCTGGTGTCTCCGTGTCGCTGTCGCCCGGCGATCCACCGGCAACCCGCTCGATGAGGCGCACCAACTCCCGGCCGTCAAATGGTTTTTCAAGATAATCCGCGGCCCCCGATTTGACGGCGGAAACCGCATCCGGAATGGTACCGTACGCCGTCAGGAAAACAACCGGAAGGTGCGGGCAGAGGCTCCGGGCCTCTTTAAACAGCTCCTCGCCGCCCATATGGGGCATCTTTACGTCCGAGATCATGACATCCACCGCATCGCGCTCGATATGGCGCAGCGCATCGAATCCCCGGGTGGCCTTCAATGTCCGGTAGCCTGCGGACGACAGCCGGGCCCCCAAGACCTCCAGAACATTGGGGTCGTCATCCACGATCAGAACGGTCCGCTTGCACGCCCCATCATCTATCATCGCCGCATCGTTCATGGTGAGGACATCTCCTGTTTCTTTTCCTGTATCTTCTGGTCAATCGCCTCCATGGTGCGCATCTGTTCCCGAAGCGTGGTAAGTTCCTTTTCCATTTGTCTGGCCGCGGTCGCCCGGGCTTTCAACATCCGAAGCTCCTTCTCCAGGGCGGCCAACCGCGCCGCCAACGCCGACCGTTCCTTTTCACAAAGGACAAACATGCCCCCCCCCACGGCAGATCGGGGGGCCGAAGGATCCGGGCCTGCGGTTTGGTGCATGCCTTCGCGCATCGCCGCCGGCAGGAAAGCCGCCAGCATCCGGGGGTCTTCCGGCTGGTATGTACCGGCTGCCAGGCTGCACCAGCGCTTCCACAAGGCAACGGCGGCATCGAACGCTTCCCGGGAATCAGCCGTCGTCAGCCCGATGCAGGCAAGTCCATAGAGCGCCTGCCGACGGACAATCGCATCTCCCGAAAACCGAAGCGGCGCGAATATGGCCCGGGCCCCGGCATAATCCCCCGCTTGAAAGCAGCGCATTGCCTGGTGGAAAGGGCTGTTCGACTCTTGCACCCCGTGCGCGCTAACATCTTTTTTTATCCAATGCGGCGCACACCCCCAGGTTGCCAACAGTATTGCCACGGCCAACACAATGGCCCCTTTCCGAAACGGTAGCCAATTTTGATTTCGACGCCCCCATCCCATCTTTCCCGCCAGCCGTTTTCCATCCATACTGTTCATCCCCTCCCGCTCGCACATCCCGCCGTCTATTCCGTGCGAAAATTTGATAAGTTTCCGCAACAGCTTCGACATCAGGATGCCGCGGGCAATGTCACACCGAAAGTCGTCCCCTGCCGCCCCTTGCTCTCGACCCAAATGCCGCCCCTGTGAATTTCCACGATATGTTTCGCGATGCTCAGTCCCAGCCCCACACCGTCCATGTGGTTTCGCACGGACTTGGCACGATAGTATTTTTTAAACACAAACGCCTGTTCGTCTTCCGGGATGCCGGGACCGCTGTCCGACACGTAGACCAGCACGCGCTTTTTCCCTTTAGCCGTCTCGGCCCGCAGAACAACTTGTGTCCCGGGCGGGGAAAACTTCACGGCGTTGCCCAAGAGGTTGACGAACACCTGCTGCAGATGCTCCGGATCGGCCAGCAATTGCGGCAACCCCGCTGGGATCTGCGTGGTGATGCGGATCTGTTTTTTTTCGGCCACATGCCGAAGGCGTGCGACACATCCGACCAGAAACTTGGCCGTCTCGATCGGCCGGGGGTTGATGGGCAGCGCCCCGGATTGCAAACGGGATACCTGCATCAGGTATTTCAGCAATCCGCTGATTCTGCCGATCTCGTCCGCGGCGATGTTTAAAAACTTTCGCTGCCGCTCGTTGATGGGCCCCATGATTTCTTCCGCGATCATGCTCACCGACTCCCGAATGGAGGTAAGCGGCGTTCGGATCTCGTGGCTGAGCATGGAAATGAAGTCAGAGCGCAGTTGCTCTTCTTCCATCAGTTGGGTCGACATTTCGTTGAACGCCTGGGCCAATTCCCCGAATTCATCATCGGAACGGACCTGCACCGGCTCTCCGGCTCGATCCGCCGCAATGGCCCGAATGCCCCGTCGAAGCTCCCGCAGCGGTCGGATCATGGAATAGGTGAGAAAAACCACGAACACCGCCCCCACCAGCCCCGACACGGCGATCCCGATGAGAACATGGCGGGCAAAGGCCTGCCCCTGCCGCTTCAGTTCGCGGTTGGCGGACAGGGTCTCCCGGTCATTGGCCGCAATGCCGTCGGTAATCTGCTGGATCCAGTTATCGATACGTTCCTCGGGCACCCAGATGTCCCGCTCCCCGCCGGAGTGCGTGTTCGTCGAGGCCACAGGTAATGCCACACGCCGAAAATCCCGGTGCAACGTTTTCCATGGCCCGTTTAATCGAAACCCTTTCTTTTCAAGGTTCAACAGGGCGCCGAGACTCTTTTCGTAACCCGCCGCAGCAGCTAAAAAGAAGTGAAGATAATCTTCCTTTTTCAGCAACCGGTACTTCTTCTCGTACTCCTCCATGCTGAGAAGATCTTCAAGCATTTTTTTGGCTTCAGAAGAAATTTCGTAATTCCTACTGACGATACGGTCCGAAATCCGACCGATCTGAAGCACGTTGGCATACAAAACCAGCATGGTCCCCACAAACACCAGGAGGGATAACAGGAACCATGTGATCAGCTTTTTCTTGATGCTGTTGTGATAGAACATTGGGTTGCCAAACGGCGGTTAGGGTCACCATCGGGTCCACGCCCACCGGAACAACGCAGCCGTATCGGAAGGAGCGCCACAGGGTAGAGCAAACGGCCGGAATCCCGTTGTTCCGTGGCAATACCAAAGCCCGCCCCGCAAGTCAAACCGGGCCGGTTGTGCCGCATGAAAAGACCATGTGCGCCCTCAACCGCGGTTGCCCACACCAACAAGCGTCCCGGTGCGCAATTTTCGTAACAGGCCGTCACATATTTGCACACGCTACCGAAAAAGTCCGTCGGCAGAGCATATGTTCCATTGTTTTTTCGGCCTATTACGATCCGGCACACCCTTTGCTGGTTCAACCCGGGGAAATCGCAGCACGATTCAAATCAAAAACGAAAAGGTCTTCTCGTGCCCAATGTCGTCCGCCGTCTCAAGAAAAAGCTTTCTGTAGCACCCCTTGTCTTCTGCTGCTTGGTGATGCAACATGCCGCCGCCCTCTGGGCCGCTCAGGTCACCCTTTCCTGGAACCCGGTGCCCGGCGAAGATATCACCGGTTATCGTATCTATGCCGCTTGGGGTGAAAACGCTCTTTACGAACCCATCTGGGAGGGAACCGACACCACCTGCACCCTCTATGATCTGGAAGGCGATGTTGCCTATTGTTTCGTGGCCCGGGCCTATGGCGCACACGACCTTGAAAGCGCCGACTCGAACCGGGTGGAATGGCGTTACGATGAATGCGACTACCGGCAATATGCCCCCCGCGCCCCTTGGCCGGTATCACCTCCGGACCAGTCGGAGCATGTGGCGTTACGCCCCGCACTCGTCACTGAAGCATTTGCCGACGACGACCCATCGGGGGTCCATTCGGAAACCCACTGGCAGGTGGTCGCGGACCGGGAACCAGGCCTGCCCGTGGTGTTTGAAGCGGTCGACGCCGTTCGACTGACCCGGATCCAACTGCCTGAAAATCTGCTATCTCCAGACACCTCCTATGCCTGGCGTGCGTGCCATATCGACCAGTGCGGGAACAGCTCGCAGTGGTCCGCATACATGTCCTTCCGGACCATCGCTTCCCTCCCCGCCGATGGAGAATCGGCCGGTGGCGATGAGCTTTCCGATCTTTCCCCGGAAATTCCACCGGCGGACACAGCCGCTCCCGATGCAGAGGTGCCCACCGACAACGCTTTTCCGGACGAAGTGGAAAACACCGCCCCCCTCCCCCTGCCTGAGAACACGCCCGGGATCGCAGACCCACCTTTGCCCCCGACAAAAGCCCCGGTTTTAACGTCGGAGCCCCATGAGGACGCCGCGGCGACAACAGAACCGGACACGGCTGTGACGACAACACCGGCCGGACAATCCACCACCGACGCCCCGGCCGAAGCCGCCCCGGATGCGGCGACATCCTCCGGCGGCGGCTGTTTTATCGGTGTGGGTTTGTGTTCATGACCGGCATGTGACCTGCACCGTCTCGCCGACGCCCGCCTGGAAGAAGAGGCCCGCGTCCCCGCCGTTAACGGAAAGTTCAAGTTGTCCGGTGCTGCCGATGAGGGCCAGGGGCGCACCGGAGGGAACCGCCGCGTAATGATCCGAAAGGCCGTGCACCGCCCGACCGGCCAACGTGACGGTGAGGCCGCCGCACGCCCGGCCTTCGCAGACAGAAACGATTTCTTTTTCCCCGATGTTGGTAATCAGGTTCCCGAAACGGTCTCGAAAAAGGATTTTCCCCACCAAGGTGCGGGCATCCACGAAACGGCAGGAGGGGAAGGCCAAGCGCACCATGTGTTCGCAACGACACCGCGGGCCCAGCGCCGACAGGTCAAGCCCCAGGGAGAGGTGCCCCGCTACCGGCGCAAAAATATCCCGCCCATGAAAGGTTCGGCTGACAGGCTGCCTGAAAAAACGCTGGTTTTCCACCCGAACCACCCGTTCGGGCGCTGTGCTTTCCATCAGCGGGCCCAACACCCCGTTGTCCGGTGCCAGAAAACAATGCCCGGCCATTTCCAAAGCCACGATGGCGCGGTCCCCCCCCACCCCCGGGTCCACCACCACCACGTGAATGGCCCCTTCCGGGAAATAGGCGAATGCGGTCTTGAGAAGGTAGGCGGCATGCATCACGTCTCCGGGGCCGACGGCGTGGGTGATATCCACGATGACGGCACGCGGATCCACGGAAAGAATCACCGCCTTGACCATCCCCACATAGGCGTCTTCCGCGCCGAAATCCGTCAGCAGGGAAACGACGGCCATGTCAGAATAACTTCCGCTGAACGGGGAGCCCCAGATGCCGATAGGCGGACTCGGCGGCTTTCCGCCCCGAAGAGGTCCGCAGGATCAACCCGATTTTCAACAGGTAGGGTTCCACCACGTCCACCAGGGTATCGGTTTCCTCCTGGAGCGTGGCGGCGATGGCTTCGATGCCCACCGGTCCGCCGTGATAAAACTCAATGATGGTGGACAGATACCGGCGGTCCAGGTTGGTCAGCCCCTTTTCGTCCACACCTTCCAGGCCCAGGGCCGCGCCCACGACATCGGGGGTAATGCGACCATCCCCCCGCACCTGGGCATAATCCCGGACCCGCCTGAGCAGACGGTTGACGATGCGCGGGGTTCCCCGGGACCGCTGGGCCAGGGTGAGGGCACCGGGCCCATCGATGTCGATGTCCAGCAGCAGCGCGGATCGGTGGGTAATTTTGACCAGGTCCGCATCGCTGTAGAAATCAAGGTTCCGAAACAGACCGAACCGGTCACGGAGCGGCGCCGTCAAGAGCCCCACCCGTGTGGTGGCCCCCACCAGGGTGAAACGCTTGAGCCGATACCGGTGGCTGCGGGCATGAATCCCCTTGTCGAAAACGAAATCCACGGCAAAATCCTCCATGGCCGGATACAGAAACTCTTCCACGGCCTTGGGGGTCCGGTGAATCTCGTCCACGAACAGGACGTCGTCTTCTTCCAGGTGGGTGAGAATGCCGATCAGGTCTCCGCCTTTTTCCAGGGCCGGCCCGGAGGTGACGGTCAGGCGCCCGCCCATCTCATTGGCGATGATATGGGCCAGGGTTGTTTTCCCGAGCCCGGGCGGACCGTGAAACAGCACATGGTCCAGGGGCTCCCCCCGCTGCTTTGCGGCCTCGATGGCGATTTTCAGGGTCTCCACTGCGGCATCCTGACCGATGTAGTCTGAAAGACGCTCGGGCCGCAGGGAAAGAAATTCGCTGGTTTCGTCTCCGGGCAGGCAGCCCCCCGACACCAGGCCGGCGGGAGCCGACCGGGTCAGAAAATCGTTGGTCATTTGGGCTCCTCGTTCCGGTAAATTTCATCGAACAGGGCTTCGGGGGTGGAAATATCCGGGTTGCGGTGAAAGGCGTCCGCCACCATCTGCCTGGCGTCGGCCCGCTTATGCCCCAGCTGCTCCACCAGTACCGCAAGCACCGGCTCCGAAACGGCGGACGGGCCCGCGGACGCGGCCCTTTTCTCCTCCCCTTGAAAATCCGCCACGGCGAATTTGTCGAGCTTGCCTTCCAAGGTGGCGATCATCTTCTGGGCCGTGCGCGGCCCAATGCCCTTTAGCTGTTTGAGGGTTGTCAGGTCCCGATTCTCAATGGCCCCGGCTATTTCCCGCACAGGCAGGGTTAATGCCTTGAGGGCTTTGAGGGGGCCGATGTCCTCCACCGATATGAAATGTTGGAAAAATTCCTTTTCAGCTTCCAGGTTGAATCCGATCAGCACCGGTTTCGGCTGACGCTCGGTCTGGTGAAAATAGATGTGGAACGACAGCGCGGCATCCGGATCTTTGTCGGCAAGGGTTTCCATGACCGTGGGCGGCAGGTAGACTTCGTACCCGATGTGACCGGCAAGCAGCAGGACACGGTCCTCTTCCTTTTTCAGCAGGGTGCCTTTGAGATATGCGATCATACGTTCTGCAATCCGTCCAGCCGGCATCCGGTCATCAATGTCTGAAACCGGAACATGCCAAGCAGCGCAAGCGCAAGGGCGTCGGATACATGAAAGGGCCGGATCGGGGCACTTAACTTCAGATACCGGCGCACGGCGGTTTCCACCTGGTCTTTGCTGGCGTTTCCATTTCCCGTCAGCACCCGTTTGACCTCCCGCACCTGGACTTCCACAGCCGGAACCGCCGCCTGGGAGCCGGCCAGAAGCACCACGCCGGTTACCTTGCCAAGGGAAATGCCGGACACGGGATACCGCCCCAGGGAAAAAATACCCTCCACCAGCATCAGCTGGGGCGTTTCCTCCCGCAATACCGACAGAAGCTGTTCATGGATGCAGGCGAGCCGGTGGGCCTGGTCTTGGCGCTTGTCGGTCCGGATCGTTCCATGGGCGAATCCGGCCACCGATGCGGCCGTTCCCCATATGATGCCCACACCGGTTTCGGCAAGGCCGGGGTCTATGCCGACCACCTTAACCATGCGCCCCTCCCCATTTTAGGGGCAGAGACCGGGGCTGCACGCACAGCAGCCAGTTTGTCGGCGTCATCAGAAGGTCTTCAGCTTGTCCCTGGCGATCTTTGCTTCGTTTGAATCCGGGTACCGGCTGATCATCTCCTGAAGGATCAGCCGGGCATTTGCCTTTTCGTCCAGGTTATAGAAGGCAAGCCCCTGTTTGAGCAAGGAAGCCGGCACCTTGTTGCCGTCAGGATAATTTTCGATGACCTTCTGGTACTCCATGATGGCCTTTTCATACCAGTTTTCCCGGTAATAGCTTTCCCCGATCCAGAACTGTGCATTGTCCGCATTGTCGGAGGCCGGATGCGCGGCCAGCAATGCCTGGAACTTCTCCCGGGCAATCTCATATTCCCCCCGGTCCAGGGCCTGCTTTGCCGCATCGTACATCTCGGTATCCGTCAGCTTCCCGGAAGCGGTAGCAGGTGCGGGCACCGTTTCAGCCGTTGCATCGGTTTTCTGACGGGAAACTTCGAAATCCAGATAATGCTCCAACCGGCCGATCCGCTTTTCGTTTTCCCGGACCGCCGTTTCAAGATGCGCGCACATGCCCGCCGTCGCCCCACCGGCGTCGGTGGAACGACGCGCCTGTTGCAGGGCGAAGTCGAGTTCGTCCAAACGGCCGTTGAGGCCTCGGCTCGTTTCACGCAGCTCATCGATGGCCGCACTGTTTTCCGCGGTACCGGCCTGCAGCCGACCGAGGGCACCTTGATCCCCCTGCACCCGCTGCTCCGATTGCGCCAGTTGTTCCTGCAGTACACGGTTTTCACGTTCAAGACGCGCCACGCGGTACTCCAGGTCGCCGGACAGCACGGCGCATCCCGAACAGCACATCCAGACCAGAACAGCCCATATTGCTTTTGATTTCATTTTTTCAACCAGATGGCTCGGCCCTGCCGTCGGAACAGGCCGCGTGTAGGGAATCAGGAAGTGTACGCCACCGACGGCGCATTCCGGCCGGCTCCCGGACCGGTCGGAATGCGCGGGAACGACAGACTGCTACTTGAGCACAAAATGCGCACGTCTGTTTTTGGCGTAGGCGGCCTCTGCCTTGCCCGTATCTACCGGTTTTTCTTCCCCATAACTGATGGTGGACAACCTGGACGGAGAAATCCCGAGATCCACCAGGAACCCCTTGGCGCTCTCGGCCCGTCGATCCCCCAACGCCAAGTTGTATTCATTGGTGCCGCGCTCGTCGCAATGCCCTTCAACAATGGCGCGGGCCTGTACGTTCGCCTTGAGCCAATCGGCCTTTTCGGCCAGGACGGCCTGGGCCTCGGGCTGCAAAACGGCACTGTCGAAATCAAAATACACATCCGCGTTCACAAACCGCTCCTGTGCCATCTGTGCCTTTTGCCTGGCCTCTTCGGCAAGGGAGGCTTCTTGCAGCTGCCGCGCCTCTTCCTCTGCCTGGCGCGCCCGGTCGGCGGCGTCGGCATCGTATCCCGAAACCGTGCCTGCGGAGGATATGGTTTTTTTCTTTCCGCAGGAAGCCGTTACCAGCAATCCAGGTACCACCAGCAGCAAAAACAAGACCATCCAGACCCTTCTAGACATTTTTTCCTCCTCTCGAGAGACAACCCGTTTATCATCCGATTTATAATTGTCCGCAAATACCACATTTGGGACGGTACGTTGGGCTGGTGTGGCATCTTGTTGGAACATGGCACACGAGCCGATTATATCATGCCTTCGCCGGGAACGCGTCCTCGGTCCCGGATTTTCATCACCTCATTTTTCATTTCCGCCTGTCCCGCTCTTACGGAACCGTGTTGGAAGACCAGCGCGGATTGGTCTGCTCTCCGGGAAGGGTGAGCAACCGACGCTGATCGGTTCCGAAGGCCGTCATCACGTAAATCCGGGAAACGCCTTCCCGGGTGGATGCAAACGCGAGCAGGCTGCCGTCCGGCGACCAGGACGGGCCTTCATTGTTACCGGCGTCACGGGTCAACTGGACCGCGCCGCCTCCCTCCGCTCCGATGACGCGGATATCAAAGACGCCGTCCTGCTGGGCGGCATAAGCGATCTTGTTTCCCTTCGGGGCCCAACTTGGTGAGGTATTATACCGGCCGTCGAATGTCAACCGGCGTTCCAGGCCGGTATCGATCTCCTTGATGTAGATTTGGGGGGAGCCTGATCGGTTCGAGACAAAGGCCATGCGTTTTCCATCCGGCGACCACGAGGGAGACACGTCAATGCCCCTGCTGTTCGTCAGTCTCTTAATGATTTTCCCCTCACCGGTCAACAGGTAAATATCGCTGTCCCGGGCAAAGGAGAGGGCCGCGGCCAGGACGAATTGACCGGGAACCCAGGCGGGGCTGATATTGATTCCCTCCTTTGCAACCACGGCCCCTCTGTTGTCTTTCAGGTGCCGGATGTACAAATCGGGATTGCCCTTGGCATAGGAAGTATATGCCAACCATTGGCCGTCGGAGGACCACGCCGGCGACATGGTAATGGCGCCGGTCCGGGTCACCTGCTCTGGAGAAAACCCATCGAAATCGCAGGCATAAATTTCCTTATGGCCCGTCCCGGTGGATTCGAACGCGATTTTACTGGTAAAAATACCCCGGTCGCCGGTCAGGTGGAAAATCACCTCGCTGCAAAAACGCCGGACGATGTTGCGCTGGTCCTGGGGCCGGCCGGTGTATCGCTTGCCGACAATCAGCTTCTGGTCGAGCGTGTCGTAAAGACGCAGTTCCATCTCCAGAATCCCGCTGGTGATCATGACCCCCGCGGTCACCAGAAGCTCCGCTCCGATCACCGTCCAGTTCTTGAACTCGATGTTGGGCGCAATGATCCCCGACCGGGACGGATCCTCTAGAAAGGCCTCCCGGTCCATCAAATTGAAATAACCCGTGAACTTGAGGGTTTCGGCCAGAAGATCCGACGCCTCCCGGCAGAAGGCATGCTCCTGCGCCGACGGCGTCAGGCTTTTGAATACCGGCACGGCGATGGGAACCTTGCGCAGGAAGGGATTGGTGATATCGATGTAATCATAGGACTTCTGGCAGAAACCAATGTTCGCCGTCCACAGCACCACGACACATCCCGTCACAATATGCTTCAACCAACGCATGGAACTCCTCTGAAATTCAGGTTGCGGCCCCGTCGGGCCGGGCCCGGCGGGGCGATGTCAATTGACACCCCCGGGTCCGAACCGGAGGCCCAGGGTAATGTAAGGTTCGCGAATGCCTTCCGGAATCGGTGGCAACGGACTCGATTTCAGGATCGCCTTGTAGGCGGAATCGTCCAGGTGACGGTTGCCGGATCGGCGGTCGAACCAGATGTCGCTGATTTCACCGTTTCGCAAGATCTTGAACGCCACCTCGTTTTGCAGGTTTTTCTCTCCCCCTGCCAACTGCTCGGAAAAAGCCCAGTTGCTCTGAATGAAAAAAGCCACTTCCACCTGATACGCCTGCTTGAGATCGGACGCCGGCTGCCCGCCCCTTACACCGGCGGTTCCCGCGGCGCCGCCTTCGCCCCGGGACGTCTGCCGGGCGGGCGGCGCCGTATTCCGGAGCCTGGCCTGGATATTGTCCAGTGCCTGCTGGATGGGGTCCGGCTTCGCGGTCTCCACCCGCTTTTCAACTTTTTTCAATGCGCTCCGGACAATTTTCTCGGCCTGGTATGTCTTTTTTTTCAAAGACCGTTTTTTCTTCACCGCCTTGGGCCCAACGGGAACGGTTTTTTCAGGCTTCTTTGCCTGGACGGCCACCGGTTCCGGGAACGGCGCCGGTGGCGTGGGGGCCGGCGCAGGCGCGGGCGCGGATGAAGGCGCTGCGGCCGCCATGGCCGGCGATTCAAGGGAAACCAGTTGGACGTTGATCATGGACGGCGCCTTGGGGGGGCCTTTCACCCAATGCGGCATACCGAAACACAGCAGAAAAAAGAGCACATGCCCGGCCAGGGAAAAGGCCATGGCGCGACCGAACCGTTTTCCGGAAAGATCCACCGCCCGCCGCCTTTCCGGCCGGGGTTGCATTATGCCCCGGGAAGTGCTCATGATACGGGCGAGACGTCCGATGCGCTTGCCTTTTCCTGCTCCAGGGGATCGGTCAGCATGCCCAGCTTCTCGATCCCCGCGGCCTTGATCTCAGACATGACCCGCACCACCACGCCATAGGGCACCTGTTTGTCCGCCCGGAGGAACACCTCCCGGCTCGAGCGCCCTTCCATGATTTTGGACAGTTTGTCACCCAGGAAATCAATCGTCACCCCAACATCGTTGATGAACACCTGCCCTTCCGCGTTAATGCTCATCACCAGGGTATCCTCCTCCGAGTTCATGGGCTCACTGGAGGCCTGGGGCAAATCCACATCGACCCCCTGAATCATCATGGGCGCCGTCACCATGAAAATGATGAGCAGCACCAGCATCACGTCCACAAAGGGCGTCACGTTGATGTCCGACATCAATCCATCGCCATTGCCGCCCGCGTTCATCGTTCCCCCCCCTTTTCGATGACGAAATCACGCGCCACGATATTGAGAAAGTCAGCGGAAAAGCTCTGCATCTCAGATTCAATCACCCGTATCTTGTGCATGAAAAAATTAAAGGCGATGACCGCGGGAATGGCCACGGCCAGGCCGGCGGCCGTGGCCACCAGGGCCTCTGAAATACCCGGCGCCACCACGGCGAGACTGGCGGACCCCCGCAGCCCGATGCCGTGAAATGAATTCATGATACCCCATACTGTTCCGAACAGCCCGATGAAGGGCGTGGTGTTGCCGGTGGTGGCCAGAAAAGGCACCAACTGCGTCATCCGGGTGATTTCGGAAGCGGTCGCGCGCCGCAGGGACCGTTTGATATTGTCGGTTCCCACGAACCGGTTCTCCATGGGGCCGGCCACAGCCCCCGGTGCCGCTTTCTGACGTTCCCGGGCGGCACTCGACTGGCTCAGGCGCTTGAGTTCGCTGTAACCGATGCGAAACATCCGGGCGACGGGACTACCGGTCAACTCCTTGGCCTTGACGAACGCCTCGGAAAAATCCCGACTCTCCCAGAAAAAATCGGTGAACACCTCGGATTGACGATAAGCCTTCCTGATATAGAGATATTTGGTGACAATGATGGCCCAGGAGGACGCGGAAAAAAACAGCAGCAGAAACAACACGAACTGCACCACCGGGCTGGCGTTTCGAACCATATGGATGAGGTCTAAATCTTGGGGGCCCATTAAATACTCCGTCTGACGGGTTGGTGTCTGAAATTCAGGATATTTTCTTCTCTTGGTTGGTTTTGCAGCGGCTGCTCTCCAGAATAACGCCGTTTATGGGAATGCGGGGTCCATCAGGGTGTCAACGCTATATAAAAACACCAGGGCTGTCAAGATCTTTGGGGAATCTGCGGAAAGCCCCGAAAAGGCATCCGCTGGCGCATTCCATAAAGGAAGCGGCGGCGGAAAAAGGCCGCGTGAAACGGCCATGGGGGGGGTAAACCCCGCCCTGGAAGGGCGGGGCGGAAGGTCCGGTCAGTGCTATTTCTTTTTATGAGCCCGCTTGGAAGCCTTGAGCGGATTGATTTTCTGCTTGCTGGCCGCCACCTCGGCCTGGATGTGAGTGGCAAGGTTGCAGTTGCCGTTCTTCCATTTCACGGAAGGATCCGGGCACGCCGTACAATACCAGCCGCTTTCAAACTCCTGGCTGCGGCCGCATCCGCTGCACGCTTCCACCACCGCGCAGCACGCGCCTCCCTTGTATCCACAGCCTTTGGCCGTCATAAAAGGGCATTCCTGGCCGTTTCGAATCGTTGTACAAATCATTGATATCACCTCCCCCGTTTATTCACAAAAAAATGGCCGAGGAAAAAAGCTCCTGGCCATGCTTCAGGCAGATTATGCGTAATGGATATATAAAAAACCACCCCTTGTCAATCGTTTTATCCGCATCCCCTCTTTCAGCGCCGCCCCATCACATTTTCCGTCCACAAAAAAAACCACTTGAAAGCTGAAGACGGGTGTGGTAGCTGTTTTTCCTTGGATTTGTGACAGTTGCGGTTAGCCCTCAACCCACAGAGGATCATACTGAAATGAAACCAAGAAAAACTCTTCAGCTGGCTTACACTGTGGCGGCAGCGCTTCTTTTCGTGGGCATCCTAAGTTACGCCGCGCCCCCGGCCAAGCCGCCGGAGAAACCCCTCCGTATTATGTACCGCAGCCTGACCGGTAAGGTCATGTTCGACCACAAAGCGCATTTCTCACCCGAGCGGTATGGTATTTCCTGCCAGGACTGCCACCACCATCCCGGGGGCGAAGATACGGATCTTCGTGCCTGCGGCGACTGCCACCAGCCGCCCACCGATGCCGAGCCGGTTCCCGCGGCCTGTCTGGATTGCCATTATCCCGAGGATGTCGAAGGGATGGAAATGAGCAAAAGCGTGGAGGCCGCCCACGCCCAATGCATCGACTGCCATCGGGAATACGATGCGGGACCGGTGGAATGCCTGGCCTGTCACGTGCCATAGGCCGTTCACGGCGCCCCGTTTTTCGGGCGCCTTAACCGTCACGACTCTTATAAAAATAGGTTGAACCATGAATGGGAACCCGTTTTTCGGATTTAAAAAGCCGCAAATTGTCTATCCACCGGCCATTGAAACCGCATCGGACATCACGCGCCTGCCCCCCCCCGCACGCGCGGTCTATCTGATTCCCCACCTGCCCGTAGACGCAGGCACGACCGACGGCGCCCCCGTCAAATCCGGCGACCCCGTAAAGACCGGTCAGCGGCTCCATGTGCCGGATGCCGGCCGGGGCTATGCCGTCGCAGGTATCTGCGGCGCGGTTGTCGCGGTCAGCCCCTTTACCGGCGATTACGGCCGGACATACACCGCGGTCACCGTGGAGGCCGCCGGGCAGGCCGGTCGGGACGACACCTGGGAACAGGCGGCCGGCGATGCGGACATCGCCCGGGCCCGTTCCTTTCTCGAAGCCCTTCCGGGAGCGCCTTGTTTCGCCCCCTTTACCGCACCGGATCATGGCATCCACACCATCGTGATCCTGGGCATGGACAAGGATCTGATGGTCGCCACCCAACGTCGGATCATCGCCACCCGCTCCGACATGCTCAAGACCGGCATCCACGCCCTCAAAACGCTCACGGGGGTCGAAAAAATAGTATTGGCCGTCGCGCGGGACAGGGTGCAGGGACACGGAGAGCTGGGCGCCACCGTCGTCGCCGTGGACAATCGGTATCCCTCCGCCTTCCCCCAAATGATTATGAAAGACGTGCTCGGCACCGTCGTTCCAGCCGGCAGCACCCCGGAAACCCAGGGCGTGGCCTTCTTCACGGCCGAAGCCGTTGCGTCCCTTGGAACGGCGCTGTCGGAAAAACAGCTCCCCACCCGCAAGGTATTGACCTTCATCCACAAGGACGGGCGGCAACTTCTTCTGGAGGTGGAACTCGGCACCCCCGTCAAAGATATCCTCGCCGCCGTGGGGGAACGCCTGGCCGACCGGGACCGTCTCATCTTCGGCGGCCCCATGACCGGTGCCGCCGTCTATTCGGACATGCACCCCGTCTGCCCCGACACCGACGCCATCGTTCTCCAGGACAGTGCGGCGATCGCACCGATATCGGACACACCCTGCATCAATTGCGGCGAATGCATCCGGGCATGCCCCGCTCAAATCCCCATCAACCTGCTGGTCAGGTTCCTGGAAGCAGGGGCTTACCAAGACGCCGCCGCCCTCTATGATCTGCACAGCTGCATCGGCTGCGGGCTGTGCAGCTATGTGTGCGTGGCCGGCATTCCTGTTTTTCAATACATCCGGCTGGCCACCCATGAACTGAAACGAACCCAAGCAGCGGAGGCCGTCCATGTTTAGCCGCAACAAGCTCATTGTCTCCCACGCGCCTTTCATTCACTCCGGCAGGACCATCACCGCAAGAAGCATCCATACCTTGCTGGCACTGCTGCCCGCGGCCCTGGCCGGCATCTTCCGCTACGGCCTGCCGGCCCTGGGGGTGCTCTGCATGGCCGTCTCGACGGCCATGCTCTGGGAAGCGGCGTTTAAACGCGTGGCCCGGCGCCCGGTGGCCATCGGGGACGGCACCAGCGCCGTCATCGGGCTGACCATCGGCTTGCTCCTGCCGGCCACCATGCCGTGGTGGACCGTGCTGATCGCCACCTTTCTGGCCGTGGTCCTCGGCAGGGAAATATTCGGCGGCATCGGCGGCAACCCTTTCAACCCGGTGATGGTGGCCGTCGCCATCCTCATGGTTTCTTATCCGCACCGGTTTGATTTTGACGGCATGCTGATTACCTACGACTTTTCCTTCCCCCTGGCTTACCCCCTGGGTGCCGTCAAACATTTCGGGGCCGGGGCCGCGGATCAATTCACGGTCATGAACCTGTTGTTGGGAAAACAAATCGGCGCCCTGGGGACCGGATGCGGTCTGGCCCTCCTGGCGGGGGGCGTATACCTGATCCTCCGGGGCATCATCCGCTGGGAGATCGCCGCATCTTTTCTGGCGGGCATCGTGGTCTGCGCATGGGGCTTTCACCTGGCCGATGCCGGCCGCTTCGCCGGGCCCGCCATTCATCTGCTTTCCGGCTATACGCTCATGGGCGCGTTCTTCCTGGCCACGGAAGACGCCTCCTCACCGGTCAACACCGTGCCCATGCTCGTCTACGGACTTGTGGGGGGCCTGATGACCGTGCTGATCCGAAACATCGGCGCCCATGTGGACGGCGTGGTATTCGCGATTCTTTTCATCAACTGCATCAATCCCCTGCTGGATAAGATCCGGCCCCAGGCGATCGGAAAGGTAGCGTAACCATGAAAGAAATGATCAAAATGGTGGTGGTGCTGACATTCCTCAGCGCTTTGTCCGGCGGGCTGCTCGCTGCGCTGCGGGAAGGCACCAAGGATACCATTGAGAAGCAGGAGCTGGAACTCGTCAAGGCCCCGGCGCTGCGCGAATTATTCGAGGGCGCCGACAACGATCCGGTGACCGACCGCTTCAAGGTGCCGGATGCCGCAGGGGAACGCATCGTCTTTCCCGCCGTTTTCGATGGCACCCCCACAGCCGTCGCCTTTGAAGTCAAGGGAAAGGGCTATGGGGACGACATCGGCGTCATGGTGGCCATTGATCTGGCCGAAGAGAAAATCTACGGTCTCGGCGTCACCACCCACAAGGAAACACCGGGCCTGGGCGCCAACGCCAAGGAGGATCCCGGCTTTGCAGCACAGTTCAAAGGCCACCCCCTTGACAAACCGGTGCAAGTCACAAAGGATGGCGGAGAGATCAACGCCCTGAGCGGCGCCACCATTACCTCCCGGGCCGTATGCGCCGCCGCCACAGAGGCCCAGGCGGTTTTCGAAACCATCAAGCCCCAACTGCAGGATAAACTGAAAGACATCTCCAACTAAGAGGAAACGATATGGCCAAATCCATCGCGCAAGAATTCACCAAGGGCTTGTGGAAAGAAATCCCACCGTTTCGGCTGGTACTTGGCCTCTGCCCGGTTCTGGGCGTGACCACCACCATGTTCAACGGCATCGGTATGGGCCTGGCCACCACCTTCGTCCTGCTGTGCTCGAACATCTTGGTGTCGCTGCTGCGGAAAGTCATCCCGGCCAAGGTCCGCATCGCCTGTTTCATCATCATCATCGCCACCTTCGTTATCGTGGTGGAACTGCTGATGCAAGCCTATGCCTATACCCTGTTTACCAGCCTCGGCGTGTTCATTCCGCTGATTGTTGTCAACTGCATCGTACTGGGGCGGGCCGAAGCGTTCGCCTCCAAGCGGGCCATCCTGCCCTCCATGGCCGACGGCCTGGGCATCGGTATCGGGTTCACCCTGTCCCTTGCCGCACTGGGCGCCATCCGGGAGTTGATCGGCAGCGGCAACCTGACGGTTTTCAAAGGCGTGCAATTCGAGCATGTCTTCGGCGCTTCCTACCAGCCCTTTGCCTTCATGGTGCAGGCACCCGGCGCCTTCGTCTGCCTGGGGTTGATGCTGTGCCTCATGAATCTTGTGGGCAAGAAATAGGAGAATGGGATAATGAGCGACCTCCTTGTACTGGCAATCAGCTGCATTTTCGTCAACAATATCCTGCTGGCCCAGTTCCTCGGGAACTGTCCGTTTCTCGGCACCTCCAAAAAAATGGAAACCGCCGTTGGCATGGCCATGGCGGTGGTTTTCGTCCTGGTCATGGCGGGCGTGATCACCTGGGTCACCTACACGTATCTGCTGGTGCCCCTGGAACTTGTCTACCTCAGAACCATTGCGTTTATCCTTGTCATCGCCTCTCTGGTGCAGTTCGTCGAAATGTTTTTGAAAAAAAGCATCCCCACCCTGTATGCCGGTCTGGGCATTTTCCTGCCCCTGATCACCACCAACTGCGCCGTCATGGGCGCTTGCGTCATCAACATCGACAAGGAATACACCTTCGTTCAGACATTGGTGGCGTCTTTCAGCTTCGCCGTCGGCTTTGGACTCGCCCTGATTATTTTTGCCGGCCTCCGGGAACGCATTCTGCTGGCACGGGTCCCCAAACCGTTGCAGGACACATCCATCGCGCTTGTGACCGCAGGCATTCTCTCCCTGACGTTTTTCGCTTTCAAGGGAATGGTGTAACCGTTATTTTCTGAAAGGATTCTTCCGTGCTCGAAGCGATTCTATCCATGTCCGCCATCGGGGGGCTGTGCGGCATTGTCTTGAGCGCCGCGTCCAAAATATTCTACGTATATGAAGATCCCCGCATCGGCCAGGTCGAAGGGTTTCTGGCAGGCGCCAACTGCGGCGGGTGCGGTTTCGCTGGTTGCTCCGCCGCAGCCGTGGCAGTTGTTTCGGGAAAGGCACCGCCCAATGTCTGCGTCATTGCAGATACGGAGGCGGTGCTGGAGGTGGCGGCGGTCATGGGCGTGGATCCCGGCACCGCAGAGCCCCGCCGCTCCAAGAACTACTGCCTGGGCGGAACCCGCGCCGAAGATCACTACCTCTATCTCGGCATCGACAGCTGCCGGGCACTTGCCGCCTTTTACGGAGGCAAGCGCGTGTGCAGCATCGGCTGCCTTGGCCTGGGCGATTGCGTGCGGTCCTGCAAGTTCGACGCTGTTCACATCGGAGAAAACGGCTTTCCCGTAATCGACGAAAGCAAATGCGTCGGCTGCGGCGCCTGTGAAACGGCCTGCCCGAAGGAAATCCTAACGGTGCGGACCATGAGCGAACGCCTGCTGGAATTCAACCGAATGCCCGACGCGCTGGCGCCCTGCCAGCAGACCTGCCCTGCGGAAATCAATATCCCCCGCTACATCGCCCAGATCCGCGAAAAAGACTATCGGGGCGCCGTACACACCATCCGGGAGCGCAACCCGCTGCTGCTGGCCTGCGGCCGGGTCTGCCCGCATCCCTGCGAGGATTACTGCCGCCGTGATATCGAGGACGCGCCCGTGTCCATCAACCAGCTCAAACGGTTCGTGGCGGACTATGAGATGAATTCCGGCAACCGCCTTCCCGTTGCCTGCGCCCCGGACACCGGAAAAAAGGTTGCAGTGATCGGTGGCGGGCCGGCGGGGCTCAGCTGCGCCTACTTCCTGCGGCGCCTGGGGCACCAGGTGACCATCTTCGACATGATGCCGGAACTGGGGGGAATGATCCGGTACGGCATCCCCGAATACCGGCTCCCCAAAGCGGTTCTCAAGTGGGAAGTGGACGGCATCCTGGCCCTCGGTATCGAGGCCAGAACCAACGTCCGACTCGGAAAGGATGTCACCCTCGCCGCCCTGAAAGCCGACGGCTTCGATGCCGTCTTTCTCGGCGTGGGCGCCTGGAAGGATTACAAGCTGAACGTGGAAGGGGAAAACCTGGCCGGGTGTTTCACCGGGATCGACTTTCTGACCCGGTTTGCCGTTCACCAGCAGGCGGGAAGACCTGTCGAAAAGTTCCCCATCGGCAAACGGTGCGCCGTCATCGGCGGCGGCAACACGGCCATTGACTGCGTGCGGACCCTCATCCGCCTCGGAGCCGAGGACGTTTCCATTGTCTACCGCAGAACCCGGGCGGAAATGCCCGCCAACATGGTGGAAATCGAGGCGGCGGAACACGAGGGCGTCACCTTCCATTTCCTGGCGGCCCCGGTCCGGGTGATCGGCGACGCCGACGGGAAGGTCGTCCAGCTTGAATATCTGAAGATGGAATTGGGCGAACCCGATGCCAGCGGCCGGCGCCGTCCGGTGCCCATCGAGGGGTCGGAAACCCGCCTGGAGATCGACATGCTGGTGACCGCCATCGGTCAGGGCCCGGATGTGGCCTTCATCGAAGACGAACACCTGACCGATCAACTCAACACCACCCGCTGGAGTACCATCGATGCCGATCCGGAACTCCTCCAATCGAGCATTCCTCATATTTTCACCGCAGGTGATGCGTACACCGGCGCTTCCTTGGTCGTCGAAGCCATCGGCGGCGGCAGGAGGGCCGCCCGCGCCATGCATCAGTACCTGTCCGAAGAGAAAAATGTCGTCCCGGTGCCCGATAGCCTGAGAAAAAAACACATCCCGGAATCCCTGTTTAAAACAGTGCCGGGCGTCAATAAAATCAGCCGGACACCGATGCCCGAACTGCCTGTTGCCGAGAGAATCAAGTCCTTTGTGGAAGCGGACCTGGTGATCAGCGAAGCCGATGCCCTCCGGGAATCGAACCGCTGCCTCTCCTGCTGCCGGCTTTGCTACAACCCGGACGCAAAGACCGTCGGCGCAGAAAGCTGACAGCCGCTCGCCTTACAAACCAAACAGCCACACCAAGTGGGGGCACACGCGGTTCACCGCCCGTGCCCCCTTTTCTTTGCGATCAATCACGACGCCGCCTCATTGCAACTTTTCCAGCAACCACGCGGGCAATTTATGATAGAGAAATTCCATCCCCATCATGTTTTGTTCTTATTTTTCATCAAGTCTGCTAACGCTGCAAAAGGATTATGGCTGAAATTATTATCCGAGGCTTCATCGTCAGACCCGGCAGCATACGCATCGGCAACTTGGTCACGGGCATGTTCATTTTCATGGCAATAAATACACAACAATTCCCAGTTACTTCCATCGAGCGGGTTATTGTCATGGTTGTGATCTTTATGGTGTACTGTGAGTTCGCGTAACCGCTTTCCACTGAATTCTCGCCCACAATGCCCGCAAATTTTGGGAAAAAGCTTGAGCGCGCGTTCCCGATAACCTTTTTCCCGTTCTTGCCGTATACGAAGCGCCTCCGCAACGCTCCCTTTGATATCGACATTTTTGTTTGGAGCCAAGTAAACCTCCTAGGATACTTGATGTGAACCAGAAAGGCTCTTTTTGGTCGCACCTCTATTCACTTGCGCAAAGCTCAACGTAAGGGTAATCTGAAAAATAGAATTAACAAGATGCCAGATACGCAAGCCGTTATTGAAGATATAAAAAATTTTTCCATTATTAGCCACCCTGATATTAACCCTGTCGTAATCATCAAGAGGGTGTTTACAAGAAAAGATCCTGTTTTCGAAAGTTTCATTTCGCCACCCTCCGCCGGACGGCCCGCATAAGTAAGGAGGGGAAACCCTTGCGGAATAGGGCTTTCGGTTGGCCGAACTATCCCCTCTATCTCAAATACTGTCTACACATAACGGGCTGCTCAGGGCACGCGGCTTTTTGCGCGTTCCTTGGAGCAGCATGGTTACGTTATCGATTCAGCCGTCAACTCTGGCCTTCGGGCAGAATATCTTGGCCGACCATCGTTTGGTGGGGGGCCCGTGCAATCAGGTTCACGACGGTTGCCATATCCGTCGGAAGCGGGCTTTCAAAGGCCATTTTCCGACCGGTCTCCGGGTGTTCAAACCCGAGGCGCCATGCGTGAAGCATCTGACGGGCGACGACCTCCCGGCAAGGTCTACCGGGAAAGAGGCTGCCGAGCCGCTGACCAGCCTTTCGCCCCCCATAGACATCGTCCCCCACAATGGGGTGGCCGATGGCGGCAAGGTGCACGCGGATCTGGTGGGTACGGCCGGTCATCAGGTGCACGTCGAGAAGTGTTGCGCCGGACAGTCGCCTGGAGACCACCCAACGGGTATGGGCCGTTCGCGATCGGCGGGAACGCACGGACATCTGTTTGCGGTGTACCGGATGCCGCCCGATGTCAAGCGTGATCTCCCCTTCGGCCTTTTCGACCTGCCCGAACACGATCGCACGATATATCTTTTGAACCTTTCGGTGTTTAAACTGCGCAGCCAGGTGGTTCAGCACAGGTTCCGTCTTGGCCACCACAAGGGTGCCGGAGGTGTCTTTATCCAGCCGATGCACGATCCCGGGGCGGATTTCACCGCCAATGCCGCCAAGATCCCGGCAATGATATAGAAGTGCGTTAACAAGGGTTCCGGCGGCGTGTCCCGGCGCGGGATGCACCACCATGCCCGGGGGCTTGTTCACCACCAGGAGGTGAGCGTCCTCATAGAGGACATGGAGGGGGATGGCTTCCGGACGATGGACGGCGGGGGCGGGGACCGGCAGCGTTACGCTCACGCGCTCTCCGGCCTGAAGTCGGTATCCCGGCTTCTTGACCGAATCGTTTATCCGCACACAGCCCCGGCGTATCAGATCGGCGGCGCGGCTCCTGGAGCAATCGGCCAGCATTTGGGAAATGAACAGATCTGCCCGGGCCCCTGCCCTGTCGGAACTGATGTCAAAGCAATAGCACCTGTCGTTCACAGGCCATGTCCGACTTCAGGAGGAAGGTGCGTCGAGGATGAAGAGCTGTTCGATTTCGCCGATGATGGTGGACTCGTCCGTATTCTTGGCGGTGGAAAGCTCTCGCACCAACAGGCCCTGGGCGGTGTCGTAGAGTTTTCGCTCACCAAAGGACAAATCTTTATTGAGTTTGAGCAGGTACAGATCCCGGAACACCTCCGCCACGTCATGAAGGGAGCCGGTTTTAATCTTTTCCATATACTCACGATACCGGCGATTCCATGTCTGGTTGTCCACCGGGGCATCCCGGTTCTCCTTCATGATGCTGTATACCTCGGGGATATCGTCCGCGTTGATAACCTCCCGAAGCCCGACGGAGTCGACGTTCCAGGTGGGGATCATGATCACCATGCCGTTTTCGATGATTTTCATGATGTAAAAATCATGTTTTTCCCCGTTGATAACCTTGCTCTCGATGGCGTCGATGCGGCCAACGCCATGGGCAGGATACACCGCAAGATCCCCGACCGCGAACGGCCGGGAGTTACCTACCGACTGCGCTCCCTGTTCCCTTGCTTTTTCTTTCATCATGACACCAAGACCTCTCAGATCTTATACCGGATCTCACAGCACATCGCATGTCGGACCGCTGACGACCCTTTGCAATTGATTGCCTAATATACCACCAACGCCGCAAACAATCAATAAAAAAGGATTGGCGCCCGGAACGCACGCCAATCCTTTGTTTTAGAGACCTTAATGTATCGCCAGCCGCCGAAACGGCTTTGTGCAAGGCCTTCAGCCGAGTTTCATCAGCAAGGGCACCATCAGAAGCGCCACGACGTTGAGAATCTTGATCATCGGGTTGATGGCAGGTCCGGCCGTATCCTTGTACGGATCCCCGACGGTATCGCCGGTGACGGCCGCCTTGTGGGCGTCGGAGCCCTTGCCGCCAAGATGACCGTCTTCAATGTATTTCTTGGCGTTGTCCCAGGCCGCGCCACCGGTTGTCATGGAGATGGCCACAAAGAGGCCGGTGACGATGGAACCGATCAGCAAGCCGCCCAGTGCCACCTTTCCCAGGAAGAGACCCACCAGGATCGGCACCACCACCGGCAAAAGAGCCGGCACCAACATCTCCTTGAGGGCAAATTTGGTGACGATGTCCACGCACTTGCCGTAATCCGGCTTGGCCGTGCGCTCCATGATGCCCGGAATTTCCCGGAACTGGCGCCGGACCTCGTCCACAACGGCCCCGCCGGCATTCCCGACGGCCTTCATGGCGATGGAGGCAAACAGGTAGGGCAGCAACCCGCCGATGAAGAGACCAATGATGACCCGCACATCGGACAGGTCGAAGGCAATCTTCTGCTCGGCACCGTGAATGGTAAACTCTTGCACGTAAGCGGCGAACAGCACCAGTGCGGCCAACCCGGCGGAACCGATGGCGTATCCCTTGGTGACGGCCTTGGTGGTATTGCCGACGGCGTCCAGGGGATCGGTCACGGCCCGGACACTTTCATCCATCTCAGCCATTTCGGCGATCCCGCCGGCGTTGTCGGTGATGGGACCGTATGCGTCGATGGCGATCACCATCCCGGTCATGGACAGCATGCTCATGGCCGCCATGGCGATGCCGTAAAGCCCGCCTAATGTATGGGCCACCAGAATGCCGGCGCAGATGGCGAGCACGGGCGCGGCGGTGGACTGCATGCTCACGGCGAGCCCTGCGATGATATTGGTGCCGTGACCCGTGGTGGAGGCTTCCGCCACGCTTTTCACCGGGTTGTAAATCCCGGTGTAATATTCAGTGATAATGACGATTAGGACCGTCAGGACAAGCCCCACCAGGGTGCAGTAATAAACGGAGAGCGGCGCGATGGTGGCGCCGGCCACAGTGGTTATCTCAGGCATCAATTTCACGGTCGCATAGTAGAAGGCGATGGCTGCCAGAATGGCGGATCCGAACATGCCCTTGTACAAGGCCCCCATGATGTACTGGCTCTTGCCCAACCGCACAAAAAACACCGCGATCATGGAAGCGATAATGGAAATGGCCCCCAGCACCAGGGGGAACTCCGTGGCCATGGGCACATCCGGAAACAGCAGGTGTCCGATGAGCATGGCGGCCACGGCGGTTACCGCGTAGGTTTCGAAAAGATCCGCGGCCATGCCGGCACAGTCACCCACATTATCTCCCACGTTGTCGGCAATGACGGCCGGGTTCCGGGGGTCGTCTTCCGGAATGCCGGCTTCGACCTTCCCCACCAGGTCCGCCCCCACGTCGGCCCCCTTGGTGAAGATGCCGCCGCCCAGCCGGGCGAAAATGGAAATGAGACTGCCGCCGAATCCCAGGGCCACCAATGCAATCACGTCATGGGTGAAATGATAATAGCCCGCCGTTACGGTCAGGGCCAAGCCGGCAACGATCATGCCGGTCACCGAGCCGCCCTTGAAGGCAAGCGACAGACCGGCGGCAAGGCCTTTCTTGGCGGCCTCCGCCGTTCTGACGTTGGCCAGCACCGACACCCGCATGCCGATATAGCCGGCCAGGAAGGAAGCCACGGCGCCAAGGAGAAAGCCGATGGCGGTTTTATATCCCAGGGCGACCCAAATGATCGCAAAAATGATGATACCGGCAATGCCCATACTCTTGAGCTGACGGTTCAAATAAGCAATGGCGCCTTCCTTGATGGCGCTGGCGATTTCCTGCATTTTTTCGTTTCCAGCGGGTGCCGCCTTGACGATTCCGGCCAGGATGATAGAAAACAGAACACCCGCGACTCCAACCAATGTGCAATACAGTGGCAAATTACTCGTAACAGCTTCCATTTATTCCCTCCATCCGGTAGCTAAGCTGAAGATTAGATTCATTTCCCGTTGAACCTGTTCATTCCCATTGTGACACCGTGGCGAAGAACGGTTACCACCGCGTCCCGGCATGTTTCGAGAACCTGGTCGAGCTGCCGGCACTCGGCCGCGCTGAACTTTCCGAGCACATGGTCCACCACTTTCCCGTGGGCTCCGGTCTCGGCGATGCCGCGCCCGATGCCAACCCGGATTCGGGTAAATCCGCCATCGCCTCCAAAGGCTTCCATCACGGATCTCACCCCTCTGTGTCCTCCATCGCCTCCTTTCTCTTTAATTTTGATCTTATTAAAAGCAAGGTCGATTTCGTCGTGGACGACGATCATGTCTCTGCACTGTATCCGGAAATAATCCGCCAACTTCCGGACGGGAGGACCGCTAAGGTTCATGAACGCCTGGGGTTTTGCAATCACCACCGGGACGCCCGCCATGGCACCTTGCCCGTAGACAAGGGTGAATTTGTTCTTCAGCAAAGGAATCGAAAAATCGGCGGCGATGCGGTCCGCCGCCATAAACCCGACATTGTGGCGCGTTCGGCTGTATTCGCTCCCGGGGTTTCCAAGCCCCACCACCAATCGCCGCTCCGTACGCACCATCCTCTTTTATCCTGACCTGTTTTCAGCTGAACGCGCCGGAGCGCATCAGGCCTCCGCCGCGGTGGTTTCCTCGGCGGCGCCCTCTTCACCTTCTTCCTCGGTTTCCGCTTTGTGGCCCAGACAGGTGATAACGGTGAAATTCACTTCGTGGGGGATTTCAAGACCGCCTTGCAGGGAAATGTCCTGCACATGGATGGCCCCACCGATCTGCAGCCCGGTCACGTCTATTTCCACGGCATCCGGAATCTGGCCCGGAAGGCACAGGACTTCCAGTTCCCGCCGGATGACTTGGAGCATGCCGCCCATTTCGACGCCTTCGGCCCTGCCCTTGGGGACCACCGGAACGTTCACATGAATCTTTTTGCTCGGGTCGAACTCGTAAAAATCCACATGCAGCGGGGCATGGGACAGCGGATCCCGGTGCAGGTCCTTGATCATGGCGGGGCGCACCGTCCCCTCCGCGCCTTTGACGGTCAGGTTGAACAGCATCTGGCTGGACCGGCTGCGCTTGAGGAGCAACTCCAGCTCATGGGTGGGCACAGAAAGCATTTCCGCGTCCTTGCCGGGGCCGTAAATGACAGCGGGAATCATGCCCTCACGGCGCAATTGCCGGGCCGGGCCGTTGCCCCTGCCGGTACGTTTATTAACGGTCAGTTCTGCGAATTTCAAAGGTTTTCCTCCTTGTAGCCACTGTTCTGGCTACACGAAAAGTGATGTCACCGAGTCTCCCTGGTGGCTTCTCACAATGGCCTCTCCGAACAGGTCGGCGATGGTGAGCACCCTTGCCTTTTCCAGGGTTTCGGCATTGCCGTTGAGGGGAACCGTATCGGTTGCCACCAATTGCTTGATTTCCGAATTGCGAATGCGATCCACCGCCGGACCCGACAGCACGGCATGGGTACAGCAGGCATGCACCTCCATGGCGCCCTTCTCTACCAAGGCGGAGGCCGCTTCGGTAAGGGTGCCGGCGGTATCCACCATGTCGTCGAGCACCACCGCGATTTTTCCCTCTACATCGCCGATCACCGTCATGGCCTTGGCCTTGTTGGGGGCGTCCCGCCGTTTGTCCACAATCACGAGCCCGGCGTTCAGACGCTTGGCAAAGGCTCTTGCCCGCTCAACCCCCCCGGCATCCGGAGACACGATCACGAGGTTGTTGTCAAACTGCTCTTTCATGTACTTGAGGATGACCGGCGCGGCGAACAGGTTGTCCACCGGGATGTCGAAAAACCCCTGAATCTGACCGGCATGCAGGTCCATGGTGATGATACGGTCGGCCCCGGCCGTGGTTAAAAGATCCGCTACCAGCTTCGCGCTGATGGGCACCCGCGGAGCGACCTTCTTGTCCTGCCGCGCATACCCGTAATAGGGAATCACGGCCGTAATACGGCTGGCCGACGAACGCTTCATGGCGTCGATCATCAGCAACAACTCCACAAGGTTGTCATTGACCGGGCAGCAGGTGGATTGAATGATAAAAACATCCCGGGAGCGGACATTTTCATCGATCTCGATCCGGATCTCCCCGTCGCTGAACCGCTTGACCTTCGCGGCGCCGATGGGCATGTCCAGGTAGCTGCAAATGCGCTGGGCGAGCGCGGGATTGGAATTTCCGGAAAAAATAATCAGGTCGTTCATCTGCTCTTCCTTCTCACCAGATGTCTGCCGGTTTTCGGTCGTCATCCCGCAGCCGAAAAAAATGGCTGGGGCGGGAGGATTCGAACCTCCGAATGCAGGAACCAAAATCCTGTGTCTTACCGCTTGACGACGCCCCAATAATTTATAAACAGTCGCTCGTTTGACGGATCCGGGCAACCTGTCAGCAACAATGGCGAAACGAATCGAGCACTTCAGTCAAAAAAACCCGCCAGCGGCGGTGCCGCGCAGACACCTTGTCTGCTGCCGATGCGGCGGCCCGGCCGTTGAAAAAAACACCGAAAACCGAAGAGCCGCTGCCGGACATCATGGCGCTGTCCGCTCCGCAGGAAAGCAGCGTCTCCTTTGCGGTCCGAATCGCCGGACACATGGAAACGGCGACCGATTCCAGATCATTCCGCAACCCCGCCACCGGGTCAAAACCCCCGCCGTCAAAAAGGTTCTGTCTATTTTCTTTTTCGCATTTTGTCAATGCCAAATTGAGGTTTTTATAGACAGCAGCGGTGGATACCGCCGCCTGGGGATAAACAATCACCAGCCGCAACGGCGCAATGGGCGGTGCGGGCGAGAGCCGGTCACCGATGCCCGTAGCCCATGCGTTTCGGCCGTAGAGAAAGAACGGAACATCGGCACCCAGGCGCCCGCCCATATCCAGAAGCGCCTCCCGGGAGAAGGGGCGGCCGCACTTCGCATTGAGCCCGGCCAACACGGTGGCGGCATTGCTGCTGCCGCCGCCGAGCCCGGCACCGACGGGTATCTGCTTGTCGATGGTAACCGAGACGGGCATATGCCGGCGCTTCCCCTGTTGCGCCAGCGTATCGAAAAACAACGCCACGGCTTTCCAGGCGATATTGTCCGCCCCGGACGGCACCCGGGGGTCATTGCACGTCACCCGGGTTTCCGCCCCCCCGAACGCCAAGGTGACGGTATCGAAAATACCAACGGCGCACATGAGACTGCACAGGGTGTGGTACCCATCCGGCCGCCGGCCGGTCACCTGGAGAAAAAAATTTATTTTCGCGGGCGAAAGCAGCTTCATCCATCCCCCGGTTTCCGGCGTAGCGGCTTGTGCGGCCGGCCGGAAAGCACCACGCCGGCAATCACCCCTGTTTCTTCTGTCGTACGTATGCGATCTTCAGATCGTAGAGAATGCCCTGCAACAATTTTTCTTCGTCCGTGGTCAGGTTTCCCCTGGTTTTTTCCTGCAGCATTCCCAGCAGGTCCACGGTCTGCTTTCCCAAGGGCAGGTTTTTCACCCTCTTCCCGGCCCCGGGATCGTCAATGAGCCCCAAGTGCACCAACGCCGACGCATTGAGCGACATCACAAAGGTGGAAAAGTCCAGAACCGGCAAGGTCGTTTCCTCGGAAGATGCCGGGGCCGCGCCGGCCTTGTCTTGCCCGGCGTCCTTGTCCTTGATCACAAACCCTTTTTCCTCTTCAGGCATGTCCCCCCCTGTTCGAAAGCGTCTTCGGTTAAAACTCCAGCGGCGTAACCCGCTTAACAGTTTTCAGTCGGCTCAGCTCCGCCACCACCTCCGGGGTAATGGGCGTGTCCACCTGGAGGAAGATGATATTGCGCTGCCCGTCCTCCTCCTGGCCCACATGCATCCGGGCGATGTTCACACCGTATTTGCCCAGGGTGGTACCGATCTCCCCGATGGAGCCGGGGATGTCCACATTGTGGATGAGGGCCAGATGGCCCTCGGGAATCATTTCGAGCCGGAAATTATTGATCACCACGATCCGGGCGTCATTCTTTCCAAATATTGTGCCGGACACCGAATGGGTTTTCTCGCCTGCAACCACCCGGACCGTAATCAGGTTGGAATAGTCTTCCACCGTGGGCTGGGTGGCCTCGTTGACCTTGATCCCCCGTTCCTTGGCCAGCACCTGGGCGTTGACGAAGTTCACATCGTCCTTGACGATGGGCGTCAACAACCCCTTCAGAATGGCCGTGGTCACCGGCGACAAGTCCAATCCGTAGAATTCCCCCACATACTCGACATGCACCTCCCCGATGGGGCCATCGATCAACTGGGCCTGCAACGATCCGATGCGGTCTCCCAGGTAAAGCAGCGGGCGGAGTTTTTCCAGCAGCTCGCCGGTCACCGAAGGCGCGTTGACGGCGTTGAGAATGGTGCCGGTCAGCAGAAAGTCAATAATCTGTTCGGCCACCGCCACCGCCACGTTGGTCTGGGCTTCCAGGGTGGAGGCGCCCAGGTGGGGCGTGGCGATCACCCGGTCGAGCGACAGAAGAGGGTGGTCCCCCGGCGGTTCGCTTTCAAACACGTCCAGGGCCGCACCGGCCACCTTTCCTTCGTTGATGGCGTCATACAGATCGGCCTCGTTGACGATGCCGCCCCGGGCGCAGTTGATGACCATCACCCCTGGTTTCATCTGGGCAAAAGCCGCCTTGTTGAGCATGCCCGCCGTTGGTTTCAGCTTGGGCACATGGACCGTGATATAATCCGCTTCCTTGTACAGCGTTTCCAGGCTGACCGCCTCGAAACCGGCCTTTTGAATCTGCTCGGGCGTCACGAAAGGGTCATAGATGATCACACGCATTTTAAGACCCCGGGCACGATCGGCGACGATGGAGCCGATCTTTCCGAAACCGATGATGCCGAGGTTTTTATTGAAAACCTCCCGCCCCTGGAGTTTTTTCTTCTCCCATTTTCCGGCCTTGAGGGTGGCGGTCCCCCGGGGGATGTTGCGGGTCAGGGACAACATCATGGCGAGGGTGTGCTCGGCGGTGGTCACCACATTGCCGCCCGGCGTGTTCATGACCACGATTCCCCGCTTTGTGGCGGCGGGAATGTCCACATTGTCCAGGCCGATACCGGCACGTCCCACCACCTTGAGTTTTTTCGCCGCCGCCAGAAGGTCTTCGGTCACCTTCGTGGCACTTCGAATGACCAGGGCGTCATACGCACCGATAATGTCTTTCAGTTCCTCGGGAGTCAACCCGGTTTTCACATCAACCGCAATACCTTCTGCCTCCTGGAACATCTTCACGCCAATATCCCCGAGGTTGTCGCTGACCAGTACCCGCATCGTCCGCTCCTCCTTGTCTGTGGCTGCGCACAGGTTTCATGGTGATGTCCGCATCGCCGAAGCCCCATGAAGCAACCGGGATCGAAAGGAAAAGGCGATGGAACCTTGAAAAAACGATCATAGCATATTCGCCTTCCGATGATTGTCAAGCACAAGATGTGCGCCGGCCCACCCGGCGAACCGCGGGGGTGGAGGGCGATGTTATGAAAAATGCAATTGCTTCCGAAAGAACTTCGTAAAAGAGCAAATTCGGTGGACAAACCTGCCGCTCACGGAAACCGCGCGCCCATCAAAAACAGGGGCCTTTTTTCCGCTCTACCCGCTGGGCCTTTTTCCGGTCCCGCTTCCAATCCGGGCCCTTTCCTTTTTTCCGTCCCCCAAGGTCCGACTGTAAAGCACGCGTTTTTTCAGGATCCAGAAAAAAACTGCCGGGGGAAACCGGCGCCGGCCGCGGGGGCGGTGCGCTATTGCCGGTCGCTTCCACACGCTCCCGGGCCAATGGCGGCCCGGAAAAACAGCCCGCTGGAATTTCCGGGGCCAGATACAGGCCGGGCCCCGCACTCAAAAATCCCCCGCACAGGGTGAGCGCCCGGGCCACCGACACGGTCAGCATCACGGGATCGGCATCGCTGCGGCGGCCGATGCGCAGGGCCATTTCCTGATCGGCGCACAGCACCACATGGGGTCCGGCGGTCGGCAAGACACCGTCCCGGAGTACCACGGGATAGGCCTTGCGCCGCACACAGGTATAAAGAAGCTTCGGCAACGCCTCCGCCGCTGTCCGCGGCGCCAGCGCCTCCCTTCGGACCGCACGGATCCGTCCCTCCCGTATCTCGATGGGCGCATCGGCCACAACCATCAAAATTTCGTCCAGATGTCCCCTGCGCACATACCGGTAGGCCCTGTCTTCAGCCAGGGCCTTGAGCAGGTCCTTTACTTTGACAAAGCCTTCCGCATCCAGCACCAACCCGAACTCCTCGGGATGTCGGCCCAGAATATAGTCGAGATTTCGCGCCAGCTTCACTGCCGGATGCGGTATCGCCATCTTCCCCGCGCTCCTCTTCCACGCCCGCCGTCAGGGTTTCGGATTGCAGGCGCGGGGATCGACACTGCTCCATTTGCTCACCCGCACCCATCCCTTTCTCATCTCTTTACGCCACCGCCGCTCAACCCAGCGCCGCCGTTCCACCCCACCGTTGAGGAAGTAATCCAGGTCGTAGGTGTTTCGCCTGTCTCCGCCGGAGCGACGGTCCATTCCGGACCGGTCTTTGCCGTCCATAGCGCCTCTCTCCCCCAGGGGGCCCGCCATCGGCCCGATGACGCCCCCCATCGCCCTTTAAATCCCATGAAGAAACAGTCGATTTTGTATTAAGACAAGAGATGCGGCCTGTCAATCGCAATCAGATGGCGGTGAATACCAACGCATGCGTGATGGATGCACGGCCGCGGCCGACCGTTGCCGCCCGGAGGCGACCCGGCCTTCCCCTCCGCCCTTGCGGGAAAAAAAAGAGGTTGATTTCACCGGGCTTCCATAGTATAAGCTGAGAAATTTTTTCCGCACATATTCAAAAGGTTATCGACTTGTTGGTCTTGCCGTCCGGAACCGGGTCCCGGTACGGAGCATGCGGCCATACGGCGGTTGAACCGGTAAGAGGACTTCTTGGCGACTGCGAACGAACTTTCTTCCACGGAAAGACTTCTCGACGTGATCCGCAACGGCGGCCCGGCGGTCCCGGCACACACACCGCCGCCCCCCGCCGGACACGGACGCCTTGGCCTTGAGCGGTTTATTCTTTCCGCCGGCGATTCAGCGGGCGTTGAACTCACAGCCGAATGCCTCCGGATGGTGCGCGTCCGCACAGGCCGAGACCGCACGCCGGTGATACGGGCCGCCTGCTCGGTGCCCATCGCCCCGGACACCGCCCAGGACCGGGACCGCCTCGCCGCATTGCTCCGGACCGAATTATCCCGGTTCCTTGCGCGTCCCGCGGCCACACCCATCTGGACCTCCCTGTCCCTTGAAGACGCCGATATCCGGTGCCTGACGGTGCCGAAGTTGCCCCAGGGCAAACTTGAAAACGCGGTCCGGTGGACCTACCAGCGGGAATCCGGCACCGACCCCGTACACCTGCTCCTGGATTTCAAGGTCCTCGGTGACATCTCCGACAAGGGCGTTTCCAAAACAGAAGTCCTGGTATGCGCAGCCCCAAAACAGAAGGTCGACGACCTTGCGGCCCTGTTCCGTGCCGCCGGTCATCCGTTAACAGGCATTGTCGCGCCCGCCTTTGCCGTCCAGAACCTGTTCACATCCGGCTGGCAGAATACCGGCGAAAGCCTGGCCTGTTCGCTCCACATCGACTTCAACTGGTCCCGCATCGACATTGTCCGGCCCAACGGAGACCTGATCGTCTCCCGGGGCATCAAGGCCGGCATCAACAGCATGGTCGAATCCATCAAGTGCGAGGCGGATCGCTCGGCGGCGCCGTCCTTGTCCCTCGATGCCGGCGAAGAAACGACCCCGGTGCTGGAACTGCCGGCCTTTGGCGCCGACGATGCCAACCGGATTCTGCAACAGTTGAGCACCGATCCGGTGTCGGAAGGACCGCAGGCAGCGCAGATACTGGACGACGAGGACATCTTCCGGATGGTGCTGCCCGCCGTGGAACGGCTGATCCGGCAGGTGGAAAGAACCCTGGAGCATGTGACCCTGCGTTTTTCAGACGGCCCCATCGGACAGCTCTTTCTGTGCGGACCGATTTGCGCCTATCCGGTCCTGTGCGCCCACATGGGAACCCAGCTCGGTCTACCGCTGGAAACCGTTCAGCCGTTCACGCACCGGGAAAAAGCCGTGCAGCCCCCCGAAGGGGTGGCCGCCCGGGCCATTTTCACCACCGTGGCGGGCGTTGCCCTTTCCAGCAGGCAAACACCGCTCAACTTCCTGCGCACCCGGCAAAGCATTGCCCTGGACCGGCGGCGGAAACGGCGGGTAGCCGCGTTCCTAATGCTGCTGCTGGCAGGAGCCGTCGCATTGCTGGCATTGCACCGGCAACGGCAGCATGCCATCACACGCCTGTCAGACCGGATCCAGCGTCTGACCGCCGCCATCGGACCAGCGCCGGAAGGCATGCGCACCGATGCATTGATGCCCCTCGTTGCGCGGGCCAATCAAGCCAACCGCGACTGGAAAAAAACGGCGCGCAACATGCTCCCGGCGGCAGTCATCGGAGAACTTACGTCCCTTGCCCCGCCCCATATCCGTTTCGCGAGCATCAAAGGCACCCGTACCCCCGGGGCTGAAACCGGCAGCCCATCACCGGGCGGCAGCCTGATGGCGCCCATGACCGTCACGGTGGACGGTCTGGTCGCCGGCCCCCGCCCTGAACTTGAAGCGCGCCTTGCACGGTATATCCTGTCCGTCAAACAGAGCCCCCTGTTCGGCCGGGTCATGCTGAAGCACAAGGCACCGGCCTCATCGGGAAATGCGCCTGCGCTAAGCTTCCGCATCACCCTCCAGGAGGAAACCGCACAATGACCCTGCGCGCCACCGCCCTGAAACATTTGTATATACCGGCTCTCTGCCTCGCGGGACTGGTTGTTTTGGCCGCGGTAACGCTTGGCCGGGACATGGTGGTCCAGCGGCGGCTGGAAGCCGAGTACGCCGCGGCAATGGACCTGATGCGCCGGCAGGAGTTGTTCGCGCCCCTGCTGGCGGAAATCCACAAGCACACCCCGGCCACCGACACCCGGGAGCCGCTTGCGGAAGATCGCTTTCTTTCCGAGGACGAATATGAGCAGGCGCTGGCACGGATCGCCCTGCAATGCGGCCTGCAGCAAACGGACATCATGCCCGACATCCAATCGATCCTTTCCGACGACAAGCTGCTGCGCATGCGCATCAGCACCCGGGGGCCTTCCGAAAATACCCGGCGGCTGCTCCTGGCGCTGTCCCGGCGGCCCTTTGTGGCGGGCATCGACGGTTTCGGTATCCGGCAGGCCGACGCCGGCGGCGACTTTGCACTGACATTGCAACTGGCCCTGGGGACACCTCCATCCGCGGACAACACAGATGAAGCTGAATAAGAGGGAAAAAATCATCCTGGCGATCACCTGTCTGGCCGCCGTTTCCGCCGGAATAAGCGTCCTGTTGCCGCAACGCGCCACCCCCCCCCGCACAAGCGGTACCGCCGGGGAGAAAGCCGAGCGTGTGGCCGCCGAAGCCGCCGAAAGCCTTGCCCGGTATCGCCTGACGGCTTTCGAACGCGCCCTCATGGAAAAGGCGCGCCAGGCCTGGCCCGTCATGCCCTTCCTGCCAGCCGAACCCCCCGCACCGACAACACAACCCACCGTCGGGCAGGACCCCTTGGAAACGGACGGGGCCGAGTTTCGGTTCACCGGCTACCTGGCGCTGGGGGACCGCCAACTGGCCGTCGTCAACGGAAGGGAGTATGCCGTAGGGGAAACCATCATGGGCTCCACGTACAAGGTATACCGCATTTCACCCACACGGGCGGTGCTGACCGATCATACCGGGCGGACGCTGGCGATTCCCCTTCTGGATCCCGGCACCGCATTAACAGAAACCAGGCCGTGAACGACATGACATCATTTACAAGAAACCTGTTCATCCGCATCGGCATCATTGCCGTGGGCGCCGTCCTGCTGTGGGGTTGCGCGCCCGGCAAAAACACCCCCGCGGATCCGTTCTTCGACACCTGGCGGGCCAAGGCCGAAACCGCAAAAGGCTATTCCCCGAAAGCCGCGCCCAAGCACAACGGCGCATCGGCCAAACCCCCGGCGCCCTCTCCGCCGCCCGCCCCGGCGCCGGCGGCGGACCAAAGCCTGCCCACCATGCCGGTGACCCTCACCATGCATGACACGCCGGTGGCCACCGTGCTGCGAACCCTGGCCCGGGCGGCCGGTCAAAGCATCGTCATCAGCGACACGGTGGCGGGTGCGGCCAATGTCAACGCCACGGATGTCCCCTGGGACAAGGTGTTTCTGGGAATTGTCGGCACTTACGGACTCAGCTGGGAGCAAACCGGGGGCATCATCAAGATCAAAACCACCGCGGACCTTGAGAAAGAATGGGAAAAAGAAAAGGCGGAACTGCGCCAAAAACAGATGCGCCTCCAACTGCGGCAGGTGGATGACTTCCAAACCGAAATCTTTTTTGTCCGCTATGCCGATGCAACGCGCCTGGTCGACATTCTCTCCGCCCTCATCGAAGAAACGGGCGCCGGCACCGCGGCGTTGGGTGCCGACGGGGCCCTGGGGCCCCAGGGCCTCCAGCGCGCCTCGGTGACGGTTGATGAAAACAACAACGCCCTGGTGGTCCGTCTGCCCGAAAAACGTATCGCGGAAGTCGCCCGGGTGATCGCGCAACTGGATCGGCCCACGGCCCAGATTCTCATCGAAGCACAAATCGTGGAAACGAACCGGGACACGGCCCGTGCGTTGGGCGTCCAGTGGGGCGGCCTCAACTATGAAACCGACGGCGACAAACTGCATTGGATCGGCGGCCCGGTGGGTACCTACGAAGGCTCCCTGTTCACCGAGGCCCAAGGAGATGACCCCGGCGGTGATGTCATTGTTCACCAGCCGCCCATCGGCAATATCGTAAGTCTGCCCGCGGACATCGCCACCGGCCTGACGTTGGGCTATCAGCTGCAAGACATCGCCAGCAATTACATCCTGAACATGCAACTGTCCGCGTTGCAGGAGGAGGGGAAGCTCAACATTCTGTCCACGCCGTCCATCACCACCCTGGACAATCAGCCCGCGGCCATTGAAAGTGGCCGGGAGGTCCCCTATCAGACCGTGGAAGACGACGAGGTGAAAATCGAGTTCAAAAAGGCCGTACTCAGCCTCAAGGTCACGCCCCACACCATCGACAAAACCACCCTGCGGCTGAACGTGGTCACCCACAAGGACGAACTCGATTTCACCAACGCCGTCCAGGGCAACCCCACCATCATCACCAAGAACGCGGAAACCAATGTCATCCTCTTTGACGGTCAAACCATGGTCATCGGCGGCCTCAGCAAGGAAACCGCCACGGAAAGCGCATCCAGCGTACCACTGCTCGGCGATGTCCCGCTGCTGGGACGCCTGTTCAAAAGCACCAGCAAGAGCGGGGACATGGAGGAGGTGTTGATTTTCATCACGCCCCATATCCTCGGGGAGAGGCCGGAGGCCGCAGCTGCAAAACCGCCGACGGACCTTTCGGGAACCGGACCCTGATCCGATGGAATATTTCAAACTGATACAGCTTGACAGGGAACCCTTCGCCAACTCGCCGGACCCTGCCTTTTTCTATGCGTCCCGTCGACACAAGGACTGTCTGCAGCGTCTGGAAATCGCCCTGCGGCTGCGACGGGGCCTGAACGTGGTGACCGGGCCCGTGGGCACCGGCAAGACCACCCTGTGCCGCCGGCTCCTGCAGGCCCTTTCCGGAGACGGGCGCATCTCGGCCGGATTGATCCTTGACCCGGATGCCCCGGGCTCCACGGCATTTCTTGACATGATCGTGCGGACCGTCACCGGCGCGGCGCCGGGTCCGGACACCAGCATTCAGGGCATGAAGGAGCATCTCAAGCAACACCTGTTTCAACAGGGAGTGGCACAGGAAAGAACCGTGGTGCTGATCATCGACGAGGGCCAGAAGATGGCCCCCGCCAGCCTGGAACTTCTCCGGGAGCTTCTCAACTTCGAAACCAACACCCACAAGCTCCTGCAAATCGTCATTTTCGCCCAGGATGAATTTTCAGATATCCTGGGGGCCGCACCCAACCTGTCGGACCGGATCAATCTCCATTACCGCCTGGGGCCCCTGTCCTTCAAGGAAACCCGGGCCCTGGTCGCGTACCGCCTTTCCATGGCCGGCGCCCCGGCCACCGGTGGAAAACTTCTGTTTTCCCGGCGCGCCCTGTGGCGCATTCACCGCTTGTCCGGTGGCTATCCGCGCAAAATCATCCACCTATGCCACCAGAGCCTGCTCACCATGATCATCCAGGACCGTGCCACCGTCGGTTGGAAGACGGTGAACGCCTGCGACCGCCGGACCCGTCCGCCGGCACGTCACCGCCGCACATCCGCGGCATGGGTGTCGGCAGCTGTTCTCTGTTTTGTCCTGACGGCGGCAGCACTGCACGATGCCGATCTTTTTCCACCCGAGGCAATGGAAAAACCGGTTCCCGCCGCCGGCGGCCGAACCCCGGCGCCGGCCGGGTCGGCCGATGCCCGGAAGCACACCACCCCGGCACCCGAAGCGGCGCCCCCCACGGTACCCAAGCTATTGGGATCGGTTTCGGTGGCATCCGGCGACACCTTAAGCGACCTCATTCGGCAGGTTTACGGCGCCTATACCTTTGACCGTCACCAGGCGGTGGCGGCCGCCAATCCGCAGATGGAAGATCCGCACCGTCTGACCGCGGGAGATCGTCTTGCCTTCCCCGCCCTCCCGGAGGAAAGGACCGGCGGTGTCGACACCACCTGGTGGGTGCTGCTCGACCGGGCGGACAGTCTTTCCGGGGCAATGGACAAACTGCGCCGGATGCGCCGGCCGGATCTGCCCTTGCGGCTGCTCGTCTACCAGGCGCAGGCCGCACCTCCGTGCTATGGAATCGTCCTACCCGCCTGCTTCCCCCGCCGCTCCGCCGCCGCCTTGGCGCAGCGCGACCTCTTTCAGCAGACAAATCTTCCCGCCGAATTGCTGCACCTGCCTCCAGCCACCACCCGAATTTTCGGCAGCGTTTCCGTTCGCGCCGGCAAATTGAAGCGGCGCCCCGACCTACAACCCCTCACCGCGCCCCCGGGGGCGACGCAGGAACAGACATCGTGAGACAGAAAAAACGGCTGGGGGACATGCTCATCGAAGCGGGGCTGCTGACCGACACCCAGTTGCAGCAGGCCCTTTCAGCGCACCGGAAGGCCGAGCTCAAGCTCGGCCAGTACTTGGTGCGCGAAGGCGTCATCAGTGAAACCCAGATTGTGGATTTGCTTTCTCGCCAATTGAAACTCCGGCAGTACCGGCCCGACCTCTATCCCCTGGAAATGAACCTTGCCCAGGCCCTTCCCCAGGAAATGGCACGGAAGCACCAGGTGGTGCCGTTGCGTAAAAGCGAATTCCTACTGACCGTTGCCACCGCCGACCCCATGGACATCCGCGCCCTGGACGCCATCGAAGCCTTCACCAACACCGAGGTGGAACCGGTCATCTGCACGGAGCAGGAACTCAACCAACTGATGGGGGGCCTCTACGGAACCTTCGCCGGCCTCGACGCGGTGATGGAGGGTTTGGACGGCATGCCGTCGGCAGGAGAAACCGCCGCCGACAGCCCCAATACCGGGGACGTGGAAGTCAGCTCCCTGCAGGACATGGCCGAAGAGGCGCCGGTGGTGCGTTTGGTCAACTCCATTCTCTCCCAGGCGGTACGGGAAGGCGCCAGCGACATCCACCTGAGCCCGGAAAAAGAGCGGGTGCAGGTCCGCTTCCGGGTGGACGGGAAACTGCGGGAAGTGCCCGCCCCACCCAAGGCCATGTTCCTGCCCATTGTCTCGCGCATCAAGATCCTGGCCAATCTCGACATCGCCAACACCCGGGTGCCCCAAGACGGACGGTTTTCCATCAAAATGGCCAGCCGGGAAATAAACGCCAGGGTATCGACCCTGCCCACCATCTACGGCGAAAACCTGGTGCTGCGCCTGCTGATGACCAGCGCCGAAATCTACGCGCTGGACCGCATGGGAATGACTTCCGGCGACATCGAAATCGTCGAGGGAATGATCCGGAAACCCTACGGCATGGTCCTGAGCACCGGACCCACCGGCAGCGGAAAAAGCACCACTTTGTATGCCCTGCTCAAATCCATCAACAAGCCGGAAGTTAACATCATCACCCTTGAAGACCCGGTGGAGTACCGCATGACCAACATCCGCCAGGTGCAGCTCAACCGCAAGGCGGGCATGACCTTCGCCGGCGGCCTGCGCTCCATTCTCCGCCAGGATCCCGACGTCATCATGGTGGGCGAAATCCGGGACAGTGAAACGGCCCGCATCGCCGTGCAGGCCTCCATGACCGGCCACCTGGTGCTGTCCACCGTCCACACCAATGACGCGGCGGGCGCCATCACCCGGTTTGTGGACATGGGCATCGAGCCGTTCATGGTGGCCTCCGTGATGGTGCTGTCCATTGCCCAGCGGCTAGTAAGAACCGTCTGCCCCCATTGCGCAGCGCCCTGCACCCCGCCGGAAAAAGCCATGGCCTACCTCGGCCTCCAGGACCGGGCCCGGGAAGCAACCTTCATGCGGGGCCGGGGCTGTTTTAACTGCATGGACACCGGTTTCAAGGGCAGAAGCGGCATTTTCGAGGTATTGGCCATCGACGAGGCCGTGCAGGAAATGATCATCAGGGGCAGGTCTTCCCATGAAATCGCCCGGACCGCGCACCAGGCGGGAAAACTCAGGACATTGCGGGAGGATGCGGCCGAGAAAGTGCTGCAAGGCGTCACCACCGTGGAAGAAGCCATGGGGGCAGTGATGTATTGATCCGGTTCAAGGGGCAGAGTTCGGGGTGAACGGCTCCTGATAGCGGATGAGAGGCGATCCTTTATGACAATGTTTCAATATCGGGCCATCAACGAGAACGGCAGCACGGTATCCGGCGAGCTGGAAGCGGACAGCCCCGGCAGCGCCGCCGCCATCTTGTCCGGACGGGGATTGATCCCGGACCGGGTCGTGGAGAAATCAGGGGGAAAAAGCGGCACGGACGCCGGTCTACTGGCCCGGTTGACCCCCGTGCGCCCCCTGGATATCATTTTGTTCACCAAGCAGCTGCGCACCATGGTCCGTGCCGGGGTGTCCATCGTGCACCTGCTCCAAGTGCTGGAAAGTCAGACGGAAAACAAGCGGCTGAAATACGTGATCGGAAAAATGGGGGCGGACATCCAGGCCGGGGCGAGTCTCCATGAAGCCTTCAAGAAACATCCGGGTGTTTTCTCCCCCCTGTACTGCAGTATGATCCAGGCGGGGGAAAAAAGCGGCGCCCTGGTGGAAGTGCTCGAACGGCTCATTTACATTATCGCGCACGAAAACAAGGTCACCTCCGACATCAAGGCCGCGCTGCGCTATCCAATGTTCGTGGCGGCCTTCCTGGGCATCGCCTTCGTGGTGCTGCTCACCCTGGTCATTCCGAAGTTCACAAATATCTTCGCCCGGGCCAATCTTGCCCTGCCGCTGCCCACCCGAATATGCATGTGGATGTACGGCGCACTGCGTCAATACTGGCCGCTGCTTCTCCTGGCCGCCGTCGGCCTCGTTGCGGCCGGCGTCCTGTACGTGAAAACGCCAAACGGCCGCCGGGTCCGGGATGCACTGAAACTGCGCATCCCCATCATCGGCCCGGTTTTTCTCAAAGCCGCCATGAGCCGATTCGGCAGCATCCTCTCCATTCTCCAGGCCAGCGGTGTTTCTATATTGGAGGCCATGGACATCATGAGCGGCACCATCGGCAATGCCGCCATTGCCGGGCAGCTTTCCCGAATCCGGGATCTGATGGCCGAGGGCCGGGGCATCTCCGGCCCCCTGAAATCGTCCCGGTATTTCTCCCCCATGGTCATCCACATGGTGGCTGTGGGAGAGGAATCGGGAAATCTCGACGAACTGCTCAAGGAAATGAGCGACCATTATGACGCGGAGGTGGAATATGCCATGAAGCAGCTTTCCGACAGCATCGGCCCCATCCTGACCGTGGCCCTGGCCGTGGTGGTGGGTTTTTTCGCTCTGGCGATATTTTTGCCGATGTGGGATTTGACAAAACTGGTCAAATAAATGATTTTATGCAGCATCTTCACAACACCCGTCAGGGGCACACCGAAAGGAGACCGATCAATATGATTTCCCCCCGCACATGCAAAGGCCAAGAGGGGTTTACCCTCATCGAGATCATTGCCGTACTGATTCTGCTGGGCATCCTCGCCGCGGTGGCAGTGCCGAAATTCATGAACCTGCAGGAAGACGCGGAGCTTAAATCCGTGGCCGGCGTCAAGGCCGAACTCATTTCCAGGGCCAATCAGTACTATGCCCAGTATCTGCTGAACAACACCAATACCCAGAATGCGCAGAACCTGGCCGCCTGGGCGGCCGAGGACGTGGGCGAAGACTTCACCCTGGGCCGTTCCGGCGGACAGCTCCAGGTGACCGTGGCCACTTCGGGCAATCGGTATCTCATTGAATGGACCCGGGGCATCAACCGAACCGACGGTACCGGCTCTCCGGCCCTGTTCGGGGACATCACCCCCCGGTAACCGGGGCAAGAGCACATCATGGTCAACGCCATGGTCCGCATCTTTGGCAGCCATCGCGCCGCGGCTGACGACCGCCGCCTTTCGGCCTGTCGGCACGGGGGAATGACCCTCATCGAGGTGGTGGTCATCCTGCTGGTACTGGGGATTCTGGCACTTGCGGTCACCAGCCGTCTCGGCACCGGCGCCGTCAATCTCACCGCCACGACGGACAAGGTCGCCGCGGACCTTCGCCTGGTGCAGGCCATGGCCATGAACAGCTCGCCGGGCATCTGGGGCCTGCGCTTCGAGAGAGCCGGGCAAACCTATTATTTGTTTCACTGTCCGGATCCGTCGGCCTGCGATATGGCCGCCGGCATCCGGGCCCTGCCCGGAGCGAGCGTGGACCACGGTCTCCGGGTGCCGGTATCGGACGGAAAGGTCCGTCTTCAAACCGACACCCACGTGGCCTATGACGATCATGGACGGCCCCTGCGCATCACCGGCGCGGCCGGGCGGCTTATCACGGAACCGATCCGGATCTCCTTTCGGGACCAGGAAGGCAACACCGATGCCGTTGACATTACGCCCCAGACGGGATTCATCCCCTGATCCGCCCACAGCAGGCCGGGACGGGTCCGGTTTCACCCTCATCGAGGTCATCGTCGCCCTGGTGCTGGTATCGGTGGCGGCCGGGATGGTCTTCCAGGCCACCGGCGGCGGCCTGTGGCGGACCGCAAGGGGCGTGGGGGAATGCCGTTCCTTGTTTGCATTGCAAGCGCAACTGGAAGAGATCGTGCGCATCTACAAGCAGGCACTGCGCGACGGCGACGGCAACATTGATCTCCCCGCCTTCCGGGATGCCGTTCTCGGTCTCGACCTTGTGGATCCGGCGCGCACCGGGTACCTGACCGAAACCGGCAACGACCTGTTGCCGACCCCGGCCGCCACGCCGCTTCTGTTGGTAACGGTGGCCAAAGACGACCAACAGTTGTGCGGCATTTTCAGCCAATGAGCGCAAAACCACACATGGGAAACCACTTCAAAATACTCCCATTCGCCCACCGGGAAAGAGCGGGCGGGATTAACACAGATTTCGAACGGTACGGCCTGAAACCGGCGTGTATAAAGGGAGGGTGGCCCCGGCGGACCAGGCGCCGGATACCGGCCGAAAGCGGATTCACCCTCATCGAGATCATCGTCACGCTGATGCTGGTATCGGTGCTGGCGACCGTTGCGGGATTCGGAATCGTGGAGGTGGCCCGGGGCTACCAGAGTGCACGGGAAAACGCACGGATGTCCCAGCACGCAAGGATCGCACTGATGCGCATCACCCGGGAACTGACGGACCTCGAAACGCTCACCGTGGCCGAGGCCGACGGCATGGTCTTCAGCAATGCCCACGGGACACGCTCCATGTCATACACCGGGGCCGCGTTGCTCTTTGACGACGATGCCGCCGCCGCCGACGGCCACCCCCTCATCGACCAGGTGGCACAATGCAGCTTCACCTATACCTCCATGGGGGGACAGCCGTGGACAACGGCCATGGCCCCTGAACAGCTGGGCCCCATCGGCATCACCCTGACCCTTTCCCCCGGCGATGGAACGGCCCCGATTGCGTTCTCAACCCGTGTCTGCCCCCGGAACAACGGAAGCCCGAATGCGCCCGGTTGACCCCGCATACCCTTTCCTATGCAGCCTGTGGCGGCGCAACGACGAAACCGGCGCCGTACTGGTGGCACTTGTCATCGCCATCACCCTGATGGCCGTCCTGGGGGTGTCCCTCCATTCCATGTCCACCAGCGACACCCACGGGCATCTTGCGGCCAACCTCTCCACCCGGGCCGGGTATCTGGCGGAGTCGGGGTACCGGTACGCGGCCGGTGCGTACCGGAACGCAGGCGATATCTTCGCCAAGATGCACCGACTCGATACCCTCCACGGTACGGTACGGCACCTGCCGGGGGGGCAGGGGCGTTTTTCCCTTTCCGTTCATTCGTATTTCTTCATCACAAGCGTGTCGGCCGACGCCGGCGACAACCACCTTTCCTTGCAAGTCCCCGGCGTGTTCCCGGACGGATTCACCGTTCCCGCCACCCTCCGCCTGTCGATAGGCGGATTTGTTTACGACGCCGGGCTTGCGGCCCAAACCCCGCCCCGGCAAATCGACGTATCGGTGCCCGCCGGCATCAATGCCGATCTTCCCGCCGGCACCATTGCCTGCCTGGTGGCCCGAACATCGGGGAACCAGACCCTGACACTGAACGCCCCTCTGGTGCTCACCGCCGCATCGGCCGGCTGTTTCCCGCCGGCCAACGGCCGGGTACAGATCGGTTGCCAGGACCCGCCCTTGGTCTACGGCTACCGAAGCCGCGAAAGCACACCCGGACGCATTGTCCTGGAAGGGTTGTCACCCACCGACGCGGCGGCCGGCGCCGCGCTGCCCTTGCACGTTGCAAGCGGAACCGACGCCATTCTGAAACCAGCCATCACCCTGACCGCCACGGGCAGCGCCGCCAGCGGATATCCCGCCGGTTCTCGACAGATCACCTACCGCATCCCCATCACCGACGACATCCGGGCAACCGGCCTGGAAGAAAACGAAGCCCTCGTCACCGACACCTTCGAAAACCTGGGCAACTGGGACGCACCCGCCGCCGGCATTTCCGTCCACCAGAATCTATCCACCAACTGGGGCGTCCACCAGGGCGGCGCCCTGCTCGGCGGCGCCGGAAAGAGCCCGGCGCCCGCGGCCGATCCGGACGCACCGGGAAAGCAACTACAGTCCATCTTCCTTGTACTTGACCTGGCTGCGGAACTGGAAGACGCATGGGACAGGGGCGGCGGGTATCTCAGCTACGACGTTCAGGTGAAACACGCGTGGGATTATCGCCTGGCCGCAGCCGCGGACGGCATCTGCGTCCGGTGGCATGACCCCGACGGCGCCGGCCACTACCAGGGGTTTGGTGTTTCCTTCATGCAATACGCGGGCATCGGGCCGGCCTACGCGGATTTCATCCCCGACAGCATCAAGCCACCGGCACTGGCGGGCCGCCCCCTCATCGTGCTGTGGGAGCAGGCCGTAACCGGCGCCACCGTGCACCGCCGCTGGATCGCCTGGAAGGACCTTTCCACCCCCGCGCCGGACACCTATATCCTTGGCAACCAATGGCCCCTTGACGGCCAGGTGTTCAACGACCTGGGTTCCTTGTTTGTCCGGGTTGCGGAAGAAACGGTAAACGGCATCAAATCAAACCGAATCCGGGTCTTCTATGGGGACGCCTCAACGCTGCCGGACCGCTCCGACGTGGAAGGAAACGCCGTGCCCACAGACACCGACCGTTGGGTATACCCCCCCACCTGGGCCGCCGGCAGCCCCGGTATCGCTTGGCCCGTCAACCCATTGTCCGACTGGCGGGCGGACACAGACCGCATGACACTGACCACATGGGACGCCGTCAATCCCGCCGCCGAGGGCTACCGCCTGGCCGCGGACCGGCAAAGCATCACCACCGGCCGGTTCACCACTGCCGACGACATCTTCGGCGGCAGAAATGAAATCGCCCTGCACGCCTTCGGAGATCTTGAAAAGGTCATCCTGTTCGACGATTTTTCCGCTCAGATTCTGGGCACGCCCGGGGGGGGCGCACAATCCAGCGGCTTTGCCCCCGCTGTTCAGCAATAAAAAATGAACCGGTCGCGGTTGCCGTCCCTTGAAAACAGGTGCCCGGCAACGGACAAAGGAGCCTATGCGAACCAACCGCAAAACAATGCTGTCCCTGGCGCTTGCCGCCCTGTTTCTGTCCACCGCGTGGAGCGGCCGGGCGGTGCTGCTCCTGCCCGACATCGGCGTCGACTACGCCGCCCTTACCGTGTCGGAACCTGACAAGCTCAAACAGATCGGCATGCGCGATGTGAGGGCCGGAGATCCGGTGACCGTACAGCACGAACAAGACGGCCGGACAACCGTCCGGAATCTGCGCACCGGGCAGGCGGTGACCTTCGGCCCCGCCGACACCCGGCGCCCGCCGAAACGCTGAACCCCTGCCCGCCGCTGTTTTTAGTTGACCAAGCTCTGGATCGGCGCCGGCACCCTTCCGCCCCGGCGCACGAACAGGTTGTCGCCGGCCGCATGGCGCACATCCATGATGGTGGCAAAGCCCAACAGCCCCCCGAAATGCGCCTCTTCACCGGCCCGCTTCCCCGGCACCGGGATCAGCCGGGCCGCGGTGGTCTTCTTATTGATGACCCCGATGGCCATCTCATCGGCGATGATGGCGGACAGGGTTTCCGCGGTGGTGTCTCCGGGCAGTGGCACCATGTCCAGGCCCACGGAACAGACACAGGTCATGGCCTCGAGCTTTTCAATGCACAGATCCCCGTTCTTGGCGGCCGCAGCGATATTGAGATCCTCGCTCACCGGGATGAAAGCGCCGCTCAGCCCCCCCACGTTGGCGCTGGCGAAGCTGCCTCCCTTTTTCACGGCATCGTTGATGAGGGCAAGAGCAGCGGTGCTGCCCGGCGCACCGATGGCCGGGAGGCCCAGGCTCTGAAAAATTTCTCCCACGCTGTCGCCGGCATTCGGGGTCGGGGCCAGGGACAGATCCACCACCCCGAAAGGCAGGCCCATGGCTTTCGCCACCTCCTGGCCGATAAGCTCGCCGGCACGGGTCACCTTGTAAGCGGTTTTCTTGATCACTTCGGATAGCTGCCCCAAATTCAACTCCGAAGAAACGGCAAGGGCCCGCTCCACGGCTTTTTTCACCACCCCCGGACCACTGACGCCCACATTGATCACCGCATCCGCCTCGCCGATCCCGAGATAAGCTCCGGCCATGAAGGGGATGTCCTGGGGAATATTGGCAAACACGCATAGCTTGGCGCAGCCGATGCCGTCGGCATCCGCGGTCCCTTCCGCCGTGCGGCGAATGATGCGCCCCATCTTCAGCACCGCGTCCATATTGATCCCGGCCCGGGTGGAAGCCAGGTTGATGGAGGCGCACACCCGCTGGGTTTCGGCCATGGCCTCCGGAACGGCATCGATGAGGGCCGTGTCCCCCCGGGCCATGCCCTTTTCCACCAGGGCGGTAAACCCACCGATAAAATCCACGCCCACCGCTTCGGCCGCCGCGTCCAACGCCCTGGCGATGGCGACAAATTGTTGGGTGGAAAACGGTGCACCGGCCACGGCCATGGGACTCACGGCAATCCGTTTGTTGACCACAGGAATACCGTAAGTGGCGCTGACCGCCTCGCACACGCCCACCAGGGGTCCGGCCAGGGTTTCAATGCGACGCCGGATATTGGCGATGAACCGGTCAATGTCGTCGCTGACGCAATCCACCAGACTCACCCCCAGGGTGACGGTCCGCAGGTCGAGGTTCTCGTATTTGAGCATTTCCAGGGTCGAGACGATTTCGTTTTCACCGAGCATGGTGATTCCTTTGATGATAAAGAGTCCAGCGCGCCGTTTGGCGGCGGCTATATCCTGTTCATGGCCTCGAATATCCGCCGATGCTGGATACTGATTTTGAGGGAAAGACGCCGGGCCGCCGCTTCCAGGTCACGGCGCAGATCCTTGAGCACAACGGATTGCGGAATTGTCACCTCGTAGATCATCATGTTGCGAAGCGGATCCCCTCCGCCCTTAAAGACCGCATGCAGGTTGGTGATGTTGACGCCGTGCTGCGCCGTCACGGCCGTAATGCCCGCCACCAGTCCCAGTCGGTCCGGTCCCACGGTGGTAATGACGAAAGGGGCATCGTCCCGCCGTGGATGCTGCCGGGAAATACCCGCCCCGCAACGCTTGACCGAAACGTTGACATCGAATCCGGTCAGCGCCCGGGTCAGGGTGTCTGTCAACAGATCGTCGGTTACCTGTTCGGAAGCGGCCACGATGAAAATGCCGCCGAAAACGGTCTGCAAAATGGTCTGGCTGACGTTTTCGATATTGCAGGCCAAATCGAAAAGGGCCTTTGAAATGGCGGCCACGATCCCCGGCCGGTCTTCTCCGACAACTGACACGATCACTTTTTCCATGGGACGTCCTGTGATGACGGGTTCGTTTTCTACATATCACATTCCGGGGAAAAAGCGACGCCGGTCGCGCTTGCCGCCAGGAGAAACAAAGCTTATAATGGGCAGTATTGATTGTCATGGAAACCAACCACACGGAGGCGCGTCATGAGACATGTACACCGAATCGGTGGACTGCTGATGATTCTGACGGCAGGTTGCGCAGTGATATCTGCGGACATCCGGCAAGCGGCCCTGCCGCCGATGCCGTTCTCCGAGCTGATCGCCCAGGCGGACAGTTACAAGGGCCGGACCGTCATCCTGGGAGGGTACGTGGTTTCGGTTGAAAACCATAAGGGCGCCGCCCGCATCATCGCCGTGCAAGCCCCCCTGGGAACAAGCCAGGCACCCGGGTCCAAAGACCTGTCCGAAGGACGACTGATCATTGTCCATGACGGCTTCGTGGATCCGGAGGTCTATACCAAGAACCGCAGGATCACCGTGGGGGGAGACATTCTTTCCGGGGCCGCCGGCGATCCTGTCGTCGGTTTCCCCCACATCGAAATCCGCGCCAAGGAACTGTATTTGTGGGGGGAGTCGCCCCCCCTGCCGCCGCCCCCCTTCTGGTTAGATGAGTGGTACATGCCCTACCCGGGTTGGTATGGCCCCCATGGGCGCTTTGTCCACAGGCCCTGAACGGGACCGAATCCCCCATGCACCGGTTGGCCTGAAAACCGCCGCCGGCCTTCTTGACTTCCTGTTCCGAAAAAAATAGGATGATTCGTCTTGCGGATCCTTGCTCCGGAAGCTTATTTTTATCTGTGTAACTGATTTGCAGGCCTGGTTGCCGGAAACCGGCCCGGCAATGCCACGGCACCGGAAGGGGCGGTATTCGTTTGCCATGAGATGCAATGCGGTCATCTATCGATACATATTCCGGGAATTAGTCCCCCCCTTTCTCATTAATATGGTGTTTTTGGTGTTCGTGTTCCTGATGACCACCATCCTGGACATCACCGACCTGATCGTCAACTACCAGGTGGGCGTGGACATCGTCGGCCGCATGATCCTCTATTCCCTGCCTTTTTTTCTGCAGTTCATCGTCCCCATGTCGGTGATGATGGCCGTGCTGCTCACCTTCCTCAAAATGTCGGCGGACAATGAAATCGTGGCCCTCAAATCCGGCGGCGTGAGCCTGTATGCCCTGTTACCGCCGGTACTGGCATTCTGCACCCTGGGCTGCCTGGTCACCGGGGTGATGACCGTCCACGGCCTGCCCTGGGGAAAGAGCGCCATCAAGACCCTGGGCGCCCGGCTTGATACCGGCAGCCTGACAGCCCTTCTCAAGGAACGCACCTTCAACGACAATTTCAAGGACATCACCTTGTACGCCGGGAAGATCGATCCCCACCAGAACCTGCTGACCGATGTGTTCATCGAAGACCGCAGCAGCGGCGGCCAGGTGATCACCGTTGTGTCTCCCCTGGGCCGGCTGGTGGGGGATGCCGGACGACGCACCCTGCATCTTCGGCTTGAAAACGGCCACATCAACCAGGTCGACCTGGACGCAAAATCGGTCCATGCCCTGCGTTTCGACACCTACGACGTGCGCCTGGACCTGAACCGGGCATTCGGCGGCGGCAAGCACGGCCCCAAGGATGAGGAGGAGATGACCCTGGCCGAGCTGCGCGGCTATCTTGCCGGGGCCGCCGAAAAAAACGACCGTTATTACCTGGCATTGATGGAATTTCACAAGAAATTCTCCCTGCCCTTCGCCTGCTTTGCATTGGGAATCCTGGCGGTGCCCCTGGGCATCACATCCCGGTCCGCCAAGCGCGCCTTCGGCATCGGGTTGGGCATTTTCTTTTTTCTCGGCTATTACCTGATGCTGTCGGCCGGATGGGTCTTCGGAGAAGCGGGCATCTATCCCCCGGCCGTTGGCATGTGGATGCCCAACGTGATAACGGGCATCATCGGCGGCTTTCTCTTGGTGCGCTGCGCCCAGGAACGCCCCATTGCCTTCGGACTGCCGGATGTCCTCCTGCGCTACGCGGCCAAGCGTCCGGGAGCAAACCGACGCGCCGGGGCCCATGAACGGAAAGTGCCGACAATCCCGGCCTCCGGCCCCCGGCCCCCGGCCCCCAAACCCTGAACACTGAACACTGAACCCTGAACCCTGAACCCTGAACCCATAATATCAATGTCCATCATCCAGAAATACCTGACCCGGGAAATCGTCCAGCATTTCTGTATCATCCTTACACTGGTGGTCGCGGTGTATCTCGCCGTTGATTTCTTCGAAAAGATCGACGATTTCATGGAAGCCGGGTTGCCCATGGCCTCGGTGCTGCGGTTCTTTCTGTTCAAAATACCCCTGATCGTTGCCCAAATTCTGCCCGTGGGGCTATTGCTGTCCATCCTGGTCACCTTTGGCCTGATGGGCAAGCGAAACGAACTGATCGCCTTGAAAAGCACCGGCGTCAGCATGCGCAGCCTGTTCAAACCGGTGGCGGTCATCGGCATTGTCGGTGCCCTTGTTTTGTTCGGCCTGTCGGAAATTCTCGTGCCAGACACCATGACCCGCGCCAACCGCATCTGGCTGCAAGAGGTTAAAAAAGTGTCGGCCGTGGCGACCCGGGAAAAAAATATCTGGATCCGTGCTCCCCGATCCATCATCCACATCACCCATTATGACACGGCGTCCCGGCTGATCCACGGCATCTCGGTCCACCGGTTGAACGACCGGTTCCAGCCCGTAGAGCGCATCGATGCCCGTCGCGGGCGTTACGAAAACGGGCAGTGGGTACTTGAAGATGTCCTGTTCCAACACCTGGATCCCGCATCCGATGCCATTACCGTCACAACGGCCCAGCGCCAGGCGGTATCCATCGACTTTGTTCCGGCGGACCTGAAAAAGGTGGCCAAAACAGCGGAGGAAATGAGTTACCGGGAATTGCGCACCCTTGTGGAAAAGGCCCGGACGGAGGGCTATGACGCCACCCGATACCGCGTGGATGTGCAATACAAGATCGCCTTTCCCCTGGTGTGCCTGATCATGTGCCTGATCGGCACGGGCATCGCGGTCCGGGGGACCCTCCGGGAAGGACTTCCGGTCATGGTGGCTTACGGCATGGCCGTGGCCTTTTTGTACTGGGTGGTGCTGAGTTTCTGTGTATCCCTGGGCTACGGCGGTATTCTGCCGCCCGTGGCGGCCGCCTGGAGTGCAAATCTGATGTTCATGTGCGTGGGCGGCTTGTTGCTGCTCCATGCCGAGTAGCCGTCGGCACAACCGCACTTAACGACAGAGACCGACAGGACGTATCGTGAACCGAAAATACGACCTTATCCGATTGTTCTACACGGGGCTGCTGCTGGTCGGCGCCGCCTGTCTTTCTCCGCTGCTGGCGCCGTGGGTGCTGCTGCGGGAAAAGCGGCGCAAGACCATCGGAGGCCGCCTCTGGCTGCGGCGCCGCCCCGCCGCTTCGGAAACAACCGGCCGGTCCCTGTGGCTCCATGCCCTCTCCGTAGGGGAGGTGCTGTCAGCCGCCCCCCTCATCGATGAATTGGCCCGGGTCTTTCCGGACCGTGCCATCGTCATGACCACCAGCACGAAAACCGGCCGGGACATCGCCGCCGCCCGCTTCAGGGAAAAAGTGGCCGCCCTCCATTATTTTCCCATGGATATTCCCTTTGCCATCAACCGGGCACTGAAGACCATTCGCCCCGAACTGCTGGTCCTGGTGGAAACGGACCTGTGGCCCAACGTGCTGGCGACGCTGCACCGGCGCGGCGTGCCGGCGGTTCTGGTCAACAGCCGCCTGTCCAGGCGCTCCCTGGCGGGGTACCGCCGATTTTCCTTCTTCTTTTTACCGATGTTCTCGAGCCTTTCGGCCATCGGCGCCCAATCCGACACGGATGCCCGGCGGCTGCTGTCCCTGGGCATCGGGTCGGCCCGCATCCAGGTGACCGGAAACCTCAAGTTCGACCAGCTGCTGCCGGCATCCGCCGACCCTGCCCCGGCCCTGCGCTGTCAACTGACCCGGGGCACGCAGGTGCTGCTGGCGGGCAGCACCCATCCGGGAGAGGAAGACCTTCTCCTGAAAGCCTTCGGCGCTGTCAAAGCACGGTTTCCCCTCCTGCGGCTGATACTGGCCCCCCGGGATCCCAAACGGGCCCCGGGTATTCTCCGCCATGCAAAAACCGCCGGTCATTCGGCCGCGCCGCTCACCGACTGCGACGGCCAAACACCGCTTCCCTCGGCCAGGGTGCTGGTGGTGGCACGAATGGGAATTCTATCCTCCCTCTACAGTCTTTGCGACATCGCCTTCATCGGCGGCAGCCTGGTGCCCAGGGGTGGACACAACCCCTTGGAAGCAGCGCTCTGGGAGAAACCCATCCTGACGGGACCGGACATGAGCGATTTCGCGGACATCTCCCGCATGCTCGTAAAGGGCGGCGGGGCAGTAACGGTAAAAAGCGCCGAAGAATTGGCCGCCGCTGTTTCCGGTCTACTGGCCGATACCGAGAAAGCGCGGGCCATGGGAGCCAAGGCCCGGCAGGTGCTAATGCAAAACCGGGGCGCCACGACCCGCTGCGTCCGCCTGATCCAGGCCATCCTGTCCAGCCGCACTTCAGGGGAGGCGCCGTGAAGACATCCGCCATCATCGCATCGGTGAAAAAAATCATGACCGCACCCGACGGCGGCGGCACGCCGTGGCTGCGCGGCCTGCTGCGGGCGGCGAGCATCGGCTACGGGGCCGCGGTCAGTGCACGGACCCTGGGGTATGACACCGGCTTTTGCAAGGCGCACCGTCTGCCTTGCAAGGTGCTGTCCATCGGCAACATCACTGTAGGAGGCACAGGGAAAACCCCCATGGTCGTTTACACGGCCCGGTGCCTGCTCGGGTGGGGCCTTAAGGTGGCGGTGCTCAGCCGGGGGTATCGGGGCTCCCTGGAAAAAACCGGCGGCATTGTCAGCGACGGCCGCCGGGTGTTGGTGGGCCCCGAAGCGGCCGGTGACGAGCCGTTCATGATGGCCGGCATGCTACCGGGTGTGCCGGTACTGGTAGGCAGGCAACGCTACCAGTCGGGCTGCCGCGTGATGGCCGCCTTTTCCCCGGACGTGGTGCTGTTAGACGACGGCTTCCAACACAGGGCCATGGCCCGGGACGTGGACCTGGTGCTGCTCGACGCCCGACAGCCGTTCGGAAACGGGTATCTGACTCCCCGGGGCACCCTTCGGGAGCCGCGTCCCGCCATCGGCCGGGCCCACGCAGTGATTCTCACCCGTTGCCGGCGCTTCTCGTCCGAGAACGTGGCCGCCCTCACCGAAACGCTCACGTTGCAACGTATCACCGCCATGGCGGCCGGACGGCCCGTCTTTTGCTCTGACCACCGGCCCCTGGTACAAGAACTCATTCCAGGCGGATCCGGAGCCGCCCCTCCCTTTCCGCGGCCGATGGCGGCGCCGCCTGCGGATATCCTTTCGGGGCGCGGCATCTTTGCCTTTTCGGGTATCGCCGACAACGGCAATTTCCACGACTCCCTCGCCGCCCTCGGCGCAGATGTCGTTGGCCATGCGGCATTTCCGGATCATCACCGATACACGGATACGGACATCCGTTCCCTGGGCACCCGCGCCGTTACCGCCGGCGCGGAGTTGATGGCCACCACCGCCAAAGATCACGTGAAACTGGGCGGCTCGGTGCGGTTTCCCCTGCCGCTGGCGGTAATGGATGTCGCCCCGGATTTCGGCCCGGACACCACCGCCTTCGAAACCTTTCTCAGACAGCGGCTCATGGAATCATAAGAAATGCCCCCCCTTCGCATCATCGCATTCACCGACGGCCGACCGGGACATGAAAAACAAACCCGGGGCATCCTCCAGGCACTTGCAGCGCTGACGTCCGTCCAGGTCGATTTCCGGTCCGTGGAACACCTGACACTCTCCACTGCCCTCAGGCAATGGACCGCATATGCCGGTTATAAAACGGGGCTGCGTCCCAAACCCCGGCTGAGCGGATTTCCGGACCTTGTTCTTGGCACGGGCAGCTACACCCACATCCCCCTGCTGCTGCTGGCAAAAGCCTGCCGGGTGCCCGCCGTCACCTGCATGCGCCCGGCGCTTCCTTTGGTGTGGGAAATGGATCTCTGCTGCGTGCCCCGACATGACCGCCCCGCCGCCGCCGCCAACATCTTTCTGACCAGCGGGCCGCCGAACCTCTGCACCTACGGAGCCGCCCACGATCCGAACAAACGATTGATCCTCGTGGGCGGGCGCGACGAAAAGAGCCATCACTGGACCACCGGTCCACTCCTGTCCCGCATCCGGAGGCTGGTGGAGCGCAGCCCGGCCCAAAGCGCCTGGACCATCGCCACCTCCCCCCGCACGCCCCGAAACACCGCCGAACAATTGGACGCTTTGTGCCGCACGCGGACCGACCTGTCCTTCTTTCCCGCCGCGGCCACTCCGCCGGGATGGATTGAAACCGCCTACAGTCGCCATCGAACCGTCTGGGTCACCGCAGACAGCATCTCCATGGTCTACGAAGCCCTCACCGCCGGCTGCCGGGTGGGCATCCTACCGGTGCAGTGGAAGCGGGCCGACAACAAGTTTCAGGCCGGTCTCGATTACCTGGCACGAAACGGGTACGTATTGCCCTTTGAACAGTGGTTGGCCGGCCGACAGGACCCCCCCGCCCCGCCCCGGCTGGACGAAGCGGATCGGTGCGCACGGGAAATACTGCGCCGCTGGTGGCCCATGCGATTAGACGGAAAGTCTTGCGAAAGCAACTAGATGGTGTTATCAACAGGCCGCCATGAAAACACAGAATCCGCGCCCGAACCGGGCGGACATACAATACCACTTGCTCAAGGGCATCGTGCGGCTGCTTTCGGCTGTGCCGCCGGCCTGGATGCGCGCCGCCGGAACCCTGGCGGGCCTGGCGTGGTACGCGCTGGACCGCCGCCACCGGCAAATCGCCCGGCATAACCTCGCCCTGGCGTTTGGGAAAGAGATGCCCGCGTCCCGGAGACAGACTCTGGTGCGCCGCAATTTCGTCCAATTGGCCCGGCTGGCCCTGGAGCTTCCCATGCTTTGCCGGATCCGCAAGGACAACCTGTCCCGCCACATCACCATTTCCGGGGAAAAACATCTGTCCGCCGCCATTGGCCGGGGCAAGGGCGTACTGATTCTCACCGCCCACCTGGGCAACTGGGAACTCATGGCCCTGGCCGCCTCCCTGAAACTAAACCTGCCCATCCATGTGGTGGCCCGGACCCTGGACCATGGTCCCCTCAACCGTCTCCTGACGGAAATCCGCTGTCGCACCGGAAACCGCGTGGTGAACAAGCAAAACGGTGCCGCCCGCATGGTACGCTTGCTGCGCAACAAGCAGGTGTTGGCCATCCTCCTGGACCAGAACGCATCCTGGTACGACGGTGTGCAGGTGCCTTTTTTCGGAAAAACCGCCTGGACCAACAAGGGGCTCGCCCTGTTCGCCCTGCGCTACGGCGCCGCCGTGCTGCCGGCCTTCAACATCCGCCGGTCCGACGGTCGGTACCATGTGATAATCGCGCCACCGGTGGAACTTGTACGGTCGGGCGATCTTGAGCGGGACATCGCCGAAAACACGGCGCGGTTCAACACCATCATCGAAAGACACATCCGCATGGCGCCGGACAATTGGCTGTGGATTCACCGGCGCTGGCGGGAAAAACCCATTCCGCCCCGGGTCTTGGAAAAACAGCAACGGAAAACCGATCCCCCCGTTCGGCCGTCCGCAAACGGTCGCAGGAGCGTCGGATGACCGCCTCGCGCCCCATGACAGTGGTGCAGCTGTTGCCGGAACTCCAAAGCGGCGGCGTCGAACGCGGCACCCTGGAAATCGCCGCCGGCCTGGCCGCCGCCGGGCATCGCTCCATCGTGGTTTCCGGTGGCGGCCGGCTCGTGGCCCAACTGGAACAGGACGGCAGCCGGCATGTACAAATGCCCGTCGGGTCGAAAAGCCCGGTCTGCCTTCCCTGTGTCTGGCGCCTCAGGCAACTGCTCATCCGGGAAAAGGCCGATATCCTGCATCTGCGCTCCCGGATGCCGGCCTGGGTGGGGCTTGCGGCCTGCGCCACCATCCCTCCGCCAATGCGCCCGCGGGTGGTCACCACCTTCCACGGCTTCTATTCGGTCAAGGCCTACAGTGCCGTCATGACCAAGGGCGATCGGGTCATCGCCGTCTCGCAACTGGTGGCGCACCACATCCAGTCACAGTACCACGTCCCCCGCAACCGCATCGCGATCATTCACCGGGGTGTGGACGAAGCGGCCTTCTGCCCGGACCGCGTTTCCGCAGACCGGGTGGCCGCCCTGCGACACCAATGGCAGCTCTCGGCCGCCGGTGGCCCAACCATTCTGCTGCCCGGCCGCATCACCGAACTCAAGGGACACGATGTGTTTCTCAACAGCTTGTCCCGACTGCAACACCTGCCCTGGCAGGCCGTGTGCGTGGGCGGCTCTGAAAACAAGCGGCACCACCATCTATCCCTGATCCGTCTGGCCGACACGCTCGGCATCGGAAACCGGGTGCGGTTCGTGGGACATTGCAGCGACATGCCCGCCGCCTATTTGGCGGCCGACATCGTGGTGTCCGCCTCCTCCACCAAACCGGAAGCGTTCGGCCGCGTGTCCATCGAGGCCCAGGCCATGGGAAAACCGGTGGTGGCCACCGCCCACGGCGGCAGCCTGGAGACCGTTCGGGACGGCCATACCGGCTGGCTGGTGCCGCCCGGAAACGCGGCGGCCATGTCCGCCGCCCTGGCCGAGGCCATCGGCCACCCAGACACATGCCGCCGGTTCGGTGAAAACGGCCGCCACTGGATCGCCGAGCGCTTCACCGCCCGGCAGATGTGCGACCGCACCATGGCGCTGTACCGCCGGCTGCTCACCCCGGATACCCCGGACCGCGAACAAACGAGCGAACGCCGAGCGCTCACCGTGGTGCAGATGCTGCCGGAACTTCAAAGCGGCGGTGTGGAACGCGGCACCCTGGAACTGGGGGCTTTTCTTTCCCGGCAGGGACATCGCTCCCTGGTCATCTCCGGGGGGGGCCGCATGGTGCCCCAACTCGAATCCGAGGGCAGCCGCCACATCACCCTGCCGGTGGGGGCGAAGTCCCCGGCCTGCCTGCCTGCCGCCCTGAAGGTGCGTAACCTGCTGGCGCGGGAGCAGGCAGATATCCTGCACCTGCGCAGCCGCATTCCGGCATGGGTGGGTCTGCTGGCCGTCAAGATGCTTCCACCGGCCCGTCGCCCCCACGTGGTCACAACCTTTCACGGCATTTACTCCATCAACCGCTACAGCGCCGTCATGACCCGGGGAGAACGGGTTATCGCCATCTCCGACATGGTGGCCGATCATATCCGAACCCACTATGACGTACCCGATGGGCGCATCCGCATCATCTACCGGGGAGTGGACGATGCGCTCTTTTGCCCGGAAACGGTACAACCCGGTCGCATCGAAGCACTCAAACGCAAATGGCAGCTGGATCCCCGGAAAGGCCCCGTGCTGCTGCTGCCCGGCCGCATCACCGAATGGAAAGGGCACGACGTGTTCATCCGCAGCCTGGGACGCATCCGGCATCTGCCCTGGCAAGCGGTTTGTGTCGGCACCGCGGAAGGCAAAAGCAACCACCTGCAAACGCTTCAGGACCTGGCCCAACGAGTGGCGGTCCGTGACCGGATTCTGTTTGCCGGGCACTGCACGGACATGCCCACGGCCTTCATGGTGTCGGACATCGCCGTATCAGCCTCTTCCCTCGAACCCGAAGCCTTCGGCCGGGTGGCCATCGAGGCCCAGGCCATGGGAATACCCGTGGTGGCCACCGCCCATGGCGGCAGTCTGGAGACCGTCCGGGACGGCCGCACCGGTTGGCTGGTGCCCCCGGGCGACGCCGCCGCCATGGCCGCCGCCCTGGCCGACGCCATCACCCAGCCGGACAAACGCCGCCGGTTCGGTGAAAACGGCCGCCGCTGGGTGAAATCCTCCTTCACCACCCGCACCATGTGCGAAAAAACCGTCGCCGTCTACGATGCCCTCGTGTTCAGGCAGGCCACGGAGAATCCATGAAAAACATTTTCCGCCGCCCCCCCCTCCCTGTCACAGCCCCCGCACATGCCTTTCCGTGCCCCTGGCCGGACCGGTTGGACACCGCGGGCGCCTTCTCAGCCGCCGCCCTGCCCATGGCCCTGGTGGTGGGCAGCACCGCATTTGAGGCCGCCCTGGCGGCGGGAATATTGAGCTGGCTGATCCGTTCGGCAATGGTGGGCCCCGCCGCCTTCCGGAAAACCTTTTCCCACCCCCTGGCACCGCCCCTGCTGGCCTGGTACGGGGCCATGATGGTGAGCCTCCTCACCAACGGCCCGGGCAGCAAGGGAGCCTGGCATGATGTGGCGATTGTCCGCTTCTGCCTGTTCATACCCGCGGTGATCGACATCTCCAGCAGAAAGCCGCTGATCCGTTGGCTGGTGCACGGCTTCTCGGTTGCGGTCGCCTTCGCGGCCGTCAACACCGTGGCCGCCTATGCCATGGGCCATGACCTGATCGGAAATCCCCTGGCACGTTACACAGGCAAATTGCGGGAGGCCGCGCGCATCGCCGCCAACAGCGCCTATGCCATCCCCCTCTTTCTCGGCTGGGCCATCAGCGACCGCACCCACGACACCGGAAAACGGATGCTCATCGCCGGCATCGGCGGCGTGGCAATCGCACAACTGCTCCAGACAAGGATCCGCACCGCCATGCTCGCAGCCCTTTTGGGCATGTTTTTTCTGATCGTCATCCGGCTCCGCCGCCATGTGCGCCCCTGGATTTTGTGGGCATGCTGCCTCGCCGTAGTGGTTCTGGGCGTGGTGTTCTTTGAAAAATCGGGCACCTGGAGCCTCGCCAGCATGTATGACCGCATCTACTTCTGGAAGGTGGCCTGGGCCATGTTCCAGGACCATCCCCTGGTGGGAGTGGGCGTCTCATCCTGGCCCGATGCCTATCAGGAAATCGCCGCCTCGGGACGAATCGAAGCCTTCGTGGGCATGGACGGCACCATCTGGCAGCGGGAGCGGGTGCTGCACGCTCACAACCTCCTTCTGGCCCTGCTGTCCACCACCGGTATCCTGGGAACAGCCCTTTTCGGATGGCTGTTCACCGTCATCTGCCGGCAAGCCGCGCGCAGGCCCTTCGGCGTGCGCACGGGCATGATCACCTGGCCGGTGGTGATGCTTGGCATCGGCATGACCGGATCCAACATATACAGCAGCAGCTACCTTGCCCTGTTTGCGCTGATCGTGGTAACACTCTCGGTGCAAAACGGGGAATGCCCCGCGGCCACCAACAATCCCGACCCCCCCGGATCCCAATGAAAATCGTATCCGTCGGACACGGCAACAGAAAATTCGGCAAGCTGGCGAACCTGTTCTCCACCAAGCTCAACTATGGCCTGATCCGGCTTGGCCATCACGTATACAGCTTCGACGACCGGGAGGTGGCCCGCGGCGAAAGCCCGTTCAAATCAAAGTTCGGTGGGACCCGGCGGGCCAACGGACGGTTTATGGAAGTCCTCCGCAATTTTAAACCCCAACTGGTCTTTCTGGGGCACGCGGACATTATCTCACCCGCCACGATCCGACGCTGCAAGGAAACAGTACCGGAAATCCGTTTCGGTCATTGGACCGTGGACGCATTCTATCGCCCTAAAAACGCCCGCCGATTCGAAGCCTTTTCAGGCGTTGTCGACGCACTGTTCGCCACCACCGGCGGCGCGGTAATCGCCGCCTATAAAAAGCCCGAAAACCGCGTGGCCTACATGCCCAATGCGGTGGACAGGGCCATCGATTGCCACCGAAACGACCAGAAAGAGGATCTTGACATCGACTTGCTTTTCTGCGGAAGCCCCAGCCGGCATCAGCGCCGGGGCAATATCGTGGAGCAGCTTTCCAGCGATCCCCGGCTTTCTTCCCTTCGATTCGAGATAAGAGGCATGCTTGGCAATCCGCTCGTTTACGGAGAAGCATACGACCGGCTTCTCGGACGCGCAAGAATGGCTCTGAACATATCGAAAGAAAACGAAAGTCCACTCTACTCCTCGGACCGTATCAGCCAGCTCATGGGAAACGGCATTCTGACCTTCATCCCCGAATCCACCGGCCTCCGAAAAATCATCGCAGATGACGAAGCGGTCTTTTTCAGCAACTACGAAGATCTGCGGGACAAGATTCTCCACTTCCATGCCCATGACGACCTGCGGATTGAAACGGCGGAAAAAGGCCGCCTTGCCGCCCATGGCCGGTTCAGTTCCGAGCGGGTGGCCGGGTTCATGGTGGACCTGACGATAGGGAAACCGGTACCGACCACATGCGAATGGAAGGAGCACGTTTTTCTATGAAAATCAGCGTCCTGGTTTCCGTTTTCAACGGGATGGCATATCTGGAACGGTTTCTCCGCGCCCTCGGGCAGCAGACCGTTTTCAGGGAAACCGAGTTCGTTTTCATCCACAACGCGCCAAGGAGCCAGGAGCGCCGGCTTATCGAAGCGTTCCGGCAAGATGCCGCCTGTGCCGTAAAATACCTGGAAGTCCCCCGGGAAAGCCTTTACGCTTCCTGGAATCGGGGGATTCTGGCGTCTTCTTCGGACATTGTCGCCATATGGAATATCGACGATATCAGAACGCCGGACTCCCTGGAAAGGCAGGCCGCGGTACTTGAAAATAATCCCGGTGTCGCACTCACCTACGGCGATTATATCCAGGTAGACCGGCATGGCGCGGAAACCGGTACGCTGAAACAGCTTCCGGAATACGATCGCGCCCTGTTTCTTAAAAAATGCAAAACCGGTCCCTTTGTGGCATGGCGGAAATCGATTTCAGAAAAAATCGGCCTGTTCGACGAGCAGTTCAGATCCGCCGGCGATTTCGACTACTGGATCCGGGTCGCCTCAACGTTCGATCTCGCAAAAACCCCCGGCCCGGCAGTGGGATATTTCCTGAACGAAGGGGCCGGCATCAGTACGGACGCATCGGGACTGGCCATGGCCGAACGGAATGTGGTGAATTTGCGCTACGGCAATTTCGGTGAAATCAAGTTCAGGCATCTGGGAAAAACGCGCGCGTACCGTCATGACATGCTGTACTTCAACAGCCGGTGGCAACTTATCGATGGACTTGTTGCCGACTACAGGCGGTCCATCGCCGCAAGCAAACGGCGGCACAAAATCTTCTCGGCGGCCTGGCCGATTGTGGGCGGCCTCCTTTCGCGAAAACCCGCGCACAACCCATAAGCAACCGGCCGCCTCATCACCAATGCGGCTTTCGACGACACATAGGGACGGTGGCAATGTGAACGGAAGAAAAGTCATTTTCCTGCACAGCTTGTTCAGATCCGGCAGCACTTACATGTTTAACAAGTTCAGACGCTGCGAAAAATTCCACACCTACTACGAGCCGCTGCATCACGATCTTGTCAAATTGAGAAAAGACAAGCTCGCAATCTGGAAGTACGGCGCGCAGACCGCCGAAACCATGAAGCACCCGGAGCTCAACAAGCCCCATTTCCAGGAATTTTCCACCGCGTTTCTTGACGGCTGCGAGACACTTCCCTTTTTCGATTCCGCCTTTGCCTACCAAGAATTCTTCGGGGTTGAAAGTGCGCAACGGTTTTCAAAATATATCGGGAACCTGGTCGCGACCACCCCGGAAGAAAAAATACCGGTATTGCAGTTCAACCGCACCTCCATGCGGATGGATTGGTTTCGGAAAAACCATCCGGGCAGCCTGAATCTCTTTTTGCTCAGGAACCCGCGGGACCAGTTCGACTCCTACCTTGGAATGAACACCCGCAAGAAGAACGTGTTTCTGGCGATCAACGTATATATCGTGCTCGCATCACCGACCGTCACATCTTACCTGATCCCCGGGATAAAGAGGCCCGTCTTGCGCGGGGACCCCACGGATGACCTGAAAAAATGCCTGGTCACATCGCGGAAGCTGTCGACAGAAAAACATTACGAGATATTCTACTATCTCTGGAGTCATTCTCTCACCCACGCCCGGCAACATGCGGACCTGGTGCTGGACATGGACGCCCTCAACACAAGCAAAGACCATAGGGCGCAAGTCAAGCAATGCATCGGGGCATACAGCGGAGAGACGATTGCATTCGACGGTTACAAGATGAAGGGAAGGGAAGTTTTCCCGGCGCCGTTCGATACGCTGGTTGCAATTGAAAAACGAATCCACCGGGATTTCGGCTTTGATTTCACCCACGGCGGCCGGGACAAGGCGGATCCTCCGCCCGTTTCAAAAACGCTCCTCGGCCGGCTTTTCCGGCTTTTAGAGCCCGGCCGCTCCGCTCCGCGCCGTTGGTAACAATCCGCCCCGCCCGGGGCCTCAACCAGAACGCCAATGCTCGGCGATCCAGGGGGTCGGCTTGACGGTCTTGTACCATTTTTTGTACCAGGGCACCTTCGCCCCCCACCTGCCGGCGATGGCGTCGGGCGGGTTCGGGTTTCCGTGGAACACGATGATCCGGGCGTTTTCTGGGATGTGCGTGGGGGTCTTGAAACTGTTCATGATGCCCCCCGGCATGCAGTGAAATTTGAAGCTCTTGCACCAGTCATCGGGGAAGTAATCGAAATTTTCCTCTCCGAGTTCCCGGGTGATGTAGACCTGCTCGGTGCGGTGGCTGTTGATCACCTCCAGCTGGTGGTCTCGGTATTTGTCCAGAAGGTGTTTGTATTTGCCCATCTCGAAACAGAAGACTGATGACTGGCCGATCAAGCGGCCTGGCTGGGACCAGTTCTCGATAATGGCAAGCTTGTCGGAATAGCTGAAGAAACAGTCGATGTTTCCGATCACCACCACGTCCAGGTCGAGAAACATGATCTTCCCCTTGAGGTCGTGATAGGGGGCGTCCAGCAGGGCCAGTTTCCGCCAGGCCCTGCAAAAACGCAGATAGCGTTCGGGAGGTTCCTTGAAATCGGGCAGCGGCAGGATTTCCACCGCCGGATCGACACCCTCCGAATGCTCGGTGACGCAGAAAAACCGAAAGGGAAGGGTGATGTTGCGTTTGACCATATGATAGAGGTTGTTCACATAGTCCGGGGTGAATTTCGTTCCCCATTTCATGCAAACCACATTGACAGTCTCCATCAACACCTCCCCGTTTCCTCAGTGACAATAAAAGGTTTTCGGCAACAGGCAGTGAACGCCCCGTAGCAAAGATCAAGGTTTCTATAGTCGACCTGTTATCACCTGTCAACGACGCCGCTTTCCCCATGGGCACGCGTCACCGGGTATTGTATTCGGGTGCCATATGGACTAAGAGATTTCAAAACGACGCTGCTCCGCACGGCCCTGAAAAACGAGGCAATTTGCTGCGCATGAGGCGATCAAGCGGTTATCGGCAACCCACGCAGACTGGAGAACGCATTGATGCGAAAAGAACCGGATGCGCCAGCGCCCCCCTGGGGCAGCTTCAAACCCGTCGGCAAGCAACGGTTTATCGCCGCCCTCGTAAAACTCGGGGTCGGCCATGGTGCCGTCAAAGACATGCTGCAACAGGCCTGGTTCTCGAACGGGCCCAAGCAGCCGATCGATATGGTATACCGGGGCGTCAAACTGAGACTTTATCCGTGGGACAACGTCACCGACCGGCGTCTCGTGTTCGGTTCCGCCACCCGGGACGGTATGGAGCTGTCTTATTTAAAGAAATACCTGACGGGAGACAGCGTTTTCTTGGATATTGGTGCGAATATCGGATATTACAGCTGCATGATGGCCGCCGCCGGTGTTCGTCGCATCATGGCCGTCGAACCCCATCCGCTGGTTCGAAAGCGTCTGGCGTTCCATGTGGCGGTCAACGACTTCGCGTCTGCCATCCGCATTGTCCCTTGTGCGCTGGGGGACGGCACCGGCGAAGTCATTCTGAATGCGGCCGATGGAGATCTCGGTAGCAGCAGTGTCATGCCCCTGAAGTATGGCAGACAGCAGTACCACGTGGATATGATGCCCCTGTCCGCCCTTTGCGAAAAGAACGAGGTCCTAAAGATCGATGCCTTGAAAATCGACGTCGAAGGACTCGAGGATGCCGTGCTTTATCCATTCCTTGAAACCGCACCCGAAACGCTCCGGCCGCGGGTCATCATCATCGAGGATGCCCATGCGGCGCAATGGTCCCGTGATCTCACGGGCATGTTTCAACAATGCGGCTATACCGCACAAAGGAAAAACGACTCAAACACCATTTATGCCCGGACAACATGACCTTCTAACGCGGATGTCCGGCGTGCCATCAATTCGGAGCTTGCCATGCCCATCAACAAGGATCTTCTCGAAATTCTCGCCTGCCCCCGCTGCAAGGGGCCCATTCAACCGGCGTCCGACCCGGACAGCCTGATCTGCGGAAGGTGCCGTCTTCGCTATCCGGTGCGGGACGACATCCCCGTTATGCTGGATGAAGAGGCGACTCCCCTCGACGAGAACCGCGCCGGGAATTGATCCGCCGGCGCCTGTCTCAGGGCGCCCTGTTATTCTCGATGAAACGCCGCACCGTCTCAATAAGCCGCCGGCACCGTCGCCGGACCTTTCGGCGGGCGAAATAGGGAATAAAGGAAGAGACCGGGATCAACTCGTAATTGTTGAACCGTCCCTTGATGTCGATGGACACAGGGCGATACGCACCGTCGGCCTGCACCTGGATGAGGATGTTCCAGAAATTCAGATCGAACAGGGGTATTTCCCGGTCGAGAACCGTACGGCAGAAATCCGCCACGGCCGCCGCCACCCGCCGGGAATCGTGCGCCGGCGACACCAATGCGTCCTGGAGCCGAAGCGATACCTTCCCGTCCGCATCCCGGACGCAATCAAACACCAACCCACTTCCCAGGTTCGTCTCAACGAACCCATGACAGGCCACGAACACATGAAGATCGCCGAAGCGCCGCTGCATGTACCGGTAGCTGCGCCATTCCTTCTGATTGGCGTTGCGGCGAAACCAGCCGCCCTTTTCCCGTTGCCGGGCCGATGCGCGCACGACCTTGACCACCCGCCCCGGATCTTCCGGGTGCAGATAACAGTCCCGGGTCGCGCTCCGGGCGATGCGGTGTTTTTCATCGAGATAGAGTACAGAAGTCGTCATGCCAATCAGCAAGCCCGGACCGGGCGGTATCGTCCATAGGTTCACAACAACCGGGCGGGACACTCCCGCCGTTCGCCCCTGCCTTTAATCCCGATCTTTTCCAAAAATCAAGAAAAAACCGGGCTCAACGGGTTGCCCCGCCCCTTGATCCCGGTCAGCCGCTCTGATACGAAGCAGGCACGGCACCACGCCACCCGACAACCCACAGGAAGCGCGAGGCATTCCATGTTTTTCCCCGGCACACCGCTGCTTTTCAGCCCCATTCGCCCCCGGTCCGCCAAAAACACACCCTTTTCCGGGGAGGACTGATCCATGAGTGTTCTAAAACCCCCGTCTCCCGCCAAACCGGTGGTGGGCATCTTTCTGAAGGATCGCGCGCTGCTGCCCCCGGTGGCCCGGGAACTCTCTGGGGCATTGGGCCCCATTGACATGGCCAGCCCATGGTTTCCCTTTGGCTTTACGGCCTATTATGAAAAGGAAATGGGCGCCCCCCTGTTTCGCCGGCTGCTGGTGTTCAAGCGCCTCATCGCCCAGGACGCCCTCGGGGAGATCAAACACACCGCCGTGGCAATCGAACAATCCTATTTGCATGAAAACAAGCGCCGGGTGAACATCGACCCCGGCTACCTCCTCCTGGAACGCTTTGTTCTGGCCACGGGGAAAAACTTCGCGCACCGGATCTACATCGGCCACAATGTCTACGCGGACCTGACCCTCACCTTTTCAGCAGGCGCCTACCAGACACTTCCCTGGACCTATCCGGACTATGCATCGAACGCCATGCGGGAATTCCTTTTGCAAGTCCGGCGCAAATACAGTATGGATCTGAAACATCGTGACAGCGGTCCACATCGGAGGATGGGCACCGATACCGGCAACGAAACACCCAGCGAGGAATTTTCATGATCAGCAGCATGACCGCCTTTGCACAGGCGGAAATCACCCAAGACGACATGCGCGTCGCGGTGGAAATACGCACATACAACAGCAAGGCCCTGGACATCTCCCTGCGCCTGTCCCCGGGATGGCAGCCCCTGGAAGAGCCTGTCAGGCGGTGCATCGCCCAATCCGTTTCCCGTGGGCGCGTGGAAATCGCCATCCAAATCACCGACAACGGCGAACATGCCGCGGCTTACGCGGTGGACGCTGCGAAGGCCCTGGCTTACCAAAATGCCCTGCGCACCCTCAGTGACCTTCTGGAAGGAGACGGCCGCATTCCCTTCGAATTGATCGCCGCAGTGCCCGGGGTCATCCGGCCCGCCGAAAAAACCCGGGATCCCGACGCCGCCTGGACGGTGCTGGCAGCCTGTCTGAACGACGCATTGGCACAGCTGACGGCCATGCGCCACACCGAAGGGGCGTTTTTGGCCGAAGACCTGAACACACGCCTGGACTTTGTGGAAACCGCACTGGAAGAAATTACGGCGGCCGCCGCTGATCTGCCGGCCCATTACCGACAGCGCCTCACCGAACGCATCACCGCGCTGACCGAAGGACAAGCGGCGTTGGACCCGGGGCGTTTGGCCCAGGAGGCCGCTCTTCTGGCGGACCGCAGTGACATTTCAGAGGAAATCGTCCGGGCCCGCAGCCACGCCGCCCAATTCCGGAGCATCATGGCTTCCCATGAGCCGGCGGGACGAAAACTCAACTTCCTGCTCCAGGAGTTCAACCGCGAATTCAATACCATGGGATCAAAGGCAGGGAACGCCGGAATCTCCCACGCCATCGTCGCGGTCAAATCGGAGCTTGAAAAAATGCGGGAACAGGTCCAGAACGTGGAATAACTGGCCGGAAACCGCAACCGGCCCCCTCGTCGGTTGCCACCCGGCGCCGACTTACCGGAGAAAAAATGGAACAACCCTTGCTGAACATCGGCTTCGGCGGCACTGTCGTGGCGGACCGGGTGGTGGCCATCGTGTCATCCAATTCGGCCCCCATGAAGCGCCTCAAGGACGAAGCCAAAAAAGACAAGCGGCTGCTCGACGCCACCCATGGACGCAGAACCCGCTCCATCATCGTGATGGACAGCAACCATATCGTGCTGTCGGCCATTCAGGCGGAAACCATTTCACAGCGCTTTGCCACCCTGAAACCGGCGCAGAAAATCGACATTCCAACGGACAATGAATAAACAAACGCCCCACAATGCCGGCCGTGGGCCCGGCCACCGGTTCATCCTCTCGGCCCCGTCCGGGGCCGGCAAGACCACCCTGTGCCGGGCCGTGCTGTCGCGGTTTCCGGACATGCGCTATTCCATTTCCCACACCACCCGCGCCCCCAGACCGGGTGAGCAAGACGGGGTGGACTACCATTTCATCAGCCAACGGACATTTGACGATCTCCTGGCCCGGAACCGGTGGGCCGAGTGGGCCACGGTACACGGCAACCGCTACGGCACCAGTGCCGATTTTCTGGACGAAAACGCCGCCGCCGGCCGGGATGTGTTGCTGGACATCGATGTACAGGGCGCCCGCCAAATACTGGCGCGCTACCCCGTTCGGACCGTGACCGTCTTTGTGATGCCGCCGTCAGCGGCGGTGCTGCGGAAACGGCTGGAAAGCCGGGGCGCGGACAGCCCGGAACAAATCGCGCGCCGGATGGAAAACGCCCTGGAAGAGATGCAGCAAAAAAACTGGTATGACCACGTGATCGTCAATGATCAACTGGAAGCGGCCGCGGCGTCACTGTGCGACCTGATCCAACGCCACCGCGTTTCCGGCTCCCGGGAACAGACGCCATGAAGGAGATGGAACGGCTCTACGGCATTCATTCAGTGCGCGAGGCCATCCGTGCCGAGCGCCGGCCGATCCGGTGCGTGTGGCAGGCCCCGGGCAACCCGTCCGGACGCCTCACCGAAATCGCCGCCATGGCCGCCGCACGGAACATACCCGTCCACACCGCCGCCAACGAACGCCTGGCGGAACTGGCCCAGCAGGTGCGGCATCAGGGGGTGGTGGCCGAAGCCGGTCCTTTTCCGGCGGAAACCGATTGCCTGGGGCCGTTGAATGACCTCCGGACAGGCCCCGGCTTCTTCCTTGCCGCCGACAGCATCACGGATCCCCGGAACCTGGGCGCCCTGATCCGGACAGCACTGGCCGTGGGCGTGGACGCCGTGATCATCCCCCGGGACCGGTGCGCGCCCCCCACCCCGGCGGTGTCCCGGGCATCGGCCGGAGCTTTGGAACACATCCGCCTGGTACAGGTCACCAACCTGGTCCGCGCACTCAATGACCTGAAAACAAAAGGGATGTGGATTTTCGGGCTCGATCATCTCGCCCCGACCCCCTGTTTCGCATCCGACTTCACCGGCCCCCTGGCACTGGTGGTGGGGGGCGAGGAAAAGGGCATCCGCCCGCTGGTGAAAAACACCTGCGATCATCTGGTGTCGATCCCCCAGCACGGCGCGGTCGCATCCCTCAACGCATCGGTGGCCGGCGCCGTGGTCATGTATGAGGTACTGCGCCAACGGCGGTTGACATGACGGCCGTTTTGATATTTTCTTAGGCCCGCCGCGGCCGTCTCCTCCGGTACGACATCGGTCGACAACACCACACTTTCGACGGAAAGGAAGCCCATACCATGACAACAGGAACCATCATCAGAAAGAACACCGACGGCACCTTGCAAGTGCCGAACGATCCCATCATTCCCTTCATCGAGGGAGACGGCATCGGCCCCGATATCTGGAAGGCCACCCAGCAGGTGATCGACGGCGCCGTGGCCAAGGCCTACGGCAGCGACCGGCGCATCGCCTGGCAGGAACTGCCAGTGGGGGAAAAAGCGCACGCGCAAACAGGTGAGTGGCTGCCCCAATCGGCCTTGGACACCATCCGGAACCATGTGGTGGCCATCAAGGGCCCTTTGACCACCCCCGTCGGCAAGGGAATCCGCAGCTTAAACGTGACCATCCGGCAGAAACTCGACCTGTACGCCTGCGTGCGGCCGGTGCGGTACATCGAATCGGTCCCCAGCCCAATGAAACGGCCCGAAGCCATCAACATGGTGGTGTTCCGGGAAAACACCGAAGATGTGTACGCGGGCATTGAGTGGGCCGCGGGCAGCGACGCGGCCGAACAGCTGATCGCCTATTTACGCGACAGCCTTGACGCCCATCTGCCCGCGCACTGCGGCATCGGCATCAAACCCATGAGTCCTCAAAACTCCAAGCGCCTGGTTGCGGCGGCCATCACCCATGCCATCGAAAACGATCTATCCTCGGTGACCCTCATGCACAAGGGCAACATCATGAAGTTCACCGAAGGCGCATTTGCCGCCTGGGGATACGAGGTGGCAAAGGAGCGCTTCGCCGATAAGACCATCACCGAAGCCGAGCTGTGGAACACATACAACGGCAAGCAGCCGGCGGGCAAGGTGGTCATCAAGGACCGCATCGCCGACATGCTGTTCCAACAGGTGCTGCTCAGGCCCGAGGAATACCACGTGATCGCCACGCCCAACCTGAACGGCGACTATATTTCCGACGCCCTGGCCGCCCAGGTGGGCGGGCTCGGCATGGCGCCGGGCGCCAACATCGGAGACGCCTGCGCCGTGTTTGAAGCCACCCACGGCACGGCTCCCAAGTATGCGGATCTGGACAAGGTCAACCCAAGCTCCCTGATCCTCTCGGGCGCCATGATGCTCGACTACCTGGGCTGGAAGGAAGCGGCGGAGCTGGTCCGCACCGCGTTGCAAAAAACCGTGAAGGCCGGCACCGTCACCTATGATCTCGCCCGTCAGATCACCGGCGCCACCGAGATCAAATGTTCGACGTTCGCGGAAAAGATCGTTTCCCATATGGCATAAGGGGGGCGCCGCGAAGGCGCAGGCAAAACGCCAGGTGGATAAACAGGTTCGGCGATTTTTAATTAGGGGGTTGCTGGCATATCATGGAGTTACGCCATGGGCGTCCGGTTGGCCGACATCCTCGTTTCGGTGCTCTTTCCGCCCCGGTGCCGGGGCTGTGGCGCTTTGTTCCGTCCGGCGGCGCCGGATAACCGCCCCGGCGCCGACCCCGTCATCCGAATGTTTTGTCAGGAAGTGGCGCCACTTCTATGCCCCGGATGCATGGAAGGATTGGTCCCCGTGAAATCCCCCTTTTGCCCGGTGTGCGGCGAGGCCTTTCCGGGCGCTGGCACCGATCACCTGTGCGGCAGGTGTATCCGCACCTCCCGCCCCTTCGGCACCGCAAAGGCCCTGGGGCATTATGAAGGCGGCCTTCTCAAGGCGGTTCACAGCCTCAAATACAAGGGGCGCACCGAACTGGCCCGTCCTTTGGGAAAGCTGCTGTATGCGTGCTTCCGCCGGCATTGGACCGGAGACAGCATCGATCTGGTGGTGCCCGTCCCCCTTCACCGGCAGCGCCTGCGCAGCAGGGGCTTCAACCAGGCCCTGCTGCTGGTACGACAATGGCCGCAACTGGCGGCGGCCAAGGAAACACCGGCGCATGCCGTCACCCTGGCCCCGGCCGTGTTGCAACGCGACCGCCGGACACCCTCCCAGGCCGGCCTGGGCCGACGGCTGCGCACCGGGAATCTGCGCAACGCCTTTTCGGTGCCCCGGCCCGACACCGTCCGGGACCGGCGCATTTTGTTGGTGGACGATGTCTATACCACCGGCGCCACGGCCATGGCATGTGCCGGGGCCTTGGTCCGGGCAGGGGCCGCGGCGGTGGATGTGCTGACCCTGGCCCGCACGATGCCGCGATAAACACAACGGCTTGACAATGATTGCACACCATCCCCGAAAGCTGCCGCCGTATTTTACGTTCCCCCACCTGGGGGAGACGGCATCTTTTTATCACGGTGTTTTCGGCCGCGAGGGCGGCGTGAGCCAAAACGCCTATGCCCGGCTGAATATCGCCGCCACCGTGGGGGACCGGCCCGAACATGTGGCCCAAAACCGGCGGCGCGTGGCCCGGTGCTTTCCCGGGGCAACACCCCTTTTCGTGCGACAGGTGCACGGCGACCGTGTCTTGAAAATCACCGCACCGTTCCTGGATGGTCAAAACCCGGAAGCCGACGCCATGGTCACCGACCGGCCCGGGCTGCTGCTGGTGGTCCAGGCAGCCGACTGCCAGCCGGTACTGCTGGCGGATCCGGTGCGCCGGGTAACGGCCTGCGTGCATTCGGGATGGCGCGGCAGCATTCTGAACATCGTCGGACGCACGGCTGGGATCATGGTGTCGGACTACGGATGCCGTCCCGGAAATATCCTGGCGGGAATCGGCCCATCCCTGGGACCCTGCTGCGCCGAGTTTGTGCATTACCGCCGGGAGCTGCCCGAGACGTTTCTGGCCTACCGGGACGGGGGAAACCGGTTCGATTTCTGGGCCCTCACCCGGGATCAACTGCGCGCCGAAGGCGTTGCCGCGGCCAATATCCAGACGAGCGGTCTTTGCACCCGGTGCCGGACCGACCTGTTTTTCTCGTACCGCAAAGAAAAAACAACCGGCCGCTTCGCCACGGTGATCGGCCTCAAGGAGTAACGCATGACCATCATCCAACAATCCGCACGGGTACTGTACAACCGGCCGGTGAGCACCGACGCCTTTGTCCTCGGCCTCCTGTGCCGGGGGTACGAAAAGGCCCGGCCCGGCCAGTTCGCAATGCTTCAGATCCCGGGGGAAGCCGCCCCCTTGCTGCGCCGTCCCTTTTCCATTCACGGACACGTCCGGAATCAAAACGGGGACCGCGGCATCGAAATCCTCTACAAGGTGGTGGGCCCCGGCACGCGCCTGCTCTCCCAGGCGCAGAGCGGCACCGTCGTGGACCTGGTGGGCCCCCTGGGAAACAGTTTCCGGCTCCCGCCGCCGGGCGCCACGGTGTACCTGGTGGGCGGCGGTGTCGGGGTACCGCCCCTTGCGTTTCTGGCCCGGACCCTCAAGGAAGAGGGACATGATCTGCGCCGGTGCCGCATGTTTTTAGGCGGCCGCTCGAAACAAGACCTCCTGTGTCTGGAATGCTTCTCAGACGTGGGCATCCCCGTCACCGTCACCACAGACGACGGCAGCGCCGGCGACCAATGCCTGGTCACGAATCCGGTGACCGTGGCCGTGGAAAAAACCCGTCCGGACATTCTCTACGCCTGCGGCCCCCTTCCCATGCTCTCATGTCTGGTTGGCATCGCCCGTGAACATGGCCTGCACTGCCAGGTGTCCATTGAGGCCATGATGGCCTGCGGCATCGGCGCCTGCCTGGGCTGCGCCGTGGAAAAAGCCAACGACCCCGACAACTACTGGCACGTCTGCAAGGACGGCCCGGTCTTTGATGCCGACCAGGTGGCGATCTGAAAGAAGGCCGGCTTTCACCCGCCGGCCTTCCCCCATCTCTTTTTTTACATTGACGCACCAACATTCCCTGTGATAGTTAACTATCCTTTGCCAAAAGGAATCTTTTCCGTGAACAAGAAGACATGGCAATCGTTTCGGGATCTTGCTTTTTACAGCAGCCTCGGGTTTTCGGTGGCCCTGTCCATTTTCATCGGACTCGGTCTCGGACTGTTCCTCGACGGAAAATTCGGAACGTCCCCTTGGCTGATGCTCATCTTTCTGGGGCTGGGGATCGCGGCGGCTTTCCGCAACATCGCACTGGCCATCCGGAAGAGTAAAAAGCTATAGAGGGCGTTCGACCAGGGAAAGGGATACCGTGGGCATACAGCAACGGCTTTTCAGCTTCATCACCCGAAGCAACTGGGCGCTGCTGGCCGCCGCCAGCCTCCTGGGGCTGGTGACGCTTCCCACCGACTACGCCCTGGGCATCCTCCTGGGCGGCCTGATCGTCACCGTCAACTTTCACCTCCTGTGCCGCACCCTGACAAAGGCCCTGACACCACCGCACCTGTCGTCCCACAACGTAGTGATCGCCAAGTATTATCTGCGTCTCATGGGGACCGGCATTCTGCTCCTGCTGCTCATCAAGGGGCGCCTGGTCCATCCCATCGGGCTCACCCTTGGTCTTTCCGTAGTGGTGGCCAGTTTCTTCCTGGCCGCGGCCCGCGAAATCAAAAACCTCATTTTCAAGGAGGCCATGTAAGGTGGAACATCCCTATCTTTTTCTCGTGAAGCTGTTTGGGCTCGTCGGATTGGGCGATTTCGCACACCATTATCCCCACGTCCTTTACTCGTGGTGCGTAATACTGCTGCTAATCGCTCTTGCGTATGTGGCGTCCAAGAGCATCCGGATGATCCCCGGCAGAACCCAGAACGTTTTCGAGGTGATCGTCTCGGGCATGGAAAATTTCATGGTGGACATCACCGGTGAGGAGGGCCGCTGGTTCTTTCCCCTGATTGCCACGGTGTTTCTCTACATCGCCACCTGCAACCTCATCGGCCTGGTCCCCGGCTTCATGCCGCCCACCGCCGACCTCAACACAACGTTATCGTGCGCGGCGGTGGTGGTGGCCTTCACCCACATCATCGGCGTCAAGTATCATGGCGCGAAATACATCAAGCATTTTCTGGGCCCCATCTGGTGGCTCGCGCCCCTGATGCTGCTCATCGAGCTCATCGGCCATCTGGCACGGGTGCTGTCGCTGTCCATCCGGTTATTCGGCAATATGATGGGCCACGAGCTGGTGCTTGGGATTCTCTTTCTGCTGGCAGGCGCCTTCCTGGCGCCCCTGCCCATGATGGCCATGGGCATTTTCGTGGCACTGGTGCAGGCCTTTGTGTTCTTTCTTCTTTCCATCATGTACTTTGCAGGCGCCATGGAGGATGCCCACTGACAAGGAGCCCTGTCATGCGCCGCGTCGATAACGGATGATCGTTCGCAAGTTTAACGGAAGAAGCCAACCAACATTCATTACAAAGGAGGTGGAATCGCCTATGGACGCACTTCAATTCTTCATTGCAGGTGTCATCGCCGCAGGATTCGGCATCGCCATCGCGGCCTTCGGTTGCGGCATCGCCCAGGGCCTTGGCCTGAAAGCGGCGGTGGAAGGTATCGCCAGGAACCCCGAATCCTCCGGTAAGGTCACCACGACCCTCATCATCGGTCTGGCCCTCATCGAGTCCCTCTGTATCTATGCCCTGGTGGTGGCGCTGATCATCATTTTCGCCCATCCCCAGGCCAAGCAGATCGCCGGTCTGCTCGGCGGTGTCATGCACTGACGCACGTTCGCTCGGAACAAGGAAGGCGATGCTTCAGGCATCGCCTTCCTTGTTTTCTCCCCGCAGGTGCCTTCATTCCTGGCCCTTCCTCCTTCACCCGTTCTTCAGCACCTTCCGCAGAAATTCCCCGGTATGGGATCCGGCGATCCGTGCAATCTCCTCGGGGGTCCCACAACCGATGATCCGTCCACCGGCGTCGCCGCCTTCCGGCCCCAGGTCGATCACATGATCGGCGGTCTTGATCACGTCCAGGTTGTGCTCTATCACCACCACCGTGGAGCCACCGTCCACCAGACGCTGCAACACCTCCAACAGCTTGCGCACGTCCTCCATGTGAAGCCCGGTGGTGGGTTCATCCAGAATGTAGAGGGTACGGGCCGTACCCCGCCGGGACAACTCACGGGAAAGTTTCACCCGTTGGGCCTCACCGCCGGACAAGGTGGTGGCGGACTGACCGATGCGCACATACCCAATGCCCACATCCACAAGGGTTTTGAGTTTCTCCCGAACAGCGGCGATCTTGTCGAAAAAGGCAAGGCATTGGTTGACCGTCATGTCCAGCACATCGGTGATGGTTTTACCCCGGTAACGCACCTCCAGGGTCTCGCGGTTGTAACGTTTGCCGCCGCACACATCGCAGATCACGTACACATCGGGCAGAAAATGCATTTCGATACGGACGATGCCGTCCCCGCCGCAGGCCTCGCATCTGCCCCCTTTGACGTTGAAACTGAACCGGCCCGGCTTAAATCCCCGGGCCCGGGCCTCGGGGGTTCTTGCGAACAACTCCCGGATGTGGGTGAACACACCGGTATAGGTGCCAGGGTTGGAACGGGGCGTTTTGCCGATGGGGCTCTGATCGATGTGCACCACCTTATCCAGGTGTTCGGTGCCGAAAAGTTCCGCGCACGCTGCGGCCTGAATCCTTGCCCCGTAAAGGCGCCGGGCCAGAAGGCGGTAGAGGGTTTCCAGCACCAGGGTGGATTTGCCAGATCCCGACACCCCGGTCACGCAGATGAACCGCCCAAGGGGAAACACCACATCCACATCCTTCAGATTGTTGCCAGAGGCCCCCCGAAGAACCAGTTCCTTTTCGCCACCCCTGCGCCGGGTTTCCGGAACGGGAATGAACCGCCGCCCCGACAGATAGGCGCCCGTCAGTGAATCCGGCGCGTCGCAAATGTGCGCCGGTGGGCCCGCGAACACCACCTCGCCGCCCCGCACGCCCGCGCCGGGCCCCATGTCCACCACATAATCTGCCTGGCGGATGGTCTCCTCGTCGTGCTCCACCACCAGAACCGTGTTGCCCAGATCCCGCATGGCCGTGAGGGTCTTGAGCAGCCGCTGGTTGTCCCGGGGGTGGAGCCCAATGCTCGGTTCGTCGAGAACGTAGAGCACCCCCGTCAACTTGGAGCCCACCTGGGTGGCCAACCGGATGCGCTGGCTTTCACCGCCGGATAGGGTGTTGGCCGCACGGTCCAGGGTCAGGTAAGATAGCCCCACGTTTTCCAGAAACCCCAGCCTTCCAAGGATCTCCCGCAACACCCGGCGGGCGATGTGCGCCGCCTGGCCGGGAAGCACCAAGCCGTCGAAAAACCGCCGGGCCGCGGCCACGGTCATGGCGCAGGTAACGGCGATATTTTTCCCCCCCACGGTCACCTGGAGGCTCTGGGGGTTTAGCCGGGCGCCGGCACAGGCACTGCAGATTCTGAAATTGAGATAGGCGCCGATCTCCTCACGGATGGCTCTGGAATCGGTTTCCCGGTACCGGCGCGCCAAGTTGGGAATCAGCCCTTCGAAGGGCTGACAGCGGCTGGTACGCCGCCCCCCGGTCTCGAAGGAAAACCGGATCTCCTCCTGTCCGGATCCGTGAAGAAGCGCCTCCTGGAAGGCCGGAGGCAACTGCTCGAATGGCGTGTAGATGTCCCCCCCGTAATGGGCGCACAGACACTCCAACAGCTCGGTATGGTGCACCGAGCTGCGTCCGGCCCAGGGCGCCACAGCCCCGTCCCGCAGGGACAGGGTTTTGTTGGGAACGATCAGGTCGGGATCAAAGGTCGTGGTCACCCCAAGGCCGCTGCACATCGTGCATGCCCCCTGGGGCGCGTTGAAGGAAAAACTGGCCGGCGACAACTCCGGGAAGTCAGCTCCGCAGTGTACACAGGCGGCCTTTTCATTGAACAGAAATGTTTGGTCAACCGCGCGGCCGCCTTCGGCCAGAACGTCCACCACCAGCCGACCGTCGGCCTCGGACAGCGCCAGTTGCATGGAATCGGCAAGCCGGTTGCGGATTCCTTCGCCGATCACCAGCCGGTCCACCACCACGTCCAGGTCGTGGGGCGTTGCCTTGTCCGGAAGGCGGACCGATTCCAGGGCCTGGACCTCTCCGTCCAGGCGGATCCGGGCGAACCCCTCCTTTCTGAGACGGGCGATCAGCCGGGCATGGGTGCCCTTTTCCCCGCGCACCAGGGGGGCATACAGGATGATCCGGGTCTTGGGGGGCAGTGCCATCACCTGGTCCACCATCTCGTCGATGCTTTGGCGCACAATGGGCACCCGGCACCGGGCACAATGGGCAATCCCCACCCGTGCGAACAGCAGACGCAGATAATCGTAAATTTCCGTCACCGTTCCCACCGTGGAGCGGGGGTTGTGGCCCGCGGCCTTCTGTTCGATGGCAATGGCCGGCGACAGCCCCTCGATCACGTCCACATCCGGTTTTTCGAGACGCTCCAGGAACTGGCGGGCATAGGCCGACAGGGATTCCACGTACCGCCGCTGCCCCTCGGCGTAAAGCGTGTCAAAGGCCAGGGTGGATTTTCCCGATCCCGACAACCCGGTGATGACCACCAGCCTGTGTTTGGGCAGGTCGAGATCGATGCCCTTGAGGTTGTGCGTCCGGGCCCCGCGAATGATGATGGTATCAGATATCATTATTTTATGTTCTTGGCGTGCACCGCCGCCATTTGAATGGCGGCCAGCAGGCTGCGGCAGTCCGCCTTGCCGGTGCCGGCAATGTCGTAGGCCGTGCCATGATCCACCGATGTGCGCACAATGGGCAGGCCCAAGGTAACATTCACGCCGTCCTCGAAGTGCAACAGCTTGAAAGGAATGAGCCCCTGGTCATGGTACATGCAGACAACCGCGTCATATCGACCGCCGGCCGCCTGGTAAAATACCGTATCGGGCGGATGGGGCCCGGTGGCGTCGACACCCCGGGCCCGCAGGATCTCGACCGCCGGCGCGATCACCCGCGCCTCCTCGTCCCCGAACATGCCCCCCTCACCGCCATGGGGGTTGAACCCCGCCACGGCCAGACGCGGTGCGGCAATACCGAAACAACGCCGGAGGGCCTCATCCGCCATCCAGCCTGTTTCCACCACCCGTTCCGGGGTCAGCAGCCCGGGCACCGACGCCAGGGCCGTGTGAATGGTCACCAACACCACACGCAAGCGTGCGCCGGCCATCATCATGGCCACCTGCCGGGCACCGGTGCGGCGGGCCAACAGCTCGGTGTGCCCCGGCGATTTCTCACCGGCCATCTGCAGGGCCTTCTTATTGATGGGGCAAGTGACCACGGCATCCACGGCCGCCGAAAGGGCCGCGTCCGCCGCCCCCAGGATATAACGCACCATGGCCCGGCCGGTTTGCACCGTCGGCGCACCCCACAGAAGTGTTTCTCCGGACAGATCCGATGCCGCCACCACCACTACAGTGCCGGGCCGCCCCCCCCCACCGGAAGGCGTCCGTACCGATTGCAGACACAGGTGGCTTCCCAGGATACCCGCGGCATCCCGCAGCCGGCCCACATCTCCGAACACAACCGGACGGCACCATTCGTACACCAGCGGTTCGGCCAGGGCCTTGAGCACAATTTCAGGACCGACCCCCACCGGGTCTCCCATGGTGATGGCAACAACGGGGCGTTCCTCTTTCATGGCAAAACTCCTCTTCCCGGCGGTGCGCGCCCCCATGGAAGCGACCGCTTCTGGCATTCCGAACCGCAATTTCTCCCCTTATATCCGATATCTTCGTCGAGGAAAAGCGTCTGCTGCCGGCACGGTCCTCCACCGCATTCCCCGACAGGTTCTTTTAAAGCATGACATAAAAAAAGTAGATATAAGAAGATTCCGAAAGCTTTTAAGAGCTTTTCCACCTAACACATTGCTAACAATAGACAGGGATCCATCTAAAATTCTTGGGAAATTCCCCCGGCGCCGGAAGGCGACGCCTGCGTTGCCGTCGCAATGTCAATAGATTTTTTTTGTTGTTATTTCTTACTGTTCCACATTGTTCATAACTCGCCGCAGCGCCTTTGAATATTCCCAGCTATTCCGGATTGACGAAACACGGCGGATACCTTAAAAGCCTCATGTCTTTCGGCGATTTTAAAAAAAATTGTTACATATCCTTCCCAAATCGAAGAATTCATATACAAACGACAGGCTCTCGACCGAGCTGCGGTGGACCTCTGACTCTCTGGACTGAAGGCGACAGGCGACTTATGGAAGAAATGTTTGGCAAGGTTAAGGCAACGGTCAAAAAACAACTCCCGGCGCACACCTATAATATGTGGATCGATCCGGTGACCTTTCACAGTGCCGAATCCAACCGAATCGTTCTTTCCGCCCCCAACTTCTTTATTAAAAAGCGGTTCCAGGACCTGTACATCGAACAGGTGGGCGCAGCGTTCAGGAAACTGGCGGGCCGATCGGTAATCATCAAGCTGGTGGTAACGGGTAAAACGCCAAAGAAACGGACCGCAGATCTCGATACGGCGCCCACGGCCCAGCGGCCCCTTCCCCTGGGGGACTTAAAACCCCATTACGGGCGCCTGCTGCGCCGGGATTTCACCTTCGACCAGTTTGTGGTCAGCGACAACAACGATTTCGCCTACTCCGCCGCCATGAACCAAGCGGCCCGGAAACTGTCCAGCAACCTTCCCCTGATGCTCCTGTCAAAAAGCGGCATGGGCAAAAGCCATCTGTCCCAGGCCATCGGGCACCATATTCTCGCCAAGCGCCCCAAGGACCGGGTCTTTTACATGACCGCCGAAGACTTCACCAATGAAATGGTGCACTCGTACCGGGTCAATACCCTGGACCAATTCAAGACGAAATACCGTTCTTCCTGCGATGTACTGCTTTTGGAAGACGTGCATTTTCTCGCAGGCAAGGAGCGCACCCAGGTGGAGCTGGCGGCCACCCTGGACACCCTCAACGATGCCGGCAAGCATATTATCTTCACCAGCAGCTGCAGCCCCCGGGAAATCCCCAAAATGTCGGATCATCTCAAATCCCGGTTGAGCGCAGGGCTCATCACCCAAATCGACACACCCAACTTTCGCACCCGGGTGCGCATCCTGCAAAAAAAAGCCCAGTCCAAGGACATCCACCTGCCCAACGAGGTGATCCAATACCTGGCGGAAGAATTATCCGAAGACGTGCGCCAACTGGAAAGCGGATTGGTCAGCGTGGCGGCCAAATCCTCCCTGCTCGGCCAGCCCATCAACATCGACCTGGCCCGCAGCGTCCTGAAAACCATCGCCCAGCAGCGCAAGGCACTGACCGTGGATGTCATCAAAACCCTGGTGTGCCAGCAGTTCAGGATTTCCGTCGGGGATATCGTTTCCAAATCCCGGCGGCAGGATATCGTGCGCCCCCGTCAGATTGCCATGTACCTGTCCCGACGCCACACCGACGCGCCCTTGCAGGCCATCGGCAAAAGTTTCAACCGCTACCACGCCACGGCCCTGCACGCCATCAATTTCATCGAATCGGAAGTCAAACGCAACAATGCCGTCAGGAGCCAGGTGGACTATCTCGAATCACGCCTCCAGGAAGGCAAATTTTAGGCAACCCGAAGTTACACGCATGGATGACGCGCTCCACCGCAACATCGCCCGCATCGTCGGCAAGCAGCATTGCTTCAGAAACGCCGCCGACATGGACTGCTACGGATACGATGCGTCGGCCTGGCAGCACCGACCCGATGTGGTGGCCTTTCCCGGAACCGCCCGGGAAGTGGCGGCATTGATCACCCTGGCCCACACGCATGGCCTGCCCGTCACCCCCCGGGGCAGCGGCACCGGCACCACCGGTGGATGCCTGCCCGCCATGGGGGGACTGGTGGTGGCAACCCGCCGCCTGAATCGCATCCTGGACATCGACGCCCGCAATCTGGTGGCACACGTGGAACCCGGGGTCCTCACCGGCACCCTCCAGGCCGCCTGCGCCGCCCAAGGCCTGTATTACCCGCCGGATCCGGCCAGCGCCGCCTATGCCACCATCGGCGGGAACCTGGCGGAATGCGCCGGGGGACCCGGGGCGGTGAAATACGGCGTGACCCGGGATTATGTGTTGGGGCTCGAAGCGGTCATCGGCACCGGAGAATGCATCCGCACGGGTGTGCAAACCGTCAAGGGGGTCGTGGGCTATGATTTGACCCGCCTGCTTGTCGGCTCCGAAGGAACCCTGGGGATCATCACCAGGGCGACCTTGCGCCTTGTGCCAAAGCCCGAAGCGGTGGGCACCATGGCAGCGGTGTTCGAGCACATGCGCCAAGGTGCGGAAACGGTATCGGACATCATTCGCAAGGGCATCGTACCCCGTACCATCGAATTCCTGGACAACCCTTCGGTGGCCTGCATCCGGGACAAGATCCCCTTTGCCATCCCCCCCCGCACCGGGGCGCTGCTGCTCATCGAAGCGGACGGCACCACCGAAGAGGTAAAGAGGGCCATGGAAGGGGTCAACGCGGTCTGCGCGGAAAACAGCGCCCTCGCCGTCCTCACGGCCGACTCCCCCCAAGAGGCCGACCGGTTGTGGCAGGCCCGCAAGCTGCTGTCGCCCGCCATGTACCAGTACGGCCCGGACAAAATCAATGAAGACATCGTGGTCCCCCGGAACAGCATCCCGGACATGCTGCAATTCGTGGAACGCCTACAGGTGGAAACCGGGCTGACCATGATCTGCTTCGGCCATGCCGGTGACGGCAACATCCATTTTCACATCATGCTCGACAAGTCGGTGCCGGAAGACCTGGAACGGGCGGAAGCGGCGGTGGACCGGGTGTTTGACCAGACCCTGAAACTGGGAGGCACCATCTCCGGGGAACACGGGGTGGGACTGAGCAAGAAACCCTACCTGTCCAAAGAAATCGGCAGGGTGGAGCAGGCACTCATGAAACAGATCAAACGCGTCTTCGACCCCAAGGGCATTCTAAACCCGGGCAAGATATTCCCCTGACAACGCAACCGTCTGCGGTGTCAGTGCAACATCCCGGAAATATCGTCGGCGGTTACCAGGTCCTCGAAGATTTCGATGCGCGCGTTCTGATCCTGCTCGATGGCGCACCGCAGATTAACGGCACAAAACTTTTTACACACAACGCTGTCGCGATTGAAATTCCCGAAACACCCCAGATAATTGTCGAGAACAGCGCGTTCTTGCTCTGATTTTTTCATTCTCTTCCCTGAACTACATTCTTTACGGCAAACACCCGACACGCTGGGGGCGTTCACGGCGTGCCCTGCTGCACTTCGCATAAAAGTGGCAGCATGGCATCGTGAATCCGGCCGTTGGTGGCCAGAATTTCTTTCATTTCGATTTGGAACAGCCGATTTTCAAAGTCGGTCACGTGCCCCCCGGCCTCGGTCAGGATCAGGCTTCCGGCCGCCGTGTCCCAGGGGTTGAGCCATTGCTCCCAGAATCCTTCGAACCGCCCGCAGGCGACAAAACACAAATCCAGCGCCGCAGACCCCAGGCGCCGCACGCCTTGGGATGCACCAAGGCAGCGGGTAAACCGGTTGATCAAGGGCGTCATCATTTCCTGCAAGCGGTAGGGAAACCCCGTCACCAACAGACTGTCCTGCAGCCGGTCCTGGGTGGACACATGAATGGGGCGGCCGTTTTGCATGGCGCCCATGCCCCGGACAGCATGAAACAACTCCCCCGACACCGGGTTGAACACCACTCCCACCTGCAGGTCGCCGTCGACGGCGAATCCAATGGAAACGGCGAACAGATCCAGATGGTGGGCAAAATTGGTGGTGCCGTCCAGGGGATCGACGATCCACTGATGGCGCGCGTCGCCCCGGTGCGTACCGGTTTCCTCGGTGAGGACGGAATGCGCGGGGAAGGCCGCCCGGATCGTGTCCAACACCACCTTCTCGGAAGCAATGTCGGCATCGGTCACCAGATCGATGGCGCCCTTCTTGCGCACATGCGTCAAGCTGCCTTGAAAGGACAGCAATACCTCCCCCGCCTTTCGCGCGGCTTCGGTGGCTGTATGTAAAATCTTTTGCAACGCCATAAGAAGGGCATCATACAGGACAGGGACAAAAAATGTCAATGCGTATGAATTGTTTCCATACCTTCCACCATGGCTTCCAGGCGCTCGATCATGGGGTCGAGGGTGCGCCCGTCATTGGCGGAAATCGTCACTCCGCCGAATTTGCGCCGCAGGGCGTCGAGACGCTCGGGGGCCACACGGTCCTGTTTGTTAAGAACCGTCAGGCAGGGAAGCGTCGATAGGTCCAGCTCTTCAAGAATCCGTAACACGGAGGCCGCCTGGTCCTCCACCCGGGGGTGACTTGCATCCAACACATGCATCAGCACATCGGCATTGTTGAGTTCCTCCAGGGTGGCCCGAAAAGCCACCATCAGGTCCTTGGGCAAATCCCGGATAAACCCAACGGTATCGGTGATGATCACCTCGGTTTCCCTGGGAAACCGCAGACGGCGACTGGCCGGATCCAATGTGGCGAACAAACGGCTTTCCGCCAACACCCGACTCTGGGTCAGGGTGTTGAGCAGGGTTGATTTTCCGGCATTGGTATAGCCCACAATGGAAATGACGGGCACGGTGCGCTTGTCCCGTCGTGCCCGCTGCTGCTTGCGTTGGCGGCGCACCCCTTCCAGCTCCTTTTCCAGCCGGCCGATGCGTTCCCGGACCCGGCGGCGGTTGATTTCCAGCTTGGTCTCACCGGGGCCCCGTCCCCCAATGCCGCCGGCCAGCCGGCTCATGGCGGTGTTCTTGGTCACGAGTCGGGGCATCAAGTATTTGAGCTGGGCCAGTTCCACCTGGAATTTGCCTTCCCGGGTCTGGGCCCGCTGGGCGAAAATATCCAGAATCAGCTGGGTGCGGTCGATGACCTTCAAATCAAAGGCGTCCGCGATGGCGCGGCTCTGGGACGGGGCCAGTTCCTGATCGAACACCAGCAGGGTTGCGGCCTGGTTCAGGGCGCGGACAACAACGTCCTGGAGCCGTCCAAGGCCCATCACATATTTCGGGTCGGCCTGGCGCCGCTGCTGCATCTCTGTACCCACCACTTCGATACCGCAAGAGTCCGCCAGGTCTGCGAGCTCCGTTAGGCGGTCCACTGCCTCCCGGCGCGGACCTGCAAAAACGCTGATCAGCAAAGCCCGCTCCACGCCGGCCACGGGCTTGAGCACCGCAGGCCCTGCAGCGGCAAGCTCGGCCTCCAGGGCCTGAATGAGGGAGAGGCACCCGATGTCGAGCCGGTGGGGGGCCAAGGGCGCCATGACGCGACATGGTGTCTCTCCCTCACCGGGAAGGACATGGCCCACATATACGTCGCCCGGCAATCCGCTTTCGGTTACGGTGACGGCCGCCATCAGATCAAGCCGCAGGAGGGCCAAATCGGTGAGGTCGTCCCGTGTCAGGGCCTCACCGGCCAGGTGCGTATGGACGCACCGAAGCCCCCGGAGCCTGCCGGGGGCCACCCGATATGCCTCCAGCGCCGGAATGACAATCGTTTTGGCATCCCCCACAAGGACAAAAGCCGTGTGCCCCTTTCGATCGATGAGAAGCCCCACCTGTCGCCGGATATCGGAGGAAATTCGGGCCAGGTCCCGGGCAAGGTCTCCGGTCACTAAAAATTCAGGGGGCGTTCGCCGGCGGTAAAGATTTTCAAGGATTTTTATCTGGCTTGTCTTAAGGCCGATGGTATGACCAAACAGTCGTTTCATATGACCTGCCCGCCGAAGGCGGATGCATTACGGATTGTGGGAAACGGAAGGGACAATGCCCGTCGGTGGAAGGCCGTCATCCCATGTCATAATACTCTTCTTCCGCAAGGTTTTCAAACCGGGTATGGGCACCGAAAAAGGCCAGGTGTGCGGTACCGATGGGCCCTGAGCGCTGCTTGGCCAGAATGATCTCGGCCTTGTTGCGGTTCGGATTGTTCTCATCCTTGTTGTACACCTCGTCCCGGTAGATGAAGGCCACCAGGTCCGCATCCTGCTCCAGAGCTCCGGATTCCCTCAGATCGGATAGCATGGGCCGCTTGTCGGCCCGCTCTTCGAGCTTCCGGTTAAGCTGGGAAAGGGCGACAACCGGCAGCTCCAGCTCTTTTGCCAAGATTTTCATGGACCGGGAAATCTCCGAGATTTCCAGTTCACGCCGCTCGGAACCGGCGCGCCCCCGCATCAGCTGCAAATAGTCGATGATGATGAGCCCCAGGCCCTTGTCCATTTTCAAGCGCCGGGCCTTGGCACGGATATCCATGGCCGACACATCCGGAGAATCATCGATGTACAACGGCGCCTGGCTCAACACCGATGCGGCCTCTGTCATGCGCTCCCAGTCGTCCTTTCCGAAAAAACCGCCCCGGACCTTGGAGGCATCCACCCGGCTCTCGGCGCACAGCATGCGCATGGACAGCTGCTCTTTTCCCATCTCCAGGGAAAAAATGGCCACGGGAACCCCTGCGTCCACCGCCACGTTCCGGGCAATGTTCAGGGCAAAGGCGGTTTTGCCCATGGCGGGCCGGGCCGCCAGGATGATCAGGTCCGAGGCGTTGAGGCCGGAGGTCAGGGCATCCAGGCGGGTAAATCCCGTGGGCACACCGGTGAGCAGGCTCTTGTTGGCCTGGCGTTCTTCCAATTCGTCGATATTGTGCTCGATGAGACCGCCGATGGGGAAAAAGCTGGGGCGGCTCTTGTTCTCGGATATCTCAAATACCGCGTTTTCAGCGAAATCGATGACCGCGTCCACCTCACCTTGTTCTTCGAAACAGCGCCGGGCGATCTCGTTGGCCTGGTGAATGAGACGGCGCAGCCGGGCCTTGTCGTGAACGATCCGGGCATGATGGGCCGCATTGAGGGCCAGGGGCACATCATCCAGCAACTGGGCCAGATAGGCGGCGCCACCTGCAGCCTCCAGATCCTTGCGTTCCTTGAGAATATTGGCGAGGGTCACCGCATCCACCGGCTCGTTGCGCTGGAACAACCCGGTGATGCCCGCAAAGATCTTCTGGTGCGCAGTGCGGTAAAAATCCTCGGGAGAGAGAATTTCCACCACATCCAGCAGGGTATCGTTGTCGATAAGAATGGCGCTGAGAATCGAAGCTTCGGCATCGATGTCCTGGGGTGGCAGGCGATGGCCGGCGGGCGCCCTGGACTTGTCGTGATCTCGGTCGGTCATAACGGTGCACATCCGGCGCTCCAGCACTGCCGGGCCGCCGGCCGGTAATACGGCGCACCGCCGGAGGCCATGTGCCCCGGCGGTGTCCGCTGCATCGGAAACATCAAAAAACGCAGGTTATTCGGGCACGATCTCAACGGTGATTTCCGGCTCGACCCCCTTGTAGATGCGCACCGGCACCTGGTAGGTGCCAAGGGCCTTGATGGGTTCGCTGAGTAGGACCATCCGCTTTTCCACAACCACGTTCTGCTTGGCCAATGCACCAACGATATCCCGCACGGTCACCGACCCGTACAGCCGATTTTCATCCGCCACCCTGGCCGCGATGGTACAGGAAACCCCTTCCAGGCGTTTTGCCATCTCTTCGGCCTGGGCCTTTTCCTTGGCGATCTGCAATTCGAATTTCGCCTTCTGTTGGGCGATCTGCTTGAGGAACTGGGCCGTTGCCGGCACCGCCTTGCCCTGGGGCAGCAGATAGTTCCGGGCATACCCGTTGGCGACATTCACCTCGGAGCCGATGATGCCAAGGGATGAAATGGTCTCAGTCAAGATAACTTTCATGGTTTATCCTCCAATGTCCACCGGCGCGATTGGCCGGACGAACGCCAGCGTGACAACGTGTTGTCACCTTGGACAGCAGCCGCGCCTGCACCAGCGCCGGCCGTCAGAAATACGGCCGAATCAGGAGCCACCACCACCGTCGGCGGTGAGTTTCCGCACATTCAGCCACATATCGAAAAATCCCAGCCCGATCACCAGCAGCAACACATAGATCTGCAGGGGAATCAGGGCATAGAGCACCCACCGAACCATCGGGGGGACATTTCGCGTCTCAAAATAAAAAGAAACGATGGCGATGCCTTGAAAAAAATAAATCTGGAGCAGCACCATCAACAGATTCAAGCCGATGGCCTTTGCCCCCGCCGCCGGGAGGAGCAGCAACGCCCCACCGGTGATCACGCCCCAGACAAGCCCTTCGGGGCATCGCCAATGGATCAGGGCGCCGAATGCAGGCCGGGCGATCCCGGCCCGGCGGAACACCGGCCGGGCCATCAGCAATGCCAGCCAGGCCACGGTGAGGATGCCCGACAAAACCGCACCGGGCAACATCCGCACCACCATGGTCTCGATGCGCGGTGCCGCGGCAAGAAATGCCTGCCGCGTTTCTTCCGCCGCACCCAATTTCGTCAACGCCGCGGCGTAGACGGCGAGATGCTCCGCCACAGAGGAGCGGACCATCGCCGCCACCGCCGTGTCGGACCAAAGGGCGGTCAGGTATAAGGCCACGGTTCCCAACACCGCAAGAGAACCGGTTGCAAGACCAACGGTTTTCTCAATGGAAAACCCCCGGGCAATGCCTTCACCCAGCAGGTAACCGAGGAGCAACAATCCCAGCACCACCACCCGGTCCAGCACACCGCCGCCGGCAATGGCCGCCATCAGCACGAAGGCAACGGCCGGCACCAGCCCCCCCTGCCGCGGCCCCAACTTCAGCCGGCATACCATCCCGGGCAGCGGCAAGGCAACGACCCCGATGACCGGCACCAACGCTGCGGCGGCAATCATTCCCATGGTGACGCAGATGCCGACAATCAAGGTCCGGCGTGCGTTGTGCTGTCCAGCGGCGCTCAAAAGGTGCGTCCCCGCGGCATTTCTGGCCCGCAGGCGCCCCGTTTACTCCAGGGTTCCCACATAGGGCAGCAGCGCGATGGTACGCGCACGCTTGATGGCGGTGGTCAATGTCCGCTGGTGCTTGGCGCAGGTGCCGGTGATCCGGCGGGGTATGATTTTGCCCCGTTCGGAAATAAAGTACCGCAGGGTTCTGGGCTCTTTATAGTCGATGACCATGCTGCTGTCCGCACAAAAGCGGCATACCTTCCGCCGGTGAAAAAACCGTTTTTTCTTTCTCGCGTCCGGACGGCCGGAGGAGTTTCGTCTACCGGATCGTGATGGAACTGCCATGGTTACGCCTCCTCTTTATCCTGATCGGCCGTTTGGCCTTCTGCTTCGTCGGTTTCAGACGCCGCTCCCGCTTCCTGTGCAGGTTCGGCATCGGCCTTGGCCGCTTCCGCCGTCGTTGCCGCATCGGCCGCCTTGGCTTCTTCAGCCGCCTTGGCCGCTTCGGCGGCCTTGCGGGCAGCCTCTTCCGCCTTGGCTGCGGTGTCCGCCATTTCCTGCTTGACGGCATCCAGATCCACGTCCTTGTCCAGCACGATGGTCATGAACTTGAGCACCCGGTCGTCGATGCGGAAAAACCGCTCGATCTCATCCACCAGTGTCCCCGCGCCACAATAATCCAGGCGAACGTAATAGCCACGCTGCTTTTTTTTGATCTCATAGGCCATCTTTTTGGCGCCCCATTCGTCACACGTTACCTTCATGCCCTCTTTCTGGGCCATCAGGTCGTCCAGGCGGCCAAACACCAAACCCCGCTGCTCTTCCGAGACATCGGGGTCCAGAATAAAAATGGTTTCGTACCGTCTCATTCTTCCTCCTTTTGGTTGTGTAGCCCCCACCGGTCGGCAAACGGCGGGAGCAAGGATCAAGACAAACTGTTTTCAATTAAAATCAGGTTTACTAACACCGCACCCTGGGCAATGTCAAGACATTAAGAAGATATCATCGCGCCGTTTTGACCAAAAAAGGACGACGGGGCGGATTCGACTTGATATTCTCTTTGAAATGCGGTTAGTTCCTGTGCATCTCAACCAATGGACCCGGCGGATGCACTCACCACCGGATTGATCGCCATCATAGGAGCACCATGACATTCATTCGGCTCATCGCCCAGGAAATCGCCCAGGTCATCCGCGACCGCTACAACATCGCACCCGAACCCCTGAAAATCGGCACGCCCCCCAATGCCGCATTGGGAGATATGGCCGTGGAATGCTTCCCCTTGGCCAAGCAGTTGAAAACAGCCCCGACCGTCATCGCCGCAGAACTTGCGACCCACATGGCGGCCTCCACCCCCCCGCCGGCCGGTGAAGACCGGCTCATCGAAAAGGCCACGGCCGCCGGGCCCTACCTCAATCTCACTCTCAACACCCGGGCCTATTTCGACTATACCTGCCGGCGGCTGTTCACGGCACCTCCTTTTGCACTGGACCCGGACGCCCCGCCACCGCCCCGCGTGATGGTGGAATATCTGTCCCCCAACACCAACAAACCGCTGCACCTGGGACATCTTCGCAACGGCGCCCTGGGCATGGCCGTGGCCAATCTGCAAACCGCCGCCGGCGCCCGGGTGACCAAGGCCAACCTCATCAACGACCGGGGGGTACACATCTGCAAAAGCATGCTGGCCTGGCAGCGATGGGGAAAGGGCGAAACGCCGGACAGCCGCGGTGTGAAAGGCGACGCCTTTGTTGGAGATTGGTACGTGCGTTTTTCCCGTGAAGCCGAGAAAGACCCCTCCCTTGAAGATGGGGCCCAGGCCATGCTCCGCCGCTGGGAGGAGGGGGACGCCGAGACCCGGGACACCTGGCAGATGATGAACCGATGGGTGTACGCGGGATTTGCCGAGACCTATGCGAAGCTGGGACTTACCTTCGATGCGGTCTATTATGAATCGGACACCTACACTTTGGGCAAACAGATGGTGGAAGACGGTCTGGCCCGGAACGTTTTTATCCGGGACGAAAACGGCAACATCGTTTTCACCCTTCCCCAGGACCGGTTCGGCCTGGACGAAAAAGGCGCGCCGAAGCGGATCACGGTGCTGCGCCCGGACGGCACCAGCCTCTATGTGACCCAGGACATCGGCACCACCGTCAAAAAGGTGACCGAACACCGCCTGGACCGCTGCATTTTCGTGGTGGGCAGCGAGCAGCAATTTCATTTTCACTGCCTCTTTGCCATTCTCGAAGCCCTGGGATATGCCTGGGCCCGCAGCTGTCACCACTTATCTTACGGCATGGTATACCTGCCCGAAGGCAAGATGAAATCCCGGGAAGGCAAGGTGGTGGACGCCGATGATCTGGTTGCCCGGATGACGGAACTGGCCTCGGAAGAAATCCGCAGCCGGGACACCGAAGCACAACTTTCCGATGCCGAAGTGTCGGAGCGGGCTGCAAAAATCGGTACCGGCGCCATCAAGTTTTATCTGCTGCGGGTCAAGCCCACCCAGGACATTCATTTCGATCCAAAGGAGTCGATCTCCTTTGACGGCTTTACCGGCCCCTACTGCCAATACGCTTATGCTCGCATCTGTGGCATCGTGCTGAAAGCGCGGGAAATGGGCGTCGACGAAGCAAAGGCCGACCACACGACCCTCGGCAACGATGAGGAGCGGCTGCTGGCCGGCCAGCTGGTCCGGTTTCCCGAAACGGTCCGGAAGGCCGCCGCCGAGCATAACCCATCGCTGGTGGCAACCTTCTTATTCGACACAGCCAAACTGTTCAACCAGTTCTACAACAGGCATTCGGTGATCCGGGCCGACAGCGCCGCCTGTCAAAACGACCGGCTGTCCCTGACAGCGGCCACGGCCCGGGTGCTGAAAAAAGGCCTGCACCTTTTGAACATCGAAACCTTGGAACGGATGTAGCGGTCAAGAATCACCCAGAGACTTTTTCCGGATTACCATGGACGCCTATTTTTTCAATAACCGGGACATCTGCCGCTTTCTCGATGCACTGGCCATCGGGGCCGTCCTGGTTGGGCCCGACGGCAGGATTATCGCTGTCAACCGATCAGCCGAACAACTGATCGGCGCCGGCGCCGATGCCGTAGGACAATACTGGGAAAACATGTTCCGGACCTTTTCCCATGGGCGCTCCTGCGCTCTTGCACCGGCATCGGCCGCGCCCACCCTCCAGCGGGTGGGCATCGATTTCACCGACCCCCAGGGAGAGCACCGGAGCCTGACCCGCATCAGCTACCCCCTCTATCAGGAAGACGGCAAGATCTTTGCGGGCTGCCTGGAAGTCTTCCAGGACCACTCGGCATTCAAGGACCTGCTCAAACGGGTGTGGTACGAAGACCGGCGCCTAAAGCTGATCCTGGACAGCCTGGACACCGGGGTCGTGACCGTGGACCGGGGCGGGCACATCACCTTTTTCAACCGCACCGCCGAGACAGTGACCGGCCACAACCGTTCCCGAATTCTTGGAAGGCCCTTTGCGGAGCTGTTGCACGGGGATTGCCGGCAAGACCAGGGCCCCCTGCAGGAGACCATGGCCGACGGCACCGCCCGCAGTGTTGCGGAAACATGGCTCTTGACCCGCGCCGGAGCCCCCCTGCCCGTGCGACTCCACAGCGTCCCCCTTAAAAACAAGGAGGGACGCACCGTCGGCGGGCTGGTGACGGTCAGCGACCGGTCGTTGCAGCACCAATACGCCACGGCCATGCGAGACCGTTACACCTTCTTCGACATGGTGGGCCGGGCCCCGGCCATGCAGCAACTGTTCGACATTCTGCCGGTGGTGGCTGAAAGTGACGCCACCGTGCTCATCGAAGGCCCCACCGGAACCGGAAAGGACCTTTTGGCCAAGGTGATCCACCAGGCCAGCGGCCGGTGCCGCAACCCCATGGTCAAGGTCAACTGCGCCGCCCTGCCCGACAGCCTCCTAGAATCGGAAATCTTCGGTTACGTCCGGGGCGCCTTCACCGGTGCGGACAAGGACAAGCCCGGTCGCTTCCAGGAAGCCGACGGTGGCACGATTTTCCTCGACGAGATCGGCGACATGCCCCTTTCTCTCCAGGCGAAGCTGCTGCGGGTTCTGGAAGACGGCGAATTCTACCCCCTGGGCAGCCGCAAACCCACCCGGGTGGACGTGCGGATCCTCTCGGCCACCAATCAGGATCTTGAAGGCATGGTGGAAGAAAAACGCTTCCGAAAGGATCTGTACTACCGGCTCAATGTCATGCGCATGGAAATGCCGCCCCTTCGCCAGCGCGCCGGCGACCTCCCGCTGTTGATCTCCCACATTCTCGGGCGACTGGCCGCCGTGAAAAGTCTGCCCGTCCCCGCCATCGGCGAGGACGCCATGGAAGTTCTTCTCAACCACACCTATCCGGGCAACGTGCGGGAGCTAGAAAACATCCTGGAGCATGCCCTCATTGTCTGCCGGAAGGGCCCCATCACGCGTGCCCACCTCCCCAATGCGCTGCAACGCGCCGGGGCCGCCGCCGCGCCCCCGCCCCGCGTTCCCCTCGGGGGAAGGATACGCGCCTCGGAGAAACACTCGCTTATCACGACCCTGGACGCTCACCGCTGGCACAGGGGAGACACCGCAGCGGCCCTGGGCATCGACCGAAGCACCCTATGGCGAAAAATGAAGCGGCACGGTCTGCTGTCCGCCGCGGGAAACCTTCCTTGACCAAGCCCCGCATAGCGGCACCGCCGCCGGAGACGCGATGCACATAATCATCATGGGCATTGTCCTGGGGCTGTCCGCCGGCATTACGCCGGGGCCACTGGTGGCGCTGGTGCTGTCCGAGTCCGTTCAGCATGGAACAAGCGCCGGCATCAAGGCGGCCGTGGGACCGGTCCTCTCCGACCTGCCGATCGTCCTCCTATCGGTGACCCTGGTTGCACACGTGTCCCAGCTGCACATCGTGCTGGGAGGACTGTCCCTCGCCGGCGCTTGTTTCCTGGCTTTTCTGGGCCTCCAGAATTTCCGGAGCACCGCCCTACCCGCCCCGACAAGCACTCCCCCGACGGGTTCGTTCCGGAAGGGTTTCATTGCTAACGCTCTGAATCCACATCCCTATTTGTTCTGGTTCACTGTGGGAGCCCCCATCGCCGCCCGTGCGCTGACCCAGCACAAGCTCTGGCTCGTGGCATTTCTCGCCAGTTTCTACCTGGCCTTTGCCGGCGTCAAAATCCTTTTGGCCGTGGTGGCCGGCCGCTTTCGAACATTTTTCAACCCAACCGTCTACACGGTCACCGTCCGGTTGCTGGGCGCCGCCTTGTGCGCCCTTTCTCTCGCGCTGCTGCGCAGCGGGCTCCACCTCCTGACCCAGGGGGGCTGAACACCGCAAGACGCAACATGCAACACGTTGCGCAATAATTAATGCAATATTTAATTTCGTCCATGCAATATCTCCGGGGCGCCCCCCACCCGCTCCTGCCCCCCTGACCTTTGCAACGATTCATTTTCACAGCCTTTCCGAAAGCACACGTTGCCGGACCAGTGGATGGCACTGTTTTTGCTGTTATGCTGAGGCGATCGCAAGCCGAGCACCGGCGCCGTCCGGCCGGCCACTCGGGCACCACACCACCCCGGAGCACATGGACCAAACGGAAGCAGTGGCAACACGCGGTGGGCGGGGAGCATGCACATGAAAAAACCGAAAGTGCTGATCGTTGACGACGAAGGCGACATGAGAATCTTCATCTCCACGCTCTTTGCCGCGAACGGCTATAAGCCGGTCATCACCGCCGACGCTGCCGCCGGACTGGAAAAAGCCCGGGACATGGAACCGGACCTGATCGTTCTGGATGTAATGATGCCCGGAGAAGAAGGCATGAAGATGTACCAGGGGCTGAAGGCCGACGCCTCCCTCTCGGGCATCCCGGTGATTCTGCTTTCCGCGGTGGCGCCGAAAACGTTCTATCATTACCTGAAAATGTTGAGTTCACAGGAAGGAGATCAGGTGCCGGGGCCGGACGCCTACATGGAAAAGCCCCCGGACGCCGACGAATTGCTGGCCCTTGCCGGACGTCTCATCGACCGATCCGGCGGTCATCCGATACCATAGCAGCATCCCACCGCAACCGAGGCGGCTGCAGACAACGACTGAAAAGGAGATGGGGAGCATGATCCAGATCGACCAGTGGAACTGGGAGCCCGGCAAACGGGAAGTGGCGGATATCGAATCCCTAGAAGGGCAGTATTCAAAGGTGTATGAATTTGCTGCCAGTCCGGACGGAGAGAAATTTGCAGCCGTGGTCCAGACCGACGAAATGGCCTTCGGCATCCTGGAAAACGATACGCTCTGGGAAGGAGCGTTCGACAAGGCATGGCTCTTGCGCTACGGTCCGGACAGTCGCCTCACCGCGCTGGTGTCCGAAACGGGCATGTGGACTGTCACCACCGACGGCGGCGCATGGGAGACAACCCACGAATTTATCTGGTCGCCATGTACCAGCAAAGACGGGCGACATGTGGCCGCCGCGGCCCAGAACGGCGGCCGCCATTGCATGGTACGAGACGGGGTTGCCTGGGATAACGATTTTACCAGTCTTTCCGAACCCACCATCAGTGCGGACGGCAGTCACACCGCTGCCGTGGTGCAGACCGTTTCCACCAACGAAGGCAGCATCTTCGAATGGCAACAGGGATGCTATTCGGTATCGGTGGACGGGGCTGCATGGGACTGCAATTTCGTCAACGCCTACACCCCCGTGTTCAGTCCGGATGGCGCCCATGTGGCGGCCACGGTGCGCACAAGCCTCTATGATTACACCATCGTTGTCGATGGCACGCCATGGGCAACCAGCTACCCGGCCGCCTGGGGCCCGGGTTTCCACCCACATACAGGCGCCGTGCTGGCACCTGTGAAAATCCGAAAGGGCTGGACCTTGGCCGGAGAAAAAGGCCCCGTCTGGTCGCAGACCTTCGTCCAGCTCTGGCACCCCACCCACAGCCCCGACGGCGACCGCATTGCCGCCATCGTCGCACCAAAATTCGGGCGATGGACCGTGGCCGTGGACGGCACCCCGTGGCCCGTCACCTTCGGGGACCTTGTGGACGAACTTGTTTTCAGCCCCGCCGGAAACCGCATCGCCTGCACGGCCAAGAACAAAGGCCGCTATACGGTGGTGGTGGACGGGCGCCCCTGGCAGGATACGTTCGACATGGCGTGGCGCCCGGTGTTCAGTGCCGACGGCAGCCGTGTTGCGGCGCGGGTCAAGCAAAACGGCCGCTACGCCATTTTCGCCGACGGTCGCATCGTTGCCGGCCCCACCGCACACCTTTGGGATCCGGTTTTCAGCCCCGCCGGAGACCGGCTGCTGATACGGGGCATCCATGCCGATCCGGGCAAAAAATACTTTCGAGAAGTGCGCCCCCTGGCCTGAAGCACCGAATGTCAAGACGATGTTTCTCAAACCCATCCGCCGGCGGCGGTTAAGGAGACGACGATCATGCATGAACTTTACTCCCTCCTCAGCGGACCTCTTGTCTGGGCAGCCATTGTCATCTTTGCGGGGGGCATGCTCTTCCGGCTCTTGTCCATGGCCATTTTGGCCTGGAAAAAGGACCGTGTGGTCTACGAGTACATGAGCGCCCGCTACGCCCTTCGGTCCATCCTCAGGTGGCTGACGCCGTTTTCAGCGGTCAACATGCGCAAAAAACCGGTTATGACCGTTGCGACCTTTTTGTTCCACCTATGCGCCGTTATCGCCCCTGTCTTTCTCTACGCCCACATGATTTTGTTCAAGGAGGCATGGGGCGTCGGGTGGTGGTCGATTCCGGACGCGGTTGCCGATGTCATGACCATGGTCGTCATTGTCGCCTGCATCTTTTTCCTGGTGCGGCGGCTGAAGTTGAGAGAAGTACGCTACCTTACCAGCGCATCGGATTATGGGCTGCTGCTGGCGGTGGCCGCTCCGTTCATCACGGGCTTATGGGCATTCCACCAATTGCCGGGCGCCGCGGCGGCCACACTGCTGCACATGTTTTCCGGAGAAATCCTGCTGGCGCTCATCCCCTTCACGCGGCTGAGCCACATGTTCTTCTTCCCCTTCACCCGGGGATACATCGGCTCTGAATTCGGCGCAGTGCGTTTCGCAAAGGACTGGTAGGACAAATGCAATCAGTTAACTGGTCCGGGGTAAGGGAAACTTCTTGAACGATGAACCACCGGCAAAGCCGGCCGAGGAGACAACCATGGCGGAACCTGCAACAACAGAAACGCAATTCACCAAGGACATCGGCATCGATGAAGGATGCCGACGCCTCACACCCGAAAAAATCGAAACAGTGGTGCGGAAAATGCTGAAAACAGAGGCCGGTGCGCGCTTGAAGGTGTACGTGGAAACCTGCGTACACTGCGGCCTTTGCTCAGAAGCCTGTCATTACTATGTCTCCCACGACGGAGACCCCACTTATTCCCCGGCCGGCAAGGTCAAGCAGACGCTCTGGGAACTGATCAAAAAAAAGGGCCGGGTGGATGTGGATTTTATCCGTCGCGCCACCGAAATTTCCTACACCCAATGCAATCTCTGTCGCCGCTGCGCCATGTATTGCCCCTTGGGGATAGATGTCGCCTACATGATGCTGTTCATGCGCCGCATCTGCCATTTCCTGGGGACAACACCCCAGTACATCCAGGACACGGCCCACAGCCATGCGGCCACCATGAATCAGATGTGGGTCAAGGAAGACGAATGGATCGACACCCTGTTCTGGCAGGAAGAAGAGGCCCGGGATGAAGTGGCGGGTCTGCAAATCCCCATGGAAAAGGAGGGGGCGGATGTCATGTACTCGGTGATCGGTCCGGAGCCGAAATTCCGGGCACAGCTCATCTACCAGGCCGCCGTCATCATGAACGCGGCGGGCATCGACTGGACCATGCCCGCCACCCCCGGGTGGGACAACAGCGACATGTGCATGTATACCGGCGACAATGAGATGATGGCCCGGCTCAAGCGCAGTCATTTCGAAACCGCCATGCGCCTGAAGGCGAACCGTATTGTCATGGGGGAATGCGGCCACGCGTTTCGTTCCGTCTATGACATGGGAAACCGCGCCCTTGGCTGGCGCATGCCCCCGGTGCCGGTTATCCATGCCATCGAGTTTTATTACGAACTGTTCAAGGAAAAACGGATAACGGTGGCAAAAAAATACGAACAGCCCGTCACGCTCCACGACCCGTGCAATGTCATCCGGGGCCGGGGGCTTCATGAGATGCTCCGCTATGTGGCCCACGAAATCTGTGAAACCGTGGTGGAGATGCATCCCAATCGCGAGCACAACTACTGCTGTGCCGCCGGCGGCGGTGTCATCAATTGCGGCCCGCCGTTCAAGAACACCCGCATGAAAGGCAACCGGGTGAAGGCCGACCAGTTGCGCGACGCCAAACGCCGGGGCGCGACAACCGTCATCGCGCCCTGCCATAACTGCCACGGCGGGCTGGAGGATATCATCAACACCTACGAATTGGACATGCATCTGAAATTTTTGGGCGACATCATCTACGAGGTCATGGAAAAGCCGTCGGGGGCTTGAACGCCGTCGCGCCCACGGCATCCCTAAACAACGGACGTGTCTACGCCCGACAACACGCCATTATACCGAAAACGGTGAATACCAAGGGTTCCGCCCATGGCGGAACGGGAGGCAGTCGATGAGAAAGTGCTTTTATTGTATCCGTTTGGTCCTCATGACGGTTCTTGCCTTCACCGCCGGCAGCGCCTGGGCGCAGGAGGACATGACAGCTGTTGAGGACAGCGCCTTTGAAAAACGTATCCGCCCCCCGGCGGTTTTTCACCACGATGCCCATAACGAAGCCGCAGGCATCGAAGATTGCGCCACCTGCCACCACGTGTATGAAGACGGCGTACTGCAGGAATATGAATCCTCAGAAGACATGGAATGCTCGGCATGCCACGGGCGGGAAAACGACGCACGGCAATGCGACCTGGTGGTCGTCTTTCACAAGCAGTGCAAAGGCTGCCACCTCGCGCGCCAGCAGGGGCCGGTCACGTGCAGCGAATGCCATTCGCACCGGTAGGAAATCGGGTTCCGGCGCATTGGCTTCCCGGACGGCCGGGCACCCGGCGACGCCTGTCAGCCGGTCAGCATTTGAACGGATAAAAATGGTGGTAGCAATATCCGCCGGCGTCGCCGTAGAGCAGCTCGGCATCCGCCATGCAGGTACCGATCATCTGTTTGGCGACCTTTTCGTAATCGTCCCGCTGCTCTTCCTTCCCCTTGCAGTCCATGCAGATGGGCGCATGATCGTATACCGACAGAATCCGTTCGTTGCCGCCGGACAGAGAACAGCCGCATCGTTCACAGCGAAGGGCACAGGCAAGTGTTTTTTCCCAAGCATCGTCCATATGACCTCCTGAAACCATAAAGGACCAACTGCCAATGGTTATTTTTCATACGCCTTGGTGTTGTCTGTCGCGGGAGGTGCTGTTTCCAACGATCCGTTTCTGATCTAGGCTTTTACGGCCGGGATCGAGATGATTATCGGCGCCACTGGCACCTTGCCCGTTTCTTGGGCGGCGTCCGGGGCGCAAGGTGACCACCGCTCAAAAAACGACCGATGCCGTGAAAAATATCCGGCAACAGCCTTCATGCACCGCTTTTTCAGCCCAATTGCCGGCCCGCGCCGGGGCCTGGGGCAAGACCGAAAATTTCTTCAACGCGCAGAAGAACGATCCCCTTGCACTTGAGCGGAAGCCCCCGCTCGGCCGCAGCCGCTTCTATCCAGCGGTATGTTTCCTCGAACAGCGGGCCGGAGGTCTCATAGGTGATCCGCCCCTTCAACTGGTAGCCTTCGTGCCCCTTCCAGTAGCTCAGTGCCGCCAGGGGATTCGCCTGCAGGTTTGCAAGGGTCTTGTTGAAGAATTGGTCTGAGATCAAAACAGTTTCGCTGTCAATTATCTTCTTGGCCCCAACCGGTACCCCGTTGGGAACGGCATCGCAAGCCGCCGTTGAAAGCACCGCGGTTTCCACTTCGTTTAATAGGGCCATCATTCTTTCCGTCATTTTCGCCATGGGGACATCCTCTCCGTATTGGGAAATCGTAAAAACCAACGCTGTCTCAAGCAGCCGGACAAGAACGGCAAAGGATGCCTCCAAGCCATCCGCTCCTACGCTGCCCTCTCTTTTCTGGCATCGACAATCAGTGAAACATAGCGGATCCGCCCCTCCCGGTTCCGGTGGTCCAGCAGAAGGGAACGATAAACAGGCCCTTCCTCAGGAGACCACTGGTGATAATGAAACCGCCCCTCCCCATCACAATACTCCAACAATTCCACTTGGAAGCCGGCACAAATGAACACGGACGTAAGCGACCTGTGGTCATAGAGCACCTGATGCCCCGCCGCCGGATGGTCCTTGGGGCCGGGACCACCCACCCGGGCCGTTTTCTGGTAGGCCGTGTCCGGAAAGTTCCCGTCAGGCACCGCGCACCGCAAGTAGCCGCCGGGAGCAAGCCAGCGATAACAAAGGGCTGCGGCCGCCCGGCTCTCGCTTTCCGACAGATGCTCCCAGACATGCTCACACAGCAAGGCATCGGGACGACGGCGGTGGAAACTCTCTTCCCAGTCTGCGGGGCACAACAAATCCAGAGTTTCCTTGCCGGAGCTGATCCAGCCGGGCCAGGATTGGGTACCGGCTCCGATGACGACGCGCAGCGGTTCATGTGCGGGAATGGCACTGATATCGATCATTCTCCGGCAATTATCATTTTTCCGATGTCTTTTCAAATGGGATGCACAGCAAGGACGTGACAGCGCCGATGCCGGGCTCCCCTTTTCTACCCAAGATCCCCCCCCGCAATAGCCCGGAATGCCGTCTGCTCCGGCGCCATGCCCCGACCCGTTGTCACTTGACAAGACCAGCACCGCCGTAAGATACTGTCTTACATCGTTAGGCCTTCTTTCGGCCGGCCCACGGCACGGCCGCACCCAGGGGACCGGATACATGAAAACATGCAGAGAATGTGGACACACGGTAAGCGACCAGGCCCTCCACTGCCCGGCCTGCGGTGCACCCTATCCGGCCAAGGCATCCTGGAACGGATGGGGGGTCGAGTACAAAACAAAACAGACCCTTTTCGGCTGGCCGCTCGTCCATGTTTCGTTCAAGTACCGCCCCAATCTCATGCCGGTACCGGCAAAGGGCATCATCGCCATCGGACAATTCGCCATGGGCGTGGTGAACATTTCCCAGTTCGGTATCGGCCTGTTTTGTTTATGCCAATTCGCCGTGGGGGGCTGGGTGCTGTCCCAATTTGCCCTGGCCTATGCCTGCATCGCCCAAATGGGACTCTACCTGCACACCGGTACGGGACAAATCACGGCAAAACTGACAACCCTCCTGGGCGGCCCATAAGGGGTCAGGTCTACCCTTGACTCTTTTTTTCACTTCGGTTATGATCGCTGTATTATGGCACGACCCCTCAGAATCGAATATGCAGGCGGCTGGTATCATGTGATGAACCGTGGCCGCAGATCCGAGTCCATTTTCTCCGACCGGCAGGATTATGAAGCGTTCATCGATCTGCTCAAGGAAACCGTGGGTATGTGGCATGTGAACATCGCCGCCTACTGCTTGATGCCCAACCATTATCATCTGCTGGTGCATACACCGGAAGCCAACATCTCCAGGGCCATGCGGCATTTAAACGGCGTCTATACCCAGCGCTACAACCGGCGACACGGCTTCGACGGCGCCCTGTTTCGGGGGCGGTTCAAATCCATCCTTATCAGCGCGGACGACTATCTTCTTCAAGCCCTGCGCTATATCCACCGCAATCCGCTGCGAAGCGGGGTCGTCAACAATCTCAACGCCTTTCCCTGGAGCAGCCACGCGGGGTATCTGTCCGATGCGCCGCAATGGGCATGGCTCCATAAGCGCCCCCTTCTCTCGATTCTCAAAAAAAACCACAGCAACTGGCGCAGCTATTATAAACGCTGGGTCAACGTGGAAGACGCCGATGACATCAGCAAGGCCCTCGATAAAAAAAAGTGGCCCGCCCTGATGGGCACCACCGCATTCATTGACCAGGTGAAGAACCAGGTAAGCACGCGGCACCTCGACAGCGACGTAACGGCCCCAAAGAGTCTTCGCCCGGCAGCGGATGTCATTCTCCGGGCAGTTACCACGCATTACGGCGTGGACACATCCCAGCTCATGGAAAAACGGCGGGGAAACCACAATGAAGCCCGTAGCGTCGCAATTTATCTCTATCGGACCTTGCGGCGCGACACGCTGAAGGAAATCGGCCGCCACTTCGGCATCGACACTTATAGCACCGTCAGCAGCGCCGTTGCGCGCATGAAAGAAAGGATTGCAGCGGATCCGAAACTGGCCCAGCGCATCCAATCGATGGAAAAATCAATTCAAACGGGTCAAGAGTAGGCTTGACCCCTATAAGGAGGGCAGTGCATGAAAGTATTGGGATTGACTTGCGGGCGAAAAATGAGCAACACCGAAATCCTTGTCAAGGAGGCGCTGATGGGCGCCGAGGAGGCCGGAGCAGAGGTGGAACTGGTCCGGCTTATGGACCTTGACATCAAACCCTGCACCGGCTGCAACGCCTGCGTGATCAGCCTGTTTGAAAAGGGCGGCAGCGGTGACTGTGTGATCAAGAACGACGATTTCCCCTTCATTGACGATAAAATCCTCGAATGCGACGGCCTGATCGTCGGCTCTCCGATCTATGAAAAAACACCACAAGGGCTGTTGAAAGTTCTCAACGATCGGATGGGGCCGAGCCATGATCTCGCCTTCCGCATGATCGCCAAAAAGATCCGGGAAGAAAAGGGAATCACCAAGGGCAAGGGCCCCGATGAACGGTCTTTCAAACCCCGGGCGGCTTCCCTGATCGCCGTGGGCGGCAGCGAATGGACCACCCTGGCGCTTCCCCTGATGCAGCTGTTCGCCTTGCCCATGAACATGGCGGTGGTCGATCAGATCCTGTGCGATTGGACGGGGCTCCCGGCGGTGGTGGTTCTCAACGACGAAATGCTCGCTCGGGCAAGAAAATCCGGGCGTCATGTGGCGGAAACGCTGAAGAAACCCATCGAAGAAGCCGAATACATCGGACCGGAAGGGCTGTGTCCCGTCTGTCACTCCAACCTCGTGGAAATTCACACCACGTCCGATCCGGTGCTTTGCGCCGTTTGTGGTGTTCATGGCACCCTCAAGACGGTGGAGGGAAAATATGTGATGGAGGTGACCGAGGCGCAGCGGGCCCTTTCCCACACGACCCTGTCGGGGAAATTCCATCATGGCGACGACCTGAGAAATATCGCCTTGAAGCCGAATCCTCGCATGGCGGAGATCCCGGAACTGATTGAAAAATACAAGTCTTACTTAACCTATTCCAAACCCCAACGGGCTGAAAAATAGGACACCCCGGAGGCGCCCGGTCTTTCCACATCCCTTGCCGGGCGCCTCTTCCCACCGTCTGAAAAAGGCCCTCCGGTGGCAATGAACACCTGAACGGCTGCCGCCCTCCCTTTTGCACGCCGCAAACCACCACTTTCCTGCAACAGGTATTTGTTTTTCCACCGATCGGTATTATCGTTGGAACAACGCCCACCTTTTATGCAACGCAGCTATAACACAAGGAGGAAGCCATGCGCTTGAAAGGAGTTACCGCCGCCGTTTTGTTCGCCGTGTCGCTCATATCCCAATCCGCCCTGGCCCAGCAGGAAAAATGGGATATCGATCCGGCGCATTCCAGCATCACCTTCGATATCCGGCACACCTTTGCCGTTGTCAGGGGGGTTTTCCTGGACTTTTCAGGAACCGTTGTGTTCGACCCGGACGCCAAGATGCTCCACAAGTGCGATTTCGAGGTTCAGGTGGACAGTGTGAACACCCACATCACACAACGGGACGATCATCTGCGCACCCCGGACTTTTTCGACGCCGCCCGATACCCGACCATGCGCTTTGACACCACGGAAATCAAAAAGCGCGCCGACAACCAGTATGCGGTCACCGGCACCCTCACCATCAAGGATGTGTCCCAGACCATCACCGTGCCGGTCACCTTTCTCGGCGTCCGGGACAATCCGCTCAATCCCAAGCAGCAGGTGGCCGGCTTTGAAACAGAGTTCAGCATCGACCGGCTGGCCTATCATGTGGGCAGCGGAAAATTTTACGACATGGGGGTGGTGGGAAAAGATGTTTCCGTCATGGTGAGCCTGGAGGTCACCCGGGACAAGTAAGAAAGCGGCACGGGGCCCCCGTTTGGGCGGGCCCCACGCCCGTCAGGAGCAGCACGGCATTGAAGGCGCCACCATGGCGGCCGCCACCTGCCCAGCCTTGTCTTCTCCGCAGAGAACGGCCGCCAACTTCAAGGCAAAAGCCAGAGCCGTTCCGGGCCCTTTCCCGGTCACGCACCGACCGTCCAAAACCACCGGAGCATCCACCGCCACCGTGTCGTCAAACTGCTTTTCGAACCCCGGATAGCAGGTGGCCCGCAAACCGGCCAGAAGCCCCAGGGGCGCCAGCACCACTGCCGGAGAAGCGCATATGGCCGCATACCAACGCCCCGCTGCGTACTGCTCCTTGAGAAGTTCTTGCAGATCCCGGGAGGCCGAAAGGTTCTCGGCACCGGGCATGCCGCCGGGCAAAACAATCAGATCAAACACCTTGCCGACACAATCGCCGAGGGGCACATCCGCCGTCAGGCGCACCCCGTGGGCTGCGCTCACGGTGGTGCCGTTGACCCCCGCCACCGTGACATCGGCACCGGCGCGCCGCAGCACGTCGATAACGGTTACCGCTTCCAACTCCTCCGTCCCGTCTGCAACGGGCACCAACACTGTCTTTGTCATGGTCGCTCCTTTCCATCCGTCTGGTTTCACGGACAAGCAGTTGCATTTGGCCGCCTGTTTTCGCGGCACGACGCCTTCGCTCCACAGACCCCGTTTGTCCGGTCGCACACAGCCGCCCCGGCCTTGGCCTCAATCCCGCAAGCCGCACACGCCCTCCCCGGGTGTGTTGCCATCTCATTCCATCTTGATCGTCCAAGGTTAATACAGCCCGGGCCTCTTGTCACCCTCCGGTTACGGGCAAGGACAGCGCTCGCCTCCGTCCGTCGGCAACGCAGTTGCGACGGCACCGCATCCGGGCGTTTTTGCCTTTTGTCCGGGCAGCGGACGTGCTATGCAACCCGGGTTTGCAAATTTTTATGCTCACTGGACAGATCCCCATGAGATTGTTCGCTCTCTCCGACATTCATCTGGATTTCGAGGCCAACCGTCTTGCCATCCGAAATTTGTCGCTAACGGACTACCGAAACGACTTGGTGATTCTGGCCGGAGATGTCTCCCACCGGCCCGATCAATTGGCCTGGGGCTTTCGGCAATTGGTTGCGCGATTTGGCACGGTGTGCTTCGTCCCCGGCAACCACGACCTGTGGGTCGATGGCAGCGATTTCTCGGATTCTGTGGAGAAGTACCGCTTCCTTTGTCGACTGGCCAGGGATTCGGGGGTTCACGTGGATCCGGTCCACCTGGAGGGTCTATCCATTGTTCCGTTGCTCGGTTGGTATGATTATTCCTTTGGTCTGCCCGGAGAAGAACTGCGGCACATGTGGATGGATTTCCGGCAATGCCGCTGGCCGGACGGTTATGACGCGGCGGATGTAACCGTTTTCTTTCTCCGGGAAAACCGGCTCGATATCCCTTCGGACAACGTGGTCATCTCCTTTTCCCATTTTCTGCCCCGCATTGACCTGATGCCCGGATTCATCCCGAGAATGCACCGGCTGCTCTACCCGGTGTTGGGCAGCGACCGCATCGAACGGCAAATCCGGGCATTGGGCGCCCGGATCCATGTCTACGGTCACAGTCATGTGAACCGGCACACGGCCATCGACGGAGTGGATTACATCAACAACGCCTATGGATACCCGGACGAAGGACGCATCACGGCAAAAACACTCCGGCACTTACTCACATGGAACGAAACCAACACAACTCCGGCCGCTTGAAAAGATGCACCGCCGCCCTCGTCACCGGGCTCCTGCTTCTGATGTTGCCCGGCGCCGGACCGCGAAATCGACTCCAGGACTTTGCTTCGGACGGCTGCTCCATGTTCCCCGACGGCAACCGGATCACCGGTGACGACTGGTGCCTGTGCTGCCTGGACCACGATCTGGCCTATTGGCGGGGGGGGACGGAAAAGGAACGGCTGGCGGCCGATGAGCGGCTGAAACGCTGCATCGCAGAAAGAACAGGCGATGCATTGCTGGCGCAAGCCATATTCACCGGTGTGCGCATCGGGGGAAGCCCGCATTTCCCCACCTGGTACCGGTGGGGATACGGGTGGATCTACGGCAGGGGTTACCGCCCCCTGTCCAAAGCGGAGGAGCTACTGGTGGAAAAAAAACTGAGCGCATTCCGAAACAGCCGGGCAGATATCGCATGCGACACCCGGTTTTGACCGCCGCCGGGCGGTTGCGCCTGCCCGCAGGCTACCAGTTCTCCGGCACCCGGACGGCCACCACCTCACCCTCGGCACACAACCGACCGGCCGCTTCAAGGGTTACCGCCACCACCACCTTCCGCGCCGTAATCTCCCGCGCCCGCCCCCGCAATGTCAGGGGAACGCCCATGGGGGTTGGCTTGCGGTAATCCACATGAAGAGAAGCGGTCACGAACCGCAGCGGCGGATCCGTGTCCATGGCGCGCCCCTCTGCCCGGAACGCGGCCGCCGCGGCGGTGCCTGTGCCGTGGCAGTCAATGAGGGACGCGATAAGCCCACCGTATACGTAGCCGGGAACAGCTGTATAGCAGGGCGCGGGGGTATGGACACACACGGTGCCCTCCCCGTCCCAATAACTTTTGATCTTCAGGCCGTCGGCGTTGAGACGGCCGCAGCCGAAGCAGTGGCTGTGGGTGTCCGTGTAAAAATCCTGGAACGCTTTTCGGGTCATATCCGCCTCCATACCGACAATCTCCCCGCCGCGTCTTGGGTTTCCGCTTGTCAGGTAGGCTGTGAACCTCCCTCCCCCAACGCTGCATCGGACCGGCAAAGACATGCCATGGGGATGCGCCCGCCCAAGCCCGCGCCCCCGGGCCAAGCCCGGCCGAAGGCCCGGTTGATACGGGCAAGTGTCATATTCAGCCGTTCGACATCCAGCAGGGCCGTATCGGAAAATTCCACCTGCACATGACCGGTGAAATTCCGCTCACAGAACGTCACCTGCCACGCCGGTGGTTCGGCTGCATCATCAAGGAACAGAATCGGCAGGCCGTGGGTGCGGCAGATGATCGGCCGGTACGCGTAAATCCGGCACCGCCCGTCTGAAAGGAACCCGCAGGCCGCGGTCGCATCGAAACCGATCACGGCCGGGGAACGTCCGTTTTGTTGCAGGGCGTGGCGGATAGCAAAAAATTCCACGGGGAACACCGTTAGGTTGACACAGCAACCATCGCATCCTGGCCGACAGGTAATGTCCTCCCCATGAAGGGCGCACAAACGCACCGCCTGGGCGTCCACCCATTTCAAGAGGCGTCCGTAGGCGGCCACGGACGCATTCGCCGCCCGGGGCCATGGCGCCGGACGGTGTTGGTTGCTTGCGACACACCCCATTGGCCCACACCGATACTGTTTAGAAACTTCTGTCGTAAAGAGCCACAACGGCCTTGCGGCCGTTTTCCTCCAGGAAGCGGGTACCGGTGCCGGTGAAATGGGGATGGGTGATGACCGGCAGTTGCTCCCCGGTCAACTCCGCCCATCGGGTTTTTTCCCACCCGAACCAGCCGTCTCGCTTCTGATCGAACACATACAGGGGCTTGTTGCACAGCTTTGCGAACTCCGCCCCCCATCCGGTACCGCCTTTGACGGTGTTGTCGGGCAGGATCTCGCCGATCACATAAATTTCCTGACCGCTGTTGATCTGGTACCAGATGCTCTGCAACACTTTTCGAAAAATAGGTGTTTTCGGATAATTGCGATGCATCAGGTTGGACACGTAGGCCAGGCTCACATCGCCGTTTTTAAGCTCATCGTGGTTGAGTACCCGGATGCCCCGCGTGCGAACAATGGCATGCCCTTCGAAGGTAAAATTCACCTCCTCGATGCCGCATTGTTCGGCACAGGTGCCGAAAGCCTCTTCCGCCCCCCGGATACCCCCGCTGAATAAAATACACTCGGATTTTTCCATGCTGGTTCCTTTCCTGAAAAACGTTGTCCCACCGATGTCAAAACACTTCCGCATGCGCCCGGCCCCTCGCACAAGGCCGGAGGCAGTTGCATGCCGGTTGCACAAAATATACATTCCAACCGAAACCCGTGGGGCATCAATCGGAAATAACCGCCGCCACCTCCTGGGAAATACGCAAGGCCGCCTCCCTCGGGTCCCGGGCATCACGGATGGGGCGGCCCACCACAATGTAGTCGGCCCCCCGCCGCACTGCTTCCCCGGGGGTGCAGACCCGTTGCTGATCGTCGGCCCCCACCGCTTGCCACCCGGGGCGGATCCCCGGCGTCACGCACAAAAAATCAGCGCCGCAGGCCTCCTTTATACGCGGCACCTCCCGGCCGGAGCAAACCACGCCGCTCAATCCCGCCGCCTTGGCAGCCGCGGCCCGCCGGGATGCAAGGGCCGCCGGGTCTTCACAAAAACCCGCCGTGCGAAGATCATCCGCGCAAACACTCGTCAGCACCGTTACACCCAGCACCTTTACCTTTCCGGCACTTCCGTCCACCGCCGCCCGGAGCATTGCGGAAGATTCGCCGCAATGCACCGTGGCAAGCGCCACATCCAACGCGGCCACCGCGGCCATGGCCCGACGCACTGTCTCGGGGATATCGTGCAGTTTCAGATCCAAAAAGATCCCGGCCCCGGTCTCTTCCCGGATGCGGCTCACCAGCCGGGGGCCGGAACGAATGAACAGTTCCAGCCCCACCTTAAACATGCCCACCGCTCCCGACAATGTTTCGATCAAAGGCCAGGCCTGTTCGGCCGTCGAAACATCCAGGGGGAAAATGAGACGGTCCTTTGCCGCCACCATGGCGCGCGCTCTACGTTCTGTCATAATGTTGTTCAATCCACCGCAGGTATTCACCGCTTTGTACCTGCTTCACCCAATTGGGATGACGCAGGTACCAGGCAATGGTTTTCCGAATTCCGGTCTCGAATGTCTCGGCCGGCTCCCACCCCAACTCCCCAGCCAATTTCGAACAATCGATGGCATAACGCCGGTCGTGTCCGGGCCGGTCCTTCACGAAGGTGACAAGGGAACGCCGCCGAGGTGAAGCGGCCGCGGCACCCGTGCCGGGCGCCATTTCGTCCAGAATATCACAAATAAGGTGTACCACATCGATGTTTCTTTTCTCACATCGCCCGCCGATATTATAGGTTTCCCCCACCCGCCCGCGGTTCATGATCTGCCACACGGCCTGGCAATGATCGGTCACATACAGCCAGTCCCGGACATTACAACCGTCGCCGTACACCGGCAGGGCGGTGCGGGCCAATGCATTGCAGATTATCAGGGGAATCAGTTTTTCCGGAAATTGGTAGGGCCCGTAATTATTGGAGCAGTTGGAGATACTCACCGGCAGGCCATAGGTGTGATGATATGCCCGCACCAGGTGATCCGAGGCGGCTTTGGTGGCCGAATAGGGGCTGTTGGGCCGATAGGCGGTGGTCTCGCAAAACCTCCCCGTCTCGGGAAGGGAGCCGTAAACCTCGTCGGTACTCACATGATGGAACCGAACGATGGCGCCTTCCCGCCGGCGGGCCTCTTCCAACAAGCGAAAAGTTCCCATCACGTTGGTGTGCAGGAAGGCCTCGGGACTGTCAATGGACCGGTCCACATGGGATTCGGCCGCAAAATGACACACACCGTCGATGGCATAGGTTTCGAATACGCGGGCCATGGCGGCCTGATCGCAAATATCCGCGCGCACAAACTCATACCGTGAAGGAAACCGGTCCGCCACGTCCGACAGGTTCTCAGGGTTCCCCGCATAGGTCAGCAGGTCTACGTTCACGATCCGGCCGTCAAAATCCGATGCGTCGAGTAGATACCGGATGAAATTGGCGCCAATAAATCCGCACCCCCCTGTCACCAATAAATTCTTAATGGTCCCCACCGTGTTGTTCCCTCCACTGCCGCATCCGGTTCATGTCGCAACCACCGTCCTCTCGCTGCCTGTCATATCCTATTTTTCACCAACGATAAAGGGGCCCGTCGCCCCGCACACCGGTTGCACGCTCAATCGGCGTCGGTGTTGCCAAGGGCAATCAACTGGAAGCCGTGACATCACATCCTGCCGCGATGACATCGCCGCCCCTGTTTTCCGGACCGCTGAAAAAAAACACGAAAACTGTTGCAAAAAGACACTGATCGTGTTTATATTTATCAACACTCGAACCCTTCGCCGAAAGGAACGATATGACATCCGACGCATTTGACCTATTTTTACAACGGGTCTACAAAACCACCGGCGCCGGCTCCCAAAGTGAGCTGGCGGACCTGCTGGGCGTCAACCGGTCGGCCATCACCCAGGCGCGCCGAAAAGGAGCCGTCCCTGCCAAGTGGCTGCTGCAATTGTTCCGCTCCCACGGCATCCATCCCGATTGGGCCGAAACCGGCAAAGGGCCCGCGTTCATCGACCGGGCCCCCCACCCCCCCGCGTCCCTTGTTCAGATCCCGAAGGTGAAGGCAAGGCTCTGCGCCGGGGACGGCTCCTTTGAGGTGGGGGAAGATATCGCGGGATATTACGCGTTCCAGGGCGCCTGGCTGCATGCCAAAGGCGCCCTGGACCATATGGTATTGATGGACATCTTCGGCAACAGCATGGCACCGGAAATGAAAGACGGCGACACCGTGCTCATCGATCAGTCCCAGAAGGACATTCTCTCGGGGGCCGTCTACGCCGTGGGGGTGGAGGACACCATCATGGTCAAACGGGTGGAAAAACACCCCACAGCCCTGGTATTGCGCAGTGACAACAAAGATTACGCCCCCATTTACCTACAGCAACAGGAGGCCGCCGGCATCCGCATGATCGGCAAGGTCATCTGGATCTGCCGGGAACTGCGGTAACCGTTGCCGCGCCCGGGAAGGGGCCTTCCCGGAGCCGATATGTTTATCTTTTTTAACTTTAGAAACTTTTATCAACATCCCACCGGAGGAAGAGTGTCCATGGAACAAACAGGTCTTCATTCATGCGCCGATTTTTTTGACGGCCACCCCCGGCACCAGCCAACAATGACCGCTTCCCGGCGGTTGGCGATGGCCGGGGGGGTGCTGAAAGAGATCGCCGTCTTTTCCGCGGCGGTAATGTTCGGCGCCCTGGTCACCCTGCTGCTCGGCAGTTGAAGCAACCCGGCCGTCGGTTCAGGCACTGCGTTTCACAAGGGGGGTGTCGAGCGCCTCGATGAAATACAGCTGTTCGGCGGGCACACCCCACTGCCCCCCGCCAGCGTAGGGGCGGGCAAGCCAACCGAAGGGCGCGTAGGTCCGGGTCATGATCAGCGCATCCCTTGCCCTGGTCATGGCCACATAGAGAATCCGCCGCTCTTCTTCACGGTCCGACTCCGAATGCATGCTCCGGGCGTGGGGATACATGCCCGGCTCCACACGCGCCAGATAACACACCGGCGCCTCCGTTCCCTTGGCGCTGTGCACCGTGGTCAGCGTCACCATATCGTCAGCGTCCATTTGCACAGCCGAAGAAACCGACACCGGATCCAGGGTGTAGGTTTCCAGGAAACCATGTAGCGTCCGATGTTTGCCGGCCAGCCGCGTCAACACCTCAAAATCCCGGGCCCGCCGTTGCCATTTGTCATAGCGGGCCTCCATCAACGGCAGCAGATGTCGGATCGCCTCTTCAATGGCGGCCACCGGCTGAGATCTGGCGGAAAGCACGGCCTTCGGTCCCTCAAGAATATCACTGCGCCCCTTGAGCTTTTCCTGCAGAATACCCAGCGCTCCCGGCGTGTCCGGAGCCGCCCGCATGGCCCTAACAAACCGGGCCGCCGTTGCATCTCCGATGCGGGGCCATTGCACCAGGTAACGGATCCAAGCCAATTCGTCATGGTGGTTGTCCGCGGCGCGTACCAGGCTCAACAAATCCTTCACATGGGCGGTCTGCAACAAGCTGGTACCCCCCACGAACTGATAGGGCACATTCTTTTCCACCATATAGGATTCAATGGCCCGGGCGGCAAAACCGGTGCGCACAATGATCATGTGGGCCCGCCAGGGCTGCCCCGCCTCCCGGCGGCGCAGCAGGTCATTGACCACCCAGTCCGCCTCCTCGTACTCGCTGTCGAAATCCAGCAACAGAGGCGTGCTTTGTTCCTTTCGCCAGGCGGTCAATTTTTTATCATAGGGAATTGTCGATGCCGACAGCAGCCAATTGGAAACGTCCAGTATCCCCTGGGTGGAGCGGTAGTTCTCTTCCAGACGAAAGACCGTGGCACCGGGGACCCGCTGGGAGAAAAGATGGACGTTTTTGAAATCCGCCCCCCGAAAGGCATAAATACTCTGGGCATCGTCCCCAACGCAAAAGAGCCGTGCCGGATCCCGCATGCCGTCAAGCACCCGCCATTGCAGTGGATTGGTATCCTGCATCTCGTCCACCAGGATATGATCGTACAATTCGCGCATCGAACGGTTTAAAGCCGCATCACCGTGTATGCGCTCGGCAAACCGGAAGAGGATATCGTCGTAGTCCAGGTATCCACTGGCCCGCTTTCTGTCTTCGAACATTTCGAAAATGCGGCAGATCCTGACAATGACATCCTCGGTGTATTCAGTGTGGGTTTCAAGATACGCCGCCACCGGCTGCAAGGTGTTGCGGGCGTAAGAGCAGAGATTCACCAGTTCGGCCGCCTTTGGAAAGTCCCGCCCCTTTTCTTTCAAATCGGTGCGCAGCAACCGCATCAACTGAAGCTGGTCGTCCCGGTCGATCACCGTGTATTGGGCGACCCCGAACGCGTCGGGCATGCGCCGCATGGCGTGGAGGCAAAAATGATGAAATGTCCCGGCCTGTATGCGTTCGGCGGCCCGCCCCACCATGGTTTCGAGCCGAACGGTCATTTCCCTGGCCGCCCGGCGCGTGAAGGTCAGCAACAAAATCCGCCACGGCGGGACGCCCGTGGCGATCAAGCGGGCTGCACGGGCGATAATGGTACGGGTTTTTCCGGTCCCGGCACCGGCCAACACCAATACATGGCCGTCACCACAGGTGACGGCTGCCTGCTGTTGCGCATTCAAATCCATATCAACATGCATTGCGACAATGAGCGGCCACACAAGCCCCGACAGAATTCATCGGTCTTGGGACCAAGGAACCATCGACAGCAGGACGGCCTATTTGCACAGCTTGCTGATCGTCTGGGGATACCATCCGCCCTTGCCTGAAAAGGTGGGAATCTGATTGGCTTCCAGATGTTCGACAATTTGCTTGTAGGTTTTCCCCTCGGCCCGCATGGCGAGGGCAAGGGCGCGGATCTCCGCGCGGTCCGATCTGGGAAGAGACGCCGGATCCGAACCGTTTCCATCTTCAGCCTCGGCATCGTCCACTTCACCGTTCGAAAAAGCGACCGCCTCCACCACCTCCTGCACCGGTGCGCCCGCCGGCAATACGGTGGTTTCCCGCATTGTCCGGAGGGATTCCGCTATGTCTTCCAGGGCCCGCACCTTGCGATCTTCGTTGTTCGCCAGCTGCTGTTGACGATCGACAACGGTTTCCAGAAGGGTTTTTATTTCCGGCAGGAAATTGTTCAACGCTTCACCCAACTGCTCACCGGCATCACTGCGCCGCTGAAAATTGCGCCGCTGGTCCTTGCCGGCCCGACGATCCGGTCCGCGGTATTGCTGCTGATTCCCTTGCCGCCGGTTTCGCTTGTCGGTTTCTTTTCGCAAATTGTATAAAAAATCGTCCATAACGCCTCCGTCTTCCTTATAGGGAAGAAAACATATTGCTTGACATGGAACAACAAAGCCTTTCGACCGGCGACATCAACATGGCGCATCATGACGCGTTGTTGACACATGCATTCAAAAGTCCGCAAAGCAGCAGATGATCGCCCGCTGAAGCCGCCGCGCCATTTCAACCCGCCCCGCGATGGTGTACCGCAGTACCTTCGGATGCACTTCCAGCCGCAGGCATGCAGGGTATGCGGAAGGGGAGACATTGCCGGCGGCCTTGAACTGGTTCACCCTGCGCATGTTGACCAGCGTCTTGGTGCAGGCCACCAAAGGCGTTCGGCTTTCCAATCGACAGCTTTTGAAAACATTTGAGGTTGCGGGCCAGGAGCCAGGCTGGTGTTGTCGTCTCACAAGCATACACTGTAACTGCTTTTTTATATCCGATAAGAATACCACTGTCAAAAGAAAAGATGGCGCGCAGCCCCCTTTCCCAATGGTATTGCCCCTGTATCATGCCGAACGCCCACTGTCCCCCTCCTGGTCCGAACCGAGGAAGCCCGTCGGCATATCCTTTCGGATCCCCAGCCGGGTCAACACAAAATCGTAGCGCACAGGATCCTCCGGTACCAGACGGCGGAACCCGGCCGTCACCTCCAACGCTGTGCGCATGTCCGCCTGCTTTCGGCTTGTCAGCCCCAAAGCCCGTGCGATCCGGTGCATATGCACGTCCAGGGGCACCACCAGTTTGCCCGGAGGAATCTGTCGCCACCCGCCCGGGTCCACGGCATCCTCGCGCACCATCCACCGGAGCAATAGGTGCATCCGCTTGCAAGCACTACCGCGGCCGGGCAGCGGCAACAGATGACCAAATCCTCCGCCCGCCGCATCGGCCAGTATGTCCACGAACCGCCCCAGCGCCGGCACCACCGTCTCGTCTTCACTCCGCATTTCGCCGGCAAACGCGCGGCCGAGGGAACCGCGATGCGTCAGTACCCGTCGACATGCAATGAGCAGACGTGCCAAGTCGCGGCCGGTGGTAAAACGGTGTACGAACCCATCCAATGCCGCCGCGATCTCGTCCGGCGCATTGCCCATTATAAACTGGTACGGCGACGACCCCATCACGGCCAACACCCTCTCCACACTCTTCAGGATCGAAGCCACGCGGCCGTAGGCAAGGGCCGAGGCCACCACGGCGGCCACTTCCCGGTCCCGGAGCCGCCGGTACCGGTAGAGTACCTCCAAGGGATCGGGGGAGACATACCGCCTGCGGTTATAGCGCCGGTAAAGCTGTTCCAACGCCTCCTTGTTCATTCCCCCCCCGTTTCCGCCATGGCATGAACCGCCAGCGCCCGACCGTTTGTGACAAAACTGACCGCTCCGTTGCGCGGTGTTGTCAGCACCCTTGCGCCCACCTGCGCATACCGCCCGGCCACCGCCGCACAAGGAGCCGTGGACCGCCCCCGCCAGCCGGCCGACACCACCACGATATCGGGCGCCACCTGTTCCAGAAATTCACGGGAATTCGACGAGCGGCTGCCATGATGGGGGGCCACCAGCACCCGACTGCGCAGTCGCCCGCCGGCCGATGCCACAAGGGCCCGTTCGGCCGCGGCCGTGATATCGCCTGGTAATAAAAATGATACCTGCCCCATGGACACCTTCAACACCAGGGAATTATCGTTTTCATCGCTGTTTCCGCAAGGGGCGTCATCCAGAAAGTCCCCCGGCGGATGCAACAGTGCAAAGTGCACCGACCCCACGCGCCAGGAACGCGGCAACCCGTCAAAGGCCGGCGTGGCAATGCCCCGTTTGCATACCGTGGCCATCAACTGCCGGTACCCGCGGGTTTCAGCCCGCTGCTGGTTACTCAACATCTGCCGAACAAAAAAATGCTCGGCGATGTAAACCAATCCGTTCACATGATCACTGTCAGGATGAGACAGCACCAAGGTGTCCACGGTGCGAATTTTCCTTCGCCACAGCATGGGTGCCACGACCCGGCGGCCGATATCGAAGGCCGCATTGTCCGAAAAGCCGCCCCCGTCCACCAGCACCACCATGCCGCCGGGAAGTTCCAACAGTGTCGCGTTGCCGTGCCCAACATCCAATACCGTCACCCGCAACCGGTCGGAACCAAAACGCGCGTGCACCCACCAGATGCCATCGGCCGCCAGCCCCAGCGCCGCAATGGCGACACATACCACCGCCCCCGGGGCCGGTCGGCCACTCTTTCGCCAGGTGTAATATCCTGCGCCCAGGGAAAACAGGAGGCCATAATAAAGCGTCACCTCCAACCAGGACGGCGTCACGGTCTCGACGGACGCAAAGGGAAATTCAGCAAGCGCCTCCACCCCCGCCAGGGAAACTTCCAGCAGGCGGCTGCATGCCCCCAGACCCATCTGGGCCGGCCCCTGTGCAACGGGCAACATACATACAAACAGCAACCCGGGGGGCACCACACCAAAACCGATCAGGGGGATGAACACCAGGTTGGTGGCCACACCGAGCAAGGAGGTCTCATTGAAGTAATGGAGGGTCAGGGGTAGTGTGCCCAAAATGGCACACACGGAAACCCAGCAGAACAAACCGACACGCCGCGCCATCCGCCGCCGGAAAACAACGGGACCGGCCTTCTTGTCTTCCGGCAGCAAGCGGAGCCCCAGCACAATAGTCACCACGGCGGCAAAGGATAACTGGAAAGAAATACTGAACAATGCGGTGGGCGCCGCCACCAGAATGACCAGGGCGGCAACGGCCACGGTGTTGACGGTGTCTTGAAAGCACTCCCAGAAGCATGCCAGGAGAAACACGGTGATCATGATCACCGCCCGCTGGGTGGACGGCGACATGCCCGCCAACAATCCATAGCCCCAGACGGCGACCAGCGCCGGCACCGCGGCACCCTTCCGGGCCCAGGCCCGTTCCAGAAAAAAGGAACACCTCGACAGCAGCCATCGGAACAGGAAAAACACCGCAGTGGCCACCAGCCCCACGTGCAGCCCTGAAATCGCCAGCAGATGGCCAATGCCGACCCGCTGGAAGGCCTCCCGCAAGGCGGGGGGCATCTGCCTGCGATCCCCCAACAACAATGCGTTAAGAACTGCGGCGGTTTTCGGCGTGCCGACCCCTTCAAGTTGGTCCGACAAACGCTGCCGCAGGCGGCGAACCCAGCCCGCGGTGCCGTCTGCTGCACGCCGGGTGCACAACCGGACAACCGCTGCCCTTACCGACGTGGTCGCCCACACCCCGTTGAAGGCCATGTATCGGCGGTAATCGAAGCCCCCCGGATTCCGGAAGCTGCGTACCGGGCGGATCCGGGCGGAAAATGAAATCCGGTCTCCCACTGCCAACGCCGGCCCCGGCCCTGTGACCGAAACCCGGAGCCGACCCCGCAAGGAATGCGCGTCGCCGTCCCGGAACATCGCCTCGCACCGAAGAATAAAAATCCGGCGAAACCCCGAAACGACGGGCGCGTCCGCGACAACGCCTCGAAGCGCCACGGCCGCCTCCCCACCCGCCAGACGGGCCACGTGGTCTTCCGGAAACCGGGGCGACGCCCACGGCTGAACCAGCAGATAACCAATCGCCAAGAACAGAACGAGGGGCCATGCCGCCGCATGCCGCCGGTGCAGCGCCAAAACCATGCACCAAAGAAGACCGGCGGCGGCCAATATCCATGCCGCCGGGGCCACCCCCGGCACCTTTGCTCCCAGCATGATACCCCCGGCCAGGGCCAGGGTCAGGGGAACCAGGGGCCGGAGGTAAAAATCCATGGCACCGCCCGGTCAGGTCTTGACACGCCGGATCGCCGCGCCCAGTCCGGCAAATTTTTCTTCCAGGGCCTCATATCCCCGATCGAGGTGATAGACCCTGTTCACTTCGGTGGTGCCGCCGGCCACCAGCCCCGCCAAAATCAGGCACGCGCTTGCCCGCAAATCACTGGCCATCACGGGCGCCCCGGAAAGCCGCTGCACCCCCCGGACCATGGCCGCACTGCCGGAAATGGTGATATCGGCCCCCATTCGTTGCAGCTCGCTCACATGCATGAAACGGTTTTCGAAAATTGTCTCTGAAATCAAACTAAGCCCCGAAGCCACACTCATCAGCACCATAAACTGGGCCTGCATGTCGGTGGGGAAACCCGGATACGGCAATGTCTTCACATCCACACTGGTAATGGCGTCCGCCCCTTGCACCCGCACCGAATCGGCCTCCACGGCCACCGTTGCACCGGTCAGACGAAGCTTGTGAATCACCGCTTCCAGATGCGCCGGGGCGCAGTTGCGAACCGTCACATCCCCCCGGGTGAGGGCTGCGGCCACCATGAAGGTACCGGCCTCGATCCGGTCGGGGATGATGGACACCGACACCGGCGCGAGATGCGAAACACCCCGAATGGTCATCAGGGGGGTCCCCGCCCCCTGAATGTCCGCCCCCATCCGGTTGAGCACATCAGCCAGGGCGACAATCTCTGGCTCCCGGGCGGCATTGCGCAGCACCGTGGTGCCCTCGGCCAGGGTAGCGGCCATCATCAGGTTTTCCGTCCCAGTGACCGTGGCCACATCCAGATAGATCTCGGCGCCAATCAGTTTTTTCGCCCTGGCCTCCACATAGCCGTGGCTGAGTTCGATTTCCGCTCCCATGCGGCGAAGCCCCCGCAGGTGCAGATCGATGGGCCGGGCACCGATGGCGCACCCGCCGGGAAGAGATACCCGGGCCCGACCAAGCCGGGCCACCAGGGGACCCAGCACCAGAATTGAAGCGCGCATCTTCCGCACCAGTTCGTATTCGGCCTCCGGGCAGCACAGGCCAGAGGCATCGATGGTCACTGTGTTATCCCGCCCCCCGACCTTTGCCCCGAGGCTCCCCAGCAGTTCTTTGACACTTTCAATATCCCGCAGCAGGGGAACATTGGCATAGGTACTCTCTCCCTCCGCCATCAGGGACGATACCAAAATGGGCAGGGCCGCATTCTTGGCCCCGCTGATGGTGACGTCTCCGCTGAGCCGCCGCCCGCCGTCTATCAGAATTTTATACATCGCTCTCCGATCAAAAAAAAAGCGCCCCCCCGCTCATCGCGGGAAGCGCCGAAAGTAGATTCCGGGACGCCCCCATCAATGCTGGGAAGCCCCCTTCCCCCGGGCGGTGTCGATGGCCGCCCTGATGACGCAATAGGCAAGCCCCAACCCAATGATGGACAGGGCATACCACAATCCCCCGTGAAACACGATGTGCCCCATATCCCACAACCACTCGAAAGAAAAAGGGAACATAACCTACTCCTCCCCGGTTCACGCCGAGGCGAACCGCCAGCAGCCGTCACGATATACGGTTGCGTATTTGTTTACCGCGCCGTCCTTGTGCCCCTCACACCGCCGGATCCACCGGGTTGAGTTCCCGCTCCTGGGGGAAAATCGGCAGATACCGGTATGAAACCATGATAAAGATCACCCCATACGCCACCGGCAGGATTGTGGTGGCCACCTCCTGCCAGCTGGGCACGTACAGCACCCATCGGTCGAACGGCATCACCGGCGCGGCCATGACCTGAAGCACCATCACCCACCGGTTGAGGCACACACCGATGGACGCCAGTGTCACCGCCGAGAACAGCAGCCCGTTGCGCTCCCGCAAGGGGCGGATCGTTAGGACCAGCGCCGGCAGCACACCGCAGATCACAATCTCAGTGAACAAAATCAGCGGTGTGTACAAGGCGTTGCCGGAATAAAAGTCCATCCAGTGGAACCCCTTGGACGGTGCGGTCACAAAGGCCCACCACAAGGTATCGGCAATCTTGGCCACCATGTAGCTGGCCAGCATCCAGCCGGCAATTTTTGCCAGCAACTGAATCACGTCGGGCTTGACCAACCGCTTGCCTGTCACTTTTTCCGTCAATCGGGTAACGAAAATCGTAAAACAGGGGCCGCAGGCCGCCGCAGACCAGGTGAACAGAAAAAAAGTCCAGGGCCAGATGAGAAGCCCCTCCCGGAACCCGAAGGGCCGGCCATAGAGAACCCCGGACACGCCCCCCAGGGAGCCCTGGTGAAAAAAGCTCAAAAAAGCGCCGGTGGCGGCGAAAACAGCCATGGCTTCGTGGAGGTGATGGCTCAGGTTGTGAAAAAAAGGCACCTTGCCCACCTGGCGGTTCTCCAAGGCCAGGGGCAGATATTCGATGCACAGCACAGCAAAATAGCACGACAGGCAGAAGGCCACCTCGGTCAACATTGAATGCACGTTGGCATGCCAGAAAATAAACCAACTGCGCAGGGGCTGGCCCACGTCGATACCGAGAATCAACAACGCGGACGAATAACAGATGACACCGATCAGCACGGCATAGTTGATAATGTTCTTGAGTTCCTTTTTGCCCACCACGTAACGGAGAAACCCTGTGAAAAAAGCGCCGCCTCCCAGGGCGATCACCGCAAGGTCCGCCCAAATCCACAAGGCGAAACCGTAATAATCGTTCATGTTGGTTTGGTTGAGGCCCTTGAACCAGCACAGCAGCATCGCCACCACCCCCCACAGAAGCACCAGCCCGGCCACGGACAGGCCCAGCAGGAATTTCCAGGTGGGACATCGTTTGACACCCTCAGGTATTAGTGCAGAATCCATTATCATTGCTCCTAACCGATGTCGTTGTTCCTCATAAAACGCCCGCAATCTGGCAATTCACAGGCACCATCAGAAAAACATCACCGGGCCGCCGCGCCCCGGTCGTTGTCCGCGGCGTTACGCACCCATTGCCGCTTGGACAGGTAGTAGACCTTTGGATTGGTACCCAACCGTTCCAGAATCCTGAAGGCGTTCGGATTGCGCGGCTTGCCGTGGTGCGCCGGATCGGGATCGACCAGACGGTTCACCTTGTGGCGGGGGTTCCACAGATCCCCGAAGGTGATGGCACCGGCCGGGCAGGCCTGGGCGCAGGCGGTCTGATACGCCGCTTCTTCGAGCTCCCGGCGCCCCTCGGCATAGGCCTTGTCCTTGGCCTGTTGGTAGCGGTGGAAACAAAAACTGCATTTTTCCACCACCCCCCGCATCCGGGGTGAAACGCCGGGATTCAGATATCGCTCCATTCCCTCTGGCCATACCGGATCCCACCAGTTGAAATACCGGGCATGGTAGGGACAGGCCGCCATGCAGTAACGACAACCGAAGCACCGGGTGTAGATCTGGCTGACGATGCCCGTCTCGGAGCTGTAATCGGTAGCCGTGGCCGGGCACACCGACACGCAGGGGGAATGTCCCTCGTGCTCTCCGGCGCAGTGCATACAGGGCCTGGGCAGATAGCACACTTGCGCATCGGGGTATGGCTCTGCATTGGTCAGCTGATAGACGCGCATCCAGGTGATGCTGGTGAGCTTGTCGGTCTCATCCTTCTTGAACGGAACATTGTTTTCGGACATGCAGGCCACCATGCAGGCCCCACAGCCGGTACATTTGTCCAGATCGATGACCATTCCGTATCTTGTTTTGACATGGTGTTCGTTTTTCATCGGTACCTCATCCCGTTGCGCCGGTTGCGAATAAACGACCTGCTGCTACACGACGGTCAGCTTGGCACGAATGCCCCAAGCGGCGTCCTGGCCGGAGACGACATCCTCCACCGGCGCCATCAGGGCATTAACGTTGGCCCCCTTGCCGGCCAAATAATCATCGTAAGCGGTGTGCCCCAATCCCCGGGGCATGGCCACAACGCCGGGGGGCACCCGATGGGACAGATGCGCCCGCACGCGGACTTCCCCCCGAGGCGTTTTTAGAAGCGCCCGGCCGCCCTCGGTGATGCCGATCCCGGCGGCCGTTTCCGGGTGGATCTCCACGCCTCCGACATCTTGTTCCAGCACCGTGTCCGGTACGGTTTTTATCATGAACGGCGGTGACCCCGTGTATCCACCGGCCAGTCGCATGGAATCATAGGGCATGAGCAGCAGGGGATAGCTCCCCGCATCTCCCTCCGGCACCACCGGCAGATATTGGGGCAGCAAGGCTTCCGGCGGCGATCCCGTCTCTTTGAGGGCGGTCACGCAAAATTCGAATTTCCCCGACGGCGTGTCAAACCCCTCCGCCGGCGGCACGAACGACGGGTTCCACCAGAACCCGTCCTGCCGAAGCCGGCCCCACTTGCTGCCCAGGGTGGCACGCAAACAAGTCTGGTAATCCCCCCATGGAAAAGCCTTCCCCACACTGCCTCCCAAGGCACCGGCCAAGGCGATGAGCACATCCCCCACATGACGCGTGTCGTAAAGCGGGGCAACGGCCGGCCGGACGAGGCCGATCAGGGGTCTTGCGAACCCGGCGGGCGCGGGGACATCCTCGTAGCGTTCCAGGAACATGTGATTGGGCAGAATCAGGTCCGCCTGGAGAGTCGTCTCGTCCATATATGAGGAGAAACTGACCACAAAGGGGATTTTTTCCAGTGCCTTTTCAAAGGCAGGAACTCCTGGAAGGCTGTAGGCGGGATTGGCCCCCGACACCAACAATGCCTGGACAGGGGTAGCCTCCCCTTCCAGCACGGTTTCGGCAAATCGATTGATGAGAAAGCGTGTGCCCGGGCTTTGCCGGCCGCCGGCGCGGTCCAGACGCCCCTTCTGCATCCCCGCTGCCGCGGCGGCGTCCATTTCCGGCACCGGCCAATGGATGTAATCGGGCTCGGGGACGGCCCACACCCCCCCCTTCCGGTTGACAGCCCCCACAAGGGCGTTCAAGGCATGCACCGCCATCATATCGTACATGCTGCCGGGAGTGGTGCCCATCCCCCGCCCCGCCAAGGCGACAGGATACTTTGCATCGGCGAACGCCCGGGCAAGAGAAACGATGCGCTCCGCGTCGACACCGGTAATATCGGCCACCGTATCGGGACCATAGGACTGGAGTATCAGCTGCTTAAACCCCCGGCAGGCAAGACCGGCGTCGGCTGGACTTTCAAACCCGAACGCGGCATCCGTCACAAAGGAACTGATGCGCTTCTCCCGTATCAACACATGGGCGATCCCCAGTGCCAGGGCCGCTTCGGAACCCGGCCGGACCGGCACCCATTGGTCGCTCTTTGCCGCCGTATTGGACAATCGCGGTTCGATCTGAACCACCGGCACGCCCCGCGTCTGCCATCGGCTGCGGGTCTTGAACAAATGCACCGGCGCCCCCCATCCCTCGACAAGTCCGCTGCCGAAGCTCAGCACAAAATCGGTATGCGCCAGGTCGAACCCCGCCATGGCCTGGGCCCCCTGCATCAGGAAAAGCGTTTGCTCGTAGGCATCGGCAACAGACGGCATGCGGAAAAAGTTCGGCGATCCGTAAGCGGTCAAAAACCGCTGCATCAACTGGGGCACCGTACCCCGGTCCGTGTGCATTATCGCGGCAACGGTGTGGGCCAACCCCTTTTCCCGCAGGTTTCCGAGTTGTGCAGCCACGTCCCGCATTGCAGCCGACCAGGAAATCTTTTCCCACTTGCCTGCACCACGCCGTCCCACCCGCTTCAAGGGGGTTTTGATCCGGCCGGGACCGTACAACAGTTGCAACGAGGACAACCCCAACATGCAGACGCCGCCGTCGTTGACCGGATGCCCCGCCTTTCCCTCGATTTTCACGGCCCGCCCGCCCACCTTCCGCACCACGATGCCGCATCCACCCGGGCACAGCGTACAGGTGGTATCGGTGTGGGTGACCTTGCCCTCCCGGGGAACAGGCACCCATGGCCAGTTCTGGGTCCAGATGGAAATGTCGTCCGTAAGCTTCCAAGGCAGTGGTGTTAGGGCCGTACCGGCGGCCGCGCCGATTCCCAGTGACAAAAAATGCCGTCTGTCTATCTTCATGGTGTGGTACCCCTCAAACCTGAAAAACGTGTTTCAGCAACCCGCTGCAACAGAACGCCGCCTGCCGCATGCCTATTTATGGCACACGAAGCATGCGTCGTGGCCGGTCTGCACGCTGGTTCTGCGACCGGTCATCCGGTCGTGGCAGTCCGTACAGTCGTCCATTTTCATGCGATCCCAGGTATTCTTCTTGAATCCGGCGATGTTGTGACCCCAAACATCCCGGCTGACGCCGGTAATTCGGTTTTCCTGGTAAGCTCTGGGGTGGGTGGATTCGCCGATATCGCCGTGGCAGGTTTGGCAATCCAGCCGCGCCATGCGAAGATGGGCCGCATGGCTGAAAAAAACGCAATCGGGCTGCCGGGCATAGACAAGCCAGGGAATTTCTCTGCCCTTGTACACATACTGCTCCATGAGCAGGGCTTCCTGTTCCGACTCTCCAATGGGCTCTTCGTGGCAGGTCATGCAGTCGGCGAGGGTGGGAATGCCGGAAAAAGTACCGTCGGCACGCAGGTAGTGGCAACTTTGGCAGCCGTTGTCCACCTCTTGTACATGCATCCGATGGTTAAAGGCGATGGGCTGCTCTTTTTTTGAGTAGAGAAGCATGGGGAAAACACCCCAGCCGATGACCAGACTGGCCACCAGCCCTAAAACAAAAAAGAGGAGGATCCATCCCCCTCCCCCATTGCCACCGGACCTGGAATCGCCGTTGCTTTCCCGATCGACTGCATCTGATGACGTCTCCAGCACCTTGCCGTCTTTCGTGCTCATGGGAACTCCGTTTTCCGTGTTAACAATTTTCAGGACCCCGAAATGCACCCCCACCGCTAGAATGCCGACATCTTTTACCTGTTAGCATCAGAAGGACTATCCGTATATTCAAGCGGTTCTTTTGTCAAGAAAAAACCCGTTTGTCCCCAGGGTGACGGTATGGCATCCGAATACAGAATTTACGGCGTGGGTGGTTGCGGACTACAATGTCCACCGTTCAATCCTGCTGGGCATTATATGTGGTCAGCACTGGACAAGGCAGCGCAAAGAGCCCGCCGAACCGAACCGGCAATCCTCCGAAAGGCGGCGCCCCTGTTTCCCATGTCCTCCGCTTGTTCACCGCTGCGCATCTTGTCCGTGCATGGAATCATTTCTTTGAGATACGTGTGGCACCTACTTGGGGTCGCCCCGGGTTCACTCCATGCTGCCGTAGCTGTGCAGTCCCGGCAGCAGATTGACGCCGAAATAGGTAAACAGCACCGCCATGAACCCGAGGATGGCAAAGCAGGCAAACATTTTGCCCCGCCAGCTGAGAAAAACCCTCAGGTGGAGCATGGCCGCATAGACCAGCCATGTGATCAGGGACCAGGTTTCCTTGGGATCCCACCCCCAATAGCGCCCCCAGGCGGAATTGGCCCAAACCGCGCCGGTGATGATGCCAATGGTTAAAAACAAAAAACCGAATTTCACCATCTGCAAAATGGTGTCGTCCAGGCTGTCCGGCGACGGCAGGCGGGCAAGAAAGGAATGGGGTCGCCGCACATCTTTTCCTTTTCCCTTGAGCAGGTACATGATCCCCAGGCCGAAGGCGATGGCGAAAGCGGCGTATCCGATAAAGCAGGATACCACGTGGGCAATCAGCCAGTTGCTCTTCAGGGCGGGGATCAGTGGCTGAATGCGGTCGCTGATGTTGGGGGACAGGGATGCATAAGCCATGGCGAGCAAGGCAATGGGCGCCACGAAAGCGCCGATCACCCGGTTTCGGGTGCGCCATTCCACGACGAGGTATAACACGGCGATGGACCAGGCGAAAAAAACCAAGGATTCGTAAAGGTTGGAAAGGGGCGCGTGACCGTATCCGATTTGGTAGGACTCAATCCATCGCAGAACGATGCCGCCGGTACTGGCCACCACCCCCAGCGACAATGCCCCGGAGGAAATCCTGCCCAGTGCGTCCTTCCTGAAAATCCACGCCGCCAGGTATCCCACGGCGGCGGCACCAAACAACAATGTGGTGATGGCCAACATCAGCGAACTGTTCATATGCTCCTCAACACCGGCAATACCGGGCGGGTCAAGATTTCAGAACCGCCCGGAAGTCATCAGGTTCGCGATCTGCAGGAGGCGGACAGCGCATCCGCCATCTGCTGTACACGCAATTGCATGCCGGTCCGGTTCTTGTTGGCCGAGCCCGACACCCGCACCAGGCTTTCGGATGCCTGGGGAACAATTTCCACCACCAACCGTTGGTGGGATGTAAAAAAAGTCACATAACAACCGGCGATCAGGAATCCGAACCCGAGATATACCACCCAGACCCCCGGGTCTCTGGTCACCTGCAGCCCGGTATAGTAACGATCCGGCCCCAGCATGCCGTAACTGGACTGAAAGATGTTGACACCCCGGTAGCGGAGGGGATCGTTGACGACGATATCCCGGGAAAGGACCGCTTGCCCGTTTTCCAGGATGGTCAGACGGGAACGGAATTCCTTGGGCCGGCCGCCCGCATAAAACGTCACTGAAAAATCGTCGCAACGGACGGCGAAACCAAGATCCACCATTCCGCCATTGCTCAATCGAACCATGTGCGCCGTTTCGCCTTCCGGAATCTGGACCGATCCGTCGAAACCGAACAGGGAACCCATCAACCCGCCCATCAGCAACAGCACGATGCTCAGGTGCACCAGATAGAAACCGATCCGGGTCCACCGCCCCCGTTCGGCCACCAGCATCATTGCCTGGGGTGTTGTCGTTGTCGTGGGGGCGCCGAAACGCTTTTTCACCACCGGCAAAAACCGCTCGCACAGGTCCGTCACCGAAAGTGCGCTGGAAAAGGTCTGCTCTCCACGACGGGGCCGGCGTCGCCCGATCTCCTTCACCGCCGTACGCCCCGACAATATCCGCAACGTCCCCGGAAGCCGATCAAGGGAGCAAGCCACCACGTTTACCGCCAGCAGGCACAGCAGAAATCGGAACCAGCCGGCATGGTACATGTCCACAAGATCGAGAACGACGAATATCCTGTAGAGGGGAAGACCGAATTGCCGGACATACAGTGCAGGATCGAGGTTCTGGGGGATCAGGGTGCCGAACACAGATGACACCGCCAACGAAAGCAGCAGCACCACGGTCAGGCGGACCGACGTGCAAAATGCCCAGAGCGCGTCCAACCAACGACGGCCGGTGGTATCCTGATTCATGAACATTCCTTCATTGTCAGTCGAAAAATATGACCATTATCAAAGCGCTCCTGCAGATGCAATCATTTTGCAGCCGATCCGGGCACGATGGTGAGAACCGCCGCCCGGTCCGCCCGCAAATAGGCGGCGGCCAGCGCATGCAACTCCTCCGCCGTCACCGCAGCGTAGTCCTCGGCGAAACTACGGCTCCACGCCAATTGCCGGGGATGCCGGCAAGATCCGGTCAGTACCCGGTCGAGCCAGTACCCGTTGGTGCGCCGGTAGTCCTTGATGCTTGTCAGCATCGGCTCCAGGCAGCGCGCCAGAAGGTTCGGCGCCACCGGCGCCGCCGCCAGCCGGCCGGCAATATCCTTCACGGCATCGGTCACCAGGGCCGCCTGGACGGGCGATACGTAAATGTCCGCCTCAAAAACCCCGTATCCCGGATACGCACGACTGGACCGGTTGTAAGCAAAAGGCGAATAGGACGCCCCCAACTGTTCACGAATTTTCTCCCGCAACAACTCGGAAAAAATATCCGCCAGCACCGACAACCGGCGTGTCCGGCCGATATTCCAAAAGTCATCGGTTCCGAAGGCCACCACCACGAGCCCCTTGGGAATCTTCGTGTCCACGGGGAGTTCCACCGCCCGGCCCGCAGGGAATGCAACGGGGGGTTTTGCCGGAGGAAGGGGCGCACAGGCCTTTACCGGCGGCAGGGAGCCAAAATAGAGCGCCGCCAGCCGAACGACCTCGGCCGGTTCGATGTCTCCCACCACGCTTACCTCGATAGGACCTTTGGAAAAAGGCGTCATGAGGAACCGACGGGCCTGAGCGAGCGTATATGCTTCCATTGCCCCGGGAGTGGGCATGCCGAAGCGATGATCACCCCCGGCGAGAAATTGGCGGCCGAAAAGCGCCATGGCACCGTCAATGTCCCGGGAAAGGGCTTGGTAACGCTGCCGGTAGCGCGCGCAAACAAGTTCTGCAGCCTCCTTCCGGAAGCCGGGATCCACCAACCGGGCATGAAGAAGCTGAAACAGCAGCGTGGCCTCCCGCGCCGACCCCGCACCGCGCAGCAAAAACTGGTCCTCTTCCACATCCAACCGGCTGTCCACATCGGTGCCGGCCAAAGCGCCGTCCAACGCGGTCTTCGTCCACTGCCCCAACCCGCTTTCATCCGCCACCTCCGCGGCAAACAGGGAAAGCCCGGGTGTCTCCACCGGTTCCGCACTGCGACCGGCACCGAAGGCGACATTCACCCGGATTTTGCCCGCCTCAAACAAGGTACGTTTGATGTTCAGGCGGACATTGTTCTCGAAATCCACCTGAAAAATGCCCAGATCGGCCACTTCCCTCTTCTTGTCGATACCGCCAGGCGTTGGCACCGGAAGGTATGGAAAGGAAAACGCCGCCTTCTCGGAAAGGGGTGGCAGCGCTTGGAGGCGGCTTTTCTCAAACACGGCCCTGATTCTGTCTTGCGGTGCAGATTTTTGCGAAGACAAATCGACATCGCCCGTCACCAACACCAAGCGGTGGTCTTCCCCCCACGCGCGCTTCAGCGCCCCATGGATCTGTTGGACGGAGGCCGTTTGAACCATGGGGGCAAGCAGCCGCTGCTCCGCAGACGGGGATAGAAAAATCCGCTCGCGGTTGACATGCCGGATAATCTCCCGGGCCAGAGCGTCGCTATGACGCGTCGGGGCTTGTTCCACGGCGCTTTGCAACTCGGAAAGAATTTCCTTCTTCACCCGCGCCACCTCCAACTCCGTCACACCATGGGCCAATACACTCCGGAGAACTTTTTCCAGGGTGCAAAGGGTCTTTTCCCAGTTTTCTGCATTGCAGTCCGCCCTGAGTTCGGCGTAACGGATTTTTTCCAGGAACCACCCACCGGCGGCGGAGGCATCGGTGAACGGGGCCGAAGCGTCACCGACCATCGCATCGAGACGGTGCTGCACGATCCGGTTGGCCATGTCCAGCAGAAGATTTTCACGTCGGAGCGCCACCGAATCAGGCTGCCTGTCGACCTTTCGGGCAACCTCCAGGCTTACCGAGGTGAGGCCCGCCTCGGCCTCGTAATGATAGAACGTCTTGACGCCCTGATGGGAAACAGTTCCGAAATCCGGTTCGGGCCGGGGCGGAGCAGCGGCGGAAACACCCCCAAACATTTCCCCGATCAGCTCCGTTGCCACGGACATGTCAAACGTGCCCACCAACACCAGAAACATCTTTTCGGGCCGGTACCATGCGTCATAAAAGCCCTTCATCACCTCACGGTCTGCAGCCCGGATCACCTCTTCCGTCCCGATGGGCAGACGCCCGGAAAACCGTGCCTCCGGAAACGCGAACTTCAAAGTGGAAACAAAGGTGCGATAATCCGCCGAATCCCTGCTGCGCTTTTCGGATAGAATGACGCCACGCTCCCGTTCGATCTCCTCGGGCAGCAACAGAGCCCCCCTGGCATAATCCTTGAGCACCAAAAGACCGCCCGCCAGATCTTCCCGCTTTCCATCGGGCAGAAGAACATCATATACCGTCTCCATAAACCCTGTGCGGGCATTGGCATCCGGCCCGAACTGCATCCCGATGCGCTGAAAATACCGCACCAGTTCCCCCGGAGGAAAATGCACCGATCCATTGAACATCATGTGCTCGAGAAAATGCGCCAGCCCCCTCTCTTCCGGCCGCTCATGAAACGAACCGGCCTGCACCACCAAATGCATGCTGACCCGTTCCTTTGGCTCCGTGTTTTGCATCAGCGCATAACCGATCCCGTTTGGCAACCGCCCGAACCGTACCGCCGGATCCGGCAGTAGTTTTACGGCCCCGTTCTCCTTTGCCGCAGCGGCAACAGGTGCGTCCGGCAAACCGGACGCCCACGGGCCCGCCATCGGCAAAAAAAGAAAAGCAAGAACCCATACCAGCGTCGCGGCAAATCTCCCGACGGCATTTTTTCGAAAAAGCCCTTTGGGTCGCATAGCGCTTTTGGTTGACACCATGGCTAAACTCCATATTCGTTTTATTCGGGTGCGAAAAACGCAACGGTTTGCGCCCGCCATCCACGTCTACACTAAAACAGCTTTCGATCCTTGGCAATGGGGATAAAAAAGCCTTCAGCCCGAAGTCCCAGAAGGACGACAGGCTGAAGGCTTGAAACACAATTGCCATTGTATTCTTGTTGGGGCGCTTCCCGAACGGAGAAACCCGCTTCCGGATCGAAATCGGCGATCCGGAAGCGCTACTTCTTGAAATAAACGCCGCGTGAACGCGCTTCGACAAGTCCCTTTTTCGTCAGCTTGTACAGCGCATTGCTCAGTTGCCGCGGCTGAAGGGCTGTTCTCTTTTTGAGGGTGTCAATGTTGGCGCCGTTCTTTGCCTTCTTGATCACGTCGTACACCGAATCCAACACGGTGGCCCCCTGACCGGCGGCGGCATCCGCCTTGGCGGCAGGCTTCTTCACGGCGGCGGCAGGCGTCTTTACGGTTTTCGCCTTGGCGGTTTTGGCTTTTGCGGGCTTGGCTTTGGCCGGTTTGGCCTTGGCCGTCTTCGCTTTTGCTTTGGCCGGTTTGGCTTTGGCCGGAACCGCTTTTCCCTCCTCTAACTGCTGGGCCACGCTTTCCACTTTCTGCATCAACGTCGCAAGTGTCTTTGCAACTGTCTTCAGTTGCGCTTGCAATTTCTTCATTTCGTATCCCTCCTGTTTTTAAATAAAATGCCCCAAGTTAAACCAATTATATATCCCCATTTTTAAAAGTCAACAACTTCCATCGGCTGGAGGAGGAAAAAATCTTTTAGTTCAAACGTGTTACCGAATTGCTTCCGACAGAATCCCGTGCATGCTTTTCTCCCGCGCCCCCGAAGCGGCCGTTCGATGGAGAAGCACCTGGTTTCCGCCGCCACCCCAAGGCGATTGCATGTCGTCATGGTACGGAACTTGCCGATGGGGCGGCGTGCGATAACATACCTGCCGGCGTCCGGTGCCTGTCGTACAATCCTGCCGGGCGCTTCAAGCGGTCACCACCGGACAGGAGAGGGGAAGGCCCCCGCTGCGCCGGACCGACAATCCTTCAAAAGGCGGATCGAACTTCGCGGACAACAGCTTCCAAATAGACATCTGCGGCGGGGCCATGCATCCGGCACGCATCTTTCACGACAGGATCTTGGCCTTCCCAGCGCTGTTTTTCTTTTCGTTCACCTACCCGCAAGAGCGACCAAGCCGGGGGAAAGTCTCGCCCCGGGAGGCGAAAACAACGCTTCTTTTGCACCCCTTCCACATGCAATCCGTTCACATCATCAGCTGTACTTCCGATGGGTTTTCAAATTCACACAGGGCGCTGATTTCTCGAAAAACACTTTCAGGCGCTCCGAACAGCGAGTGGTTCTCCACATGAAGCCCATGACTTCCCACCACACATGTCGCTACGGTTACAAAATCAATCTGAAACCTGCTTGCGATTGCCCTGCGCCCCGCCCATATCCCAAGCCCAAACGCATCCCCCCGACCCGCATGGCGGGACCACCGCCGGAAAATGAACGGGCATCGCAAGAAAGCACGGTTTGATTCTTTAATGAAAACCATGTATATAATTTTGGTTCAACAATTGTCGAGAAATCCCGTTGCCGCCGCCACCATTTCCCCGGCATGATCATTTACCCCCCCTCCGGGAATGTTTTTCCATGCCGGCGGGCCTTCTATTGCTTTGGCACGACAAGGTTTCTTGACGAACAGGAGGCACTATGATCTGCGAAAAAACAAGGCAAAAAATTCTCAAGATACTCAACCTGGCTCCCGAGCTGAAACAGATCCTGCTGTCAGAGGATCCGTTGGAAGCAAAGCGGAAAAACATCCGCAATTTTCTATCCCACATGCTGATCGCCACCTTTGACGACGATCCGACCATCCCCCCGCTCGAATGGGTACTCACGCGCAAAGCGATCACGGTCTTCAGGAATGTTCTTTCCAACCGGAATGAGCGGCTCGTGGATTTCAGCTTCATCGGCTATCTGGACGACATGCTGCACCATCCCGACAAGAAGGGGCTACCGCTCCCCAGTCCGGATTTTTTGGCCGAACTCGAACACCTACTGAAAGGCATCACCGGCCAAACAGGTGTCTATTCAGACACCATCCCCGCTTACCTGAAACATGAAGGCCCGCGGGCAGCGAAATTGAGGAGCATCGATCTTTCCCGCATGGCGAGAACTTCCCAGAAGTTCATGGACCGCTACACCTGCGGCCTCGACAACGAGGTGGTGCGACGCCGCAGTGAAACCAAGACAAGAATCATGAAGCATTTCGGCGCCACCGATCTCGAATGGGAAAAATGGACCTGGCACACCCGGCACATCATCCGTGACGCGGACACCTTGGCCGCCGTGGTGGATTTGACAAGTGAAGAATACGAAGCAATTCAGCAGGCCAAGGCCCACGGCATCCCCTTCGGCGTCACCCCCTACTACGCGTCTCTGATGGACAGTCCGGCCGGCCAGGGACGGGATACCGCCGTCCGTGCCCAGGTCATTCCCTCCATGCATTATGTAAAAACCGTGGCGTCCCAAAAACGGGAGGAAGCAAGCTTATTGGACTTCATGCTGGAGCGCAACACCTCCCCGGTGGAGGGCATCACGCGCAGATATCCAAAAATCGTCATTCTCAAGCCCGTGCTCACCTGCCCCCAGATCTGCGTCTACTGCCAGCGCAACTGGCAGATTGAGGATGTCTATTCTCAGACAGCTGTTTTGTCCCGGGAAAAACTCAACAACGCGATCGACTGGATCCGGGACACGCCCGAAATCAATGAAGTTCTGGTAACAGGCGGCGACCCCCTGCTACTGTCCAACAACAAGTTAGAAAACCTGCTGTTCCGCCTGTCGCGCATTGGACACGTCGAGCGCATTCGCATCGGCACCCGCACCCCGGTGACGCTTCCCCAGCGCATCACCGACGCTTTGGTGCGGGACATCAACCACTTTCACAACCCCGGCAAGCGCGAAATTCTGGTGGTAACCCATTTCGAGCACCCCTATGAAATCACCCCCCAGGCAATGGCAGCCGTGCAAAAGTTCAGAAGTTACGGCATGTCCGTTTACAATCAGCTGGTCTACACCTTCTACAACTCCCGCAAATTCGAAACCGCCGCGCTGCGCCACAACCTGCGCATGATCGGCGTCACGCCCTATTACACCTTCAACACAAAAGGCAAGGAAGAAACAGACGACTACCGGGTGCCCATCGCAAGGCTGCTGCAGGAACAACAGGAAGAAGCCCGCCTGCAGCCCGGTTCCGTCCGGACAGACGAAATCGTTTTCAATGTTCCGGGGTTGGGTAAGAATTACCTGCGCGCGGAACAACATCACGACGTCATCTCCGTCCTTCCCAACGGCAGACGCGTTTACGAGTTCCACCCGTGGGAAAAGAAACTTTCCCTTGTGGACACCTATGTGTACACGGACGTGTCCATTCACGGCTACCTGCAACGGCTCAAGGCCGCCGGTGAAAATTTGTCGGATTACCGCACGATCTGGTATTATTACTGAGATGGCCCTCAGCGATCCCGGAAGCTGGCGATCTGCTCCTGAATTTCAACCAGCTGCGCGTGCAGCGCGTCGATGCGGATGCCGATGGCCACGACCAGGTACACCAGCAAAAGGAAGGCCAGCTCCTCAAATCCCCATTGGCGGTAACGGCACCCCGCATAGGCAACCACCAGAAACAGCACGCCGGTAAAGAGGTAGGATATTTTCAAACGACCGGACATCAATACAACACCCTTGATTGTAGACCGAAAACGATTTATAGCACACCTCGCCTGTGTATCACATCCTCCCCATCTCGGCAAACAATGGTTCAAACCGGCAGCCGGATTCGGACAGTGCCGTCCGGGGGGGGGACGCCATTACCCATAGTCGCGCCCCCGAACAGGTGCCGTAGCGGGCGCGATGGAAGGAACAGCCGCATCATGCACACCCCCGACGCCGCCCCCAAAAAGCCCCTTGTGGCCAACCGGGAAACGCTTGCCAAGGTCTTCATCCAGCCGGAAAACGAAGAGGCTAAAACAGCGCTCATCAAATACATGGAGCAGATTCTGTTCGGTCTGCATACCTTTCTGAAGGACCATGTGGGCATCACCGAAGAAATTTCCCTCAAGGAATTGTCCCGGCGGTTCACCGATACCCACATCCACAAAACGCCCCAAAAAAAATTGACCCAAGTCATCGATGACCTGATCCGGAACATCGCCCCCCATGCGGTCAACGTGGCGTCTCCCTATTTCGTCGGCCACATGACCGCCGCCATTCCGTTCTTCATGGTGCACCTGAAGACCATCACCGCGGCCCTTAACCAGAACGTGGTGAAGATAGAGACATCCAAGGTGTTTTCCATTCTCGAAAAACAGGTGCTGGCAAAGGTTCACCGCCTGATATTCGGTTTTCCCCAAGCGTTTTACGACACCTATGTCCAACACACCGACACGGCCCTGGGATGTTTCACCGAAAACGGCACCCTGGCGAACCTGACGGCCCTGTGGGTGGCCCGAAGCAAATTGTTGGGACCCGTCGGCGACTTCGCCGGAATAGAGGCTCATGGCATCGCCGCCGCATACGCCGCCCATAATATAGAGCGATGCGTCATCCTGGTCTCCCGGCGCGGGCATTATTCCATCCGGAAAGCCGCCGGGGTGCTGGGCATCGGGCATGAAAATGTCATGGCATTGGATGTGGACGCGCACCAGCGCCTGGACGTCAATAAGCTGCGTGACACCATCACCGGTTTGGCGCTCCATCATCCCCGCACCCGGGTGCTGGCGGTGGTGGGTATCGCCGGCACCACCGAAACCGGCACAGTGGACCCGCTGCCCGCCATCGCCGATATCTGCGCAGAACATAACATCTTTTTTCATGTGGATGCAGCGTGGGGGGGGCCGACCTTGATGAGCGACCGGTACCGGCACCTGCTCAAGGGCATCGAACGGGCGGACGCCGTCACCATCGACGGACACAAACAGTTTTATATGCCCATGAGCTGCGGCATGGTCTATTTCAGGGATCCCTGGGCCATGGACGGCGTCTCCTATCATGCCAATTACATTGTCCGACCCGGTTCGGTGGACCTCGGCATACGGTCGCTGTCCGGCTCCAGAGAAGCGAGTTCCCTGATCCTCTCCAGCGCTCTGGACATCATGGGCACCGAGGGCTATGCCCTGCTCATCGAGCACGGCATTGAGACGGCCAGGGCCTTTGCAGATCAGATCGCATCCCGGGAGTGGTTTTCCCTGGTATCGCCACCGGAATTGAACATCCTGCTCTACCGGCTGGTCCCGGTCCATCTCAAGCGTGCCTACGACAACGGCACCTTGGCGGAAAAAAAGATGATCCACCGGCGGCTCAACGAAATCAACCAGCGCCTGCAGCGGTTGCAACGTGAGGCGGGAAAAAGTTTTGTTTCGAGAACAACACTGCGGAAGGGCCCCTCGGAAACGGATGAAATGGTGGTGCTGCGGGTGGTGATCATGAACCCCATGACGAGCCTGCCCACCCTTCTGGAAATCCTCGACGAGCAGGAAGAAATTTACCGGCGCCACCTCAGCCATCTTTGAACTCGCCCGGACAACCGGATTGTTTTCTATTGACAGGGCCCCGCCTTTCATTGTTACTTAGGGCGCATCCAGGAATTGTTTTCCAAGGAGGACGGCATGCCCAAGGCGCAAGCAGACAACACCGACACACCGGACGCGGCATCGGAAAAAAAGCTGGCCACCAATGACCGACCGGTCACCATTGTCAGCACAAGCGGCGACTATCAGGGCATGATCAATCTCAACTTCGCCAGCGTCCCGATTCACCGTGTCAGCGACCTGTTCATCAAGGCGGATATTGCTTTCTTGCCCCTCTACAACGCCACCGTCAAGGGAAACCGCGGCAAGGAGATCCTCATCAACACCAAGGACATCGCCGTTGTCCTGCCCCACGACAGCCTGCCCGTTTCCCAGCCGGAATTGCGAAAAGACGCCCGGCTTCTGGTCAAACTGAAATACGGCCTCGGGCACCTGGCGGGCAAGGTCAATCTCTGGGGCGAAACCCAACCCGTGGACCGGGTCAGTGATCTGCTGAATATTGCGGGGAAAAAATGGCTGACCGTGTACGACGTCAATTATAAGGGGAAAGGGCTTGCGGCGGCGGTTATCAATCTTGACTTCATCTCCACCGTTGAAGACAGCCGGCCCTGACGCGCGCGGTTAACCGCGGGCAAAGCCAAGGAGACACCTGCGTGGCGGCATTTGATCTGAAACACATATACGAAGCCCAGCAGTTCGACCGAGATCTTCTCGATAAGGTATTTTCCGTCGCGGACGACATGAGGGCCGCCCTGGCCGGCGCCAACACCTACGCCGACGCTCTCCGGCACAAGATCATGGCCTCCCTCTTCTACGAGCCGTCCACGCGTACCCGCTTCTCCTTTGAGAGCGCCATGTGCCGCCTGGGGGGAAAAATCATCACCACAGAGAACGCAAGGGAGTTTTCCAGCGCAGCCAAGGGGGAGAGCCTCTACGACACCATCCGCATCATGAACGGCTACGCCGATGTCATCGTGATGCGCCACCACGAATCGGGCAGCGCGAAAAAAGCAGCCGAAGCATCCCAGATCCCCGTCATCAACGCCGGGGACGGAGCAGGGCAACACCCCACCCAGGCCTTGCTGGATCTATACACCATCAAGGACGCGTTTCATCGCTTCGACGGCCTGGACATCGTGATGGTGGGGGATCTTAAATACGGACGCACAGTGCGCTCCCTCACCTACCTGCTGACCAAGTACAAGGACATTTGCCTGCACTTCGTCTCGCCGTCTGTATGCCGGATGGAAGACGACATCAAAGAATTTCTGGACCGCATGGGCATTCCCTGGGCAGAAGAGGAAGATCTCGAAAAGGTGTTGCCCATGGCTGACTGCGTCTATATGACGCGGGTGCAGAAAGAACGTTTCCAAAATCCCGAAGATTACCAGGAAGCTGCGGGGAAGTACATCCTGACCCCCGAAAGGGTATCCCGCATGAAGCCCGAGGCCATCATCATGCACCCTTTGCCGCGGGTCAATGAAATCCCACAGGCAGTGGACGCGGATCCACGGGCACGGTATTTTCAGCAGGCCAAAAACGGACTCTACGTACGAATGGCCTTGCTCTACCTGCTGTTGGGCCGCTGACGCATTCCCATGAACTTGGTGTTTGCAGCCCTTGTCCTCGGCGCCTTTTGTTACGCCGGATGGATGCAGATCAGCTGGCACCCCACCTCTGCGGAAGCCGTTGCCCCCATCGCGCGGGTATCCCAAGCCATGGTGGAATCCGCCGCAGGATCCGTTGAACTTGCCATCGGGCTGGTGGGCGTCATGACCCTGTTTCTGGGCCTTGTCAAGGTCGCCGAGGCGGGGGGGCTGCTCACGATCCTCTCCCGCCTGATCCGCCCGCTGATGGTGCGCCTGTTCCCGGAGGTGCCACCGGATCATCCGGCCATGGGCGCCATGATCCTGAACATGTCCGCCAACGCCCTGGGGCTTGGCAATGCCGCAACCCCCTTCGGCATCCGCGCCATGCAGGCCCTCGAAACGCTCAACCCTTCACCGGGAACGGCCTCCAACGCCATGGTGCTGTTCCTGGCCATCAACACTTCCAGCGTCACCCTTCTGCCCACCGGCGTCATTGCGCTGCGGGCCGCGGCCGGATCTTCCAACCCCGCGGGTATTTTACCCACCACGCTGGCCGCCACCCTGGGTTCCACCCTGGTGGCCATTGCAGCGGCAAAACTGTTCCAACGGTTCTTCGTTTCCACGGAAAAAAACCCGGTGCCGCGCAAAGAAGCCATGGATCCTCCCCCATCCGCCACCGACCAGCCCACCGACACCGATACCGCGTATCCGGCCTGGGTCAGTTTCCTGGCCATGGGCATTCTGGCCCTCCTGATCCCCTTGACCGTGGTCTATGGAAACGTCATGGCCCCCTGGATCCTGCCCGGCTTGATGGTGGGTTTTCTCGTTTTCGGCCTGCTGATGCGCGTGCGCATATACGATGTGTTCGTTGAGGGTGCCAGGGAAGGCTTTCAGGTGGCCGTCAAAATCATTCCCTACCTGGTGGCCATCCTGGTGTCGGTTGGAATGCTGCGCGCCAGCGGGCTTATGGGGGCCGCCGTGGATTTCCTGGGCCGGTGGACCGGAAAGGTTGGTCTGCCCGCCGAGGCGCTCCCCATGGCCCTCATGCGCCCCTTGTCCGGTTCCGGAGCTTACGGCATCCTGGCCGCCCTCATCAACGATTCCGCCATCGGACCCGACAGCTATACAGGCTACCTGGTCAGCACCCTCCAAGGCTCCACCGAAACCACCTTCTATGTCCTGGCCGTCTATTTTGGCGCCGTCCAGGTCAAGCGGATGCGCCACGCCCTTCTGGCGGCCCTCACGGCGGACCTGGCCGGACTCGTCTTCGCCGTCATCGCCTGCAGCGTTTTCTATGCCCGCATCGTGCTTCCGTAACCCACGGAAAACCCCTTTCCCCTTTGCCGACGATGCGCCGGATCACTTTTCTTTTTTTGGTCAACGGGCTCGCATCCGCGCCGCCCCCCTGGCACGAAGGGGGCCAAGGCGCTCCTGACCCACCGCCGCCGGACGGTTGACATCCCCCACAGATTGGATTAGGGATCAAGACATTCGCCTCGACTGCCGGCAAACAAGCCCACCGGTCCATGGACACCCAATCGTGCAAAGGAAAATTTCATGCGCAAAGAATCTTTTCTATTTACTTCTGAATCGGTCACCGAGGGACATCCCGACAAGGTGGCGGACGCCATCTCCGACTCCATCCTGGACGCCATCATTGCCAACGACAAGTATGCCCGGGTCGCCTGTGAAACCCTGGTGACCACCGGGCTGGCCTTTATCTCCGGAGAAATCACCACCGATTGCTACGTGGACATCCCCCAAATCGTCCGGGAAACCATCCAGGACATCGGGTATTCCTCCTCCCGCATGGGCTTCGATTACCAGACCTGCTCGGTCATCACCAGCATCGGCCGACAATCCCCGGACATCGCCCAGGGGGTCAACACGGGCGAGGGGCTGTTCAAGGATCAGGGGGCCGGGGACCAGGGGCTGATGTTCGGGTTTGCCACCGACGAGACCCCGGAGCTGATGCCCATGCCCATCATGTACGCCCATAAGCTCACCAAGCGACTGGCCACCTGCAGGAAAAACGGTGCCCTGGACTTTCTGCGGCCAGACGGCAAGGCCCAGGTAACCATCGCCTATGAGAACGGCACCCCCAAACGCGTGGACGCCGTGGTCATCGCCGCCCAGCACAAGCCGGACATCTCCTACGAGGACCTTCGGGAAGCCATCATTGAAGAGGTGATCAAAAAGGTCATCCCTTCGGACATGACCGACGGGGACACCAAGTATTTCATCAACGCCACCGGCAAATTCGTCGTGGGCGGCCCCATGGGTGACTGCGGCCTTACGGGTCGTAAAATCATCGTGGACACCTATGGGGGACAGGGCAGTCACGGCGGCGGTTGCTTTTCCGGGAAGGACCCCTCAAAGGTGGACCGCTCGGCCTCCTACATGGCCCGGCACATCGCAAAAAACATCGTTGCCGCCGGCATCGCCAGCAAATGCGAGGTGCAGATGGCCTATGCCATCGGCGTTGCGGAACCGGTATCGGTGATGGTGGACCTGATGGGAACGGGCAAAGTGGACAAGGAAAAGGTGCAACAGGCGGTGCGGGACATTTTCGACCTCCGTCCCGCGGCCATTATCGATTACCTGGATCTGCTGCGCCCCATCTACAGAAAAACCGCCGCTTACGGCCATTTTGGACGCAACGACAGAGAATTCACCTGGGAGCAGACAAACCAGGCGGCGGCTCTGAAAAGCCATCTTGGGTTAAAATAGGCGGCACACCCCGGCGCCGCTAAGGCGTGTTCGGCGCCAGGAGCGCGTCCCGCTGGTGGTTCCACTCCACCCAGGGTGAAACTTCCGCCGGCGCCGGAAAGCGAAAGGGCGCCGTGGCCGTGCCATCGGAACGGACGATGAGTTTCCGGTACGCGGAAACCCGATGGCGCCAGGGCGTTACCGCTTCCTGCGCTTCTGGGGACAGCGGCAGTTGAATGCGCCCGGAAACCGGAGACAGGACGTAGGGCCCGCTGACCGTCGCCTCTCCCGCATAGGTTGAAACGGCAACGGCCCCGCTGTCATAGAGGGTCAGGCCACAACGGCCGCACCCCATTTCCACCAGGGCACCGTCGACAATGAACCGCATGGCCGGCACCGTTTCCCTGGTCTGTACCCGGTGAACCCAGAGGGACCCTTTCTCAAGAATCATGTGTGCGGGCCCATTCGCAGCCGGTACAGCGGCACAGGCTCCCGGGGTGAACGCCAGGGATGTCCGGGGGCCCAGACGTACCGTCGCCCCGGCGGCCAGACCCACTTCCAGGCGCGCCTGATCATCGGTATGCAGCACGCCGGGCGCCGCAAAAACGGTGCCCACAGCCATCTCCACCGGGGCTGCTCCGGATGCCGGATGCCAGAACACCGGCCCCGAACAAAAGGTGACCGTCGCGCAAGCGGTATCCGCCCGGGCGGTTGCCTGAAAACCGGCCAGCAGACCCATCACGGTCATCAACCAGCAGAGGGGGAACCTTTTGGATTTTGTCACGTTTCCTCTCCTCCCGACGCGGCGTCCATCACGATCAGCACCCGGCAACGGCGCAGGAAGGACAAATTCTCCACCCCGCCGCGTAGTCTGGCCGCATCGGTATTGCTGATCACAATGGCCGTACCCTTTTCGCCGCCGGTGCGCAGGCCCTTGACCACCAGGGGGTGATCCGCAACCCGGGAATGACGAGCCGCCCCCTCCAGGTCCGCCAGGTATCCGCTCATGCCGTTCTGAACGGCGAATTCACGGCTGGCGAAAGCCGCGCCGAACACCTCCTGCCCCTTCTCATCACAGATCCGGGGAACCAACCGAGGGGAGACGTAAATGCCGCGGGCATCAACCACCAGCCCGGTGTAGGCGGCGGCGGAACTGTCCATCACTTGCTGATCGTCCTGCCCGCCGGAGGCATCCACCGGCGCTCCCACCGAACGGACGGATTCGATCTGCTGGACCCGGGGCGGCAGCACCAATTGTAAAAAAGCCCCCGCCAAGCGCATGTGAACCCGGACGGTCACGGTGCCGTCAGTGGAATACTCCTGATGCACCACCTGGGCCTTTTGTACCATGTCCTGAAGTTCTTGGCGCACCGGCGCGTTTTCTTCCAGTAAATCCCGCACCCGGCTGTGGGCTTCGATACGGATCTGCCCGGCCGCCGCGAACAATGCCGCCCTGGCATTGTCAACGGCGCGCGCAAGGGCCTGCTCCCGCTCCTGTGCACTGCCCCGTGTTTGCTCCGGCGGCATCCCCTTGCCCGTTGCGGTGAGCACCCCTTCGCTCCAGTTGACAAAACCCGGCGGAACCTGCTCCACCAAGGCGCTGCAAGAAACCGCATCGTTCGGCAGGGCCTGGCCCCGGCTCTCCGCCGCAAAAAAAACCCCCAACAGCAAGCAACAGATGGTCACCATGTTCTTCCTCTCCTGCACGGTCGTCCCCCCCCCGTCCAACCACTGCCGCAACGTGTCAGACACCGTCGGCAAGCCGGGCCGCATCCGCAAGACACGTTCCGGGGTAATAATAAGCCAATATCTGCGCGTACCCGTATCCAAGTTCGGCCATGCGGCATGCACCCCATTGGCTCATGCCCACCCCGTGCCCGTATCCCTTCCCACTGATGAGGACAGCGTCCTTCAGGGGGGTGAGGGTGAAAAAGGTGCTGCGCACCCGAGTGCCGCCGACATTGATCCGGAAATGGTTTCCACTGAGCCGCCGGAGCCCCGCGTCGCTCTCCACCTGGAGTTCCCGGACCCGGCCGGTGGGAGAGATGGCGGCAATCCTGATGGAATGCACCGCGCCCCGGGCAACCCCGGCCTCCCCCAGAATCCGGGCCAGCTCCGCGTAGGTGAGCCGGCACTGCCACCGTCTTTTGGGATGCCGGTCGCTGAACCTGTCCGGCACGCCCTTTAAATAGGGCGCGTCTATCTCCCATACATAACGCGGATCCTCGGTGTGTCCGCCGCTGTCAGCGTGAAAATACGCCGCGGCAATCCGCCCGCCGAAGGTCAGCACCTGCCCCCGGGTGGCATCCACGGCACGGGTGGTGGCCGGCGTTTCCGCTTCACATCCCCCGTATACCTGGGAGACAATGGAGGCATCCACGTCAAAGGGCATGTGACGGTTGCGGGCCCGCAGGTACAAGGCATAGGTCCGGGACGCCACCGCCTGGGCACGCAATGCCTGTTCGGACCAGGTATGGGGCATCTCACGGGCAACGATGCCATACAAATAGGACTCCAACGGCAGGCAGTTGACCACCCGCAATCCCGTCCGGTCCAGAAAAACCCGGTACCGGCCCCGACTGGACCATCCGTCCAACGACATGACGGCGGCATCCGATATCAGTTCCAACGCCCGGGCGGAAACCGCTTGCCCGTTGACATGCAGCCGCCCGCCGCCAGCCGTGACATCCACTTCCGGCGTCGGAGGGCAAACCATCATGCCCGTGGCACGATCCAGCACCCGAATGTCTTTACGGGCGCGGATCGACAACCTCGTTTTTCCTTCTGCCACCAACACCCGCATAACACGGCTGTCCGACATGGCGCGCAGACGGGAAAGCCATCGGGCCGCCGACATGCTGCGCAAGGCACCGGGATACCGTTCGACGCATCCGGAAAACGCGGCGGCCGCATGTTCCATCCGCCCCTGGCCATGGTGCAGCACGCCGCATTGGAACAAGGCATCGGCGGCGGCACGGGTATCGGGATACCGGCTCAGCACTTGCTCAAACCATTCCAGCGCCGCTGCCGGACGCGCCAGGCCGAAGCCCAGGACACTGCCGCCCAACAGCAGGGCTTGGGCCCGCGCTTCACCGCTGCCGGCCCCGGCGGCAAGCCTTTCATACACGCCAAACGCCGCCGCATACCGCCGGGCCGCCATGAAACGGGATGCCGCATCAAAGTTGTCTTCGGCCCCCTGGGCCCGGCATACCCCACAGGCAAGCATCAGGGCAATCCATGTGCGTCCAAGGCTTTTTATCATTAACGCTACGCCCTCCCACCGCTCCACCGGAGTTTGGCTTTGAGCACATCGAAATAATTCTGCCCCGGCAAGGTGATCATGCGGATCGGATGCGCCCCTTCCTGGACGATGATCGTGTCCCGCTCATCAATTTCGAGTCCTGCCTGGCCGTCCAGGGTCAGCAGGATATCCGCGGCGCCGGGCAACAGCGCGATACGAATGGCGGCGCTGCCGGGAAGGACCAGCGGCCGGTTGGTGAGCGTAAAGGGGCAGATGGGTGTCATCAGGATACCCGGCACCTGGGGATGCATCACCGGCCCGCCGGCTGCCAGGGAATAGGCGGTGGAGCCGGTGGGCGTGGCCACGATCAGGCCGTCGGCTCGGAATGTGGTCAGGTAATGATCGTTAATGAAGGTCTTGATGGCCGCCAGCCGTGCCAGGGCCCCCTTGTTGATGACCACGTCATTGAGCACCAGCTCGTGGGCCCTCTGTTTCCCGTTGCGCACAATGGTGACCGCAAGGCGCATGCGCAATTCGGTGGTGAACGCACCGGCGAGAATCCGCTCGGCGGCGGGCAGCAGGTTGTCGGCGGCGGTTTCCGCCAGGAACCCCACCTCCCCGAATTTAACGCCGATGATGGGAATGGGCTCGGTGCCGACCCACCGCACGGCACTGAGGAAGGTGCCGTCGCCTCCCAGCACGAAAACGCAGCGCAATTCCTTGGGAGCGCGGTCCGCCGTGGTGCCCCGGGGCACCCGGGGCACCGGAGGGGTGTTGCACCGCCGCACCACCTGCACCCCGCGCTTCTCCAACCATCGGGCGAATTCATCCGCCCGTTTCTCCGCCTGACAGTCGGGTTTTACCACCAGCCCTACCTGTTGTCTCACCCCCATGCTCCTTTCTGAACTGTCGCCGCGGATGCCCATCCGCCGTTCCGCCGCGCCGTGGCGGCTTTTATTGCCCGGTGCCGGCCGCCACCGCCTCTTCCTTCAACATGCAGCAGGCAATGCGGTGCAGGGGCCGCCCATCGGGGCCGTAGCGCAGGTTGCCGGGCTGCAGCAGCTTGTTCATGACACATCCCTCCGGAATGGTCAGCGAAAACAAATCCCGCTCGTTGACCTTTCCGGTCTCCACGAGACTGCCCCCGCAGAATTCAAGGCTGTGCAAGGGATAATCCTCGCACAGGGGGCAACGGTAAACCCGCCCGTTGGGAAATACAAAATAATTTTCCGCCGCCAGTCCGGCACATTCGAAAAGCTCTCCGGCGGCGAGATACACCCGGGGATACACCGTTGGGATCCCCCGCCGGGCCGCATCCGCCGCCACCCCTGGAATCATCTGCAACCAGCCCTCCCAGGGCACCTGGAGACCGGCAGCCGTTCCCGCAAAAACCTGCTTCCCGGCCCGCCCCCGCAGGCCGATCACCTGAATGAAAAACCGATCCACTCCCAGGTCCGCCAACAACGCCGGCATCTGATCCAGTTCGCTGAGGTTGTCACCGTTGACCGTATAGATGACACTGGTATTAAAACCGGCCGCCACCGCCTGCCGGATGCCGTCGGCACACCGGACATAGCTGCCCTTTCCCCGCAACCGGTCATTGGTGCCGGCCGTGGCACCGTCCAGGCTGAAACTGAAAAAATCGACGTCCCGGGGCGTGACCCGTTGGAGAATGTCATGGAACAGAAAGCCGTTGGTGTCGATGGTCACCGAGCGGTATCCCATGTCCCTGGCCGCCGCGACCGCTTGGGGTAGCTGCGGGTGGAGGGTCGGCTCTCCACCCAGGAAAATGACATTGGCCCTTCGGTCCGGATGGGAAAAGGCCTTGAGCCACTGCGCGATGACGGAAAAAGGGAGTGTTTCCCGGCCATGCTGTGCGGGATCGATGTAGCAATGCCGGCAGGACAGGTTGCAGCGGGTCAGGATGTGAAAGAAGACATTGACGGCATGTTTGGAAAAAGCCACCGTTTTGTTCATGTTCCGTCGTTCTGTCTGCCTTTGACCCGGATCAACTCTTCGTTGAGCAGCCGGAGACGCAGGGTTACAAACTCTGTGAACATACGGTAGAGGGTCAGCAGGAAATTCGCCTTTTCCTCCTCACTGGCCAGACGGTCTCGGGCATCCGTCTTGACCGCGAGGCACACGGTTTTGGCCGCTGCAAACACCGATGCGGACCGTTCCTTGCCGTCCAGCATGCGCAGCTCGCCGATAATCTCCCCCACCTGATCAATGGTGGTGATGCGCACCCCCTCTTTTTCCACCCGCACAGCGCCGGACAGCAGAAAATAAAGCCAGGGATCCTGGCCGCCTTCCGCAATGATGCGCTCGCCGGGAGAAAACTCACGAATTTTGCTGAGCCGCAATAACTGGCGGAGACTGGAGGTCTCGAAATGCTGCAACGGCGGCAGCGCCATCAACTTCTGGATGTTCTGGATATTGTCCTTGAGGAATTTCGTTTCCAGCATGACGCCTACCTCATTTCAAGGCAATCTTTGGACAAGTCCGCATCGAACGCCACCTCATAGCAACCGTCGAAGCATGCCTTGCAGAAGGTCATGTCCGTCACGGGCACGCCGGTGGAGGCCAATAGGCCGGGCAACGACAGGTAATGCAGGGAGTCCGCTCCCAGATAAGCGGCCAGTTCTTTCTCAGACATTCTGGCCGCAATCAGCTCGCCCTTGGTGGAAAAATCTATCCCGTAATGGCAAGGATACCGGTGGGGCGGGCCGCTAACCCGCAAATGCACCCGCTTGACACCAAGCTCCCGCAGGGCCTTGACCCGGGTCTTGATGGTGGTGCCCCGGATAATGGAATCCTCGATGATGATGATATCCTTGCCCCGAAGCAGTTCCTTGACGGGATTGAGTTTGATGCGAACCCCGAAATCGCGCATGCTCTGGGTGGGCTGAATGAAGGTGCGGCCCACATAGTGGTTACGGATCATCCCCATTTCAAAGGGAATACCGGAAACTTCGGAATACCCCAACGCCGCGTAGGTGCCGGAGTCCGGAAAGGGCATGACCAGATCCGCATCCACCGGCGCTTCCAGGGCGAGTTGCCGGCCGTGGTCCTTTCTGGCCAGATAGACGTTCCGGCCGAAAAAAGTGCTGTCGGGCCGGGCAAAATAAATAAACTCGAAGATGCAGAAGGTTTTGGACGCCGCGGTCTCCGGCATGACGCTCTTGATGCCGTCACCGTTGATGATGACAATCTCTCCGGGTTCAAGTTCCCGGATGAATTCCGCCTGCACCAGGTCAAGGGCACAGGTCTCGGACGCCAGCACATAGCTGCCGTTGAGCCTGCCCAGACAAAGGGGGCGAAACCCGTTTGGATCCTTCATGCCCACCACCTCTCCCCGGCTGGTCAGCAGAACAAAGGAGAAGGCCCCCTTCATCTTGGCGGCCGTTTCCACCAATGCCTTTTCGAGGCCAAGGTGAAGACGCTTCACAAACAGGTGCAGAAAAACCTCACTGTCGATGGTGGTCTGGAAGATGGAGCCGGTTTCCTCCAACTCCTCTTTCAAATGGTGGGCGTTGACAAGGTTGCCGTTATGGGCCACGGCGTAGGATTTGTTCCGGTGCTGCACCACGAAGGGCTGGGCATTTAGCAGCACCGAGCTGCCGGTGGTGGAGTAACGGACGTGGCCGATGGCACTGCCGCCGCCCAGGCGATCGAGATCTTCCAGATTGAACACATCGGGAACAAGTCCCATGCCCTTGTGCTGGTCGATGCTCTTGCCGTCAAACACGGCAATTCCGGCACTTTCCTGCCCCCGATGCTGCAGGGCATAGAGTCCAAAATAGGTCATCTTGGCGGATTCCGGATGGTCGTGAATGGCAAAAAGCCCACAAGCCTCTTTGGGTCGGTCACAAATGTTCATGGCGAATATGCTGGTCAACCTTTGAAGAAATGGATATTAAGGCCGGCGCCTCTTGACACGTGCCAGGGGGCCGTCCACAACCGGAAGCGCTCAAAGTTCTCCTTTACAAGAGCAGGTCGAGTTAGTAGCATCAAAGCTGTTTCATTGTCAATCCGACTTCCATATTGACCGGCGCCCAGGGGCGCGCCACACCCTTGCAAGGCTTTCATGAGTGACCCTGCTGTTGACCCGATATCCACGCCCGGACTTCCCCCCGAACTGGCCGAAGCGGCAGCGGAAAAATGGGCAGCCTTCCGCCGGGCCGCCACGCCCCGGGACCTGCGCATCCTGGAATCCGCCAAAATTCCCGCCACCGCCTGCCGGGTATTCGCCTTCAGTGACTTTGTCGCCGACAACTGCATCCGCACCCCCGCTCTGCTGACGGATCTGGTCCAGAGCGGAGACCTTGCCCGCGCCTACAGCCGGAGCGCATGGCCCACCCGGGTGCGAAACGGCATTGCCCAGGCCCGGGACGACACGACCCTCGGCCATTGCCTTTGTCGCATCCGGCGCCGGGAAATGCTGCGCATCGCCTGGCGGGATCTGGCCGGTGCGGCCGACCTGGACGAAACCCTGGAGGATCTGTCGGCCTTCGCGGATGCCTGCCTCCAGGAGGCTCTGTCCGCTCTGGAACGCCAATTGACGGACACCGGCACCCCTCCCCGCACCGCGGAGGGGTGCCTGCCGCAACTGGTGGTCATCGGCATGGGAAAACTGGGCGCCGGCGAGCTCAATTTTTCATCTGACATCGACCTGGTCTTCACTTACGCAGAGCCGGGCCGCATCCAGTGGGGCGAAAAGCACGTGACCGGGGAGGAATTTTTCACCCGCCTGTGCCGCCGTTATGTCAAAATCCTTGGGAGCACCTCCCCCGATGGCCCCCTCTACCGAGTGGACCCTCGGCTGCGTCCCTATGGTGAAAACGGCCCCCTGGTCATGAGCGTCGATGCCATGGAAAACTATTACCAGCACCAGGGGCGGGAGTGGGAGCGCTACGCGTGGATCAAGGCGCGCACCGTCGCCGGAGACCGGACGGCGGGCCGGGATCTGCTGGCACGGCTCAACCCGTTCATCTACAGACGGTACATCGACTACACGATGTTCGACAGCTTCCGGGAAATGAAACGCAGCATCGAACATGAATTGAAAAAGAAAGGCATCCGGGAAAACATCAAGAACGGTCCCGGCGGCATCCGGGAGATTGAATTCTTCGGCCAGATCTTTCAACTCCTCCGGGGCGGGGTCATGCCGGTTCTGCAGCTGCGCTCCATTATGGCGGTGCTCGATCAGCTGGCCGCCGACAGCATCATCGACACACCCACCGCCCGTAAACTAAAAGAGGCCTACAGGTTTCTCAGGCGCACCGAAAACCGCCTCCAGGAAGCAGCGGATCGTCAAACCCATGTGCTTCCGGCCGCCGATCAAGAACGCAACCGCCTGGCCGCATCCATGGATTTTTCCAACTGGCCGACCTTCAAAACGGCCATCGACCACCACCGGACCTTTGTGCACCGGCAATTCAGCCATCTGCTGGCCATGGATACGCCGGAGACGGAAACGAAAGCGGACACGCCGCTGGCGGACCTGGAAGCACAGCTCTCCACGCTATGGCTTGATGCACTGCGGGGGGACAGGGACCAGGCAGCGGTGGACACCCTTGCGGATCTCGGCTTTGCCGCGCCCGGGGACGTAATGGCGGCCCTCCAGTTGCTCGCCCAGGATCCGGCAACCCGCGCCATCGGACCGGAAGGCCGTCGGCGCCTCGACCGTCTGGTTCCCATGGTGCTCAGCCGGTTTCACGCCAACGCCCACCCCATCCATGCCCTCCGGGGCACCCTGGATCTGGTGCGCATCGTTCAGCGGCGCACCACCTACCTGTCCCTGCTGGTGGAAAACCCGGACGCCCTGGTACGGCTGATGGCGTTCTCCGCCGCGAGTCCCTGGCTGATCACCTATCTGTCCAGGCACCCGGTGCTTCTCGATGAATTGCTCGATCCGCGCACCCTGTACACACCCTCCGGCCAGTCGGCGCTGGCTGAAGATCTCCAGCGGCGGTTCCGGCTCATGGACCCGGATGACCTGGAATATCAGATGGAGGCCCTCCGGATTTTTAAACAGGTCAATACCCTGCGCGTGGCGGCGGCGGATATTTTCGGTGTCCTGCCCCTCATGAAGGTGAGCGACTACCTGTCCGGTATCGCGGAAACCGCTGTAAACAAGGTACTGGACTTGGCGTGGCGTCACCTGGTGGCCAAACACGGCACCCCCTGCCACGATCTGTCCGATCCGCATCTGGCACGGGGCTTTGCCGTCATTGCCTACGGCAAGCTCGGCGGATTCGAACTTAGCTACACATCGGACCTGGACCTGGTCTTTCTGCATGCCGGCAGCAGCGGCACCACCGCCGGCGGTCCCCGGCCCATCGACAACGCCCAGTTCTATTCCCGCCTGGGGCAACGGGTCATCCATCTGCTCACCGCCCATACACCGGCGGGCGTACTCTACAACACCGACATGCGCCTGCGGCCGAGCGGAGACGCCGGCTTGATCGTCAGCCACATCGACGCCTTCGAAGCTTATCTGGTCAACGACGCCTGGACCTGGGAGCACCAGGCGCTGGTACGGGCGCGGGCCATCTGGGGGGATTCTGAAATCCGCCGGCGCTTCGCCGCCATCCGGGAACGGGCCCTCGCGCAACCCAGAAATCGCGCAACCTTGCGCGGGGAAGTCGCCGAAATGCGCCGGCGCATGCGCCAGACACACACCAACCAAGCACCCGGCCTGTTCGACCTCAAACACGACCCAGGCGCCATGGTGGACATCGAATTCATGGTGCAATACGTCGTCCTGCTGATGGCCCACCGGCATCCGGGTCTGCTCACCTGGACCGACAATGTTCGGCTGATCCAGAGCCTGGCCCAAACCGGCCTGATCGACGACCATACCGCACACCTGCTGCGCACCGCCTACCTGGCCTACCGGGCCATGGCACATCGGCTCAGTCTAAGGGAAAAGCCCGCTGTGGTAGCGGAACACACCTTTCAGGCACTTCGGGACCGCATCGTTGCCTTGTGGCACCGCCTTTTCGGGCCGGCCTGACCGCAAAATTGTTTTATTTCATTTTTGTTGTTTTTGAGATACAATTTTTACAATATTGTCGCCTAATGCATTTCTTTTTCAATCAAACAATTTTCAAGCCTCTATTAACACAGGCAAAACGAACACCGGGGCACCTGGCACGCCTATTGCTGCATATACCTTAGACGACACGCGCTCCAGTGGGGTGCCAACGCGGGCGGAGACGCGGCATGACCGCCCCCCAACAAAACACGGAACGCGCATCACGGAGCACCAGACAACAAGCAATGACACAGACCAGACCGACACCGCAGATTTCCCTGGACACCCACCGGCGGAAATTGATCGACCAGTTCACCCGTGGCAAGGCCGCCTCGCTTTTACAGGACCATTCGGCGCTGATCGACCGTTATTTCCGGGAAAGTTTCGAAATCAGCGCCGCGGGCCGGCATCTGCTGGGCAACCGGACCCCCTGGGCCATGATCGCCCAGGGCGGCTATGGGCGCCAGGAGCAGTGCCTGCATTCGGACATCGACCTTCTGATCCTGTTCGAAAAAAAGGTGCCCAAGGAAGCCGGCGACCTGATCCGTGAAATGGTCTATCCCCTCTGGGACATGGGCTTTGACGTCGGCTACGCCATCCGCTCGATTTCCGAATGCATCGCCCTTGCCAGAAACGACATCGAAGTGCTCACCCCCTTGTTGGACGCCCGGCTGGTTTGCGGCATGAGCCCCCTTTACTCCATCCTGCTGGAGCGGGTGCGCAGCAAGCTGCTCTCTGCCCGGCAAACCGAAAAACTTGTCCATCAGCTGCTCCAGGGGGTCATGGCCCGCCATCACCACTTCGGCGACTCCTCCTACCTGCTGGAGCCCAATCTCAAGGAGGGACAGGGCGGCCTCAGGGATTACCATACCCTCTTGTGGCTCTCGAACATCAAGTACGGCATCAAGAGCGCCCGGGACCTGGAACACCAAGGGCTGCTCGCCCCCGACGAACACCAGGCGTTGATGAAGTCCGTAGAGTTCGTCTGGCAGGTACGCAACCACCTGCACCATCTGACAGGCCGCAAATGCGACCAGCTGCACTTCGAGCACCAGGTGACCCTGCCCCCCGCCATCGGCATCCGCCCCCACAACGGCCAGTCGGCGGTGGAACGGTTTCTCTGCCGCCTCCATGAAAACATGGAGACCATCAAACAATTGTTCATGCTGTACATCTTCGAGCAGGGCCATCGGCGAAAATTCCTGCCGAAAACCCGGAAAGCAGCGCCCCCCCAGGTGGAAGGCCTGTCCATCGACAAGGACATGCTCAGCTTTGCCAGCGCCGAGGCCATTGTCAGCAATCCGGTGTTGCTGGTGCGCATCTTCGAAGAAAGCGGACGCCTGAAAATCCCCCTGAGCGCCGCGGGCCGCCGACTGGTCAGGGAATTTTCCCACCTGGGCGGCCAATCGGTGCTGGCGGACCGGCTGGCGGTCAGGGCGTTCGAGCGGTGCCTGACCCTCACCACCTACGATTTCAATGTCCTGGACGACATGTTGTCCACGGGTTTTTTGGCCCGGTGCATTCCGGAGTTCAAGGACATCACCCATCGCATCCAGTACGACGAATACCATCTGTACCCGGTGGACCGGCACTCCCTGCGTACGGTACAGACCATCAAGACCTTCGGTACCGATGAGGACATCAGCCGGGACCCCCTGTGCGGGGATTTCTACAACGAGCTGAAAAACAGGAAGTTGCTGCTTTGGGCCGCGCTTCTCCACGATATCGGTAAAGGGCGGCCAGGCAGTGACCATGCAGGCAGGGGCGCGGGCATGACCCGGGATATCCTCCAACGTTTCGGCTACGAGCCCGGCCAAATCGACACGGTTGCCTTTTTGGTCAAAGAACACCTGTTTCTCATCAAAACGGCCACCCGACGCGACATAAACGAGGAAGCCACGGCCCTCATGTGCGCCCGGCGCATCAAAGACGAGAACCGGCTTAAGATGCTCTATCTTCTCACCGTCGCCGACTCCCTTTCCACCGGCCCCAAGGCCTGGAGCAGTTGGACCCTGGCCCTGCTGCGGGACCTGACCTTAAAAACCCTCAACATTCTGCGCAAGGGTGAGCTGGCCAGCCCCAAGGTCCTGGAGGGAATCGAAGCCAAAAAGGCGGCGCTGATCCGCTTGGCCCCGAACCGGGATCTGCGGCGCCACACCGCCGCGCTGCTGTCGGCCATGCCGCCGCGCTACATGCTCAACGTCGCGCCGGAGGACATCCGCGCCCATATGACCCTTTTCGATTCCCTGAAAGACGAGCGTTTCGTGTGGCAGGTGGAGACCGGAAACGTGGCGACCAACCGCACCGTTACCGTCTGCGCAAAGGACATGCCGGGTCTCTTTTCCAAAATGGCCGGCGCCTTGACCCTCAGTGGCTTCGACATCCTCGACGCCCGGATTTTCACATGGCAGAACCACACGGCCCTGGACATCTTCGAAGTGGCGGCCCCCGTCGACCGGGACCGGGAACAGGGCCGCTGGGACAAAGCGGCCCGGACCTTGAAAGCCGCCCTGAGCGGAGAAATCGACCTGGGCCTGGAAATCCACAGGCGTATCGACGCCTACCGGCCCGCCAAGGCCCAACCCAAAACCAGGCCCCACCAGGTGGTGGTCAACAACAGCGACTCGGACTTCCTGACCATTCTGGAAGTCCACACATATGACTTCCCGGGACTTCTCTTCCTGATCACCGACGCCCTCTTCCGATGCCGCATGGATGTTTGGGTGGCAAAGATCGCCACCAAAGCGGACCAGGTGGTGGACGTTTTTTACATACGGGACGTGGACGGCCAGAAGGTCGACACAACGGAACAGGTGGACCACTTGAAAACCTCCATCCTCGGCGTTCTCGAAGGAGCGGAGACACCTGCGAACGACCAATAACCACCAAGGAGATTTTGCATGAAACGCATGGCGACCCTCTTATTTTTCACTTTTCTTCTGTGGCCCTGGTCCTCGGCCGTGGCCGCCGATCAGATCAACTCCGGCGACACCGCTTGGGTGATTGTCTCCACGGCCCTGGTCATGATGATGACCCCGGCAGGCCTGGCCCTGTTCTACGGCGGCATGAGCCGTTACAAAAACCTGCTCAACACCCTGGCCATGACCGTCGTCTCGTATTGCCTGGCCAGCGTCATCTGGGTGGTATGGGGTTACACCCTGGCCTTCGGCCCGGATCACGGCGGCTTGATCGGCGGGCTTGACCAGCTGATGCTCGGCGGCATCGGACCGGACAGCCTTACGGGCTCCATTCCCACCTTTGTGTTCGTTTTGTTCCAGATGACCTTCGCAGGCATCACCGCGGCCCTGGTGGTGGGCGCCATCGTGGACCGGCTCAAATTTTCCGCATGGCTCGTCTTCACCGTCCTGTGGCTGACGGTGGTGTACGCGCCCATCGCCCATTGGGTCTGGGGCGGCGGTTGGATGCATGCCATGGGAGCCCTGGATTTCGCCGGCGGCAACGTGGTACACATCAACGCTGGCGTGGCCGGCCTTGTAGTGGCCGTGATGCTTGGAAAGCGCCTGGGCTACGGACGTGAGGCCATGTTTCCCTCCAGCGTCACCCTGACCAGTCTCGGCGCCGCCCTTTTGTGGTTCGGCTGGTTCGGGTTCAATGCCGGCAGCCAGCTGGCCGCCGACGGCGTGGCAGGTTCCGCCTTTCTGGTCACCAACACCTCGGCAGCCACGGCGGCCCTGGCGTGGATGGCGGCGGAATGGATGGCCACCGGAAAGCCGACCCTTCTGGGCATCGCTTCGGGCATCGTGGCGGGCCTGGTGGCCATCACCCCGGCAGCAGGTTTTGTGGGGCTGAGTGCCTCCCTGGTCATCGGGCTCGTCGCAGGCGTTCTGGGGTTCTACTGTGTGGCCAAGCTAAAACCCCGCATGGGCTACGACGACTCCCTCGATGCCTTCGGCGTCCACGGCATGTGCGGCATCTGGGGCGCCCTCGCCACAGGCCTATTCGCCGACCCGGCCATCACCGAAGGCGCTGCCGGCCTGTTTTACGGCAACCCGAAACAGCTGTGGATACAGTTCGTCTCCATCATGGCCACAGCCGCCTACACCGCGGTGGCCACGGTTGTGGTCGTTTGGGTGACCCGGCTCGTTACCGGCGGCCTCCGGGTTACCAACGAAGAAGAAGTCAAGGGGCTCGACAACTCGCTGCACGGCGAGCGGGCTTTTGAATTCTGACGCTTTCCCCGTGCACCCATGCTGAAAAAAAGCGTTGTGCGCCGCGACGGTTCCACCGTAGGATAACAAACGACGCGGCCGGCCGAACGAAATTCAAACACCAACCGCACAGACGGTTGCACAGGAGGTGATGACATGAAAAAAATCGAGGCGATTATCAAGCCCTTCAAACTGGACGATGTCAAGGAAGCGCTCAATGAAATCGGCATCCAGGGCATGACCATTACGGAGGTAAAAGGATATGGCCGCCAGAAGGGCCATAAGGAAATTTACCGGGGTGCGGAGTACGTGGTGGATTTCATTCCCAAACTTAAAATTGAAATCATCGTGGACGCGTCCCGTGCGGACGAAGTAATCGACACCATCGCCAAAGCGGCCAACACCGGCAAAATCGGCGACGGCAAAATTTTCGTATTCCCTGTGGAAACCGCCATTCGCGTGCGCACAGGCGAAAGAGGACCGGACGCCCTGTAACAACAGGCCCCGTCAACCCGGAAAAAAGACATGTTTCATCAACAAACAGACAGTAGGAGGTAATGGATTATGGACAGCAAAAAGGTATTGGCCATGGCGAAGGAAAACGGCGCACGGGTGGTGGACATTCGTTTCATGGACTTCCCCGGCGTGTGGCAGCATTTTACCGTGCCCGTCAGCGAACTGGACGAATCGAGCTTTGAAGACGGCTACGGATTCGACGGCTCCTCCATCCGGGGCTGGCAGCCCATCAACGCCAGCGACATGCTGGTGATCCCCGATCCCGCCACGGCCAAGATGGATCCGTTTTTCGAGGTGCCCACCCTGGTGCTCATCGGCAATATCGTGGATCCCATGACCCGGGAACCTTATACCCGGGATCCGCGCAACATCGCCGCCAAGGCGGAGAACTATCTGAAAAGCACCGGCATCGGAGACACCGCTTTCATCGGCCCCGAAGCGGAGTTTTTCATCTTCGACGACGTGCGGTTCGAGTCGGGCCGGAACCGGGCTTTTTACGAACTTGACTCGGTGGAAGGCATCTGGAACAGCGGCCGGGACGAATGTCCAAACCTGGGGTACAAGCCCCGCCACAAGGAGGGATATTTTCCGGTGCCGCCCATGGATAAATTCCAGGATTTGCGCACCGAAATGATGCTGACCCTCGAACAGCTTGGCATCGATGTGGAATGCCAGCACCACGAGGTGGCCAGCGGCGGCCAGGCGGAAATCGATATGCGTTTCAAGCCCCTTCTGCAGATGGGCGACCAGTTGGTCTGGTTCAAATATGTGCTGAAAAACGTGGCCAACCGGGACAACCGCACCGTGACCTTCATGCCCAAACCCCTGTTTGAGGACAACGGATCGGGCATGCACACCCACATCAGCATCTGGAAAGACGGCACCCCCTTGTTCGCCGGCGACAAGTACGCCGGGGTCAGCCAGGAGGCCCTGTGGGCCATCGGCGGCATCCTGAAGCATTGCAAGGCCGTATGCGCCTTTACAAACCCGACCACCAACTCCTACAAACGCCTGGTCCCCGGATTCGAAGCCCCGGTGAACCTTGCTTACTCCAGCCGAAACCGCAGTGCCTCGGTGCGCATTCCCATGTATTCGTCCTCCCCCAAAGCCAAGCGCATCGAATTCAGAACCCCGGACCCGTCCTGCAACGGCTATCTGGCCTTTTCCGCCATCCTGATGGCGGTCCTCGACGGCATCCAGAACAAGATCGAGCCCGGGGAACCCCTGGACAAGAACATCTACGATCTTCCCCCCGAAGAACTGGCCGGGATTCCATCAGCGCCCGGCTCCCTTGAGGAAGCCCTCAACGCGCTTAAAGAAGATCACGCCTTCCTGCTCAAGGGCGACGTATTTACCGAAGATGTGATTTCCAAATGGATTGAGTACAAAATGGAAAACGAAGTGAATCCGGTTCGCCTCCGACCGCATCCCCACGAGTTTTTCCTGTACTACGACCTGTAACATACATTCGCTGCGGAACGGACGCCGTGCCGTTCCGCAGCGCCCTTCCCGCTTTACAATCCCCGGACTTTGGTTTAAAGGTCGAGGAACGGTGCCCAGGGTATGGCGCCGGGCATCAAAGGTCGGCATGAACCGTGGAGTTCTCCAGATGAAAAGCATATTGGCAGGTGTCCTGGCAGGTGTCCTGCTCCTTTTTCCCGGCATGGGTATCGCAGGCGACCAGAGCCTCGACGCAATCATGACGCGGCTCGAAGCCCGTTACAACACACCGGGCGTGTGCGCCGACTTCCACCAGGAATCGACCCTCAAGGCCCTGGAGGTGACCGATACGGCGACCGGACGCATTTTCATCAAACGTCCCGGACGCATGCGGTGGGAATATGACAAGCCAAGCCCCCAGGTGATCGTCACCGACGGTGTCACCCTGTGGATTTATCGCCCCGAAGACAACCAGGTGATGACAGGAAAGGCGACGGATTTTTTCGGGGAAGGCAAAGGCGCCGCCTTTCTGTCGGACATCAAGGCTATCCGTGCGCATTTTGACATCTCCCTGGCGAATGGGGGAACGGACACTTGCGTCCACCTCAAGCTCGTCCCCCGCACCCCCATGGACGATCTGCAAGCCGTGCTGCTGACGGTGTCCCGTGACCGGCATGCCATCCTGGAAGTGACCACCCGGAACATCTACGGCGACGAAACCCGGCTTACGTTCACGGACACACGGTTTGACCTGGAATTGAATGACCGGCTGTTTTCCTTCACGCCCCCCCCGGAAGCGGAAGTACTGTCCCTGGACGAATAACACCGCCCGACCGCCCCCACCGTCCCCCCTTTACGCAAGACAAAAAACGGCGCGTCCGTATCGGACAACGCCGCCATTCGCCTGCCGCCCGCGTCGATGCCGCAGTCGTCAAGTGTGCTTCATTCCATCAACGCATCGGGAATGTCCGCATTGGTGTGAACGTTCTGGACATCATCACAGTCCTCCAGCATCTCCATCAACCGGAGCATCTGCTCGGCCTGCTTGCCCTCCACGCGCGCGTATGTCTGGGGCAACATGGTCACCTCCGCCGATGTGCAAGCGATCCCGGCCGCTTCCACTGCCGACTTGACCACTTCGAAATCCTTTGGGTCGGTAATCACCTCGAAGGCGCCGTCCTCTCCCCGAACATCTTCGGCACCAGCCTCCAGGGCCACTTCCATCAGCCGGTCCTCTTCCACGGCGTCACCGGCCACGGCCAGATAGCCCTTTTTGTCGAACAGGTAGGCGACGCATCCGTTTTCACCGAGGTTCCCGCCGCATTTGCTGAAAATATGACGGATATCGGCCACCGCCCGCACCCTGTTGTCGGTGAGGGATTCCACCATCACCGCGGTGCCGCCCGGCCCGTATCCCTCGTATACGATTTCCTCGTAGCTGACCCCTTCGAGCTCGCCGGTGCCCTTCTTGATGGCACGCTCGATATTGTCCTTGGGCATGTTCTCCGTCTTGGCGGCCAGCACCGCCGAACGCAACCTGGGGTTTGCGTTGATATCACCGCCGCCCATCCTGGCCGAAACGGTAATCTCCTTGATCAGCTTGGTGAAGATCTTTCCCCGGCGGGCGTCGGCGGCACCTTTGCGGTGCTTTATATTCGCCCACTTACTATGTCCTGCCATGTATCATGCCTCCTGTTTTCGGTTAATTCCGACGATATATATCTCTTTGCTGGCCTTTCGGCAACTCTGGGGCTTGAAATTTTTCTGGACGGCGAACAAGTCCCGGACCTGTGACATCATCAGCTGAAAGTCTTCCCCCTGAAAAATTTTGCACACGAAACACCCCCCCACGGAAAGCCGCTGCCGGGCCACTGCCAGGGCGGCCTCGCACAGTTGAAAAGATCGGGCCGCGTCCACACCGGCGCTGCCGGTGGTGCTCGGCGCCATATCACTCATCACCACATCAAAAGCGCCTCCCACCGCAGGCCAGAATTCCGCGTCGGCATCGAACACATCCCCGGTGAGCGCCCGGGCGTTGCCTGGCAGCGCTTCCGTTACCGGGGCGAGGTCCACCCCCACCACAAGGCCCGACGCTCCCACTGCCTTCGCGGCATAGAGCAGCCAGCTGCCCGGGGCACACCCCAGGTCGAGTACCCGCTGGCCCGGTCGCAGAATCCTGAATTTCGACTGGATCTCTTCGAGTTTGTACACGGAACGGGCCGGGTATTTTTCCTTCTTCGCCTGGCGGGTATAATGGTCCTGCCAGGTATTGTTGCCAGAACGTTTTTTCTTGGTCACGCAAATAGCCCGTTCATTTGAAAAGGCACCATGGGTAAAAAAGCGGCGACGCCGCCCCCTTTGCCGGTGCCTCTCGGAATCATCGGTTTCTGTCTCGTCGCTGTCAGCCGCCGGCTAAAACAGCGCCTCCACGGCATCTGCCACGGTCTTGATGCCCACCAGACGCATGCCGGGAACGGCGGCCATGCGGCGCAAATTGCCCGCCGGTAACAGGCAGCTTGTAAATCCCATCTTCTTGATTTCCGCCACCCGCATCTCCACCCGGCTGATGGCCCGCACCTCGCCGGTGAGCCCCACTTCTCCCAGCACCACCGCCCCTTCCTGGAGGGGACGGTCCAGGAAGCTCGATGCAATGGCCGCCACCACCCCCATGTCCACCGCTGGCTCATCGATCTTGACCCCGCCGGCCACGTTCACGAAAATGTCGTGGGCCATCAGGTGCATCCCCAATTTCTTTTCCATCACCGCCGCCAACAAGGCCACCCGATTGCTGTCAATGCCTAAGATGGTCCGGCGGGGCGTGCCGAAACTGGTGGCGCTGGCCAGGGCCTGAAGTTCCACCAGGATGGGGCGGGTACCTTCCATGCTGGCCGTGACCACCGACCCGGGCGCCTGGGCGGGCCGTTCAGCGATGAAAACCGCCGAGGGATTGGCCACCTGTTCGAGCCCCCCCTCCTTCATTTCAAACACGCCGATTTCGTTGGTGGACCCGAACCGGTTCTTGACGGCCCTCAGAATCCGGAACACATGGTTGCGGTCCCCCTCGAAGTACAGCACCGTGTCCACCATATGCTCCAGCAGACGGGGGCCGGCGATGGCGCCGTCCTTGGTGACATGTCCCACCAGCAAAACCGGCACATGGACGTTCTTTACAACATGCATCAGCCGCATGGCCGAATCCCGCACCTGGCTTACGCTGCCGGGGGTCGAAGAGATCTCCGGACTGAACAGGGTCTGGATGGAATCGATCACCACCACGTCCGGGGTTTCCTTTTCCACCATGGCGAGAATCGATGCGACATCGGTTTCGGACACCACCCATAGATTGGCCCTGGGCATGTTGCCCAACCGGCGGCTGCGCAGCATCAACTGACGCACCGATTCCTCCCCCGACACATACAGCGCCTTGAGTCCGCTGCCCGCCATGCGGGCCAGCACCTGGAGCATCAGGGTCGATTTGCCGATGCCCGGATCCCCCCCGATCAGGACCATGGATCCGGGCACAACCCCTCCACCCAGCACCCGGTCGAACTCTGCCAGACCGGTTTGAAGCCGCTTTTCCACGTCTTCGACAGCCGCGTCGATAAGCACCGGCCCGGCCTGGACATTGCCCTCCCCGCCACCAAAGGACCGCCGCACAACGGTTTGTTCCTCCACCAACGACTCCCATTGCCCGCAATCCGGACACCGCCCCATCCACTTGGCGCTCTGGTACCCGCAATGCTGGCAGGCATACACGGTTTTCGCTTTCTTTTTGGTGTTGGCGGACATGGTCCTCTCCCACCGGAATGCATTCCGGCATCATAACGTACGATCCCATGAATTTTACGGCACCGATTGACAATCCGGACCATACCATGCCATGGTACCACTATCAAGAAAACCCAAACCGTCCGCCTGCGCCGGCTGGATCCAACCCGGCGCCCTGGAAAAAAATCCCTTCACCTTTTTCTTCGACATTCCCATGCGCCTTTTTAAATCACATATCCTTCCATTGCCGTGCTTCCTGACCACCGCATTCGTGGTTCTGGCAATAGCGGTGATGGCCCCGGCGGCCACGCCGGATAAATTCGACGCCCTGGCCAAACGGCTGGTGTCCGACGGCATTGCCCCCCAACGCGTCGCGGCCCTGTACGCAGACGGGCGGGTCGCCTTTGATTTCGAAGGTGTCTCGCGCTTCTTCATGCACCGGGAAGCCACCCTCAACTACCGGCAATTTCTTTCGGAGCCCCAACTTCAAAAAGCGCGAACCTATATGGCGGCCCACGCCCGCCACCTGAAAGCGGCCGAAGCCGAAACGGGGGTCGCCGCGGAGGTGATCACGGCCGTACTTCTGGTGGAAACCCGGCTGGGACAATACCTGGGAAACCGGAAAATTTTAAACACACTCAGCACCATGGCCGCCCTGGACACGCCCGGGACACGGGAGGCCTTCTGGAAACAAATGGCCGCCGATGCCCGCATTTCACGACCGGCTTTCGAAAAAAAGTCGGCCGCCAAGGCCGCATGGGCCTACGATGAGCTCAAAGCGTTCATCATCTACACCGGACAGGAAGGCATGCCGGCCCACGACCTGGTCGGCTCTTACGCCGGCGCATTAGGCATTGCACAGTTCATGCCCAGCAATGTCCTGCTGTTCGCCCGGGACGGGGACGGGGACGGCCGCATCGATCTGTACACACACCCTGACGCCATTGCCAGCGTCGCCGGATACCTCGCTCATTACGGGTGGCGCCAGGGCATCGACCGGCAAAAAGCACAGAAGGTCATCTGGCATTACAATCGCAGCCGCTACTACGTGGACACGGTGCTGGACATCGCCGACCGTCTGAAAGAAAAGTAAACATGGAGCTGAAGGTATTGATGGTTGTCTGCGGGCTGTGCCTGCCCTTTGTGGCCCTTACCTTCTGGGCGGTTCTGGACGCGGCGGGAAAGGAGTTCGGCGGCGTCGAAAAAAAAGCCGTTTGGATCCTTGTCGCGGCACTCCCCTTTCTTGGGGTTGTCATCTATCTGTTTTTCGGAAGAAAACGGGCGGCATCCCTGCCCGGGCAAGCCGGCAACAAAAAAAATATTTGACAAACGCTGCCGGCTTCTATATTCAACAGCCTGTTTTCAATCTGCATCCGTGGTCCCATCGTCTAGCGGTCCAGGACGCCGGCCTCTCACGCCGGAAACCGGGGTTCGATTCCCCGTGGGATCACCAAGCCAAACCAATCCGCGAAGATAGCATCCCACGCTGGTCTTTCGGAACACTCACCAGCCTGGTGCTTTTTTGGCGCCCCCCTCGCGCCGGTTTCCCTGTCGCGCGCACGCGCGCATTTGATACACAGTCTTTCTACGTGTAGGGCATCCCCTGGCACAGTGGAGCTGTCCAGCGCCCTGCATCTGTATCGCGGCATGTACCGGGACCAAGGCAGGCGTCCGCGACCCCGTCACGGGCGCCATCCACCGCACCCCGGCTGCGCATGGACGTGTCGTTCTCCGTTGGTTTGACATACAGCGGCACCCGGCCTTTCCGCCCTTCTTTCGGGGTGCAATACCCAAAGTGCCCCCCCCACCGGCCCGGTGGCTTTCTGTCATGTAAGCTTCTGAAAGCTTGCAATTTCAGAATATGTGTGGTTTTATGGCCCGGTTGAAAAAAGAGAGGGATTTCTTTGTACAGAAATATCCGGTCAGGCCGTCAGGGGGTCTTCCCGACGGGTTGAAAGGTTTGGGGGGGAAGGCGGTTTCAAAACAGATGGCACCCCTTCCTGTATACTTTCCGGCACGGCCGGAAATAGATTTGCCAGTATTGGTAATGGAGGCGAATTATGTCAGACGAAATCAAAGTCGATCGGAAAACGATCAAAGAGGAACACGGCGGCGTCGAATACGAGCACGCGTATCGGAAAGCCAGAATTCCCGCACCAAAGGACCTGCTTCGAAAAATCATGGCGGACTCCGAGGTCGCCGAGGAAGACAAGGTTGACGGAACCGAGGACAAGGCAAACGACTTCAAGCTGCTTGGAGCGGCCATGGGATTTTGTCCGGATTTCGATCCGCGCACGGTCAAAATCAACGAGCACATCATCCGGGAACAGGACATCGAAGTGGTCATGCGGGACGGGACCAAGATTTACTGCGATATCTATCGTCCCACCAACATCACCGAAAAAATTCCGGTGATTGTTTCCTGGTCTTATTTCGGCAAGCGCCCAGGGGACGGGATGGACGAGTGGCAGTTGATCGGGGTGCCGCCGGGAACGGTGTCCAACCTGGCCAAATTCGAATCCTGCGATCCGTCTTATTGGTGCCGCCAAGGATACGCCGTGGCCAACGTGGATCCGCGGGGCTGCGGACATTCCGAGGGCGACCTCATCATGTTCGGTACCCAGGATGCCAAAGACGGCTACGATTTCATCGAGTGGGTGGCCAAGCAGGAGTGGTGTAACGGAAAGGTCGGCATGAACGGCAATTCCGGGGTTGCCATGACCCAATACCGGATTGCGGCCGAACAGCCGCCCAGCCTCGCCTGTATCGCCCCCTGGGAAGGTACCGGCGATTTGTACCGGGAGTCGCTGTTCGCAGGCGGCATTCCATCCCTCAGCTTCGAGGATTTCATTGAAGGCTCCCTGGTGGGCAAGGGCTATATCGGTGACAACGTGGCCATGGCCCGTAAACACCCGTTCATGTGCGAATTCTGGGAGGATCGAATCCCCCAGTGGCATAAGATCAAAGTTCCCACCTACTTGACTGCCTGCTGGCAGCACATGCATCTACGGGGCTCCATGGACTGCTTCCGCAAGATCCGCTCCACGAAAAAATGGCTCCGTGCCCACCGCGAGTTCGAATGGCCCGATGCCTACAACCCGTTTTACCTGGAGGATCTCAAGCGGTTCTACGACCGATACATGAAAGACATCTACAACGGGTGGGAGTTGACCCCGCGGGTCCGCCTGGAGGTGATGGACGCCTTTGACTGCGACTACCAGGTCAACCGCCCCGAAAAGGAGTTTCCGTTGAAACGGACCGAGTACCGGAAACTCTTCCTCGATGCCAAAAAGAAGGGCATGAGCTACAACCCCCTGGAAAAAGAGGCGAAGGTCAGCTACGAATCCGAGAAGGGCATCCTCAACTTCGACTTCCAGTTCAACGAGCAGACCGAAATCACCGGTTATATGAAGCTGCGGCTGTGGGTGTCCTGTGCGGATCATGATGATATGGACATTTTCGTCAATATCCAGAAACTGAGCACCACCGGCGAGTGGCTTCCCACCAGCGTTCTCGGCGAGCCGCACCCCGGCGCATGGGGCAAAATGCGGGTCTCCCGCCGGGCGCTCGACGAAAAGCTCTCCACCCATTACCAGCCGGTCCAGGCCCATACCAAGGACGAGAAGCTGAAACCAGGGGAGATCGTGCCGGTGGACATCGAAATCTACCCCACCAGCCGTATCTGGCAAAAAGGTCAGTATATCCGCATCCAACTGGCCGGGCATTACGTGCGGGAAGGATGGTTCGAACCGTTCTTCTGGGATCTGGACAATAAAGGGAAGCATACCATCCACACCGGAGGGCAGTATGACTCCTACCTGCAGATTCCGGTAATTCCGCCGAAGTATACGGACGGAGATTATGTTTACCGGTAACACAGGACTGTAAGGATGCCTGCCCAAGGGCAGGCACCTAGTAAATAAAACCGACAGAGGCGGCGGCTGAGAAATCAACCGCCGTTTCTGTTATGGTTCCGATGGAATTTTTCCAACGACAACTTCTCCCCTCTCCTTTTTTCATGGCAACAGCGCCGCAATAAATTCCTGACAGATACGCTTCAACTGCAGCCTCTGTCGCAGCTCACGGTTGCGCCACAGCCTTCTTTTTTACTATGCACCGCATATTGTGGTTGATATTTTATTGATAACTATATACAGTATTGCTGCGGCAATCATCCGCCGCGCATTCTGAATCCCAAAAAAAGGGCAAAGGTATAGCACAAATGAATGGCGGAGAAAAAAAAGCGTTCCAGGTCGATTTCTTAACGGAAAATGCCAGAATCGTTCTGGAACGACGGTATCTGAAAAAAGATGAAACCGGGAAGATATGTGAATCGCCGGAGCATATGTTCCGGCGTGTGGCTTGCCATATCGCCCAAGCGGAAAAGAAGTACGATCCAACCGCCGATCACCAGGAAATAGAAGATTTGTTCTACGGCCTAATGGCCGAGTTCAGATTCTTGCCCAATTCCCCGACCTTGATGAACGCAGGCAGATCCTTGGGACAACTGGCAGCCTGTTTTGTCCTTCCCGTGGAAGACAGCATTGACGGTATCTTTGATGCGGTCAAGAATGCCGCCACCATTCATAAATCAGGGGGCGGCACCGGCTTTTCATTTTCCAGGCTGCGCCCCGAAAACGCGACGGTCGGCTCCACCGGCGGGGTGGCATCCGGGCCTGTCTCCTTTATGAGAATTTTCAATACGGCAACCGAACAGGTCAAGCAGGGCGGCACGCGAAGGGGGGCCAATATGGCGGTCCTCCGGGTAGACCACCCGGATATCATGACCTTTATCACGTGCAAAAATAACAAAAAGGACCTGAACAACTTTAACATCTCCGTTGGCGTAACAGATCGCTTCATGACGGCTTTGGCGCAGAAGGAAAACTATGACCTGATTGATCCGCGCTCAGGAAAGGTGGCGGGCCGTCTCAGCGCGGATGCAGTCTACGACGCATTGGTCAAACAGGCATGGGCCACAGGAGATCCGGGAATTATTTTTCTCGACGAGATCAACCGCTTCAATACGACACCGGGTGTCGGCGAAATTGAGTCAACCAATCCCTGCGGGGAACAACCGCTGTTGCCCATGGAGGCGTGCAACCTCGGCTCCATCAACCTGACCCGATTTGTCACGGATAATAAGGGGAAACCGGAAATAGATTTTGAAAAGCTTCGGGAAACCGTCCATCTTTCGGTCCGGTTCCTGGACAACACCATCGATATGTCCAGGTATCCCCTTGAAGAGATAGATCATATGGTCAAGGGGAACCGGAAGATCGGATTGGGTGTCATGGGGTTCGCCGATTTGCTTTTTATGCTCCGTATTCCTTATGGCTCGGAAGAGGCGCTGATGCTTGCCGAAGAGATCATGTCTTTTATCCAAAAGGAATCCCACACCGCCTCCTGTAATCTGGCGAAAAAGAGGGGGACGTTCCCGAATATTGACCGAAGCATCTTTAAAGATCAAAAAGATCGCCAAATGCGCAACGCCACCACCACGACCATTGCGCCCACCGGAACCCTGAGCATCATTGCCGGTTGTTCCAGTGGTATCGAACCGGCGTTTGCGTTGAGTTATGTGAGGACGGTGATGGACAATGACCGCCTGATTGAAGTAAACCCGGTTTTTAAACGGGTCGCCCTTGAAAATGATTTCCACAGTGAGACGTTAATGGAGGAAATCGCCGAAAACGGTACGGTTCAGGGGAACCACAACGTGCCGTCCGACCTCAGAAGGGTTTTTGTAACAGCCCACGACATCAAACCCGAGCACCATATTAAAATGCAAGCCGCCTTTCAAAAGTACACGGACAACGCGGTTTCAAAAACGGTGAACCTGCCGCACAATGCCACGGAATCGGATGTCAGATACATCTATGACCTTGCCCACACGCTCAAGTGTAAGGGGGTGACCATTTACCGGGACGGAAGCAAAGACAACCAGGTGCTTTCGATTGCCAGAGGTGGAGAAAAACAGGCGGAGGATGAATTTCTTCTGGCCGGGCGGGAAAGGCCTCAAACCCTTGAAGGCTTTACGGAGAGAATCAAAACGGGAATGGGCAGTCTTTACATCACCGTTTCGGAGTTTAAAGGCAGGCCTTTTGAGCTTTTTGCGACAATTGGCAAATCCGGAAAATCGACCCAGGCAAAAAGGGAAGCCATCGGAAGACTGATTTCACTTGCCCTGCGATCCGGAATTGAAGTGCCAGAAATAATAGAACAAATTAGTGGGATCCGCGGTGAGCATGCCGTCTTTCAGGACGGCGGGCTTGTCCACTCGATTCCGGACGCCATCGCCAAGGTACTGGAAAAAAGATATGTGTCCGGCAAAACCGGAAACAGGAAAAAGCAGTATGAAAACAGCCTGAAATCCGATTTATGCCCGGAATGTGGCCAGGTCATCGCCTTTGAAGAGGGCTGCAAGACCTGCCATTCATGTGGCTATACCAAATGTGGTTGATGGGCCATGTCCATGTATTTCGCCCCAGATCAAGCACCCGGTCGGAGGCGGACAAGTGCAACGGGGAAAGCACCTGTCGATTCTATTCGGGTTGTTTACCCAGCAGAAGAAGCGCCTCAGAATGAATATCATACCACAACCGGAGAGTTGTCGAGAACAGAACGGCGCTGGGATCTCAGGGCCGCGCATGTCACCACCGCAAAGGCGGCACTGGGTGCACGTGCCCATTGACGAAAAATACCGGGCCATGGCCGCCCCCTACCCTCCCAGCGCTTCTCGCACCTTGGATTTGAGTTCCTGCCGGGAAAACGGCTTCTGGATAAAACACAGCCCCGCGTCCAGCACTCCGTGGTGCGCAATCACGTCTGCCGTATAGCCGGACATGAACAAGATTTTCATATCCGGGCAAAGGGAACACAACCGCTGGGACAGTTGCCGACCGTTCATCTCCGGCATGATCACATCGGTCAGCAGCAACGCGATGCTCTCTTTGCGTGCCGCCACCAGCCGAATGGCTTCGGAGGGACTGCCGGCCACGAGCGTTTTGTAGCCCAAGGTCGTGAGAATTCGTTCTATCAGCTTGCGTGTCACCGGCTCATCCTCCACCACCAGGATCGTTTCCCCCCAACTCTCCGGTATCTTTTCCTCCGTCATCCACGGCCCGCCATCGGCCGGCCTATTATGCCGGGGCAGATAGATCTTAAAGGTGGTACCGACCCCCGGTTCACTGTAAACGTCTATGAACCCTTTGTTTTGCTTTAGAATTCCGTAAACCGTGGCCATGCCAAGGCCGGTGCCCCGTCCCACCGCCTTGGTGGTGAAAAACGGCTCGAACAACTTCGCCACGGTCTTCTCATCCATGCCGCAACCGGTGTCGCTGACGGCCAGCATCACAAAATCCCCCGGGAGATGCTCCGCGTGGTCACTGCAATAGGCCTTGCCAAAGGTCGCCGTGTGCGTTTCGATGGTAATTTTTCCGACGCCCCCGATGGCATCCCGGGCGTTGACCACCAGGTTGGCCAAAATCTGGTCGATCTGGGAAGAATCCATTTTCACCGGCCAGAGCCCCTCCCCCGGAAGCCAGATGAGGTCGATGTCCTCCCCGATCAGCCGGCGCAACATGTTGAGCATGCTCTCCACGGTTTTGTTCAGATCAAGCACCAGGGGCGCAATGGGCTGCTGCCGGGCAAAGGCAAGGAGCTGCCGGGTGATGTTCTTGGATCTTTCCGCCGCATTCATGATTTCCACAAGGTCGCCATGAAGCGGGTCTTCAAGGCCGATCTTTTCCAGGGCCAGGTCCGCGTACCCCATGATGACGCTGAGCATGTTGTTGTAATCATGGGCCACCCCGCCGGCCAGTCTTCCCACAGATTCCATCTTCTGGGACTTCTGGAGCTGCTCCCGGAGCCGTTCCTGTTCCGCCTCGACCTTTCGCCGGGCGCTGATGTTGCGTGCGAAAATCAGGACCGCATCACGCCCCTGAAAGCTGAAAGGCACCGCCGCGACCTCCACGGGAACCTTCACGCCGTCAAGACGAAGGTATTCGCGTTCTGCGGGTGGAAGGATGCATTTCGTCTCTGACTGCAAACGGATACGATCACGGACAGACTGGATGTGCCCAGGGGCGACACGCGCCATTACATCGGTTCCCAAAAGGTCCTCGGCACTTTTGGCACCGAACAGGGCTACCATGGCGGGATTGAGGAACAAAAACCGCCCTTCGGCCTGCACACAAATACCGTCCGGCGCATTGTCAACCAGGGTTCGGAAACGCGCCTCACTGATGCAGAGGGCCGCATTGGCCTGGATGCGTTCGGTGACATCCACTATGATGGCGATATTGCCGATAATCTTTCCATCACGGTCCCGCAATGGCGATGCATGGACACTGTAAGTGATCGGACTTCCGTCGCGTCGCTGCCGATGCACCTCCTCGCCCTCTATGGCCTCCCCCTTGTGGAGCCGTTCAAGGAGAGCCTCAAATACCGCCAGTTCCTCCGCCGGAACGGTCGGAAGCATACGGCCCATCACCTCCGAAGCGCACCAGCCAAACATTTTTTCGGCGGCCTTATTCCAGACCGAGTGCACACGCCCCTCCAGATCCAAACCGATGATGGCTGTCGGGGCCGCATCAATCATCGTCCGGAGCATGTCGTTGTCTTGCTGCAGTTCCGCCATGGACATGCGCATCGCCGCCGCTTCCCGGTCCCGGGCACACAGGGATTGCTCCAGTTCGGCGATCCTTCGCTTCAGGCGCGCCACGGAATGGGAAAATTCCGCAATGCATTTGGTACCCGGCACATGGGGCTTGTCCATGGTTTCTCCAGATTACGGCAGACCGATATCGTGTTCGGATATTTCGGTCTCCGGGAAACGGCCGCCCATCGCTTTCCGGCCACGGGCAAAGATGAAGCGGTTCATGAAAAACCGGAGTACAGGCGGTGTTGCGGAGCACAAAAAGTCGGGCCCTCACGCTTCAGTTGCTGAGCGGCGCTGGAAGAAATAAATGGAAGGATAATACACCGAAAAGCTGAAAAAGGTCAATAACACCCCGGTTCACCAGATGACGACACGGTCCGTTTCAATTCTTTTTGCACGGCCAGCCCGATTGTTTCGATACTGAATGGTTTTTTTACATAGCCGCCGGCGCCAAGCCGTTGGGCATTTTTAACCCGCCCGGTTTCCGAATATCCGCTGACCAGCAAGGTTTTGATGTCAGGCTGAACGGCCCGCAGCCGGGCATAGGTTTCCAAACCGTCGATTCCCGGGTCCATGATCATGTCCAAGATCACGATGTCCGCCTTGTTTTCCCGCATAAAGGCGACGGCCTCCTCACCGCTGGCCAACGACGCGACCCGATACCCAAGCGCCGTCAGCATCTCCGAGGTGATCTCGCGTTGGGCAAGCATATCATCCACCACCAGAATCCGCTCGCCGTTTCCGCGATAGTCGTTCAGGGAAATGTTTTCGTCCGAAAGCCCGAGGCAGTCTTCGGTTGCCGGAAAGTAGAGCGTCATCAGGGTCCCCTGGGTGATCTCGCTATTCACGTGGATATAGCCTTGATGATCTTGAACCGTACCCCAAACCACCGCCAGCCCAAGGCCGGTACCGCTATGCCCCATTTTCTTCTTGGTATAGAAGGGTTCAAAGATCTTCTCCAAGTCCTCCTTGTCGATACTGATGCCGTTATCGGCAACGTGCAAGACCACATAGTCACCCTCGGCCATGTCCCTATGTTTCTCGCATTGCCGGTCAACGGTCATGTTTTGGGTTTTAATCTCAACCAAGCCGCCATCCGGCAACGCTTCGGCCGCGTTTGAGACAAGGTTCATCAATGATTTTTTCAGATGGATGGCAGACCCCTTGATGTTGCGCAGATCCGCCTGGAGGTCGGTACGAATCTCCACCTTCGGATGACAAGCCTTGAGCTTCTCCAATTCAGGGGAGTGGAGGTATTCCCCGACCAGCGCATTGAGATCGAGGACATCGAAGTTGGTGACGCCTCGCCTGGCCAAGGTCAACAAGTCCTGTACGATGGCCGCGGCTTTTAGTCCCGAAGCCCGCATGACGTTCAGCGGCCGCCTCAAATCGCTGTCCTCTGGCAGGCGCATCAGTAAAATATCCGGGTAGCCGACAATGGCTGAAAGCACATTGTTCAGATCATGAGCCACACCGCCGGCCAATAAGCCCAGAGCCTCCATTTTCTGGGAACGGACAAGCCGGGCCTCCAGCTCTTTCCGCTCCTTTTTTTCACGCTCCAGATCATTGCGTTCATTTTCGAGGTTTGCTTGGGATTTTCGACGTTCGTTCTCATAGACAAAAGTCATGGCCACAACCAGAAGATAGGCCGCGCAAAATCGGATCTTATAATCCTTCCCATAGGCGTGTATCCACGGGGTGTCCAACGGCAGGAAGAGAATCATCAAATTGACTGCCAACACGGCCCCGATCCACAACAGGCCTTCAGGCAACCCCAGGGTATACAATGCGACCAACGGAAAACTGAACATCCATAACAGCTTGTTACCCCCAGGGCCGCCCTTTGCCGCCAGGAAAAGGAAGACCAATCCCAGCAAAAGCGCATTGGCCCGGAAGATAGGCAGCCCTTTTTTGGTAATGCGCAGCAAGAAAATACTGCCAAGCATCCACAACCCGCCCATCACATCAAGGAAGCCTTCCAGAAGATTAGCGCAAAACAGGTGGTACAACCCGAACGAAAGCATAATGGCAACCCCCGGCACGACCGTGGCGGCATATACTTTGCGTTTTCGCGTTTCCTCAAAGGACAGTTCCAGCCAAACGGGTTTCGGCATCAGCCAACGGAAGAAGTCCTGCATGGCTGAAAGCCCCCTGGCAGCCGTCTCGCCCGCGGGGGGGGCGGCGGTTGGGGAAAGGTGCATAGGAGGATGCGGGGCCCCTCCTGATGTAGGTCCGGCAGCGCAGGCTGTGGGCTTTGACGGTTCATGGCTCAAAGGGCGCATACGTTTCTCGCTTTCATCCATGGAGGGGCTTTCGGGAACATTCTTTGGCGCATTGCGATGAGTGGATGGACAAACTCAAGTTGCGCTCCCGGACGATTGTTTCGCCCTTTGTCACGCTCTGGCTTGCCGTGGGCTGGGATATGTTCAGCCTTTTCGCCAAATCGACGATACGCATTCTCAGCGCACGATACCCCCAGTAACAAATGAGACGGCGGGCTTGAACCGTTTTAGGACAACGCCTCCCGGACAGCACTTCTTCGGTGGACATATCCATCAGCTCCGCCACACGGGAGAGCAAGTGTTCAAAGCTGTATCCGGAAGCGCTGAGCCTACATTTCCTTTCAAGCTGCTCCTGCGCCGCCTCCAGAACACGCGCCACGAACCCCGCATCACCTAGTATACGTTCATCGCCTTTGATGCGATTTCCACTGCGGCGCATGGCCTTTACCGGCCCCCAACCGCCGACACTGCGCAATAAACCGCCGCCGATCAAATCATTCCTGCGGCCATCGGCGATCCCCGCCTTCACATACGCACGGTAATTCTTCCTGGCAATGGGCTGTTTCCCCCCGAAACGCCGCAATACATACGCATCATCCTGCCAGGCACGCTTTTCCGTTCCCATCAGGACATCATGGCCGCTGTAAGGGTACGTGCCCAACGCCCCCATCCCATCCACGCGCTTTGACCGCAGTGGATTCAGATGGATATAGCGTACCAGCTCCAGCAAATAGGCGTCTTCCTCGCACAAAATGGATTTATAGCGGTTCTGGAAAAGCTGGCCATGTCGCCGATGCCGCCGGTTGAAGCTGATCGCATAACCGGTCAACAGCTTTTGCATGACCGTGGCAATGGGCACAAGGCCCGTTCTCAGCAGCAAATGGAAGTGATTTGGCAGCAGTGCCCAGGCAAAACATTGGGTTTGTGTGTTCGATAGCACGGCTCCCAGCCGTCCCAAAAAATTATCCCGATCCGCATCATCGTAAAATATCTTTCTGCGCTCCATTCCCCTGGCGATGATGTGGTGCAACGCACCGGGCGCATCTATGCGGGCTTTTCGCGGCATAACACCTCATATCACAGCACATTAAAATTTCGTATACTATTTTCCAATGGACATCCCCTAATCCCACATCCCCTTAATCCCACTCGGAAGAAAGATCGCTGCAAACAAGTCAAGCACTCAAATTTGCAGCGTTTCTCCCTTTGCCCGATTTAGGCCGTCTCTGTTCTCAATAGAAAATATCCCAGTGACGGAATCAAGACCAAAGCGCCAACCATGTTCCAGAGGAACATAAAAGCAAGAAGTATCCCCATGTCCGCCTGAAACTTGATGGCTGAAAATGTCCCTGTAGCCACCCCGATGGCCAATGTAAACCCTATTAGGACAACCACTTTCCCCGTAAACTGCAACGCCTCGTAATAGGCTTCGGAAAGTGTTTTGCCCATGCGTAGCCCATCGATGGTAACACTCAATACATAAAGCGCGTAATCAACGCCGATACCGACGCCAAGCGCAATCACCGGAAGGGTCGCAACCTTTACACCGATTCCCATCCAGACCATCAGCACTTCGCAGAGAATTGACGTCAAAACCAGCGGGAAAACGGCAACCACAACCGCCTTCCAGGAACGAAAAGTGATATAGCGAAGCTACTCTTTTTCATGTATGCGCCCCTCATTCTAATAAACATCAAGTAAGTAGTTATAAAACAACACCTAACGCCTGCTTGCGACAAAACAGCCCTCAATGAAGATAACCACTTTATATTGATTCTATTTCCTCACCTCCTTTCCGAATCGGCAAGTACGTTTTCGTCACTATGTTTTATTTCTGCATAAATGGGCACATGGTTCTTCTTCCGCAAGAAAGCCTCTTTTAATTCGTTGAAATTCATCACAGGCGCATAAAAAAGTTCCGAGGTGAACGGTGAGCGTCAAAGGGGCATGGCGCATAAACAACAGAATAAAATTGTGCCGCAAGCCATGAGACGGCAGGTGGGATATTGGGTCGCCCCCGGGTGTCGACTAAAAACAATGGCGCCAAATGGGGGGAAAATTCGAAAAAGTGGAAGGCGGTTGAACAAAGATAAGAGGAAGGGATGTGCTGGGGGATCCATGACGTCCGTTTCTTCGGACATGCACATATAAAACCCTCCGAGGAATTCGGTGGTTCGGCTCAGCTTGTCAAAAACACCACCCCAGCGTTGGGCGGCCAGTGAAATAGCCGTTACGAACCGTTTAGATCCATCAATAATTCTCGGTCAGTGCCAGGGTAACGTGGAAAATGCCCCTAAAAAAGATTGTTGGGTTGGCCTTTTTTTCGTTTATCCAAAGCCAAATCAACATCAGTTGAACAGTCACTTCACCGGCACAGAGTCAGATTCAATTAATGCGCAAATAGCATGCCACCTTTCTATTTTTGACACATCGCGTTATCTTAATGTTTTCATTGCTATATATTAAAATCATGACGGAATATTTTTTCAGAGACCCCACATATTTATGCGCTTTTCCACATTTTTGTGTGGGCGGACGGGCAAAGGGCCGGCGCAGCGAATGCCGTCTGCTTCAAATAGGATAGACCCCATTGGTGTGGAACATGGCAATTCCTCCCTTAACGGTGCCATAAAATAGCCACCAGGGCTGTGGCACTTCTGCAAACGGTGATCCCGTTGGGTTCTCGATCAAATCATGCGGCAGGTGTTTTTCAAACATTAGAAAATTGTTGTTTGTTCAGACGACAAAAGGGTATGAAGTTGAAACAGGCCAGGACAACGGCCAGGTAATCGACAGAATATGGAGATTCCAAAGAAAAAGGTCTGTTGAAAACCTTTGAACCGCCTGATAGGTGAATCGAACCGAACAACTGAACCGTCAATCAAGGAGGACAGCATGAAGGTGCTCGGCATTGTCAGCGGCAGAAAGAACGGCAACACGGAAATCATGATGAAAGAGGCCTTCATGGCCATTGAAGAAAAATGCGGCGCTGAATGTAAATTCGTCCGCATTCAGGATGTTACCATCCGTAATTGCATCGGATGCGAGTCCTGCATGATCAACCATCTGAAAGGCAACTGGGAGTTCCGGTGCGTCCACAAGACCGGTTCTGATCATTTCTATTTCATCGAACAGCTGATGCGAGAAGCCGACGCCATCATCGTTTCGAGCCCTGCTTACAACCTCCTGCCGACAGGCGCCATGATCCAGTTCCTCAACAAACTCCATGCAAGCGGGGACTATCGCCATGTTGTCTCTGAAAACAACAAGGTCGGTGCCGCCTTTTCCATCGGCGGGACGGACTGGACCAATTTCACCCTGAACGTCTGCAAGATGACCGCCATGGAACTTGCAGGATCCTATAAGGCCCTGGTGGATGCGGTTCATTACGACTTCATCCCCGCAAAAGGCGCCGTACTGCTTGAAGACCATGTGCTGGCCCGCATGAGGAAGCTCGGCCAAAACGTCGCCGATGCCATGCTGGCCAAGCAGAAGGGCGCGTCCTACGACTATCTCGGAACGGAAGGGGTCTGCCCCGACTGCCACGGGAATCTCCTGGAAATACGGGAAGATGGTATTTATTGCCCGCAATGCCTCACGAAGGCGAACGTGAGCATCTGCGACAATGCGCTTTCCGTGGAATTCACCGATGAAGAGATGGCCAAGAACCGCTGGAGTCCGTGGGGCCAGGAGCTTCATAACAACAATATCCGCAAAGGACACCAGAAGGCCATCGACGGAAAGGATATCATCAAGGAAAAAATGAAAAAATATGCGGCTTACGATAGGGTCGCCGACCTGCCGGAGCTGATCAAAGAGCAGGATAAATAGGCAGGGGAGACCTGTTGCATCCCCCCTGTTTTTTTGCGCGCCCTCTCGGACAGGTATTCCAGGATAGCGCCCGGGGCCTGACTGGTATTGAGCGCCACGGCGACGACCAGGGGCGGACCGAGAGCATTGTGCTGATGGCTGATGACCTGGCCGGTGGAATAGGTGATTTCGGGTTGCCCGCAGCACCTTAGCCGGCCTTCAGCCATGCGTAATAACCACCCGGAGAAGCCCCCAGCCGATGGCAAAGCTGGAAAACGGGATACTCTGATCGAAGTTCTGTTCCGACCACGTACCTGACAGCAACGCCCCGGGCTGCGGCATGTGCCGACACCACGTGCCCCCGTCCTTCCCCTGATGCTAGCCAGCCACCGGCTTCCGGCGTTTTAAAAAAAAGGAAAGCATCAACGCGGAAATGACAATGATCGTCGCAACCGTTAAAGAATGGTGGAGGCCGAAAGCAACCCCTTTTTGTTCCGCCAACCGATCCGGATGGAGGTTTCCGTGTATATATACTCGTTGCCCCGCACCAAGTAATCCAAGGAATAGGGATGAGCCAATGGCACAGGCGATTTGCTGCAGCGTACTTAAAATGGCAACGCCATGAGCCGACTGCCTGAAGGGCAAATGGCTCAGGCTGTTCATCTGCACGGGGGTCATGATGAGTGCCGAAGCGATACTGACACAGCATTGCAACGCCACAATCCGTGCAAGGCTGGTATCTACAGTGGATTTGGCCAGAAGCCCCACGGACACCGCCATGATCAAGAAGCCTGGCATCGCCAGAACCAAAGCGCCTGCCCGATCATAAATGCGGCCTGAAAACAGTGAAACAAAGCCGTTGAGCAGACCACCGGGCAAAAGAAGCAGGCCGGCTGCAAACGAGGAGAGCAAGAGGGCCTTTTGCAGGAACAGCGGCAACAGAATATTGATTGAAAACAGCATCATCAGGTTAATCATCACCAGCACGGTTCCCAGTGAAAACATCGGGCATTTAAATACACGGATATCCAGCATGGGATGGGCCAGCGACAGCTGTCGCTTGGCGTAGAGCACCAGGGCAAGGATTCCGGCTGCGATGGTCACCAACACCTGCCTGTCTCCAAACCCCCTGCTTTCGGAAAAACTGATGCCGAGAATAATGCCCCCGAACCCGACGGTTGATAACAGAACTGAAACGATATCGAATTTGGGCCGGGTGATCGGTGAGTCGATTTTAAGGAAAACCGAGCCCAGGAAAATGGAAAGAACAGAAAAGGGCAACAGGCTGAAGAACAGCCAGTTCCATTTGAAATATTCCAGGATGACCCCTGAAAACGTCGGCCCCACCGCCGGGGCGAACAGGATGACGAAAATCGCCTTCCCCATGGCGGCCCCCTGCTTTCCGGGGGGATAGATCAGCAGGATGACATGGGTCATAATGGGCACCAGCATGCCGGTGCCGCCTCCCTGTATAATCCGGGCTGCCAGCAATCCGGGGAATGTGGATGAAAGCCCGGCAATGACGGTCCCGGAAAAAAACAGACCCATCGCGGCAAGATAAAGACTTCGGATGGGAAATGTGTGGATAAGAAACGCGGTGACCGGTATCGAAATGCCGATAATCAGCATGTAGCCGGTGGTGAACCACTGCACCGTTCCCGCCGATATGTCCATGTCGGTCATCAGTGTTGAAAAGGCGACATTCAAAATAGTTTCGTTGAGCAGTGCAAGAAAACTCCCCAACATCAAGGCGATCATAATGGGCCTTCTTCTAAAGCCCGGCAATGGCATTCGGTCTCTGGCGGTTTGCGTCATGGTTAAAGCCTTCTCAGTTTTGAAATGAATGATCCGATCGGCTCACCGTCTACAAATCCCGTGCCAGAAAAAAAATGTAGAAATACGAGCGGATAGCGTTCCCCCCAGGGTTGCATGCGGGATTTCGTGCATATATGTTCGAAATATGGTATTTGTAACGAAAAGTACGAAATATCAAATTTATGGTGAGCCATGATTTCGAATGATACGGATTTTTTTCACCAGGCGACCATTAAAATTTGCGGCACCCTGGATATCGCCAAGGCGATTCAGGATTGCGCTGCCTGCCTGAAACGGCGGCTGCCCCTGGATGGGCTCATGCTGAGCACGTATGAGCCGGAAAGGGGGGCGATCCGGATCCTGGCGATGGACACGCCCCTGCCGACCGCGCCGTGGGCGCATCCCGTCCAATTATCGCCGGAAGCGGTCGCCCGCCTTCAGACACTGGGCAACGGTGCCTTTCTGTACCGAAAATCCGAAACCGACCCCATCGCCCGCGACCTTGGAGAGGCTTTGGGAATAGACCCCGCCTCGCAGATTATCATGCACCTGACGGTGGACGCTAAACAGCTCGGTGTTGTACTGATATTTTCGATGGAAGCAGATGTATACGACCAAGAGCATGTTCGGATGATGAAACTGCTTCACGATCCGTTCGCCATCGCCCTGGCCAATGTGCTCAAGCACTGGGAGGTGCTGCGGCTCAAAGAGCTGCTGGTTGACGAAAACAGATGTCTGCAACAGGAGCTGTATCAGGTGCCCGGAGACGAAATCGTGGGAGCGCGCTACGGCCTCCGAAATGTCATGGAAATGGTTCGACAGGTGGCGCCCCTCAACAGCCATGTCCTGCTCAACGGGGAGACAGGGGTCGGAAAGGAACTCATCGCCAACGCCGTCCACACCTTTTCCCTCCGCAGGGACGGACCGCTGGTAAAAGTCAATTGCGGAGCCCTACCCGAGAATCTGATCGACAGTGAACTGTTCGGCCATGAGAAAGGGGCCTTCACCGGCGCCATCCAGCGCAAACGGGGACGGTTTGAACGTGCCCATGGCGGCACGCTGTTCCTGGACGAAATCGGGGAACTGCCGGCCGCCGCCCAGATCCGGCTGTTGAGGGTACTTCAGGACGGCCGCATCGAACGCATCGGTGGGGGGGAGACCGTTGAGGTGGATGTGCGGATTGTCGCCGCGACCCACCGGGATCTTCCCGAAATGGTCGCAGACGGAAGGTTCAGGAAAGACTTGTGGTTCCGGCTCAATGTGTTTCCCATCCACATCCCTCCTCTGCGCCACAGGAAATCCGACATTCCGGCGATGGTACATCATTTCATCGATAGAAAGCTCAAGGCCTTCAATCTTACCGACCACCCGGTGCTGGCCTCGGGGGCCATGGAACGGCTGACGGCATATGCCTGGCCGGGAAATGTTCGGGAATTGGAAAACATTGTGGAGCGGGCCCTCATCCGATACCGGAGCCGGGACGAAAAACACACCCTCCGTTTCGACGATCTGCCCGGGGAACCGTTGCATCCCCGGGTCCGGGGGGATGATGCGCCCGGCCCCATACTGCCACTTGACGAAGCCATGCGCCGGCACATCGTGGCCGCGCTTCACGCGACAAACGGAAAAATACAAGGCAAAAACGGCGCCGCGGCCATTCTCGGCATCCACGCCAATACCCTACGAAGTCGCATGAGAAAGCTGGGAGTGGTTTTCGGTCGAAAGGGGTTAAAATAGAACCCTGGTGGTATGGGGGCATTTTGCGGAAAGCCCCCCATCGCTGAATCCGAAGCGCTCCAACATATCGCTGGGGGGGCCGTCACAGTAATGTTTTCCCTGGAATTGGAATCGTGACGATTTTTAAACCGGCCCGGCGTTCTCCCATCGGAGCCCCCGCCCCTTTTTCGCAAGGTTTTCCAGGACAAGTCATCCCCTTCCAGCCGCTGGCGCCCCACTGCCGTCAAAATGCCGGAAGCACGACTTGGAACCCAAGGCATAGAGTGTCCGTTCCCCCCGGCATTGCCAGCCGGTTCCGGAAAGCCGCGGCATTCCACCCGGACCGCGGCCCTGATACAAGGCCATGCACCTCTCCTGCCCGCCGCTGGTGCACTTATTGACAACCCACCGGGTTTGGCATAATAATGGACGGATTTTAGATGGAACCAGGATGCTCATGAACGCGAAACGGTTTGGTGTCCTATCGTGCGGCGCTGTCCTGGCGGCGCTTGTCGTCGCCCTTGCCATATGGTTTTTGGCCGACGGCCAACGACCGCAAGGCGTGCGCCGGGAACACGACGAAGCAGCCGCACCCGCATATCCGGTGGAAACAACCGGCACGATAGAGCGTTATCTTTATTTCGCCGACGCCACAGGCCGCCATTTAGAGGCGGAACCCCGGCAGATGCCGGATATCCCGGACGCGGCGCGTGCGGCCAGGTCCCTGGTGCAGGCCCTCATCGACGGCCCCCGCCACGGCGGCACGCGCACCTTGCCTGGGACGACCGGCATCCGCGATGTTTACCTGACGCCCGACGGCGTTGCTTACGTGGACTTCAGCCGACCCGTAACCGACGATCATCCGGGTGGCGTCCAGGCGGAAGTGCTGAGTGTTTATTCCGTGGCCAACACCCTGGTTTTGAACCTGGCGGACATTTCCGCCGTGAAGATTCTCATCGAGGGCGCAGAGGCATTGACCCTGGCCGGTCATGTGGACCTTCGCCCCCCGTATAACGCAAACATGCTATTGATAAAATGACGACAAAAACAAACCTCTCGGCAATTCGAAATATCGGCGTCATCGCCCACATCGACGCGGGCAAGACCACGGTGACCGAACGGATACTCTACTATACCGGCCGCTCCCACAAGATCGGCGAGGTCCATGACGGCGAAGCCGTCATGGACTGGATGCCAGACGAGCAGGAACGGGGCATCACCATCACATCGGCCGTCACCACCTGCCAGTGGAAAAACCGGGAAATCCACATCATTGACACCCCCGGCCACGTAGACTTCACCATCGAGGTGGAACGTTCCCTGCGCGTGTTGGACGGCGCGGTGGGTGTGTTCTGCGCGGTGGGAGGTGTTGAACCCCAGAGTGAAACGGTCTGGCGCCAGGCCGACAAGTACATGGTGCCCAAAATCGCCTTCATCAACAAGCTGGATCGCATCGGCGCTGATTTTCACGGCACCGTGGAACAAATGGTGGACAAGCTTCACGCCACCCCCCTCATCATGCAGCTGCCCGTGGGCAGCGAAGAGAAATTTTCCGGGATCATCGACCTCATCGAAATGAAACAGATCGTCTGGGACGATGACAGCTTGGGGGCATCCTTTTCCACGCAAGACATCGCCCCCGAGCACCTTGGCGACGCCACCCGCTATCGGGAAAAGCTCCTGGAAACCGTGGCCGAATCAAGCGACGCAATAATGGAAGCATACCTGTCCGAGGCCGAAATCACGAATCAAGCCCTGGTGGAGGCCATTCGAAACGCCACCATCTCGCTGAAAATCGTTCCGGTTTTCTGCGGAAGCGCCCTCAAGAACAAAGGGGTACAGCCCCTTCTCGATGGCGTGTGCGCTTTTCTCCCAAGCCCCGCGGACGTTCCTCCCATCAAGGGCCATCACCCCGACACCAACGAAGAAATAAGCTGCCCAGCCAAGACGTCCGCACCCCTGGCGGCCCTTATCTTCAAGGTCTCCATGATCGAGGGTCGCAAGCTCTCCTTCGTGCGGGTCTACAGCGGCCGCCTCACTTCCGGAAGCGATGTCTACAACCCCTACCTGAAGAAAAAGGAGAAAATCTCCCGCATCCTCGTCATGCATGCCAACAAGCGCGAGCGGGTGGACCATGTGGAGGCGGGGCACATTGTGGGCGTTGTGGGGCTTAAGGATTCCGGCACCGGAGAAACCCTTTGCCAGGCGGACCAACCGGTGGTGCTTGAACGCATCGAGTTTTACGAGCCGGTCATCTCGGTGGCGGTGGAGCCCAAAAGCCACGCGGACCAGGAAAAGCTGGAACAGGTGCTTGAAAAATTCACCGTCGAAGACCCGACCCTCAGGGTGCGGGAGGACCAGGACACGGGCCAGACGATTCTTTCGGGCATGGGCGAACTGCATCTGGAGGTGATTGTAAGCCGCATGCGCCGGGAGTTCAACACCAACGTCAACGTCGGGAAACCCCAGGTGGTCTACCGTGAAACCATCCGGAAAGAAACCTCCGCCCGGGTGGCATTCGACCGGGAGATCGCCGGGCAGCAGCATTTTGCCGAAGTGCGCCTCACCCTCACCCCCCTGCCCCGGGGCACGGGCAACCGTTTCCGGAACAACGCCCCGGAAGAGGCCCTTCCGCCCAGCGCGGTATCCGCCGTTGAAAAAGGTGTGATGGAATCTTTGGAAAGCGGGCCCCTCATGGGTTATCCGGTGGTGGACGTGGAGGCCGTGCTGGAAGGCGGCAGCTTCAGGGAATCCATGCCTTCGGACATTGGCTTCACGGTCAGCGCATCCATGGCATGCCGGGAGGCCATGGGAAAAGGGGCACCCTATCTGCTCGACCCCATCATGTCGGTGGAGGTCTTCGTCCCAGACACCTTCATGGGAGAAGTCATCGGAGACCTCAACGCAAGAAACGGAAAGGTGGAATCCATTTCACAAAAAAGCGGCGTCCAAGTCATCCGGGCCATGGCACCCCTGGCAAAGATGTTCGGGTACTCCACGGCACTGCGATCCGCCACCCAGGGACGCGGCACCTTTTCCATGCATTTCGCCCGGTTCGACAAAATGTAGAACACGGGTGCCGAAAGGGAGGGCATCAGGGCCCGGAAGACAACTCGTTTTCCGGGCGGTTTTTTTTCCGCGCCGCCTCTTTCTCTTTTTCGGGCTGCAGCTCTTCGATGGCCGCTGCGATCTTTTTCTTCAACGCTTCTTCCCCGGCGGCCTTCTCGGCGCGTTTCAGATTGAACATCGCCTTTTGGTAATCACCGGTTTTCATGTAATAGCGGCCCAGGTAATAATGTGCTTCCGCCGGGCGGCCGCTCTTGTCCCACGCCTCGCCCAAGACGTAATACGTCCGGGCGTACTCCGGATAATCCGCCACAAGTCGTTCAAGCACCCGCCGGGCATCGGACACATCGCCAAGGGCCAGGCGCGCCTGGCCGAGCAGAAGCCGGCTCATGGGGTTTTCCCCGTCCAGGCCGACGGCCGCTTCGAGGGGTTTGATGGCCGCCGCAAAATCCCCGTCCAACAGATACACATGGCCCAGATCCGTCAGGAGAAAAGGGTCGAATGCTCTTTTTTCAAGGGCCTTGCGCAGATGCACCATGGCCCCTTGCCGGTCCCCGGACCTGAGGGCGATGAGCCCCCGGCCGTAATCCGCCAGAAAATCCGCCGGATCCTTTTCCGCCCGTTTTGAAAACACCGACAACGCCTTTGCCTCGTCGCCGTATAACGCCAGCAACCGGGTGCGGAACCGGTCAAAATCCCCGCCGCTTTTTTGTTGGGACGGGGCCTGCCCGCCCCACTGGTCCAAATGCCGGCTCAAGTAAACGATCCGTTCCTCCACCGCCGGGTGGGTGCCAAGGTAGGATGGTATCTCGGAGCCGTACCAGTTCTTGGCCTTGATCTTTTCGAGAATTTCCAGCAGTCCCCCGATGGAATAGCCTGCGGACACCAGATACTTGAGTCCGACCTGATCGGCCTCCCTCTCGTCTTCGCGGCTGTAGGCCAGGGAAACGGATTGCCCGGCGGCCATGGAGCCGATGGTCAGCGCACTGGCCGCCTCCCCCGCACCGGCGGCCCCCAGGAGAATGCCGGCGGCCAATCCGGCGAGGGTCCCGATCTCGATTTTGCTGGAGCGCTCGATGCGCTCGGAAATGTGGCGGCAGGCCACATGGGAGATTTCATGGCAAAGAATACCGGCCAATTCCGATTCGCTGTCCATGGCCTCCAAAAGGCCGCTGTGGATGAACACCTGCCCCCCCGGCCCCGCAAAGGCGTTGTACACCTCCTGTTTGACCACATGGAAATGATAGGGAAACGGCTGCGCCGGAAATTCAGCAAGCAGGGCCTGGCCGATGCGGTCGACGTACCGGTTGATGTAGGGATCATCAATCAACGCATAACGTTGGCGCACCACCTTCATGAACTCCCGGCTGAGTTCCAACTCCTGCTGCACCGTAATCCCATGGGCGGACGGCATCCCCGCCACCTGCAAGCAAAGCAGCCACGCAAGGGCCGCTGCCCATATTTTTTTGAACATGGTCATCTACACTCCCTGCCATTCTATTGGCCATCTGTTATGATCCTACCGGTTTTTAGCAGACTTCCGGAGAAAAGGACAGGCGCAAGGCACACGCCGAAAACGGCACTGTCCATATTTCTTTCCAAAGCCCCTTTTTTATGGTAAGGGTCCGGGCTATGGCTCAAATATTCTGCATTGCGAATCAGAAAGGCGGCGTGGGGAAAACCACCACAGCCATCAATCTTTCGGCGTCCCTGGCAACCCTGGACAAGCGCATCCTCCTTGTGGACTGCGATCCCCAGGCCAATGCCACCACGGGCCTTGGCATCGACAAAAACGTTCTTGACCAGACCCTTTATCACGGGTTGATCGGGGAGACGCCGGCCCACCGGCTGGTGGTGGACAGCGAAATCGACGCCCTCAAGGTCATTCCCTCGCGGGTGGAACTGATCGGCTTTGAAGTCGAAATGATGGGAGAAGACGACCGGGAGACGACCCTTAAGCGCCTGCTGGCGGAACTCGACGGCCGGTTTGATTTCATCATCCTCGATTGCCCGCCGTCCCTTAGTCTGCTCACCGTCAATGCCATGACCGCGGCCGACTTCGTGCTGATTCCCCTGCAATGTGAGTTCTTTGCCCTGGAAGGGCTCAGCCAGCTGCTCGACACGGTCCGCCTGATCAAAAACAGCCTGAATCCCGACCTGAGGGTATCGGGCATTTTGCTTGCCATGTACGACAAGCGTACCAACCTCAGCCACCAGGTCGCCCAGGAGGCCGAAGCGTATTTCAAGGAAAAGGTATACAAAACCATCGTACCGCGGAACGTCCGGCTGGGAGAGGCTCCAAGTTTCGGCAAGCCGATCCTGCTGTATGACGCCGCTTCGGCAGGGGCCAAAAGCTACCTTGACCTGGCACGGGAAATCCTGGATAAAGGGAACTGACAATCTCCCATTTTCGGGACTGAACGTTTCCGCCCCTGGCGGTTAGGAGCCGGATACATGGCCAAGAAAGACACATCTGTTCTGCCCAAGAAAAAAAGGCCCGCACTGGGCAGGGGGCTTGCCTCCCTGATCCCCAGCGGCGCGCCGCCCCAAGAGACCGCCGCCAAAGAAACGGCCGGGTTCCTGCTGTGCGACACCGACCGGATTCACCCCAATCCCTATCAACCCCGGACGCATTTCGCAGAGGAAGAGCTCCGTGAGTTGAGCGCATCCATCAAGGCCCAGGGGGTGCTCCAGCCTCTGCTGGTCCGGAAGAACAGCAGGGGCTACGAGCTGGTAGCCGGGGAGCGGCGCCTGCGCGCCTCCAAGCTGGCGGGGCTTTCCCAGGTGCCCGTGGTGGTCAAGGACATTTCCGACAAAGAGATGCTGGAAATGTCCATCATTGAAAACATCCAACGGGAGAACCTGAACCCGCTGGAAGAAGCCGATGCGTATCACCGGCTCATGACGGAGTTCGGCATCACCCAGGAGCAGGCGGCCCAGCGGGTGGGAAAAAGCCGGTCTGCGGTGGCGAACCTGCTGCGGCTTCGCCAACTGCCCGATCCCATCAAGGCCGGCATACAGGACAGCACCTTGAGCATGGGGCACGCCCGGGCATTGCTGGGGGCCGACACCCAGGCACAGCAAAAAGCCGCCTGGCGTGAAATCGTGGCCAAAGGCCTTTCAGTGCGCCAGACCGAAGCGCTGATCAAACGCCTGAAACTGGAAAAAGAACGTCCCCCCCGTCCCCAACCGGACTCGGACACGGTTTATTTCACGAGCCTCTCCGAAGAGCTGTCCCGCCACTTCGGCACCCGGGTGCACATCGCCCGCCAGGGAAAGAAGGGAAGGGTGGAAATCGATTTCTTCAGCGACGCGGATCTGGACCGCCTTTTGCATTTGCTGCGGCGGGAATAACCGCGCGCCCGCTACCCTTTATGTCCGTGCACATTATCATAGACGGATACAACCTGATCCGCCAGTCGGTGCACTGGGCCATGCTCGACCTGCAGGACCTGCAGACGGGAAGAGAGGCGCTCCTCGACGCCTTGTCCGCCTACAAACGCCAAAAAGCCCACCGGATCACGGTGGTGTTCGACGGTGCCGACGCCCCCTCCTATCTCGACAGGAAAGACAAGGTCCGGGGGATCGCCGTGACCTTTTCCGGCCCGGGCGAATCCGCCGACACGGTCATCAAGAAAATGGCCGACCGCTATGGTGAACAGGCCCTGGTGGTCAGTTCGGACCGTGACATCACGCAGTTCGCCCGACGCCGGGGTGCCGGCACCATCAGTTCCCCGGATTTCGAACGAAAGATCGCCCAAACCGGCCTGCTGCCCGTCGCAGAAGATACCCCAGAGGGATGGACGCCCGGCACCCGAAAAAAAGGCCCCCGGCGAAAACTACCCAAACGTGAACGACGCAACCGGTCGAAACTGGAGAAACTGTGAGCACCGTCGCGCCCCTTTCCCCTGGCACCACACATCCAACCCCACGCCGCGACCAGGATCCTTCGTGAAAATCCTCATCGCGAAAACCGCCGGTTTCTGCATGGGCGTTCGGCGCGCCGTGGACCTGGCCCTGGAAGCATCCCAGAAGTGCAAGCCACCCATTTACACTTACGGCCCCCTGATTCACAATCCCCAAGTGCTGGACCTGCTGGCGGAAAAAGGCATCACCCCCTTGGCGCATATCCCCGAAAAAGGCAACGGCACGGTGATCGTGCGGGCGCACGGGGTGCCGCCCGCGCATCGGGATCGTCTCAGGGCGGCCGGTTTCTCTGTCATCGACGCCACCTGCCCCCGGGTGGTCAAAGTGCAGTCCATCATCCGCAAGCACGCCCGACAGGGATGCGCGGTCATCATCGTCGGGGACCAGGACCACCCCGAAGTGGTGGGCCTCCTGGGTTATGCGGGTAAAAACGGTCATATTGTGGACAGCCTGGCGCGGCGCGACGCTTTGCCCGCCTTTGAAAAGGCCATTATCGTTGCCCAAACCACCCAGAACACATCATTTTTTGAAAAAATCCGTTGCTGGGCCGCCGACCGGTTTCCCCACTATCAGGTGTTCGACACCATTTGCGACTCCACCCAGAAACGTCAGGAAGAAATCAGCCGGCTGGCCGGGGAAGTGGACGCGGCGGTGGTGGTGGGCGGACGCAACAGCGGCAACACCCAGCGGCTGGCGGAGATCGTGCGGCAAACCGGCAAGCCGGTTCTGTCCGTTGAGACCGAGGAGGAAATCGACCCGGCACTGCTCTCCGGGGCCCGGTCCGTGGCCTTGACCGCCGGCGCCTCCACCCCCAATTGGATCACCAACCGGGTATACCGGCACCTGGAAACCCTGTCGGGCACCACCCGGCCGGGCATCGGGAATTTGCTGTTCAAGCTCCGGCGGGCCTCCCTGCTCACCGCTCTGTACCTGGCCTTGGGCGCCGGGTGCTTGTGCTACGCGTGCAACCGGCTGCAGGGCATCACAACCCATCTGCCGTACCTGTTGATGGCATTTCCCTATGTCCTGTCCATGCATCTGATCAACAACCTTACCGGCCGATCGTCCGATCGCTACAAGGATCCGGAACGGGCACGTTTCTATACCCGCCACCAAGCCGCCCTGTCGACCCTGGCGGTACTGGCCGGGGCCACGGGTTTACTCACGGCCTTTTCGCTGGGGACCCTGCCCTTTTTATTGTTGCTGCTCATGTCCGTGACGGGTCTCATGTACAATATCCCCATGGTGTCGGAAGCGGCGGCCAACGGGCGCCCCCGGCGACTGCGCGACATCCCCGGCTCCAAAACCATCCTCATCGCCCTGGCATGGGGCATGGTCACCGCCGCCCTGCCCCCCCTGTCGGCGGGCATTGCATGGTCTTGGGGAAATCTGGTGGTGCTCCTGTGGGCCTGCGGCATGGTGTTCGTTCGCACCGCTTTTTTCGACATCCTGGACATGCAGGCGGATCGAATCGTGGGCCGGGAAACCATTCCGATCCTTCTGGGGCGCAAAACGGTCACCCGGCTGCTCAGGACCATTCTCTGCGCCCTTTTGGTCCTGCTCACAAGCGCTGCGGCATTGGGCAAGGTTTCCTCCCTCGGCTATGTCCTGGCCTGCTGCCCGGCGTGCCTTTTCTTCGTCATCACGGCCCACGAGCGCATGGGGCTGCTACCCGGGACCCGTCTGGAATTCCTGGTGGAAACGCATTTCGTTCTGTCCGGTGCCCTGACAGTTGTCTGGTCGGCATGCTAGGCCGACCACCCCGGAAGTGTAACATGGGACGGGTGAAACACAGGGCTCAGGGTCGCCTCTTTTTCGACAGTTGCGCCTCGGTGCCCCGCCGCATACGCCGGATATTGTCGGCATGGCGCAGGAATATCAAGCCGCCGGTAACCACGGACACCGCCACAACCGCCGCCGGTCGGCCCGTCATCCAGGCAAAGGCGGGCAACACCGTCGCTGCCGCCAGGGATCCCGCCGACACCATGCGGGTGCGCCACACGGTCCCCAAAAACACCACCAACGCAACCCCACAGGCCACCGGCGCCGCAATGGCGTAACACCCCAGGGCCGTGGCCACGCCCTTTCCGCCGCCCCGGCCCCGGGAATACAGGGGAAACAGGTGACCGCAAAAGGCGCACAGCACCGCCCCGGCGACCCCGACACTTCCCGCGACCCCACCGCCCATCAGCGGAGCCGCCAAAAGGGCCAGACCGACCGGAACGGCCCCCTTGAGCAGATCCCCCGCCAGTACCAGCAGGGCCGCTTCGGTGCCAACGGTGCGCCGCACGTTGGTGGCACCGATATTGCCGCTGCCCAGCCGTCGGATGTCTTTTCCGGCCACCCGCCGGACCACCAGCACGCCTGTGGGAATCGAACCCAGTGCATAGGCCAGTGCGGCCAGCGCAAGAAAAACAGCCGCCGTTAAAGGCATCTTCCCCCCTGTCCGATAAATACATAAATGATTCAAATGATTGGCGGAGCATATCCGATTTCCCGATTCAGATCCACCAAAAAGCCGGTGCCGAGACCACTTTGCCGGCCGGCAACACCGCTCAAGAAGCGGGGCCAACCGCCCAAATGAGGGGTTGCACCGTAACCATTAAATATATTATAGCGTTACAGGAGCATTGCCGGAATCGGGAAATGCGCTCTTCAGCCGGTTCACCCGCACGCCACCAAAGGAGACGGACGCGACACCATGGCAGAAGAAACGACCTTCATCATCGCATGCCCGCATTGTCAAACCGACTACCGGGTGGCGTTGGGTATTGCCGGCAAGAAGGTAACCTGCAAGCGCTGCCAAAACGTATTCACAGCCGCGGCAAAAAACTCTCCCTTTGCCCAACCCTCCCGTCTCGGCCAGATCGCCCTCAAATACAACCTCATCACCCCCCAACAATACAAAGCCGCCGTCGCCGCACAGCAGAAGAGCAACGCCGGGGGGACTTTCGTTCCCATGGCAGCGCTCCTACAGGCAAAGGGCTGGCTCACAACGCAGCAGATCGCGTCGCTGCAGTTGGCCGACCAGTTCTGGCGGGCCAGCCAGGCAGCCAAGGGGCTGGGGCTGCTGGCCATTGAAAAGGGCCTGATCACCCAGGCGGATCTTGACCAGGCAATGAAAAAGCAGGCCGACCTGTTCAAGGAGTCCAAAACCGTTGTCCTGGTAAAGGACATCCTCAGGGACCAGGGAAAACTTTCCGCCGAACAGATGGACATGCTGATCACAACGCTAAACACCCTTCCCCACCCGACTCCCGACCGGAAAACGGACGTGGCGCCCCAAGAGCGAAAGGCAGCGGCGACGGAAGTGGACCGTTATTACGAACTGACCGTTACCGCAGACAAACGCGAGGCCGTCCTTGAGCCGAAAGAAGACCGGCCCCCGACCCTTTCCACGGCCGCGGTCCTGGCCATGGTGGCGGCCCGGGGCATCACCCACGGCATCGTCGAACCACGGGAAATCGAAAATTATCTGGCCGGCGGTCCCGCTGCCGGCGCGCCCCTGGTCATCGCCCGGGCCACCCCCCCGGTTGCCGGCACCGACGCCCGCATACGTTATCATTTCTCCACGGGCCAAAAAGTCGGCACCATCAGCAACCGGGGCAACATCGACTTCAAGGACAAGGGCGAGATCCCCTTCGTTCAACAGGGCGCCCTGCTGATGGAAAAAACCCCGGCCGGCGCCGGAACGCCCGGCACCGACGTGACCGGCGCTGCGATTCCGGCGCCCCAGGGCAAAGATGTCAAACTGCTGGTCGGCAGCGGCACGGAATTGTCGGAAGACAAAACAAAGGTGTTCGCCAAAACGGACGGTCAGCCCAAGCTCTCTTTAGGGGGGCGGTTGTCCGTGATATCGGACCTGACGGTCACCGGAGACGTGGATCTGAAATCCGGCCACATCGACTTCGATGGAAACGTCAAGGTCACCGGAACGGTGCAGGCGGGGTTCCGGGTCAAATGCGCCAACCTGACCGCCAAGGAAATCATGGGGGCCGAAATCACGGCCACGGGGGACGTCACCGTCACCGGCGGCATCATCGGCGCGGTGGTCAAGGCCCAGGGAAGTATCAAGGCCAAGTACGTCAAGAACGCCTCCCTGTCCACCTTCGGGGATGTAACCGCCGAAAAGGAAATCACCGATGCCACCATCGACACCAGCGGCGTGTGCCGGGTGACCCGGGGCAAAATCATCAATTCGGAAATTTCCGCCAAGCAGGGCATTGAGGCCGTGGACATCGGCACCGACATGTCCGCGCCCTGCCGGCTGACCGTCGGCGTGGACGACCATGTGGAAGCGGAACTGGAAGGCATCCATAACGCCATCGCCAGACGAACGGAGCGCAAAGACCAGCTGCTGCAGAACATTGCGCAAATGGAGAACCAGCAGCACGCCATCCACAAAAAGATCGCGGACCTCGCCCAAGTGCAGGACCGCAGCCTTGTGGAGCAACGCTCCCTGGCACAGGCCGTGGCAGCCCTTCCCCCCGATGACCGGGAGCGCCGCGCCGGCATGGAAGACGAAATACAGCAGTTGCTCACCAAAGCCGGGGAGGCGGAAGAAATGCTGGGGGGGCTGTTCGACAAACAGGACCGTCTGACCGAAGACAGCGACAAAGCCCAGACCCAAATCGACCAGATCGACGACGACATCGCCGAACTGCGGCACGAGGTGGAAGCCATCCGCCACTGGGCCGGTTCCCAGAAGCGGGCGGCCACCGTGAAGGTCAGCCAAACGGCCGTGCAGGGAACCCACATTGCCGGACCCCACAGCCGGCTGATCCTCAAAGACAACTACCGCCATATCACTGTTCGTGAAGTCAAAAACACAGACCCTGACAGCGCCCTTGAGTGGGAAATCAAGATACAATAGCTTCCCGAACGCGGCGGGGGCCCCTCACCCGTCTTCCGTTGACGGCCGGCGGGGAAAGACGCGGGATCCCCCCGGCCGCACCGGCCGGAAACGCCTGGCATTCTATACCTTGCCCAGCCGGATGGCTTCCAGAACGTCCTGGGCCTCCTTGAAGGCGGGATTGAGCTGAAGCGCCTTCTCAAAGGCGCCCGCAGCGGCCTGGACATCCTTCATTTCCAGCCACAATCGGCCCATATTGTAGTGAATCTGTGGTTGGTCGGCATGGATCCGCAGCGCCTTTTGATAGGCGTCCAGGGCCCGCTGGAATTTGCCTTTTTTGCGATACAGCACCCCCAGGCTGTTGTATACATTGACGGTATCGGGACGAATTTCGAGAATCTGGTTGAGAATCTCCTCGGCATCTTCCATTTTCTCCCGGGTCAGGTAAATGTCCGCCGCCTTCTGGAGGCAGCGCTCCGCCTCCCCGGCCCGGCCCAGTTTGCGGTAAATCCGTCCCATGGCCGCGTAGGCCTTGCCAAACAGGCGATCGAGTTCGGTGGCCTTCTGGAAGGCCGCAATGGCCTCGTTGTATTTCTCCTGCGCCGTCTTGATATATCCGATATTATAGTATATTTCAGCGCTTTCCCCCTCCGTCACAAGACGCTCGAACACCGCCAGGGCTTCCTCGAAGGCGTTTTGTTCCATCAGGTGCAGCCCCTGGGCAAGGGTGCCCCGGACCTGTGCAATGGCCGGCGACGGTGTCCGGGGAACCATGAGGCGGAGCTTTTCACGGACCGCACCCGGGGAAAAGGGTTTGACCAACAAACCGGTGGCACCTTCCTGACCGGCCTGCAGCACCTTGACCTTCGTGAAAGCGTCATGGGTCAGGAAAAAGGGAAGTGCGCCCAGATGGTCATCGCTGCGGATGATTTTCAGGAGCGCAAGCCCGCTCATTTCCGGCATCTGCATCTCCGCAATCACGCAGCGGCAGGGACGGCATTTGAGCAAACGCCATGCCACCGCGGCACTTTCGGCATGAACCACAGTGCCATATCCAAGGGTTTCCAGAATCTCGGCCAGATTCTGGCGGGCCGATGCATCGTGATCCACCAGTAACATTGTGTCTTGGGTCATTCGTTTCGCACCGTTTCGTTTTGTTGGTCATTCGCCGGTCCCCATCGGTCCAGCAGCAACGGGGTGTCGGGCACCCGGCCGTCGGCGGAAGGCGCCGCATCGCATCCCGGCGCGCCCCCCGGTTCCTTGCGAAACTGCACCAGGGCCGCCGCAATTTCTTCCCCGGCGGCACCGGCACCACCGCCGGTTTCTGAAATCACGCGCCACGCGGTGTCGCCATCTCCTCCGTCCCGGAGAAGTCGCCAGAGGTATTGCGCAACATGGAAACATGGCGGGGCCTCTTGCCTGTTTATATCAAACGCCAGGGATTCGAAAAAGAATTCTCCCCAGCGGTTCCGCCCCAAAAAATCGGCCCGGACCGGCGCTCCGGGTTTCCCACCCGAAGCGACAGGCAGGCAGACCAGGATCCGGTCCCACACCGGGCGCAGATTTGTTTCCCGCACCGCCGGCCCGGAAAAAAACCGGGACACTTCCCGGATCAGCCGGGCGGCCTGGCTGTCGGTTACCCGGCCGAACATCTCCCCCCGCATGGACAGCCCGCTCCGCTTCACCACCAATCGGTTCACAACCAGCCAGCCGGCCACCTGGAGCAGGGCCGGGGCGTCGAACAGCAATGCCTGCTCCTTCATCCGACGGTCGCCCACGGGGCCGTACACAGCCCAGTGCACCGGGCCATCGCCCGCCGGACTACACCGTGGCGCCACCGTGATTTCAATCGCACGCCGGCGGGACGCCAACCAGGAAGAACACCGGGGCACCTTGCCCGGCGCCTTACGAAAATGGCCTGCGACGCGGTTCGTCAGATAGGAAAGATCTTGGTCGGTCATATCGACGGCCTTCCCACCGCCCCCCTGTGCCTGCCGCATCAACTCGTAGATGAAGGATATTTTTTCAAACACCCGGCGCTCCAACCCGCATTTTTCCGCCTCCGGCCAGCGGTCCCAGGCGGAAAACCGCGCCACTTCGGCGGTATCCCAACCCCAGGCTTGCACATAGCGCTCCAGGAGCCGCTCCCCTGGGAAAACCCCGCAGCGCCGGCCGCCACTTCCCTGGTGAAGGCGGAAAAAAACGGCCACCCGGACCAGAAACAGCCCTTCGGCATCTTCCAGATCCTGAAAAAAAGAAAGGGCCGCTTCAAACACCAGGGCATAGGGATCGTTCAAGGCGTTGCCCGGGCAATGGCCAAGATAGCGGGCCTTGATTTTATCGCAGAGAAAGCCATCGTCCTCAAAAAAGAAATACCGCGCCACCAGGGCCGCCTTCAGCAGTGCCTTGAACGGCGCGGATCGGGCCTTGACCATCTGCCACAAGAGCGCACCCAGGCTCTCGTTCTTGTCCAGGCGCGCCAGGTTGCCGAGGTCTATGTAATCCTCCGGTAGAAACAGCAGGTGCCGCCCCCGTCCGGCAGCGGCCATCCAGCGGCCATAGGACGCGTTGTCGAGGCCGGCCGGCAGAACGGACCAGTATGGGATTTTACCGGCCATCATGATGAAGGTGCGGTAAAACTCCTCCTTCAGCAAGGTGCGTTGGGCCGACCCGGAACTCTCCTCCCCCATGGCCGCGAACCGATTGTCCCGCACCTGCCCCTCATCCAGCAGAAAAAAAGTCACCGCCTGGCCGTAACGTTCCCGGCAGTAAGCCTCCAGCAGGGCCAGCCGCTCTTCCAGCAGGGCACGGCCCCGCGGCCCCATACGCGCCCCGTCGACCACCAGCCAGTAATCGAAATCACTCGTCTCCCTCTGGGCCAGTGTTCCGGCACTGCCCATCAGGTAAAGTCCCAGGATATGCGGTGCCTTGGAAAGAAACGGCAGGAGACGTTTTTCCGCCACGCGGTGATCCGTCAGGGCCTGCTTCCAGAAGCCGGAATCGGTGAACCGGTAAATGCCGAACGGCAGCAAGGGGGTCTTCATATACCCCGGCAACCCCGGTTTGTTGACGTGCAGCCAAAATGGAATCTGCCGAAACAACTTGTACTTACGGGGGGTCAGGTGCCGCAACATCTCCCGGATGCGGGCGACGTTGTAGGCGGAAAAGGCCGCACGGTTGCGGACAATGACCGCGGCGGCGTCCTGCGGCAAAACCGGCGCGGGTGGGGCAACGGGTTGTTCCATCAAAGCGGTTTCTCCTTCCCCCTGTTCTCCGCCGGTGCCGCCGGTGGCGACGCCTCTTTACCGGGCACCTTTTGTTGACCCAGGCGGAGGAACAGGATATCATGCGGCCCGTAATATGAACCGACACGCAGGCCGCGCAGCGAACCCTGTGCCCAGAGAAACCTATGAACGCCGAAAAACCAACAGACAACGGGTTGGAACTTGATAAAATCGACGTGGGCGGCCCACCGCCCCGGCAATCCTCCCGGAAAGCCCCGCAATCGAACGGGGATCAGCCACCGCTGCCCACCACCGCCCCTTCCGTCGGCTGGCGGCGACCGTCTCTGCTGCTCATCGCCGCCGTTGCGATGGTGGGTTTCACCGCATTTTTCCTGCAACAGAAAACCTTTTTCTTCAACTTCCTGACCGGCGGCGGGGGCAACACCCACGAAGAATATCTGCGGGTGGGCCCCCTCACGGCATCCCTCGCCCAAAAAGAACTTGTGCGCCTCACCATTGACATCGACTGCAACAGCAAAAGGCTCAAGGAGAAAATCGCCACCGCAGACGCCCGGCTGCGCAACCGCATTGTGGCGGTTCTGGCGGACCCGGCCGTGGAAAGCCTCTACAGGAAGCGAAACTTTAAGGCCATCAAAGCCCGCATCCGGTCCGAAATCCGCGCCGAGCTGCGTCCGGAACTCGCCGACGCCCGCAAGGATATCGGCCCCATCTACATTGCGGAACTGCTGCTGTATTGACGTTTTCTCCCTCCGCCGATGTTCTCCATCCGTTGACCGTTGCCTGCCCTATGCCATCAGCTTCCGCAACACATACGGCAAAATACCGCCATGACGGAAATACGCCACGTCCACCTCGGTGTTGAGCCGCGCTGTGGCCGTGAAGGTGACGGCAGTGCCGTCCTTGCGGGTAGCGGTCACCTGGAGTGTCTTGAGCGGCGTCATGTCCGCGATACCTTCGATGGCATAGGTTTCGGATCCGTCAAGGCCCAGTTGCGCCCATCCCTCTCCGGGCTGGAAAGTCAGGGGCAACACGCCCATGCCCACCAGGTTGCTGCGGTGTATCCGCTCATAGGACGCGGCGATGACCGCACGCACGCCCAACAGATCGGTTCCCTTGGCGGCCCAATCCCGGGACGAGCCGGTGCCGTATTCCCTGCCGCCCAGCACCACCAGCGGCACCTCCTCGGCCTGATAGGCCATGGCCGCCGCGTAGATGGAGGTCTCATTGCCCTCGGGGAACTTGACCGTGAAACTGCCCTCCTTTGTGCCCACCAGCTTGTTTTTGATGCGGATATTGCCGAAGGTCCCCCGCATCATCACCTCATGGTTGCCGCGCCGGGAGCCGTATGAGTTAAAATCGGCCGGGGCCACCCCCTTCTCCACCAGGTACTTGCCGGCCGGGTACTGCCGGGGAATGGCTCCCGCAGGGGAAATGTGGTCGGTGGTTACCGAATCGCCCAGCAAGGCCAGAACACGGGCACCGAAAATGTCCCGGGGTGCTTCCGGCACCGGGGTCAACCCATCGAAATACGGTGGATTGCGGATATAGGTGGACGCCGGCTCCCAGTCGAAGGTGGTGCTTTCCGCCGCCGGCAGGTCCTGCCAGAAACGATCCCCTTCAAAAATGGCGCCGTATTCCTCCTCGAAAAACTCGGGCTTCACATTCCGCGAAACCAGGTCGGCCACCTCCTGGGCGGTGGGCCAGATGTCCCGGAGGAACACCGGATGCCCTTCCCGGTCCGTGCCCAAGGGCTCGTTGTTCAGATCGATATCGACCCGACCGGCCAACGCGAAGGCCACCACCAGCATGGGCGAGGCCAGGTAGTTGCCCCGGATTTTCTGGTGAATCCGGGCTTCAAAATTCCGGTTGCCCGACAACACGGCCGCCACTGTCAAATCCCTGTCGGTGATGGCCTGTTCGACGGCGGGATGCAACGGTCCGCTGTTGCCGATGCAAGTCATGCATCCGTAACCGGTCAGGTGAAACCCCAAAGCTTCAAAATAGGGCATCATCCCGGCGGCTTCCAGGTAGCGTTTGACCACCTTGGAGCCGGGGGACAGGGACGTCTTCACATGCACCGGCACCCGCAACTGTCGTTCCACCGCCCGTTTGGCCACCAGGCCCGCCCCCAACATCACCGCCGGGTTGGATGTATTGGTGCAGGAGGTGATGGCCGCGATGACCACCGAACCGTCGGCAATGGCTGTCTTGCCCTTTTCCCCAAGGTCCACGGTCACCCAGTTCTTGTCGCTGGGCACGCAGTCCGACCGATGCGACGCACTGCCCGACTCGTTGTAGAAGGTGGAGCCCTCCTTCATGTCCGCATTGCGTTCGTATCGGCACTCCAGCAACTGGGAAAAGGTGTTTTTCAGATCCGTCAGGGCAATGCGGTCCTGCGGCCTGGCCGGGCCGGCCACGGAGGGCACGACGGAGGAAAGATCCAGTGTCAGCACCTCGGTGTACTCCGCCTCTGTTTCACCGGAATAGAAAAAGCCAAGCGCCTTGGCATAGGCCTCGGTGAGAGCGGCTTGTGTGGTGCGGCCCGTGTTTTTCAGGTAGGCGATGGTCGTCTCGTCCACGGGAAAAAAGCCCATGGTGGCCCCGTACTCCGGTGTCATGTTGGCAATTGTGGCCCGGTCGGTCAGTGGCAGGGCCTTCATGCCCGGCCCGAAATACTCCACGAACTTCTCCACAACGTTATGCCGCCGGAGCATCTCGGTGACGGCGAGCACCAGGTCCGTGGCCGTCACACCCGGCTTGAGCGTGCCGGTAAGCTTGACCCCGACCACCTCCGGAATCGACATGTAATAGGGCTGGCCCAACATCACCGCCTCGGCCTCGATGCCGCCGACGCCCCAACCCATGACACCGATGCCATTGATCATGGGGGTGTGGGAGTCTGTGCCCACCAGGGTGTCGGGGAATGCAACGGGCATGTCCCCCGTGCAGTCGGTCATCACCACCTGGCCCAGGTGTTCCAGATTCACCTGATGGCAGATACCGGAGTTGGGCGGCACCACCCGGAAATTGTCGAAGCTCTTCTGGGCCCAACGCAGCAGCTTGTAGCGCTCGGTGTTGCGTTGGTATTCAAGGGCCACGTTCCGAGTCACTGCGTCATCGGTACCGTAATGGTCCACTTGCACCGAGTGGTCCACCACCAGGTCCACCGGCACCAGGGGGTTGATGCGCTTGGGATCCCCCCCCAAGGCCTTCATGGCGTCGCGCATGGCGGCCAGATCCACCACCGCCGGCACCCCTGTAAAATCCTGCATCAAAACACGGGCGGGGTGGTAGGGAATCTCCACGGGCGCATCGTAGCGCTTTTTCCAGGAAGCGATATTCACCAGGTCGGTTTCCGACACCACTTTCCCGTCGAGTTTCCGCAGCAGATTTTCCACGAGGATCTTTATGGAGTAGGGCAGCCGGTCAATGCGGGTCAGTCCCTTTTCGGCGAGCAAATTGAAATCAAACACCGTATACGTGGCCCCGTTTACCGTGAGCGTCCGTTTAAACTCCTGCTGGTTCATGATGCCGTTCTCCTCTGGGCTTGAAAATGGAAGCCCGGCCGCAGCCAGGCATGGTCGCCAAACATCTATCTTTAACGCCGTGTTCAAAACACTCCGTCGGGGCCAAACGCACGGGAGGTGCTCATTTCAGTTGAAATCTGCCCCCGGCGCACCGGCCGGCCCAAAGGGAGCGTTTTGAAACCATCTTTTGAAGATATAGTTATATTCCAAAGAGATTGTCAAATTAAAAGGGGGAAGAAAGAAAACCGCTTTTCGCCACATACGCTGCCAAATTCTGCGGCGGGTAGTAGCGCCAACGGCTCTCGTGCCGCCGGGCCGCCGGAGAATACCGCAATTGTTGATGAGACCGCACAGGCTTCGCACCGTGTAAGCCCCCCGGCTGAAGCCGAAGAAGTACAAGGCGTCCCCGGGCGCTTAATTTTGCACGACATAACGGTAGCCGTCCATGATGTTCTTGTGGATCCCACGGCCCGTAACGCCCCCCACCATGGCATCATGATAGGAACCGATCCCCCAATCGTAGAACACCTGATTGCAGACGCCGTCCGCCGATACCGGCGAAATCGCCCGCGCCAGCTTGAGTAGGTTGGTGGGAAGATCCCCGGCCGCATCTTTTTCCGGCCGGTTCCACGTCCCGTCCGCACATACAACAATCCGTTTCATTGATTGCCCCCTTGTCGTTTTGCCCTTCCCGCCGTTGGGCCGACCCTTGCCGCCCGGCATCCGGCATGATAGAAGGGACGTAATGCACCTGTTGCCACCGGAGCCGCCGTTGAAAGTGATGATGCGCCCCATTCTTCCGTTTGTGATGCCCGCCCTGGCGCTGGCCGTCCTGGTCGTCTGGGCCGGCGTCAAACCAGCGTGGTTTCCTCCCGAACAATTCGCTTCCGCTCTAAACGCCTTGCAGCCCATGCGCCCCCACCTGCCGCATCTTCTGCTTGGCCTCGGCTTTCTGCTGGCCTGGCGCTTTCATCAAACCGGCATGCTGCTGTGTGCATGGCTGTTGGGCACCGCCTATTGGACGCTCGGGCAAGCGGGAGATAAGACAGGCACCGCTGGCTGGGCTGTCCTTTCCTGCCTGGTGTCCCTGGAAGCCCTTCTTTTCTCCCGCTGGCGCTGGCGGCACCTGCCGGGAAAAACCATCCTCTGCTGGCTGGCGCTCCTCACCTTCCAGGCCGCAGCGTTTTCATTCCTGTTCGCACCCAACGAAACAAGCGGCCCTGCCGGTGGCGTCATGTCGAGCCCCCTGGCCCGAAGTCTCCGGGATGTTTTCTCTTCATGGGCCCCCGACGCCGCAACAACGGCATCCCTTGTAACCGTTGTTTTCGCAGCGGCCGCCCTGTGGCTTGCGGCACGCGGCATCAAAAAGCGGGACGTGTTGCTGGCAGGGTTCTGGGGTATCCTCATGGCCGTCTATCTTGCCACGGGCGCCGGCCTCGTTTCGCTTTCCGCCGCATTCACCGCCGCCGGAACCATCCTGCTCCTGTCGGTTTTGGAAGCATCTTTCTTCATGGCCTACCGGGATGAGCTGACCGGTCTTCCCAGCCGACGCGCCCTCAACCAGACGCTGGCCGGTTTAGGCAAACGGTACGCCGTTGCCATGATCGACGTGGACTATTTCAAGAAGTTTAACGACACCTTCGGTCACAAGGCGGGCGACCAGGTGCTGCGGCTTCTGGCCGCCCGCCTCAACCGCGTTGCCGGTGGGGCTAAACCGTTTCGCTATGGTGGTGAAGAATTCACCGCCGTATTTCCCGGAAAAACCCTGGAAGACGCCCTGCCCCACCTTGATGCGTTCAGAAAGGATCTCGCCGACACGCCGTTCACGGTCCGGGGGAAAGACCGCAAGAAAAAGAGTTCCACCCACCGGGGAAAGGCCGTCACCGCAAAGAACGCCCGCAGGGTTCAAGTAACCGCCAGCATCGGCGCCGCAGAACCGGGCGAAAGGCACCCCTCCCCCGCACAGGTCATTGCCGCGGCCGACAAGGCCCTTTACCGGGCAAAAAAAGCGGGGAGAAACTGCGTTAAAACATGAAGATCGTTCCGTCTTGAAGCGCGCAGGCCTTGAAAACGGCATGGCGGACCGGACCGACAACCATGTTCTTTCATAAATCAACCTTGACAAACCGCCTGGACAACCTTTACCTTCAGCCGCGTTTCGTGTGCAGCGCCGCCGTGATCACCCGCCTGCCGGTAATCAAAAAAGGAGCCGTCCAAATGACCTGGGGACCTTATTGGATGTTTTATCAATGCCGCCTGTGCGGAAAACAATACAAATACTCGGTTGAAAATATTCAGATGCCGACATTCGGCGCCTGCCCGATATGCAAAAAAGAAGGCGCGCTGATCGGTGAAAGCAGGGACAAAATAGCCGGTGCGGCAGACTATGAGGAAATCACCCCTTAACTTGGCTTCGTAACCGTCACGATGTGCGTCCCGTCATGGCGGGATCCAAAGCGATTTACCGTGCCGTGAGAAAAGCAGCAAGCCTGTTGGATCTGGAAAGCCACCATGGCTTGCCCCGTGCTATCGGATGGTTAATGCCCATCCCCTGATTTTCATTGGGCACGGTTTATTGCCGTGGCGACACGGCCGGAAACTTAAAGCTATCGCCCACGCTGCAGCTTGGTTTTCGTATCACCCCATCACATTAGGAAGTCAAATCAGGCCGCTGCTTTCTGCCAAGCGCGGCCCAGGTAAAAATGCTCTCCCGGGAAAACGCCTCGCAGGCCCTTGCCACCCTTACCGATTCCGCATGAAAAACGTTCATCAGCGCCATGGTCAGTCCCGCGGCCGCCAACATGGGCAGATAGGTGCGTTCCAGCAACAATTTCTCTTCCAATGGTCCGGAACCGGTTGTGAGGTTGGAAATGCCGGCAATGGTCCGCACGGGGTACCCCAGCAGATCCGGCAAATGCCGAAGCACCGACAGAATCTCCCGGCCCTGTTTTGCCCCGTTTGCCCACATGACCGGCGCAATCACCGGATCGACAATCAACCGTTGTCGCGGCACACCAGCCCCGCGACAGGCATCGTACAGGGCCACGGCGATGGTCATGCGTTCAGCGGCATCCGACGGAACCCGTCCGTCCGGGTGAAGAAGAAAGCCTATGATATCGACTCTGTATGAAGCCGCAAGGGGAAGAATTTGCTCACGTTTCGCCGGTTCAAGGGAAAAGCCATTGATGATGCGGAGGCCGGCATCTGCCTTGAGCCCCGCCTCCATGGCCGCCGGATTGGTGGTGTCGAGCAGCAGGGGCTTGTCGGTGACTGTCCGCGCTGTTTCTACAAAAAACGCCATTGCGGCTTCCGGGTTTTTGGAGAGGGGGCCGGGATTGATGTCAATGGCATCCGCTCCCGCCGCCACGCACCGAGCGACCATGTCCCGGACGGGCCCCGGGTCCCTTCGGCGCAAGGCATCCGAAATAACGGGATGGGTGATCTGGAGGTTATCGGCAACAAGCAGCATCCGCAGTTCCCATTCCAAGCGGCGCCCATGCGCCTAAAGCTCCAGTTTTACCCGGCCGCCGAGAAACAAGGCCGCCGTCTTTTCCATGCCGGGCGGGATGTCGGATACCAGCACCCGGCAACTGCCGGCCGTATCTTTCGGCGTCTCCTCCCGGCAATGCCGTTCCAGGTAATGCGCCACGCCATGGGACAAAGCCCCGGCCGCATCCGCCAACGAAACCCGTCGCCCCATTTTTCTGCGCACGAAGGCGTTGAGCAGCCACAAGTGATGACTGGCCACGACGAGCATGTCGATCTGTCGCACCTTCAGGGGCAGGAGGTTTTTTTTGACGATCATGGCGGTTTCCGGCTTTTTCATCCAGCCGGTTTCCACGAGGGAATGCACAAGGGGGCAGGCGGAAAAATATACGCGGGCATCTGGGAGGATGCGCCCGATGGCCGCTGCATGCGCGCCCGCCGCCCCAACGGCCGGCGGGCCGATGATGCCCACCGCCGCAGCCCTCTGGGTGGACGCCGCGGGCACCACACCTTCCCGGAGGATATCCAGAATCGGCACCGGCCAGCTGGTGCGATGGGCTTCGGTCAACCAGGCCGCCGCGGAGTGGCATGTCACGACGATGAGCCGGGCACCCAGTTCCACCAGGCGGTCGATACCCGTGGCCGTTGCGGCGGCAATCATATCTCCGCTCTTTTTTCCGTAGGGTGCATGGGCCGTGTCCCCGTAATACACCAGATCGTGTTCGGGAAAGCGCTGGCGCAACCGCCGCAGCACCGAAAGTCCGCCGAGGCCGGAATCAAAAACGCCGATTTTCATCATGCCCGCCTTCTCATGACACCGGAAACCGCCTGGCATCGGCGGCCAACATTTCGGTGACGCATCGCTTTACCGTGGCCGGAGAAACATCGGTTTTCATGCCGGGGCAAACACTGGCCATGAGATACCAGTTTTCCGGTGCCTTCAGAACACTTGAAATAAACGGCCATTGGCGGCACATTCGTGGCTTTACGGCATGCACCGTGCAGCGCCCATCCCGGGCGAAACAACAAAACCCGTCCGCTCCCTGGGCAAGCACGTGCCCCGCCGACGATGGACGGCAGTAGCCCTGGACAAAGTGCGCGGGCGTTGTGTCCACCGCCGTTGCAAGCGCCTGGATTTCGCCCGGCGAAACAACGGTGCCGCCATAGCCCAGACAGCACGCCCCGCATTGACGGCAGGAAAAAATATCGCCCGGGGACAGTTCCCGGCCGGCCGGCGTTTCACATGCCATGACGCGACTCCAGGGCACGTTTCAACGTCAACTGGTCCACGTACTTCAGATCCCCCCCCACCGGCACGCCCGAGGCGATCCGGGTGATTTTCACATTGAAGGGCTTGATCTGCTGACTTATATAGGAGGCCGTGGCCTCTCCCTCCAGACTGGTGCCGGTGGCCAGCACCACCTCCCGAACCCCCCCCGCTGAAATGCGCCGGACCAGCGCGCCGATGCGAATGTCCTCCGGTCCGACCCCGTCCATGGGAGACAGGCAGCCCCCCAGAACGTGGTAAAGACCTCTGTAGCCACCTGATTTCTCAATTGATACCATATCCGCCGGCTGTTCCACAACGCACAGCAACGTGGTATCCCTGCCCGCATCGCTGCACACCGCACAGCGATCCCTGTCGCTGAGAGAAAAACACATGTCACAAAACCGGACGGTGTCCTTTACGGCAAGGAGGCTTTCCGCCAGGCCTTCGGCGGCCTTTCTGGGCCCCCGGAGCACATGCAAGGCCAGACGCTCGGCGGTTTTCTCCCCGATGCCCGGGAGTTGCGCAAACTGTCTGATGAGCCTGACAATGGATGCTGGATAATGATTCATGGCTTCCCCCGATCCGATGCTGGGTCACATCAAGCCGGGGATGTTCATGCCACCGGTAACCTGGCTCATTTTCTGGGCCATCATCTCCTGGGACTTGGCCAGGGCATCGTTCACCGCCGCCAAGACCAGATCCTGAAGCATGTCGGTGTCCTCGGGATCCACAACCTCTTTTTCAATCTTGATGGACAGGACCTGCTGTTTCCCGTTGGCAACCACCGTGACCATGCCGCCGCCGGCGGTGGCCTCCACGGTCTCCTGGGAGGCCTCTTCCTGGATTTTAAGCATTTTTGCCTGAAGCTTCTGGGCCTGCTTCATCATATTGCCCATACCTTTCATCTTCTCCTGCCTTCCACCCCGGCATTCCGGGGATTCATGGTTATTCCGCGCCGGACAAGCAATTGCGCAAACCGTACACGGCGCGCAACGCATAGCAATCAGCTCTTTTCTCTACTCTTCCCGCTCCGGCGCGTCGGGCCGAAGCACCTTGACATCCACGACCTTCCCCTGGAGCACATCAATGCAATCGGCCACCAGGGGATGGCCGATTGCCTCGGCCCGCACCTGGTCTTCCTTTTCCCGAAACGCGCACCGGTCTTCGCACGCCAGTGGTTTTTCGATGAGCCGGATGCGAACGCTGCGACCCAATACCTCCTGGAACACCTGGTCAAGATTTTCCATGCTTTTTTTGGAGCGGACCCGGGACAGATTGAAGCTGTTTCCGTTGACCTCAATGTCCACGGTCTTTTCCGTCAGCCGCACGATGGCGCTTTTTGAAAGATTCGGTGCCAGGGAAGGACACGTATCGGCGATCCTTGCCAAGACCGATGCCCACACCGACTGGGGATCGCCGTCCCCGTTCCGGTGCACAGCCCCAACGCAGGCCGACGCCGCGGCCACCGGCGGCGCCCCCTGGTCCTGTCGGTCCGGGACGGACGGCCGGACCGGCGCATTTGCATCGCGCGGCAGCTGTTTTTCATAGTGGGCCGCGGGTTCCCGCAACTGCACCGATGCACCTTTGGCCACGTCCTGGCGCAGCAAATCCAGGTGCTCAATCAAAGCATCGATACTCAGGGCCGGCTGGAGCCGGGCCAAGCGGATCAAAACCATTTCCATGGCCAGCCGGGGATGGGGCGAGAGACGTACCGCCGTCTCTTCCCGGGCCACCAGGTCCAGCATCTGGTCCAGGTGCGCGGCCGGCACTTCCGCCGCCTGGGTGCGCAGTTCTTCCACCGCCGGCTGCGGCAGGTCGATCAACTTTTCGGCATTCTTGGTGCGCTTGGCCACCACCAGATTTCTGAAGTGCACCGTCAAGTCCCCATGCAGTTTTTTCATATCCCGGCCGTTTTCGTACAGCCGGTCCAGCAGGGACAGCAGCCCGGGCACATCCCCCCGCACGGCCGCTTCGGAAAAGGCGAAAAGGTCGGAAGTGTCAAATGCGCCAAGAATTTCAAGCACTTGCGCATGGGTCGCGTCTCCCTGGGTGCAAGCCATCACCTGGTCGAGAAGACTGAGGGCGTCACGCATGCTGCCACCGGTTTCCCTGGCGATCAGCTGCAGGCTTTCCCCGGGAATCCCGATGGACTCCGCGGCACAGAGCGCTTCCAAATGCGCGGCCACGGCAGCCGTGGAAATGCGCCGCAAATCGTATTTCTGACAACGGGAAAGAATCGTAATGGGAATCTTGTGGGGTTCGGTGGTGGCGAAAAAAAACAGCACATGGGACGGCGGCTCTTCCAAGGTCTTGAGCAGCGCGTTGAACGCCGCAATGCTCAGCATGTGCACTTCGTCGATGATATAAATTTTGTGGAAACTTTGGGACGGCATGTACTTGACGTTGTCCCGCAGCTCCCGCACCTGGTCCACGCTGTTGTTGCTGGCCCCGTCGATTTCGAACACATCGGCCGAATGCCCCGACGTGATGCCCGTGCAAGATGGGCACTGGTTGCAGGGAACCGGCGTGGGACCCTGCCGGCAATTCATGGCCTTGGCCAGAATTCGGGCAATGGTGGTCTTACCGGTTCCCCGGGGACCTGAAAAGAGAATGGCGTGGGCCACCCGGTTTGATGAAACCGCGTTGGTGAGGGTCCGGGTCACATGCTCTTGACCAATCACCTCGGCAAAGGTTTGGGGGCGGTATTTCCTTGCCAGAACGAGATACGACATGCCTACTTCCAAGCCCCTTTCCGAGGCGGTTGCAACACTTCAAATATCGACACGCAACGCCTGCGTCATCAGACGCGTCACGACCGTCATGCACCGCCCGGATTGTCTCCGGGTAAAAAACCTCTGGTCGGGCCTGTCCGGCAACCCGGGAAGGAAATGGCGGAGAGAGAGGGATTCGAACCCTCGGTGCCGCTATTAACAGCACACACGATTTCCAGTCGTGCACCTTCAGCCAACTCGGTCATCTCTCCGTTGGGGGGATCATGACAATGACGCGGTATCCATGGCGGAGAGGGTGGGATTCGAACCCACGATCCCGATTTTGTCGGGATACCGCTTTTCGAGAGCGGGGCCTTCAGCCGCTCGGCCACCTCTCCATCACCGTGATCGGTCAATTTTGAGATGCCTTTCATAGCCTGTTTGGTTTGGGCTGTCAACCGGTAAATCCTCAGGAAAACAGGCGCTGGAACAGGTGCCAGGCGGCAGACGACAGGAAGCGGGGAAGGGAAACCACCGCCCCGGGCGTTGGCCACTTGGGCCTTGATCCCTCCCCGGCTTTATAGTATAGCAGGCCCAGCTTTGGGATGCCGCATCCTACTGTTTTTTTTGTTTTTTCGTTTTCCATCAATCCTGCGGCGGCAAATTGAAAAAAGGAATCCAAAATGGCCGAAATATCTCCGTTTAAGGGAATCTGCTACAACCAACACCGCATCGGCAACCTGGCGGACGTGATGACGCCGCCCTACGATGTCATCTCCCCGGCACAGCAGCAGGCGTTCTACGACCGCCACCCCAACAATGTCGTGCGCCTTGACTTTGCAAAAACCAGCGATGCAGATTCCACCGAAAACAACCGCTACACCCGTGCAGCCGCCGATTTCGACCGGTGGCGGACCGAGGGCATCCTGGTTCGCAGCGAGGCCCCGGCGCTTTACCTGACGGCAATCGATTATACCGTCAACGGCAACGCCTGCCGGCGGTTCGGCCTCATCGCCAAAGTCGGCCTGGAACCCTTTGACAAAAAAATCATCCGGCCCCATGAACGGACTTTTTCAAAGGTCAAAACCGAACGGCTTGAACTCATGAAAGCCTGCCGGGCGAACTTCAGCCCGATTTTCGGCATTTACACCGATACCGGCGACATTCTCCAACGATTGAAACAGGCCGTGGCCGGAAAACCCACCGAAAGTGACATCTTGGACGATGCCGGACACCGGCACCGCATGTGGCACATTGCCGATCCGGATCTCCACCGGTATGTCCGGGATGCCTTTGCCGACAAGCAGGTATTCATTGCAGACGGACACCACCGCTACGAAACGGCCCTGAATTTCCGCAACTGGCTGTCGGAAACCGAACCCGGCTTCGACAGTCATCACCCGGCCAACGGGGTCATGATGTACCTGTGCAGCATGAACGACCCGGGGTTGACGGTCCTGCCGGCGCACCGCCTGCTGATGGGCGTTTCGCCGACGGTCCGGGAGAGGCTGCCACAGGAAGCCGCAGCGTTTTTTGACGTCACCGCCTTTCCCGCGGACAAGGAAGGACAGGCTGCACTCTTATCCGCACTCCACGCCGATGCCCCCGGAACCAGGCTGGGCCTGTTCATGAAGGAACACTCCCGGGCGTTCCTGCTCACCCTCAAGGCAGGTGTTATGGACCGCCTGTTTGGAAACGAGATCCCAGACGTCCTTCGGCACCTGGACGTGACCGTACTCACCCGCCTGGTGTTCATGACCTTGCTGGGCTTCGACGAAATGCGCCTCGACAACGAAAGCAGCATCGCCTACACCAGTGAAGACCCGCAGGCCATCGCCCAGGTCTTTGAAGGGCGATGCGACATGGCCTTTCTGATGAATCCAACAGGTATCGCGCAGGTGCAAGCCGTGGCCGAGCAAGACCTGACCATGCCCAGAAAGTCCACCTATTTTTATCCGAAGGTCATCACCGGACAGGTGCTGAACAGCTTGACGTAGAAGGTGGGGGCGGGCCGTCATCGCCTGAACAAGGCGGCCGCCTGGGGGGTATATGCACCGGCCCGGGTGTGGATTACAAAAGGCGGCAATTCTTCCAGGCCGGATGGCCCGCCCTTCTCCCCGGCCACCAGAAAAAACCGGGCGGGACGCCCCTCCTTCGGGATTACCGCCTGCACGATCTTGGGCGCCACCCCCGCCCGCCCCAACTCCGACAACACCTCGGCTTTTCGGCCCATGGGGTAGATCGCGGCAAACACCCCCCCCGTCCTTAGCATCCGCGCACCGGCGGCCACCACCCCCGTGAGGGTGACGGCGACTTCATGCCGGGCCAATGCCCGCTGGGGGTGGGGACTGACGCGTCCTTGGGCTGCCGGATAAAAAGGAGGGTTGGCCGCCGCCAGATCCACGGGCCCGCCGGTCAGCCGCAAAGTGATGGTGGTCATATCCAGGCAATGGATGTGGACCCGGTGGGCCAGTTGGTTCCGGAGAACATTTTCCCGGGCCAAAGCGGCCAGCTTTTCCTGGAGTTCCACGCCCCAGATTTCCAGGGACGGATGCCGCAGGGCCAAAACCAGCGGCACCACTCCGCACCCGGTGCCCAAATCGATGGCCCGGCCCGCCGGAAACCGATCCAGGAAGCGGGCCAGCACCAAGCTGTCGACGGAAAAACGGTACCCGTCAACAGGCTGGCTGATGGCCAACCGCCCTGCAAACAGGAAACTCTCCACACCCCCCGCACCTGTCATCGGACTTTGAACGTGATGTCCGAGACCAGTGGTTTCCCCAGAACCCGGTGAACGGCCGCCAGCAGATCGCCCTTCAAATACCGCATCTCCTGAAGCCATACCGAGCTGCTCACCTGCACCAGCAGCATCCGGCCCTTCATGGCCACGGGCCGGGAATGCTCCGCCAGCATCGGACCGGCAATGGCCCCCCAGTCACCGCCCAAGCGGTTGAGCACATCGTTGGTCTCCCGCCGGCAGTCCTTGAGAACGGTTGCAAGCACGTCGGAAATGTGGGCGAATTGTTTGGTTTTGGAGCGGCACGGCGCCATGGCGGCGATATCCTTTCATTCCCACGTCCCCCAACGGGAAGAAGCGGCAGCGCCCCACTTACACACGGAAAATACGCCCGTGTCAAGGGAAACCGCTTCCGAAAACGCCAGGTTTTGCTTGACTTGCAACAGGCCCATCCCTTAGATAGATGATAAATAGTCAATGCACACAAGAGCGTTTCTCCTAACAGCCAAACCCCGCCAACACCCTTAACGCCAAACCGAACAGGATGACGACATGAATTGGGATTGGGACAAACTGAAAGAACAACAGCAACAACGTGGGGGCGTACCGCCCCAGATGAATGAATTATTCGACAAAATGAAAAACTTCCATTTCCCCGGCGGCCCCATCCTCATCGCAGCGTTGCTGGTGGTCGTCTCAGCCTTCACAACGGTCTACACGATAGACCGCAACGAAGTGGGGGTGGTGCAGCGTTTTGGGAAATACATCCGCACCACCCAGCCGGGCCTCAACTTCAAGTTGCCCCTCGGCATCGAGAAGGTGACCAAGGTACCCCTCCGCCGCGTGTTCAACAAGGAATTCGGCTCAAATCTCGACTTAACGGTCTCGCGCGGGCAGTATTCCTCTTCGGACACCTCCAGCACGGCACTGATGCTCACCGGGGACCTGAACGTCGGGCTGGTTCCCTGGATCGTGCAGTACCGCATCAAGGAGCCCTACAACTATCTCTTCAAGGTGCAGAACGTGGACCGCTTGCTCAGCGACATGTCCGAGGCCTCCATGCGCCTGGTGGTGGGCGACCGCAGCATCAACGAGGTCATCAGCAAACGCGAAGAAATTGCCGTCGCGGCCAGGGAAATATTGCAGGCGGAGCTTGACAACGCTGAAGCCGGCATCCACATCAAAACCATTGAGATGAAACGAACCAACGTGCCCACCCCTGTCCAGCCCTCTTTCAACGAAGTCAACCAGGCCGTCCAGGACAAGGAGACCATGATCTACCAGGCCAAGGAGGATTACAACAAGGCCATCCCGGCGGCCCGGGGAGAAGCGGAAAGAACCGTCAAGGCTGCCGAAGGCTATGCCCTGGAACGCATCAATCAAGCGGAAGGGGATGCGGACAGGTTTCTTTCGGTCTACACAGAGTACGTCAAGTCGGAGGATGTCACCAAACGCCGCATGTATCTTGAAACACTTAAAGATGTCTTCCCAAAACTCGGCAAGAAATACATCCTTGACGCAGATCAGAAAAATCTGCTCCCCCTGCTAAATATCGGAAAAGAAACGGGTGAATAAAATGAAAGCTAAGGGAACCATCCTGTTCATTGCCGCCGCGGCGGCTGTTGTCCTGTACTTGTCGGCCTATGTGGTCACTGAAACCCAACAGGTGATCGTTACCCAGTTCGGCAAGGTCGTGGGTGAGCCGATCACGGAACCCGGCCTCAAATTCAAGGTGCCGTTTCTACAGAAAGCCACCTATTTCCCTAAAAACCTGTTGTCCTGGGACGGCGAGCCCGGGCAGATCCCCACGTTGGAAAAAACCTATATCTGGGTGGACACCTTCGCCCGATGGAAGATCGTGGATCCCATCAATTTTTTCCAAACCGTCACCAGCATGATGGAGGCCCAAGCCCGGCTGGACGACATTATCGACCCGGCCGTCCGCAACGCCATCACCTCCTATCGGCTCATTGAAACGGTCCGTCAAACCGACCGCCCCCTCGACACCTTTGAGGTCGGCATCGACGATGTCGAACGCTCCCCCCAGGCCGCCTACAAGGTCACCGTCGGCAGGGAAAACATCACCCGGGAGATCTTGAAAAACGCCCAGCCCAAACTGTCCGAATTCGGCATCGAGCTGGTGGACGTTAAAATAAAGATGATCAACTACGTGGAGCAAGTGCGCAAATCGGTGTATGATAGGATGATTGCCGAAAGAAAGCAGATCGCCGAAAAATTCCGCTCCGAGGGACAGGGCGAAGCACGAAAAATTCTCGGGGACAAAGAAAAAGATCTAAAGGAAATCAGATCGTTGGCTTATAGGAAGGCCCAGGAAATCAAGGGGAAGGCGGATGCGACGGCTACGAGAATTTTTGCCGAAGCCTTCGGCAGGGACCCCGAATTTTATTCTTTCACAAAAACGCTGGAAACCTATAAGGACACCCTCGGCACCGACAGCACGATGATCCTGTCCACGGACAGCGATTTCCTTAAATACCTCAAAGACTATCAGCCGGCGACCCCCTGACGGTTCGCCGGACACATCAAAAAGCACCCATCCCGGTCGATGCACATCCGGGATGGGTGCTTTTTTTGATATGTTCAAACCGGCAAAAAACGGAGGCGGACTATCTCCCTTTGCGTCTCTGATGCCGCGTGCGGGCCAACAGCTTGCGATGCTTATGCCGTCTCATTTTTTTTCGTCGCTTCTTGATTACGCTGCCCAAATCATCACCTCCAGTCTGATTATTTCATTAAAGAAAAGCTGATACCACTAATCCATCGCAATTGTCCAGATTTTTTTTGGGACCTGTTTTTCCGTTTGATGCCAGCCTGTTGCACGCTTCCAACAGGTATGTTAAAAAAACGACCATGACACCATCGCCAGAATCATTGGAAAAGTTCACCACCGCGCAACTGGGGGTCATCACCGATGCCGCCGCCATGGCCGAAGAGTTGGTGAGCAACCACTATAAAATGTCCGCCAGCCAGTGGCTCCGGCGGCGGTATGATTTCAAGACCCTCACCGATCTCACCCCGGAGGAAATCGTATCCGGCCCCTTCGCCCAGATCATCCGCTACGAAGGACACAAGCAGAACCAGCCGCTGGGGTCCGCAAATTATGACTTCTATAAAATTTGCCTCCAAGACCATGAGATTCTGAGAGCACTGGACCAAGCGCCGTCAATAGAACTGTTTCCCTTCGCCCTCTACATCGCCACCCACGAGCTGATCCACATTGTCCGGTTCAGCCAGTTTCTTTGTAACTTCGTGGCCTCCCCCCAGGAAAAGATGCGTGAGGAGGCCCGGGTACACCATAAAACCCGTGAGCTTCTCTTTGATGTACGCATTTCCGGCCTCCGGCAGGTTCTGCTGTTTTACGAAAAATGGCGCATTCCCCTGGACGCCTTGGGCTCCCCTTGAGTCGCCCTGAAAAAATTATCCCGGCTGCTTGACATCCCCGAAGCGTGCGCTATCTTTTAGCCAAAACCGGAGAGGGTATCTCAAACCGTCTCAAAATAACGAGCGCGCCCACCGAAAAAGCCTTGGGGCACAGCTTATATATAATGGAAACATGTTGAAGCACCCGCACCGCAATCAGGGGGTGCTCGACGGAACAACCAAAAACCAGCCGCCATTCGGGAGGATCGAATCAGCCATGCCGATTTATGAATACAAATGCAGCCAATGTGGAAAGGTCCTCGAGGTTATACAGAAATTCTCCGATGCCCCCCTTGACGCCTGCCCCCATTGTTCCGGAGGGTTGCAGAAACTTATTTCCCACAGCAGTTTCCATCTCAAGGGGTCTGGTTGGTACGTCACCGACTATGCGAACAAACCCAAGAACGACGAAAAGGGCGCCGGCAGCAGCACCGAAACGACACCGGCGCCCGCATCCGGCGGTAGCGACGACAAGTGATGGTGTTGCCGCGGGTAAAGCAAAAAATGCGGCCGCAACCCCTTTACAAACCCGAAACCGTGCTTATCATACGCGGGTAAGTGGTTCCGGGCCTGCGTCGGCAAGCCGCAGGCAAGAGCTTACAGCGCATGCGCGGCGGGGCTCGTTTCGGACAACAAGCCCCGTATCTTTGACGGGGCGCTGCAACACCGGTATCCGGTTCAGCAGAATCATTATGGTTCATCATACACACCATCTAAACTGAAACTTAGAGAAAAGGAGCAACGGCAAAATGAAACTGAAACCATTACAGGACCGTATTCTGGTACAGCGGGTAGAAGAAGAAACCACCACCAAGGGTGGCATCATCATTCCGGATTCCGCCAAGGAGAAACCCGCCGAGGGAAAAGTTATCGCCGTGGGTGAAGGCAAAATCGCCGATGACGGCAAGCGTGTTGCCCTTGAAGTAAAACCCGGCGACCGGATTCTTTTCGGAAAATACTCCGGTACAGAAGTAAAAATCGACGGTGAAGAGTATCTCATCATGCGTGAAGACGACGTGCTGGGCATCATCGGATAATAATTCACACCTGAATTTACAATTATACACAATGGAGGAACAGAAAAAATGGCGAAGCTGATAAAGTACGACATGAAAGCCAGAGAGGCCATGCTCAACGGCGTGCGGACCCTGGCCGATGCGGTCGTTGTGACCCTGGGACCCAAGGGCAGAAACGTGGTGATCGACAAATCCTGGGGTTCCCCCACCGTCACCAAAGACGGCGTTACGGTTGCCAAGGAAATCGAGCTGGAAGACAAATTCGAGAACATGGGCGCCCAGATGGTCAAGGAAGTCGCCAGCAAAACCAGCGACATGGCCGGTGACGGCACCACCACCGCCACCGTTCTGGCCCGGGCCATCTATGAAGAAGGTCAGAAACTGGTGGCCGCGGGCAACAACCCCATGGCCATCAAACGCGGCATCGACGCCGCCGTTGAAGTGGCGGTCAAAGAGCTGAACAAGATCAGCAAGCCCACCAAGGACCAGCGTGAAATCGCCCAGGTCGGCACCATCTCCGCCAACAACGACGAGACCATCGGTAACATCATCGCCGAGGCCATGAACAAGGTCGGCAAGGAAGGCGTCATCACCGTCGAAGAAGCCAAGTCCATGGAAACCACCCTGGATGTGGTGGAGGGGATGCAGTTCGACCGCGGTTATCTGTCGCCCTACTTCGTGACCGATCCGGAGAAAATGGTCGCTTCCCTTGAAGACCCCTACATCCTGATCAATGAAAAGAAGATCAGCAACATGAAAGACCTCCTGCCCATCCTGGAGCAGGTGGCGAAGATGGGCAAACCCCTCGTGATCGTTGCGGAAGATGTCGACGGCGAAGCCCTGGCCACCCTGGTGGTCAATAAGCTGCGCGGCACCCTCCAGGTGGCTGCCGTCAAGGCACCGGGCTTCGGTGACAGAAGAAAGGCCATGCTGGAAGATATCGCCATCCTCACCGGTGGCACCGTCGTGTCCGAAGATCTGGGCATCAAGCTCGAAAACATCACCATCAACGATCTGGGACAGGCCAAACGCATCTCCATCGACAAGGACAACACCACCATCGTCGATGGCGCCGGTGCCCGGGCGGACCTCGAAGGCCGGGTCAAGCAAATCCGCGCCCAGATCGAGGAAACCACCTCCGACTATGACCGCGAGAAACTCCAGGAGCGATTGGCCAAACTGATCGGCGGCGTGGCCGTCATCAACGTTGGCGCAGCCACCGAGACCGAAATGAAAGAAAAAAAGGCCCGTGTGGAAGACGCGCTGAACGCCACGCGCGCCGCGGTTGAAGAGGGTATCGTTCCCGGCGGTGGCGTGGCCCTGGTACGCTGCCTGGCAGCCCTGGAAAAGATGAAAATCAAGGCCGAACTGAAGGTCGGCCTCAAGGTGGTGATGCGGGCCATCGAAGAGCCCTTGCGCCAGATCGCCAACAACGCCGGTTTTGAAGGCTCCGTTGTGATCGACAAGGTGAAGAACAGCGAAGGCTCCTATGGCTACAATGCCGACACCAACACCTATGAAGACCTGATCGAGGCCGGTGTCATCGACCCCACCAAGGTGGTGCGGTTTGCTCTGCAAAACGCCGCCTCGGTTGCCGGACTGATGCTGACCACCGAAGCCATGATCGCTGAAAAGCCCGAAGAGAAAGAAGCCGGCGGCATGCCGGGCGGCGCGCCGGGCATGGGCGGTATGGGCGGTATGGGCGGCATGGGTGGCATGATGTAACCAGCGCCCCTGTCTCCGTGTGATCCCCCCCTTTGCACCGCCGTGTGCAAAGGGGTTTTTTTTGGCCCGGCCTTTGCTTTATATTCGGTCGCGGTGATGCGCCGGGTATGCAGAGGGACAAGAGCGTCCCCGACGCTGTGCGGACCAGCGCACCTCCCGACGGCACAGGGGGTTGACAAAAGCGATTGAAACCGCTAGTAATTTTTTCAAAATTCAAAGCGTTTCCCCCTTTTCGGGGAGGGAAGGCGGGCGGCTTCATGCAGGTGTTGCGCACGCCGGTGTTGCAGTCACGACAACAGCAGCCACAAGCGAGGTATGACATGACGAATGCCCATGTAAAACGATGGATTCTGGGGTGTATGTTTCTGTTGACAGCTGCCGCTTTTTTCCCCCGGCTTCTTCCAGCCCAGGATCAGGGCGTCTCCTATGAGACGGGTTTTTACTACACCGTGCAACAGGGCGACACCCTGTGGGATATTTCCAGCAAATTCTTCGACACGCCCCTGCAATGGCCGGACCTGTGGCAAAAGAACAGCCGACTGCCTAATCCCCACTGGATCTACCCGGGCGATCGCCTGCATCTGTATCGGAAGGACGGAAAGCTGTTCGTTGAAAAAATCGTCCCGGCCGCGACGGAGACTGCACCACCCGTAGCCCCTGAACCGCCGCATTTCCGGTATGCCGCCATCGACCAGGTGGGCTTCATTCGAAACCCCGCGGATCTTGGCCTCGGCGCCATCTTCAAGGTGCAGGGAGACAGGGAAATGATCAGCTTCGGCGACACGGTCTACATTGAAAGCGATACCACCGATGCCATGCCCGTCGGCAGCCGGCTGACCGTTTACAGAACCTTTGACCCCGTCAAAGACCCCGGAAACGGAAAAGATATCATCGGCGCCCAGCATTATCTCACGGGCGTTGTTGAAGTGACGCGGCAGGAAAACGGGTATGTAATGGCCACGGTGGTGCAAAACTTCCGCACCATCAACATTGCCGACCGGGTAATGCCCTATGCGGCCAGGTCTCCGAAAATCTTCCTTGCAGATCCCCCCCCCGCCCTCCGTGGTCAGGTCATTTCATCTGAAGAGCCCATGAGCATTATCGGCGACAACACCATCGCCTTCATCAACAGGGGGCAGGCAGACGGAATATGTGTCGGGCAGCGGTTCAAGGCCTATCAGCAGGAAACGCATAAATTGAAATCGTCCGACAAGGCCGTCGTCGAGCTTCCGCCGGTGGACATCGGCACCCTTCTGGTGCTGCACACGGAACCCCATACCGCAACGGTTCTGGTCACCTATACCGACGCTTGCATCGAAGCGGGAACATCCTTTCGTTCGGAGCCGTAGGTTACAAAAGGGACGGGAAAGGGCATCGAAACGGTTGGGGACGAGAACACCCTTCGTCCTGCCTGCCCTTACGCCTGCTCCCAAGTCACCCGCAGCACCTCCTGGTAGGTGGTCTCGCCGGACAGTAGTTTTGCAACGGCATTTTCCCGCAAACTGACCATCCCCTCTTCCATCGCAATGGCACGGATACGGGGCAGATCCGCTTCGGCCGTCGTAACGCTTTTCAGCGCCGGGGTGTAGGGCAACACTTCAAACACCGCCACGCGACCGTAGTACCCGGTACCCCGGCATTGCCGGCACCCCTTGCCGCGCTTGAGGGTCACCGGCCCCGGTTCCAGCATATGGATGCCCAACGCGGACATTTCCCCGGCATCCATGGTGAATGATTCCGCACATCCCGGGCAGATTTTCTTGACCAAGCGCTGGGCCACCAGCCCCACCAGGCTTGCTTGAATCAGAAACGCGGGAACCCCCAAGTCCAGCAACCGGGTGACGGCGGAAGGTGCGTCGTTGGTGTGGAGGGTGGAGAAGACCAGATGCCCGGTCAGGGCCGCTTGGACCGCGTTCTCGGCGGTTTCAAGGTCCCGCATCTCCCCCAGCATAATGATATCCGGATCCTGGCGGAGGATATTCCGCAGGATGGTGCCGAAGGTGATTCCCAGGGCCGGTTGAATGGCGATTTGGTTGAACTCTTCATGCACCATCTCAATGGGATCTTCCACGGTGGTGACATTGATGTCGGGTGTCGCCAGGTGCTTCAGCGTCGAATAGAGGGTGGTGGATTTTCCACTGCCGGTGGGACCGCACACCAAGATAATTCCATGGGGCCGTTCGATGCAGCGGTTGTAGCGGATCAGGTCTCCACCGGAAAACCCGAGCCGGCTCAAATCCTGGAACAGAATATCCGGATCCATGAGCCGCATCACCACCTTTTCGCCGAAAGCCACCGGCACCACCGACACGCGCACCTCCACGGCCTTGCCGTCCCGCTCGGTTTTGATGCGCCCGTCCTGGGGACGGCGTTTTTCCGCCATGTCCAGGCGACTGACGCCCTTGATCCGGCTGACAATGGCAGAATGCACGCTGCGGGGCAGCTCGTATACCGTGTGCAATGCTCCGTCGATGCGCATGCGCACATGGCTTTTTTCTCGCTTCGGCTCAAAATGGATGTCGCTGGCCCGCTGCTCGAAGGCATAGCTAAACAGGTGGTCCACGGCATTGACGATGTGCTGGTCCGTGGACGGCAACTCGTCCGAGGCCCGCAGGCGGACATATTGCTCGAGATTGCCCAGATCCACCGCAGGCGGGGCAAACTGGGTCTCCGCTTCGGCGATGGAGCGTTTGAACCCGAAAAACTCGTTGATGATCTTGACGATGTCCGACTTGGGACTGACCACCGCCTTGACCTTCAGGTTGCTGGCCCGGGCGATGTCTTCCATGATTTCGAGATTGAAGGGGTTGGCCGTTGCCAGGGTGAGTGCACCGTCCGAAATGGCGATGGGCAGCACCAGGTGCTTCATGGCGAAGGTTTTGGGGATCGTGGTGGTCACGACGTTTAAATCAAGCTTGAGGGGGTCGATCTTCTGGAAGGGCATCTTCCACTGGCGGGCCAGGGCTTCGTAGATGATCTCCTCGTCCAGCCCCTTGAAGGCGTCATCGGCCCGCTGCATGTTGAGGGGCACCAGCACATCGACAATGGTGATGGGATTGTTGATGGCGTCCTTGCCGCCGGACCGGCTGCGGGCCTTTGCCCGCAGCCCATCGAGGCGCTTACGAAGACTGGCCTCTTTCTTGAGAATCTCCCGCGCCTGGACGGCGGAAATCCGCCCGCTGCTGAGCAACGCCTGGCACACGGCTTTCGGAGAAAAAGGGTCGTTCATGGTATCGCTCCATCCCCTTGCTGGTTCACATCATCTCCACGTCATCTCACAAAAGGAGCGAACCGGCCGCCCGTCATTCGGGCAAAACCGGGGACCAATCCGTGCCGGCACCCAACGCCACCGATATCACCTGAATTTTGAGCACTTCGGGGTCCCGGTACAGTGACGGCTCGAAAAAAAGCCTGGCGGTGCACGGCACCGGCAGGTTCTCGTACGCCACCTCTTCGCCGTCACCCGTGACAATCAGAGTGGCTGGCGTGACAAGGTACCGATCCACGCCCACCCGTATCCCTTCCGGGGTCTTTATGTCAATGGTCACTTCTGCCTGCCGGGCCGACAGGATGCGGGCGGCGGGAAATGCGGGCCGGCTCGCTTCATCCTGCGCGGCCGCATCGGGCAAGGAAACAGATGCAATCATCCACACGGCAACGACCAGAAACAATCCGAGGAAAGCCGCACTTCTTCGACAAAATGTGTTCATAGGGTATCTCCCATTTCTTCTTGAACCGGGCAGCGGCCACCCCCTGCGGTGGCCGCTTTGTTTTTATTCCTCTTCGGTCAGCCAATTGGTCAAGCGGTTGATGGGACTGATGGCGGTATCCAAATCGGGGTCCATCACCTCGCCGGTGCTCTTCTGCAAAAAGGCCTTGACCCGCTCCGGCGTCATGTGAATACCGGAATTTTCGGGGGGCGCACCCTTCCCAAGGGAGAGGGAAACAGCGTTCTGAAAAGTTCCCGAGCCGCAATGGGTATCGGCGGTTTCAGCATCAAGATTGATCATGGCATTGTAATAAGCCGTTCCCGTCTCATAGTATAAGGCATAAAGCAGGCTGTCCCCGCCGCCGCCGCAAATGTCCCCGCTTGGAACATAAGTGGGCACAACCACCGTACCGTAGAGGACCGCCGGCTTGCTGATACATCGCTCCGAGGGGCTGGAGGGCGAAAGCAGCCGGTACCAACCATCGGCCCATTGGGTATCCGTGTCCTGGGTCTTTTTAATCTGATCCAGGAATTCCTCCCAGGAAATGCATGCCCCGCTGCCGGGATAGACCATGCCGTTTTGCATCACCTGGTAATCGGTGACATCCAGCAGGCTGCTCACATCCAGCAGCGCATGGGTGTTGGCACGATCGGAATTAAACAGGGCATCCTTGACGCCGAAAAGGAATTGCTGGTCATCACTGGTCTTGTCCGCCGTCCCGATAAACCGCCCCGTCCCGAAGTAAACCCAGACACGTCCGTTGTTGTCCGTGGCAAGGGATACCGGCGCCGTGACGGGACCCGGAGAATCGAACAATTCGTCCATGGTCCAATCCGAAGGATTGAGGCTCGGCTTCCCGTCTTTCCAGGTGGAGAGCCGGTGGAGGGTCGATGCCCACTTGCCGCCCTTCAGATAATTTTCAGCCACGTATGCCGCGTCGGTCTCAAAGTCCAACCCCGCGTCAAGGGTGATGGGACGGTTGCAAAAGGCGCTGTTGCTGAGGGTAAAACGCCAATCATTGCCGCTGTCCTGGTAGGGCACCCCGGTGGCCAGATCCGCCACAAAAACCCGGGCCGGCTGGCTGCTTTCCCCTTCATAGCTGGTATATCCGGATCCGATGACCGCGTACCATTTCTCGGTATCGCCGTGATCCTGTCGGCCCACCTTTAACACACCGGGGGTGGCGGTGCTCATGCCCATCTGGTCATAGGTCCGTTCCCAGAGTAGGCGGGGGCTGCGGGGCTCGGTCACGTCCAAGCACACAAACACCGGATGAAACTCCCGGGTTTCGGAAACCGTTCCCCCGGAGCCGTCATCATACTCCCCTTGGGACCAGATATATTTCCCCCCCATGTTCAAACCGGTGATCAGCACCGTTCCCCACCCGTTGGGGTGAACCGCGTCGTCCGGAAAAATGCGCGCATCAAAGACAAAGGGCTCGGCGTCCACGTAATAGACATGGGTATATTCAGGGTTCGACAACCATTTCAAGTGCGGCAGCAGGCTTTGGGGGATGTATGCCCAAACCTCGTCTCCCAACTCCCCGGGCAACGGCACGCCGAGCGCATCCGTCGCCTTTTCATACCGGGTGCCGCTATTCGTCGTCGTCCAGGAAGTGAAGGCATGCAGCATGCCGTCATTACCGCCCGCCACCACAAGAACCTCCCTGTTCTTATATTTGTGCCAATAGGCATCATAGGTGGGATCTTCATACAGAACCCCGAAGTCCTCTGTCGGCGTCGCGATCCGGACGGGGGTCGAGTTGACGATATCACCGAGTTTCCACACACCGGCGGTGCCGTTTAGCGTCAATGTCCTGGGGCGCAACCCATCAAAATCCTTACCCCGAATATATTCTATGAGTGTTTCCGCCCGGACATCGTGACTGGCACCCAGATAGCTGTAGAGCACCCCGTCTTTGACCCCCAGATACGGCTTGATCTGGGCCGCCGCATCGGGGTGGAACCGGACCACTTCACCGCTGGTGTCGGTATGGTCATACACCCCGTCATCCACCGCCTGATTCCCGTTCTTGTCCAGGTAGGTGAAAATCTGACGCTCGTCCGGATCCCGCTGGTGCAGCATGCGCCCCGCTTCCCAGATGGGGGTGATGTCCTCAAGGTTCAGCTCTTCGAAACCACTTCCATCGATATCGTAACGCCTGATGCGCGTATCCCCGGTCCCTGCGTCCTCGTAATACCGGACAATTCGGTCAAATTCGGTGTTCAGGGCATGGTCACCGTCCGTATCCTCCCGGAGATTACCCGATGCATCCAGCCACAGTGCCTGCAGGTAACCGGTCCAGAGGACATCCTCCACCCCCTGGGTCACGCTGGGGCGGAAATAGGCCTGGATCATATTGCCTTCCCCTTCCCGGGTGGTGGATAAAACGGAAGCGGACGTCCCGGACCCGGCGCGCTGTAGAATGTCCGTAATGGCCGCCAACAATTCCTCTTCGAGCTTGTATCCGTCCGCAGCTTCGTAATAGGTATCGGGAATACCGTCCCCGTTCTTGTCCCACTCTTTCCGCGCCTCGGGGAGCGACGTGTAAGTGCCGTCCGGCCGGTTGTTGCCGTTGCGGTCGTCAAACCCGCCGTTTCTGGCCGCGTCCTTTAAAAGAACCCGGGCGTTGTCGTCGCTTCCAAAGGCGTATATCGTATACAGAATTAGGCTCTGGTCCCCGTCCAGGTCCCCCCGCAAATCAGTGGTCCGGGCGTATAAGGCAACGTCGTCCAGGAAGTCGGTTCCGTAATCCCCGTAATCACAATTGTTGTTGGTAAACTCGTTGCAACCGGTTTTGTCGCCGTCCCCGTCGTAATCCTTCAGCCACGACGGCACGTTGCTGTCCCGGGTGGAAGCACCGTCCGTGAGGAGAATGACAAAACTCTTGGCGCATTCCACATATTCATCCCCGTTATAGTAGGGGTCATTGGTGGCGTTGATGGCACCGATGGCATTGTTGTCATAGTCAAGACCCGACTGGGGTTTTTCCTGCTTGAAATACTGCATGGCAACGTAATACGCTTCGCCCAGGGGCGTTGATGTGTCGGCGGACGTGTTTTGAAGATCCGTGATGAGGGTGGTGATATTGGTTCCCACCCTGTTGGCGATGCGCCCACCGCTCTGGCCGTTTCCGGAACCGCTTTTGAACCAGAGATTACCCCACCGGGCCTTGTCCCCCAACCGCTGAAGCACGCCGGAAATATTGCCTTCGAAAAAATCCCTGGGTTCCGTGGCTTCATTCTTGTCCACCTTGATCACGTAACGGCCCTGGTAATGCCCGCTGGCATTGTACACCTTGATGTAGCCGCCTTCCATCTGGTATCTGTAAACACCGTCGCTGTAGGGGGTCATGTCGCCGTTGTGTTCCCGGCCGTCGTAGTATTTCTTGAATACCCGACTGGTCTGAGCCGGCGTTTCACCGATGAGGGTGGTGTTGCCCCCGCCGGTGCGGCTGGTGGCAAGCCCGCCCATCAGCACTTTCCGAAGCACGTCGATCCGCCGCATGCACAGCCAGTTGAGCCAGTTACCGCTCCAGGGCCCGGCGGCGTCCCTATAGAAAATATTGGCGCCATAGGAATACGTGGCGGTGGGATCGAAATACCCGTAGTAATAATGTTCGCTTGCCAGGGGATCATATTCCACCACCAGCCGGGGCGCGTTCGAAGAGCTGGTATCGTATGACTTGGCATCCCGTTTGCCGGTGCCGGCGATCTTGAAGGCCATGGCGTTGCCGCTTTGCCAGCCCTCCCGCTGAACGATTTCTTGGACAATGACGGAAATATCCTCGGTTTGATAGTCAACGCCGCTGAACCAGGCCGGTACATTGTTCCAGGCCACCTGGGCCACGGTGTTGGGACGGTCCGCAATGTCGGAATTCGTTGTCGAATACTGCTGGGCATGGTCCGACGCCTCCCCCCAAATGGTATAGGAGGCCGCTTCGCTGTCTGCATCGTTTGCTTCAAATTCGATATAGGCCCTGGTGATGATGGCCCCCTGGGGAATATCCACGTTCTGGAACCTGAGGCCGATGATGCTCGGATCCACACCGCCTGTTGAAAAGGCCCCCAGGTCAAGATCCGCATGGTTGTACCAGTTGGCCGTGGTGTTTATCTGGTGTTCGGAATCGTCCCTGGACTGCCGTACACGCACATCGACCTTTCCGTATGGCGCGTCAGACACCGTACCGTAATCACCCGGCCAAGTCCCATAGGCGTTGAAATTCATACTGCCCGAATTGTCCAGCATGATCAGAATGTTCGGTGTTACTGATTGGGTGAGAAAGATGGGAAAGGCCGTGTAATCGGCCATGCTCGGTTCCGCGGCCTCGGCACCGGAGGAAAAACAAGAGACGACCAGAACCAGGGCCCAGAAAATGCGAATCGATTGTTTTATCATCAGATGCCTCCTGCGTTGGCCTCGTCCAACTTCATGTAATTGACGGAAATGCGGGCACTGGAATTGCCGCCACCCTTCCCGGTGGCGACAAGGCGGAAGGCATAGGTCGCACCGGTTCCTCCCGACGACTTCCCCCGGCTGCCGGTGATGAACTCCGCCGACGGCCCACCGACCGCCGGAAACGTCCGCCACCGGTGCGCATCCACGGTAACGTTGGTTTGGTCCAGGTTGTACTCGAAATCGTTGATACCGGCATCATATGGGACATGGTTCATCAACTGCGCGTAAATATCCGCATCAGTCCCCAGCACCGTCATGCCGATTTCACCGGCACCGGGCAGAGCCTTGGTTTCATAGGCACGGTTGATGATTTTGGCCGTTGCGACCAAGCCCGCGTCCGTGTGGTACTCCATGGTCTTGTTGATTTTATCGTTGGTGGCGATCTGCTGCTCGATGGTGGAAATGCTGGTGGCGGAAATCCCGATGATGGTCGTAAGCGCCAACACAAGCACCACGGATATCAGGGCGGCGCCCCTTTCATTCTGCCATCTGCCACTGATAGGATGGTTCATGCCTCCCCCTCTTTCCCTGTTAATGCACCCAGGGAATGATGTTTCTCATGCGAACGGTCCGGTTTTCGCCCTGCTCACGCCATTGCACATACAGGGCGAGGGTCTTGGTCTCGGGCGCGAACTGATTGTCCGCGACGTTCCAGAATACTTGATACCTGCCCATCACTTCGGAAAAATCCGGCGCTTGGGGCACCGGTTCCATGCCATTGTCCAATCCGGCCACGCCGTTGCCGTTGGCGTCCTGTATGTCGGGATGGGTCCAGGATCGTGTGAGCAATTGCTCCACCCGCTCCATGGCAATGGTGGTCGCTTCGCTGTAGTCCCGCCCCCTTGCATTTCCCTTCACGGCACTGATTTGCATGGTGGCTGTCGCCAGGACGCCGACGGCGAAAATCGCCATGGCAATAACGATTTCCAGGAGGGTAAAGCCTTCCGCGTTGCGGCAGGATGCGATGTGTGCGGTCATTGTTGTCTTCTTTCCGGTAAAGCCACGCACCACGCGGCATATTTACCACATGTTTTTGCAAATCACCTGGGTGGTCAATAGTCGCCGTCGGTATCCATCGTTGGGCGTGATGTTGGTGTTCCCCACTGTGTAGGTCCGGGTGTCTAAGTAGTCACGGCCTTCAAAAGCGGTGCGCACCAGGAGCCAGATGTTCACCGCCCTGACCCTGTCGATGGGAACCGGCGTCCCCAGCGCGGTGCCGTCCAGCTGCACATCAAGCCTCTGGTCGCCATCACTGTCGATGGCCCAAAGCACCGCCTCACCGGCATTCTGGACCCCGTCTCCGTTGATGTCATTAAAATCGATTTTTCCGTTTTCATCCCGGTCAAAGGCATACGCAAAAGCCACCGCGTGGGTGTTGTCCATGAGGGTTTCAAACTGGCCGTTCCCATCGGTTCTTCCGAACCGCGCAGCGCCGGCATCTGCAAGGCCATCATCATTGGCATCGGCACCGTTTTCAAAACCGAAAGTGATATTCTCTGCCGGCTGAAGAAGATCCATTGCAACCGCCTCACTTTCACCATCCACCGTACCGTTTCCATCGTTGTCCACCCCGTCCCACTCGTGGTTGCCCGCCTCGCCCCACTCGTCGACAAGGCCGTCCGCGTCATCGTCCAAACCGTTGTAAATAGCCGCGGTCATCTGAAGGGTGGAAGACGTGGCCTGGAGAAAACCCGCGCCCACAGGATCGCCATGGGGCTCATCATACCCTGCCATGCGGATTTCCCGCACCAGGAAGTCCATACCTGCCCGCAGGTCCTGCTGCACGTCCACCACCTGCTGCTGAATATTGTGGGTCTTCTGCTGACTGTCGAACACCGCATAGGCCGCTCCGACAACAAGGCTGAAAATGGCAACGCTGATCATCAACTCGATCAGGGTGAAGCCTTTTTCATTGCAATTTGATGACACCATATTCCACTCCTCTGCCACCGATCTCATCGCCGCCAGACGGTCACCACCAGGTGGCACCGTTGTCCGTACTGCTGACGATCCGTGATTTTCCGGTAATACTGATGGCAACGCCCTTATAACGGCCCTGGGCGTTTCGTATCTTGAGCAGATCCGAATTCATCAGCATGCCACGGCTGTTGAATTGAATCGGCCCGCCCCCCGAGTCCGCCGCATAAAAATCAACGCCCCGGGACATTTCCAACCTGTCAATGAGGGTATCGTTTGCATCCAGCGTTCCATCTGTTGTGCCGTCGTCCAGGAACACCGAGCAACGGTCTCCAGCAAAATCAAAGTCCATACACACGGTTCGATTGCGCTTGATGGCTTCAATCCGCGCCCTTTGCACCGAAGATTGCAGATCCCGCACCACACTGCCCATTCTGGCATTGGGAACCCAACGGCTGAAGGCCGGAGCGGAAATTCCACCGAGAATGAACAGGATGCAGATAGCCACCATTAATTCAATCAGAGTGAAGCCTTTTTGCTGTTGCATGCGCCGTATCATATCTTCTCCATGCTGTTTGTTCTTGCCTCTCTTTACTAACAAGAAATATGCCAACAGATAGGACAAATAAAAATGGACTGACTCCAAACTTCACCCCCCATCCAAAGAAGATGCAACATTTTATTTTTAAAGCAATTTTTGACCAATAAAGCGGATGCGCCGCAAAAGAATGGGCATTCGCAAACATCAGGCAGAAACCGTCCAGCAGGCATGCCAAGGCCCCAAAGTGTAAAATATGTTCAAACAGCTATTAAATAAGTTTAAGGTGCAGCGGGAAAAAAGTCTTGGATCAGAAGGACGCGGAAGGAATAAAGGGACGCAACCAGGCGGTTGTCAAAAAGACATCCAGGTGCCGGAAACCCGGCGGGCCTGGACGACCGGTCCGGCAAGACTGTTGAAAACATCCACGTAGGCGTCGGCAACGCGGGCAACAACCGGAGCACCCGTCACATCGATATCGCCGCCGGACACCAATAATCCGACACTGACCGCGCGCCCGGCGTTGCCGGTGTTGTAGACCGAGACCGTCGATGCGTTCGGCGCATACAGCACTCCGCGCACCCCCGCTGTGCCGGAAAGGGAAACACGATCGCCATCCACAACGACGATACCGCTAAGAAGCCGCCCTCCGCTCAGATCAAGATTACCTCCCACGTGCACCACATGGGGGCGGGTATTGGCCGGCGGATCCTTCCAGAAGGACACCGCACCAAGGCCGTTGTGGTCATAGGCGGCATCGTCCAGCGTTTCGACATAGATGTCGGCCGCGGTGCGCAAGGCCGCCGCGTTGGCGTCGGGCAGAGGCCCGCCGGCAACCGCCATGGCGGCATCCGGTACACCCCACTGGTCCTGGGCCGTCAGGCCGCCCGAGACAACACCGGCAGCGGCCACCGCCTTTCGGGGAAAACTTGCCGGCGCCCCAGTGTCCGGTGCAATTTCGATCAGACAGGAAACCGTCTGCATCGCGCCCATGAACACTCCCGAAGCGGTAAGACGAACATGTCCCGCCGGCAGCAGGGGATCGAAAATCCCCTTGCCGTCGTCGGTGGCATCGGAAACAACCACTTCGTAGCACCCACCCGGTGTATCGGCGTCCATGGCGGCCCGGAGACCGGGGTAAGCGCCGTCACCCCGCCATCCGGGGGTATGCTGCAGACGGGCAAGGGCCGCTTCAAGCCCGGAATCCGCCAGGTAGAAGGCCTGGGACTGCCGGAGACCGTTGGTGACGATTTTCTGGTTCAGCCCCGCCGCATGCATGGCCAGGGCTCCAATCAGCGCAATGGTGGCGGAGACGAGAAGACAGAGGAACAACGCCGCGCCCCGCTCTCCATCGTCCGGCCGGATTGCGCCATCGGCAAAATACGTTGTATACGCGGGCATCATGGCAGGGAAACCGTTACCTCCGCTGAAAAAGCACTTTGGTTCAGCCCATGGTCCACGGAGGCCACCCGGTAGGTATACTGTACGCCGCCCGGCAACCCCCTGTCCGTGTATGTCACCTGTGGCCCGGTGTCGAAAACACTGGCAGCCAGGCCGAAACCGGCGACGCCGGGCTTTCGATATACGGCGAACCCGGCCAAATCGCACACCTCCGGCGCATGCCAGGAAATAAGAAGGGCGCCGCCGTGGTCAATGGCGGCAGAGACGCCCACGGGCGGGTCCGGGGCCGTTTGGTCCACCAGTCGATGTTCGGCGGACAACGCCCCCACACCGCCGCTGTTCTTTGCCGCCACCGCCACATATACCTCCCCGGATTTCAGGTGGCCCACATCCACGAGACAGCCGGCGGCATCTTCGGGCGGCACATCAAGATAATAACCATTGGCGCCGGGCACTTCATCGTAATAAATCCGGTAACCGGTCACCGGGCATCGGCGTACATCCAGGCGCTCCCCCGCCTGGTTCTCCCGCACCGCCGTCCAGGACAGGAGAACAGCACAGGGTCGGCCGGCGTCCAGGCCGCCTGCCACCGTCACATCCTCCACGGCGCCCGGCTTGACACAGGTTGTGCCTTCCCCGGCGCCCGGCGCGTTGCGCAGGAACACCTCGGCGCTGAGGTGCCGCAGGCCGGCGTCTTTGGCGCCGACACCGGTATCATGCCGCTGCGCCGCCAAGTCAATGCGCACACCACCGGCGGGCATGGCCGCCAGTTTCATTCGGGAGATGTAAGCAACCGGCTGGAAGCCACCGGCATTCACCTTGCGTTTTAGCTGCGGGCGCCCCTGTTCGTGCCGCAGACAATCCGAATCATTGACATCGTCAAATACCGCATAGCTGACAACGCTCACCTCCCCCACCGGCAGATGCGCATGCAGAGCGTCTGGAAACGCCTGCACCCCCGGCAGCATGGGATCCGCATCCACCAGAAGCCGGTCGCTGCGCACGCCCACAACCCGCGCCGTCACCGGCAGATAACCGGCAGACACAAGGTCACCGATCCTGAACTGACCGGCAAGGGCGCTTTTCGAAAGTGCCGGCGCAAGGAACGTACCGTCCGAATCCGCTTTCAACCATGTGGGGTTCGTGGCCGTGGGCAGGACGCATAGAAAGGTCACCATGTCGGAAGCCCCCTCTTTGCCCTGTGTGATCTTCGGGTTGGCATCCAGGGCAACGGCCATGGGATAAGAGGGAATGAATGCTTCTGGAACCCAGCTCTCCAGGCTTCTCAAAATTCCTTCGCCGGCAATGCCGCCGCCTGCCAAACGCAGTTCTCTAGTCAATACGTCCATGGCAAAACGAAGATTTTGGTCGCGTTCGAGCCGCAGTTCTTCTTCCAGGTAGGTATTTCGCTGGGAGTCGAAAAAGTTCAAAACCGCCCCCACCAAAAGGGTCGACACCACCAGGGCGATCATCAACTCAATCAGTGAAAAGCCGGCCGGACACCCCGCGGCCCGCTTGCACACCGCCGCAGCACGGAAGAAGCAGAGATGCCTGTTCATGATGTTTTCCTACCCCCGGCCCCCTTGCTCAGGGGGCGAAAAGGGCGCCTATCGCCACCTGGTGACGCCCCCGCGACCGCCAGGACACCATGACAGTCACCTGTTTCAGATCCGGAGCGGTGGTCTCGCGCACCACCACTTGCCTTGTGAAACGACCCGTTCCCTCCGATCCGTCCTCTGCCAGGGCGTGCGCAACGGCACTCCGGATGTCGGCGTAAGCACACTGGCCGAAACGTTCCATTTGGTTTTTGGCCAGCTGAAGTGCCACTGTTCGCTCACGGGTCGTTTGGTTGCAACGCATGACGCCGGCAGTCATGGCCGTCAATCCGAGCAGGCACCCGGCGAACAGCGCCATGGCCAGAACGACCTCAAGAAGTGTAAACCCATTGTCTGTTGCCGCATTACACCCCTCCATGCCCCCTCCTCACCTGCCGTTTTCACCGCGGTAACGCATTTCGTCTTCGGCACACCTTGCCGCAAAACACGCCGTCAGCCACCGGCCTGCGTCCGGACCAGTTGGATGCGCCCCCCAGAGGAGCAGACAATCCGGACGGTTCCTCCCCGGTCGTTGGAAAGAATAATGCTCCCCCAGCTCATACTGCCGGTGGGCGTCATGACAACTGCCTCCACAGTGGCGCCGGCAATGCGCACACCGGAAAACGCATCGGCCCCGCGTGTTCCAAGCACCCGCCGTTGCCCCTCCTGCTCCCATTCGGCGGGTGGCCCTTCAGACACCCGACGGTCGATGCGATAGGCGTTTTCATCGGGCACCAATTGCAACCGGTAGGTTCGCTGTGTGGTCACCGCCCGCATCCTCGCATACCGCAAATCGCCCACCACCTGCCGGGCGGCGCCATTGAGTCGGTACACCGGCCACCACGTTGCCCTCCAGTTCGGCACGGCCACCGCGGCCAACACGGCCAGGCAGGCCAGCACGCCCACAAGTTCGACCAAGGTGAACCCTTTTCGCGTTTCCGGCATATAAAGCTCCGTATTGATCCGCTGCGGAAAAGAGACAGGCGATGCCTATCCCCGTCGCCACCGGCAACGTGCAAACACCCCGGGGCCGCCTCTTCTTTTTTACGGCCGACCCTGGGAAGGCGTTTCCGGCGTCTCGTTTCCGATTGCAGGCCGCGCTTGCAACAAATCTTTTGCCAAATACCGTTTCTTAATGGTCAGGCTGGTACGAAGCCGCCGGTCATGCGGATGTGACCGTAGGCAGGTGGTGATGTGCGCAATCGCCGCCTGGTGCCGGCGAATGCGGCGCCGTAACACTTCCTGGAACAACGCGTCTTGAGGCTGATGCGATGGCGGAACTTTCAGAAGCCGCACCTGGGGGGTTTCGCCGCCGAGGGGTTCGGCGGCATCAGGGCCTATTGAAGGGCGGTCGATCGTCGTAAAGGCCACATCGAACGCGGTGCCCTTTCCGGGCGGGGACACATTTGAATAGCAGGAAACGCCCTCCTGGTTGACCCAGATGTAGCAGGTCTCCCCCCATGCGGTAGCAATCACCGCCCAGGGTATCAGAAGGAAAAAGAGGGCCATCGCTAAAAGAAACCGTTGCATGGGAGCCTCCCCGGGAAGCGTCCATCATGGGCTTTCGATCAAGTCGAAAAGCGTCGGCCGCACGGCCCCACCAGCCGTCTGCAGCGCCGGCAGGAGCCGTCTTAATCAGTTGGTACCGCTTTTCACCACTAATTTCTGGCCGGGATAGATATCCGCCTTGGCCGAAAGGTTGTTCAGGCGCCGAAGGGCGTCGACACTGATCTTATACCGTTGGCTGATACGAAACAGATTCTCACCGGACTGCACCTGGTGATAGACAGGTGCTGCGCCGGAAGGCGACGGCGATCGCGGTGCGAGCGTACCTGCGGACGGGGTTGCAGCCGCCGCCTTTACCGTCAATGCCTCCATTTCCTTTTTCAGAAGAACCATCTCTTCGGCCAGATGATCCATTCTCGAAACCGTCCCGGCATCGACGCTTTCAAGGCGGGCAAGGGTGGCTCCCCACGCGCCCAGCTGACGTTCCACGGCGGCAATTTTCTCCGCCTCGGCGGTCAGGGTGGCCAATTGGCCTTCCATCGCCTCCAACCGCCGGGACAGGCCCTGTAACAATGTATCGACGTTTCCAGCTCCCCCCTTTGGCACCATCACCAGGAAAAGCACGATCAACACCACAAGGCCTGCCCCCAACAGTAGAAACGGAGTTTCGGTCCGTCCAAACAGTTTCTTGCGCAGGGTCTCTTTTTCATGGCGCCACGAAGCAATGGGATCTTCGAGCATCTCTTCGCTGATGCCGATCTCTTCGATGGAATCCCTGTAATAGCCACCCTGCAACGTTTCCTTTTCCATATCGGCCTCCACATCCGGTGTTCCAAGGCACATCGGCTGGTATCCGCTATCCCCTGGAATCTGGTCCCCTGAAACCTGAAGTTTTCAAGAACTGCATTGCCCCGCGCCGCCCGGTCCCGTGGCGCCACAAGGTCCAACCGCCACAACTTCCACCAGCACCCGGGTGGTGCCCTCTTCGTAATAACCAAGTTTTTTTGCAGCCCCGGCGCTCAAATCAATCAGCCGATCAACGACAAAGGGCCCGCGATCATTGACCCGCACCACCAAGACGCGCCCGTTTTTCAGGTTCGTCACCCGCACAATGGACGGCAACGGCAGATGTTTATGTGCGGCGGTCAGTGCTTCGGGGCAAAACGCCTCGCCGTTGGCCGTCATTTTTCCGCCCCTGGTCGCATATGTCTCCGCACCATACCAGCTGGCAATTCCTTCTTTTCGATACTCCCGGGCGGCTGCCACCGACATGGGCACGTAGCGTTTGCCGTTCACCACATAGGGCGCTGACCTCACGCGTTGCCCACGAATGGCTTCCCGGGGCGAAACCCCGTCAATGGATTCCAGCCCATCATGCGTAAACGACCAATGCAAGGGAGCGGTCACCACATCAAAGGCGACATCCCCCACAAAGCATGCACTCTTTCCTGCCATCTTTGTTGCCGCACAGGTGGTCTTCACCACCCCGGCCGTCACCAGGCAAGTGGTCGCCACCAACCCGCATGCGGGCAATAGACAGCAGCACCCGAAAAGAAAAAGCATGCAACAACACCGGAGCGGATACCTGACTGTCGTAGAAATGGTCACGACCCTTCTAACAGATACGGCGGGATATTCCCATGCAGTGAATCGGATGAAGTCGGTGCCGCCGACCGATGCCGCATCGGCCGAAGCATTTCCCGTGCATGGGCTGTGGTCTATAAATTCGTTTCTTAATCTCAAAAACCGAAAAACAAATCAAGAAAAATTTTCGTGCCTGAAAAGTGCCGCGTATCGCCCATGGTTGACCCCTGCCACGTTTTTAGCTACTGTCCTTTGGCAAAAAGCGCCCCACGCTGCAACGCACAAGCCCGGCAGGGCCGACCTGGAGCAAAAGGAACCCATCCCATGCTGACCGAAACACAGCTGCAACGCTACGCCGATGTCCTCATCTGGGGTTTGGAGCAATCCCGCCGCAACCCTTTGAAAAAAAACGGGGCGATATTGATACGGTATGATCTGCCGGCGGTGAGACTGGTGGAAATACTGTTTGAGAAATTACTGCGTATGGGGCTAAACCCCATCCAGCGGGCAAGCCTGACGCCTTTGATGGAAACACGCTTTTTTGAAACCGCCGTTCCGAAACAGCTCACCTTCCAGCCACCGGGAGAAGAAGAGCTGTATCGGCATCTGGCAGGAGCCATTCATGTTCTCGCACCAACATCCCTGACGCATTTGGCCCATGTTGCCCCGAAACGCATCGGGCAAACAGTGCTGGCCCGAAAACCGCTGCGGGACATTCTCGACGCGCGCGAAGCGCAAGGTGCCTTCAGCTGGACCCTGTGCCTGTATCCCACCGCCGCCCTGGCCGCCCATGCCAACCTTTCACCAACGGATTACACCCGTCAGATCGTCAGGGCCTGCTACCTCAACAGGCGGAATCCCGTGGCACTCTGGCACGATGTTTACACCAAAGCAGGCCGCATCAAAACCTGGCTGAACCGGCTGCGGGTAAAACAATTCCACATTGAGTCCGCCAACATCGATCTTATCGTCACACCGGGTGAAAAAAGACAATGGATCGGTCTTTCCGGACACAACATCCCAAGTTTCGAATTGTTTCTTTCGCCGGACTGGCGCGGCACCAAGGGCGTCTATTATGCCGACCAGCCCTCCTACCGAAACGGTAATTTCGTAACGGGGGTCCGCTTGGAATTCACCAGGGGATCGGCCGTAGGGATCTCGGCGGAAACCGGAGAAGCCTTTGTCCGACAGCAACTTGCCATGGACAGGGGCGCAAGCAGAATCGGCGAATTCTCCCTCACCGACAAACGTTTCTCAAAAATCGACCGGTATATGGCGGACACCCTCTTTGACGAGAATTTCGGCGGTCCCAACGGCAACTGCCATATCGCAGTAGGCGCCGCCTATGCGGACACCTACAGCGGACCGCCCGCGGAACTGACAAGAAAGAAAAAGCAAGCCCTGGGCTTCAATGACTCGGCCCTGCATTGGGACCTTGTCAACACGGAAAAGAAAAAAGTAACGGCCCTCCTTGCAGGCGGCGGGAAAAAGGTTATTTACGAAAACGGCGTGTTCACCCATTGACGGCCCATGGGCAGCCGCGGCCATAGCCCCTCCTGCCGGTCCCCGGGCGACAAAGGCGTTGCCAATCGCCCCCGGATCGTATACTGATGCTGCAAAACACAACACTCAACCCAACGGGAGCGATTCATGAAGGTGCTGATAACCGGGGGCGCGGGATTCATCGGCTCCCACCTTGCCGACACCTGCCTGAAAAGAGGCGACACGGTATACATCATCGACAATCTGGCCACCGGCACCTTGACGAACATCGCGCACCTGCGGAAAGACAAGCGGTTGCAACAACGGCTTCATGTACATACGGACAGTATTCTGAATTTCGACCTGGTGTTCGATCTGGTCAACGCCTGCGATGTGGTCTTCCACCTTGCCGCGGCCGTGGGGGTTCGCTACATCCTCGACAACCCGCTTGAATCGATCCGGGTCAACATACAAGGCACAGAAATCATACTTAATCTTTGCGCAAAACTGAAAAAGAGGGTGCTACTGACCTCCTCTTCGGAAGTGTATGGAAAACACACCCATGCCCCGCTTGTGGAAACGGACAACATCATCTACGGCCCTTCGAGCAAATTCAGGTGGAGCTATGCCGCATCAAAATTGATGGATGAGTTTTCCGCCCTCGCCTATTTCCGTACAAAGGGACTCGAGGCGATCATCGTGCGATTGTTCAATACCGTCGGCCCCCGCCAGACCGGCGCCTATGGCATGGTGATCCCCCGGCTTGTCGGTCAGGCGCTCACCGGCGCTCCCCTGACGGTTTACGGAGACGGCACCCAAACCCGCACCTTTACCTACGTGGAAGATGTGGTCCGGGCATTGCTGATGCTCATGGACACGGAGCAAGCCGCTGGGGAGGTATTCAACGTGGGGGGAACCGAGGAAATCGCCATTAAAACCCTGGCGGAAAAAATCGTCCGGATGACCGCCTCCGGGTCCGCCATCCGGCTGATGCCCTACGAAGATGTATTTGATAAAGATTTTGAAGACATGCAGCGCAGAGTACCCAGCATCGAAAAGATAAGACGTCTCATTGGGTTTGCCCCGGAAACAAGCCTTGACACCATTCTGGAACGCATCATTGCAGCGGCCAGAAATAATGGCGGCGGCCACTCGAATGCCGACAGCCGCGCATAGACGCATTTTCTGGCCCCCAGGCGATAGCAGGAAAAACGGAATCTTTCGGGAAAATCGCGGGCGCTGCGGAGCAGGAAGGGCTCAAACGCTGAAGGAATCTTTCTGGAAATCTTTCTGGTCCCGGCAGAAGGATTTTACGGAATCGATCAAGATTTTGATGGAGAAGGGCTTGTCGAGGATCAAATCGAACCGGTCCTTCTGCAGCAGCCAAGGCGTACCCGAAATGCCGATAACAGGCGTATTGGCCCGGGCGGACTTTCGAATATGCTCCAGCACCCCGACACCGTCCAATCCCGGCATCAAGATATCGGTGATAACCACGTCCACATCATTTTTGTCAAATTTTTCAACACCTTCCTCACCTGTCTCCGCAAGCTCCACGCGAAAACCAAAAAGCGTCAACGCTCTTCGAAGCATTTCAAGGATGGCCGTCTCATCATCAATGGCGAGTACGAGGCACACAGTGAGATTCCGTCAGGTTGGACATTGGCATTGCAGATGTCAATAAAGTCTCGTATTATAAAACAACCACATTGTCAATCCTTTTGTCATTCACCGCAAACACCTGCAATGTCGTGGGCTGTGGCGTGTCGGAACCATGGGGGACGGGGTCACCGGCTGCGCCGAGAACACGGGATGCGCCCCTTACACCTTGTATTTCCCAAAATCTTCCGGGGAAAGGCTTTCAAGATATTCGGCCCATTTCTTTCCCTCCCGGCTGTTGTCCAGGACTTCTCCCTCGTGCTTGCCGGCCCCGGACCGTTCCACGACTTTGTCGTCCACGAAGATCGGGGCACCGAAGCGCAGGGCGATGGCAAGGGCATCGCTCGGCCGGGCGTCCATGTCAAACTGCCCGGCAGCCGAAGAGAAATGAATCCGTGCGAAAAAGGTGTTTTCCTTCAGGTCGCAGATTTCCACTTTCAGCAGATCGACGCCCAGCCGCCCCATTACGTTTTTGAAAAGATCATGGGTCATGGGACGCTCGAAAGATATTTTCTGCAACGCTGAAGCAATGGAAGTGGCTTCGAGAAGGCCGATCCATATGGGAATCAACTCTTCTTTTTCGGCGACTTTCAGCATGATGATGGGGTTGTTGGACGCCGGGTCCATGGTAAGGCCGACGATCTGTGCCCTATGCAGCATAACTGCGCGCTCCTTTCATGTGCACAGCCCGGGAGGCGTCCTTTTGCGGGCGCCCCAAGAGGGAGTGGGGCAACGCTTTTTCAATACAAACAGCCACCATGCTTCCCACCCGGGGTTTGTGTCCGGACAGGTCTTCCGGGGGCCAGGAGAAATTCACCACCTTATTGCACGACGTTCTCCCGGTGCATTGCGGCGCCTTGTCGGGCACATCCTCCGTGGCACCTTTCGGCCTGCGACCGTCCCCCTCCACCAGCACCATTTGCAGCGACCCCACAAGCGCCTGGTTTTTTCCCAGGGTAATATCAGCCTGTACATCAAACAGCTGCTGGAGACGCGCCGCCTTTTCAGTCTCGGGCACCTTGTCCGGAAAGGTAGCCGCCGGCACCTTGGGCCGGTCCGAGTATTTGAAGGCAAACACGCCGTCAAAGGCCACCTGGCGGATCAACCCAAGGGTTTCTTGAAAATCGGAGTCCGTTTCACCGGGAAACCCGACAATGAAATCGGACGTCACGGCAATGCCGGGACAGGCCGCACGCAGGCGCGCCAATTTATCCAGGTAATCTTCACGGGTATAGCGGCGGTTCATGCGATTTAGAATGTGATTCGAACCGGATTGCACGGGCAGATGGATGTGTCGGCACAGCTTGTCAAGACGTGCAAAGGCATCGATCAACTCGTCCGACAAGTCCTTGGGATGGGATGTCGTAAACCGAATGCGCTGCAATTGCGGCACCCCATTCACTTTCTCCAAAAGCTTTGCGAAGGAGCAAAGCCCCTCCTTCTTGCCGTAGCTGTTAACATTCTGCCCCAGCAGGGTAACCTCCCGCACCCCGGAACGCACCAAATTCTCCACTTCGGCAACGATGTCCTCTGGCCGGCGGCTGACTTCACGGCCTCGCACGTAGGGCACCACGCAATAAGCGCAAAAATTATCGCATCCCCGCATGACCGTCACAAAACGCGAAGGGCGCCCGTCCCCATTCGCGGCATCCAGGGGCGGCCCCTCGATGATGGTCCGCTCCGGCACAACGTCAAGCACACGGCACCGGTCCCGGACGATCCGTCCGACCAGCTCCGGCAGCCGTGCAACGGCATAAGTTCCGAACACCAGGTCCACATGGGGAACCCGTCTAAAAATGCGCTCTCCCTCCTGCTGCGCCACACACCCCCCCACGCCGATGATCAGGGACGGCTTGTTCTTCTTCAAATCCGCAAGGCGCCCCAGAAAACTGAACGCTTTCTGCTCCGCCTTTTCCCGTATGGAACAGGTATTGAGTATAATAACATCGGCCCGATGCAGCAAAAACGTCTGCTCGAACCCGAGCGCACCCAGCCCCTGGGCGATCTTTTCGGAATCGTACACGTTCATCTGGCAGCCGATGGTCTGTATGTACAGATAGTTCTTTTTCATCACACCTTATTCTTGTCTTTTATCACCATAGATTCAAAGTTTTGCAGCGGCTCTCCGACCCAATGCCGGAACAGAAGAACCGTCGGCACGCCCGTCAAGCAAAAAGCGCACCGTCGCCCGGCGCCACCGCCTCCATGTGCATTTCCCCCTCAAGGGAATGCATCAGGGCCGACACCTCTTCTTCACAACCCGGCGCAATGGACAGGGTGATCACTCCGGCGAAGCGGTCCACCGTGGACATCACCGCAATGCCCTCATATGCTTCGAGAAGAAATCTCACAAAATGGATTTCCCGCCGGTCGATCCTGTATGATTTTCGCGTACAACGCAATTTCCTCCCCCCGGCACACCGTTCTGTTTGTGTTTTTGTCCCAGAGCGGCCTTTCACCGGCAGAACAATCCCGGAAAGGGCCGCATTTTCTAGAAGGGTATCACCATCGCAGCGGCCTTTTCAACACAAAAGGCGCCGGCAATGTCCATGCGGCATCAAACCTTACTTGCAGCCAAGTGCCAATTAGGTTATATGGCGGAAGCCTGAAACAAACCGTCATCCCCAACCTTCTGACCCCGGCGCGCATGCAAATCCGTTTTCACATATTATCGCCAGACCCCACGGTGGTGGAAACGCTTTCCCGTGCCCTCGGTTTTCATCCGGCGGCGGCGGCGGTGTTGGCCAATCGGGGGCTGTCCACGCCGGATACCGCCACGGACTTTCTGCACTGTCATCTGGGCCAATTGCGATCACCTTCACGGCTCAAGGACATGGACAAGGCGGTGCGTCGTATCCACAAAGCGATTGAAAACCATGAGCGAGTCCTGATTTTCGGAGACTACGACGCGGACGGGGTGACGGCCACAGCGCTGTTGTATGATTTTTTCCGCCAGGTCGGTGCCGATGTCTCCTATTACGTGCCCCACCGGGGCAAGGAAGGATACGGGCTGTCCCCCTCCCATATTGAACGCCTCGCAATCCCCAAGGGCGTCAACCTGATCGTCACCGTGGACTGCGGATCCACCAGCCACGCGGCGGTGGATGTCGCCCGTGATGCCGGTATCGACGTGATCGTCACCGACCACCATCTGCTGCCCACCACCCCGCCTCCGGCCGAAGCCGTCATCAACCCGATGCGCACGGACTGCCGTGCGGGCTTCGACGGCCTGGCCGGGGTAGGCGTCGCCTTCACCCTGCTCATCTGCCTTCGGCAACACTTACGCAGCAAGGGGTTCTGGGAAAACGGCACGGAACCGAACCTTAAATCCCTATGCGATCTGGTGGCCATCGGTACCGTGGCCGACATCGTTCCCCTGCGGGGTGAAAACCGGATCTTCACCCGCACCGGCATCGCGGTCATCAACAGGGGAGACCGCCCCGGCCTGACCGCCCTTCAGGAGGCGGCAGGCATTGGCCCAGATGCCGTCACCGCTGAAGACATTGCTTTTCGCCTGGCACCCCGTATCAACGCGGCCGGACGCATGGCCCACGCAGCAAGCGCAATCCGGCTTCTCACCACCCGGGACGCCAAGCAGGCCCACCGAATCGCCGGCCTCCTCAACCGGCTCAACCGGCACCGGCAATCCGCTGAACAGGCTGTTTTGGCCCATATTCTCGGCTTCATCCGGGACAACCCCCAAACACTGCAACAAAATGCCATGGTTTTCCAGCATCCCGATTGGCATGAGGGCATTTTGGGCATCGTTGCCGCCAAACTGGTGGCCCGGTATTACCGCCCTGTTATCCTCATCTCCCTGCGAAACGGTATCGGCAAAGGATCCGGAAGAAGCATCCCAGGTTTTCACCTGCTGGACGGGCTGAAAAAAACAAGCGACCACCTGGTGCGTTTCGGCGGTCATGCCATGGCAGCGGGCCTGACCATCGAAGCGGACGCAATCAACGCCTTTCGCAGGTGTTTTGAAGCAACCGTCACCGAAAAAACCCGCCCGGACGATTTCATCCCACAGGTGGCCATTGACCGCGTATTGCGCCTGGAAGACATCACACCGGTGCTGATTTCCCAGTTGGAAACCTTACAACCATTCGGCCCGGAAAACCCGGAGCCGCTGTTTCTGGCACACAATATCACCGTCTCTTTTTCCAGGATTGTGGGGGGCCGCCACCGCCAACTGAAACTGACCAGCCGGGGCGCTTCCCCCAAAACGGCATTCAACGCCATCCAGTTCAACGTTGCTCCAGATGAGACGCCGCCGACCGTTTATAAGGACGTGGCCTTCCGCCTGCGCTGGAACCGGTGGAACGGCCGAAAGAGCATTCAGCTGCTCGTGGAACACACCGCGTAGAAACCATCGATCACTACCCGCCGCGCCGGCAACCGTCATGGATGCCGGCGGCCGGAAAGAAGGCGGCAGATCACCTGCGCATGCTTGTCGGCGGCACCCCGCCGGGACATGACCGCCGCCCTGGCCCGGCGGCCCATGGCACTGGCCGCCTCCGGATCTTGCAACAGCTTCAGAAAAGCCCTGCCCAATCCCGCCGCGTCGTCCACTTGGACGGCACCGCGGCATTGCGCCAACAACTCCTTGGCATCCGGGAAATCATCCATATGGGGGCCATAGCAAACCGGTTTTCCCCACACCGCCGCTTCCAACACATTCTGCCCCCCCAGGGGCACCAGGCTGCCGCCACAAAACACCAAGCGCGCAATCCCATACAAAGCCTTTAGTTCCCCCATCACGTCCACCACGATCACATCGGCCTTGTCAGCTTTTCCCGGCGACACCAGATCACTGCCCCGCCGGCATGAAAACCCCAGGGAGCGCACCAAGTTTTGTATTTCCCCGGCCCGCGTTACATGACGCGGCACCAGAATCAAAAGGGCGTCCGGAAAAGCCGCCTGGACCTGACGGAAAGCCGCCAGCACCATCTTTGGTTCGTCACCCCGCACACTGCCGGCCACCACGACGGGTCGCCCCGGATAAGCGCCGTAGCGCTCGGAAAGCATCCGAAGGTCTGCTGGCGCAAGGGGCTCCGACAAAAGGTCGAACTTCGCGTTTCCGTTAATGAAAATGCGATTTGGATCCGCCCCCAGCTGAACAATCCGCTCGGCGTCGGCGCCATGAATCATGCTGAAAGCGCCCACGCCGCCCAAAACCGTCTGCATCAACGGCAGCACCTTTTTATAGGTGCGAATGGAGCGCACCGACAAACGACCGTTGACAATGGCGGTGGGAATCCCCAGCTGCGCCGCGGCCATCAGCCAGTTGGGCCAAATTTCCGTTTCCATGCAGACCAGGATATCGGGACGGAACTTCTTCAGGGCTTTTCTCACAGATGCCGGAAAATCAGCGGGCGCATAAACGCTCGTTATCCGACTGCCGGAAACGGCGGCAGCGGCGGCGGCCTTGCCGTGCCCTGTGGTGGTGGAGAGAATAAAGGCGGCAGCGGGGCAGTGCTTGGACAAAGCGCTCATCACCGCCTGGGCAACCCGCACCTCCCCAACGGAAACGGCATGCAGCCAAACGCGTGGTGTTCCATGGACGGACCGGACCGTTGTGTCTGAATAGTCACCCATCCGTTGGGGGAAAGACGCTTCCCGTGCGGACGCAGAAAACCGTTTCCAGCACCGGTAAAAAGGAAGCAGAGAAAAATAGGCACCGGCCGTAAGACCGACATATGCCTTGTAGGCAAGACTCATGGGCGGGAACGGCGCCTGCCGGACGGCGCCAAAGGCCGGAACTCTCCGCCCTTGATCTGGAGAAGATACAATTGCTTGAGCGCCTCTCCGGTCTCTGAAAAGGTGGTGGCGCCGGTCACCCCTTCAAAGGGTGGCATCTCCAACAGGCGTTCCCGGATGGTGCTGCGGAACTGGATGTCACCTGCGCCGATAAGGCGGCAGAGCATCAGCGCGGTATCATAACCGATGGCCTCGATAAACCCCGGCGTCATCCCGAACACCGCCTGAAAACCGTCGACAAAATCCCGCACCACCGGAAGGGGGCTGTCGGCAAAAAATCCGTCCACCACAATGGCGTTCTGAACATACCGACGCGCCATGTGAATCATCTCATCCGAATGCCAGAGATTCGTGCCCAGAAAATAAACATTTTCAACATCATGGTAGGCAAGCTGGGGGACCACAAGCCCCGCCTTCTTGGGCGCATCTGGTATGAACAGCGCCTCGAAATCCACCACCGCCAGGGGCTCAGGCGGCGGCGCCACATGATAATCCCCTTCCCCTGTCATCAACTCCTCCGCCAATGCCGCGCCGTCCGCAGCCTGCGACAACGCCCCGGCATTCGTCGAAAACGGCCCATCGGGCGGGTGCAACGCCGTATCCGCCGGCGTTGCACCAGAGGATAAAACTTCCTCCGACAATTCCGATTGTGAATGGATCAGCGGAGCGATACTTTCTGGAACCGCGTAGTACAATCCCACCATCTTCTGAATGGAATCGGCGAAATCGGTTGCATCCACCGGGTAGGGCTCGCATCCGACCACAATCCCCCCGTGGCTGATCACCTCGTCCCAGAAAAGGTTCATGAAGGTGTGCCCGTATTTTTCATCCGGATAGAGAATGGCGTACCGTTGGACCCCCAAGTCCCCTGAAAGGTAGGCCACAAGCGTCTGCACCTGGGCGCGGGGCGTCAGGAAATTGCTGAACACATAGGGGCCGGTGGCGGCGATCTCTTCCTTTCCAGAAAAGGTGACAATGGGGATACCGGCCAGTTGAGCTTCCGCCGCGGCCTCCGGGGCCGTTGCAAGGGGACCGATGATGGCGGCCACCCGGGCCTCCGCCAGCTCCCGGACAGCCGACACGGCCCCCATGGCATCTGAAGCCGTATCCTTGACCACCAGTTGCAAGGGCACCTCTGGAAATTGCTGGCCATAGAGGCTCACCGCCAGCTCGATGCCCCTGAGTGCGCGCTTGCCAAAACTGCTGTACGCGCCGGTCATGGGCAGAAGGCAGCCGATGGAAAACCGGTTGTAATCACGCTTCCCGTCAATCCTTGCCAATGCCGCCCGCATGGCGTCGGCACGGGGATGATGCGGATAGGCCGCCACGAAAGCCGTCAGCATCTCATGGGCCGCCTGATCCCGATCCTCCTGCAGGTAATGCCGCCCCAGCTGGTACATGAGCAGATCCCGCGGCAGGGCGCCGCCGCGTTGCAGCAACGCTTCGATGTCTTTGGCGGAAAGATGCCCGATGGCGTCTTCCATCCGCTTCTCGGCAGCCTCCCGCTCCCCGCCTCCGGCATAAAACAGGCCCAGCCCATAGGCCTCCACCGCTTCCGTGAAACGACCCAACGCCATCTGTGCATCCCCCACCAGGGCATATCCCCGCGCCTGGTCGGCCCGGGGCAAGGTCTCCAGCCGAAACGTCATGGCCGTTTCGACAAGACTTTCGTAGTCCGCTTCATGATACAGGCAGAACAGGACCTGGATCTTCGCTTGGGTCGTCAACGGACTTTCGGGGAACCGCCGTATCATCTGGGAATAAAATTCGCGGGCCGTCGGGTAATTCCCCCGCGAAAAATAGATGGCGGCAATTTTCGCAAGTGCGGCATCCACGCCGGGCTGCTGCATGCCACCCGCCACGTACGCTTGGTAGGCCGCCAGGGCCTCGTCGTAGGCCCCCTGCCCAAACAGACGTTCGGCCGCGATAAACAGGGGACCGCCGGCCCGGGCCCGGGGTGCCTCATCCGGCGGGGCAGGCCGCTTGGCGCAGGCACATAAAAAGACCCCGGCCGCGGCCACCAATAAAACCATCCAGACCCGGCACCGACGCTTCTTGGAAACGATAAAAGGCAAACGGGTCTTTCGAAAAATTTTCTTTAATATAGTAGGCACGTTCCGCTCCCTTCCCGCGGTCCCGGTGACCGGGCCGCCCGGCAGGACAAATCTACACAAACAGGTCGGATTGTCAAACGATAGTTTATTTGCCCCAAACGCCATGGGTTGCATGTGCCGCTTTCATCCCTATTTTTGTTTATACAAGCATCATTGTATGATAAAAAGAAAACTTACGGCGAAACATGAACGCCGGAGAGGTCTTGACATCACATGGTCCTGACAGAACAATACGGCATCATTCCGTACCTTCCCGACCTGTTCCAGCGGACGCCGCCCCAGGGAGCAACGGGCGGCTTTGATGGTCAAACGGGCGGATACCGGCAACAGCGGGAGGTGCGCCACCATGCCCCGGCGTTTCAGGGGGCGCACTATCTGCGCTATGCCGCGGAGGATGAAGGCCTTTCAACAACCTATACCAAGGCGCGGCGATTGGCGTCCTCGGGCTTATCGGATATCGGCGCCTTTGTCGACACCTATGCATAGCCCGCAACCCCTTGCGGGACCAAGCCGCTCATTGTTGACCTTGTAGCCAGAACGGACACTCGATGACCGGCAGAGATGCATAGAGATGTACATCACCGCTTTTTTACACAGAGATGAACTGTTCGACATCACCAATAGATGGCTCTCGGACAAGCCGGCGGCGGATGATCCGCTTCGGATCACCCGTATCATCACCTATGACAGCTACGCCGCGTGGGAAAAACTGCGTTGCTTTGCCGCGGCACTCAACCAACGCCTCACCGACACGATGGTTCTGCGAAAAACGGTGTGTTCCAAAAAGGAACTGAAAGACTTTATCTGCGCCACCGCCGAAAGCCCTACCGAGCGTATTCGACACCTGATCGAAACGTACCGGAAGATGCCAGAATACCATTACATCGGCTCTCCCATGGCGGGACACATCTATCACCAGAAAAGCGGCCGGATGGTCAGCATGTGTCGAATGAAACGGGTCAAGCGCATTGCGGAGAAAACAAGCCGATATGCCGCCCTGCACATCATGCGGACCGTGCAGGAGGCAATGCCGCCGTCATGCGACCATCGGCCGTGCCAGGATTCCCCGACCGCCGATCTGCTGGCCTGCAAGGAAGAAAAACACATGTGCACGATTCGCCGCAAAGGGCTCACGCTGCCCGTGGAAGCCATGACCATCTCGGATGTCATCGGCATCAAGGTCATCCGCAACGGCATATCAGAAGATGCCTTCGAATCGCTCATCGCCGGGTTCCCCGGTGCCACGATCATCGAAAAAGAAACGCATGCGGGCAACTACAACGCAATCCATTACATTGTCGAGCTGCAAGTCGATCCCTCTGAAATCATCAGCCGGTTCGACAGCCGAAAAAACCCGGCCATGTTCCGTAACAGGGGGCTTCCGGAAAACCGGCTCGCCGAAGACTTCAAGGATTTCATGCACTCAGGGGCCCGTACTTTGCAGGTAGATATCATTCTCATCAGCTTCGATGAACTGGTTGAGTCCGAAATCGGTCGGTCCATGCATGAAGCCCGCATTTTCCAGCAGCGGCGGCAACAGCATCTTTACGGAAATATTCCCATCAACATCGAGTACCTGATAGAGTATTTAATTGCCGTCGGCCTCAGCCCGACGGTTCACATCGACGAAATCCCCATCAAAATTTGGGGGCGTTACCTGCCGGACACACTCAGTCACCATGTCCGGGCCCTTTACCAGATGCCGGGATATTCCATTATTCACCCATAACGCCACAGGAGGAACGCCATGCCTGCAAATACCCTCACCGACACGCCCGCATTCCAAACCGCCCTGGAAATCGGCCGGCCACCCAACATCGCCAGGCTCTTTCCCAATTCCAAGGCACTGATCGTCAGCGGCAAATACATCGACCGGGCCATGCTGGAAAAAGGAAAGGCCATCTGCATCGCAGCCAACGGACGCAGTTATTTCGTCATCAAAGGCGCCCTGATGGCAGCCCAAAAGGCGAATGCCCCCATCATCATTGAAATCGCGAAAAGTGAAGGCGGAGCCAACGCCTACTGCGCCATCAATTACTGGAACATCGCACGCACCGTCGACGCCCTTTGCAACGAACTGGGCATTACGATCCCCGTGGCCATTCATGCCGACCATTACGGCATCAAAAGCCAATCGGACATCGCGGCCGCCAAAACGGAAATCCCGAGCCTTTTCGAAGCCGGCATCACCTCCATCGCCATTGACGCATCCCATCTGCCCGACGACCAGAACCTCCAGGCCAACATCGCACTGGCCCCCCATGTCCCGGCGTGGGCCGGGATCGAAACAGAAGTTGGTGAGATAAAAGGGAAAACAGGACTTTCGACCGTTGAGGAGGCTTCCTTTCTCATCCAGGGACTCAACGCCCACGGCATCTTTCCGGACTGGATCGCCCTCAACAACGGCACCACCCACGGCATTGAAGCCAGCGATCAGGGCATACAGGTGGAGCTGACCCGGGACATTCATAACGCCCTGGCGCCCTACAAGGTGTCCGGTGCACAGCACGGCACCTCCGGGAACAGTTCGGAACGGTTGCGCCACATCGCAGCGGAAACCCTTACCACCAAGGCCAATGTCGCCACTGCGCTCCAGATGGTCTCCTGGGGCCTGGAAGTCAACGATTACGGCAACGCCATGCGCGATGACCAGGGCAACTTCCGCAAGGTGGAAGGCCAAGGCATGTCCGAAAAACTGTGGCAGGAAATGGCGGCATACGCCGCGGAAAACGGTATCAAGGGCGGCAATTTTAAAAAACTGAACCTTCCCTTTGAAAACAAGTTGCTGGGACAGCCCCGTGAAATCCGTGATCGCATGGCCGCGCGGGTCGAAAAATTCGTTCACAATATGATTGTCAATGTGTTCGGCGCCGAAAACACCGCCCCCATCGTCCTGGATCTGATTGCCGGCATCGGCTCTCACAATCCGGGGGCCAAAGCGGTCCGCACCGAGAATCCAGACGACTGGACCCCTGAAAAGATCGCCCGGCGCGCCGCCGCGATCACGTCGGACAAAGGGCCTGCCGGGAATTTTGATGACTAATGCATTTTTTTCTTAAGGTTTTCCAGACCCCGGTCGATAGGATAGCCAAGAAGGATTTGTTCGGGGGCCCAAAACGGAAGATTCCGGTGATGTGCCCCCTCAACCGACGGTGCCGGGAACACCGGTGACGCTTTCGCCAGTCAGGGCTTTCAATGCAGATCCCCAGTCACCAGATACACAATGTTCTGAAAGTGTACAGCAAGCAGCTGAGCCAGGCCCGCATACTGGACAGGCAGAAGGCCTTGTTCCAGCCTTCGGCGGCGGACAAAATCAACATCTCTGCCGAGGGCAAACGCCAGGCCATCATCGACCGGGTGGCAGCGGACCTTGTGGAACGTATCACCCAATCCGGTCCCCAGGACAAGGTGGAGCAGGAAATCGTGGACAAGCTGGAAAACGAACTGGGACAACCCGTCCGATTCAACGGAACCGGCAACCAGTTTATTTTCAACGTGGTCGACCAAAACAACGAAAAAACCATCAACACCGTGGAGGTCGACGACCCGGAATATCTGGTCAGGCGGTTGGAACAGCTGGCCAAGGAAGCGGTTGACAAAAACATGGAGCTGTAAGATAGTTCCCTGTATGGAGGTATGAAATGAATACCATTGGAAATATCACCGGCAAATACGATCAGGCGTTTCTGAACGAAACCACCGATGCGCAGCGCACCGAGCCCCAGGCCCAACAGGCGGATGAAAAGAAGCCGGAGCGGGTTCAGGACGACAGGGTCAGCCTCAGCCAGGAATCCCGACAGCTGCAAACCGCCAAGCAGGCCGTCGCACAAACACCGGATATTCGCAGCGACAAGGTGGACGCCCTCAAACAGGCGGTCACCGAAGGTAGCTACGAGGTAAACCCTGAAAAAGTTGCGGAAAAAATGATCGGCGCCATCATCAGTGAGATCATCTGATCTAGGCATTTTTTACCGGGCACCTGATCCGCAGACCTTCCGCCAACGACGCCAATGATCTAAAAATGTCACGTTAACAAGATGTTGTTAATTTAACAGGGCCGAATTTCAAACTGGCCCTTTTTTTGCATTTTCTGATGTCGGTCGGAACGGCCCTTTGCCAAGGGCGTTTGTTGTTTCCCATGAACCGAGCCAGAAAGGCATGCCGCATGACACGCATCGATCCGTTGCTTGAAACCTTGACGCCGTTGTCCGGAAAACGAAACAAGACGGCACCCGGAGAAGATTTTCAGGCGTCCTTGAAAGAGGCCCTGACCAAAACCGGCAAGGCAGGGAGCGCCCTGGACGCCAAGGCATTGAACGAGCCCCAGGCCACGCATCTGTCCCCCATAACCGCCGCTTCCCAGGAAATTGTGTCCCGCACCGAGCAATTGATGTCGCTACTGGAACACTATGCAACCGACCTGGGCAAGACGGATGCGACCCTGAAAGACCTGGAACCGCTGATAACCCGGATCAAGGAAGAAGCCGAAGGGTTGATGGCGGTCGCCGGGAGCCCCGGTGATCAGGACGCGGCCTTGCAGCGCATCGCCACCGAGACCGTCCTCACGGCCCAAGTCGCCTACGAGAAGTTTCAGCGGGGGGATTTCGTCGATTAACCGGCGGTCGTCGCCTGCTTTGCGGCCGCCCACATGGCATCCTTCTCCGTGGAATGCAGCTCGGTAAGGCGCCTGTGGCCCTGATCAAGGGCAGCTTCCATGTGGCGAAACCGGCGGTCGAACTTATCGATGGCCTCACCCAGGGCTTCTTCGGGCTGAATGCCCAGAAAACGGGCAACGTTCACCAGTGTAAACAGCAGATCCCCGAATTCCAGGCGCACCGCCTGTTTGTCTCCGCCGGTTTCCACATGGGTTCGAAAGGCCTCCCGAAGCTCCTCCCACTCCTCTTCCACCTTCTCCATCACCCCGCCGATGGCGTTCCAATCAAATCCGCTGCGGGCCGCGCGTTCCGAAACGCGGTATGCCCGCATCAGGGCGGGAAGAATTTTCGGAATGGAATCGAGAACCGAGCCGCCCCTTTGACCGGCCCGTTCGACCTGCTTGATCTCGTGCCACTTCTGCTTGACCGCTTCCGGGCTGTCGGCCGTATGGTCTTTAAATACATGGGGATGCCGACGAATCATTTTACGGACGATGCCGTCGGCCACGTCCGCCATATCAAACCGGCCCTCCTCCTGGAACTGCCGGGCAATAAAAAAAATGTGAAACAACACATCCCCCAATTCCTCGCACACATCCTCGGCGCTGCCGGATGAAACGGCGTCCACCAGCTCGTAGGTCTCTTCCAGCAGCTTGGACGCCATCGTGCGGGGGGTTTGTTTCCGATCCCAGGGGCACCCGTTTTCCCCCCGCAACACGGCCACCAGTTCCGCCAGCCGGTCCAGGGCATTGCCTTCGGTCGTTATTTTCTGGTTTGCCACCCTTTTTTCAACTCCTCGATTTTGTATTTAAAATCACTCTTCATCTGCGTGGACATCACTTCGGCCATCACCCGGGAGTACAGTGATACATAGGGGGACAGCCGGGATTCCTGGATCAAGCGGGTGCCCTTTGGCAGAAAGGCGGTGAGCACGATAAACAGGACAGAAACAATCAGCCCCCCCTTCAGGCCCCCGAAGGCGACCCCGCCCACCCGGTCGATCCAGCCGGAAAAAACGAGGTTCAACACGTACCTGATAATGAGCCCCAACACGGATACGACAATGAAGATACCACAAAACAGCAACAGAAAGGCAAGCACATTGGCGTAAGCGGCATCGGAGATCCACCGGGTCAGCACGGCTGCAAGCCACGGATAATAGGTGTAGGCGGCGTAAAAACCGCCCAGCACCCCGACAATGGCGGAAAGCTCTTTGACCAACCCCCGGAATCCGCCCCGAATGAGGCAGAAGCACAGGATCACCACGATCACAACGTCGAACAGATTCATACCGCTCCTTCGTGCCGGCGGCCCCATGCCGACCAACACCCCAATGTGTTATCTTCCCGGCCGGTTATCGTCGGCAACGCCGGTTGGCCAGGAAATATATCAAGCCGTATCAGGCAGTTAAATTAGCAGAGGTGCCGTTGCGAGTCAAGGCCTTTTCCACTGGAGAGCCCATGGATTTGCCGTTTGCATTCGGCGGAAAGGATATGATAGGAAGAGGCGAAACAATAGGCATGCCGCCGTGTTCCACCAGGTAACAACCAATTCGGAACCCGTCGCAAATGGGCGGGAAAATGCCCGGAGAAAAACCAGACCGTTGAACCCATATGACAACCGCAGCCCAACAAAATGCGACGCAGCAATTCCCCTTTCCGGATGCCGATGCGGCCCGGCAGCTATTCGGTGAGCATAACCGCCACCTGAAAAAGATTGCCGACACCCTCCGGGTGGTCATCGATGCCCGGGGCAGCACGGTATCCGTCCAGGGGGACCCTATCCAGACGGCCCTGGTTGGCAATATCCTCAACCAGCTGTATGAGCTGATCCGGGAAAATTATCCGGTCTTTCCCCAAGATATCGACTACGCCACCCAGATGCTCAGCGGAAACGATCGGCTGCGTTTGAAGGACATCTTTCTGGACAAGGTCTATGTCACCGCCAAGAAAAAAGCGATCACGCCCCGTAGTATCGGGCAGAAAGAGTATATCGAAGCCATCCGGAACCACGACATCGTCTTTGGCATCGGCCCGGCCGGAACAGGTAAAACGTATCTTGCCATGGCCATGGCCGTGGCCGCACTTTCCAAGGGAACGGTGGACAGAATTATTCTCACCCGACCGGCGGTGGAGGCCGGCGAAGCCCTGGGCTTCCTCCCCGGAGATCTGTCGGAAAAGGTCGACCCCTACCTGCGGCCCCTGTATGATGCACTGCACGATATGATGCGCTTTGAAAAGGTAACCGGCCTGATGCACCAAGGCGTGATTGAAGTGGCCCCCATCGCCTTTATGCGCGGACGCACCCTCAACGGATCTTTCATCATCTTGGACGAAGCCCAGAATACCACCTCCGAGCAGATGAAAATGTTCCTCACCCGCATCGGCTTCAGCTCCAAAGCGGTCATCACCGGAGACATCACCCAGGTGGACCTGCCGGCGGAAAAGCCCTCCGGACTCATCGAATCCGCTGAAATTCTGAAAAATATCGACGGGATCAAGTTTGTCTATTTTACGGAACGCGATGTGGTGCGGCACAAGCTTGTTCAGGAAATCATCAGGGCTTATGACCGGAGAGACGCGGCCAGAAAAAAGGCGGGACAACCGCCCGGCAACGGCCGATAGGCCTCCACCGGCACTGCCGCCAGATCCATGACAGGCGTGGCGCAAACCAACAATGGGTACCGATATGAATAAGAACATCGCCGGCATAGATCGCGATACGTTCGTGCGGTGGGGCGTTCTGGCGGCCATCACGGTTATTTTCACCACCATCCTCTATCCCAGCCTGGTCATCAAGCAACACAGTTACCAATTGGGGGATGTGGCTGAACGGAACATCAAGGCCCCCAAGGATTTTTTCGTGGAGGACAAAACGGCCACCGAAGAGCGGCGGCAGCAAGCAGCCAACGCCGTTTTGACGGTTTACGACCACGACAAGCTGCTGACTGCAAAACTCACCCAGTCCGTCACCCAGGCCTTTGTGCTGCTGAGAAGCCTCTATACCAGCACCGATAGCGTGGATCAGCCCGCCGAAGCCGCCACCGCAGAACCCATCGCGTCCACAAGCCCGTCGGCGGACCAGCAGGCCTTGATGCTCAAGCCGGAATTCGAAAAGTTGATAGGAATCCCCGTCAGCGACGAGGAATACGGCCTGCTGATACGTGAAAAATTCGACGCTGCGTTGTCCGCGCCCATGCTGCACATCCTCAAGGAGGTGCAGAGCAACGGCGTTGTGGCCAACAAGGAGCTGCTGCTCAAAGAGCAGGACCGCGGCATCACCCTCCGGAGTCTCCAGAACAAGACGGAACAGACCGTTTACACCCTCAGATCTTTCTACGGGCTCGACCAGGCCAAGACCATGGTGCGGATCATTGGTGATCCGCTGCTCAAGGAGCACGGCTACCAGCAGCGCAACGTGGTCGTCTCCCTGGTCCAGAAACTCATCTTCCCCAACATCACCCTGAACCGAAGCGAAACCGAAGAACGGAAGCGCCGGGCGGAAGCCGATATCAAACCGATTTTATATCAGATCAAATCAGGGGAAATGATCCTCCGCGAGGGAGAACGGGTCACCCCCATGCACCTGAAAAAGCTCAACGCCATGCAGGCATTGGAACAGCAGGGTCAGTTCTTTGCGGGCGGCCTCGGCGCCGCCCTCGTTCTTGTCTGTCTGATGATATCCGTCTACATGGTGCACATGACCCACCAGCGCGGACCCGGCGACGAGCATTATAAGCACATTCTACTGGTGGGCTGCCTGCTGGTGGCCGTTTTTTTCATGGCCAAGCTGTCCATGGCCTTCATTGAAACCCTCTCCCAGCAGGGCGCGTTCCCGGACAGCGTGGAGGCGGTCTATTTCGGCATTCCCGTGGCCATCGGCAGCATGGTGGTATGCCTGTTTCTGGGCCTTGAGGCAGCCATGGCCTTCAGTCTCCTTGCAGCGGTATCCGTATCCATTCTCTTCCGAAGCCGCTTTGACTTGTTTCTGTTCTTTTATCTGAACAGCACCGTGGCCGCCTACTGGATCCAGCACTGCCGGGAGCGCAAAATGTTCATACAGGCCGGCGTCAAACTCGGCTTTTTCAACCTGCTGGTGGTCACCGCCATCAGCCTCTATACCGGCGAGATCTCGGCCACCCGTCTGCTGTGGGACTGGAGTTTCTCATTTCTCGGAGGCATCGGCGTTGGCATCATCACCCTGGGCGTGGCCCCCCTCATAGAAATCGGATTCGGATTCACCACCGACATCACCCTGCTGGAACTGGCGAACCTGGACCAGCCGATTTTACGCAAGCTGATGATCAACGCACCGGGAACCTACCACCATTCGGTGATCGTCGGCTCCCTGGTGGAAGCCGCCGCCACGGAAATCGGTGCCAACCCCCTGGTGGGCAAGGTGTGCGGTTATTATCATGACATCGGGAAAATAAACAAACCACTCTATTTCATCGAAAACCAGCGGGACGGAAAAAACCGGCACGACAAGCTCGCCCCGTCCATGAGCAGCCTGATCCTCATCTCACACATCAAGCATGGCGTTGAAATCGCCACCAAGAACAAGCTGGGAAAACCCATCATCGACGCCATCCGCCAGCACCATGGCACCAGCCTGATCCGATATTTTTACGAGAAGGCAAAACAGCAGCGGGGCGAAGATGCGGTGAAAATAGATGACTTCCGGTATCCGGGCCCCAAGCCCCAGACCCGGGAGGCCGGACTCGTCATGCTGGCGGACGTGGTGGAGGCCGCCTCCCGCACACTGGAAAACCCGACCCCGGCGCGCATCCAGGGCCTGGTGCAGAATTTGGTCAACAAAATATTTTCCGACGGTCAGCTTGACGACTGTGAACTGACCCTCCGGGATCTGCACAATATCGCCAAGATCTTCAACAAAATTTTGACCGGCATTTATCACCATCGCATCGAGTATTCCGAATCCCCGGCACTCGGTAACGGGAAGACGAAAAATGGCAGTTCTGATCGACAACCGACAAAGCAGGACCCCCATCCCCCTGACGACAATAGAAAAGGCGGCAAAAGCCATCTTAAACGCCTTGGCCTGTCCTGACGGGGAGGTGTCGATCCTGCTGGTGGACGACGCACAGATCGCGACCCTGAACGATACTTACCGCGGCATCAAGGGCCCCACCAACGTTCTCGCCTTTTCCATGCGGGAAGGGGCGTTCGGCGGCGTCAGTCCCCATCTGCTGGGCGACGTGGTCATTTCCATGGACACCCTGGCGCGGGAAGCGGATGCAGCGGGCAAGCCCTTGGAAGCACATTTCAAAATGCTCCTGGTGCACGGAATGCTGCACCTGTTCGGCTATGACCACCAAACCGACGCCCAGGAAAACGCCATGGAACAAAAGGCCGGCGAACTGCTGGCACTGATATAGCCCTTAGGCCGCAAAACGATAGGAGATCAACAGATATGGCGCAATTGGCAGTGAACGTGGATCACATCGCAACGCTCCGACAGGCGAGAAGAGGACGTTATCCGGACCCGGTGGCAGCGGCGCTCATGGCGGAGCTGGCAGGCGCAAGGGGAATCGTCGTTCACCTGCGGGAAGACCGCCGCCACATCCAGGACCGGGATGTCCGCCTGCTGCGCGCGACCGTGCAGACCCGCCTGATCCTGGAAATGGCGGCCACAACGGAAATGATCGGCATCGCCCTGAACATCAAGCCGGACCTGGTGACCCTGGTTCCCGAAAAGCGAGAAGAACTGACCACCGAAGGTGGTCTCGATCTGGTCGCCCAGCGCAGCACCGTCGCCGAAACCGTTGCCACCCTCCAGGGGGGGAATATCCCGGTCAGCATTTTCATCGACCCGGATCCGGAGCAAATCAAAATTGCCCACCAGATCAACGCCGCCAAAGTGGAAATTCATACCGGCACCTTCTGCGATGCCGTAACCGACACGTCCCGCACCCAGGCCATGAACCACATCCGGGACGCGGTCAAACTGGCGCATCGCTTAAAGTTAGGCGTCAACGCCGGTCACGGCATTTGCTACAACACCATCCAGGCGTTCGCCGGCCTTGCGGAAATCGACGAATTCAGCATCGGCCACAGCATCGTCTCCCGGGCGGCCCTGGTGGGTATGCAGCGCGCCGTTTCGGAAATGAAAGCCCTCATCGACCGGCTCTGACCCCCGCCCGGGACCGGGCCGGGGCCCCCAAAAAGGATGTTGTCATGGATATTGTCAGCGCAGAAGAAATGCGGGAAATGGATCGGCAAACCATCGAAACCTTCGGCCTGCCCGGCCGGCTGTTGATGGAAACCGCCGGCCGGGGTGCCGCCGCCTTTTTTCTGGAGGTCTTTCCCCAATGTGCCGGAAAGGCGGTCGGCATTGTTGCCGGCCGGGGCAACAACGGTGGGGACGGGTTTGTCATGGCCCGCTGCCTGGCAGAAGCCGGTGCCGAAATCACCGTGTTTCTGCTGTCGAAAAAATCAAGGCTCAGGGGCGATGCGGCCACGAATTTTCGGCTGCTGGAAAACATGGGTCTGCCGATCGTTGAAGTTCCCGATGGCGAAGCACTTCGCCAGCAAACCCCCCTGCTGGCTGTCCAGGACATTTGGATCGACGCCGTCCTGGGTACCGGTCTTCGGTCAACCGTGTCACCTTTCTTCGCGGAGGTGATCGCCCTAATCAACCGATCGGAAAAACCCGTCTTCAGCGTCGACATCCCATCGGGGCTGCATGCCGACACCGGCATGCCCTGCGGTGCCTGCATCCACGCCGCCGCCACCGCCACCTTCGCCTTTGCGAAAATCGGCCATCTGCTCTATCCGGGGGCGAACCACACCGGCAGGCTCAACATCGTGGACATCGGCATCCCCGACCATATTCGGCGACGCATTGGGCCCAAACAACATCTGATCACCCAAGCGCTTGCGGCCCGGGGACTGGTGCCAAGGCGGCCGGACGCCCACAAAGGCCGGACAGGGCACCTGCTGGTGGTGGCCGGCGCGCCGGGCAAAACGGGTGCCGCGGCCATGGCGACCGGCGCCGCCCTGCGCATGGGCGCGGGATGCGTCACCGCGGCCGTTGCCGCCGGAATCCATACCGTCCTGGACTCCCTGGTCATCGAAGCCATGACCCTTCCCCTGCCCGACTGCGGCGGGATCCTGGGGCCCGATGCATTGCCGGCACTGCAAAAGGCCCTCTCCGGCAAGCAATGCGCGGCCTTGGGCCCCGGCCTGGGAACGGCTTCCGAAACCCGCAAGCTGCTGCACCGGCTTCTTCCCGAAATCCCCGTGCCCCTTGTGCTGGACGCAGACGCACTCAATTGCCTGGCCGGCCATACGGACCTATTGAAAACACTCAAGGTGCCCGTTGTCCTCACCCCCCATCCCGGAGAGATGGCCCGGCTGATGGATGTTTCCGTGGACGAAATCCAGCAAGATCGTATCAACGCGGCGCGCCGGGCCGCCGTTTCCCTTTCCTGCCATGTGGTGCTGAAAGGCGCCTGCACGGTGGTGGCCCATCCGGACGGCCATGTGTATCTCAACCGTACCGGCAACGCCGGAATGGCCACCGGCGGCATGGGAGATGTGCTCACCGGCATGGTGGCCGGTCTCATCACCCAGGGCGCCGCTCCAGACGCCGCCGCCCGCACCGCCGTCTACCTTCACGGCGCCGCCGGAGACGCCCTTTCAACCCACCGGGGGCCTTACGGATACCTGGCCACCGAGGTCATGGACCAATTGCCCCTGCAACTCGAAACCCTGACCACCGCAGCGGAGCGCCACCAGTGGACATGCACCCGACCCACACCCTGACCCTTTCCAGCCGCGATACCCGGCAAACCCTTGCCATGGGCCGGCAAATCGGCCGGTTGCTCACAACGGGCCTGCTCCTTTGCCTCGATGGGGATCTGGGCAGCGGAAAGACCGTTTTTGTCAAAGGCCTTGCCGAAGGCCTGGCGGTTCCCGAAACAGTCTATGTGACCAGCCCGTCCTACACCCTGATCAACGAATATCCCGGCCGCCGCCCCCTTTATCACGCCGATCTCTACCGCCTGCAAACCGCGGAGGACGTCGAAGCCATCGGCTTCTTCGACCTGCTAACCGAAGACAACGTGGTGGCCGTGGAATGGGCGCATCGGCTGGAAAACTGCCTGCCGCCCCAAGGACTGTGGCTTGAATTCACGATTGTGGACGACACCACCCGAACCATCCGGATGCGGGCGTGTGGACTTCCCGCGGCGGATGTGTTAAGACGCCTTGAAAAAATGACACGTTAACGACATCATGCCCAGGCATCACCGGCCGCTGGGCTGATTGCCGGACCGGCGCCTGCGGTTTCGATAACGCCGGATCCGTTGAGGAGAAGAGCAATGGCTCTGATTGTTCAAAAATACGGCGGCACCTCGGTCGCCAATCTGGAACGCATCCGGAATGTCGCCAAGCGGGTAGCCAAAACCTTCGATGGGGGAAATGAGGTGGTGGTTGTCCTTTCGGCCATGGCCGGCGTGACCGACCAGTTGATCGACATGGCCCAGAGCATCAGCGAACTTCCGGATAAAAGAGAACTCGACATGCTCCTGTCCACCGGCGAGCAGACCACCGTGGCGCTGCTGGCCATGACATTGATTTCCATGGGCTACCGGGCCCAATCCCTCCTCGGCCACCAGGCGGAGGTGTCCACCGATTGCGCCTATGGCAGCGCACGGATCACAGGCATCCGGGCCTCCCGCGTCAAGGAACTGTTGGGAAAGGGCTGCATCGTGATCGTAGCGGGATTTCAGGGCTGTGACGACGTCGGCAATATAACGACCCTGGGCCGGGGCGGATCGGACACGTCCGCGGTGGCCATCGCGTCGGCGCTTCCCGCCGATGTCTGTGAAATCTTCACGGACGTGGACGGCATCTATACCGCAGACCCCAATATCTGCGAAAAGGCCCGCAAACTCGACAAGGTTTCCTACGACGAAATGCTGGAAATGGCCAGCCTAGGGGCAAAGGTGCTGCAAATCCGGTCTGTGGAATTCGCAAAGAAATACAACGTGCCCGTGCACGTCCGATCATCTTTTTCCGAGGAGGAAGGTACCATGCTGGTTAACGAGGACGAAAACCTGGAACGTCCGGTTGTCATCGGCGTCACCTGTAACAAGAACGAAGTCAGAATCACCCTGCGAAAAGTGCCGGACCAGCCGGGCATCTGCGCAAGAATTTTCTCGCCCCTGGCGGAAAAAAATATCGTGGTGGACATGATCATTCAAAACACCCGCGCCGGCGGCCTGACGGATGTCACCTTCACGGTTCTCAAGTCGGATGCAAAGGAAGCCGAGCTGCTGGCCAGGCAGGTGGCGGAAGAGGTCAAAGCGGAAGATGTTCTGGTGGCCGAAGACATCGCCAAGGTTTCCGTCACCGGTGTGGGGATGAAAAGCCATTCCGGCGTCGCCGCCAAAATGTTTTCGACCCTTGCAGCGGAAAACATCAACATTCGCCTGATCAGCACGTCGGAAATCCGTATTTCCTGCGTGGTCGACAAGAAATATGCGGAACTAGCCGTACAGGCATTGCACGACGCATTCGGCCTGGAAAAGGCCTGACCACCGACGGATGTGGGGGAAGCGGCGCGATGAAGAAATTTGACCACCGGCATCTGCAGGCGGCGTTATGGATCGCCGCCGCCTGCCTGCTGGTGATAACATGCCGGACGCTATAGCACCGGGCGGACCGCACTTATTTCTTCTTTTTCATTAACACGAACCGGTGACCCGGCAGGGCCACCTCCAACAAGTCACCCTTCAGTCGGGCGAGGATGATGCCGCCGGAGCGGGTATGTATCCGGACATGGCTCCCCCGGGCCTCCCAATGGAAAGCGAGTTCCTCTCCGCGCACCCGGCGCACACCTTCTCCGTCCTTCCGCAGCTCCAGCGTCATTTCAGCCAGTTCCGGCGGGGTACCGGCAACGGGTTCATAGGTTCCGACGAACATCTCCTCCCGGGTACATGCCGCCGTTCCCAGCAATAGCCCCAGCACCAACAGCGCTAAAAGCCAACCGGCCACTCGCCCCCGCGACCGCTTTCTTTTAAAGTCCAAAGTCAATCTCCCCGCTGTTATTTCGTTTTTTCCCAAACAAATTGCCCAGGCCGAAAATATGAATCCTGTCGAAGAAAAACACATGCACCGCCATGAGCAGCCATGTCGTGTTGGCGATGACTTTTTTCCACCCGATGGGATCCCCCACCGCGTCAAAACATCCGCAGGTAATCTGGGACCCCCGCAGAATATTGATCAGAACAAAAATGGTGAAGGCAAACAGCATCCCGCCGGCAATGGACGCCGCCGCCTTTGTCTTGATGCCGATGCCCAGCAGAAAGCCGCAGGCCAGTTCCACCACCGGCACGATGACCGCCACAAGGTTAAGCCCCCAGTAGGGAACGATCTGGTAGGCGGCCAGGTTTTCAGCAAACACCGCGGGATCCGCAATTTTACCCAAACTGGCGTAGAGAAAAATCCAGGCCAGGTAGAGACGGAATCCCAGGGCAAGATAGGGGCTGGTGAATAATTTTTTAAGCAGGGGAATCAAGTAATTCATGGGGCCACCGGATATCCGCGTTTTTTCCATTCTTCCAGTCCGGCCGCGAGGAGTTTCACGCTGCGATGCCCCCGGGCCGACAGTTTCTCCGCCACCTCTTGATCATAGCGCTTGCTGATGGTCCGGCCGTAGACGATGATGTCCCGGTCCTTGTCCATGCTTCCCAGACTCAGTTCGTACATGAAATCAAAAATCGCCAGCGGAATATTCACAGCCCCGGGAATGTGCTCCCGCTCGTGGAAGGCGGCGGGCATGGCATCCACGAACACGGCGTTGCCGTTCTCGTGTGCATCGAACGCCTCGGCGGCATTGATGAAAGAAACATTTTCAAGTTCGATGGATTTGGGAAAAAGGGGAATCCCGTCCGGATTGGAAAAATTGAAGGCCAATGCGACGACAATGCTCAACACGAGAACCAGCAAAACATCGGAAAAACGAAGCCTTCCCGATGCGATGTTCGCCGCCGCCTGCCGTTCAACAGCGGCACCGGCACGGGCGAACCAGGTGGCGATTCTGCTGCCCAGAGCGTCGGCCAGTTCCGGAGAGCTTCCCAGAATCGGCAGAAACGCACGCCGCGGAATCAACACCATTCGCGTTTCCTCCAGGGTCTTCAGATCGATATCGGTGGGTGCGCTGGTAAGCAGAAACACCTCACCGAAGCTTTCACCGGGCCCCAGCCGAAAGTATTCACGGTATCCACCGGCGATGGAATTCCGGGACAGGTTGGCGGCGCCGGAGGCGACCACGTAACAAGTATCGTTGGGCACAAAGGCGCTGCAAAGCACCGTGTCCGCCGGCACCACCACTTCATGTGCGATGGCCGCGACCTGTTCCAGCACCTCCGGATCGATACCGGAAAACAATTTGCTGCTGGCAAGGGCCGCTTGAATCCTCTTTTTATCTTCTGTCGCCATACCGGCTGATACCACCTGACAACCCCGTCCCCTCAGAGGAGGGTTATTGTTTCAGCAACTGTTCCAGCGCCGCAATAAATTCAAACATATCCCCTACGACACCGTAATCGGCAACCGCAAAAATCGGGGCCCCGGGATCCTTGTTGACCGCGATGATGGTCCCCGCCTTCTTCATCCCGGCCACATGCTGAAAGGCACCGCTGATGCCGAGGGCGATGTAGACCTTGGGCGTGACGCTTTTGCCGGAGGTGCCCACCTGGCGTTCCCTGGGCAGCCAATTCTTGTCCACCACCGGCCGGGAGCAGGAAATGGTGGCCCCCAGGGCGTCGGCCAGGGCTTCGACTTTAGGCAGATTGTCCGGATCGCCCAACCCCCGTCCCACGGAAACAAGGATCTGCGCCTGGGTGATGTCCACATCCCCTGCGGCCGCCGCGACAAACGCCAGAAACCGGCGGGCCTCCCGGTTTTCAAACGGCGGGCAGGAAACACGCTCCACGGTCCCCTCTCCCGATGCCGCCATCCGGGCGGGCAGCGCACCGCTGCGCACCGTCACAAGGCATCCGGCCGCATCCTTGAAACCGACGGCGGCGTTCACCTTGTCGGAATACATTTTCCGCACCACCCCGATGCGTCCGTTTTCCCATATCACATCGACGCAGTCCGACGCCAGAGGCCATTTGAGTTCGGCGGACAGGCGGGGGGCGTATTCCATGCCGCAGGCCGTATGCCCCATCAACACCACCCGGGGACTTCTGTCCCTGACGAGCGCGGCCAGTACCGCCTGGTAGGCCATGGGGTTGTAATCACCACAGGCCTCCGCGTCAACCGCCAGCACCGACGTCACGTGAGGCTTCACGGCATCCACGACGGCGTCGCAATCTTTTCCGATCACCACCGCCCGGCATGTCTCCCCCATGGCCCCGGCCAGCTGCCGGCCCTTGGCGATCATCTCCAGGCTGACGTCTTGCACCTTTCCCTGCCGATGTTCCACCACCACGAGAACCCCCCTCATGCACACCCTCCTTTCTCCTTGAGAATGGCCAACACCTGCTTGGAGACAGCCCCCATATCGCCTTGGAGCATCTGCGCCGTCTTGTCCGCAACGGGCAGGGAGATGCCCATCAGTTCGGTTAGTGAACCGGCGATACCGGTCTGATCAGGGGAAAGTCCTATGTCCGAAGCTGTCAGAAGTGAGAGGGGTTTTCCTTTGGCTTTCCGGATCCCCATAATGGAAACGTAGCGCGGATCGTTGATGCCCGTTTGAACGGTCAACACCGCGGGCAGAGAAATTTCGCAGGATTCGGCCATGCCGCCTTCCAGCTCCCGCTGGAGGAGCGCTTTGCCGTCGGCGGCCGCAATGCGTGTCACCATGCAGGCGCTGGGCACACCGAACAGCTGCCCCAGCAGCGCGCCGACCTGGCCGCAGCCGTCGTCCCCGGCCTGGACACCGGTGAGCAGAAGATCAAAGGGGATGTCCCTGAGGGCGGCATGAAGCGCCGTTGCAACGGCAAAAGAATCGCCGCCTGAAAACGCCGGATCGTTCAGATGCAGGGCCGCATCGGCCCCCATGGCCAGGGCGCGCCTTAAAATGCCCTGGGAGTCGTCCGGGCCGAGGGTCACCACCGTGATGTGCCCTCCCTGGACCTCCACGATCCGGACCGCCTCTTCCACGGCGTAATCGTCCCACTCGTTCGTGCCGAAGGCCAGGTGTTCAGACCGAATGCCTGTTCCCGTGGCATCAATGGCGATGTCCGCTTCGGCGGTTTCCGGAACCCGTTTGATACATACGACAATGTTCATGGCGTCCTCCCTTACCGTTGAATGGATAACATTCGCTTTTATCGCAAACGCATGCGCGCGCCAGGCCGGGACATGCCCGACCGACGCGCGCAAAGGGCAGAAGGATGGAACCGCAACCGCTATCGGAAATAGGTGGGCAGGTCACATCAATACACACCGTACTCCCGGGTCGCATCCATCATGGCCCGGACGTTTTCCGGCTTCGAGTCGTCCATAACCGCAGCGGCGCTCATGATATAGCCGCCGTCCCTGGCGCATTCATCAATGGTTTTTCTGCAATAGGCCCGGACTTCATCGGGGGACCCCCCCACCATCAGACCCATGGGCACATTGCCCATGATGCAAACCTTGCCGGCGAGTTTTTTCTTGGCCAGGGCCATGTCCACCTCTTCAAACCAGAACAAAATCTTGCCCTCCGGAAGCCGGGCAAGGTAATCGAGGCGGGAAGTGTAGCAGCCCTCGGCCAGGACGACGGGGGTGAGACCCGCCGCGACCATGCCTTCCAGGAGCGCCTTGAAGGTCGGCCAGTAGAACCGCTCGTACTGCGCGATGCTCATAAAACCCTCCTGCCCCTTGTGCAGAGGAATGAACACCCGGGAGTTGCCGCTGGCCTTGGCATTCCCGATGGCCATTTCCAACATGATCGGCAGAATTTTTTCCGCTGCGGCCTCCACCTTTTCCGGCATGCGGAACATGTCGAACATCACTTCCCGGGTTCCCCGGAAAAAGTCGCTGAGGGTGTCAAACGGCGCCTGGGTGCCAGCGCCCATCAACGAAGGGAATCCGGCCGCCGCCACCCTCTTGCCGTAGGCCACCATATTGCTCATCATTTTGAGGCCCTCTTCCCCGGCCTTTTTCAGCGCCTCCAAGGCAGCGACACCACCCGGAGTGCCAAAGGGAATGAACCCCCCGGTGCCGGCGCCCATGTAGTAGCAGATGATGTCCCGCAAGGGCTGCATCTGGCCGAACACCCCGAGCTTGCCGAAAATCCTGGGCCAGTAGGCACGCAGAATGAAGTCGGTGGGATCGTAGAGGAAGGCGTCATACTCGTCGGCCTTCATGTATTCTCCATCCACAAACTGATAGCCGGTGTTCTCGCCAAGGTTGTACCCCGCCCACTTGAGCTGCTTGTACTCCAGCGCCTCCATGGTGGGGCCGAAGGACATGGCCCCGGGAGCCATATCCGGTTCGAAATCGATAATGGTCTTATAGGTGGCATCAAGGGCCTTTGCATAATCGTAGAGCGCCTCCTTGGCGGTGATCCCGGCGTATTGGGCCGAGAACGCTCCGAAAAAAGGCAGCACCGGCACCCGGTCGGGCACCTTGCAAGCGATGGCGTCAAGAACGCGTTTCTCTCGTTCCCGATAGAGTTCCTGGGGGGGGTTGCTCATGGTCGTCTCCTCCGATGTCAGTATTTTATACTCCGTGGCACCGGCCTTCCGCTAAGGCCGCCGCCAAACACCCTGTTATGCATTGGTATCATGGTATAAAATACGACTTCAAGAACAGAGACCGCCCCGCGACCAAACGCGCATTCTTTCGGCAAGAAAGTCCTATTTTCATCGCCTTCGACAGCCCCCGCCGGCCATTCCTTTTTTCATGATGCCATATAACGAACGTTCGTTCAAGTTTAAAACAGGCATCTTTCCCCTCTTTCATGAGGTGTCCGGAAACCACGACCGGCGTCATCAACACGCCGCCGGGGCGCCGCTATCCGGAAACAGGGGCAGGAAAGCCGGTCCCGCCGGCCACGGTGCGCATCATTCAGCCACCTCCAGGCAGTCCACCTCCAGCTCCCTGCCGGAAACCAGGTCGAACCCCGTACCTGCACAGGCGGGGCATGAAAAAGCAAGCCCCGCCACAGTCCACGTATGGCCGCAGGAACGGCAGGCGGCCATGGCCGGAATGTCCACCACCTCAAGCGCCGCACCGGCCAAAGCCGTACCACGGATCGCAACGTCAAAGCAGAACCGAAGACTTTCCACCACCACACCGCTCAAGCGCCCCACCCTGAGCCGCACCTTGTGCACCTGCGGCGGTGGTGTCCCCTCCGGCAGCGCCGCAAGGGCAATCTTGATCACCTGCGCGACAATTCCCATTTCATGCATCTGGTTTTTTCCTGGATTCCCCGGAAGGATTTGGGTATCGTACACGAAAAACGCGCCCAACCGTCACAGGAAACGATATGAACCGGATTCTCATCATCAATGCAAGCGTTGTCACCGACGGCACCGTCCTGGAACGGGATCTCATGGTACAAAACGGGCGAATCGAGAAAATCGGCGCCGACCTCTCCGGAAGCCCGGCGGAGCGCGTCATCGACGCAGCGGGCCTCACCCTGTTTCCGGGGATGATCGACAGCCATGTCCATTTCCGTGAGCCGGGGCTCACCCACAAAGGTTGCATTGCCACCGAGTCCCTGGCCGCCGCAGTCGGTGGCATCACCAGTTTCCTGGACATGCCCAACACCCTCCCCGCCACCACCACCAATGCCCTGCTCCTGGAAAAGCACCGCCGCGCCGCGGGAAACGCCTTTGCAAACTACGGTTTTTTCCTCGGGGCGGCCAACGACAACATCGAGGAAATAAAACGCATCAATACAGCCATCACCTGCGGCATCAAATTGTTCATGGGCGCCTCCACCGGCAATATGCTGGTGGACGAACCCGAAGCACTCACCCGGATCTTTTCCGAAGCACCCCTGGTGGTGGCGGCCCATTGCGAGGATCCCACCACCATTTCAGAAAACGCGCTGTCGTTCAAAGCACGATACGGTACCGACATCCCCGTCTCCTGCCATCCGCTGATTCGCAGCGAAGAGGCCTGCTTCAAATCCTCCTCTTTGGCGGTGGCATTGGCAAACGCATCCGGTGCGCGGCTTCACCTGCTGCACCTGAGCACAGAAAAGGAAATCACGCTTCTCACCGCCGGAGCCGCGGCCGAAAAACGCATCACCGCAGAGGTGTGCGTCCATCACCTCGCCTTCACGGCGGACGATCACGCCCGAATGGGGACACGCATCAAATGCAATCCGGCCATTAAATCCGCACGGCACCGGAACGCTCTTCTGGGGGCCACCGCCGCCCACATGCTGGACACCATTGCCACGGATCACGCCCCCCACACCTTGGCGGAAAAAGATGCCGACTATTTCCACGCCCCTTCCGGCATCCCCCTGGTACAGCATGCCTTCCAGAGTGTTCTCGAACATTACCACGCGGGACGCTTTTCCCTGCCCCTGATCGCGGAAAAAACAGCCCATGGCCCGGCCGCGTGCTTCCGGATCCGGGACCGGGGACATATCCGTGAAGGGTATTGGGCGGACCTGGTTCTGGTGGACCTTGCCCGACCTTACGTGGTGGATGCGCATGAGATACGCCACCGCTGCGGCTGGTCGCCTTTCAGCGGCCACACCTTCCGCAGCACCATTATCGCCACCCTGGTGTCCGGGCATCCGGTCTATGACGACGGCGACCTATCCCCCGTCGCCCCGGGAAGACCCCTGGAATTCGACCGATGATCCGCAACCCCACCCTCTATTTCTTCACCTTCTCCCGGCGATATTGCAGATAAACATCCCGGAACGCCGTGTAAGGGTCGATTGCCGCCTCCTTAATCGCTTCGTATTCTCCGATGCGAAGGGACAGGTCATTGACCCGAACGGTTCCTTTGATGCCATAAGCGGCCAAACTCGGTTCCACATAAGTGACCGGCTGCAGCAGCCAGTCCCCGGCCAGGCCGAAGGTGTCACGCAGAGTGGACGGTCCCAGAACAGGCCAGACAATATAAATGCCGTTGCCGATACCATATCTGCCAAGGGTTTGGCCCATGTCTTCCGCGTCCGGGTTCAGAGCCGGATGCTTCCGGGCCGGGTTGCCGAACCCCAACACACCCACCGTGGTGTTGAGGCCGAAGCGCCCCAGTTCACCGGCCGCCTGGCGCATCTTGCCCTGCAACAGGCAGTTGACGAAACGAACAGGCATCGACACGTTGTGGAAAAAATTGCGAACCCCTTCCCTGGCAGGCGTCGGCACCACGGCCTGATACCCCCGGGCAACGGGTTTCAGCAGCCAGAAATAACAGCGGTCATTGAACACCGTCACAGCCCGGTTCCATTTGTTCAAGGGGTCCGGAACATGGTAAACTGGTGCGGCGGCCTCCTCTTCGAAAAAATCCGCCGCATCGGAAAAAGGATCAGTCACCTCGACCGGTGCAACAGTAAACCCGTCGCCATTTTCCGCATCCGCCACCGCTGTCGTCAACAGCAAAACCCCCATCATTAGCAATGCCGGCAGCCGGAACACAGCTCTGCGCCGGGGATCACCCGTTTTCATGTCTGCACACCTCGTTTCTGTTCCGCCTCTTTTCCAGCCTGCCGCACCCTCAGGAGGCGCATGCGGTTGATGGCGGCGATTAGTTCCAAAGCCCTGAAGCAGGCCAAGTCTCCCCGGATGTACGGAACGATCACGTCCAGCCCATCCATGGCGATATCGGACAACACCCGGGCCGCCACGTCTTTCATGCTGCAGCGGCCGTCCATGTAGCGGACGGCATAATGGACAGCGAACCCCATGGCCAGCGTCTGGGCCGGCTCCACCAACTGGGCGACATCCGAAAGGTCCACCGTTCGGTTGCCGATGCGCATTTCCCGCAGCCGGGGCGCCGTAATCTTCATCTTTCCGCTTGGCAAACGGGGAGAAATACCGTCCGGAAGCGGCATCCGGCAGCCGATGGGGCCGAACACCTCCCCCCCCTCTTGTTGCCGCCGATCCGCCCCCCATGCCGCCGCCTCTTTTGCCGCGGCCGTGACGTTCAACGGACGGTATGCGGCCATCTGAATCACATGATCGGCCACAGAAAAATAATCCCCGGATCCCCCCATCACCAGCACCGTCGACACCCCGTAATCCGCATACAACTGCCGGACCTTGTCTACGAAGGGCGTGATGGGCTCCTGGTGTTTGGCCACCAGCCGCTGCATCCGCACATCGCGAATCATGAAGTTGGTGGCGGACGTATCTTCGTCCACCAGCAACATGTCGGCCCCGGCTTCCACCGCCTCGACGATATTGGCCGCCTGGGAGGTGGAACCGCTGGCATTGGCGGTGGAAAAGGCACGGGTGTCCCGCCCCATGGGCAGGGCACCGATGAACGGAGAAATATCGGTGCCGGTGATCTGGCGACCGTCCGCGGCCCGGATCTTGACCGCCCCGGCGCTGGTCACCACACATTCCCGCCCGTCACCGGGAATGTGATTGTAAATGCCCACCTCAAGGGCATTGAGCAAAGTGGATTTTCCATGATAGCCGCCGCCCACGACAAGGGTCACACCCCTTGGAATGCCCATGCCGGCGACCCGCCCCCTGTGGGGCGCGTCCAGGACCACGGTCATGTCCCGGGGGGCTTCGAACAGCACCGCCTGGTCCGCCGGAAGCGGGGCCGGGTCGATGCCGCTTGCCCGGGGCAGCAGCGCCCCGTTTCCCACAAACGCCGCCAGATTGTTGGCAGCCAGTTGGCTGCGCAAGGCATCGGTGTCTTCGGCGGTGTCCAGGTGGTTTTCCAAGGCCTCGGCGGAAAGCGCCGGCAAAAAGAGCGACCGCTTCACGATTTCCGGAAGTTCCTGAAAAAACATCTCCCGGGCATCTTTCCCGGACACTCCCCGCCCCCTGGCCGGAAGACCCATGGTGATCCGGGCCTCGACATCCGCGTCCGTAACCAGCATGGCTGTCCTGTCAAGAATTTCCTGGGCCGGCCGGCCGATGAGAATCTGGCCGCCTTTCCCGATGCCGCGCCCCCCCTTGGCGACGGCCGTGGCGCTTAAGTGAAACATGCGGGTCAAAAAATCCCCCAAAGCTGCCTTGCGGACAGGTGCCGAAGTCATGTCCGCGGAAAAACCACCGTCGACACGGGATACCCGGACCCTTACCCTGCTGGGCGCCGCATAGGGATCCCCCTGAACATGATCGATCATCACCGTGAAGCCGGGAAAGCGATACACACCGGCAATTTCTTTATACGCCTTGTAGCCCTTGCCATCGATGCGGGACAGCAGATTATCGAGGTCTTGAAAAGTCTTCATCACACAGTCTCACGAAATGTCTGGAAAACATTGTGTGCAACCCTTTTCCCTCTTAGTGCGCGGCGCACCAAAGGTCAAGGTTCCCGGAAAACGTCCCGGCCCCCTTGACGCCCTCCCCTAAATGCAGTATTTATTTAAAAAATTATTATTTTTAAGATGTTACCGACACGGAGGCCCACATTGGCCGTTTCATCCACTTCCCCCACGACGGAGGGCTGGGGTCGCATCAAACTGCTCCTGGCCCTTTCCCGCACACCCCACGGCCTCTTGGACATGACCACCCCGGCCTTTGCCGCACTGGTGTGGTTAGGCAACTTCCCCCCTGTGCCGGTGGTACTGCTGGGTCTGCTGACCGCCTTTGCGGGCTACACGGCCGTATACGCCCTCAACGATGTCATCGACTACCGTCGGGACAAGGAAAAGCTGGAAACCTCCTTTTTCCTGGAACGCAGCGACCTGGATGCCATTCTAGTGCGCCACCCCATGGCCCAGGGATATCTCAGCCTCGGGGCCGGGATTGCTTGGACCCTCGGGTGGGCGGCCGTGGCGATTATCGGCGCCTATCTCCTAAACCCCATCTGTGTGGCCATCTTCCTGGGCGGATGCGTGCTGGAAGCACTCTACTGCCTGCTCTTGAAAATAACCCACCACCGGATCATCATCAGCGGCGGCGTAAAAACCACCGGCGCCATGGCAGCGGTGTTCGCCGTGGATCCGGCGCCGGCGCCGGCGTTTCTGATCGTTTTGTTCCTGCTGTTCTTTTTCTGGGAGATCGGTGGGCAGAACGTCCCCAACGACTGGTCCGACATGGAAGAGGACGTCGCACTCCATGTCAAGACAGTCCCGGTGCGCCTGGGCCCGGAACGATCGCTGGTCATCATCCTGGGCTCCCTGATATTGACGTTGGTGTTGACGGTTTTGGTGTTTCGGCTGTCCCGGACACACTATGCGCCCTACCAAACGGCACTGGCCCTGACGGCCGGCCTGGTGCTGCTCATCCGGCCCGCATGGCACCTTTACAGGACAAAGCGACCGGCGGACGCCATGGCCTTTTTCAACACCGCCAGCCTCTTCCCTCCGTCGCTTCTGGCGGTAACGCTCATCAACATCGTGGGGAACCACTTCTGACACCAAGAAATTCCGTGACCATGCGCAAAAGGAGCCCAGCATGAAAACATTCACCCCGGAAAACCTGGCGGTATACAACGGCAAGGACGGGCGTCCGGCCTATATTGTCCACGAAAACCGTGTCATCGACGTGAGCGGCAGCAAACTCTGGAAAACCGGCACCCACATGAAGCGTCACCCCGCGGGCCGCGACCTCACCACCGACATCCACGCGGCCCCGCACGGCGTGGATGTTTTGGATCGCTACCCCCAGGTGGGCGTCCTGGAAAAAGAAGCACCGGAAGCGCCACGGGAACCGGCGTTTCTGTCCCGGCTGCTTGGCCGCTTTCCCATGCTGCGGCGCCATCCCCACCCCATGACCGTGCATTTTCCCATCGTTTTCATGACGGCGGCCACCTGTTTCTCCTTGTTATTTCTGATCACCAAAAGCCCTGCCTTTGAAACAACCGCCTTCCACTGCCTGGGCGGCGGAGTGTTGTTCACGGTGGTGGCCATCCTGACCGGCGTATACACATGGTGGCTCAATTACCTGGCAACCCCCAGCCGACCGATCCGAATGAAACTGGTCCTCTCTCCGGTGCTGTTTGCAACCAGCGCCGCCGCTTTTTTCTGGCGTTTGACGGATCCCACCGTCCTGACGGCAGGTTCTGGCATGGCCCCCCTCTATCTGGTTCTGGTACTGGTCCTTTTCCCACTGGTCGCCGCCATCGGTTGGTTTGGAGCGCAACTGACCTTTCCGCACGAGGGGTGAGGCCGCCAAAAACAAACGTTATTTTTCACCGATATGCACCACCGAAATCCCGTTGGTCTGGCGGTGATAGGTCACGCACCGGAAACCGGTTGCCCGCATCACGGCGGCAAGCGCATCCGGCGACGGAAAGGTCCGGATGGATTCGGAAAGATGGGTGTAGGCCCCCCGGGACCCGACGAGAAGAGCGCCCAGAAGCGGCATGATGTGGAAAGAGTACACATCATACAGGCACCGGAACAGCGGCCAGGTGGGTTTTGAAAATTCAAGGCACATCATCCGGCCGCCGGGCTTGAGCACCCGGTGCATTTCCGCAAGACCCCTTTCCATGTGCGTAACATTACGGATGCCGTAGCCCACCATGGCGGCATCAAAGGTGTCGTCGGGAAAGCTGATGGCTTCGGCATTCCCTTGGACATATGCCACGGGAGAAGCCGCGGCGGCCATCACCTTATCGCGCCCCGCGCGCATCATGGACCGGTTGAGATCGAAAACGGTGACGCAACCCGAAGACCCGACCCGTCTGGATGCTAGAATGGAGAGATCCCCCGTGCCGCCGCACACGTCAATCACCCGCTCGCCCGCCTTCAGGCCCAGCATGCGCACCGCCTCCCGCTTCCACAGATGATGGATACCGAAACTGAGCAGGGAATTCATGAAGTCGTACTGACCGGCGACGGAATCAAAATGGCGGATGACCCGCCGGGTCTTCTCGTCCGCGTCCACCCGTTCATAGCCGAAAAAACGACCGGGCGCTGCATCACCGGAAGGCGCCGACGCACCCCGCCACAATGTTTTCAACCACGCCATCACGCTTGTTCTCCTCCCCTTTCCGTCATGCGTCCGTTTTCAAATACGGTCCTCATACCAGAGGGCGGGATAGAATGCCACTTATTCGCACGGTGCGTCCCCAACGCATGCTTGGATAAAAACCTTGTGGATGCGAAACCGGCCATGCTAACGTCATCGGGCATGTCATCTTGTCCCGAACGCCGGAGGGTTCGTGCCTTTGGTCAAGGGCGACGGTGTCGGCGTGAACACGGCAACCCCAGCCCCACCTGTTCGATCCGTTTTCCACCAAGAAAATGGCGGAGGCACTGGCCGAAACAGACACCCCGACATACGGGTTTCATTCATATCCGGCAACACGGCGGATATGATCGCCCATCGCGGATCCCTCGACGGGGACGGCCATTTCATCCGGAAGCCGTCTCCGGCAAGGGGACTTTCGGACAGCGTTCGGGCAACCTTCAGGCACCTGCGCCGCCGCCGTGAAAGGGGCCCACCCGAACCCGGGCACGGGACCGCGCCGGGTGAACCGTCTTCATGGGGCGGCGCAGGTCCATTGACAAACCACCGATCGATGGCTTAAGGCTGATCAACTCGCAAAAAAAACAACTTTCGATCGGTGTTGAAAAATCCGAAAGCAAGAGAGTGCCATGAAAATTTACGCCTATCCCTCCGCCGCGGCGGAAAAAAAGGTGGCCGCCATCGCCACGCGGGGCCTGTCGTTCACCCGGAAAAATCTTACCGCGGTCACCCGAATCATCGAAGACGTGCGTAAAAACGGTGACAAGGCGCTGATCAGCTACGTGAATCGCTTTGATTGCCCGACGCTTGACGCGGCATCCCTCACAATTTCCCGCGCGGAAATGAGGCAGGCCGCCCGCACCGTGGGCAACGCCTTCACCCGGTCCCTGAACCGCGCCATCGCACAAGTCGAAGATTTCCACAAAAAGCAGGTCCGACAATCGTGGTTCACCGCAGAACGGAGCGGCACCCTCCTGGGGCAGTTGGTCCGGCCGGTGGATTGCGCCGGCATTTACGTGCCCGGGGGAACAGGCGGCGCCACGCCGCTGATCTCTTCGGTGCTGATGGGCGCCATTCCGGCGAAAATCGCCGGGGTGGAAAAAATCGTCATGACAACCCCCCCGACCCGGGACGGCGCGGTCAATCCGCACCTCCTGGCGGCCGCCTACAAAGTGGGCGTCGCCGAAGTGATCAAGGTCGGCAGCGCCTGGGCCATCGCCGCCCTGGCCTACGGCACGGACACGGTGCCCCGGGCGGACGTGATCGTGGGGCCGGGCAACATCTGGGTGACCCTGGCCAAAAAAATCGTCTCGGGAACCGTTGGCATCGATATGATCGCCGGCCCCAGCGAGGTGCTGGTGATTGCCGACGACTCCGCCATTGCGGCTTACACGGCGGCCGACCTGCTGAGCCAGGCCGAGCACGATCCCCTGGCCTCCGCCATCCTCGTCACCACCAGCCGGAAGGTGGCCGAAGCCGTTGCGGCGGAAATTGACCGCCAGGTAAAACTGCTGCCCCGCCGGGACATCGCGGAAGCCTCCCTGTCACGCTTCGGCGCCATTCTGGTGGCACCGGACGTGGACGCCGCCATCGCCCTTTCCAACCGGATGGCCCCCGAGCACCTGGAACTGCACCTGGACGCCCCCTTCGACCATATCGGCAAAATCCGCCACGCCGGCGCGGTGTTTATGGGCCACTACACGCCGGAGCCGGTGGGTGACTACATCGCCGGCCCCAACCACGTACTGCCCACGGCCGGAACGGCACGGTACGCATCGGCCCTGTCGGTGGACCATTTCGTAAAAAAGACCAGCGTCATTTACTACACACGGGACGCCTTCGAAAAAGAGGCGCCCCACATCATGCGCCTGGCCGAAATAGAGGGCCTGTGTGCCCACGCCAGATCGGTGGGCATCAGAACCGGATTGTAGCATCTCAACAACCGGAAGCGGTTCGAAAACGCGCGGCGAGGGCTGACAGCTCATCGGCAAGGGGCAGCGGCGCGAAGCCGAGCCGGCGGGCAAGTGTGATATCGAGGGTAACATCCCGGGGCCGCGGCGCCCCCAGGTCCATTTCCCCCTGACGGCACGAGACAATCCCCCCGGCGTAATATCCGAAGGCCCGGGCCGCCATGCGCCCGAAACCAAGCCGGGACACCCGCATGCCGCCCCCCAAATGCAGCACCCCCCGGTGCCGCCCCATGGCCACCAGCATCCCCTGGGCCACCCGGTCCGCCGACACGGGTGTCCGGAACTCATCCCGGAACAGGGGCAGTCGCGCACCCCGGGCCATGCGCTGACCGTCGGGCCGAAACCATTTGCCCGCCATACCGAAAACCATCGACAACCGGCACACCAACGTTTCCGGATAGGCGGCCAGCATGGCTTCCTCGGCCAGTGCCTTGTGCACGCCGTACGTATTGATGGGGCAAACCGGATCCGCTTCGCGGTAGGGCGGACGCTGGCCGTCGAACACGATATCCGTGGAGGAGAACACGCAAGGGATGCCCCGTTCGGCAGACAACGCCGCCACCTGACGGCTGGCCTGAACATTCACGGCCAGGGACCGCGCCGGCTCCGCCTGGCAGTCCGGCAGCCGTGACATGGCGCCTAAATGGATGACCGCGTCCGGTTTGAGATCCCCGAACAGGCGGACAAGACCCGATGCGTCGGTCAGATCCAACGACACCCACCGGTCCACCCCCGGCACTGCGGCGGCGGTGCGGCCCAATCCAATCACTTCCCAAGCGTCAGCGGCGTGCCGGCACACATGCCGCCCCAGAAACCCGCTGGCGCCGGTCACCAGCAGTTTTTTCCGGTCGTCGCGCCGCATCACGCCCCGCCTGTTTTGCAGGCAACGATCACTTCGGGGGGATCCAACAACGCCTTTTTCACCGCATTGCCGTTGACCGTGCGGACCAGGGCACGCCGGTCCTTTTCCGAAAACGCGGGCGGCACCAATATATCGATGTGAACCGTCTCCAGGCGACGGCCGTCGGCGCTGCGCCCGGCCCGCAGCTTCAGACGGACACCGGCGGTGGGAAGGCGCCGGCTGCTGCAATAAGCCACCGCGTAAAACCCCGCGCAGGCGCCCAGGGAAGCGATGAACACCTCGAAAGGGGTCGGGGCCGCATCTCCGCCGCCCTCCATGACAGGCTGGTCGGTGGTAATGGTGAACCCCCGCACCCGTGCGTTGACTTTTTTTCCGCCATCGAGACAAATATCCATTTCCATCGGTTTCCCCTTGGTTCGCGTTCCGCCGTTCGCATTCCTGTTACGTTTCGCCGCCGCAGATGTCAACTTCATCTGCCGCCGGACATGCGGATTCCCACGGACCAATCCGACGGACCGCATTCAGGCTTGATTTGTCGTGAAAAATCTGTGAAATTTATTGACCGTGCGGCGCTTATCGATCATGGAAAACGCTGCGTGTGACGACCATACATGTTCCTCATCAAACAGGAGACCCCCCATGCAGTTGACGATTACCAGGGCCGACACCCTCAAGGAGAAACCCGGCGACCGCGATCTCGGCTTCGGAACGATTTTCACGGACCACATGTTCAACATGGATTACACGGAAGGACAGGGGTGGCACGACCCGCGGATCGAACCCTACCAGGCCATCGTCATGGATCCGGCCACCATGGTGCTGCACTACGCCCAGGAAGTGTTCGAGGGGCTCAAGGCATACCGCACCCCGACGGGCGCCGTGCAACTGTTTCGGCCCAGGGACAATTTCAGCCGCATGAACCGTTCCTGCCGGCGCATGTGCATTCCCGAAATAGATGCCGATTTCGTGCTGGCCGCGCTCAAGACCCTGGTGGACATCGAAAAGGACTGGGTGCCCGGCGCACCGGGCACCTCCCTGTACCTCCGCCCCAACGTGATCGCCATGGATCCGTACGTGGGCATCCGGGCCTCCCGCACCTACCGGTTCTACATCATTCTGTCTCCCGTGGGCGCCTATTACCCGGAAGGGTTCAACCCGGTCAAGATTCTGGTGGCCAAGGATTATGTGCGGGCCGTGCCCGGGGGTGTCGGGGAGGCCAAGACCGCCGGCAATTACGCCGCCAGCCTCATCGGCAGCGAAACCGCCCACAAGGAGGGCTATACCCAGGTGCTGTGGCTGGATGGCGTCCACCGTAAATACGTGGAGGAGGTGGGGTCCATGAACATCTTCTTCGTCATGGACGACACGCTGGTGACCCCGGCCCTTAACGGTAGCATCCTGCCGGGCATCACCCGGGATTCAGTGCTGTCCCTGGCCGGCGCGTGGGGAATCCCCGTCAGTGAGCGGCGCCTGAGCATCGACGAGGTCTTGGCGGCCCATGAAAACGGCCGGCTCAAAGAGATTTTCGGCTCCGGCACCGCAGCGGTCATCTCACCTGTGGGAATGCTCAAATACGGGGAAGCGGAAATCACCGTGGGCGACGGCAAGGTGGGGCCCCTGGCCAAAAAATTCTTCGACACGCTCATGGGCATTCAGTACGGCACGGCGCCCGACCCCATGGGCTGGATCGAGCCGGTGGCATAATATGGACATTCTGCAACGGGTCCGTGACCAAGATCCCGTGGAGCGGGAATTCCACCAAGCCGTGGGCGAAGTGACCGCATCGGTGAAGCCCCTTCTGGACCGGGTGCCCGCGTACCGACATGCCAGAATCCTGGAACGCATGGTGGAACCCGAACGCACCATCATCTTCCGGGTACCCTGGATGGACGACCAGGGAACCGTGCACATCAACCGAGGCTTCCGGGTGGAAATGAACAGCGCCATCGGACCGTACAAGGGAGGGCTGCGTTTTCACCCGTCGGTGAACCTGGGCATTTTGAAATTTCTTGCCTTTGAGCAAATGTTCAAAAATGCACTGACAACCCTGCCCCTTGGCGCCGGAAAAGGCGGCGCCGACTTCGACCCAAAGGGAAAATCAGACAACGAGGTCATGCGTTTCTGCCAGAGCTTCATGTGTGAACTGTTTCGGCATATTGGCTCCAATACGGATGTGCCGGCCGGAGACATCGGGGTCGGCGCCCGGGAGATCGGTTTTTTATTCGGTATGTATAAAAAACTGGCCAACGAGTTCACCGGGGTGCTGACCGGCAAGAACCTCCACTGGGGGGGCAGTCTCGTGCGTCCCGAGGCAACCGGCTATGGTGTGGTCTATTTCGCCGTGGAAATGCTGGCCACCCGCGGGCAGATCCTGGAAGGAAAGGTGTGCCTGGTAACCGGCGCCGGCAACGTGGCCCAGCACACGGTGGAAAAACTTTTATCCCTGGGTGCCACGGTGGTGACCATGTCCGATTCTTCGGGCTATATTTACGACGCGGCCGGTATCGACCAGGACAAACTGGCCTTCATCAAAACGCTCAAGAACCTTCGGCGGGGCAGGCTGCAGGAATATGCCGACGCATTTCCTGATGCCGTCTACACCCCCCTTGATCCACTGCAAGGCCACAATCCCCTCTGGTGCCACAAGGCCGACTGCGCTTTTCCCTGCGCCACGCAGAACGAAATCAATGCCGTCGACGCCCGTCACCTGGTGGCGGGGGGCGTAACCCTCGTGTGCGAAGGTGCGAACATGCCCACCACCCCAGAAGGCATCGACCTGTTCATCGACCACCGCCTTCTCTACGGCCCCGGCAAGGCGGCCAATGCCGGCGGGGTGGCGGTCAGCGGCCTGGAAATGACCCAGAACAGCCAGCGGCTCAACTGGACCAGGGAAGAGGTGGACAACCGGTTGCGCCTCATCATGAAAAACATTCATCGCAGCTGCAAAACCGCGGCGGCACAATGCGGCATGGATGATAATTACATGGTGGGCGCCAATGTAGCGGGCTTTATCAAGATAGCGGATGCCATGTTGGACCAGGGGCTGGTATAACCTGCGGGGTCATGGAATGGCATGGAGGAGGCACATGGCCCGGTGCCGGGAATCTGGCACACAAAAATGGCGGCCAGTTCGGGGGAACTGACCGCCAGGCCGACGGCCGCACCGAATTTTCCGCCTCTGCTCCGCGCCAATACCACCAACATCACTTGAAACGCAGCAATTCATTTCAGATGTCGGCTCAAAAACAAATGGTGGGCCGTGAAGGAATCGAACCTTCAACCTACTGATTAAGAGTCAGTTGCTCTGCCTAGTTGAGCTAACGGCCCCCGAAAAAAGTGTTCCTCGAAAATGTGAGCAGCTACCTATCAGCTTTGGTTCGGGTTGTCAATTTGTTTCCCCCCTTTTTTTCCATTTTCAACAAAAACAAAAGAAAGACGGATAGTTCCATGCCCTGCACATCCGGTATTCCCTGGCCCCCTCTGGTACGCGGCACATTGATCAGGCGCTACAAGCGCTTTCTGGCGGACGTCCGACTGGACGGGGGCGAACAGGTGACGGCCCATTGCCCCAATTCCGGCAGCATGAAGGGTTGCGCACTGCCCGGATGCACGGTCTACCTGTCCCGCTCCGACAACCCGAAACGCAAGCTCGCCTTTACCTGGGAGCTGATCCAAACCCCCACCTCCCTCATTGGCGTCAACACCCTGGTTCCCAACCGGCTGGTCCACCACGCCCTGGCAAACGGACAGATTCCCGCCCTGTCCGGATACCCTCGCATCACCCGGGAAGTGCGCGTGGACGGCCGTTCGCGTATCGATCTGATGCTCAACGGCGGGAGCCGGCCCGCCTGCTACATCGAGGTGAAGAACTGTACCTGGGTTGCGCATCAAACGGCGGCCTTTCCAGACGCCCCCACCACCCGGGGCGCCCGGCACATGGCGGCGCTGGAAAAACTGGCGGCCCTGGGACACCGGGCCGTCGTGTTTTTTCTCATTCAGCGGATGGACGCGGTACGCTTTCGCCCCGCCGATGAAATCGACCCCGCCTATGGCAAGGCCCTGCGGCAAGCCGTAAACAACGGCGTGGAACTCGTGGTCTACGACGTCCATATCACCCTGGAACACATTCGCATCGCCCGGTGCCTGCCTTGGACGCTTTGAATCCGGCCGCGCCTTTGACTTTGCCAGCCGAATCAAGTAGGGTATTTTTTTTCGACTTCATTGAACGGACCGCATCAATTCTTCAGAATCATGCAACAGGCAAGCATCAATCAGCTCATTTCGAACCCGGACAGCTTGGAACTCGTCCTGGACAATCTCAAGGAGGGCGTTATCGCCCACGATCTGGACAGGCGCGTTTTTTTCTTCAACCGGGAAGCCGAGCGTATCACCGGCTATGACCGCAGCCAGGTTGTGGGGCGCGATTGCCACGACGCCTTCGGTGCGCCCCTGTGCGGCGGACATTGCGCTTTTTGCACCGGTTGCCCGCCCCCCGACAGCCACCGAGAATACCAAACCCTTATCACCACCGGCAACGGCAACCAGCGCATCCTGGAAATGTCGGTCACCATGATGCGGGACAACGGCGGCGGACCATTCGGGGTTCTCGCCGCGTTCCGGGACATTACCGATCTGTTTCAAAGTGCAAGGGAAAGCGGCATCACCGGCTTTGCCGACATTATCGGCCGGGACGCGAAAATGACGGCTATCTTCCAGCAAATCCGGGACCTTTCGGATTACGATTACCCGGTTCACCTGTTCGGAGAAACCGGCACGGGCAAGGAGCTGGTTGCCGGCGCCATTCACCGCACCGGCCGCCGTGCGAAACACGTTTTTGTCCCCATCAACTGCGGGGCCCTGCCCGAAGGCCTTATCGAGAGCGAATTGTTCGGACACGTCAAAGGTGCCTTCACCGGCGCCGTCCGGGACAAGAAAGGCCGTTTCGAGCTCGCCGACGGCGGCACGGTGTTCCTGGATGAAGTGGCGGAACTCTCCAAGCACATGCAGGTGAAGCTACTGCGCTTTCTACAGGAAGGCACCTTCGAAAAGGTGGGGGCAGAACGCACCAGCAGCGTGGATGTACGCATCATCAGCGCCACGAACCGGGACTTGCTGAAGGAGGTGCGGCACAATCGCTTCCGGGACGATCTCTATTACAGGCTCAACGTGATCCCCATTCGTATCCCGCCCCTCCGGGAACGAAAGACGGACATCCCCCTGCTGGTGGACCACTTCCTGAAAGAAGCGGCCCGCCGACGTGACCGGCCGCCGCTGCAAATTTCCCGGGAAGCCCTTGGCACTATGCTCGACTACCCCTGGCCTGGCAATGTCCGCCAGCTGCAAAACGCCATACAGTACAGCATCGTAAAATGCGGCGACAACACCATCACGGTCGATGCGCTGCCTCTTGAGGTCAGAGAATTCCAGGACGCCGGCTGCCGCTGCCCCGCCGGCGGAAAATTGTCCGCGGAAGCAGTGCTGGAAGCCCTTGGGGTCAGCGGCGGCAACAAGGCCAAGGCCGCCCGGGCCCTGGGCGTCGGCCGTGCCACCCTCTATCGGTTTCTTGACAAACACCCCGACATCCGGCACCCATAGCACCTGACAACAGCACCGGGCCGAAAAGCGCCGGAACGCCGCCATAGACAAGGAGACATTGCTTGAAAATCGTCATCGTCGGTGCCGGGGAGGTCGGCTTCCACATCGCCGGCCGCCTGGCCCTGGAAAACAAGGACGTGGTGGTGATCGACAAGGATCCGGCCGCCATCCGCCGCATATCGGACAACATCGACGCCCAGGTCATTGTGGGATCCGGCAGCAGCCCCGTGGTATTGGAGGAAGCCGGCATCAAGGGCGCGGAAATCCTGTTGGCGGTCACCGACAGCGATGAGGCGAACCTGGTGGCCTGCCTGGCGGCGGACATCATTTCCCCCACCACCCGGAAGCTGGCCCGGATACGGGACGCCGACTATGACCGGTACCACGACGTACTGCGGGAACATGCCCCACACATCGATACGGTCATCAACCCGGAAATCGAGGCCGTCAAGACCATCGACCGCCTCCTGAGCGTCCCCGGCGCCGTGGACGTGGGCGAATTCGCCGGTGGACGCTTAAAGCTGATCGGCATCCGGCTGGAACAAAACGCGCCCCCGGTGGGCGCCCGGTTGGCCATGCTTCCGGAACTAATCGGACACAACAAACTGCTCATCGCCGCCATCATCCGGGAGGAGGAATTGATCATCCCCCGGGGAGACGACCACCTGTTGGCCGGGGACTTGGTGTACCTGGTCTGCGAGGAACGCCACCAGGCCCAAGCCTTACAAATTTTCAACAAACAGGCCGAACCGCTGCGGCGGGTGATCATCGTGGGCGGGGGACGCATCGGATTTCGCATGGCCGCCCACCTGGAATCTAAATCCGTCTATACCAAGCTCATCGAGAAAAACGCCAACCGCTGCGCCGAACTGGCGGAACAGCTGAACAAAACCGTTGTGCTGCACGGCGACGGTTCCGACCAGGCGTTGCTCAACGAGGAAAACATCCGGGACATCGACGTGGTGGTGACCCTGACCAGGGACGAGGAGACCAACATCCTGGTATCTCTGCTGGCCAAAAAAATGGGGGCCAAGAAGGCCATCGCCCGAATCAACAAATTCAGCTATTTTCCGCTCATGCCCGCCATCGGACTGGAACAGATCGTCAGCCCGCGGCTGTCGGCCATCAACAGCATCCTACAGCATGTGCGCCGGGGCAAGGTCTTGTCGGCCATCTCCATCAAGGGAGAGCAGGCGGAAGCCTTGGAAGCCGTGGCCTTGGAAACATCCGACATCGTTGGAAAACCCTTGAAGAACATTGCGATGCCCAAGGGATCCATCGTCATCGCCATCGCCCGGGGAGAAACCGTGCAAATTCCATCGGGCGAGAGCGTAATCGCCCCGGGCGATCGCATTATCGTGTTCGCGCACCGGGAGGCCATTGCCCGCGTCGAAAAAATCCTTGCCGTGAAACTGGAGTTCTTTTAATGCGCTGGCGTTTCATTTTCAAAACCGTCGGCGTTCTGGTGCTGGTCCTTGGGCTGGCCATGGTCTTCCCACTTTGCTGGGGCCTGGCCGAAGCGGACCGGAGCGCCCACCCCTTTCTGAAGGCCATTGTCGCGACGCTATTGGCAGGGGGGACCCTCCTGGCGGTGTTCCGCTGCCCCAAGACAGAGTCAATCAGTCAACGGGAGGGCATGGCCATCGTGGCGGTGGGCTGGACGGCCGTCGGGCTGTTCGGAGCGCTGCCCTTCTATTTCTCCCCTCTTTTCCCGACCTTCGCCGATGCCGTGTTCGAGTCTGTTTCGGGTTTCACCACCACCGGCGCTTCGGTGCTCACCGACATCGCGTCCGCCCCCCCGGGCCTTCTGCTGTGGCGCAGCCTCATCCAATGGCTTGGCGGCATGGGAATCATCGTGCTCTCCGTTGCGATCCTCCCCTTTCTGGGGGTGGGGGGCATGCAGCTCTACAAGGCCGAGGTCCCAAGCCCCGTGCCGGACAAGCTGAAACCGCGCATCAGGGACACGGCCATGAGTTTGTGGAAAGTCTATGGCCTGCTGACCGTCGCCCAGACCGCGCTGTTGGCACTCGGGGGAATGGGCCTGTTCGACGCCCTGTGCCACACCTTCACCACCCTGCCCACCGGCGGTTTTTCCACCCGAAACGCATCGGTGGCGGCCTTTGACAGCTTGTACATCGATTGCGTGATTATCCTGTTCATGTTCATGGCCGGCATCAATTTTTCCCTGCATTACCAGATGTTCAAAGGAAAACCACTGGCCCTCTGGCGGGACTCCGAATGCCGGTTTTTCTCCGCCGTGGTGCTGATCCTGACGGCCTTGGTCACCTTCAACCTCTACGGAGATACTTACCACCACCTGGGCAGAGCGCTGCGGGACAGCGCGTTCCAGGTGGTCTCCATCGTTACCACAACCGGCTTCGCCACCGCGGACTACACGCAATGGCCGCCCATGAGCCAGCTGATTCTTCTGATGTGCATGTTTCTGGGCGCTTCTGCTGGCTCCACGGGCGGGGGCATCAAATGTCTCCGGGTGATGCTCTGCTTCAAATTCTGCTACAAGGAATTGTTCTGTCTGGTGCATCCCCGGGCGGTACGCCACATTAAAATGGGCGGGAAAACCGTGCCCCCCGAGGTGATGCACTCGGTTCTGGGATTTTTATTCCTCTATTTGGGGCTGTTTTCCCTGTGCACCCTTCTTCTGGCGGCGATGGGGGTGGACTTCACCACGTCCTTTGCAGCGGTGGCCGCATGCATCGGCAACATCGGCCCAGGCTTCGGTTCGGTCGGGCCGGTGGATAACTACGCCCATTTCCCAGGATCCGTAAAATGGCTGCTGTCCTGGTGCATGCTGCTGGGACGCCTGGAAATATACACGGTCATCATTTTCCTGGTGCCGGAATTCTGGCGCAAGTAGACCACCGAAAAAAAAGCGACGCCATGGCTTTTTTTATTGACAAGGATGTCCAATCAAGTTAAAAAGGCGGCTCTTCAGACGGGGGCCGTTAACTCAGTCGGTAGAGTATCTGCCTTTTAAGCAGAGAGTCGATGGTTCGAGCCCATCACGGCCCACCATCCGGATGCAACGTCCGTCCCCATCGTCTAGCCTGGTCCAGGACACCGGCCTTTCACGCCGGCAACAGGGGTTCGAATCCCCTTGGGGACGCCATCCATACGAGGGCCGCGGGAATCCTTCTCCCCGGCCCTCTTTGTTTCTGACCACCCGCCAGGCCGCGTTGCAGCAGCCCCTAAAGTATTCTACGCATGGTCCGAAAAGACATTCATGCCGCGGCGGACAGGCGCCTTGCCCGCCCCGCTGCGCCGCGTCCCCTTTAAAAATGCAGGCGGAGGCGCATCCTGTCAAAAGATTCACTTGACATTCAGGCAGTTACCTATTACAGAATGCAATAAAATAAACCCTCTGCCCAATAGACTGACTGTGAACGACTCCGAAACCCCATACGGCAAGTTCCAAAACGTCAAAAGCCTGCCCAGCCCACCCCAGGTGCTGATCCGGTTGCTGGACGCCTGCAACGACAACCAGGCCACGCCCAGGGATCTGGCCGATATCGTTTTCAAGGATCCCTCCATCTGCAGCAAGATCCTTCAATTGATCAACTCCTCGTTCATGGGGCTCAGGGAGAAAATCACCGACCTTGAAAAGGCACTGATCTACCTAGGGGCCGACACCATCAAGAACGTCGCCGTCAGTGCATCTGTTTTCCAGGTGTTCCGGCAGACCAAGGGAGACAGTCGGTTCAACCTCTCGCATTTCTGGTGGCATTCCGTTATGTGTGCCACCCTCGCCAAACGCATCGCCAAAAAAACCGGATACGCCTCTGCCGACGAGGCCTTTCTGTCGGGCATGCTCCACGACATCGGCCAATTGCTCTTGTGGGTCAATTTCAAGAACGAATACGGCGCGGCCTTGGAAGCGACCGGCGGCGACATGGCCGCATTGATCGCCAAGGAAAGGGAAATCGGCACCACCCATTACGCCCTTGGCGCTTGGCTGGTGCGGCAATGGCGCCTCAACTCCCTGATGGCCGATGCCATCCTCTACCACCATGAAGAACTGCACCGGGTGGCCGAAGCCTTCCCGCTGGTAAAAATTGTCTACCTCGCCAACATACTGGCCCATTGCAAGACCGCGGACGATCCCCTGGCGCAATCCGTCGCCCGGACTCTTTTTCATTTCGACCTGCCCCAACTCCAGGAAATTCTGTCGGGCGCCCGGGAAGAAGTTTCCGATGTGGCCGGCTCACTGGGCATTCCGGCGGACGCACCGGAGCCGGCACCGGCCCATGAAGAAAAAACCGACGCCCATGAGGCCGCCCTTGCCGCCGCCGTCAAGCAGTTGTCCCTCATGTACGGCACCTTGCAAAATCTTCTCAAGGCATCGGGACGCAATGAAATTATCGAAACCGCGTCCCGGGGATTCCAGATCCTGTTCGGCGTGCCCCGGTTTTTTTTCTTCGTTCACGACCCGGAAGCCGATCTTCTCCGGGGCCATAGCGCCCTTCCGGCGGACGGCGGGGGCCCCGAAGAGGATTTGATACTCTCGTGCAAGGAGAATAAAAGCCTTCTGGCCGGCTGCTTTGCCACCGGCACACAGTTCAACACCTTTGCCGCGCCCGCCGGAAGCAGCCTGACCATTGCGGACGAACAGATCCTGCGGCTGCTCAATACCAGGGGAATGATGTACGTGCCCCTCACGGCGGAACGCACGCCCGTCGGCATCATCGCCGTGGGCATCAGCGAAGCCCAGGCGAAAAAATTGCTGGGTCAGAGCCGCCTGCTGGATCTTTTCACCGCGCACACGGGCATGTGCCTGCATGTGGATCACATGAAGCAGGTGCAGGCCGGACGCATCCAGAGCGAACGGCTGGAAGCCTCGGCCACCGTGGCCCGCAAGGTGGTGCACGAAGTCAACAACCCCTTGAGCATTATCAAGAACTACCTGAAAATCCTGGGTCTCAAACTCCCCGAGAAACATCCGGCCCAAAACGAACTGGCCGTCATCGGCGAAGAGATCGACCGCGTCTCCCAAATCATCGGCGGACTACGTGATTACGCCTCACCCAAGGTCAGCGCCTTCGAAGAAGTCGACATCAACGGGCTGCTCGGCAGCATCCTGACCATCGCGGACAACTCCATTTTGAAGCCGGCCATGATTCACCTGCACTTCACGCCGGATCCCGACCTGCCGGTTATCCAGAGCCAAAAGAACGGACTCAAGCAGGTGATTCTCAACCTGGTCAAGAACGCCGCTGAGGCCATGCCGGAAGGCGGCAACATCCTCGTCAGCACAAGAACGAATCACGCCGCAGACGACGGCGGCACCCCCCCGGCATCGGTGGAAATACTTGTCCGGGACGACGGTCCCGGCATTCCGGAAAACATTCGCCAACATCTCTTCGAACCGTTTCACAGTTCGAAAAAGGACGGTCACTCGGGACTCGGCCTTTCCATTGTGCGCAACATCGTCAAGGAATTGGGCGGCACCATTGCATGTAACACTTCTCCGAAAACCGGCACCACCTTCAAGATCACGCTGCCGGCCGCGTCGAAGGAGTTCACAGGGGATCCGGAGGCATAAATGGAAATGACGGCTAGAATCTTTATCGTGGATGACGAACCGAGGATGCGTGACAGCCTGAAGTTCCTCGTCGAGCGCCGGGGCTACCACGTGGAGACGGCGTGCAACGGGGCAGAAGCGTTGAAAATTTTCCGCGCCAACCGCTTCGATCTTTTCCTGGTGGACATCCACATGCCCGAAATGGACGGCTTTGAATTGATGGGGCAGATCTTCGATCATCAGCCAGACGCCCTCCTGGTGATGATGACCGGCCAATCCTCCGTGGAAACGGCCATCCGGGCTTTGAAAAAAGGGGCCTATGACTACCTTCGCAAGCCCTTCGACGACACGGATCTGATCAAGACCATCGAGAACGCCCTCGCCCACAAGCGGATCCGCCAGAACCTCAAACGCACGAAAATCGAATATAAATACATGGTGGAAAACTCGCCGGATTTGATTTACCAGCTGGACACCGAAGGCCGGTTCACCTTTGTCAACCGTGCAGTGGAACACCTTCTGGGATACAGCCCCGAATCCTTGATCGGGCAGCACTACGGCACCGTCGTACACGAGGAAGACCAGGCAAAGTCCAAATGGGTGTTCAACGAGCGGCGAACCGGCGGCAGGGCCAGCAGCGAAGTGGAGATCCGCCTCATGTGCAGGCCCGACAGCGAGGCCTCCCGGCAGATGGTGAACAAATACATCACCGTGGAACTCAAGGCTACGGGCATGTACGACGAGCATAAAACGGATCCGACCAAGAAGCTTTTTCTGGGCACCTACGGAGTCGCAAGGGACGTCAGCTACCGCAAACAGCTGGAGGCCCATCTGTACCATTCCCAGAAAATGGAGGCCATCGGCACCCTGGCCGGCGGCATCGCGCACGACTTCAACAACCTGCTGATGGGCATCCAGGGCTACACCTCCCTGATGCTGGCGGACACCCCGTTCAAAGAGAAAAACCACAGTCGCCTGATAAACGTGGAGCAGCACATCCAGTGCGGCGCGGAACTAACCCGCCAGCTGCTGGGCTTCGCCCGGGACGGCAATTACGACATGAAGCCGACCAATATGAACCAGCTGCTGCGCAAAACCGCCACCATGTTCGGCCGGGCAAAGAAAGAAATCAGAATGGCCCTTCAGCTGGACAGCGATCTGTGGCACACCACCGCAGACCAGGGACAGCTGAAGCAGGTGTTCCTCAATCTCTACGTAAACGCCTGGCAGGCAATGCCCGGCGGCGGCGACATCTCCATCAGCAGCAGCAATATCCAACTGACGGCCAAGAGCGGGAAAAACCTGGGGCTTCGCGAAGGCACCTACGTCAAAATAGCGGTGACCGACAGCGGTATCGGCATGGACGATGCCGTGCGCCAACGGATATTCGAACCATTTTTCACCACCAAGGAACGCGGACGGGGAACCGGCCTCGGCCTCGCGTCAGCCTACGGCATCATCAACAAACACCGTGGCGCCATCAAGGTATTCAGCCGCATCGGGTACGGATCCACCTTTGTCATCTATCTGCCGGCAACCAACGCCCGGGCCGTCTCCGAGCCCGTCTGTCTCACCCCCATCCGGGCGGGCCGGGAAACCGTCCTGGTGGTGGACGACGAGCCCAATATTCTCGAAGTGACCGAAGAAATGCTTCAGACCATGGGCTACAACGTCCTTATCGCGGCCAACGGAAAAGATGCCATCCGCATCTTCGAAAACAACCGACAGCACATCGACCTGACCATCCTGGACATGATCATGCCGGGGCTTAACGGCGGCGAGACCTTCGACCACCTGAAGGAACTCCGGCCGGATGCCAAGGTGCTGCTTTCCAGCGGCTACAGCATCCGTGGGGACGCCCAGGCCATCCTGGACAGAGGCTGCGACGGTTTCATCCAGAAGCCCTATAATCTGGAGAAACTCTCGGAGAAATTGAATTTGATTCTCGGATGCAGAACGGATCCCGCCACCCAATCGGTTGTCAACGCGGCCGGTTGATCCTTCGGGTCGCGGCGCGCTAAGCGCACACGCCACACCGGGTGCAGGTGCCGGGCAACGGGCAGGGCGCCGATGGCAGACCGTCAAGCGCCCGCTGGTATTCCTGCCATAGAAAAGACCGGTCTATCTTGTGGTCAACGATCTCCCAGGGAAACCATTCGGATGCCGCTCGCTGCCTTACGGCGAAGAAATCGCCGGCCACCGGTCCGGATCGCAGGGCCTGGGACCAATTGCCCCCGTTCTCAAGCGCAGCCACCAGAATCCCGGCCACCCGCCGGTCTCCCCTGGACAAAACCGCCTGCATGTAGGCCAGACGGGCGCGATCGGCATGAACCCGCACATTGGCCACCGCCTTGAGGCCCTGCTGGACAAAGCGCAATTTCTTTTTGAGCAGGGACGGCGCTTCCAGGGCGGCCCACTGAAACGGCGTAACCGGTTTGGGCACAAAAGCGCTGAGGCTCACGGTGATTTCCCCGATCCGTCCCGTGGGACGACTGGCCGCCAGAAACACATCCTTCACCTTCCGGCATAAGGCAACAATCGCCTCCACATCCGCCGTGGTTTCCGTGGGCAGCCCCACCATAAAATACAGTTTGACATTGGGGATACCCCCCGCCACCAGCTTTCGGGTCGCCGAGAGGATATCGTCCTCGCAGAGCCCCTTATTGATAACCGCCCGCATGCGCTCGGACCCGGCGTCTGGGGCGATGGTGGCCGTTTTCACGCCGGTTCGGCGCAGCACGGCCAGCAAGCCCTCGTCCAGTGCGTCCGCCCGCAAGGAGCTGAAGGACAGGCGCACATCCAGCGCCTCCGCCACGCCGCAAAGCCGGCCGACCTGCGGCAGGTCCGATACGGCGGCTCCCACCAGCCCCACCTGGCCCGCATACCGCGCCCCTTCTTCCAGGCAATTAATCAACTGATCCTGGGTCCGGAACCGGGGCGGCCGGTACACAAAACCGGCCCCGCAAAACCGGCACCCATGGGCGCATCCCCGGGACACCTCCACCAGGTAGGTGCCGGAAAACGCACCATCGGTGGGCAGAATCTGACTGCAGGTGTCATGGGCGCTCAGATCCGCCACATGGGTTCGGACCACCCGCCTGGGCACACCGTCCAAAGGGTCGATCCTGGTGATGGTATGGTCGGTTCCGTAGGTAACCGCGTAACAGTCGGGAACGTACACCCCGGGCACGGCCGCGGCCGCCTCCCGCAGAAACCGCCGCCGGTCGGTTTCGGGGCTGTAAGCGGTCATGAATGCGGGCAACATGGCCTCGGCCTCACCGATCAGGAGGCAGTCGAAAAAGGATGCCACGGGCTCCGGATTGAGCATGCAGGCCACACCCCCGGCCATGACAAGGGGGTGTCCGGCGGTTCGCTCCCGGGCGGTGAGCGGAATCTTGGCCGCCGATAACATCTTTAAAATGTTCAAATAGTCATTTTCGAAGGACAGGGAAAAGGCGAGGATATCAAAATCAGGTAACGGGTGCCCCGACTCCACGGACACCGGCGCTTTTTTCGGTGCCGGCAGGAAGGCCCGCTCACAGACGATATGGTCCATGGCGTTGAACAGACGGTACACCTGCTGAAATCCAAGGTTGGCCATGCCCACCGCGTAAGCATTGGGATAAACGAGGGCCACGCGCACACGCCCTCGCCAATCTTTGCGGATCACGCCGATTTCTTCCGGAGAACCCTTCTGCGGCGGTTGTTGTCGTTTTCTTGTCATCCTTTGTCCGTTCGGAAACGCCGGCGGCGCATCGCCTGCAACAAGGGGGGAGTGCAGGCGTGCGCCGCCGGTATTTCCCGGCACCGACGCATCAAACCGGCCGGCCGGAGGTCAGCGCAGCACCGGTGTCACACAGGTCAAAACCGATTCTCGCGCACCGTCACAAACGGTCGGTGGGCGCGAGGAGAGAAGCAATTTCTTCCTCCTCAAGCACCACCAGGTGCAACGGCACGGCACATCTCCTGTCAGGGCAAACCCGCCGCTCTGGAACGTGAAGCGTATACGCAAACCGCCGGCGGTCGTACCCGCGACGGTCCTCGCCCACCGGCAACCTGGCAGCCAATCCATGTTCTTTCATGGTCTTTCCCCTGCCCGGATCCGATGGCGTCACACGGTCCGGGCGCCTCATGCCGCCGGTCTGCACTGCGGCGGCATGCCGTCGGTCTCAGTCCGCCTTTCTCCTCAGAAACGTCGGCACGTCAAGATCGCTGTTGTCGATAATCAGACCCTTGAATCCCCGGTAGGCGCTGCCGCCGCCCCCGGCCACCGCCGCCCGTTTTTGGCGGATGAAGGTAGGCTCATCAAATTCACCCGCATGCTGCAAGTCCGCGGGCGTGATGTCCCGCACACGTCCCCTGAGGGGAATTTCCACCGGCCCCGTGGACTTGTTCCGCTTGGGACTGCCGCCGATACCCGTGGCGATCACCGTCACCCGCAATTCATCGCCGAGGCTGTCATCCACGGCGGTACCCCAGATGATTTCCGCATCGTCTCCGACTTCCTCGTAGATGCGCTCCGAGGCCTGGGTCATCTCTTCCATGGTCAAATCGTTGGAGCTGGTGATGTTCATCAATACCCCCGTGGCGCCGGCAATGGAAACATCCTCCAGCAGGGGATGGGAAAAGGCCCGCTCTGCGGCCTCGATGGCCCGATTCTCTCCGCTGGCAATACCGATACCCATGATGGCCATACCGGCCTTGCTCATGGTGGTTTTTACGTCCGCGAAGTCGAGATTCACCAGGCCGGGCAGCATGATCAGGTCAGTAATCCCCTTTACCGAATGCAGCAGAATCTCATCTGCCTTCCGGAACATATCGGTCATGCGGGCGTTCTTGGCCGCCAGGCCCCGCAACCGATCATTGGGGATGGTAATGACCGTGTCGGCCACCTCCTTGAGACTTTCGATGCCCTCCTCCGCCTGGCGCAACCTCTTTTTCCCCTCGAAGGAAAACGGCTTGGACACAACGGCAACGGTCAACGCACCGATCTCCTTGCAAATCTCGGCGATAACCGGCGCCGCACCGGTCCCGGTGCCCCCGCCGCAACCGGCGGTAATGAACACCATGTGGCTGCCGTCCAATACCCGCCGCAGTTCCTCCCGACTCTCCTGGGCGGCCTGTCGCCCCACCTCCGGATTGGCGCCGGCCCCCAGCCCCTCGGTCAGCTGACCGCCGATCTGGATTCTTTCGGAGGCTTTGGAAATCTCCAATGCCTGGGCATCGGTGTTGGCCGCAATGAACTTAACGCCCTGAAGGTTTGATTCGATCATGTTGTTGATGGCGTTGCCCCCGGCGCCACCGACTCCGATCACCTTGATTTTAGCCGCCTTTTCGCTGTCTACATACGTGAACATAGTTTCCCCCTTGAATGAATATGGTAATGGTTGCTGTTGATGATGAGATCCGTTCATGCACCCCCCTGGCCGGTTCTGTTGCTTGCCCTGACACGTGTCCCTGATCAGATCACCTCCCGAAACCAACGCTTCATCTGCGTCATGACGCGGTTAAAGATATTGCCGTCCCTGATCCTGAATTTTTTGGCGCTTCGGTTTCGCGCGCCGAAAAGCACCAATCCCACGCCGGTGGCGTACATGGGATTGTTGACCACGTCCACCAGGCCGCTGATACCGATGGGCTTGCCCAGACGCGTGGGCACCCCCAGGATCGACTCGGCGATTTCCGGCACCCCTTCCAGCAAGGCTGTACCGCCGGTGACCACCACGCCGGAGTTGATCAAGTGCTCCATGCCCGCCCGGTAGATTTCACGCTTGATGAGCATGAAAATCTCCTCCATCCGGGGCTCCAGGATTTCCCCAAGAATCTGCCGGGGCAGCTTTCGCGCCGCACCGCCCCCGATGCCCGGCACCTCGATGGTATCCTCGCCCGGAATATGGCCGGAAATACAAGCGCCGAATTTCTTCTTGATTTTTTCCGCATCCGCAATGGGCGCCCGGAGCCCCACCGCTATGTCGTTGGTCAGGTTGTTGCCGCCCAGCGCCAGCACAAAGGTGTGCTTGATGTTCTTTTCTGAAAAAATCGCAAGATCCGATGTGCCGCCGCCGAGATCCAGCAGGGCCGTGCCCAACTCCTTTTCCTCCTCTGTCAGCACCGCCTCTCCCGAGGCCAGGGATTCGAGTACGATGTCACACACGTCGAGCCCCGCCCGGTTGGCGCATTTCACGAGATTGTGCGCCGAGGTGACGGCACCGGTGACAATATGAATTTTCGCCTCCAAGCGCACGCCGCTCATGCCGATGGGATTCTGAATGCCGGCTTGCTCGTCGACGATGTACTCCTGGGGCAACACGTGGATCACCTCCCGGTCCATGGGAATGGCCACGGCCCGAGCGGCATCGATCACCCGGTCCACGTCCTGCTGGGTGATCTCGGCCCCCTTGATGGCTACGATCCCCCGACTGTTGAAGCCGGTGATGTGGCCCCCGGCGATGCCTGCGTATACGGAAGAAATTTCGCAGCCCGCCATCAATTCTGCTTCCTCCACCGCTTTCTTGATGGATTCCACGGTGGACTCGATGTTTACCACCACGCCCTTGCGCAGGCCGATGGATGGGTGGGAGCCGATGCCGATGATATTGACCTCTCCCCCGGACATCTCCCCCACCACGGCGCAAATCTTGGTGGTACCGATGTCCAATCCGACAATAATGTCTTCATGTGCCTGCAAATCATGACCTCCTTGTGGTTTCGTCCGGGTCCTCACCCGGAACGGGACGCACGACAATGCGCGTGTCACTTTCCAAATCCAGTATGCACAGGTTCCCGTGAGGTGCTTGCCCTGTCATCTGACCTTCAGCCCATGCAAGCCGGCGGTATTTTTCGCCGTAAGATCCAAGGCCCAGCCAAACGGTGTTCAGGCGACCGGCGGTGTGAACCCGTGCCCCCAGATCCCGGTCCATATGGATGCGGGTGAGCTTGCCGAGGGACAACGGTCCATCATCCCCGTCGGCAACGCGCAGCAGTCGCAGCAGGGCGGCAAACGGTCCGGACGGCGCCTCCCCTGACAGGGCAAGGTCGGTATAATAAAGCCCGGTCACCACCGGCAGCCTGTTATCGGACCCGGGCGGCACTTCCGCGATGATCCGCCCGTCCATGCCCATCAGGTATTGCCGCCCCAGATCGAGCCGAACCACAGGCATCCGCTCGGTCAGCCGGACAACCAGGGTATCTGGAATGTGACGCCCCACCCGGGCCGCCGCAATCCAACCGCTGGTCAGCAGGCGCTTGCGGGCCCGGGAAAGATTGACAGCGAAAATATTGCCGCCCGGTACAATGCCAGCCAGATCCAGCACCGCCTGCCGTGACAGGTGTCGGTTTCCCTCCACAACGATGTGTTCGGCCCGAAACATGCGGGCCTGGGTAACGATGTCGTGGACCAGGACAAAGACAAGCGCCAGGCACACCCCGCCCAAAACGCCACCCAGGCCGACCCTGTGCCGCCACCGGGGCATTTTGGACATTGCCGGGCGCCGGTGTTTATTTTCCCGTATCTGTTTTGCTTTCCGCTTCAACAATGCGCACCTCCGGCTCCAGTCGGATGCCGAACCTGTCCCAGACCGTTTCCTCCACCTGCCGCATCACCGCTAGAAAATCGGCGGCGGTGGCCCGGCCCGTATTCACAATAAAATTTCCGTGCTTTTCAGACACCACCACGCCCCCCCGGCTGAGCCCCTTGAGCCCGGCCAGATCGATGAGCTGTCCCGCCGAGCGATCGGTCGACGGGTTTTTGTAAAAACAGCCGGCGCTCTTTGTACATACCGGCTGACTGGCCACCCGCCGCCGCATCACGTCCCCTGCCTCACGCCGCAGCACATCCGCCGCCGCAAGGGACAGGTCTACCCCACCGGCCAAAATCACCGGCGGATAACTCTGGTCGACCACCGACACGGCACCCCAGGAAAACCGGCGGTACCCGGCGTCAAAATCAGCCGCCGCCACCCGCTGCACCGCCCCCAGAGGATATAAAACATCAACATACGCCAAGACATCGCTCATCCACTGACGTCCGGTGCCTGCGTTCATCCGGATGGCGCCGCCCACGGTCCCTGGAATGCCAACGGCAAAATTCATTCCCCGGAATCCGTTCTGCAGACAAAACCGGCACAGCCGCCGGGTGGAGACCCCCGCCGCCACATGAAGCCGCAGCCTGCCATCGGGCAATCGCTGGGGATCGCCCAGGTGTTGCATCCTGCAAAGGTTCACCACCAACAGAGGCTGGGGGCCGTCTCCCACCAGGAGGTTGCTGCCACCGCCCATCACCAGATAGGGCCGCCGCCGCTCCCAGGCATCGGCAACAAGGGCGGCGGTCGCCTCGGCGGTCTCTGGAAAGACCATAGCGTCCACGCTCCCCCCCACCGCCAGGGTGGTATGGCGGCCCATCGGCTCGTCAAACAACACCTGCCCCGGAAAACGGTCGGCGAGCCAGCGGCGATGGTCGGCATCAAGCATGATCTGGTTCGGCCTCCTGCAACATTTCCAGCACGGTTCCCCCCACCTGCCACACATCCCCGGCACCCAGGGTCAGCAGCAAGTCGCCCGGTTTTAGGAGTGTCTTGAGAAAAGCGACGGCGGAGGTTTTGTCCGTCATGTGGTGCGCCTCCTTGTGCCCGTGGGTGGACACCGCCCGGCACAGGGAGGCGCCGTCCACACCCTGGATTTCCTTTTCCCCGGCCGCGTAGACCGGCAAAATGACCAGCACGTCCGAATGGTAGAACGCCCGGGAAAACTCATCGAACAAGGCCCGGGTTCTTGAGAACCGATGGGGTTGAAACACCACCACCTGCCGGCGGTCCGGCCAACTGTCCTTTACGGCCTGCAGGGTGGCCTTGATCTCTGTGGGATGATGGCCGTAATCGTCCACCACCAGAATGTCTCCGGCGGTTCCCTTGACTTCCATGCGGCGGGCCACGCCCTGGAGGGTCTCCATGGCGTGGCATATCCTGTCAAAGGGCAAATCCAACTCCAGCCCAACGGCGATACTGGCCAGGGCGTTGTACACGTTGTGCATCCCGGGCAGGTTCAGGGTAACAAGCCCCAGCGGCTTTCCCTGGTATTCAACGTCGAACCGGCTGGTCAACCCCTGGAAGGACAGATGCCGGGCCTGCAAATCGGCCTGGGTGCTTAGGCCATAGGTGATAAAGGGCTTCTTGATGTCCGGAATCAGGTCCTGCACCGGCTCGTCATCCAGGCACATCACCGCCCGACCGTAAAAAGGAACACGGTCGACGAAATCAAGGAAAGCGGCCTGCACGGCCTTGAGATCCGGATAGAAGTCCAGGTGTTCCCGGTCGATATTGGTCACCACGGCGATGGTGGGCGCCATCTTCAGAAAAGAGCCGTCGCTTTCATCGGCCTCGGCCACGATAAACTCCCCCCGCCCCAGCAGCGCATTGGCGCCGATGCTCTTGAGCTTTCCCCCGATCACCACCGTGGGATCAAGGCCGCCCTTCTCCAACAGCGCAGCAATGATGGAGGTGGTGGTGGTCTTGCCGTGGGATCCGGCCACGGCCACCGAATATTTCAGCCGCATCAGCTCCGCCAACATCTCGGCCCGGGGAATCACCGGGATGCCGAATTGCCGAGCCGCCATAACCTCTGGATTGTCATCCCTTACGGCCGATGAAATGACGACGACATCGGCCCCCTGAACCTGATCGGAAAGATGCCCCTGGTACACGGCACCGCCCAGGCGTTTCAGGCGCTGGGTGATATCGGTCACGGATAAGTCCGATCCAGACACCCGGTACCCGAGGTTCAACAACAGTTCCGCAATGCCGCTCATGCCGATACCGCCGATGCCGACAAAATGAATATGGTATTTTTTCCGATACATTATACGTCCCTTCCGTCCGTCGTGCCCCCTGGAACGGCTCCCAGCAATCGGTAACAATCCGCCACGACGACGTCCGCCGCATCCGGCCGTCCCAGTCGCCGGGCGGCGGCGGCCATGGCCGATAACCGGTGGGGATCTTCGAGACAACACCGGATCCGTCCGGCCAACTTCTTCCCGTCCAATGCCTCTTCCACTATCATCTCTCCGGCTCCCTGTTCCGCAAGGATCCGCGCGTTGTGCCGCTGGTGATCATCAGCGGCATGCGGATAGGGAATGAAAATCGCCGGTTTCCCCAAGGCCGTCAGCTCCGCCACCGTGGTGGCGCCGGCCCTGCAGACGACCAGATCCGCTGCTGCGTATTGCGCCCCCATATCGTAGAAAAATGCCTGCACCCGACTCTCTGCACCCACGGCCGCATATGCGGAACGAACCGCGGCCTCATCGGCCGCTCCGGTCTGATGAACAAACCGCATCCGCTCCAAGGGCAGATAGGGCAGGGCTTCGCCCATGGCCGCATTGATCCGCCGTGCCCCCTGGCTGCCACCGCATACAAGGACCGTAACCATCCCCGGCTTTTTTTTCACAGGGGCCGCACCGAGTAATCCCTCGCGTATCGGGTTGCCCGTTTGTCGCACCTTAGGCGCCCACCGCCCCCAGCGGGCATCGGGAAAGGCCACATAAATACGCCGAACCAGGGGGGCCAGAAGCCGGTTGGTCAACCCCGGCCGTGCATTCTGTTCCTGCACCACCGCCGGAACACGCAGCAACCAAGCCGCCAACACCATGGGGCCGGACACGTAGCCCCCCACCCCCACCACTAGATCCGCCCGCAACCGTTGAAGCAGCGCCAGTGCTTGAAAAAGGCCCCGCACCGTCCGTGCTCCGGCCGTTATCCGCCGCCACCAGTTTCGGCCCTTGAGGCCGCCGGCGGCGATGGTCCGGTGGGTGAAAGGCGTGGCGCCCAAAATGGCCTTCTCCAGACGGTTGCCAGTGCCGGCGAATACCACACGGGTAGCCGGATTCGCCCTGCAAAAGGCCTCGGCAAGGGCGATGCCCGGGAAAAGATGCCCACCGGTGCCGCCGCCGGCCACCACCACCCGAAGGGGCCTATTCATGACGCTCCTGGGAGGCCCCGATGTTCAGCAGGATACCGACGGAGGCCATGTTGATCAGAAGCGAAGTGCCGCCATAACTTAAAAAAGGCAAGGTGAGGCCCTTGGTCGGCAGCAGTCCCAGCACCACGCTCATGTTGACCACCACCTGCAGCCCGATGGCAGCGGTAATCCCCAAAGCGACCAGTTGACCGAATGCGTCGGCGCTGCGACGTGCAATGCCGATTCCGCGCCAGAGAATCAGGCCGTAAAGCAACAGAATCACCAACACCCCAACCATCCCCAGCTCCTCCCCGATCACCGAAAACACGAAATCCGTATGGGGCTCCGGCAGATAAAACAGCTTCTGATATCCCTTCCCGATGCCCGTGCCGAAAATACCGCCGCTGCCGAAGGCCATTAGGGAATGGATCACCTGGTACCCCGCATCGCTCTGATACTGCCAAGGATCCAGGAAACTCATCAGCCGCTTGAGCCGGTATTCTGCCTGAACCATCAGAAAGAATGCGATCGGCATCACCACCAGAAGGGGGGAGACCAGGTGTGAAAGCCGGACGCCCCCCACGAACAACATGATCCAGGTGATTGCACCGAGAATGGCCACGGCGCCGAAATCCGGCTGCTGCAGGAGGACTGCGGCAAGCAGAGCCAGCACGGCCAGATGGGGCACCATACCAATGGAAAAGAGCCGCAACCGTTCCTGCTTCTTGGACAGCGAATAGGCCAGGTAGACAACCATGGCCAAACGTGCCAGCTCCGAGGGCTGGAAGGTGAGCGCCCCCATCCGAAGCCACCGCCTGGCCCCCCCGGCCGTCACGCCCAGCCCCGGCACCCAGACGCACAGCAGCAGCACCAGGGCCGTGGCCAGCAAGGGGTACGCCAAGGGGCGGAACAGCCGAAACGGAAACCGTCGGAAGGCCACCAGCGTCACAATCCCCGCCAGGGAAAACATGGCCTGCTTTTTAAGAAAATAATAATCGCTCCCATGGGTTTTCAAAGCAATGGCGGAGCTGGCCGAATACACCATCACCACACCGATGCCCACCAGGAACAGTACGGGGAACAGCAGCGCGAGATCGTAGGACGCGGACAACCCCACCGCACTCCGGGAAGGCGCATCCATCTCCCGGGAAAAATGCGTCAGCTGGCTGATGTCAAAGCGGCCACTTCGCTGCAAAAGGCATCCCCCCTGTGCTTGTAATTGTTGAACATATCGAAGCTCGCGCATCCCGGTGACAGCAGCACCACGTCTCCGGGGACGGCCAGGCGGTGCGCGACGGCAACGGCCTCGGCCATGGACCCTGCCCGCTGCACCGGCGCGACCCCGTCGGTATCCGCCACAATCGCATCGGCCGCCTCTCCCATCACCAGCAGGTGTTTGACCCGGGCGGCCATGGCCCCGGCCAGCGCATGAAACCGGTATCCCTTGTTGCGTCCCCCCATGATCAGGACCACCGGCCGGTCAAAAGACGCCAGGGCCTTGGCCACCGCATCGATGTTGGTGGCCTTGGAATCGTTGAAAAAGTCCACCCCGTCCACCCTGCCCGCAAATGCGATCCGATGGGGCAGCCCCGCGAAGGTGTCCAGCCCCGCCTGGAGGGCCCCAGGTGCAGCGCCTGCGGCGATGGCCGCCAGAACGGCGGCGGCGGCATTTTCCCGGTTGTGGGCGCCCGGCAGCTTCAATCCGGAAAAATCCAGATCCAAATTCACCAGGCCGGGCAAACGCAGTTCCATGCGGTTTTCCACAAGCACGGCACCGGGTTGCCCGGAGGCGGCATGGAAAAACCATTTGCGCGCCGCAGCTGCTGCGCCGAGCTCCCGCACCAAGGGATCCGCGCCGTTCAACACCACCGTGTGCCCGGCCGCTTGGTCCCTGAAAATACGCCCCTTGCTGCGGGCATAGGCCGCCATATCGCCGTACCGGTCCAGGTGATCGGGCGTGATGTTCAACAACACGCTCACCGCCGGGACAAACCGTTCCGCGGTATCCAGCTGAAAGCTGCTGACCTCCACCACCAGCACATCGGCCTGCACCGAAGGATCTGCAAAGCCGATCAGGGGAGGGCCGATATTGCCGCAAGCCACGGCCCGGATGCCCGCATGGCACAGCAAATGGGTCAACATCCGTGTTGTGGTGGTCTTGCCATTGGTGCCCGTCACGGCCACCAGGGGCCGGTCGATGAACCGGGCGGCCAACGCCAATTCCCCTGTCACCGGCACGCCGGCCGCCGCGGCCGCCCGGATCGGCGCCAGGGTTTCCGGCACCCCGGGACTGAGCACAATCAGTTGGGCCTCCGTAAATATTTCCGGGGGATGTTCGCCAAGGACCATTCGGACCCCCAAGGCTGCAAGCGCCGGCACCTGGTCGGCGGCGTCCGGGGTCTTGGCACGGTCCGTCACGGTCACCAACGCCCCCCGGGCATGGAGAAACCGTGCCACAGCGGCACCCGAAGCACCCAACCCCACCACCAAAACCCGCTTGTTTTGAATGTCCAACCGGCCCACCACCTTCTCCCTATCGCAATTTCAATGTGCTGACGGCCACCAGTGCCAACATGACCGCAATGATCCAAAACCGGACAATGACCTTGGGCTCCGCCCAACCGGTCAGTTCAAAATGGTGATGGAGCGGGGCCATTTTGAAAATCCGGCGTCCCTTTGTCATCTTGAAATACCCCACCTGGAAAATGACCGACAATGCTTCGATCACAAACAGGCCGCCCACCAACGCCAGCAGCACCTCCTGCTTTGTAATCAGCGCCACGCTGCCCAGGGCCGCGCCGATGGACAAAGACCCCACATCCCCCATGAACACCTGCGCCGGGTAGGCGTTGAACCACAGGAACCCCAGGCAGGCGCCGGCCAACGCCCCGCAGAAGACGGCGATCTCCCCGCAACCGGCCACGTAATCGATCTGCAGATAGCCGGCAATGGTGGCGTGTCCGGCGACGTATGCAAACACCATATAGGTGGTGGCCGCAATGATCATGGGACCGGTGGCCAACCCATCCAGCCCGTCGGTGAGGTTGACGGCGTTGGAGGTGCCGACGATGATCAGTGCCGCAAAGGGGACGTAGCCCCATCCCAGATCCGGAGACAGGTTCTTGAACAGGGGAATCATGACCACACTGGGAAAATCGGGGCTTTGGAACACCCACCACCCGGTGACGAGACCCGCCAGGGTTTGGAGCGTCAGCTTGCCCCGGGCCGTCAATCCCAGACTTCGTTTCTTTACCTGCATCAGATAGTCGTCGGCGAACCCGATCAGCCCCCCGGCCAGGGTCGAAAAAAGAACGATCCACACATACCGGTTGTCGAGGCGGGTCCACAGCAGGGTGGCGGTCACGACGGCAAACAGAATCAGCACCCCACCCATGGTCGGCGTGCCGGCCTTGCTCAGGTGCGTTTCCGGCCCGTCTTCCCGGATGTATTGCCCGACCTGGAGCCGTGCCAGCCTGCGGATGATCCAGGGCCCCACCAGAAAGCAGATCAGAAATGCCGTCAGCCCGGCGTAAATGGTCCGGAACGTGATATACCGGAACACGTTGAACGCCGAAATGGTGGTATGAAACGGAAAAAGCAAATGGTAGAGCATGCCGTGTGTTACCGCCGTGTGTGTTGGTTGTCGCCCTGCGGCGCACCGGCCCAGTCGCAAAGGCCCGTTACGATGTCTTCCATGCCCGAGGCACGGGATCCCTTTACCAATACCCAATCGCCGGCGGACAGCTGCCGTTTCAGGTCCTGCAGGATCGCCTTGAAGGCGAATTCTCCGCCTTCCTTGATGCCCGAGAACCAGCGCGCGGTGACGGTCTTGGTCTTGGTGTAGAACCGGAACGCGTCGGGGCCGTACTGGTTGAGATCGCCGAAGGCCGATTTCTTCCAGCCGCCGAAGGTGAAATAGCTCAGCGGTACCGGGATCGGGAAGTTGATGCCGACCATGCCGACATTCACCTTGGCCGCATAATCGCGCGCGGTGTCGCCGTCGGCGGTAAAGATCGACGTGCCGTTGCCGTACTGGTTGTCCATCACCAGCTTCAGCGCCTCGTCATAGCTGTCGCGGCGGACCACCGACAGGACCGGGCCGAAGATCTCTTCCTTGTAGATGTCCATCTCGGGCTCGACGCGGTCGAACAGCGACGGACCGATGAAATAGCCGTTCTCATAGCCCTGCAGGCTGAAATCGCGGCCATCGATCTTCAGATCCGCACCCTGTTCCACGCCCGAGCCGATCAGGCCCTTGATGCGCGCCAGCGCCTGACCGGTGATGACGGGGCCGTAATCCACGTCGTCGCCCGCCGTGTAGGGGCCGACCTTCAGCTTCTCGACGCGTGGAATCAGCTTTTCCATCAGCGCGTCTGCGGTCTTTTCGCCTACCGGCACCGCGACCGAGATCGCCATGCAGCGTTCGCCCGCCGCGCCGAAACCGGCTCCGACCAGCGCGTCGGCGGCCTTGTCGAGATCCGCGTCGGGCATGATCAGCATGTGGTTCTTGGCACCGCCGAAGCACTGCGCGCGCTTGCCGTTATTCGCGGCGCGGCCATAGATATACTGCGCAATCGGGGTCGAGCCGACGAAGCCCACCGCCTGGATCGTGTCGTTGTCGAGGATCGCGTCGACGACTTCCTTGTCGCCGTTAACGACCTGCAGCACGCCGTCGGGAAGGCCCGCTTCCTTCAGCAATTCGGCCAGCGCCAGCGAGGTGGACGGGCAGCGCTCGGACGGCTTTAGGATCATCGCGTTCCCGGCAGCCAGAGCCGGGCCCATCTTCCACAGCGGGATCATGGCGGGGAAGTTGAACGGCGTGATGCCCGCAACGACGCCCAGCGGCTGGCGCATCGAATACAGGTCGATGCCGGGGCCGCCATCGTTCATATACTCGCCCTTGAGCATATGCGGCGCGCCCATGCAGACCTCGATCACTTCGAGCCCGCGCTGCACGTCGCCGCGCCCGTCGGGCAGGGTCTTGCCGTGTTCGACCGAGACCAGCTCGGCCAGCTTGTCCATGTCGCGGTTGATCAGGTCGGCGAATTTCATCATCACCCGCGCGCGGCGCTGCGGGTTGGTGGCGCCCCATGCGACCTGCGCCTCGGCGGCGCGCGCGACGGCATCATTGAGTTCATCGACCGTGGCCAGCGCGACCTTGCCCTGAACCTCGCCGGTGGCGGGGTTCATCACGTCGGCGCTGCGGCCCGAGGTGCCGGCGACCATCTTGCCGTCGATCCAGTGTCCGATATCCTTCATGGAAAGCTCCTCCTGCAACTTTTGCCGAAGAATAGCCTTGCAGAAATGCCCTGAACAGAGGCAGTTTCCCAAAAGTGGTTTTGCAAAATTGCAGGGGTCCGGTGGCCGACTGGGATGATCTGAAGGTGTTTCTGGCCGTGGCGCGGGGCGAAAGCCTGTCGCGCGCCGGGCGGGTCTTGAAAATGGACGCGGCCACGGTCGGTCGCCGCGTCGCGCGGCTGGAAACCGCGCTGGGCGCGCGGCTGTTCACCCGCTCGCCGCAGGGCTACGGGCTGAGCGACGAGGGCGCGCGCCTTGTCCATCATGCCGAAGCCGTCGAGGCCGAGATGGAGCGCGCGCGCGAGGCTTTGTCGGGCCCGGGCGAGGGGATCAGCGGCCAGATCCGCATCGGCGCGCCCGATGGCTGCGCGAACTATCTTCTGCCGCAGGTCGTGGCCGGGATCGTGGCCGAGAACCCGGCGCTGGAGGTTCAGATCGTGGCGCTGCCGCGCGTCTTCAGCCTGACCCGGCGCGAAGCGGATATGGTGATCGCCGTCTCGCGTCCCGAGCAGGGGCGCGTGATCGCCACTCGGATCGCCGACTACCGTCTGTCGCTGGCCGCCAGCGCCGCCTATCTGGCCGATGCCCCGCCGCTTGCCACGCTGGACGATTTGCGCGCGCATCGCGTGATTGGCTATATCCCCGACATGATCTTCGACCGCGAGCTCGATTACCTCGCCGATCTGGGGGTCGAGCAGGCGCCCGTCACCTCGAACTCGGTCTCGGTGCAGCTGAACCTGATCAGGCAGGGGGCGGGGGTGGGTGTGGTGCACGATTTCGCGCTGCCCGCAACGCAGGGCATCACCCGGGTGCTGACCCGGACCTTTCAGCTGACCCGCGCCTTTCACCTCGTGCGCCATGCCGATGATCGCAAGGTCCCGCGGATCGAGCGGTTCTCGCAAGCGCTGATCGCCGGGATGCGCGCCGAGATCGCCCGGCTGGAAACGCAAGCGCGCGGGCAGGCGGCACGCTGAGCGGGCGGCGGAGATACGCTTGGCGGTCGGGCGTTTTCAACAGATTGCTGCCAAATGAAACCTTGACAGGATCGCGGGTGCGGTGTCCGATTTCAACGACATACATGGAAGCGGGAGGTGCCCATGCTTGTTAGCCAGATCCTGAAAAACAAGGCGAGCGGAATCGTCACCATCGGGCCGAAGGCCACACTGCGCGAAGTGGTCGAGTTGCTCTCGACCCGGCGGATCGGCGCGGTGGTCGTGTCCACGGATGGCAAGAAGGTCAAGGGCATCGTGTCCGAGCGTGACATCGTGCGCGAACTGGGCCGTGCCGGTCCCGACAGTCTGGATCAGCCGGTCGAAAAGGTCATGACCCGGGCGATCTATGGCTGCGCGCCGGGTGACAATACCGACTCGGTTCTGGAAACCATGACCACGCGGCGCTTTCGCCACATGCCGGTGATGGAAGACAACGTGATGGTCGGTTTCATCTCGATCGGCGATGTCGTCGCGGCGCGGTTGAGCGAATTGCAGATGGAAAAAGACGCGCTTACCGGGATGATCATGGGCAATTGAGACCCGCATTTCGCGCCGGTGTCGCGGGGATGGCAGGGCTGTCGTGCCCCGCGCGCCGGTGAAAAAAGGACGGCTTCGGGGTAATTTCTGCGCTTGCATAATCCGGCGCAATATTGTTGCGTGACGCGGACATGACATCCGTAAGGGGGACGCGATGCGCATCGGCCTTTATCCTGGCACTTTCGATCCGCTCACGCTTGGGCATATGGACATCATCACCCGGGCCTGCGCGCTGGTCGACAGGCTGGTGATCGGCGTCGCGATCAACCGCGACAAGGGACCGCTCTTCTCGCTCGACGAGCGTGTGGCGATGGTCGAGGGCGAAACCGCCGCCCTGACCGAGCGCACCGGCACCGAAATCGTCGTGCATCCGTTCGAAAACCTGCTGATCGACTGCGCGCGCGATGTGGGCGCCGGGGTCATCATCCGCGGCCTGCGCGCGGTGGCGGATTTCGAATACGAATTCCAGATGGTCGGCATGAACCGCGCGCTCGACGACAAGATCGAGACCGTGTTCCTGATGGCCGATGCACGCCGTCAGGCGATTGCCTCGAAGCTGGTCAAGGAAATCGCCCGGCTGGGCGGCGACGTGACCAAGTTCGTGCCGGCGCCGGTGAACACCGCCCTGCGCGGCAAGTTCGGCCCGACGCTCGAACGCTGAGCGCGCTCAGGCGTCGGCCTTGGCCTTGGGCTCGCCCGGTTTCGGGCCCTGAGGCTTGGCGTCTCTGGATTCTTTGGGCGCGGCCGTGATTTCGGCCGCGCCTTTCTTCTGTTTCGCGGCATCGGCGCCGACATCCAGTCCGGCCACCACCGCGACCTCGTCCAGCGGCACGCCGCGTGTGCGCGCCGAATTGATCACCGCCTCGCGCAGGGTTTTGTCCGAGTTCAAGAGCTTGACGAAATGCGCCTCATCGAGCGTCAGCAGCGTGGAATGGGCGATGGCCGTGGTCTGGCCTCGGCGCAGGTTGCGCTTGAGCATCGCCAGATGGCCGAACATCTCGCCCGGACCCAGCCTGAGCACCTGTCCCGCGCGTACCTGCTCGACCGCGCCCGAAGCGATGAACCACACCCGGCGCGGCGCCTCATCGCGGCGCAACAACACCGTTCCCGGCGCCGCATAGATCGTGCGCATCTGGCGCATCAGCATCTTGCGACGGTCGGCGGGCATGTCGGCGAAAAGCGGGAAGGTCGCCACCAGTGCCTTGCGCTGAATCGCCAGATCCAGCGGCGGGCGCTTGGCCAGCTGTTTGCGGCGCTTGGCAATCCCGGCATCCAGCGCGTGACGCAGCTCCGGGCCGATCAGACCGTCATCGACCAGAGCCGCGTATTCGCGCTCCTCCTGCGACAGCACCATTTGCCGGATCAGGCGGCGTTCGAGCTCTTCGGCATAGCCGGGGAATTGCAGCCGCAGACCGTCCAGCGCGCGATCAGCCTCGTCCATGCGGCGCTCGAGAAGGTCGTGCAGCAGCTCGGCCACGCGCTTGCCGTGGATGCGACGGATGCGGGTGTCGATGAAATCGTGCAACTCGCGCAGGATCGGTGCTTCGGCCACCAGATATTCGAACCGGTCGGCGGTCTGGCGGGCCAGCGGTGCCGAGATCCGCATCCGGTTGTGCAGGAAGCTGGCCACCCGATGCTCGCGCCCCGATTTGTGCACCCGCCGCGCGGTGCTGAGATAGGCCAGACGCCCACCGGTGCGCGTGCGCTCGATCAGGCGGTCGGCATCGGCGACCATCCGCGTGGCCAGCCGAGCGGGCAGCACCCCGTCGCGGAAGGCTTCAAGAATAAGATCCCGCTCGCGCCCGGCCAGCGCCACCAGCCCCAGCGTGATGCGGTCCCGGTCGGGAATGCCCGCGCCCTCATCGGCATCGGTCACGGCAAGGTCCACGCGCTCGGCAAAGCGCTTGGCTTCGTCGCGCACTGTCTCGCGGGCCAGACCGAAATCGCGCGCGGTATCGGCGACATTCTCGCGCACGCTCTGCAGCGCTACCGCGACCACCTGCGCCGACAGCGCCACGTCGAGCGGCGACAGCTTGTCCAGCCCCAGCCGGTGGATCACCCAGCGAAGCGTCGTACCCTGCACGATCAGCGTGTAGAGCGTGAAGCCGGTGGCGACGATGCCGACGGTGCGCTTGATGTCGGCGGGGATGCGGAAGCTTTCGGTCACCGCCAGCGCCAGTGCCAGCGTCACCGCGCCGCGCAGCCCGCCCCACAGGATCGCCGTCCGCTGGCGCGTCTCGACCTTGGGGGACAATTGCATCCGTGTGAGCAGCGGCAGCAGCGCGAACAGCACGAGCGCGCGTGCGGCCAGCGAGGCCAGTACCGTGATCACCACCAGCACGATGTCCCAGGGCTGCGCGTCCGAGACCAGCCGGGGGATCAGGATCGCCGCCAGCACGAAGATCAGCCCGCCGGCCCAGTAGCCCAGCAGATCCCACGTATCCTGCAGCTTGGCCTGATTGGCGGGCGACAGCGTGCCCGGTGCGTTGAAGTTCAGCGACAGCCCCGCCGCGACCACCGCGATCACGCCCGAGGCGCCAAGGAACACCTCGGCCACGACATAGGTCAGATAGGGCAGGGCCACGCTGAGCGAGACCTGTCCCATCGGGTGGTTGTCGAACCGCGCCATCGCGGCCAGCGCGAGCCGTCCCGCCAGCCAGCCCGTCACGCTGCCCCCCAGCACCAGCCACGGGAACTGCACGAACACGTCGGACAGTTGCGGGTTGGGGATGCCGAAGGCCACGAAGGCGAAGAACAGCGAGAACAGCGCGATGGCGGCGGCATCGTTGAGCAGGCTTTCCCCCTCGACGATACGCGCCAGCCTCGCCGGTGCCGGTGTCGCGCGGAAGATACTGACCACGGCCGAGGGGTCGGTGGTCGACACGATCGCGCCGATCATCAGGCAAGCCATGATCGGCAGGCCAGCCAGCGGATACAGCGCCCAGCCCACGGCCATGGTGCTCAGCACGACCGCGACCACCGCCATCATCAGGATCGGCACCCAGTCATCCAGCATCCGCCGCAGGTCGATGGTCAGAGAGACCTGAAAGATCAGCGTGGGCAGGAAGACATAGAGGAAGAAGTTCGAGCGGATCGGCAGGTTGTGAATCAGCTCGGCCGCGTTGGTCAGCATTTCGGAATCGCGAAACACCAGAAGCGAGGTCGAGGCCGCACCGATCAAAATGCCCATCAGGGCCAGAATCACCGTCGCCGGCAGCCGCGTGCGCGAGGCCAGCGGCTCTGACAAGCCGATGACGACGAACAGGGCGGCGGTGACCGCGACGACGGTGACGATATCCATGTCACTAGAATAAAAACAAAAAGCCCCGGCGCACAGGGGGGCTGGTGCGCCGGGGATGCAACTTTACGACATAGTTTGAAACAATTGGCACTTAGCCCAGCTTGGCGACCTCGGCTGCCGTGTCGAGCATCCGGTTGGAAAAGCCCCATTCATTGTCGTACCACGCCAGCACGCGCACCATCGTGCCGTCGAGCACCTTGGTCTGGTCGAGCGCCACGATGGACGAGCGGCGGTCGTGGTTGAAATCGATCGACACGTTCTTGTCCCCGGTCACGCCCAGAATGCCCTTCAGCGGGCCATCGGCGGCGGCGGCCGACAGGGCGGCGTTGACCTCGTCGATGGTGGTGGGGCGCGCGGCTTCGAAGGTCAGGTCGACGGCCGAGACATTGGGCGTCGGCACCCGGATCGCCACACCGTCGAGCTTGCCGTCGAGTTCCGGCAGAACCAGCCCCACGGCACGCGCGGCGCCGGTCGAGGTGGGGATCATGCTGAGCGCGGCGGCGCGGGCGCGGTACATGTCCTTGTGCATCGTATCCAGCGTCGGCTGGTCGCCGGTATAGGAGTGGATTGTCGTCATGAAGCCTTTGACGATGCCCACGCTGTCATTGAGAACCTTCGCCACCGGCGCGAGACAGTTCGTGGTGCAGGAAGCGTTCGAGATGATCCGGTGCTCGGGCTTCAGCGCGCCGTGGTTGACGCCGTAGACGATGGTCGCGTCCGCGCCCGAAGACGGGGCCGAGACCAGAACACGGGTCGCGCCGTTTTCGAGGTGGATCCTCGCTTTCTCGGCGGGCGTGAAGACGCCGGTGCATTCGAGCACCACATCGACATCCTTCCACGGCAGTTCCGCCGGGTTGCGCAGGGCGGTCACGCGGATTTCGCCGCCGCCGACATTCATCCAGGTCTCGCCCGTCGTGACTTCGCCGTCATAGCGGCCATGCACGCTGTCAAAGCGCATCAGGTGGGCATTGGTCTCGACCGGGCCGAGATCGTTGATGGCGACGACTTCGAGATCGCTGCGTTTCTGGTCCATCAGTGCGCGCAGCACGAGGCGTCCGATGCGACCGAAGCCGTTGATGGCAAGCGTGGTGGTCATGGAAGCTCCTTACCCCGGGGTTGCTGAGGCCGAGGCACATGTTTGCGCTAACAGCATATTTTGCGCGGAAAGTCAATCTTTCGCTCGTCGTGCGGGCCGGTGTCGCCAAAAATTCACAGGCGCTGCCCGCCGATCCGGCAGATCGGCGGGGCGGGTGCCACGGCTTTGCGCAAACGGCATCAACTGGCTGCGGTTGCGGGGCTGGTCTCAATCCCGGTGGCGACGAGGTCCTCGATCAGCAGGCTCAGCAATTCCCCCCGGTTCCCGACGCCCGCCTTGCGGTAGATAGCGTTGAGCTGAGATTTCACCGTCCCGGCAGCCGAGTGACGCAGGCCCGCGATTTCACTGATCGACATGCCCTTGACGGTGAAATGCGCCACGTCCCGCTCGGCCGCCGTCAGACCCCATTGCGCGAACCGGGCGTCCACGACGTCATGGAATGCGCGCGCGGCAAGGCTTACCTGCTGTTCCAGATGCGCCTTGCGTTCGAGAAGGCGAAACAGCACCCGGATTTCAAAGGCGATCCCTGCGATCAGCGCCAGCGTGGCAAGCGTCTCGGCCACGAGGAAGGCTTCGAACGAGCCTTGCCCGCCGGCCAGCACATCATGCAGGACATCGACAAGGAAATAGGCCGCACACAGGGATTGAAGCGCGATAAGGGCGGCGACGACGACGGGGCGGTCAGGGGCGGCTTGGGTCATTCCTGAGTGGTTAGCGTATCCGGAACGATCTTGTCACCGCTGATCATCGCGCGGGGCAGGTTGACGCCTGTGCGGCGGCTTTCCCACAAAACCGCGCCGATATGGACCACGATCGAAACCTCGGCCCAGGTCACCAGAACTTCGTGCAGTTCCTCGACCCACTTCACGCCCCAGAAGGTGTTGGTCGTCATCATGTAGCCGCTGGCACCGATGGCGAGGATCGTCAGCAGCAGGTTGTAGATCATCAGCGCGCCCAGCGGCGTGTGACCCAGATGCGCCTGCCGCCGCCCGGTCGCGATGTCGGAGACCTGATGCATCGCCCCGCTGAGAGAGGGCGGAAAGCTTGAGAACCGGGCATAGCGCGTGCCGACCAGCCCCCAGAGCAGCCGGATGCCGATCAGCCCGACCGCGACATAGCCAATCCAGACATGGATCGCGCTTTCGGGATCGGTGAACAGGGCATTGGCGGCAAAGGCGATGACAAGGCTCCAGTGAAAGAGCCGGATGAGCGGGTCCCAGACCCTGACGCGGCGCATGGTCGTGGCGTCCTTTCGTGCGGTTGACGGGGCGGGCCGCGCCTTACTGGCGCGGCCCGGCTTCAAGCGAGGGGCGGGCGATCAGTCGTCGCTGTCCGCGCCGCGCACGATGTTCAGCGAGGTGTCGAGATAGATCTCGTAGCGCTGGCCGTCTTTCAGCGCATAGGCTTCGTACATCCCGTCTTCGGTCTGGACCGAGCGGACTTCGTAGCCCTGATCGGTCAGCATGGTGCGGATCTGGGCTTCGGTATCGGCGGGAACGGCCCCGCCAGACGCCAGCGCGGCGGTGGCGGGCAGAAGCAGGGCGGTGGCAAGGGCGAGGTATTTCATCGGAAAGGTCCTTTGCTTTGGGTGTCATCAGCGCAGCGGGTCAACAGGGACGGGCAGCGTGCTGTGCCTTGCAGAAAGGACGAAACCGGCGCGGGCACCATGGGTCCGGGGTTGAGAGAGGGGCTGTCTCGGCCCCGGTTCAGCGGCCTCAACCGGGGTTTATGGGCCCGCCACAACGCAAAACGCCCGGCCATGGGCCGGGCGCTGCGAAGATCGGATGTCGGAAGGGCTCAGATCAGGCGGCCCATCGCACCGGCCACATCGGCCATCCGGCACGAGAAGCCCCATTCGTTGTCGTACCATGCCAGCACGCGCACCGTGCGGCCGCCCACGACCTTGGTCTGTTCGGGCGCGAAGATCGACGAATGCGAGGTGTGGTTGAAGTCGATCGAGACTTTCGGCTCGTCGTCATAGGCCAGCACGGCCCCCATTGCGCCGGCGGCGGCTTCGCGCACGACTTCGTTCACGTCCTCGACCGTCACGTCCTTCGAGGCGACGAAGGTCAGGTCCACGGCCGACACGTTCGGCGTCGGCACGCGCATCGAGGTGCCGTCCAGCTTGCCCGACAGTTCCGGCAGCACTTCGCCCAGAGCCTTGGCGGCACCGGTCGAGGTCGGGATCATCGCCATAGCGGCGGCCCGGGCGCGGTACAGGTCCTTGTGGCGGCGGTCCAGCGTCGGCTGGTCGCCGGTATAGCTGTGGATCGTGGTCATGATGCCCGATTCGATCCCGATCGCGTCGTTGAGAACCTTCGCCAGCGGGGCGAGGCAGTTGGTGGTGCACGACCCGTTCGACACGACCAGATGCTCGTTGGTCAGCATCCGGTGGTTCACGCCGTAGACGATGGTTTTGTCGGCGTTCTTGGCCGGGGCCGAGACCAGCACGCGCTTGGCGCCGCGCCCCAGATGCACGGCGGCTTTCGAGCGTTCGTTGAACTTGCCGGTGCATTCCAGAACGACGTCGACGCCTTCCCAGTCCAGATCGTCCGGGTTGTAGGTCGACATCACCCGGATCGGGCCACGGCCCAGATCCATCGTGTTGCCCTCGACGCGGATCGTGCCGGGGAAACGTCCATGGACCGAATCGTATTTCAGCAGATGGGCATTGGTTTCGATCGGACCCGTCGCGTTGATCGCCACGACCTCGACATCGTTGCGCGCGGCTTCTGCGATGGCGGCAAGGGTGCAGCGGCCGATGCGGCCGAATCCGTTGATGCCGAGGGTGATGGTCATGTGTCTGTCTCCGTCTGGGGTCGGAACGAGGCGGAAGGCAAAGAGGGCACGGCTTGCCCGGGGGAGGGTGCCTGACGTTCTGTCTGAGCCGGATATACAGGTTCGACTGTGGCAGAGAAAGGGCGAAAACTGCTATTTCGCAAGGCGTTAGCGCAAACCCTGAGGGGCGGAATCGTGTTTGCGATAACGCGGTGCAGCACGCCCGCTTTGCAGGCGCCATTGCATTGCCAGTCGTCGCATCCTAAGAGGGCGCGATCGGCCCGGCCGTCCCCCTTCGCCCTGCGCCTTGTCGCCCTACGCCCTGTCGCCCTTCGACGCATCCGACCTCGGCAGCCCAAAGTGTTCCAGATCCTCGCCCTCATCTACCTTGTCGTCGTGAACGTGGCCGCGTTTGCGGCCTTCGCGCGCGACAAGCGGCTGGCAATCGAGGGGCGGCGCCGCGTGCCCGAGGACCGGCTTCTGGCGCTGGCCTTTCTGGGCGGCTCGATCGGCGCGAAGATCGCGCAGATGAGCCTGCGTCACAAGATCCGCAAGGAACCCTTCCGCCAGCAGCTGAACGGCATCATTTCGGTGCAGATCGTGGCGCTCGCGGCGGCGTTCGCCATCGCCTATCTGGCGCACTGAGTTACAGCGCGCCTTTCAGGATCTCAACGAATTCAGCCACATGTGCCTCGGTCGTCGACCACGAGGCCACCAGCCGGCATTGATGCGGGTGATCGGGGCCGGCGCCTGCGGGCGGCGGGGCAGGCCAGTCGTAGTAAACCGCGCCCGCCTTGCGCAGCGCCTCATGCGCCTTGAGCGGGAACTCGGCGAACAGGATATTGCCACCGCGCGGATGCACCAGTCGGGCACCGGCCTCGCGCAGGCCCGCTTCCAGCGCCTCGGCGCGGGCATTCGCGGTGGTCGCCAGATCGCGCCAGAGATCGTCGGTCAGATAGGCCTCCATCTGCGCGCTCAGATACCGGTGCTTCGAGAACAGATGCCCGCCGCGCTTGCGCCGCAGCTCGAATTCCCATGCCTTGGCCGGATCGAAGAAGACCACCGCCTCGACGCCCATCAGCCCGTTCTTGGTGCCGCCGAAGGACAGCACGTCCACGCCCGCTTTCCACGTCATCTCGGCCGGGCTGCAGCCCTCGGCCACGATGGCGTTGGAGAAACGCGCGCCGTCCAGATGCACGGGCAGGCCATGCGCCTTGGCGATGGCGCAAAGCCGCGTCACCTCGGCCACCGAATACCGCGCGCCGCGCTCGGTGATGTTGGTCAGGCTTAACAGGCCTTTCTGCACATGGTGCACGCCCTCGGGCGCGTTGGCGAGAACCTGTTCCAGCTGGTCGGCGTCGATCTTTGCATCCGGCCCGTCCAGCAGCGTCAGCTTCGCGCCGCCCGCGTAGAATTCGGGTGCGGCGCACTCGTCTTCCTCGATATGGGCGTGGCGGTGGCAATAGATCGTCTGCCACGGCTGGATATAGCTGGCGATGGCCAGCGAATTGGCGGCGGTGCCGGTGGCCACCAGATAAACGGCGGCGTCCGGCGCCTCGAACAGGGGGCGGATCTTGTCGCGCACCCGGTCCATCAGCGCATCGGCGCCATAACCCAGGGCAAAGCCGTCATTGGCAGCCGTCAGCGCGGCCAGAACCTGCTCGGGCACGCCCGAAGTGTTGTCAGAGGCCAGATACATCACAGCTCCTCGTCGATGATGTGGTCTTCCCAATCGTCCTCGGGGACGTCGAATTCGGGCACGGTGCGATCCTTGATCGAAATGCCGGCGCGGTGCACCGATTGCGGATCGCCGGTGATCAGCGGATGCCAGTCGGCCAGCCCGCGCCCTTCGTTCAGCCGGCGATAGGCGCAGCTTCTGGGCATCCAGTAGGTGACCTCGTCCAGCGTATCGGGCGTCAGCACAACGCATTCGGGCACGATGGTCTTGCGGATATCGTAATTCGCGCAGCGGCAGGTGGAATCGTCGAAAAGGCGGCAGGCGATATTGGTGAAGAACACTTCGCCTGTATCGGCGTCCTCAAGCTTGTTGAGGCAGCATTTGCCGCAGCCATCGCACAGCGATTCCCACTCGGTGGGGGTCATCTTGGAAAGCGGCACGGTTTCCCAGAACCGGGGGCGTGGCGCGTCGGGCCGGGCAGGGACCGTGGAAGAGGGGGCCTTTGTCATGCCGCGACCCTGTACTTTTCGCAGCCGAAAGAAAAGGGGGTCACAGCACCCGGCGCATCAACGGACGGTTGGGTTTCTGCCGCGCCACGGTTTCAAAGCCCGCGGCTTCGAAAACAGCGGTCGAGCCGACGAACAGCCCCACCGATTTCGACTGTTTGGCATGGTCCATCGGGCTGGCTTCCACAAGCCGCGCGCCGCTGGCCCGCGCATGGTCGATCCCGGCGTCGATCATGACCCGGCTCAGGCCCCGGCCCCGAAAGGGTGCGCGCAGAAAGAAACAGCTGATCGCCCAGACGCCGGGATCGTCCGCCGGGCCGTCGGGCAGGGGCGTGGACGAGCGTCGCGGGTTGTTCCATTGCGGCACACGAGCGCGCGGACCGATCTGCATCCAGCCCACCGGCGCATCGTCGATCCACAGCAGCAGGCCGGGCGGCGGGCCCTCGGCAATCCGCGCAATCATCAGATCGTGCTTGTTCCCGGCGCTCATCGCCGCGCGGTCCTTGGGGGGCAGCAGGAAATAGGTACACCAGCAGCCGTAGCACGCGCCGCTCGGGCCCATCACGGCCTCGAAATCGGCGCGGTATTCGGGCGTGAGCGGACGGGTAACGGCGGCGGTCTGCATCGGGAACTCCTGCGGATGTTCCACAAGTGTTCTTGTTTCGATTGCGCCTGTCAAGCGTGCGGGCCCGCGGGATTACTCGCGGGCGAGGATGGTGCGGGCACGCTGGCTGTCGTGGTCCATCTGATCGATCAGGGCTGGCAGCCCGTCGAAGGTCATTTCCGGGCGCAGATACTCGACCAGAGCGACCGAGAGGTGCTGATCATAAAGATCGCCCGCGAAATCAAAGAGATGGACTTCGAAATTCGGCGTGTTCTGGCCAAACATCGGACGCACGCCAAGACTGGCCACGCCGTCATAGAAGCCGCGATGCGCGCCGCCCAGCACGGCGACCTTGACCGCATAGACCCCAAGCTTGGGCAGATGCAGCCGGTCCACCGTCATATTGGCCGTGGGATACCCCAGCGCGCGACCGCGTTTCTCGCCATGCACCACAGCACCGTCGATGCGGTGGTAATGGCCCAGCATCTCGGCCGCATCGCGCGGACGCCCCTCGGCCAGAGCCGTGCGGATCGCGGTCGAGCTGATCGCGCCATCCTCGCCGCCGATCAGCGACTGCACGCTGACCGCGAAACCCATGTCCTGCCCCAGATCGGCCAGCATTTCGGTCGTACCCGCCCGCGCCTTGCCGAAACGGAAATCCGAGCCGACGACGACATGCTTGATGCCCAGACCGTTGACCAGAACCTCGCGCGCGAAGGCCTCGGGCGGCAGCGCGGCAAGGTCGAGCGAGAAGGGCAGCTCATACAGGATATCGACGCCCACCTTTTCAAGCCGGTTACGCCGCGACTCGGCGTTCATCAGCCGGAATGGCGGGGCGTCGGGCGCGAAGACTTCGCGCGGATGCGGTTCGAAAGTGATGACGCCCAGAGGCATGCCGGGACGCCGTGCGCCCTCGATCACCGCCTGATGGCCCAGATGGACACCGTCGAAATTGCCCATCGCTGCCGACGCACCCTTCTGGGTCTCGTCAAGGCCGGTCCATGAAGTGACTATCTGCATTCTGCCCCGCGGCACCCGCCGCGGCTCCCGTAGGGGATGGCGGCCTCAGTCGAACTTGCGGCTGGGCGCCAGAACCAGCGCCTCGCCCTTCAGGACGGTGGTATTGCCCACCGTGCAGCGACATTCAAGGGTAACACGGCGCTTGGCATACTCGATCTCGCGCACGGTGACCTCGGCCAGCACCACGTCGCCGGGACGCACCGGGGCAAGAAACTTGAGCGACTGGCCCATATAGATCGTGCCGTGGCCCGGAAGCTGTTCGCCGATCACCGCGCTGATAAGACCCGCCGTCAGCATGCCATGCGCGATGCGCCCTTCGAAGATCGTGTCCTGCGCATAGGAATCGTCCAGATGCACGGGGTTATGGTCGGTCGAGACCTCGGCGAACAATTCGATGTCGCGGTCGGTGATCTCTTTGCGCAGATAGCGCGAGAGACCGATTTCAAGATCCTCGATGCAGATCGTGCCGCGGGGCAGATTGTCGTTCGGACGGCTGTCAAGCATGGCGCGGGTTCCGGTTTGATGTCCCATGGGGCTCACATGTGTGCTGCAGTGCAACATAACGCCGTTCGGGGATGAAATCAACATGGGGGAGTAATAATAGGTCGCATGTTGCCATAAAGTCGAAATTTAATTGCGCGACCGTTCTGGCGCGCGGACCGGTTTGCGCGGTCATAATGCTGAACAGATGTAGAATCCCCCCGGAAACCACGCTACCCATGGCGCCAGGGACGGAGGGGCCGATGAGCGAACGCGCCAAAACCGCATGGCTGGCGGTGGGGATCATGACCTTTGCGGGGGCGATGTGTTCGGCCCATGTGGGGAAATTGCCGCCCGCGCTGCCGCTTATCCGCACGGATCTGGATTTCGGACTGGTGGCTGGCGGCTTCGTGCTGTCGATGTTCAACGCGGTCGGCATGACGCTGGCTGTGCTGTTCGGCGGGCTTGCGGACCGGACGGGCCGGATGCGGATGGTGGGCTTCGGGTTCGCCTGTCTGGTTCTGGGCGGGATCATCGGTGCCACCGCGCAGAGCGTCGAGGCGATGCTGCTGAGCCGCTTCATCGAAGGCGTGGGCTTCGTCTCGGTCACCGTCTGCCTGCCCTACGCGATGGTCGCGGCCTCGGCCCCGCGCGATCAGGGCATGGTGCTGGGGATCTGGAGCATCTACCACCCGACCGGCATGGCGATGACCATGCTGGCCGCGCCTCTCATGCTCTGGGCCTTCGGCTGGCGCGGAACGTGGTGGTTTCTGGCGGTCGTCTCGCCGCTGGTGGCATGGGCGGTGCTGAACCAGATGCGCAAGCTCGATCTGCCCAAGCCCTCGGGAGCGCCCTTCCTGCATCTGGCGCTCGATGCGCTGCGCACGCGGGGCTTCCAGCTGATCGCGCTGGTCTTCTGCGCCTATGCGTTCCAATGGGTGACGCTGATGTCGTGGCTACCGACCTTTCTAACCGAAAGCTTTGCCTCGGACCTGTCCTTTGCGGCGCTGATGACGGCACTGGTGGTGCTGATCAACGCGCCGGGCTGTCTGTTCGGCGGATGGGTGATCCGGCGCGGGGGCCGGACCGGGCCGATGATCCTGACCGGGACGGCGATCATGGCCCTGTGCACGCTGGGGATTTTCCTGCCCGGCCCGCCCGTCTGGCTCAGGATCGTGCTGGCGCTGGTCTTTTCCTTTGCGGGCGGTCTGATCCCGCCGGCGCTGTTCACCTGTGTGCCGCGCTTTGCCCCCTCGCTGCGCCATGTCAGCGCGGGCAACGGGATGCTGATGCAGGGCTCGTCGATGGGGCAGTTCATCGGTGCGCCGATGGTTGCGGCGGCCGTCTCTTTCGGCGGTGGCAACTGGGTCTGGGCGCTGGGTCCGATGCTGGTCTTCTGCGCGATCACCGCAGTGGCGGGCCACCTGCTGGGCAGGCAGCCCGCCCCCGATAGCGTGGCGTTCAGCGGATAGTCTTCAGGGCCGTGCCCCATTTGACCAGTTCCGACAACATGCCCTCGGCGCCTTCGACCATCTTGTCGTTGGCCTCGAAGACGCCGTTTTCGTTGATGCTGTCGGCGAACATCGGCAGCGGCACGACCTGCTGGATCGGCATCACGCCGTTATTGACCAGCAGCATGCGCAGCTCCTGAGACGAGCGCAGCCCGCCCGAAATGCCGCCATAGCAGACCACGCCCGCGACCTTGTATTTCCATTCCTGACTCAGGCACTGGATCGCGTTGACCAACGAGGCAGGGGCGAAGAAATCGTATTCGGGCGTCACGAAGATCAGCGCGTCGGCGCCTTCAATGGCCGCGCTCCAGCGTTTCGTGTGCTCGTGCTCGTATTTCTTCATCGCCGGGTGGTTCGGCTCATCAAGCAGCGGCAGCCCGATCTCGGCCAGATCGACCAGCTCGACATCGAATGCGTCGTTCTTGCGGGCCAGTTCGTCGATCCAGCGGGCAACGGCAGGGCCTTTGCGGGTGGGGCGCGTGGACCCGATGATGATTTTCAGCGAAAGCGTCATGATCTCTCCTTGTCTGTCCGGCAAAAGGCCCGGCGCGCAGGGGGCCGGGCGTTTCGCAATGTCGGGTTTTCAAGGGTCAGTTAGCCCGCAGCGCCCCGCAAGCAAGACCGCTCAGCGCAGGCGGCCGATGGCGTAACGCGGATGCAGGTCCTCGGCCTTGAGCCACGTGTCCAGCAAACCGGCATCGGGGGCCGCGACATCCGCGCCGAAACGCTCGGCTTCCAGCCCGCCGGTGACGAAGAGTGCGTCGATCCCTTCGGCCTGCGCGCCGCGAATATCCGTGCGGACCCCGTCGCCAATGGCCAGAACCGCGTCGGGCTCGTAGGTCAGGCCCTTTTCGGCAAGGATATTGCGCGCCAGATCGTAGATCGGCGGATAAGGCTTGCCGAATTGAAGAACCTCGCCGCCCATTTCGGCGTAAAGCTCGGCCAGCGCGCCGGCGCAGGGGATGCGGGTATCGCCGAAATCGACCATCAGGTCGGGATTGGCGCACAGCATGGTCAGCCCGCGCGCCTTGGCGCTCAGGAAGCGGCCGCGATAATCCTCGGGCGTTTCGTTGAATTCGTTGAAGGGGCCGGTGCAGATGATGCCCTCGGCCTCGTCCAGCTCGACGCGCTCGATGGGCGGCTGGTCCTGCAGCCAGTCGGGGATGACGCCGAACAGATCCTCGTCCTTGCCCGGCCCAAGATGCCACAGCTTGCGCCCGGCGACGCCTTGCAGCATCGCCACCTGCGTCGCATCGCCCGAAGCGGCGATGGCGTCATAGGCGTCCTCGGGCAGGCCCATCTGGTCGAGCCGTTTCTTCACCGAATGCCGGGTGCGCGGCGCGTTGGTCATCAGCACGACGGTGCCGCCCTTGGCGCGAAAGGCCTGCAGCGCGGCCACCGCCTCGGGGAAAAGCGCCTTGCCGTTATGCAGACAGCCCCACAAGTCGCAATAGAGGACGTCATAGGGGTCCGAGATCTCGGCAAGCGATGTGATCAGCTGGGTCATAGGAGTCCTTTCGTGACGCCGTTCCGCCGTGAAGGGGGACACGCATTGACGGGGGGCAGGGCGGGTTTATCCTTCCCCTGATGCCGGGGCAACGCCCGGACGAAAAAAGGTAACGCAATGCAAGACCCGATCGATCCCGTCAAACTCGACCGCCTGGCAGAAGTCGCCGTCAAGGTGGGGCTGAACCTGCAGCCCGGCCAGGACCTCGTGCTGACCGCGCCGGTCAGCGCCCTGCCGCTGGTGCGCCGGATTACCGAGCATGCCTACAAGGCGGGCGCGGGCGTGGTGACGCCGATCCTGTCGGATGACGAGGTGACGCTGGCGCGCTACCGCCATGCGCGCGATGAGAGCTTCGACAGCGCCGCCTCGTGGCTCTATGACGGCATGGCCGCCGCCTATGACAATGGCGCGGCGCGGCTGGCCATTGCCGGGGGCGACCCGATGCTGCTGGCCAACGAGGATCCCGACAAGGTGGGCCGCGCCAACAAGGCGATGTCGATGGCCTATACCCCGGCGCGCGAGCGCATCACCCGCTTCGCCACCAACTGGAGCATCGTCGCCTGGCCCGATGCCGCCTGGGCGCGGTTGGTCTCGCCCGATCTGTCCGAGCATGACGCGCAGCGCCGGCTGGCGGACGCGATCTTCGCCGCCTCGCGCGTCGATGACGGCGATGCGGTCGCGCGGTGGGAGGCGCATAACGCCGAACTGAGCCGCCGCTCGGCATGGCTGGACGGTCAGAATTTCTCGGCCCTGCATTTTACCGGGCCGGGCACCGATCTGCAGGTCGGTCTGGCCGAAGGGCACCGCTGGCTCGCCGGCGCGACGGCCAGCACCAACGGCATCACCTGCAACCCCAACATCCCCACCGAAGAGGTCTTCACCACGCCCGATTGCCGCCGTGTTACGGGGCATGTCTCGGCCACCAAGCCGCTGTCGCATCAGGGTACGCTGATCGAGAACATTCAGGTCCGGTTCGAAGAGGGCCGCATCGTCGAGGCCAAGGCCACCAAGGGCGAGGCGGTGCTGCAGAAGGTGCTCGATACCGACGAAGGCGCGCGGCGGCTGGGTGAGGTGGCGCTGGTGCCGCATGGCTCGCCGATCTCGCAATCGGGGATGCTGTTCTACAACACGCTGTTCGACGAGAACGCCGCCAGCCACATCGCGCTGGGCCAGTGCTATGCCACCTGTTTCCAGGGCGGCGAGACGATGGCTGCGGATGAGGTCGCGCGTCGGGGCGGGAATTCCAGCGCGATCCATATCGACTGGATGATCGGTTCGGACCAGATCGATGTCGACGGCATCACCCAGTCGGGCGAGCGCGTGCCGGTGATGCGCAAGGGCGAATGGGCGTGAGCGGGCGGTGCGTGCCCAGCACGCACCCTACGCCGTTGTCCTGAACGGGGAACGGATGCCTTTTGCCCTGACGCTGTAGGGTGCGTGCTGGGCACGCACCGCTCCGGCAGGCAGGACAGAAAGCCGCCCCGAGGGGCGGCTTTCGTCATCGGTATCAGGTGCAGCCCTCAGTCGAGGCGCATATGGATATTGGCGTGCGGCAGACCCTCATCGTCATGCGCGCGGCGGGAGATCTCGCGAAACCCATAGCGCCGGTAGAAGCGCAGGGCCCCGGCATTCTCGGCATAGACCTCGAGCTCCAGCGCATCGCGCCGGGCCCGGGCGTGGTCCAGAAGCGCGCGGCCGATGCCGTGCCCCTGCGCCTCGGGCGCGACGAACAGCCCGCCAATGAAGTCGCCCAGCAGGCTGATGAAGCCCAGCGGACGGCCATCTGCGGCGTCGGCCACGAAGGTTTCGGCCATCGGCAGATACCGCGTTTCGATCAGCGTTTGCTGTTCTTCGAGCCGCGCGCGGCCCAGAAAGCCATGCGCCCCGAGCGAGGCAGAAAGCCATAGCGCAGACAGCGCCTTGGGATCGCTTGCGCGATTGTTTGCCGGGTCATAGGCCCGGATCGTCTGGATGGGATTGGTCATGTTTCATCCACAGAAAATATCAATACGGCGGCACACCCATGGGGCGACCGGGTTCTCAGCCGTCAGACGGCTCAGCGCTGATCTCTGTGCATGAAACTCCTTCTTCCGGCCCCTCGCTTTCCGAGGGGGCAGGGCACCCGGCGTGACAGCCGGGTGCCCGATAATGATCGCCTGACGCTTACAGCAGCGCCTTGGCCTTGGCCACCGTCGCCTCGGCGGTGATGCCGAACTTCTCATAGAGCGTTTCGGCAGGCGCCGAGGCACCGAACGAATCCATGCCCACGAAGTCCGACTTCTTCGCCCGCTCGCCCAACAGCCAGCGGTCCCAGCCGCCGGCGCGAACCGCGGCTTCGATCCCGACGCGGACCGGGCCCGCAGGCAGGACGCGCTTGCGATACGCCTCGTCTTGCTGCGCGAACAGCTCCATGCAGGGCATCGAGACGACCCGCGTGCCGATGCCTTCGGCTTCCAGCATCTCACGCGCCTTGAGGGCGATTTCGACCTCGGAGCCAGTGGCGATCAGGATCACGCGGCGCTTCGCCTCGGCCTCGGCCAGCACATAGGCGCCCTGGCTCACGAGGTTCTTCGAAGTGTTCTGCGTGCGCGCCTGCGCCACGCCCTGACGCGAGAGCGAGATCACCGACGGCGTCGTCTTCTGCTCCAGCGCGCATTCCCAGGCCTCGGCCGCCTCGACCACGTCGGCGGGGCGGAAGACCAGCGTGTTGGGCGTGGCGCGGCTGATCGCGAGATGCTCGACCGGCTGGTGGGTCGGGCCGTCTTCGCCCAGACCGATGCTGTCATGCGTCATGACATAGACCACCGGGATCCCCATCAGCGCCGACAGGCGCATCGCGGGGCGGGCGTAGTCGGTGAAGGCCATGAAGGTGCCCGAATAGGGCCGGATACCGCCATGCAGCGCCAGACCGTTCATCGCCGAGGCCATGCCGTGCTCGCGGATGCCCCAATAGACGTAGCGGCCCTTGCGGCTTGCCACGTCGAAAGCCCCCAGATCGTCGGTCTTGGTGTTGTTCGAGCCGGTCAGGTCGGCCGAGCCGCCCATCGTGTCGGTGACAATCGGGTTGAACGCTTTCAGCGCCACTTCGGACGCCGCGCGGGTCGCCATCTTCTTGGGCGTCTCGATCGCGTCGCGTTTGACCTTGCGGATCGCGGCGGTCAGGCGCTTGGGCAGCTCGCGCGCGAAGATGCGCTCGAACTCGGCCTGTTTGGCCGGGGCGAGGGCGGCCATGCGGGCTTCCCAGTCCTTGCGCTCCTGGGCGCCCTTCGCACCGATGGCTTCCCATTCGGCCTTGATGTCGGACGGGATCTCGAAGGCGCCGTGTTCCCAGCCATAGACCTTGCGGGTATCGGCGATGAGCTGGGCATCGGTCAGCGCGCCGTGGCCTTTCGAGGTATCCTGCGCCGACGAGCCCACGGCGATATGCGTGGCACAGGCCACCATCGCGGGACGCGGCGAGGCCTTGGCCTCGGTGATGGCGCGGTCGATATCGGCGGGGTCATGGCCGTCGCATTCGAACACGTCCCAGCCCGAGGCCGCGAAGCGCGCCTTCTGGTCGGTCACGTCCGACAGCGAGACCTTGCCGTCGATGGTGATGCCGTTGTTGTCCCAAAGCACGATCAGCTTCGACAGCTGGTGACGCCCGGCAAGGCCGATCGCCTCTTGGCTCACGCCCTCCATCAGGCAGCCGTCACCGGCGATGACATAGGTGTGGTGGTCCTGCACCTTGGCGCCCCAGCGCGCGCGCAGATGCTCTTCAGCCATGGCGAAGCCGACCGAGTTGGCGATGCCCTGACCCAGCGGGCCGGTGGTGGTTTCGATCCCCTTGGCGTGGCCGTATTCTGGGTGACCCGCGGTGATCGCGCCCCATTGGCGGAAGTTCTTTAGCTGCTCGAGCGTCATGTCCGCATAGCCGGTCAGGTGCAGCAGCGAATAGATCAGCATCGAGCCGTGGCCCGCCGACAGGATGAAGCGGTCGCGGTCGGCCCAGTCGGGCGCCGAGGCGTCGAACTTCAGATGATTGCGGAACAGCACAGTGGCGACATCGGCCATGCCCATCGGCATGCCCGAATGCCCGGAATTGGCCGCAGCGACCGCGTCCATGGCAAGAACACGGATGGCGGTGGCAAGGCGCCAGTGATCGGGGTGCGTGTCTCGAAGCGTGGCGATTTCCAAGGCAGCGTTCCTTCACGGTGGGGAATGTTAGCGCAGGCTCTTAACAGGGATCGGACCAAGATCAAGCGTAGCAGGCAGGAACTGGCGCGCGAAGAGCGCTGATCGGTTGGAAAGGCGCGATTTTCAACCTATTCTCGGACAAAACTATTCCGGACCCGCGGGCGGCATGATTCGTGTGCCGCGAGAACCGGGCTGTCTCGAGGAGAAACTTATGAGCGATCTGGCTCCCGTTGAACGCAGGCTATCGGCGGCGCTCGACCGGATTGCGTTCCAGTTGGAAAAGGGGGCCGCGAAAGCGGCGAAGGGCTCGGTCTTCGGATTGGGCCGTCCGGCCGAGGCCGCGCCCGATCCCGAACAGGCGGCCACCATCGCCAGCCTGCGCGACGCGCTGGAGAAGGAACGCGCGGCCAATTCCCAGCTTTCCGAGCGGGTGCATCAGGTCAAGCAGCGGCAGGAAACCACGATCGGGCAGCTTGAACGCCGTCTTGCACGGCTGACCGAACAGCTCGATCTGCAGAGCCTCGAAATGCTGCGGCTGAAAAAGGCCAATGCCAAGCTCATGGAATCGAATACGGCCCTGCGCGAGGCGCAGATCGAAGGCTTCCCCGACGCCACGCTGATCAACAAGTCGATTTCGGCCGAACTGGAAGCGCTGCAGGCTGAACGCCGCGCCGAGATGGCCGAGATGGAAGAAATCCTGTCGGAATTGAAGCCGCTTCTTGCGGCGGATGCGCGCTGAGCCGGAGGCCCCCATGCCCAACGAAACCGTTACCATCGGCGGCAAGAATTTCGACGTCGCCTGCCAGCCGGGCGAAGAGCATTACCTGCGCGCCGCCGCAGCTCTGCTCGATGCCGAAGCGACGACGCTGATCGGCCAGATCGGCCGGTTGCCGGAATCCAAAATGCTGCTGATGGCGGGCCTGATGCTGGCCGATAAGACCGCCGGTGCCGAAGACCGCGTCAAGCAGCTCGAAGCCGAGATGGCCGAGCTGCGCGTCGAGACCGAACGCCTGCGCGCCACGCCCCCGACCAGCGCGCCGACCCTGCCCGAGGGCACGCTCGAACGCATGGCCGATCTGGCCGAGCGGGCCGAGGCCATGGCCGAGGATCTCGAGAACCGCTGAGCGGCGTCAGCGCCGGATCTCGGCCTTCAGCCGCCGCGCGGTCTCGATCAGCGTATCCAGCGCCTCGGGCTCGGTCACTTCGCGCGCCAGACGCAGCTGCAGGCCGTTTTCCGTGATCATCACCAGCGGCTGCTCGCCCTTGCCGAAGACCGACAGCGCGCGCTCGGCGGCGGCGGCATCGAACCACGGCGCGGGATCGACGCTGGCAAGGATCGTCAGGTCCAGACCCGGCGGCACCGGCTGTTCGTCGATCTCGCCCAGATACTCGCCGATATCGTCGCCCAGAATCCGCCCGATCAGCATTTTGCCGATTGAATTGTCGAAGATCCCCGCGAAGGTGCTGGCTGCCTGCGCCATGCCCTCGCGCATTTCCTGCGCATAGATGGCGATACCGCCGGGCATCCGGGGATCGTCGAACTGCACCACCGCGCTGCCGCCCGAGCGGCTGCGGCCATTGCCCGATTGCTTCTTGTAACGCCGCTTGACGATCAGCGTCATGCCTTGCTGCGGATCCTCGAACAGCGCCTCGGCGCCCTTTCCCCGGATCGTACGGTAATCATGGTTCAGTCCATGCGCCTCGGCATAGGCCCGGTAGCCGGCCTTGATCTGCTTGTTGCGCTGGATCGACCGCCAGATCATGACGCCCATGAAGGCAAACATCGCCGCAAGGCCGATAAAGGTGATCGTCGCTTCCATTCCGTGTCTTTCCGTCTCAATCGTCGTTTTACAGGGCCGCGCGCCTTCGGGGCCGCGGCAACCCCCATAAGTAGCCGGGGCAGAGCGCTTGGTTCAATTGTCACGGACCGGGACACGAAAAAAGGCCGGTGCGCTGCACCGGCCTCTTGTGTCTTAACCCGAAGGCGGTCGCCTCAGGTATTCGCTTCGCGGATCTTGTTCGCGGCGTCCTTGTCATAGGTCACGCCCTTGGCGTCGAACAGCTGGTCCAGCTCGCCCGACAGCGTCATCTCGGTGATGATGTCGCAACCGCCGACGAATTCGCCCTTTACATAGAGCTGCGGGATCGTCGGCCAGTCCGAGAAATCCTTGATGCCCTGACGCACATCGGGATCGGCCAGCACGTCGATATCGGTATACTCGACCCCCATGAAATTCAGGACACCGGCGACGCGGCTGGAGAACCCGCATTGTGGCATGGTTTTCGAGCCCTTCATGAACAACACGACATCGGTGCTGTCGACTTTCTCGCGGATCTGATCCTGAACGCTCATCTTGGGTCCTTTCCTCGGTGCGCTGTCGGGCGCGTGTTTCGCTGCGGCCGGAAGCGATGTCCGGCGCGATTGTGGTCTCAGATAATCCCGAAATCGCGGGCGAGAAGCCCCGACCCGGCAAAGATTGCAAGCCCCAGCACGATCGCGGTGACCCGGCGCAGGCGCTCGCGTCCCGCGGTGAGGGGTGTCAGACGCCAGAGCCAGAACACGGCCAGCCCGGTCAGCGTCAGATGAAAGATCAGCGCCATGGCGATATCCGGTGGCGCCATCTCGACCTCGGGCCCGGTGATAGAGGCATGAGCCGCCAGCCCGATCAGCGCCGCCGCGTTGAGCATGGCCAGCCGCCAGCCCGAGGGATCGCGGCTCTCACGCATCGCTCTGCCAGCGCGGCTCGGACTCAATCCGGGGCCTTGGTGGTCAGCGCCAGCGCGTGCAGGTCGCCGTTATGGCCGTCCATCTTGCCTTTGAGCGCGGCATAGACGGCGCGCTGCTGCTGGACCCGGTTCTGGCCTTTGAAGCTGGGATCGATCACCTCGGCGGCGTAGTGGTTTCCGTCGCCGGCAAGGTCGGTGATGGTGATCTGCGCCGAGGGAAAGCTCTCGCGCAGCAGGGTTTCGATTTCGGTCGCCGAGATGGGCATGCGCGTCTCCTTGAGTTGAGACAGATGTAAAACCCGGTGGGTTTGGGTGCAAGTCCCGGCTCCGGCGCCCGACGCGTTAAACATGCGCCCTGAGGGATGACAGAAAGGCCCGCAGCCGCTTATCAAGCCCCGATGACGCCTGAATACGCAAGGTCTCCAGCGTCCAGCCAGCCTCAGGCGCATAAGCCGCGCGCAATGCTGCGCGCTCGCTTGCAAGCGCATCGGGCAGGGTCAGGCGCTCTGCCGCCACCAGAAGTTCCAGCGCGGCATGGACGCGGTGCAGCAGGGTCAGCGCCTCGGCCATCGGGGCGCGCAGGCTGGCATCGTTCTGCCAGTCGGCGCCCGCGAAGAGCTCGCCCACCACCCGTTGCCCCGCGCCGAGGCAATCGTAAAGCCCGCAGCCGCGAAACCCCTCGGTTTCCAGCCGGTCATGGATCGTGCAGGCATGGCCCGACAGGTTGGGGCAGGGATGCAAAGCGGGCTTGTCGAAGGCGAAAGCTTCGCCCTTGTCGAAGGGCAGCGCCATGCAGCACAGCGCCGCGCAGGCCGAGCAATCGGGGGTTAGATCGGGAAGATCGTGCATGACCTCCCCCTGCCGCGCCCCGCAGGACGAAACAACCCCCATTTTCACTTTGCGGGAAATACTCACGGGGATTTCCAAGGGGGGCGTGCCCCCCTTGGAGCGGGGGGCGCGGGGGGCTTGCAGCCCCCCGCCTTGCGTCGGTTCAGTCCCGCGTGACGGGCGGTCAGGAAATCGACGCCTCGAACGCCCCGCGATAGAGCGCCGACAACTCGGCCAGCGGGGCCGAGGATCCGCCGACGCTGAACGTCTCACCGCCGAATTTGCCGACCGAGGTCAGCGTGACGCCGGCCGCGCTGGCCGCGACCATCAGCGCCTCGGCCCGGTCGAACGAGCAGGCGACGAGATAGCGCGCCTGATCTTCGCCGAACAGGAACTCGGTCGTCGCCGCGTCGAGGCTGACGCCGATCCCCGCGCCTTCGGCCATCTCGAAGGCCGCCAGCGCGATACCACCATCGCCCAGATCCGTCGCGGCGCTGAACAGCGCGCGGTTGGCGCGCAGGAACTCGCCATTGCGCTTCTCGGCGTCCAGATCGACATGCGGCGCGTCGCCGTCTTCGCGGTTGAACACTTCGGCCAGAATCGCCGACTGGCCCAGATGGCCCTTGGTCTCGCCGATCACCAGCGCGAAATCCCCCAGAACGGGCTGGCCCGCGATCAGCTCGTCAAGGCTGTCGAGCAGCCCGACCGCGCCGATTGTCGGCGTGGGCAGGATCCCGGTGCCGTCGGTTTCATTGTAGAGCGAGACGTTCCCGGACACGATCGGCATGTCCAGCGCCGCGCAGGCTTCGCCGATGCCTTTGATGGCGCCCACGAACTGGCCCATGATCTCGGGCTTTTCGGGATTGCCGAAATTCAGGTTGTCGGTGGTGGCGAGCGGCCGTGCGCCGACGGCGGTCAGGTTGCGATAGGCTTCGGCCACTGCCTGCTTGCCGCCCTCGACCGGGTTTGCTTTGACGTAGCGCGGCGTGACGTCGCTGGTAAAGGCAACGGCTTTTTGCGTGCCATGCACCCGCACCACGCCCGCGCCCAGACCCGGCACGCGTACCGTGTCGCCCATGACCATGTGGTCGTATTGCTCCCAGACCCACGCCTTGTGGGCGTAGTTGGGGCTGGCGATCAGCGCCTTCAGCCCGTCCACCGGGTCGATCTGCGCGACCGGTTCCAGATCGGCCGCGGCGGGCGTCTCGACCCACGGGCGGTCGTATTCCGGCGCTTCCGAGGACAGTTTCGACAGCGGCAGATCGGCCTTGATCTCGTTGCCATGCAGGATCAGGAAGCGGTCGTCGGCGATGGTTTCGCCGACGATGGCGAAATCGAGATCCCATTTCTCGAACACCGCGCGCGCTTCGGCTTCCTTTTCGGGATGCAGCACCATGAGCATCCGCTCCTGGCTTTCGGACAGCATCATCTCATAGGCGGTCATCGCCGCTTCGCGCTGCGGCACGGCATCGAGCTGCAGCTTGACGCCCAGCTTGCCCTTGTCGCCCATCTCGACCGCCGAACAGGTCAGGCCCGCGGCCCCCATATCCTGAATCGAGATCACCGCGCCGGTCTGCATCAGCTCCAGCGTGGCTTCCATCAGGCGCTTTTCGGTGAACGGGTCGCCCACTTGCACCGTGGGGCGCTTTTCCTCGATCGTATCGTCGAATTCAGCCGAGGCCATCGTCGCGCCGCCGACGCCGTCGCGCCCGGTCTTGGCGCCCAGATAGACGACCGGCATGCCGACGCCCGAAGCGGCCGAGTAGAAGATCTTGTCAGCATCTGCCAAGCCCGCCGCGAAAGCGTTCACAAGGCAGTTGCCGTTATAGCTGGCATGGAAGCGCACTTCGCCGCCGACATTCGGCACGCCGAAGCAATTGCCGTAGCTGCCGATGCCCTCGACCACGCCCTTGACGATATGCGCGGTCTTGGGATGGGACGGCAGGCCGAAGCTCAGCGCGTTCATCGCGGCGATGGGGCGGGCGCCCATGGTGAAGACGTCGCGCAGGATGCCCCCCACGCCGGTCGCCGCGCCCTGATGGGGCTCGATATAGGACGGGTGGTTGTGGCTCTCCATCTTGAAGATCAGCGCCTGACCGTCGCCGATATCCACCACGCCCGCATTCTCGCCGGGGCCGCAGATCACCTGCGGGCCGGTGGTGGGCAGCGTACGCAGCCATTTCTTCGAGGATTTGTACGAGCAATGCTCGTTCCACATGGCCGAGAAGATGCCCAACTCGGTGAAGCTGGGTTCACGGCCGATGATCTCGAGGATGCGATCGTATTCGTCGGGCTTCAGGCCGTGGGCTGCGATCAGGTCGGGGGTGATGGCGGGCTCGGTGGTCACGGGCGAGGTCTCCAATGCTTGGGGGCGTCATAGGCCAAGCGATGCCCAAGGAAAAGCGCCGCCTGTTCCCGATCCCGCCTGCCACGGCATTTTTTCGGCTTTTTCGCCTTCCGCACGCATCGACGGGGCGGTGCGCCGGTCACATCGCGGGCCGCGCCGGTGGTCTGGACGCTGTGCCACTTAGCGACCCCGGTGTTTTCAAACTGCCCGCTTCTTGGGCGTATCCCCGAGTCGCCTTGCCGGAATGCCAAAAAAAAGGCCGAGCAAAGCTCGGCCCAAGTCCAACAGGGAGGTAAAGATACATGACAGAGCCATGCATCTTGAAAACTCAAATAATCGAGTCGTTGCATTCGTTCAATGATTTCGTTGCTGCGCTTGCATCATAGCCGTGATGCGTTGCATGCATGCCTCACTCAAAGCGCGCAATCTGCGGGAGAGCGATCAGAGATCTGCTGCCGTCACACGTTGCTTGCGATAGGCGATCACGCCCTCCAGAACGAAGTCGCGGAAGGCCGCGATGCGCTTGGAATGGCGCAGCTCTTCGGGATAGGCGAGGAACACCGGCACATCGGCGCTTTCCACATCCGGCAGCACGCGCACGAGCTGCGGAAAGTCCTCGGTCAGGTAATCGGGCAGAACGCCGATGCCGAGATGATTGATCACCGCCTGCAGCACGCCGAAATAGTTGTTCACCGTAAAGGTGGTGCGGATCGCATGCGTCATCAACTCGCGCACCAGTGCCGCACCGGCTGACACCTGATGGGCATTGGCATTCTGGCAGACCAGCCGGTGACGCGCCATTTCCGGCAGCGTCTGCGGCGTGCCGTTTTCCTTCAGGTATTCGGGCGAGGCATAGAGCCGCATCTTGACGCCCATCAGCCGCTTGCGGATCAGGTCAGCCTGGCTGGGTTCTTTCATGCGGATGGCGACATCGGCTTCGCGCATGGGCAGGTCCAGAACCCGCTCTTCCAGCATCAGGTCGATCTTCAGCTCGGGATACTTAGCGTAGAGCGAGGGCAGGCGCGGCGCCAGCCAAAGCGTACCGAAGGCGGTGGTCGAGGTGACGCGCAGCTCGCCATACACCTCTTCCTCGCTGTCGCGGATCCGCGCGGCGGCGGTGTCGAGGCGCTTGCTCATCGCCCGCGTCGCGTCGAACAGAAGCTCGCCCTGTTCGGTCAGGATCAGGCCGCGCGCGTGACGATGGAACAGCGTCGTGCCCAGCGATTCTTCCAGACCCCGGATCTGACGGCTGACCGCAGACTGGCTCAGACCCAGCGTATCGCCGGCATGCGTCAGGCTGCCCGCGTCCGCGACCGCGTGAAAAATTCGAAGTTTATCCCAATCCATCGCGGAAAATTCTGTTTGAGGGGCCAGCCGTGCCGTGCATGAAGGTGTCTATCGGAACGTTCTCGCCTACGAAAGCTAAGAATTCCATAGCAGGGGCTGGAAGGTCAGCAATTTTGACCTATAATCACGCATAGGCCAGCAAATCGGCAAGCGCTTGGGAGGGTGCACGATGGGTAAGCAAACGGTGTCTCTTAACGACCGGTTCGACCTCGAGAAGTCTCCGGTATTGCTTAACGGAACGCAGGCCCTTGTCCGGCTGATGATTGCGCAGGCTGCGCGCGACCGGGCGGCGGGGCTGAACACGGCAGGCTTCGTGACCGGCTATCGCGGTTCGCCGCTGGGCGCCGTCGATCTGCAGATGCAGCGCGCGAAACCCTTTCTCGACGACGCCCATGTGAAATTTCAGGAAGGTCTGAACGAAGACCTCGCTGCGACCGCCATCTGGGGCACCCAGCAGGCCGAACTTCGGGGCGAGGGCGCCTATGACGGGGTCTTCGCGCTGTGGTACGGTAAAGGGCCGGGCGTCGACCGCTCGGGCGACCCGATGAAACATGCCAACATGGCGGGTACGTCGCCCCATGGCGGTGTCATCATGGCGATGGGCGACGACCATACCGGCGAATCCTCGACCGTGCTGCACCAATCCGACTGGGCGATGGTCGATGCCTATATGCCGATCGTATCGCCCGCGGGCGTGCAGGAGATCCTCGATTACGGCCATTACGCCTATGAACTCAGCCGGTTTTCCGGGCTTTGGGTGGGCCTGAAGACGATGAAGGACACGATCGAGGCCACCGCCGTGGTCGATGCGGACCTCCACCGCATGCAATTCGTGCGTCCCGATTTCACGATGCCCGAGGGCGGGCTCAACATCCGGCTTCAGGACACGCCCGTCGCGCAGGAAGCGCGAATGATCGACTACAAGCGCTTCGCGGCCGAGGCTTTCAGCCGCGCCAACCGCATGGACAAGCGGATCTGGGGCAAGCCGGGCGCGAAGATCGGGCTGGTCGCGGCGGGCAAGAACTGGCTCGACCTCGTCCACGCGCTGGGGCTTCTGGGGCTGGATGAAGAGACCTGCGAGCGGCTCGGCATCACCACCTATAAGGTCGGTCAGACCTGGCCGCTTGACATGGAAAGCTTCCATGAATGGGCCGAGGATCTGGATCTGATCATCTGCGTCGAGGAAAAGCGCAAGCTGATCGAGGTGCAGATCAAGGAAGCGATCTTCGACGACCGCCGGGGCCGCCGCGTTTACGGCTGGTACAAGGGCGGCGCCGGGGGGCGGCATTCGGAGGAGCTGTTCCCGACCCGCTACGCGCTCGACCCGGTGATGATCGCCGAGAAGCTGGGCGGCATTTTCCTTGAGGAAGGCTGCGACAGCGAGACGATTCGCTCGGGGCTTGAACGGATGGCCGAAACCCGCCGCGCCGACAACGCCCCCGATATCGCGCAGCGCACGCCGTGGTTCTGCTCGGGCTGCCCGCATAACAGCTCGACCAAGGTGCCCGAGGGCAGCCGCGCCTATGCGGGCATCGGGTGCCATTACATGGTGCAATGGATGGACCGCTCGACGCAGGGCTTCACCCATATGGGCGGCGAAGGCGCGAACTGGATCGGCGAAAGCCTGTTCTCGCATCGCGGCCATGTTTTCCAGAATCTCGGCGACGGCACCTATAACCATTCGGGCGTGCAGGCGATCCGCGCGGCCTTGGCCGCCGGAACGACGATCACCTACAAGATCCTCTTCAACGACGCGGTCGCCATGACGGGCGGTCAGCGTAACGAAGGCGGGCTTACCGCCTATCAGATCGCGCGCGAGATCGTGGCAATGGGCGTCAAGCCCGTCGTGGTCGTCTATGACGAAAAGGAAGAGATCGACCTTTCGCAATTCCCGTCCGATGTCGAGAAGGTCGAGCGCGCGGATCTGATGTCGGTGCAAGACCGTCTGGCGGACACCAAGGGCGTCTCGGCGCTGATCTATGTCCAGACCTGCGCCGCCGAAAAACGCCGCCGTCGCAAGCGTGGGCAATTCCCCGATCCCGACCGCCGGGTCTTTATCAACACCGATGTCTGCGAAGGGTGCGGCGATTGCGGTGTGCAGTCGAACTGCGTGTCGATCGTGCCGGTGGAAACCGAACTGGGCCGCAAGCGCGCCATCGACCAGTCGTCGTGCAACAAGGATTTCAGCTGTCTTAAGGGCTTCTGCCCGTCCTTTGTCACGCTCGAAGGGGTCACGCTGAAGAAATCCGCGACGCAGGCGCTGGATCTGCCGGATCTGCCCGACCCCGAACTGCCCGCGATCACCGGCACCCATAACGTCGTGATTACCGGCGTCGGCGGAACCGGCGTGGTGACGGTGGGCGCCGTCATGGCGCAGGCCGCGCAGATCGACGGCAAGGGCGCGGGCATGATGGAGATGGCGGGCCTCGCCCAGAAGGGCGGCGCCGTGCATATCCATCTGCGTCTGGCCAACAGGCCCGAGGATATCAGCGCCGTGCGCGTCGCGGTGGGCGAAGCCGATGCCGTGATCGGCGGCGATCTGGTGGTGACGGCGGGCGCGAAGACCGTGGGCCTGATGACCACCGGGCGTACCGGCGCGGTCGTCAACAGCCACGAGATCATCACCGGCGCCTTCACGCGGGACACGGAATTCCGGCTTCCGGTCAGGGACTTGCAGGTCTCTCTTGAGGCGCGCCTGCGTGAAGGTCTGACAATGATCGACGCATCTGAGCTGTCGCGTCTGCTGCTGGGCGACTCGATCTATTCCAACATGATGGTCCTTGGCGGTGCGTGGCAGATGGGGCTGATCCCGCTGTCGGGCGAGTCGATCCGCGACGCGATCCGTCTCAACAAGGCCGCTGTCGAGGGCAATTTGCGCGCCTTCGATATCGGTCGCTGGGCGGCGCTGCACCCTGAGGATGCCGCGCGTGTGATCGAACCCGCCGATACGGCCAGCGTGCCGGTCGATCCGGTCGCCTATCGCGAGGCGAAGCTGGTCGCGTATCAGGGCAAGCGTCTGGCCAAGCGGTTCCGCAAACTGGTCGATCAGGTCGAAGACAAGCCCCTGCGCGAGGCCGTCGCCAAGGGCTATTTCAAGCTTCTGGCCTACAAGGACGAATACGAAGTCGCGCGGCTGCATCTGGCGACCGAGGCCAAGGCGCGCGAAACGTTTGACGGCGATTTCGTGATGAAGTTCCACCTCGCGCCGCCGATCATGACCGGCACGGATTCGCAGGGGCGCCCCAAGAAGCGTGAATTCGGGCCGTGGATGATGTCGGGCTTCCGGATGCTGGCGAAGATGAAGGGCCTGCGCGGCACGCCCTTCGACCCGTTCGGCTATTCGTCCGAGCGCAAGATGGAACGCAGCCTTATCAAGCAGTTTGAAGGCGACATGCAGGCGGCTCTGCCCAAGCTCGCGCCCGAGACGCGCGATCTGATCCTTGAACTGGCGATGCTGCCGCTGTCCATTCGCGGCTATGGTCCCGTCAAGGAAGCCAATGAGCGTGCAGCCGCGAAACGGCGCGAGGAACTGCTCGCCGCCATCGCCTCGGGCGGTACGCCCACGCGCATGGCGGCCGAGTAACGCCTGCCCCAATGACGTGAGAAACGGCGATGCCCCCGCGGCGTCGCCGTTTTGTCATTCGGCACTGCTAGGACAGGCCAACCGCACGAGGTCCGCCCATGTCCTTCGCCATCATCGATCCGCCCCTGCCGCCATTCCCCAGGCGCCGCCGCCTGCGGCCCGCGCCCGGTGCGGCGCGCGAGATCACCTATGCCCATTCCGCCGCCACGCCGCTTGGCCGGGCGATGATCCGCAGTGTCGAGAACGCGACGGGCCGCGCGTCACTCTTGCGCCGGGCCGAGGGCTATAGCGACGAGGTCGCCGCGGGCCGTGACTTCTGGCGCGTGATGATGGAGCGCTTCGGCCTGCGGCTCGACATATTGCGCGGCTCGCTCGACACGATCCCCGCGACCGGGCCGCTGGTCGTGGTCTCGAACCACCCGTTCGGCATCCTCGACGGGCTGGTGATGGGGCATATCCTGTCGGCGGTCAGGGGCGGGGATTTCCGCATCGTTGCGCATCAGGTCTTCGACAAGGCCCCGGATGTGAACCGCGCGATCCTGCCCATCGATTTCTCCGGCAGCCGCGACGCACAGGCCCGCAACATCGCCACGCGTGCCGAGGCGATCCGCTATCTGAAGTCCGGCGGCGCCGTCGGCATCTTTCCCGGCGGGACGGTCGCCACCGGCGCCACGCCGCTTGCCCCCGCCCGCGATCCGCTGTGGCGTAACTTTACCGCCAAGATGGTCACGCAATCGGGTGCCACCATCGTCCCGCTGTGGTTCGAGGGGCAGAATAGCCGCCTGTTCCAGCTGTCGAGCCATCTGCACTATACTCTGCGCATGGCGCTTCTGGTGCGCGAATTCGCCGCGCGGACGGATCGACCGGTGCGGCTGGCCGTGGGCTGCCCGATCCCGCATCAGGAAGTCGCGAGCGCGGCGCAAACCCCCAAAGAGGTGATGGATTTCTTGCGCCGCAAGACGTATGACTTATCGCCAAATCCCTCGGACTGGGCCCGGCTGGGCCACGAATTCGAGGATACGTATCGGCGATAGAGGCTCAGATGGCAGTAGGCGTGTTCGATTCAGGGCTGGGCGGGCTCACGGTTCTGGATGCGCTGAACAAGCGCCTGCCCGATGTGCCCTTCGTCTATTACGGCGATAACGCCAACACCCCTTACGGAACACGCGACGCCGAGGACATCTATCAGCTCACCACCAAGGGCGTGCAGCGGCTGTTTGACGAAGGCTGCGATCTGGTCATTCTGGCCTGCAACACTGCCTCGGCGGCGGCTTTACGACGGATGCAGGAAAGCTGGATCCCCGAGAACAAGCGCGTGCTGGGCGTCTTCGTGCCCCTGATCGAATCGCTGACCGAACGGCAATGGGGCGACAACTCGCCCCCGCGCGAAGTGGCAGTGAAGCATGTGGCGTTGTTTGCCACGCCCGCCACCGTGGCCAGCCGCGCGTTCCAGCGCGAACTCGCTTTCCGCGCCATCGGGGTCGATGTCGAAGCGCAGCCTTGCGGCGGCGTGGTGGACGCGATCGAACAGGGCGACATGATCCTGGCCGAGGCGCTGGTTCACAGCCATGTCGAGGCGCTGCACCGCCGGATGCCCAATCCCGAAGCGGCGGTTCTGGGCTGTACCCATTACCCGCTGATGGAAGACGCGTTCCGCGCGGCGCTTGGTCCCGATGTCTCGGTCTATTCGCAGCCCGAGCTGGTCGCGGCGAGCCTTGACGACTACCTCAAGCGCCATCCCGAGATGGTGGGCGAGGGGCGCGAAGGCGCCTTCCTGACCACCGGCGATCCGGCTGCGGTGGGGCGCAAGGCTACCCAGTTCCTGCGTCGCCGGATTCCGTTCAGCGCGGCCTGATGCGGCATTCGGCCCGATTGCACCACGGGTCGCGAATGCATAGCTGATGCCGATATGACCAACGAGCGAGCGATCGGAGCAAGCCCATGGCCGGTATGAAGAGCCTCAAGAAGACCCGCCGCGTGCAGATCATCGTCGTGGCCGCCGTGGCGCTGGCGCTCAGCACCGGTCTGATCGGGTTCGCGATGCGCGACGGTATCAACTTCTTCCGCTCACCCAGTCAGGTGATGGCCGAGCCGCCCGCCGCGAACGAGGTGTTTCGTCTCGGCGGCATGGTCGAGGTTGGATCGATCGTGCGCGGGCAGGGCGAAACCGTCTCGTTCCGCGTCACCGATTTCTGCGAATCCGTGCCCGTGACCTTCCGCGGTATCCTGCCCGACCTGTTCGGCGAGAACGAAGGCACCGTCGCCACCGGCCGTCTGGTCAACGGCGTGTTCGAAGCGTCCGAGATCCTCGCCAAGCATGACGAGACTTACATGCCCCGCGAGGTCGCCGATGCTGTCGGTGTCGAAGGCAGCCCCAACGCCGCCGCCAATGCCCCGGAATGCGAATATCACGGCGAGACTTACGCAACGTCCGCCCGCGATACCTGATCTCAGCCTTTCCGCCGCCACTCTCGCACCGTCTGCAGTGACGGGAGAACGCCATGCGCGATGTGCGAGAGCTGGCCGAAGAGATCGTCGCCCGCGAGGGCGGCTTCGTGAACGATCCCAACGATCCGGGCGGTGCCACCAATTTCGGCGTCACCATCCACACGATGCGGCGGCTGGGGCTGGATCTGAATGACGACGGCGCGGTCGACGAGGCCGATGTGCGCGCGCTCAGCCGCGAACAGGCCGTGGCGATCTTTTTACAGCATTACTATCACGGGCCCGGTCTGGCCGGTCTGCCCGATGCGCTGCAGCCGAGTGTGTTCGACATGTATGTCAACGCGGGCAGCAACGCCGTGCGCATCCTGCAGCGGCTGTTGAACGCCATGGGCTTCGATCTGGTCGTCGACGGGGCCATCGGCCCGTTGACGCTCGCCGCCGCGCGCGAAGCCGCCGAACTGGCCCCCGACCACATCGCCGATGCCTACGGGATTGCCCGGCGCGACTATTACTACGCGCTGGCCGACCGCCGCCCGGCGTCGCGCCGCTATGCGCGCCGGCGCGACGGTGGCAAGGGGGGCTGGATCACCCGGGCCGAGGAATTCATCGCGCCGCGCTTTCGTCTGAGCGAGGCCGAGCATCGTGAAAGGGTGGCGGCATGGGGCTGATCTCGGGAATCGCGCGGGCGCTCTTCGCGCGCGGCGGGGTGGCCGAGATCGGTCGAGTCGGCGCTCAGGTGGCCGAGGTCTTCCGCCCCAACGCCACGCGGCGGATGGAGCTGGGCCACGACGCTTTCACCGCCACGCAGGCGGCCTATGCGGCCGAGTTCCGCGCGGGCAGGGCAGGGTGGTTCGACGGGCTGGTTAACGGGCTCAATCGTCTGCCCCGGCCGATTCTGGCGCTGGGAACGCTGGGGCTGTTTGCTTATGCGATGGCCGACCCGGCGGGCTTCGCCATCCGGATGCGCGGCCTTGCCGAGGTGCCCGAGCCGCTCTGGTGGCTGCTGGGCGCGGTGGTGGCGTTCTATTTCGGCGCGCGCGAGACGCATTACCTGCGCGGCGGGCGTCCGGTCGCCCCGGAGCCGGGACGCCCGGCATCACCGCGCCCGGTGCCCGCCCCGGACGGAGAGGCGCTACCTTCGAATCCGGCGCTCGCCGAATGGGAGGCGCTTCAGGGGCGGTGAAAGGCAGGAAATGCAGGGAACAGGGGAACCCGCACGCGGCTTGGCACGTTTGCTTCACGATAGCGGCAACAGGCCCGCAACTATTTTGAGGTTTACCCTATGCTTGAATGGATCCTGATACTGCTCGTCGTTGCCGCCGTCGCGGCCCTTCTCGGTTTCGGTCGCCTGTCGGGGCTCGCGCTCAGCGGTGCAAAGATCCTGATCGTGGTCGTGCTGGTGTTGTTCCTGCTGATGCTGCTCGGCGTCTTCGCGATAGCCTGACGAACAAAGACGACCGGCCTGCGCGTCAGCGCAGGCCGAATTCTGCCAGAGCCTCGGCCAGTTCGGGCGGCAATTCGTCGTCGCCCTCGCGATATTCCGGCATGTCGCGCGGCGCATCTTCGGGCTTGAGATACCGCCAGCCCTGAAACGGGCGCCGCGGTGCAGGCTCAGTCCGGATCAGCTTGGGGTCGAACACCATCGCGCACCGCTGAATACCATCCGCGCCCTCGACAGGATCGAGCCGCAGGATCCGCTGGCGCGCCAGTACTAATCCCTTGATCACCCAGTAAATCGACCCGCCATCCAGCACCTCGTCGGCACGTTTCGGCCACATGCGCGTGACGTGACGCGGCAGGCCATCGGGGGCCTGCTCGGCGCGCAGTTTCTGCCAGCCTTCGAGATCGTCGACCGACTCGGTTCCGACGCTCAGCTTGAGGATATGCGTGGTCATGGCCGCAATATGTAGCGCCGTGCAGCCAAGAACAAGGGGAGGGGCGGCAGGTCCGCAGCGGCTCGGCAAAGGCCCGCGAAAGGGGGCCGAAAGCGCCGCCGGCGCCGTTGACCGCGCGCGACGCTGGTCCTATATCCTGCGCCTTCCCCTCTAAGACCCTCTTGCCTCAGGATCCCGCCATGAGCCGTTTCGCCGCCCCCATCGCCGCGCAGATCTGGGACATGAAATACCGGATGAAAGCCGCCGACGGCACGCCGGTCGATGACTCGCTCGAAGACAGCTGGCGCCGTGTCGCCCGCGATCTGGCCCGCGTCGAAGCCAAGCCCGAGGCGTGGGAAGACAAATTCTACGCCGCGCTCGAAGATTTCGGCTTCCTTCCGGCGGGCCGTATTCTGGCCGGGGCCGGAACCGGGCGCTCGGTGACGCTGTTCAACTGTTTTGTCATGGGCACGATCCCCGACAGCATGGGCGGCATTTTCGAGATGCTCAAGGAAGCCGCGCTGACCATGCAACAGGGCGGCGGCATCGGTTACGATTTCTCGACCATCCGGCCCAAGGGCTCGCCGGTGGCGGGGGTTGCCGCTGATGCATCGGGGCCGCTCAGCTTCATGGATGTCTGGGATGCGATGTGCCGCACGATCATGTCGGCGGGCTCGCGCCGGGGCGCGATGATGGCGACGATGCGCTGCGATCACCCCGATATCGAGCAATTCATTGAGGCCAAGCAGGATTCGGCCCGCCTGCGCATGTTCAACCTGTCGGTGCTGGTCACCGATCCGTTCATGGAGGCGGTGAAGAACGATGCGTCGTGGGACCTGACCTTTGACGGGCGCACCTATCGCAGCCTGCCCGCGCGCGATCTGTGGAACAAGATCATGCGCGCGACCTACGATTACGCCGAGCCGGGCGTGATCTTCATCGACCGCATCAACAAGGCCAACAATCTCAGCTACGCCGAGACCATCGCCGCCACCAATCCCTGCGGCGAACAGCCCCTGCCGCCCTATGGCGCCTGCCTGCTGGGCTCGATCAACCTCGCGCGGCTGGTCTCGGCCCCGTTCGAAGCCGAAGCCGGGATCGACACCGCCGAACTCGACGACCTGGTGCGCACCGCGATCCGCATGATGGACAACGTGGTCGATGCGTCGAAATTCCCGCTGCCGCAACAGGCGCAGGAAGCGCAGGCCAAGCGCCGCATCGGTCTTGGCGTCACCGGCCTTGCCGATGCGCTGCTGATGATGGGCCTGCGCTATGGCTCGGACGAGGCCGTCGCGCAGACCGAAGCCTGGATGAAGGCCATAGCCCGCGCGTCTTACCTCGCCTCGGTCGATCTGGCGAAAGAGAAGGGCGCTTTCCCGCTTTTCGAGGCCGAGCCTTACCTTGCCTCGGGCAACATGCAGCAGATGGATGACGATGTGCGCGAGGCGATCCGCACCCACGGCATCCGCAACGCGCTGCTCACCTCGGTCGCACCGACGGGGACGATCAGCCTCTATGCGGGCAATGTGTCGTCGGGGATCGAGCCGGTCTTCGCCTATGCCTATACCCGCAAGGTGCTGCAAAAGGACGGCTCACGGACCGAGGAAGAGGTCGTCGATTACGCCGTCAGCCTGTGGCGTGAGAAATTCGGCGATGCCGAACTGCCCGATTACTTCGTCTCGGCCCAGACGCTGGCACCGATGGACCATGTGCGGATGCAGGCCGCAGCGCAGAAATGGGTCGATTCCAGCATCTCGAAGACCATCAACTGCCCCGAGGATATCGATTTCGAAAGCTTCAAGGACGTGTATCTCTCGGCCTGGGACATGGGCTGCAAGGGCTGCACCACCTACCGCCCCAATGCGGTGACGGGTTCGGTTCTGGCCGTGTCCGAGAAGGCCGATACCGTGCCGCAGGCCGAGACGGGCGCCGAGGTGATCTATCTATCCGAACCCCTCGATCGGCCCGAGGCGCTTGAGGGTCAGACCTACAAGCTGAAATGGCCGGTGAGCGAGCACGCGATCTACATTACCGTCAACGACATCGTCGTGGCCGGGCGTCGTCAGCCCTTCGAGGTCTTCATCAACTCGAAGAACATGGAGCATTACGCCTGGACCGTGGCGCTGACGCGGATGATCTCGGCGGTATTCCGGCGCGGCGGCGATGTCAGCTTCGTGGTGGAAGAGCTGAAAGCGGTCTTCGACCCGCGCGGCGGGGCGTGGATGCAAGGGAAATACGTCCCCTCAATCCTCGCCGCGATCGGCGCCGTGATCGAGGAACACCTGATCGCCATCGGTTTCATCGAAGGGGCAGGGCTGGGCCTGAAATCCGACCCCAAAGCGGGCGCGGCTTTTTCGGTCAAGGGCAATGCCAAGCCGAAATCCTGCCCCTCCTGCGGCGCCTATGAACTGGTGATGATCGAAGGCTGCATGACCTGCCGCGCCTGCGGCCATTCGAAATGCGGGTGAGGGGGACGGCTTTCTATTGTGAGACCCAACATATCTTGTCCATTTCCGGGGTAATTTGACCATTCCGGCACAGGATTAATGACCATCGGCTGCGCTGCAGTCGGTGGTTTCTTTTATTTCAATGACTTGCGCATCTGGCGGCTCTGCGGCCTGAGATGCGCCGTCGGAGCGCTCCGTCCTGTCGGGTCGCGTTGACGGTCAGCCGCGCTTTCGGCATCCCTCAGGGCCAATCCGGCCGGGTTCTTTCCAACATCCCCCTCCAGCAGAGCCTCTGCCCGAGGGCATGGCGCAACGCGCCTGAAAGGACCTCCATGACGAAGATCAAGTTCATCGATGCCCGCTTCGCCGATCCCGACGAGAACGAGTTTGCCCTCAAGCGCCGCTTCGAGTGGCAGCTGCGCAAGCTCCGGGCCCTTCAGAACGGGGTGTCCCCAAAGGTTCCGGGAGACTTCGAAGATGAGTTGCGCTGGAACGAGGACCTTATCGCCTTGCCGCTCTCGGAAAAGGAACGGAACAAGTTGCTGCGTCGTGCGCGCCGGGTCATGGCTGCGCGTGCAAAGGCTTCCGGGCTCAGCCATCCCAGTTCGGATGACCGGCGCGCGCTCGAGGTGTTCCGCGGCGGGGCGGATCTGGTCAGCATTACCAGCGAGCACCGCGCCGATGAGATCGCCGCCGCCATTCATGCCGAGATGCCCTGGATGGCAGCCGCCACTGACTTCCTCTGGAAAGCGATGCGCCGCTCGGTGCGGGTGGGGGAGCCCGGATTCCGTCTGCTGCCCGTGCTGCTCGATGGCCCGCCGCGGATCGGCAAGAGCGTGTGGTCGCGCGAGCTCGGGCGCCACCTCGGGGTGCCGCGCTGTGGCATCGAAGGAACCGCGGAGCAGGCCTCCTTCGTCGTAAACGGCTCGCAACGCGGCTGGGGCACCGCCTTCCCGGGACGGCCCCTGCAAACCATCGTGCAGAGCCTCTGCGCGAACCCGATCGTGGTGATCGACGAAATTGAGAAGGCCGGTACGCCAACCTCGACGAAGGGGCAGGCCTACGGCTTGGCCGACGGGCTGCTGCCGCTGCTGGAACGCTAGTCAGCCGTGGCTGGGAAGTGCCCCTATTACCAGGTCGGCTTCGACATGTCGTGGATCAGCTGGGTCCTGACCTCGAACAGCCTGAGCACGCTTCCGGCCCCATTCCTGAGCCGTCTGGACATCCTGCGCCTTGTCGGACCCGGCAAGGGAGATCTCATCTCCTTCGCGGAGCGCGAGGGCGGACGACGGGGGCTGGGTGATGCTGCCCTGGGCGCCATCTGCGAGGTGATCGAGCAAGTTGCCGACACGCAAGAGCTCAACCTGCGCCATGTGGCCAGAATGTTGGCGAGGGCAGAGGCCATGGCAAGTAGCCCGCTGTTGCATTGAGCAGTGAATGCAGGCGCGCACCTTAGCTCGGCCAAGACCATAGCAGCCGCTTGGGTTGACGGCCGCAGCCGGCGGGTGTCAGCCCAAGCGGCATTCATGCAAGGCGCAATTTTACGCCACGCGCCGACACGAAGGGCGGGAGCAGGCCATCGCTGCGCTTCTCATCAAGGTCTGCTGTGTGGGACTGAGCAGCCATTCGAAACTTGAAGAACGCTTCTCGGAATTAGTCAGTCCATCATGAGGGAAGCGGAATACGAAATACGGCTCGCTCGCCCCACGTTGCTGTCAGCAGAGCGCTCTGATCCGGCGCGATGGCAAGGCCGGACGGGGCGGAAAGGCCCTCTGCAAAAGTTGCGCACGCGCCATCCGGTTTAAAGCAGCTGATGTGCCCTGCGCCCCATTCGGCCACGAACAGGTTTACTCGAGCGCCGAAGTCCATGTCGACGGCAGAGTTCACCCCGTCAAAAGAGGTTGCGGGGTGGCGGCGCTCGCCTTGCCGGATAAGGCGAAGGGCAGCAATATCGCTTGGCCAAGAACGGTACGGCGGTTCGGTTTCATTTTCGGTTCTCCGCTTGTTCCAGCGCTCGTGCGGCAAACACCTCTTTCGCCGCAAACAGCCCGTTCAACGCGGCCGGAAATCCAGCATAAACTGCCATTTGCATCAGGATTTCGGTGATCTCTTCTTGCGAAATCCCCACATTCAGGCCCGCTTCGATATGCACTTTGAGCTGTGGCTGGGCAGTTCCCATAGCGGCCAGCGCGGAGATGGTTGCAACCTCCCGGTCGCGCAGCGAAAGCCCCGGGCGGGAATAGATATCACCGAAAGGGAATTCGAACAGGTAGGTGGCGAAATCCGGTGCGATATCGGCCAACGCGTCGATCACGCTCTGGCCGGCTTGACCGTCGATGGCTTCAAGAGCGCGCTGCCCGCGCTCCAATCTGGTTTCTTCGGATTTGATGTGAATTGTCATGGTTTTGCGTCCTTTTCTCGGCTTCGACATAGGTGTCGATTTTGGTGTCGAGGACGAGAAGGGAGTCTTCCAATTCAGCCAAATGCGCACGCACCCGCTCGCGATGCTGTTCCAACAACGCACCCCGCTCAGGACCAGTTTGATCCCCCTGCGCGCGTAGCTCAGCATATTGCAGCATTTCGCGTATCGGCATTCCGGTGGTTTTCAGGCGTTTGAGGAAGCCAATCCAAATGAGGACGGTTTCGTCATAATCGCGCTGTCCGCCAGCATCACGATCAGCAAAGGGCAAAAGCCCGATCCGCTCGTAGTAGCGGATCGTATGAGCCGATAGCCCCGTGCGTTTTGCGAGTTCGCTGATCTTCATGGCACTCTGATTCTCACCCAGACGCATCCAAGGCTAGGGGTTTGAGCGCACTCTAAGTCAAGATATTTTCTGACATTGCGATTGGTAGCTCTGGGCTCGGAGCCGACCTGCGGCGACGCAACGAACCGAGCATGTGGCGGCCTGCAACGACCGTCGCTCCCGGCCCAAACCGGTCATTCACCGTGTCATCCTGGACCGCGGTGCGGCTTCACCGATCCGGACATTCGCTGCACGCGCGCGATCCAAGCTGTTTCGAAGGGGCCGGTGGGCGATACAAAGCCGCCCTCGGTTTCTGCCATCTTGCAATGTAAAACGTTCGTTTTACATTGGTGTCTATGGATGCAAGAGGGGGCTCTCATGGATATGACCACTAAGCTCACCGCAGCCGCAGAGCAGCTCTTCGACCGTCACGGTTACATGGCCACCGGCATGGACAGGTTGACGGAGGCTGCGGGAATGTCGAGCCGCACGCTCTACAAGAACGCCGGTAGCAAGGCCGCGCTCATGGCGCGTGTCCTGACCGAGAGAGACCGGCGCTTCATGGCCCGGCTCGAGGTGCGGACTGTCGAAGCCCTGTTTGCTGCACTTGAGGACTGGGTGCGGGTCGAAGGGTGTCGGGGCTGCCTGTTCCTTCGCTCTCGCGCGGAAACGGGTGGCGATACGCCGGAGATCGCCGAAGTCGTCGCGGCGCACAAGGAGGCCTTCCTCCGGCGGATCGGCGAGGTCGTCGCAACGGATCTGGGACGCAAGGACCCGGCGCTCGCAGAGCAGGTGCTGGTCCTCTTCGAGGGCGCGACCCATGCGGCTGTCTATCGTGGAGCACAAACCGTCACCGCAGCAAAGGCGGCGGCGGCCATGTTGCTGGAAAGGGCTCGCTCATGAGCCCGGCCCTCCGCATCGGTGCGACAGGCTTCGCCCTCATCGCGGTCTGCTACGGGTTTGCCCGCTTCGCCTTCGGCCTGTTCCTGCCGCAGATCGACGGCGAGCTTGGTCTCGGTACATCCCTCGGCGGTGTGATTTCGGGTGGCTCTTTCGCCGGCTACTGCATCGCAATTGTTGCCTCGGCCGTCCTGACCGAATGGCTCGGCGCGCGCGCCATCGCGGTCGGGGCGGCCCTCGTTGCGGCAATCGGAATGGCGGGCATTGCGCTCGCGCCTTCGCCACTGATACTGGCCATTGCCGTGGTGGTAGCCGGATCTAGCACGGGCCTTGCCTCGCCGCCTATGGCCGCCGCGGTTGCAACGGCAGTCAGGAAAGGCCGGCGGGACTTGACGAACACTGTCATCAATGCCGGCGTGAGCGCGGGCGTTGCGCTGTCGGGGCCCATCGCCTTCGCTATCATGGGACAATGGCGGCTGGCCTTCGGAGCTTTTGCCGCCGTGGCACTGGTGTTGGCCATCGTAGCCGCCATCGCGCTCTCCGCAGCCTCGGGCAGCGGCCGCTCAGGTGGTTTGCCCCCGATGACGGGACCGGTCCTACGACTGATCTCGGCATCCTTTCTGATGGGGGCCGCGAGCACGGCGCTCTGGTCCTTCGGCAGCCAGCTCGTCGCGAGCCAGCTGGACTGGGGATCGACCGGAACTGGCCTTCTCTGGACCTGCATCGGTGTCGGCGGGCTTGTTGGAGCTTTTGCAGGAACACTTGTCGGAAAGTTCGGCCTCGACCGCGTTCACTGGGCCTTTTTAGGCTTGATGGCGGCCAGCATCCTGTCGGTCGGCCTCGGACTTGGCCCCGTCCCCACGCTGCTTGGCGGTGCCGTTTTCGGCGCGACCTACGTGATGCTGACCGGGGTCTACCTTATCTGGGGCACACACGCGCTGCCAGACCGGCCTGCAACAGGGCTCATGGTCGGGTTTCTGACCATCGCCGTGGGTCAGACCGTCGGCGCACCGCTTTTTGGATTTCTGATGGCGGGTCCGGGCGTCGAGTTTGCCGTAATATGTTTCGCCGGCGCCACACTGATCGCCGGGGCCTTCCGAGCAGGGAGCACAGTCAATAGCGCACTAGCCTAGCCTGCTGGGGGAAAGCGAAGGTCTTGGAAAAGCTCGGAGCCGACCTGCGGCGGCGCAGCGAACCGAGCATGTGGCGGCCCGCAACGACCGTCGCTCCCGGCCCAAAGCAATCATAAGGCATCCTTCCATTCCTTCGAAAGGATCACACCATCAAACCGTGGGATCAAACACCAAGAGAGCCCATGCCTCGGGTGCGTTGATTGGACGTCGCCCAACGCCTGACAGACCTCTAAGACCTATTCGCAAAAGAGCGAGGGGGGCTCGCGACATACCTCCGCCCAGTCGGACATGACGAAGAACAGTTCAGCGCCCGACCATTGCCTGGCCTGCTTTCAACACTCGCGCTTGTCTTTGTGCATGCTCGCAAAGTAGCGTCAGGCATTGATCCTGTGGTTGAGCAGTTCGGTGGGGCGACATGGATAAGGGGATTCTTAGCGAGCGCGATATTTGCACGAAGTTCATTACTCCGGCCCTGGTCGCCGCAGGGTGGAACATCACAACACAGGTCCGGGAAGAAGTCAGCTTCACAAAGGGGCGGATCATCGTACGCGGCAAGATGGTCAGTCGCGGTGAGGGGAAGCGCGCTGACTACATCCTCTCTGCCAAGCCCAACATCCCCATCGCCATCATCGAAGCGAAGGATAACAAGCAGCCTGTTGGCGGCGGCATGCAGCAGGCCCTCGGCTATGCCGAAACGTTGGATATCCCGTTCGTGTTTTCTTCGAATGGTGATGGCTTCGTATTCCATGATCGGACGGGCGCGTCATCCGAAATCGAGCGAACTTTGGGATTGGACGAGTTTCCGAGCCCCAGAGAGCTTTGGCACCGCTACAAAGCTTGGAAGGGCCTGACGGACTCGGAAGAAAAGATCGCTTTCCAAGACTACCACGATGACGGATCCGGTAAGGAACCGCGCTACTATCAGGTCAACGCGATCAATAAGACAATGGAGGCGATTGCCAAGGGTCAGGATCGTGTATTGCTCGTCATGGCGACAGGCACAGGCAAGACCTATACGGCGTTTCAAATCATCTGGCGCTTTCGCAACGCGTTCCCGGGAAAACGGGTGCTGTTTCTGGCCGACCGAAACGTCCTGATCGACCAGACCATGATCAACGACTTCCGGCCCTTCAGCGGCAAGATGGCGAAGCTCTCCACGCAGTCCAAGACCATCGAGCGCGCTGACGGGACGCAAGAAAGCGTGACACTCGCGCTGGACAATAAGCGACGGATCGATCCGTCTTACGAGATTTACCTTGGCCTGTATCAGGCGATCACCGGGCCAAACGAGAGCCAGAAGATCTACCGGGAATTCTCCAGGGACTTCTTCGACCTGATCATCATCGACGAATGCCATCGGGGGAGCGCGTCGGCGGACTCCGCCTGGCGTGAAATCCTCGATCACTTCTCGTCCGCGGTGCAGATCGGCCTGACCGCGACGCCGAAGGAGACAGAGTACGCCTCGAACATCGAGTACTTCGGCGCACCGGTTTACAGCTACACCTTGAAGCAAGGCATCCGTGACGGTTTCCTCGCGCCCTACAAGGTCATCAAGGTCCACATCGACCGCGATGTGCAAGGGTATCGCCCCGAGAAGGGGCAGTTGGATCGGGATGGCGAAGAGGTCGAGGATCGAATCTACAACGCCAAGGACTTCGATCGCACCTTGGTTTTGGACGATCGGACCAAGCTCGTAGCGAAGAAGGTAACCGAGTTCCTGCGCGAAAGCGGGGACCCCATGGCGAAGACCATCGTCTTCTGCGTGGATCAGGAACATGCAGCCCGAATGCGGCAGGCTTTGATCAACGAGAATGCCGACCTCGTCGCGAAGAATGCCCGCTATGTCATGCGCATCACCGGGAGCGACAAGGAAGGGATCGACCAGCTCGGGAACTTCATCGATCCCGAGGCTTCCTACCCCGTGATCGTCACAACATCCAAGCTGCTGTCCACCGGTGTCGATGCCCAGACCTGCCGTCTGATCGTGCTTGATCGAGAGGTCGGGTCGATGACTGAGTTCAAGCAGATCGTCGGGCGCGGCACACGCGTGCATGAGGACACCCGGAAGCTCTTCTTCACGCTGATGGATTTCCGTGGGGCGTCGAGCCATTTCGCCGATCCCGACTTCGACGGCGAACCGGTCCAGATTTACCAGCCCGGGCCAGACGATCCTGTGACCCCACCGGACGAGACGCCAACCAACAACGATGACACCTCGATCCCGGATGACATAGGCGAGAACGAGACCGTCCTGATCGATCCGCGCAACAACACCATCACGAACGACACCAACACCGGTCCGCGCCCGAAGGTCTACATCGACGGCGTGGGGGCGGACATCGTGGCCGAGCGCGTCGAGTACCTCGACGAAAACGGCAAGCTCGTGACCGAGTCCTTGCGCGACTACACGCGCAAGGCCATGCGTCAGCGATTCACCAGCCTCGACGACTTCCTGCGCCGCTGGAAGCAGACAGAGCGCAAGACCGCCCTGATCGAGGAGCTCGCCGAAGAGGGGCTCCCCCTCGACGTGATCGCCGACGAACTGGGGCTCGACTTGGACCCCTTCGACCTGATCTGCCACATCGCCTTCGACGCCAAGCCGCTGACCCGCAAGGAGCGCGCCGAGAACGTCAAGAAGCGCGATGTTTTCACCAAATACGGCCCCCAGGCGCGCGCCGTCCTCGAAGCCCTGCTCGAAAAATATTACGACGATGGCGTCATCAGCATCGACGATCCCAAGATCCTGAAAATCAACCCCTTCTCGGGCATGGGCACCGAGGTTGAACTGATCCGCGCTTTCGGCAAGAAACCCGACTACATTCGCGCCGTGCATGAGATGCAGGCGGCGCTCTACGAAGAAAGTGCCTGACCATGTCCGTCCGCAACCTCGTTAAGTCCATCCAGGACATCATGCGCAAGGACACCGGCGTCGATGGTGACGCGCAGCGGATGTCGCAGCTGGTCTGGATGTTCTTCCTCAAGATCATGGACGACCAGGACGAGGCGCTGGAGATCACCTTGGACGACTACACCTCGCCCATCCCCGAGGACCTGCGGTGGCGCTCCTGGGCGGCCGATCCCGAGGGCATCACCGGCGACACCCTGCTGAGTTTCGTCAACGACGACCTCTTCCCGCGCCTCAAGATCCTGTCGCCCCAGAAGGGCCCCCGCGCCAAGGTCGTGCGCGACGTCTTCGAGGACGCCTACAACTACATGAAGTCCGGCCAGCTCATGCGGCAGGTGATCAACAAGATCAACGAGGTCGACTTCAACAACCTGTCCGAACGCCAGCACTTCGGCGACATCTACGAACAGCTGCTGAACGACCTCCAGAACGCCGGCAACGCCGGCGAATACTACACGCCCCGCGCCGTCACCGCCTTCATGGTCCAGCAGATGGACCCAAAGCCCGGTGAAATCCTCATGGACCCCGCCTGCGGCACAGGCGGCTTCCTGACCTGTGCCATGCGCCACATGCGCGACACCCACATCAAGCGCCCCGAAGACGAGACGCGGATGCAGGCCTCCCTGCGCGCGGTCGAAAAGAAACCGCTCCCCCACATGCTCTGTGTTACCAACATGCTGCTGCACGGGGTGGAGGAGCCGTCCTGGGTCCGCCATGACAACACGCTCGCCCGCCCACTGGTCAGCTGGGGACAGGCGGACAAGGTCGACATCGTCCTGTCCAACCCGCCCTTCGGCGGCAAGGAGGAAGACGGGATCGAGAACAACTTCCCCACCTTCCGCACCCGCGAAACCGCCGACCTCTTCCTCGCCCTCATCATCCGCCTGCTCAAGGACACCGGCCGCGCCGCCGTGGTCCTGCCGGATGGCTCGCTCTTTGGCGAGGGGATCAAGACCCGGCTGAAGGAACACCTGCTTGAGGAATGCAACCTGCACACCATCGTGCGGCTGCCGAACTCGGTCTTCAAACCCTATGCCTCCATCGGCACTAACCTGCTGTTCTTCGAGAAGGGCACGCCCACGCAGGACATCTGGTATTGGGAACACCGCGTGCCTGCGACGCAGAAAGCCTATTCCATGACCAAGCCGATCCGGCTGGAACATCTGGACGACTGCGCCGCATGGTGGGGCGGAGAGGCTCGCGAGGGGCGGCAGGAAAGCGAACGCGCCTGGAAGGTGTCGATCAACGAGATCCGCGAGCGCGGCTTCAACCTCGACATCAAGAACCCCCATGTCGTCGAAGAGGACTGGGGCGACCCTGAGACCCTGTTGAACGACTTGACCAAGGCCGAGGCCTCGGTCGACAGCCTGCGGGCCGAGCTGAAGACCATCCTGACCGAGGCGCTGGCACGATGACTCTGCCGTCCATTCCCGAAAGCGCACTGGGCCGTTTGCGGGCCGCCAAGGCCGCGATGCTGGACCGGCAAGACACACTTGATATCCTGGAGGCCAGGGACGAAGTCCTCGCGCGCTACAAGCCCGCTTTCCAACCTGAAACCATCAGCACAATCGAGGAAGATGTCCTGCGCTCCTTCCTCTATTTCGAAAACAACCGACACTGGTCCGGCCTGAACCGCCAGGTCAACCGCGTCTGCGCGGACATGCCGACCACCCGGGCGGCCCTTGCTCATCTGGTTGATGAAACCCGCCCGATCGCGGAACGGATGCAGCCAGTCACCGACATCAAAGGGATGGGCAAAGGCATCATCACCGCGATCCTGCATGTCGCTTACTCTGACCGTTACGGTGTCTGGAACAACACCTCCCACGACGGCCTGCTTGAACTTGGTCTCCTGCCGCAAACTCCACGCGGTGCCAGTTTTGGCCAGCGCTACGCCGCCGTGAACGAAGTGCTCCTTCAACTGGCCGCCGCACTTGATGTCGATCTCTGGACCCTCGATGCGGTCTGGTGGTTCCTTCATTCCGATGCAGAGGTCGACGACACCGATCAGCCCGCCCCAATCGCAGCGGATGCCCCTACCCAGGCCCCCAACACCAAGACCACCCGCTTCGCCCTCGAACGCCACCTGCATGACTACATGTTCGACAACTGGGACATGCTGGACCTTGCGCAGGAGTGGGACATCTACACCCGCGACGGAGAGCCCGAGGCGGGCTACGAATTCCGCACCCCCATCGGCCGTATCGACCTGCTGGCCAAGCACAAACGGGAGCCGCGTTGGCTCGTGATCGAACTCAAGCGCGAAAAATCCTCGGATGCGGTGGTTGGTCAGGTCCTCCGCTATATGGGCTGGGTGCAGAAACACCTCAGCGAAGAGGGTGAAATGGTCGAGGGCCTTGTCGTCGCCACCGAAGGTGATCCGCAACTGCACTACGCACTCACGGTCGTGCCATCAGTGTCGTTCCAGTCCTACGAGGTGGAATTCCGCCTGAAGAATGGCCCTTCGTTTGAGGAGTTCGCCAAGCCATGAACGCTGAACGATTGCTGGAAGTCTACGAGCAGATCAGCGAAGCGCCGGATGCGATCGCGCGGTTGCGGCGGTTCGTGCTGGATCTGGCGGTGCGCGGGAAGCTGGTCGAGCAGGATGCGGGGGATGAGCCGTCGCTTCAGCACCTCCTCAGCTTGGATGAAATCCCTGGAAAAGGGAGGAAGTTGCTCAAGCCACTGACATCATCAGAGGCTGGCGCAGAGACACCCAGCAGTTGGCATTGGCTGCGACTTGGGGCAATCATCCGTGGCATGGATGCTGGTTGGAGCCCGCAATGCGAACCGCATCCAAGAGAAAGTGAAGACCAGTGGGGCGTTTTGAAAACGACCGCCGTTCAGGCGCTTTCATTTTCCCCTGAGCAACACAAGCTTCTGCCTGAAAAATTAAAGCCGCGACCCGAGTTTCAGGCCGAAATCGGTGATATACTGGTTACCAGAGCTGGGCCGAAAAACCGTGTGGGCGTGTCATGTGTAGTAGATGTGCCATGCCCCAAACTCATGATTTCGGACAAACTGATCCGCTTCCATACATATGGCGCGCTCGAACCGAGGTACATTGCGCTCACGTTGAATGCCGGCATCTCCTTGGCGCACATTGAGGACGCAAAGTCCGGGATGGCCGTGATGCAGATGAATATTTCGCAAGCGAAGCTGCGTGCAGTTCCAATCCCGCTCCCCCCTCTCGCCGAACAGCACCGGATTGTCGCCAAGGTCGATGAGCTCATGACGCTTTGTGATCGGCTGGAGGAGGCCCGCAAGGCGCGGGAGGAGGTGCGCGACAAGCTCACCGCCGCCAGCCTCGCCCGCCTGACCGCCCCTGATACCACGGCACAAGCGAAGCCAGCAAAACTGGGCACCGGTTTTGCGTCCGGCTCCGCGACCAGCGAAGACGACTTCCCCACCCACGCCGCCTTCGCCCTCGAGGCGCTCCCCGCTCTCACCACGCGCCCCGAACAGATCAAGACCCTCCGCCAAACCATCCTCAACCTCGCCGTCCGCGGCAAACTGGTGGAGCAGGATGCTGCGGATGAGAAATCGCCTCGAATTGCCCCCCCCCTTCCGGACAGAATTGTCAGGCCCTTCGAAATCCCAACCTCATGGCAATGGGCTCGGCTACAATCACTGGGAGTCATGAAAGGCGGCGGAACACCTTCAAAGTCACGCGACGATTTTTGGAACGGTGAAATTCCTTGGGTCTCGCCGAAGGATATGAAGGTTGACTACATCTCCAGCGCACAATTGAGCATCACTGACGAAGCGATCTCTGGATCGTCTGTTAATCTATTGCCGCCGGAGAGTGTATTGTTCGTAGTTCGCGGCATGATCTTGGCTCACAGCTTTCCTGTCGCAATCTCCCGTGTGCCGTTGACAATCAATCAAGACATGAAAGCCATCGTACTGAAAGACCGAAGGCAAAGTGAGTACGTACTGCGGGCGCTTTGGGGGATGAAGCCTGAAATGCTCGAGCGTGTACAGAGATCAAGCCATGGCACATGCAGGATCGAGAGCAAAGAGTACAGCGATTTCCTGATCCCAATCCCCCCCCTCGCGGAACAACACCGCATCGTGGCCAAGGTGGACGCCCTCATGGCCCTCTGCGATCGGCTGGAGGCCGCCCTGACCACCACCGACACCACCCGCACCCGCCTCCTCGAAGCGCTCCTCCACGAGGCGCTGGAGCCCGCCTCCGTCACCCTGGAAGCGGCCCAATGAGCGAGGACGTCGACTGGGCGCGCGTTACCGCCTTGCTCGACGATCTCTACACCGCTGCCGACAGCCTCGAACGGATCTTCCCCGGTCGGAAGTTCACCCTCGACGGCCATCTCGTCGGCAGCATCGGCGAGGTCGTCGCCGCCTACATGTTCGACCTCGACCTGAACCCGGCCTCCACCCACGGCCACGACGCCCGCGCCCGCGATGGCCGCCAGATCGAGATCAAACTGACCCAAGGCCGTGGCGTCGCCATCCGCCATGAACCCGAACACCTGATCGTCCTGCACCGCCCTGCAGGCGGCCCGATACGCGTGGTCTTCAATGGTCCCGGTCCCGTCGCCTGGGCCGCCGCTGGCGGGATGCAAAAGAACGGCCAGCGCCCGATCTCGCTCTCCCGCCTGACTGTACTGTCGAATGACGTGGCCGAGCATGATCGCCTGCCGGTCCTGCGCACGTCGCCCGTCTGACACAACGGGAGATCGGTCATCGGTCATCCGCTGCGCTCTTTACGAAGGTCGGCTATGGGCCGGAAGCGACGCTCTTCAGGAAGGGCGGAGAGCCGCCGTTCGCTGCGTCCCGGATGAACGTCAGCGAAGCTGCAATTGCGGCCGTCAACGAGCGCGTGTCAAGCTGTGGAGTTGGCGGCTGGATCTGGACACAAGCGTACGAAAACCCCGCGGGTTTTGCCCCGGGTTTCTGTCCGTGCTAACCTGCTCACCTTCCGAAGGGATGTTGGGTAGGACACAAGCGACCGGTTTTGGCCCATTTGTTCCGGTGAACAGGGGCAAGGCCAATACACATCTGCTAGTGCATCTATTCGGAGACAGTGCAGTTTGGTTCGAAATTCTCTCAGATCAGCCTAACGAAATACTTCATAATACCCGGTGACTTCGACCTCGTATTGACCAACGGATGCGACGCTTGGCAGTGGTAGGGAAAGCGTTTCTTGTGGTCGCAACTGCACCCCTGAGGCAAGCACAGTCCGTTCATTTGTTGACGGACTGATTAAAACCACTTCTCGTAGATATGAAACCTCCGGTTCTCGCTCGCTCACGTGAATTGCTCTAGCCCCTTCGGGTATGGCAACTATCTCTGTTCTGCTTAGCTCGCGGGTGCTGGCGCCAACAAGTACTTGACCATGGTTGATCATCTCTCCATCTGCAGTTTCAAACAAAAGAAACGGACACGAACCCGTCCAAACACCAGCATTGGTGACTACTGATACTTGTGGTGCTGGTCTCACCGAATGACGAATAACTGACCCAGTAGCAGGATTTCGCGTTGTGATTGTTTGAATCGATAGTACGTCGCCATACCAATAGGTGGGTGTTGGAAGCTCGATTTGCGTTTGGCGAGTGCCAGCCAGTGTCAGATACGCACCAAAAGGATTAGGACCTGCAGGCTCGCTAAGTGTTGGGTGTCGCTCGAGAATCCTTTCAATGATTGGCCAGACCAAAAGCTCTTCGGCTGGAAGAACTGGGCGATTCGCCCATGACGAAGCAGATTCGGCGGCGACGTCATAGTGAAATTCAATTCGTAAAGGGATAATGTAACTCTCGCCTTGGAGCAGGGTCGGAAAGTTGACAGGGATGTTTTCCTCAGCCCTCAAGTTGAAGTTGTCACCAAACCCGCTCCGACGATCCGCAGCGAATTGAATTTCGGTAATTCGAATTGCAGGCGATATCGGTTCGATTACGGCAACCATTATTTTCATCTGCCTTGGATTGGCAGTGAAGTTCAGCCCGTCTCCACCGTCACAGCCTCCATATTGATTATAGCGTCCTTCTCTGAGCAAAAAGTCGTGAGGGAACCCATGCGCAGATAGTTCTCTAAGAAGGGTTAAGCTTGGCGGCGTAGCCCGTTCCCAATCATTTGCGGTGATATCGCCATTACCCCAAATAGATAAGCGGGCATCGTGTGTGCCGAGTACGAGGTTGCTATCATTTTGTTGCATAACATCGAGCATTCGGTTGACGTTACTCCAGTAACTCGCAACGTCCGAAGGTTGCAAATAGGACAACAGTCTAATTTCGTCAGTAATAATTCTCAAGACACCATCAATATCTTCTTCTTCGAGAAGTTCTTCAACTATTGCCGCGCTGAATGGCTCGAAGTCAGAATAGCAATAATCTACATCTCGAGGCCATATTCCAGTGCCATAAAACTCAGAATATGCAATGTGATTTGGCCAAATAATGGTGTCGTCGCCCCCATAGTATAAGAGTGGCTGAGTGCGATCACGCATCAGGTTTAGTTCGCCAGGTTCAAGGTCGAGCGGTGTGTCATCTGTCTCGAATCCTGTCATAAGCACATTGAATGGCGTGGATGTCGTCAGGTTTGGGCGAACGTATTCTGTGCTGATGTCCAGTAAGTGGCGCACCGTGGGGTAGACGCCAAGTCGAACCATCCGAGGCTCATCACCAACAACTCTCTCCAAGTTTTCTGTAAGGAACCCGTCCTCAATTAATGCTAAGCTTTGGCCATCAAGCCAAACATACGTGACGCGGAATGCATCGCCGCATATGCCTTGTTCGACGGTAACCACGGAATCGCCAGAAACGTTGGCGATGTTTACACCGCAGTCGCCTGCTATCTGTATCTGCGCCGGTGCGGTGGAGCACAATGTACAAATAGAAATAGCAGCTACAGAGAAAATCAAAATATTCATTAATCAGCCACCACTTCTGAGCTATCAGATACGTTCCTAATGTTTATATGCCCGAGCTGTAATCCACCGTTAAAAACAATTGATAGTACGGCGAGAATCCAAACCAATATCAGAATCGTCATCAATAAAATAAAAGCCTGCCTTCTATTGAGCCCGGGGAGTTTAACTTTTTGAATAACTTGACGGTACAATAAATAGTAGATGCCGATAATTAGCCCCGTAATTCCAAGAAGTTGGGCGAGCGTTTGAAGTAGTGGAGTTTCGAGCATTTACAGACCTCTAGCTGGGCGTTCAAGTTTATCCGCCGGCCAAACCATGAACTATTTAGGGGCGCCAGCAATATTAAGTCATCACGGGCATTAGAAAAGCAACAAAATCAGACAAGACCATGCCGTTGCTGTCCAGAGTTTTCCGCCGATAGGTCTTTTCTTGCACCGTGTTGCTTTGGTTGCCACCAAGTATGCGAACGGTTTCAGAAGAATAGTTCACCACAAACCCAACATGACCCTTGCCGGATTTCCATGTGGGATCATCAAATGGAGCGTATCTGCGGACCGCAATGCATGACAACCTGGGCTCCTTCAGTACGATAAATTGGCTCTTCTTGTTCCAGAAGAATGATCGAGCGCCGGGATGGTTGGTTCCCACATGACCGCTAGTCTCGAGGCAGTAGTTCACGAAAGCCGCGCACCAGTCGGTTTCGTCTCCATCCGGAGGATTGAACCAACCAGCCCCGACGCGAAAGTACTCGATTATTCGTGGGTTGTTTGCCGAGCCAGTAGCTTCACTTCGCTGCTCGGTCGGCAGTGATGCTTCAAATCTCGCGACATCCATCCAGTCTTGTGAAGCCCCAATTGCGGCACTGATACCTGAGCCAGGCGAGCTGTTCGGCTGCCCGCTGGAAGGGGCATGAGCCCGCATTTCTCCAGGCAGCCACCCCTCCATCCTCTCAACAGCTTTCACGATCGAACGGATTTGGGCGATATTCAGGTTATCCAAGATGTTCTCAGGGTTCAGTCCGGTTTGTGAAACGACGAAGTCAACATACGAGTTAGTATCGTTTTCGATCGATGGGGCATATCGATTGATGGCGCCAGTAATGGATAGAGGCCCGTAGATTCGCCCCCTGAGCAACAGTTCAATCGCCTTTGAGCCGGTTTCCTTATCAGGAAAGATGGCAAAGGAACCGTCATCGCCTATTGCTCCTGCGTTCTCAGAGAAGCTACCTTTTCGGATGTTGCCAGGGTTGAAATTTCTCCAAGATCGGGAACCTCCAATACGCAGGAATTCCCGTCCTTTTTCATCTATGAAGAGATTTGTCTTAGTCGCTGTTTTTCGGGCGCTTACAAAGTGATCGGGACCACCAGGGGGAGGAAGTTCTGGTGCGTCCATCGCAGCCACAGGAGGCTTTGTTGGAAGCTTTTCGAGCGGCACCGTGCTTTGGCTACCTGATGAGTTGGCTTCGTCGGCCGCCTCATCAGTGCTGGAGAAGAGGCCGGCTATCGAACTCTTGCGTTCTATTCGCCCAATGACTGCCTCCACGCTTTTTCGTGCGTCCGAAAGTGCGTCAACAAGCTCTTGTCGCTCGGCCAACAGCGATTTGGCCCGAACATAGAGAAGGTCACCTTGCGCGACCCGCAGCTTTTTAACTAGCTCGGGATCGTTATCGGCTTCAGCTTTCTTGAGGGCGGTGTCAATTTCGGAGAGAGACTGAGTTAGTTCCTCAAATGAATGGCCCATGATCAGTATTTCCTTCGATATTCGTTACCCTTGAGATGCGAGGGACGCGAGCCCTTCTCTCACGGCTCTGACGGCGGCACCTACTTCTGATACCCGCGCCTGTAGTGCAACGAGGTCAATTTGAGAAACGGCTTCGCTTCGTGCCGCCGATTGTGCTTCTTGCAATGCAGAGATGTTCCGATCGATCAGAACCACCCAATCGGCCATCAACCGCACAACCTCATCCTGTTTTTCGGTTCCTGAGGCAGTAATAAGATATAGAAACACCGTTGGTGTGCCAGCACGCATCTCTGCCATCAACGCAAGAACCGCATCGGTCTCATCGGCCAAAGCAGCAGAGAAAACTCGGCGATTCTGAAGGGCGATTGCCGGTTGCGCGGTTGCTTCAAGAATTGCGAGAAGAGGTTGTGTTTGGAAAGTGCTTGCTCCACCGGATGCAAGTTCAGTAATGCCGATGATCTCCCTTGCAAGCCCGCTAGCTTGTTCTGTGAGTACGGCAGCTCTCTCTCCTGTTACAAGCCCGTACATCAGTTCATTGAACCTCGTGACGGCCTCAAAGCTTTGCCGATACTCCTCTGTTAACGGCGGGATAGACAAATCTGAGAAAATACGATCGCGGTCTGGGTTGAAATCCAGATTCCTTTCCCGTCGGGCGACAATTCGCTCCTGTTCGCGTTCGGCGATTTCCATCAAGTCAAATAGAGAGTTGGAGGCGTCGCGTGAGGCCTGGAATGCATCGCGATAGGCGATGAACTCTGCAGCGCCGCGTGTGATAGAGCAGCCGATCAGTAATGCAATGAGAGGTGCAGAAAGTAAGAGAAATCTAGTAGTAACTCGATAAATCACGCCCCACTCCCCCAAGCATACGAGTGATCTCTTACACCAGCATGTGCTCGGTAAACGCCTTGAGTCAACGTATAGTTGTTGTAGGGCGGCTTGGCTTCACCCATTCCGTAGGCCACCAGAGCGGCCCTTGCCTTTCAGACGCTTCTTGGCTTTGACAACATAACATCACTTATGGGGTAGTAGTGATGGCCTGAAAACCGCCCACCTCTTGCGCCTCTTGACGGTTTCGCCCGGGGGTTCTGGGACCGGCGAAAACGACTGTTATTGTCCCGCCAACTATTTACCTCCGACCTATTGGCTTGAAGGCATGTCTCCTTGATCGGGAAGTTCACACCGCACAACCTAGAAGGGCTGGGACCGGACTTCCGCAGCCCCCGGCGCGAAGGTCGGCTCTGGGCCGGAAGCGACGCTCGTCAGGAAGCGCGAGAGCTACCGTTCGCTGCGGAGAAAAGAAAGATCAGCAGTGCGGACAAAGCGATCATTCTACTCTTGGGTCCTAATATCGGCTCACGGAACATGGCACCAAGCAGGGTAATTGCATGCGTTTCCGACCGGCGGCCCTCGATCTTCGCCGCTATCTCGACTTTAATCCGGCTATGAAGATGTCGATGACGCGTCTGGTGTGATCGGGGCGGGCCGTTTTGGCGGGCATGGACAGGTTTGCGACCGCGCTGATGATGTCGTCGCCATCGAGGTCCGTGCGGATTTCACCAGCTTTTTCGGCACGTTCGAGAAGTTGGCTTAGCGCAGGTCGCAACCGCGCATCAAAATAGGCGGGCAGCGTCTCAAAAGCAGGGTCGTCCGAATGCAATGCGCTGGCCAGCCCGCGCTTGGTCGCTATGAACTCCGAATACCGATGAAGCCATGCCGCAAGTGCCTCAAACGGTGGATGGTTCTCCGCCAAGGCGGGCGCGGCGTCGGCGCAGGCATCGACCTCGTTGCGGAAAACGGCGGCGATAAGGTCACCGCGCTTCGGGAAATGGCGGTAGAATGTGCCGGTGCCGACACCTGCCTTGGCCGCGATATCGCGCACAGGCGCATCTACCCCCGACCTTGCGAAAACCTCGCGCGCGGCCTGCACCAGCGCGTCGAAACTGCGCTTCGCATCGGCCCGCTTGGTCCGGTCCATAATGTCCGACCCGTCCGGTTCGGTTGGGCGTTCAGATGACATGTGTCATCACCTCTTGCTAAGCGGAACAATGTTCCGTATACGGTTGTCGGAACGATGTTCCGTTTTCTTGGGTAACGCATCGCGAGTGCTTTAGCCACAGCCTCACACCGTAAGGAATTCATCATGCCAAGTAATGAAATTGCCCTCGTCACCGGAGCCAATAAGGGCATCGGCCTTCAGATTGCGACGGAACTCGCGGCAAAGGGTCTCAAAGTTATCATTGGCGCGCGTGACCTGGAGAAGGGAGCAAAGGCCGCCAATAGCATCGAAGGCGACATTCATGTCGTCCAACTCGACGTCACCGACCGAGCCTCTGTCGAGGCCGCGGCTGCGTATATCGGCGCAGAATTCGATCACCTCGACGTGCTTGTGAATAACGCCGGGATCGTGCGCCCCGGTTCGTCCAACGACCCTTTCCCGACCGATTTCAGTTTCAACGATCTGACCAAGGCACCTCTGGATGCGGTTCGCGAGGTCTGGGAAACGAACGTCTTTGGTGTCATCGCCGTTACGCAGGCGATGTTGCCTCTGCTGCGCAAGAGCAAGGCGGCGCGGATCGTCAACATAGGCAGCACAGGTGGATCACTGTCCTGGAATTCCAGGCCCGACAATGATCATCGCAAAATGTTCGGCACCTATTCGACCTCGAAATCGGCGGCACATGCGGTATCGCTCGCATTTGCGTTCGCGCTTGAAGAAGAAGGGATCAAGGTCAACATCGCTTGCCCCGGCCACACGGCGACGGCACTCAACAACTTTTCCGGGGCTCGCAGTATCGAGGAAGGCGCACGCGAAGCAGTGAGGTTGGCGATGGCGGGACCGGATGGACCGACTGGCACATTTTCGGACGAAGACGGTCCGGTTGCATGGTAGTGGTGCAAGCTGCCGTTCGCTACGCCGCAGAACTTAGGTGGTTGCGCTCAAGCCTGTCCCGTTGGCTGCGCAGGGCATGAAGGCCCGCTCTGGGCCGTTAGCAACGCTCTTCAGCAAGGGCGAGAGCTACCGTTCGCTGCGTTTTGCATCAAGCTGGCTCTGTTGCCCAAAAGGATTGATGTCCCGGGAAGGGGCAACCTCGCCCTTCAGCTGAGGTGTGCAACAGAGCCGGGGCAACGTCTCGCGGTGATCACCCCGTCCACCAAACCCAGACAAAGGCTGCGCCCAGCACCGCCTCCGCGACGACAGACCGAAAGATGCCTGCGCTGACACGCCGGGCGAAGAACTCGTAAAGACTGAGGCCTGCCAGGAAGACGGCCGTTCCGCCCAGGATCAGGCACATCGCCGGGCGGATGTCCGACGGGCCGGCGGTTCGCGCGATAAAGAACACCAAGGCGAGGCCGAGGTACATCAGGCCCATTCGCCGAAACAGGATGAGCGCACCCGTGCTGCTCTCAAGCCCCCACTCTGTCAGCAGGCCACGGCCAAAGAACAGGAAACGGGCACCGAGAACAAGGCACGCGGCTGTCATGACGAGGGCCAATATCTGGAAGGTCAACGGTCGTCTCCGTTCATCAAGTCATTGCTGTATTCGAAAATAGGCAGTCGACGTCGGACGAACTATGCGCGAAGCTCCATATTCTATTTGAGATCATCCAGAATGGACCCGCTGTCCGACATCATTTCGTTTCTGCGCCTGAGAAGCTATCTCGTGGGCGGCTTCGAGGCCGGTGGAACCTGGTCGGTCGGCTTTGACGCGCATGACGCCGTCAAATGCTACACCGTCGCCAACGGCTCCTGTTGGATCGCGGTGCAAGGCGTGGGCGAGCCTGTGTTTCTGCAATCGGGTGATTGCTTCATCCTGCCCCGGGGCCAGCCGTTTCAGATCGCCAGTAATCTGACCCAGCCCCCCGACGATTGGCAGCGCCACTTTCTGCGCGCCGAAGAAGGCGCACTGGTAAAGCTCAACGACGGCACCGATGTGACCGTGCTCGGCGGCCATTTTGCGCTCGCGGGGCCGCAGGCCGAGATCTTGCTCGAAATGCTGCCGCCCATCGTCCATCTGCGCGATGGGCCTGAGCGTGAAACGCTGCGTTGGGCTTTTGCGCTGATGCGGCAGGAACTCATCGATCTCAAGCCGGGTGGCATCTTCGTGGCACAACAACTCGCGAGTATGGTCTTCATCCAGGCGCTCCGCCTCTATCTCAATGAGAGCAAGGGTATCGGCTGGCTGTTCGCGCTGTCGGACAAACGCGTCGGCGCCGCCATTCAGGCGATCCATCGGGAACCGTCGCGGCGCTGGACGGTGCAGACCCTCGCAACCGAGGCTGGCATGTCGCGTTCCGGCTTCGCGGCGCAGTTTCGACACTTGGTTGGCGAAAGCCCGATCGAGTATCTCACACGGTGGCGCATGCTCCTCGCCGGACGCAGTTTGGAACAGGGCGAGCCGATCGGCGCGATTGCCCATGCCCTCAGCTATGAATCGGAGAGCGCATTCAGAACGGCATTCAAGCGCGTCACCGGCAATAGCCCCCGCCAGCACGCAAGGTCATTCGGACGCGCCGAAACGATGCATTCCTCCTTGCATCGCGGTTAGTAGGGGCGGGCGTCATGGCATTCGCAAGCGGACGCTCGGAAAGTGAGCTCGAAGACCCAAGCCGTGTACGAGTTGCGCTCAAAACCTGCTCCCCCAGACCGGACTTCCGGCGCGTATCTGTTGTCCTGCTCTACTGACGTTGGGCAACACGTAGGCTTCGCAAGGGCAGCGAATGGCCGGTTCAGAGAAGCTGCAGGGCAATATCAAACTGACCGACGAACGGCAGGTCTGGGCGGGAGTGGTCTTGGTCGCTTTGGGGAGAGAGCTGCCGTGCGCTGCAGAAGAACAGAATATCCCCTTGCTGGGCGAAACGGGACGTCACCTCTGCCCAAGGCCGCGAGGATCAGTGAACCGCCTTTAGGCTCTCCACAGATCGTGGCGTGGCGAGGTCCGTAGGACGTGCCGCCCGGCCCGCAGCCTACAGCAGAAATGACTTGTAGCGCGCCACTCCAACCGGCAACGTGACGTGAAACCGGGGGCGCCTTGGAAAACTGGACGGGACGGTCTGCGGCGGCCCGGTCAGAGACGTTGGAAGCGCGCGGTTCCCGAATGGCACCAACGGCCCTCGGCGCGACCGATCCACCTTGGGAGCCGACAACAGGAGGACATGCCAAATGACGCGCATCTGGTCGACATCGGGTTGCGCGATCGTTGCATGTTCCGTCCTGGTCGCCTGCGCACTCAACGTCGCCGCCAGCCCTCCTGCCGTCGTTGGGCCGGGACCGGCATCGGTCATCTATCCTGCGGTCGGCACAGCTCAACGTCGGGCGGCGTTGGACCAGTTCTGGCAGGACTGGAAAGACGTCTATCTTCATGAGGGCTGCGGCGGCGCCTATGTCGACATTGCAGGCGACGGCAACCCAACCTACGGCGATAGCGTGCCCAATACGCTCACCGTGTCTGAGGCCCATGGCTATGGCATGCTTGCCCTCGTCAGAATGGCGGAGCGAGACAGCGAGGCAAGACCGCTTTTCGACGAGATGCTTGCCTATTTCCGGGCACATCCCGCCGAAAGCGGCCCCGGTCTGATGGCGTGGAACCAGACCCGAGATTGCCAGGACGCACCCGAAGGCGAGACGACGGCCAGCGACGGTGACATCGACATCGCCCTGGCACTGCAATTGGCGCATGAGACATGGGGCGGATATGCCCAAGACGCGGCCGAGGTGCGGGCGGCCATTCTCGACCGCGAGATCACCCGCCATGATCTTGTCAAACTGGGCGACTGGGCGAACTATGAGGTCTATGACGTGGCGTCCCGGTCCTCGGATTTCATGCCTTACAATTTTTCCGTCTTTGCAGCCGCACCCGGTTCGGATGCCTCCCGGTGGACCGAGATCCGGAGCACCGGCTATGACGTCTGGGGCAGGGTTTCCGAGACCTACGCCCAAGGTACTGGCCTCGTCCCGGATTTCATGGTCGGAATGCCCGCCGATCCGCGCCCGGCCCCGGCGGGGTTTCTCGAAGGGGACTACGACGGCTTCTATTCGTGGAATGCCCTGCGCTACCCCTATCGGCTGGCCGCCGATTACCGGGTCAGCCACGATCCGCGTGCCGCCGATCACCTGCGACGGATCAATGCGTGGATCCGCACAGCAACCGGCGGGGACCCGTCCCGGATCGCCTCGACCTACCGGCTGGATGGCAGCATCCCCCAGGACGGCCAGTGGACGGGAGAGCCCGGTTGGATTTCCATGTTCGCAGCCGGTGCGATCGCAGGCAGCGGGGAGCCAGCGGCGGATCAGGCCTGGATGGACGCCCTCTGGGTCGCAATGGTCGCCATTCCTATCGAGGAGGGAGACTATTTCGGCAACACTCTCAAGCTTCTCGCGATGATCGATCTGGCAGAGATGTGAATGCCGCGCCGGATGGTCCGGGTCATGACCCTGATGGCAAACCACGAGACTAGGTAGGGGCTCTGCGCGCCCTTTCGGAGGGATACCAAGCCCGCTTCGTCGCGCGTGTTCCCCTTCAACGCCCAAAGATCATGCGCTCACAGCGAAAGCCCGAAACGACGAGCCGCATCGCAGCATCAATGGGAGTTGGTCAACGACCGGTATGGGCCCGGATCGCGACCGGCGACACCAGCCAGTCGCGGATTGTCGGCGCCGCCCTCGCGGTCATCAACGACCCGGCCCTGACGATCCAGTGGAAAACCGAAGCCGGCTTCGTAACGCTCGATGCGGCGCAAGTTCTCGCGGTGGCGCAGGCCGACGACGCCTGTGACATCGAGGCCGGCTGGCCGTGACCCGTCCCGCTGCGCCCTGGCTGAATGGCAAGCGCAACCTCGCCAAGCGCCTCCCTCGACTGCAGTGGCGCGCGCTGCGCACGGGTTTCGTCTTAGAAACCTACCAACGGTGTAGCGAGCGGCCCTTAGCAGACCTTTGTGTTTGCCGCAGCGAATTACATGCTCGGGCCGACGGGAGCCTTTCCATGCGGCTCAAGACGGTCACCCACGTTTATAGGAAGACCGCTACTCGTGCGCCATTCACCTGCTGTTGGGTGATACGTAGACGTCCTGACTGATGTGCCGTTCCCAGCGACATGAGGGTAGAAAAAGGGGCCATGCACCTGACATGCACGGCCCCCGGGTTTGGGGACGCTTCGCTCCCGCGCTTATTCGCTTCCGCGCAGACCCGGGATCAGTGTTTCGAGCAGCGGCCCACCGAGCGAGACGCAAGCCCCGTTCAGCGTCAGGCCGGACCGACAGGGCTCATCCGGGGTGTCGCGCGGCGGGGTCGGTCTCGGGGTAGGCACCGGCGCAGGTGCCGCGACACGGATGCAGCCTTCGCCTCCCACCAGTTCGGTCCCGCGAGGGCACGAACAACTGGTGGCGTTGCGACGGGTCATGCCGTCATAGCGACAGGCACAACTCTCGCCCTGTGCCACGGTCGTCGCGCGGTTGCACTGCAACGGCGGCGCGGGCATGCGCGGCAGCGAGAGCTGCGTGCAAGCCGGGGCGGTTGACGGCGCCATCCCCAGCGCGCTCAGCAGCGCCGGTTCAAGCTCGCGGCTCAACGGCACGCCCAGTTGCGCCTGCATCTGCGCCAGAGCGCCATACGTCCGGCGTCCCGTGAACCCGTCCACCGGCCCCGCGTCATAGCCGCGCTGGTTCAGGCTGTTTTGTACCATCGCGACGCGCTGGCGCTGATTGTCGGGCGCGCCAAACTGTGCGCAAACCTGCAACTGACCGCCATTGGGCCGACCGGGCACCACCAGCGACAGGTCGATCCGATAAACGTTGCGCGGCTCCCACGATACCTGAGGGATCGAACAGGTCACCGCGTTGTCGACGGGACCAGCGCAGGCTGCACCTTCGCCCGAGACCAGCTGCGCGGCGTTGATGCCCGGTGCTCCGAACGTCTCAAGCAGAGCGATTGGGCCGCTGTAGGGTTGCGCGCCGGTGTTTTCGATCCGCACTCCGACCACACAATCATAGACCTGACGATCCCGGTCCGCGTGGCAGCTGCCGATCTGCTCGGGCGTCAGCAGCAGCTCGGCGGCAGTGGGCAGCGCCTCGGGCTCGTGCAAGACGTCGATTTCGGCGCAAGCCGACGGTGCATCGACGTAATTGCTCAGGCTGTCGAGGCGGACGGTGGCGCAGTTGCGCAAGGTGCGACCGGCGGCAAGCGGGCCAAGCTCAGCCGTCCACTCGAAGGTCATGGTGCCACCGGCGGCATTCATCACATCGCCGGAAACCGAGCAGATACCAGCGCCATGGGCAAGACCATAGGGATAGTCATTGCAGTCCCAGCCGTTCGCGCCGGTGAGATTGCTGAACGGGCCGACGATTGGCACCACCGGATCATTTGCCGTCCAAGGCGAATAGCCCAACTGATCGATCAGATGCAGGCTGTTGGTCGAAGTCAGGTTGCGCGCCGTCACCGAGATGGTGCATCGCATCTGCGAGGTTTGCGCCCCGGCAGCGACGACGATGGGGTCGCATGTTTTCGACACCTCGATCTGCGGGGTCGGCGGAACGACCAAGCCTCCGCCGCCCAGAGCGCCGATGTTACCGCCAAAAACCGGACCCGAGGGGACAGCCGGGTCAACAATGACCGGGTTGGCGACGCTGCCGGTGGTGCCGCCGGGCGCGACAATCGGTCCCGTCGGATCGACCACCACGGCGGGGTCGTTCAGGATCGGGTCCAGCGGTGAGTGGTTGAACAGAATGGGCACGCATTGGCGGTTATTCGCGCCCGCAGGTGCATGCAGGCTGGGGCTCGACAGATCCGCGTAGACACAGTTCTGCGCGCGCGGCCCGTCCACCGGCCGCCCGGCTGGCCCGGTGAAATCAGCGCTGTACGGGATCGTTACGCTACCCCCTTGGGCCGTGATGAAATCGGTGGTCAACGTGCAAGTGCTGCCGATCCCATTGGCGACGCCGTACCCGCCACAGCTCAGGTTCCATGAGGCCGAGGGGGTAAAAGCGCCCTGCCAGACGGATTGAGTGGTGGAAGAGGTGACTTCATCGCGCACCTGCACCAGCTCTCCGCCGGACAGATTGGCGCCCGATACGGTGATCGCACAGGCGACATGCCACGCCCCGGGCGTACCCTGCACCGCAGGTTCGCATGTCTTGATGATCGACAGCTCGGGGTCAAGAACCACCGGCGCGGGCAAGATTTCCACACAATCCGACGCTTGCGCAGCGCTGATGTCGGTCACCGGCGCATCGCCCAAGGTAACACCAACGCAGTTTTCCGCCCCGCTGATGCTTGCCGGTCCGCCATAGAGTACGAAATCGACGAACACCGTCGAGCTGCCCGCCGCATGCGGGAATTGTGCGCCTGAAATCGCGCAAACGGGAAGATTGGCTTGCGGCTGACCCGGCGCCGTATAGGGCGCCTGCGAGCACTGCCACGGGTCAGTCGAGGACAGCGTTGCAAGCGTGCCGTTCATCGAGTTGGGACCGTAGCTCAGCTCTTCGGTCAGCCACAGCGGCGCGGTAAACGGCACGCCGTTTGTGGTGACGGTCAGCGCGCAGCGCATTTGCTGCGTCCACATCGTCTGCGACAGAATTTGCCGATCGCCGATAGCCTCACAGGTCTTGGTGACATCAATCACCGGAACGCGCGGGGTGTCACCGGGCTTGATCTCGGTCTGCACGCAGTAGTCACCGGTCTCGATCTGACGTCCGGTCCCGGTGCTGACACCGCTGACGCAATTGGTCCACAGGATGCTGCGATTGGCGTCGGTCGCGGTGGCAAACATTTGCACCGACATCGATTCCGCGCTGGAGGCTGTTGCCCCATCGATCTGACACTGCAGCACATCGGTGCCGATCCCGGTACAGGGTCGCGACGCCGACACGAAAGACGCGGTGCCATTGGTGATCTGACTGGCGTTCTCGGTCAGAGTAAAGCTGCCGTCGAAGGGCGCGGGGTTCAGGACGACATTGACTTCACAATCCCACAGGAAGCCGTTGACACCCGCAACCTGACCCGCACGCGGGGCATCGCAGGTTTTCCAAGTGTAGGCATCTTCCAGAACCGGCAAAGGCGGTGTGGGCGCGGGCACATCGATGAACACGCAGCCGTCGGGCAACCCGGCGGGCCATCCAGTGCCATCGGGGTTGCGCATCGTACCGGAAGCGCTGCGCTGGTCGCCGGGCATCAGTGTGTCTTCAATGCTCAGGATCGGGCAATTCATCACCTGCGTCGGTGCCTGATCGGTGGTGAAATCGAAGGTCATGTCGATGACCGAGCTGCCACCCGCGTTGAACAGGTCCAGCGTGCTCAGTTGGCACACGCCCATTGTTCCCGTCCCGCCGGTGTTGGCGATGTCCTGACAGCTCCACGGCTGCGCCGAGGTGATCGTGGTCATCGGACCGACGACGGTCGCCACAGCGGGCGGCTGCGCGGCGAACATATCAATCAGCGAGACATAGCCGTTCGCAGGCAGGTTGCTGCCCGTCACAGTGATTTGGCACGTCAGTGACATCACGCCGGAGTCGGTCGCAACCACCGGATCGCAGGTTTTCACCACGTCATGACGGCCCGACCAGCTGGCCTGAACGCAATTTCCCGGGACCGACACGGTCGAATCGTTCAACACGTAGCTGCCGCTGGTGCAGTTTTGCAGTGACTCTGAACGCTCAGCCGTTTCGCTGGTGACAAATACCTCGAACAGCAGGGTCTCCGTACCCGTTGGGTCGAATTGAGCACCGTCAATTGTGCAAGAACTCACCGCCGAGCAATCGAAATTGCCCGATTGCGCGCTGCTGGAGAGGATCTCTCCGGTGACAGTGGCTGGCAGGGTCAACAGATCATTCACCGTCAAGCTGCCGGCAAACGGCGCTTGGGCCACGGTGACGTCGACTGAGCAGCTCCAAGTCTGTCCTAAAACGCCGTTCCGGACACTTGCCTCAAGCGCTTCGCAGGATTTTGTCAGGGAGATATCGCTGGGCACCAAGGGCGCCACGGGCGGCACAAACGGGGCAAGATCAGGGATCATTACCTCTCCGATATTCGCCTCTGGCCCACAATCATCCGTCGAAACAAACGTCACCGAGGCATTATCGACGTTGCCGTCGCCCGAAACACGCGCGGCAAAAGCATAGGTCTGCCCTGCGACGACGCTCGCTGAATTGGTAGGCAAGATCACCCAGGTATGGGTGCGTGACGGTGCGCTGGGGAGCATTTCATATGTGGAGACCGCGTTGAACGCGGTACTGAACGCGATGAAATCCTGCACAACGGCGCCTTCTTCGGGGAAATACTCCCCCCGCACCGGGGCTGTGATCGGGTTCGAAATAGGACCAACGATCCCCAGCGCCACCGGTACACTGCGGTTTGCTCGGTTCGAAAACGCTGCCGACCCCTGAATCGTGCCTGAGCATTCTGGTGTGAAATACTGCCACAAAAGCATATTGACGCCACCGCCAGCGTCGTCGACATAATGCATGGTCGATCCGGCCGGGCCACCGTCGGCATCGCTCTCGGGACCTTGGATGCCGTAATCCCCACCCCCTGGTCCATCGACCTGAACAAGGTTACCCGAGTTCCAGGCGACAAAATCACCGAACCAATCGCCACCCGATTCCCACGCGGGGATATCAAAGGACAGATGATCGCCAAATCCGATATCGCCTGAGGCTTCAAAATCACCGTTGGACAGCAGATTTTGCGAAAACGCTGGGACCGCAGCCAACGAAGTGGCCGCCGCCAAAAGGGGCAAAAAACGCACAGCATATCCTTAAATAATGTTTGCAGAACGCTCCATTCCTGCGATGGACGTTCTCTGTCAGGCAATAACAGCCCGCTGATAGGCCGCGACACTAACGCACAAAGCGTCAATGAAAAGCGGAAAGTGGAAAAAAGGTCTTTCTGGATTCAGAGGCGATTGATGTGAGGATGACCACCTGGCGCAGCGAGCTCCGGATACGGAGCTGCGTGGGCGTCTGCGCGAGCTGGCTAACCAGCGCAGACGGATCGGCTATCGGCGGCTCTTTGTGCTGCTGCGCCGCGAGGGCGAGCCGTCCGGGATCAATCGGATCTATCGGCTCTGTCGCGAAGAAGGCCAGACGGTGCGCAAAAGAAAGGCCCGGCGCAAGGCGGTCGGAATACGGGCTCCGATCCTGGTCGCGGCGCGTCTCTATGCACGCCCCCTCTCGTCGTTTGCGGTGCAAACGACTGCCGGTCGGCGGGATCGCTGGATCTCGTCCACGACCAGTTTGCCAGCGGACAGCGCTTCCGGGTGCTCAACGTGGTCAACAATGTTACCCGGGAGTGCCGCGCCGCCGTCCCGGACACTTCGATTTCGGGGCGCCGGGTGGCGTGCGAACTGACGGTTCTGATCGAACGCCGCGGTAAACTAGGAATGATTCTCAGCGACAACGGAACGGAACTGACCTCGAATGCCATCCTGTGGTGGTTTTTCGAGCACCGGATCGAATGCCACTACATCGCGCCAGGCAAGCCGATGCAGAACGGTTTCGTGGAGAGTTTCAACGGCCGGATGCGCGACGAGCTACTCAACGAGACCATGTTTCGTAACCTGGCTTATGCGCGCGTCGTGATCGCCGCTTGGGCTGCCGACTACAACACCGAGCGTCCGCATTCGGCTTTGGACTACCAGACCCCGGCTGACTACGCGCGGGCCCTGACCACCGCAATCGCCCGACCCGCTACGCGAAATGATAGCTCCGCGCGTCGGGCGATTGCTCAACTTGCGCTGATCGGCGTAAACACCAACCGGGCTCCGGTCGTGGCTGGATGATAGACCCGTGGCAGGTCAGGTGCATGGAAGACGTGGCGGTCAACCATGGGGGCAGGGCAGTTTCCTGCTGCTGCAGCTGCTGAGCATGGCCAGACGCCAAACACGGGAGGCGAATTGGCGCCCTGCTAAGTCGATCGCTGAGTCGCCATCGGCAAGGATAAGCATGGACAGCATGCCACCCCAGAGTTAACAGCGAACGCCTAGGTGCTCGTGATCGACTGTGAGAGCGCCCCCGCTACCGGAGGGTAGTTCAACCGGCAGGGTGAATATCCAAGAGGATGTCGAGGTCGCCAAGGGGTCCGAACGGGCCCCTTCGGCTTTCCAGGCTACTGGGAGCCCTTCCTCAGGTAGGCGGTGCTTCTGCACAAGTTGACCAGGCTGCCCTTTTATTGCCTGGCGCGAGGGGCCACTGGCCACTCGTTGGCGTGTTTCGGTCACCGGAGGCATCCAGCTGCCCGCCATGCGACCGGTGAGCTTGGGGCGCGACGGTCACCAGACGCAAGCGCAAGCCATCGGCATCGAACGACCAATTCCGACCGGCTGATTGGGCATCAAGGCGATGCTCATCGTCGCGACACATTGTTGTTTCAGCGACAGGTCCGACCTTCTCTGTGCCCTCGACGAACGGCAGCGATGCGCAGTTGGCTGCCAGCGGCTGCGCTACCCTTGCTGGCGGGACGGCGCAGGGGCTTTTCGTTCGGAGCGCATGTCTTAACCGGCCTCGCCGCTCTAGGTGGTCACCATGGCCCTAGGACCTTGAGCCAAATCGCGCCTTCGCGGCAGCTGTCTCCGGCATGTACAGGCTGACGAGATTTCCCTCCGGGTCACGCAGTTGGAATGTCCGATTTCCCCAAGGCAGAAGCTTTGGGGCATGGACGACATCCAGCGTCTTCAGGCGCGCGAATTCTGCGTCGATATCCTCCACCTGAAGCTCGATGATCGACGTCCGGTTTGCCGCGGCTTCGGCACTGCCTTCCTGAAAGAGCGCCACGGTTTCTTCCGAGCCGATGGCCAGCGATGCGCCCGGCGTCACGATCTCTGCGAAGACGGGGGCCAGCCAGTCGGCTTTCGCGCCCGTGACGGTTTCGTAGAAGGCCACAAGACCCCGGATATCCCGCGCAATGAGGCGGACAGAAGCAAGTTTCATCGTCATTTCCTTTTCTGCCGGCCCTTGACCGGTCGACAGCGCTTCTAGAGAGGTCCTGCTGACAGCATTGTGGCAACAGGAAACCGGATGCGCAGCTCCGACCGTCTTTTTCAGATCATCCAGATCCTGCGTCGCACACAGCGCGCCGTAACGGCCGCAGCCATTGCGGAAGAGCTCGAAGTGTCGCGCCGAACGGTCTACCGGGATATCACCGACCTCATCGGTCGCCGGGTCCCGATCCAGGGCACCGCCGGTTTCGGCTACACGCTGGACGATGACTACGAAATGCGTCCCCTGGCCCTCACCCCCGACGAAGCCGAAGCGCTTGCCCTCGGCGCGCAATGGGTAAGCCGCCATCCGGATCAGGCGCTGGCCCGTCTTGCGCTGGACGCCTTGTCAAAGATCCGGCTGTCGTTGCCCGAGTCCAGCCGCACGGTGCTGGAGCAGCCCGCTTTGGGTGTGAAGCCGATCGCGACCGCCCCCGGGGCGACGCTCGATACTACATCCATCCGGGAGGCCGTACGTCGATGGCGCGTGGTAACCTTCAGCTATCGGGCGCTCGACGGTGCCATCAGCCAGCGCCACGTCTGGCCGATCCTGCTCGGCTACGAGGATACCCGCTGCCTGTTGATTGCCTGGTGCGAGGAAAGGGGTGCCCTCCGCCATTTCCGGCTGGAGCGGATGTCCCACATCGAGGTTCTCGAACGGAGGCCGGCCAAACGGAGGGCAGATATGATGCGGTACTGGCATGTCCAAAGGGAAAGCGCGATGGAGGCTGGGAACCGCAACGTGTAGCATCTTGACGGTCGCGTCGGCGATACCAACGCTGCGCCTTGTGCGAACGACCGCTCTGGGCCGATCGCGACCGGCGACACCAGCCAGTCGCGGATTCTCGGCGCCGCCCTCGCGGTATCAACGACCCGGCCCTGACGATCCATTGGAAAACCGAAGCCGGCTCCGTGACGCTCGATGCGGCGCAAGTTCTCGCGGTGGCGCAGGCCGCCCGCGCGCACGTGCAGGCCTGTTTCGATCGCGAGGCCGTTCTGCTCGCCGCGCTCGAGGCCGACGACGCCTGTGACATCGAGGCAGACTGGCCGTGACCCGTCCCGCTGCGCCCTGGCTGAATGGCAAGCGGAACCTCGCAAAGCGCCTCGCCGCAATGGCTCATGTCATAGAAGTCCAGAATTGGAACAGCAGGCCCGCAGCGAAGGCTCCGCTGAGGGACAGGCCGATATAGACCGCGAAGACCTGGGGTCGTGCCAGCGCCCAGACCGCCATGGCCGCCGGGATCGAGGTAACGCCGCCGGCCACGAGGAAGGCCATGCCCGCGCCCGGCGCCATGCCCTGGTCGATCAGGCCGCCGACCAGCGGGAGCGCGGCGTAACCATTCAGATAGGCAGGGACCCCCACCAGCGTTGCGGTCACGATGGGCAGCAGGCCCTCACCGCCCAGAGTGGTGGTCACGGTTTCCGCCGGGATCCACGCCAGCATCAGGCTTTCAAGGATGAACGCCAGCGTCAGCCACTTGGCGAGGAACAGCGTCGTGCTCAGCGCTGTCTTAACGAACTTTGCCCGCCGCTCGGCATCGGCCCAGAACCGCCAGACCACGGGCTTCGGCGCCCGAATCTTCGCGCCCCCGCAGCCACCGTTGCCGATCCCCTCGCGCAGCGGATCGGCGAAGGCGCCGCCCCTCATCATCAGTTGCACCACCGTTCCGCCGAATACTCCCAGCCCGATGGCGGCGACGGTCTTGGCCACCGCGAACTCGAGGTCGAGCACACCTGCGGTCAGCACGAACATCGACGGGTCCATGATCGGCGAGGCCAGCCAGAAGGCCATGACGGCAGATAGCGGCACACCCATCGCCAACAGCGCCGCGATCAGCGGGATCACCCCGCAGGAACAGAAAGGCGAAAGACCGCCCGCCAGTGCGCCCAGTCCGATCATCAGGAGCGGCGCGCCGGTAAAAGCCTTGGCGATCAGGTTGTCGGCGCCGGTGGCGTTCGCCCAGGCCGCGATGGCGATGGACAGGATCAGGAACGGCGCGGTGTTCAGGATCGATCGGCCTGCGAAGAGCGCGCTGTCGGCTGCCTGGGGCGTGTCGAACACGGCCAGCCCCGCGAGGATTGCGGCGGAAGCGAGCCAGACCCGCTGGTCCCGCCAGAGATGGCGTAGAGTGGATCGGAAGCCCGGTTTCGGAAAGGTTGCATCAGTCATAACTAAATATCCAGTTTTGCAGTTGTTTTTGACCGAGAAAAACGACGCTTTGGCATCACGCCGCATCCTCGGACGGCTTAATGGCCACGCCGGCACAGCATTCCGAGGTCAGGAAGCCGACCAAGCCGCGCATTGCGGGAAAATCGACCCGGTTAAAGACTTCGCGGCCCTGCCTCTCTTGCAGCACAAGGCCAGCATCGACGAGGGTCGACAGGTGGTGTGCGAGCGTCGACGGCGCCAGGCCCAGATGCTCTCCGATATCGCTCACCCGCAGGCCATCGTCCCCGGCCTTTACCAAGAGGCGAAAGATCGAGAGGCGGGCATCGTGGCCAAGAGCGGCAAGGGCGCGGGCGTTTGGACTGATCGTGGACATAGAACAAATATAACTATGATTCTGGTTTTGTCGACTCTTTTTTCTTAGGCAAAGCTTGCCCGGGTGCGATTGACAAAACTGCGTCACGCCGATCGACCGTACCGCCTCGGCCATCGACTGGCCTTGCGAAACAAACAGGGCGGCTTGCCGAAGCTCTGCGGCGATCTCTTCCGGCTGCGGCAATTGTCGTCGTAGTTGTGAACCGGAGTGCTGGCTCGCTATCTACTGGGGCATTGATCCACACAGTTTGCATTTTGACGGCTAGCCCCCCTTCGTCAGCCTCAGGCGTCCGCATTTCGTGCTCAACGCGCAATCGAGAGTGCGAAGGGGGCCATGCCATCGCGCGCTATCAAGGGCGGCACGAAAAGCATGAAGCTCTCGGGTCCGCTGGCGGTCGTGATCCCGCCGAGATCCTCGATCATGCCTTCTGCCCAGCCGAGGTTCTCCAAAAGGCTTCGGATCTGCATTTTCGCCTCCGGGTCATTGCCTGACAGAAAAACACTCGGCGGGCGCGACAGCAGGCCCGGATTGGCCATGACGATGAACAACATCGTGTTCAGGGCTTTGACCACACGCACATCGGGGAGGGTGTTCTGCAACTCCGACGCAACACTGCCGTTGGGGTAGAGCAGGCCGACCGGGCGGCCAGCGTCATCCCGCTTCAACGCGTTGGACACATCCAACAACACCTTGCCCCGCAATCCGTCTGCATGCGGCGCAAGATACGCGATTGAGGTCTCACCCGGCGTTGCGTTAATGATGATCTCGGCGCGGTTTATCGCGGCTCCTGTGGTTTCAATCGAAAGGCTTTCGGCGGCCCATTCCGGGCGGGGGCTTTCCAGATCGCGGCGCCCCAGAGTGACGCTGTGACCTGCGCCAAGCAGACCTTTTGTTAGAACGGACGCCACCCGTCCCGATCCCAGAATTGCTATCTCAGTCATCTAAGCCACCTTCGTAAGAGTTTGATATTTCGGAGAGGGCAGCACAAACGCCCATTGTGAATTGGGGCGGCGTGGCGACGAAGTCCCGAGCGTGAAGGGTCCAGTCCTTGCCTGCGCAATCCGTCACCCGGCCGCCTGCCTCGGACACCAGTAAAGCGCCCGACACCAGCCCGGAAAGCACGCCACTGAACTGCCAGAACCCGTCCATCCGCCCGGCTGCGACCTGAACCAATTGCAGCGTCGCGGGGACCGAAACGCGCACGGTCAGAACAGTCCCCAGCATCGCTGTCACCGAGGCGCCGATCCGGGCATGGATGTCTGCGCTTTCGCCGGGGGCCGCCTGTCCGGTTCCCATCATGGCACCGTTCAGGTCAGGCTTGTTCGAGACCTTTATCGGGTGCCCGTTCAACGATGCACCTCCGCCTGCAATCGCGGTGTAGAGGTCATTCTGAAGCGGCAAAAAGACCGCCGTCAGGGCGATAGCATCATCGCGGATGAGGGTCGCGGTGATGCACCAATCGGGCAGGCCGTGGATCTGGTTGATCGCGCCTTCGACCGGGTCGACCACCCAGAAGTCGCCGGTGCCAAATCCGCCCGTCGCGAGTTCGTCTTCGATCACTTTCGACCCTGGAGCGAGCGCCTCAAGACGAGGGACCAGTATCGCCATCGATATGGCATCATTGGCCGCGATCAACGCGCCGATATCGGCGCGGTCCTTGGGTCGGGCATCCGGTGAAAAGCGCGCCAGAATTGCCGCGCCCGCCTCGCGCACTGCGGCTTCGGCGCCTTTTGATAACTCTGCGGGGATGACAGGCTTTTGCATCTGCGCCTTCTTGCGGTTTTTGGGGTTTCACCATATTTACGAGCTATCGCTCACATTGGAAACTCGCATTGACGATGGCCAAGACTGACGCCCTGACAGTGCGCAAAACACCGCGTCAGACCAGATCTGCGGCAACGGTTGATGCCATTCTGGAGGCCGCCGCTCGCATTCTGGAGACGGGCGGTCTGGCCGAATACTCGACCAACGCCGTCGCCCGGCGGGCCGGGGTCAGCGTTGGATCGCTCTATCAGTACTTTCCGAACAAGGACGCGATCACCCGGGAACTGACCTTTCGACGGACCGCCGATCTGGTCGCCGATATTGACGCGGCTTTCTCTGATGCGTCGAAAGCTTGTGCGCTGTCACAAGTCATCGACATCGCCGTCCGGCACCAACAACACCGCCCTAGACTGTCGCGGATCCTGGACGCCGAAGAAAGCCGGCTTCCGCCCGATCCCGCGTTGAGGGAGTTGGCCGCAGGAGTATTGGCGCATCTTCAACGCGGTCTTCATGCGAACGGGTATGAAGGAGACACAATGGAAGCGTCGCTCGACATCATGGCCATCATTCGCGGTATGGTCGACGCAGCAAATGCGCGGGGGGAGGGCGATCCTGTCCGCTTGTCATCGCGGGTTCGGCGTGCAGTCTTTGGCTATCTTGAGCGCGGCGCGTGACCACCGACAGCCGCTGCGGCGCCGTTTAGGCGGGTTGTCGAGGCGTGGAACGTGGTTGGCGTCTGGGACAACGACGCTCACGCGGGAAGATACGAATGTCTCTCTCTTCCTTTCGCCACATAATTCGGCCATTCGATTGGGGCTGAGGTGATGGCTTCGCCCCAGACGGCGGAGGTCCGCAAACCTTCTTCTCAGCCATCGCACGCGCTGCGACCGTGATCTTTTGGCTCTGAGCAAGAACGAGTCCTGACCCTAGACGGGCGACGGGGAGGTGCCAGAGCGATCCACCAGACCGGCGAAATTCAGGGTGACGGTGACGACGCCGTCCGCGATCCGATGGTCCAGACCGATGCCCATCGCGCGCGAGAGCGCCTGCACGATAGACAAGCCCAGTCCTTGTCCGGTCGACTCTGCCCCTGCCGAGAAGCGCGAGAAGGCGAGGGGTGGCGTCCCTGCGACCGGGTTGGCGATGCTCAGTGTTCCTTGCGACGTCAGGCGCAGTTTCATCGTGCCGTCGCCGTGTTCCTGAGCGTTCTCCATCAGGTTGCGCAACAGGATGGCCAAGGCGTCAGGGTCGACGGCGACCGCGCAGGTTTCTAGGTCTCCGTCATCGAAGAAGATTGCGGCGGGATCACGCGGGCTGATCTCTGTGCATAGCAGATGGATAAGACGCACGAGGTCGGCGGGCCCCTTGCCGATACCCACGCCCGCCTCCAGCCGCGAGAGCTGCAAGAGGCGCTCGACCCGACGGGTGAGCGCGTCGATCCCCGTGATCGCGGCCTGCGCGTCGGGATCGGCGGACAGGTCCAGCCGCGCGCGGATCGCGGCCAGCGGGGTGCGCAATTCATGCGCCGCATTGGCGATGAAGTCGCGCTCGGACTGGCGCAGGGCGGCGATGCGGGCAAGATAGGCCGAAACGGAGACCGCGAGCGGCCTGAGTTCGTCGGGCAGGCCATCCGGATCGATGGGGGAGAGGTCGTCGGGCGTCCGTGCCGCGACCGACTGGGCGAGGCGCGACACCGGTGCGGTCGCCTGCGCGGTCAGGCGACGCAATCCCCAGAGCAGGAGCAAGCCCAGCGGAACGATCAGCAACAAAAGCGCCGAGGCCGCCTCGATCGTCTCTTCGCGCCGCCATGCCTTGCTATGGGCGATCTCGATGACCGCACCATCGGTTTCGCGGCGCAAAATGCGCCATCCCTGGCTGTCAAAGAAGCCGTTGCCGTCAAGCGCCGGCCAAGGCGCGACCGGCGCGGGCCCATCCATGGGAAAGACCCGCAGCAGCCTTTCGCCATCCGCCGTCGTGACGCCCCAGCTTCGGGGGATCGGCGTTTCGCTGGTGGCGTCGAGCGACAGGATCGTGGTTTCGACCAGCGCCTGAAGCTCTTCGTCGAACATCTCGTCGAATTCGTGGTTCAGCGCGACAAGTGACAGCGCGACCGTCCCCAGCCAACCAAACGCCACCAGAGCCAAGGCGCGCCGCGTGAGGCGCCGTCCGAGCGACCAGCGGCGGGCAGGGCGGGGCATCATAGCAGAACGTATCCCAAGCCGCGCCGCGTTTCGATCACGCCCGCGCCAAGTTTGTTGCGCAAGCGTGAGACATAGACCTCGACCGCGTTGCCTTCGATGACGGCATCGAAAGTATAGAGGGCGTCTTCGAGCGCCGGTTTCCCCAGAACACGCCCGCGCGCCCCGAGAAGCGCGTCGAACAGCGCCCATTCGCGGGCGGTAAGGCGGATTTCCTCGCCGTTCCGCCAGATCTTGGCGGCGCTGCGGTCGACATCGAGCTCCCCCAGCTGAAGGCGGGTCGCGGGGGCGTTCTGCCCGCGCCGGGCTTGCGCGCGCACACGGGCGAGCAATTCGCGCAGGTCGAAGGGTTTCACGACGTAATCGTCCGCCCCGGCATCGAGACCGGCGATGCGGTCGGTGATCTGGTCCCGCGCGGTGGCAATTATCACCGGGGTGCGGTCTCCGGCCTGACGCCGCGCCTTCAGCACTTCCAGCCCTGAGCGATCCGGCAAGCCCAGATCCAGAACGACGCAGGCATAGTCCGCAACGGCCATCGCCGCTTCGGCCGTGGCGGCGTCGGGCGCGTGATCGACGGCATGTCCGTCCGCCCGCAGCGCGCGCAGCACGCTGTCGGCGAGATCGGCGGTATCTTCCACAAGCAGAAGGCGCATGAGTGGTCTCTACTGCCAAGGTGTCGGACGTGCGAGAAAAATTTGCGCCCCGGGGATGTTCGTAAGTCTGGCGCAAGGTTGGTCGCCGAGAACCCGGGCGATTCACCGGAGCAGAGCCCAATGACAGAGACCCCCGAACCCAAACGCTATTTTCCGCGCCCGCGGATTGGCCATCTTACCCTCAATCTGGTGGTGACGGTCTATGTCATGGGCGTGCTCAATGTCGGGGTCTGGAGCCGGTTGCTGGACCTGTTCCCCGACCGCCCGTGGAACGTTGCCTTGTTCCTTTTGGCGTTCTCGGGCCTGACCTTTCTGACGCTGGAGCTTCTGGGCCCGTGGCGGCTGCAAAAGCCGGTCGCGGCGGTGCTGATCCTGCTGGCGGCCTCGGCGGCCTATTTCGAGCGCACCTACGGCGTTCTCGTCGACCGTGAGCTGGTCAGAAGCGTGTTCGAGACCACGCCGACCGAAGCGCAGCACCTGATCACGCCTGCGGCGGTGGGCTGGATCTGCCTCACCGGCATTCTGCCCGCGGCGCTGGTGTTCTGGCCGCGCGTTACGCGCGTTGGGATCTGGCATCAGCTCTGGCGTTGGCCGCTTGCGGTTGCGCTGTCGGTGGTCGTGGTGCTGGGCGCGCTCTTTGTCGATTACGCGGCCGCCTCGTCGACCCTGCGCGCGCATCGGGATGTCGCCGGGGCGTATCAGCCGGGCGCGACGCTTGCCGCTTTGGTGCGCTATGGCAAAGAGCAATTCACCAGCGGCGAACGCATCGTGTTGCCGGTGGGGACGGATGCCGTACCCGGTCCGCATCTGGAAGAGACGCCCGCGCCGGTGTTGCTGGTTTTCTTCGTCGGAGAAACGCTGCGCGCGCAGAATTTCGGGATCGACGGCTATGACCGCGATACCACACCCGGCCTGCGCGACCGTCAGGTCATCAATGTTCCCAATGCGCAGTCCTGTGGCACGGCGACGGCGGTATCGCTGCCCTGCATGTTCTCGCCCCTGACGCAGGCCGAGTACAGCCGTGACGGCTTCCTCGGGCGTGAGAACCTTCTGGATGTGGTGGCGCGTGCCGGTTTCGATGTGCGCTGGAGCGACAACAACACGGGCGATCAGCACGTCGCCGCGCGCTTCGGCTGGGCGCGGGTTGATGAAACGCTCGATCCCGCCGCCTGCGAGACCGAATGCACCGACGAAGTCTTCCTGCCGCTGATCGAGCAGACCGCCGCGACGATCACCCGCAATACCATTCTGGTCCTGCATATGATCGGCAATCACGGCCCGGCCTATTCGTTGCGCTATCCCCGCGAGCGGGCTCAGTTCACGCCCGATTGCCAGACCTCGCAATTCGCCGATTGTAGCCGCGAGGAAATCGTTAACGCTTATGACAACGCGGTCTTGGAAACCGATTACGTCCTGTCGCAGGCCATCGACATCCTGCAGGCGTCTGACCGCGTCACGCCGGCGCTGTTCTTCGTGTCTGACCACGGCGAGTCGCTGGGAGAGGGCGGGCTCTACCTTCACGCGGCCCCGATGTTCATGGCCCCCGAAGAGCAGACCCATGTGCCGATGCTGATGTGGCTGGATGCCGTTTCAGTGCGGCCATGAATCTCGACGACGCCTGCTTGCGCGACGTGGCGCAAGAGCCCGCGAGCCATGACATGGTGTTTTCCAGCATTCTGGGCCTCCTCGACATCCAGACCGAGGCACGCGATCCCCATCTCGACCTCTCCGCGGCCTGTCGTCCGGAGGAGCATGCGTGATGTCTCATGCCGAAGAGACCCGAGATCCGACGATTGTCGCACCGCGCGGCGGGGTGCTGCACGTGCTCGATGCCGCGCGGTATTCGGCCGCCGGCTCTCGCCGCCTGATGAAGGAAACCGCAGCGCGGCTTGAACTATCGGCCGGTTTCGGTATCGCGCTGGCCTATCTGCTGACCGGCGCCGCGCTCTGGCACTGGTTGGCCACGGCGTTTCTGCTGGCGCTGGTCCTCGCGGTCGAGGCGCTGAACACAGCGATCGAGGTCCTTTGCGATCGCGTTTCGCCGGAATGGTCGCAAGCGGCGAAGGATGCAAAGGACCTCGGATCGCTGGCCGTGGCGCTGCTTCTGCTGGTCGCCGGCGGCTTCGTGGCCTCTGTGTTGATCGGCCTGATCTGATTTCGCGATGAACTCACTGCGGCTTGGGACGCCGCAGATCCGGGGTTGCTGCTCGGATGGCATGCGTTGTCGTGGCGCAGGCGTGACGAGCTTGCCCCTTGGTGGTTCCTTCCATTCCGACGAATGGAGCGCACCCTCAAACCGTGGGCCCGAATGCCTAGCGCGCGTCCTCTGGCGGATGCTGCTTGAACCAGTCGACAATCATCGGCATGTTGCCTTCGAAGGCGCCGGGCGCGAACACATTGAGCACGCCCGCGCGCCGGTCGCTCCGGTTCTCGAAATCATGCACCACCCCTGCCGGGACGAACACGAAACTGCCCGGCCCGGCATCGCGCCATTCGTCGCCGACAAGAAAACTCATCGTGCCGTCCAGAACGTAGAAAATCTCATCCTCACGCGCGTGGGAATGCGCGCCTATGCCCTTGGTGTTCGGCTCCATCCACCATTCCGAGATCGAATACCGGCCTGCGGTCTCGTCGCCATCGGCTTTGAAACGGGCCTGAATCCGGCCCATGTCATAATCCCGGCCCTCGCCGGGCTTCAGGAAGATCGGCGTTGTGCCCGGCTCTTGCCCCATGTCCCGTCTCCCTGATCTCCGATTGTCTGCGCGGTGCCTAATACTGGATATAAAACACAGATAAGGGCGACTTGAGCAGAGTGTTCATCCAACTAACGTCCGATTTTCTGCGGTGGCAAGGCCGTTGCTTTTGTAATGGACTGGGCCGCGTCAGAGGATGAGGGGGTGGTTGCCGGTCGCCCCCCAATAGGGGTGAAGCGGAAAAACGCAAACCGCATCAACGGTGAGCGGCACCCTCTTCAGCTTGGTCCGTCAGTTTCGCGGCGGTTGTTTTCCAGTACGCGATGCACCTCTGATGCCAATTCGGCGACGACCGGCTTTCGGAAATACTTGCCATGGTTTGCGCCCTTCAGGATCGTCGCGGTCGGTCGCATACCCCGCTCGCGCCAGAGGGCGATCGGGTCACCGCTTTCATTGAAGGGATTGAAGCGGCTGAGCTCACCGAAAAAGAGCCTGTAGGGGCCTTTGTAACGTCGTCTGGGCGCATAATCCAACGTGATTAACTGGGGCAGGGGCCCGCCACGCTCTTCTATTTGAAGGGCTATGGATTCCACGATGGGGGCGCCTTGACAATTGCCTGCCAGCACCAGCGGATGCTGCAAGGCCAGCGCGTCGAGCTCCAGCAAAATCATACGCGCCAGAGGATCGTTGAAACGCGTCTTGAGTGGCCAACTGTCCGTATACCCACTGAACGAACAAAAGGCGAAAAGCGGCTGGTCCTTTGGAAGGTATTCCTGAAAGAGATGCGGCTCTGCCCAGTTGTTGAAGCACCAGATCAAGGGCGGCTTGGTGCCCTGAGGATTGATCGCCAGAAACGAACCGATGACGGTTCCCCTGATCTCGGCCGCCCGATTGCGATCCTGCGCCCACTTCTCGAGTATCGCCGCGTAGGTTTCTTTGTCCGAAGGTTCAACCCTGGTTGGCCTCATGCCCGTCGGCACGTGATCCCAAAGGTCGAACGCGCTGCGTTGGGCGATACTCATGCCAGACGTTTATCTTCGCTTTCGGGACGAAGCGCATCCAAAATGTCCAGCAGACTGGCATCGCCATTAAGAAACAGCTCTGCATCCACCGAAGTTCCGCATTTTTCTTCGACGGCGAGGGCCATATTTACGGCATCAATGGAGTCGAAATCATATTCCGAGATCGGCGTGTCCAGCGATAGCGTCTCTGGCGGGTCGCCAATCAGCACAGCCACATAAAGGATCATCCAATTGGCCAGTTCGGCACGGGTCATTTTCATGTTTAAACTTATAGCCTTTAGCTTCCGATTTCATCACTGTCCGCAGGTCGCTGCGCCAGATAATCGAGAAGGGACCCGGCGATGTCGATGACCGTCCCCTCCCAGTGATAGTAGTATTCTAAAATCCCCGGACTGCCGTTTAGTTCCAAAATCCAGTGGTTATCAGGTTGAGCCGGTTGGGTTGGATCCGCGATGACGATGTCGACGCCGGAAAAATGCAATCCGGGGACCGTTTTGCATGCCTCTTCCACCACGCGCCGGTAGCTGGGATGGATATCGCGGTCCATATCGACAACGATAACGTCGGCCCCTGCATGTTCATTCGACGCGCCCCACAGACTGACGCTTTGTCCCGGGGCAGGCACCGTGTCGAGCGTCATCCCCTGCATCCCAAGATTCATCAGAATGTTGTCGCTCACCACGAGAGGGGGATGGTTTGGCAGCGCACGCCGGATGCGCTCCTCGTTTCTCGCGTCGACCAGGGCTGCCACATTGCTGACTCCGTCGCCGACGACCTCGGCAGGCCTGCCGATCCGGATGGCCGCGACGTTCGGTGCGATGTAGAAAAAGCGATAGTGGAGGCCCGTTACGCTCTGTTCGACAATGATGGTGGGATAGGATTCGGCCACCGACTCAAGAGCGGCGTCGTACCAGTATCTCTCTGTTATGCCGGGGAAAACGCATTTTCCCATCGAGCCGTTGTTCGGCTTCACACAGACCGGTACTTGGAAGGAATCGAAGGCGGCTCGGGCCATGTCGAGCTTGCGGCGACGGAACATCTGACCCTGAGGGACGCTGACACCGTTGTCTGACAAATGCGCCTTGAGCCTGTGCTTGTCTCTCATCAGCAAGATTGCCTGATGGTTGATGTTGCGTCTCTGGGCGACGCCGTGCGGTGCAGAGCACTCTTCAAGTAAGGCGCCCGCCACGTACAGATACGGTTTGCCCGCAATCTCGAAGCGTAGCCATGGTCGCGGCGTTTTCCCGTTCATTGTCGAGCCATAGGTCACGACAGACGTTCTCAGGCCGCGTATACGCGCCGCTTCGGCAACGTGCCGCGCCATCAGATCAAGTTCGGTCGTCTCTTGCATTCCGGCCCTTCTATGTGATCGATAAGAAAACAGGCAATGAGATAAAACAATGAAAGATCACGACAAACGATCTTCCGCCATACGGATCGGGTTTCTAGGCTTTCGCACGCCCGCGCTGGAGATTATGCCGCCTCTTAGACGACGGGCCATGCTGGCCGAAGCCGTTTTGCAGGGTGCGCGTTTTGAGATTATTGATTCCATTGCATCAAAGCCGGGAGCGCTGAGCGCTTATTGCTGGACGGGCACCGATTGGGAACTGAGCCCCGTCACGCCTCAAAGCGTTGTCTTCATCATGGGCGCAGGTGTCAAGCCGGAGCAACGCGAGGTCAGTGAGTATGTTCAGCAAGAGTCCGTCTGCATTCATGACATTGGTCTGAACAAGCTTAACCAGACGATTTTGTTCCAAGGCAGTGAAGCAAGGCCCTACGTCATCCCCACCGAGCGGTTGCTTGGCGACGGCCTGCAGGCACAGGTCCTGTCCTTTTTGCAACGCCATGACAGCGCGGTCATCAAGCGCAGCGATGCCAATCAGGGCGTCGGTCTCTTGTTCATCCTGCGTGACGGGGACGCGTGGCGAATCGTTCAGGACCAGAAGGTTCACCGGGGAAAAATTGATGAAGTCTCAGAGCTCGTTGCCCGCAAGATTGCCGGGCGTATGTCCTATCGCGATTATCTGATCCAGAAGTTCGTTCCATCCCACAGCGTGGACGACCGCCCCGTCGACATCAGGGTCCATGTCCAACGCAACGGATCGGGTGATTGGCAGGTAACACGGGCCTATGCGCGCCTTGGTGAGATGGGGCGACAGGCCGCCAATGTCAGCAAGGGTGGCTATCAGGGCGCGCTCTCATCGTTTTTGAAGGGGAGGCACGTGAGAAAGGCTGGCGACATCGAAGCCGAGCTTCATGCCGCAGCGCTTCTTCTGGCCGATGTCCAAAGCGCCTCCGCGCCGCGCCCGCTTTCCGAACTCGGCATCGATTTCTTGCTCGATCAGGACGACAAGATCTGGCTGATCGAGACGAATGCCCTGCCGCAAAGCAGCCTGCACGAGCAGCAACGCGCCATGCACAGCATAGCCTACGCTCTGTCCCTCGCGTCATCCTCCACGCTGGCTGTCCCCTGATTTTCTTGAACTCTCCTGATCTCGGGAAGCTTCGCGCAAAACTCCCAAGAATTACGGCTACCCGTGTCGCGTCGCCATGGACTCTGATACCCGCCGGAACCAGCGATACACGGTCTTTAGCCGGAAGAGACGCTCGGCCCGCCTTGATGATCATCCGCTCCCAATTGGCGAACGGCCACCAGAAGCTCCTCAATTGCGTGCTCTGCGGCCGCGAGCTTCACAGCCACCAACAGACCCGCAGTTCATGTCGCGACGGTGCATGCGCATCGCCTGCCAAGCGCGCTGTGATCGGATAGGCGAGCCGCAAGCTGGCGAATAGTGCCCGAACTTCGAACTCCTGCATCTTCTCCGGCTTTCGTGGGCGCCCAAATACTGCACGGGAAATCACGAACACGGCGATAAGACCCAAGACTGCACCGATGACCGGCAGGATGATCGCGCCTGCGACCGCGCCCACGCCAAAGATCGAGCCGATCCAATACATCTGCGCCGATGTTGCCGCCGCACCGCTCAAACCACCGATGGCTGTGCCGGTGGACGCTGAGCCAAATGCGGAAGTAAACATCAGCATGCCGCCGATAGTGGCTGCGCCGGTGATCTTGCCTGTTGCAATCTGTGCCACTCGGCACGCTCGGCGAGCACGTCGGCTTGAAACCTGGCTAATCGCGGCAATGACACCGTTTAGATCACGCTCGACATGCCGCAACTGCTTCTTCGTATTCACTCAACTCGTCTTTCCTGCCACAGGGCTTTTCATTTAGTGTAACGAAAAATGGCGCTCTGATAAACGCTTACGCGACAACGGTAGTCGTATTCCTGTGACTGGTGCGCTTTCAGTCGCCACTTTTGGCAACGCAATATTAGGCAAGATGGATGCTGGGATAGATGGTACCGCGGCTGATATGCCTTCGTAACCTTCTTTCTGTCTGGGGTGCAGCCACATCAGCCATGCTTCACCCCGTAAATGAATGTCAGGATGGTCTGGATTGGCTTGGTTGCAATGCCGCACCGCCGCATGTCCGGAAACCGCCCGATCCTGCAAAATCTTGGCGCTTGCCGCGCCGCAGCAACTGGCAAGCTGCGCGAGACATAAGGACCGGCGAACGTTCGATTTCCGTTCCATCTCGCCGAACGCCACTGGAGTCGAAGTGTTCAGGTGGTGGGTCTGAAAAGGGGTATGAATTCAGACGCCTACGAACTCTGCACCAAAACGGAACAGTCATGAGGTCCAGAGAATGTTGCGCGGGAGAGAACCAATTCGACCATGCTGCGCCGTGTCTGGTGCTCAGCCCCTCCCGCATAACCCTCGAAAACAACGGAAAAATCCGGCCGCAGCCGGATCGGGAGAACTCTTTCATATGGGCAAGTGGCGGAGAGACAGGGATTCGAACCCTGGAGACGGTTTCCCGCCTACACACTTTCCAGGCGTGCGCCTTCGACCACTCGGCCACCTCTCCGTTGGCGCAGCAATACCGATGCCGTGCGGGCAAGGCAAGAGGGTGGCGCTTCGATTGCGGGGACGGAGGGTGTGGGTCTCTCACGGGGCGTGCTGATCATGGGCCGCAAGATAATGTCCATGCTTATCATGCGCATGGATACAAACGGGCTCAGCGCTGGTACGCGCGGCTCGAGTTGCGGACGACCAAATGGGCGTCGATCAGTTCGCGGCCCGGCGCGAGAGGGCGATTCTCGGTCAGGGCGGCGATCAGCCGTTGCGCGGCGAAGCGTCCGAGGCGAACGCGCGGCTGGTGGATTGTCGTCAGCGCCGGGATGTAATGATCGGCGAAGTCGACATCGTCGAACCCCACCACGCTGACATCGTCGGGCACCGATAGGCCCATCCGGTGACACTCGGCGATGAAGCCGAACGCGCATTCGTCCGAGGCCGCAAAGACCGCGCTGGGACGGTCGGGCAGGGCAATCCAGTCGCGCGCCGCCCGTGCGCCCGAGGCCATGGTGAAATCCCCAGCGGCGACCGAGGCATCGAGCCCGCGCGCGGCGCTGCCCGCCAGAAACCCTTCGCGCCGCGTGAGGGCCAGAACGTTGCCCTCGGGTCCGGCGATGTGCAGCAGCTTGCGGTGGCCCAGATCGGCCAGATGATCGACCGCGAGCCGTGCAGCGGCGGCATTGTCGATGGCCAGCCCGGGCAAAGTCGCGCGGGTATTCCATTCGCAGAGCTCGATGACCGGCAGACGCCAGCGCGCCAGAATCTCGGGCGCGAGCGAGCCGTCGAGCAGGATGATCCCGTCCGCGCGCCCGTCATGGCCAAGCGCTTCGATCCGGCCAGCCTCGGCCCGGCTGTCGGATACCTGAACGCTGAGGCCTGCCGATCCGGCAACCTCTTGAATCGTTGCGATGATTCTTCCGAAAAACGTGTTCGCCAAATTGGGCGCCAGGACGAGGATCGAGCGCGCCCGCCGCTGTCGCAGATCGCGCGCGGCGGTGTTGACGCGGTAACCCGTCGCCTCGACCGCGGCCATCACCCGTGCGCGCGTCTCCACCCCCACCACCGCCGGGTTCGACAGCGTGCGGCTGACCGTTGCGGTCGAGACGCCTGCCGCGCGGGCCACGTCGGCGATGCGGATGTTCTTGTTCATGACGCATTGGGGGACGCCAGCGCGCGCGCAAAGTCAAGGCTTGCCATAGGGCATGTCCTGCGATGTAATCGATTACACGACGTCGATTCGCGGCTGGAAGGCCGCCATTTGACGCAGGGAGGATATATGAAGACGATCAAGGGCCCGGCCCTGTTCCTTGCCCAATTCGCAGGGGACGAGGCGCCGTTCAATTCGTGGGACAGCATTACCCGATGGGCCGCCGATTGCGGCTACAAGGGGGTGCAGGTGCCAAGCTGGGACGCGCGGCTGATCGACCTCGCGACAGCGGCGAGCAGCAAGGATTACTGCGACGAGTTCCTCGGCGTTGCCCGCGCCAATGGCGTTGAGGTGACCGAACTTGCGACCCATCTGCAGGGCCAATTGGTCGCCGTGCATCCGGCCTATGATGCGGGTTTCGACGGTTTCACCGTGCCCGAAATGCGCGGCAATCCGCAGGCGCGGCAGGAATGGGCGGTCGATCAGGTCAAGAAGGCGCTCAGCGCGTCAGTAAACATGGACATCAAAGCCCATGCGACCTTCTCGGGCGCGCTGGCCTGGCCCTATCTCTATCCTTGGCCGCAGCGGGCGCCGGGGCTGGTCGAGACCGCGTTTGACGAGCTTGCCAAGCGCTGGTTGCCGATCCTGAACCACGCCGAGGATTGCGGTGTCGATGTCTGCTACGAGATCCATCCGGGCGAGGATCTGCATGACGGCGTCACCTTCGAGATGTTCCTCGAACGGGTGAACAACCATGCGCGGGCGAACATGCTGTACGACCCGTCGCACTACGTCCTACAATGCCTTGATTACCTTGATAATATCGACATCTATGCTGACCGCATCAAGATGTTCCACGTCAAGGATGCCGAGTTCAATCCGACCGGGCGCCAAGGCGTCTATGGGGGGTTCCAGTCTTGGGTTGACCGGGCCGGGCGCTTCCGCTCGCCGGGCGACGGGCAGGTCGATTTCAAGCAGGTCTTCTCGAAACTCACCGCTGCCGGCTTCGATGGCTGGGCGGTGGTCGAATGGGAATGCTGCCTGAAACACCCCGAAGACGGCGCGCGCGAAGGCGCAGCCTTTGTGCGTGATCACATCATCCGCGTGACCGAGAAAGCCTTCGACGATTTCGCCGATGGCGGCGCGGACGACGCGGCCAATCGCCGTATGTTGGGGATCTGAGCATGAAACCGATCAGACTGGGCATGGTCGGCGGCGGGCAGGGCGCCTTTATCGGCGAGGTTCATCGTTTCGCTTCGCGGCTCGACGGACATTACGATCTGGTGGCGGGGGCCTTGTCCGCGTCACCCGACAAGGCGAAGGCAAGCGCCGAGGCGCTGAATATCGCGCGCGCCTATACGTCCTATGACGAGATGGCACAGGCCGAAGCCGCGCGCCCTGACGGGATCGAGGTGGTCGCGATCGTCACCCCGAACCACGTGCATGCAGGGCCGGCCATCGCCTTTCTCGATGCCGGTATCCATGTGATCTGCGACAAGCCGCTGACCGCGACGCTGGACGAAGCCAAGGCGCTACAAGCTGCGGTCGAGCGTTCCAAGGCGTTGTTTTTCCTGACGCATAACTACACGGGCTACCCGATGGTCCGGCAGGCGCGCGAGCTGGTCGAGACCGGCGCGCTGGGCAAGCTGCGGTTGGTTCAGGTGGAATATGTGCAGGACTGGCTGACCGATCCGGTCGAGCGGTCGGGCGACAATAAGCAGGCCGAATGGCGCACTGATCCCGCGCGGTCGGGGGCGGGCGGCTCGGTCGGTGACATTGGTACCCATGCTTACAATCTGGCCGGTTTCGTATCCGGGCTGAATGTCGAGCGTCTGGCTGCCGATCTCGACGCCTTCGTCGACGGGCGCGCGCTGGACGACAACGCGCATGTGTTGCTGCGCTACGAGGGCGGCGCGAAGGGCATGCTGTGGTGTAGCCAGGTCGCGCCGGGCAATGAGAACGGGCTTAAACTGCGGGTCTTCGGCGACAAGGGCGGTCTTGTCTGGGCGCAGGAAGATCCAAACCGGCTGTGGTTCACCCCGCATGGCGCGGCGACGCGGCTGATCACCCGTCGGGGCGCGGCGGCCAGCGCTGTGGCCGATGCCGTCAGCCGCATTCCCGGCGGTCATCCCGAAGGGTATCTGGAAGGCTTCGCCAATCTCTATACCGGGGCCGCGTTGGGCATTCGCGCGCATCAGGCGGGCGAGCCGTTGCCAGACCTCGCGCAGCTCGTGCCGGGGATCGAGGCGGGCATGGCGGGGATGCGCTTCGTCGCCGCGTGCGTCGACAGCAGCCGCCGCGATGCCGCCTGGGTGACGCCGTGACGCCGATCCTTGCGCTTGATGACGTCTCGAAACATTTCGGGCCCATCGAGGTTCTGCACGGGCTGTCCTTTGCGCTCTATCCCGGCGAAGTGCACGCGCTGATCGGCGAGAACGGCGCGGGGAAATCCACGACGATGAAGATCCTCGCGGGCTATCAGCCCGCGAGTTCCGGGCGCATCACGCTGGATGGCGCGCCGGTGACCTTCGACACGATGCGCGCCGCCGAAGAGCAGGGCATCGTCATGATTCACCAGGAATTCAACCTGGCCGAGTTGTTGACGGTCGAGCAGAACATGTTCCTTGGGCGTGAGCTGCGGCGCGGGCCGTTGCTGCGCCGGGCCGAGATGCAGCGCCAGACGCGCGCGCAGCTGGCGCGGGTCGAATGTCACGCCGATCCGCGTACCTTGGTTCGGGACTTATCCAATTCCGACAAGCAGATGCTGGAAATCGCCAAGGCCCTGTCGCGCGATGCTCGGGTGCTGATCATGGACGAGCCGACCGCCGTTCTGACCAATAACGAGACCGAGATCCTGTTTCAGCAGGTGCGGGCTTTGCGCGAACAGGGCACGGCTGTGATGTTCACCTCGCACAAGCTTGACGAGGTCAAGGCGATCGCCGACCGGGTCACCATCATGCGCGACGGCAAGGTCGTGTTCACTGGACCCGCCGAGGGGCTGAGCGAACAGGACATGGCCGAGGCGATGGTCGGGCGTGAATTGTCCGACCTCTATCCCGTCAATCCCGGCACCGTGCCGGGCGAGGTGGTGCTGCGGGTGCAAGATCTCGATGTGCCGGGCCATGCCAGCGATATCGGTTTCGAGCTGCATCGCGGCGAGATCCTTGGCATCGCCGGGCTTGTGGGTTCGGGCCGGACCGAGGCGATGGAGGGGCTTTGTGGCCTCAGACCTGCCACCGGCACGGTCGAAATCGAGGGCGAAAGCGTCACCATCCGCCGCCCCTCGGACGCGCTGGATCGCGGGCTTTGCTATCTGACGGAGGACCGCAAGACGCGCGGCCTGCTGCTGGACAAATCCATGCGCGAGAATGTCACGCTTCAGGCGCTGCCGCGCCGGGCAGGCGTGATGATCGACCGCGCGGGCGAAGAGCGCATCCTTGACGAAGCGATCCGCGATTTCGACATCCGCGGCGCGCGCGGGGTGCGAGTGGGCAACCTGTCGGGCGGCAATCAGCAGAAACTGTTGCTGGCCAAGGTCATGCAATCCGAGCCGCGCATCCTTGTCACCGACGAACCCACGCGCGGCATCGATATCGGCACCAAGCAGCAGATCTATCGCTTCCTGCGCGGGCTGGCCGATCAGGGCACCTCGGTGATCGTGATCTCGTCGGAAATGCAAGAGCTTATCGGCCTGTGCGACCGCGTGCTGGTCATGCGGCTGGGCCGGATCACCGGGCAGCTTGCGGGCCGCGACATTACCGAACGCGGCATCGTCCGGCTGGCGATGGGCATCGCGCAAGACCGCGACGCACAGACCGACACCAAGGCAGGGCAGGGCGAAGCGACGCCCGCCTCCGACATTCTCGATTCGGACCGACCGACATGACGCAGACCGACACCGCAACCGCAAAGCCAGCGCGCCGCCTGCCGCCGATGACCGTGATCGGCCCGGTCGTGGCGCTGATCGCACTCATCATCATCGGCGCGATGCTCAACCCCAACTTCCTGGGCTATGCCAATCTGACGAACGTGCTGTCGCGCTCGGCCTTCATCGGCATCATCGCTGTTGGCATGACTTTCGTCATCACCGCAGGCGGGCTCGACCTGTCTGTGGGCTCGATGGCGGCCTTTATCGCGGGGCTGATGATCCTTGTGATGAACGCGGCGCTGCCGGTGCTGGGCGTGGGACTGCCGATCATCTTCCTCGGCGTCGCCACGGCGCTGGTCGCCGGGGTGATCGCGGGCCTTATCAACGGCTTGCTCATCACTAAGGTTGGGATCGAGGCCTTTATCGTCACGCTGGGCACAATGGGCATCTACCGCTCGCTGGTGACCTGGATGGCCGATGGCGGCACGCTGTCGCTGGATTTCGGCCTGCGCACCTTCTACCGCCCGGTCTATTACGACGGCATCCTTGGCATTTCCTGGCCGATCATTGTCTTTGCGCTCTGCGTTATCGTGGGCGAGATCTTCCTGTCGCGCGGCGTTTTCGGACGCCATGTCGCGGCGACCGGCGCCAATGCCGAGGTCGCGCATTATTCCAGCGTCAACACCACGCGCGTGCGGCTGGCCACCTATGTGCTGCTGGGCCTGCTCGTTGGCGTGGCGACCATCATGTATGTGCCGCGGCTCGGCTCAGCCTCGCAAACCACGGGTATTCTGTGGGAGCTCGAGGCGATCGCCGCCGTCATCATTGGCGGCACCTATCTGAAGGGTGGTTTCGGACGCGTCTGGGGCACGGTGATCGGCGTGCTGATTCTGAGCCTGATCGAGAACATCCTCAATCTCACCGACTATGTATCGCCCTATCTCAACGGCGCGGTGCAGGGGGTGATGATCATTCTCGCTGTGATCCTGCAGCGCGGAGCGAAGACCGGCAAATAGGCCACAAAGGCCGCTGCCGGAAGACTATCCATCGGTCAAACAGGGAGGAGAACCGACATGACCCGCCATTTCCCCAAAGCCGCCCTCGCGGTCAGCTTTCTGGCGCTTGCCGCACCCGCGGTTGCGCAGGACACGACCGTGATCGGCGTGTCCATTCCCGCCGCCACCCATGGCTGGGCGGGGGGCATGAACTATCACGCCCAGGCCACCGTCGACCGGCTTGAAGAGGTCTATCCGCAGCTCGATTTCGTGCTGTCGACGGCGTCGAACGCGGCCGAACAGGTCAACGATATCGAGGACATGATGGCCACCCGCGACATCGCCGCGCTGGTCGTTCTGCCCTTCGAATCCGAGCCCCTGACGGGCCCGGTTCAGGCGCTTTCAGAAAGCGGCATCTGGATCACCGTGGTCGATCGCGGCCTCTCGGTCGAGGGGATCGAAGATCTCTATGTCGCCGGCGACAATCCGGGTTTCGGCCGTGTCGCGGGTGAGTTCTTCACCGGCGCCATGCCCGATGGCGGCCAGATCGTCGTTCTGCGCGGCATTCCGACGACCATCGACAACGAGCGTCTTGCGGGCTTCGAAGAAGCCATCGAAGGCTCGGGCATCGAGATCCTCGCCGCCGAGCATGGCAACTGGAACCGCGACGACAGCTTCACCGTGATGCAGGACTTCCTGTCGCGTTATCCTGAAATCGACGCGGTCTGGGCCTCGGACGATGACATGGCAATCGGTGCCATGGCCGCGATCGACGCAGCCGGTCGCGACGACATCCAGTTCGTGCTGGGTGGCGCGGGCATGAAAGAAATGATCCAGCGCACGATGGAAGGCGACGAGATGGTTCCCGCCAACGTCACCTATCCGCCCGCGATGATCGCCACCGCCATCGAAATGACCGCCGTCGGCGTCACCTCGAACGCGCCGGTTTCGGGTACCTTCACCATCGGTTCGGTCCTGATCACGCCCGAAAATGCCGAGCAATACTACTATCCCGACAGCCCGTTCTGATCCTCCCGGACAAAACGCCGTCGGTATGGTCGGGCCCTTCGGGGCCCGGCCTTTTCATGTCGCGACCGGCACCTGCGGGGCTGGCGTCGAGCGAGTCGGCTTGCGCGCACTTCCGTGTATTGTGCCCGCGGGGGCTGAACATCCGGTAAACGGCGATGACGGCTGGATCGGAGGCGCGAAGCTCATCGAAGGGCATCGTCGCGCTACCAAGCCGCTTCCCATGGCGGCATACGCGCCGACACAATGGCCGGCGCGTCGTGCCCAAAGGCGCCGATCATGCCTGAAAGCGCAGCGCGATCATGACGCCGGCCCAGGCGGAGAACCCGGTCAGCGCGGTGCCCCACAGCGTATCGGTCGCCACCATCGCCCAGGACCAGTCCTTCATCACCGCCATCGAGGTGAATTCGTACGTCCCGTAGGCCATGGCCCCGACCAGCGCCCCATACATCAGCGCGCGCATCGGCTCCCCGTCGCGCAAGGCAGGCAGCGAGACCAGCACGACCAGCCCGGCAACATAGGCGAGGTAGAACACCCCCGCCGCGCCCAGCATCGGAGAGTCGCGCATCGCGTCGCCCAGATGGCGCACGAAAAGCGGCTTCATCACAAGGCTCAGCATCACCGCGTCGAGCGCAAGGAAGATGAAGGCGGTGGCGATATAGAGGATCATGGCGGTCTCCGGTTTGCGATGCCACCCAGTTAGCGCGACATGGTCATCCGGACAGGGCAGGCGGCCTCGCGGCCATACGCCCCTGTTCATGGAACTCGGCACATGCGGGCGATTGTTCTTTCTCGCCATTCTCTATCGTTTTGGTTCTGTGCTCCTCGTCGTTAATCGGCTTATTCCGGATCATCGCACAGTCGCGAACATCCCTCGCCCCGGACCCTCGGCGCCGAGGGTCGAAGCCCTGACCCATGCAACGTCGCGTTCGAACCATACGCTGCCGCGAAGACCTTAACGCAGGGCTAAGACGATCCTGCGCACGGGTTCATGGGGTGTGTGATCTCCAAGTGTATCTCTGCACAGGAACCGCTTGTACGAATAGCGCCACCTTGTGTATACATAAAGCAGGCTGTGATGGAGGGATCCTTGGCCAATCAGACCGAAACCATCCTCACCTCGCTACATGACTGGATCGATGCCGGTCGGCTTAACCCCGGTGACGAGATCGACGAAGCCTCGCTCGTTCAGCATTTTGGTGTTTCGCGCACGCCGGTGCGTGAAGCCTTGATGCAGATCGAGGCGACCGGGCTGGTCAAGCGGCTGCCGCGCAAGGGGGCGGTCGTGTTCAAGCCGACGCTTGAAGAGTTCTTTGCGATTCTCGAAATTCACGCCCAGCTTGAAGGGCAGGCAGCCGGGCTGGCTGCGCGGCGCATTTCGTCCGATGGACGCGCGGCCTTGCAAGCGGTGACCGAGGCCTGTGAAGATCACGCCGCCCGGCTTGGCGGGGCCGAACCCGACGCCTATTATCAATTGAACCTGCGCTTTCATGCCACGGTGGGCGAGGCGGCGAGCAACCCGTTCCTGCTGGACCTGATCAAGACCAATGCGCGCAAGCTCATGGCTTATTACCGGGCGCGCTACCGTTATGCCGGCGTCATTGCCGGATCCGCGCGCGATCACCGGGTGATCGCCGATCTTATCCTGAACGGCGATGCCGATGGGGCCGAGCTGGCGATGCGCCAGCATGTGCAGCTCGATCAGCTTACGGCGATGGACGTGCTGGCCGCGCTGGCGTGAAAGCGGCGTTCTGTTCCTGGGGGTGATTCAAGCCCGAAAGCCTCCCGCGCCGAGGGGCTGCTTTCTATGGGGCGGACGCGGGTGCTGTTCGGTTCTGGCGTCGCGTTACCCCTGCGCCCCGGCTTCATGCGCGATGAGCGAGCGCAGGAGGATCCGCATCGCCTGACCGGCCTGCGTTTCACCATTGCCGAGCGGCTCGACCAGCCGGGTTTCGAGCGTTCTGACACGGGCGCGGGCCTGCGTCAGAACGCGTTCACCCTGTGCCGTCAGGGAAAGGCTGCGCGCGCGGGCATCGCCCGAGACCGCGCCCCGGGCGATCAGCCCGTCGCGTTCCAGCGCCCGGGCGAGTTTTGAGGCGAAGATCGGCGAGACAGCCAGCGCGACCGCCAGATCGCCCTGCAGCAGCGGACGATCAACAGAAGCGCGCAAGTCGGTTTGTTCCGCCATGTCCGTTCGCTCAGGCAGGAGGTCGCGCCGGGCCTGCCCCACCACGTCGAGTGCTGCGAATTGCGCGTGGGTCAGGCCGAGATCGGCCAGCGCCCGGTCGGTCATCCGGCGCCAGCGGGTGGAGAGGGTCCAGACGAGAGCGCCTAAAGTGGGTCGGTGACGCATGAGATGTCCATGGTTACGATCAACATGGACATCAAAGACGGCAAGAGTTTACGAAATCCCTAAGACCCGTCAGACCGAATGCGCTTGCGTGAAGAAATCGGCGATCCATTGGGCCATCCGGGCATTGTCGACCTCTTTTGACATCGCGCTACGCGCATGCCCGATAACCTCGGGTGGGACATCGGCAGGGTCGTGGCTGCCCAGTTCTTCGATCAGTCCCGCCATGAAATCGGGCGTGATTTCCGGGTGGTACTGGGTGGTGAAGACGGTGCTGCCGATCGCCAGATGCCCGTAGGGAGTCGCATCGGTACCGCCCAGCACGCGCGCATCCGGCGGCGGGGTGAGAACCTGCTCGTTATGCGCGGCATTGAGCGTGACGCTACAGGCTTCGCTCCACGGGGCCGGGTGGCGCAACTCACTTTCGACGGGGCCGAGAACCCAGCCGCGCGGATTGCGTCCCACGCGTCCGCCCAGAGCGCGCGCTACCGCCTGATGGCCGAAACAGGCACCGAAGACCGGCAGGCCCGCCGCAACCGCGTCGCGCAGCATCGCCAGCAACCCGGCCACCCAGGGCGCATCGTCATGCACCGACGCCGGGCTGCCCGAAACGATGACGCCGTCGAACGCGTCGGGCGTCAGCGCCTCGGGGGCCTCGCCATCGGGAAGCTTGAACGCGGTATAGCGCCAGTCCCGGGTCACCGGCGCCAGCAAGGCCTGAAATTTCGCCACTTCGCTGGATTGACGGGCCGCGAAGGCCGAGCGGTCGGTATTGGCGTCGAGAAAGGCGATATGCATGAACATTCCATTTGCATACTATGAGATGTCACGAATATACATAAAGGGGTAGGCAATCAAGGAGTGTCGCATGACCATCTGGACGCCCAGCGATGACGGCCAGGCCGATCTGACCTCGCACGATACATTCGTGAACGGCCCGCCGCATAACACCTTTGCCCGGATGCGTGCCGAGGATCCGATGGCCTGGACCGAATGGGACGCGGGCGAGGGGTTCTGGTCGGTCACCCGGCATGCCGATATCCTGACCCTGAACCGACAGACCGACCTGCTGTCCTCGGCGCGCGGTATCCGGATGGAGGACCAGACCTACGAGGAATACCTCGCCCGGCGGACCTTTCAGGAGACCGACCCGCCCGACCATACCCGTACCCGCATGAAGGTGATGAAAGCCTTCTCGCCCCGCGTCGTCGGCGCGTTCGAAGGTCAGATCCGCGATCTGTGCGACACGATCCTCGATCAGGCCCTGCAGCACGACACGTTCGACGCGACCAAGCTGATCGCGCGCCAGTTGCCGATGCTGATGCTGGGCCGGATTATCGGCACCCCGGACGAGGATCTGCCGTGGCTGGTGGAAAAGGGCGATGCGCTGATCGCCAATACCGATCCCGATTTCACCGAGCATGTGCTCGACCTCATGACCACCGATGAATACCGGCTCATGCCCTTCAACTCGCCCGCGGGCGCCGAGCTTTACAACTACGCCAAGGATCTGATGGCCTCGAAAGCCGCGCGCGGCGATACCGAGGGCGTGCTGCACCTGATCTTGCAGCCCGACGAGAACGGCGAGACGATCAGCGAGACGGAATTTCGCAACTTCTTCTGCCTTCTGGTCGCGGCGGGCAACGACACCACGCGGTATTCCATCGCCGCGGGCATTCAGGCCATGGCGCACCAGCCCGAATTGCTGGCGCAGATCCACTCGGGCGCGGTCGACGACACGATGGCCGATGAGATCATCCGCTGGGCCACGCCCGCTTTGTATTTCCGCCGCACCGCCACGCGCGATTTCGACATGCATGGCAAGACTGTGAAAGCGGGCGACAAGGTGCTCTACTGGTTTGCCAGCGGCAACCGCGACGAGGCGGCGTTTGACGATCCGTTCCGCGTGGATCTTGCGCGCAAGCCCAACAAGCATCTGAGCTTCGGGCAGGGCGGGCCGCATCTGTGTCTGGGCATGCATCTGGCCCGGCTGGAAGTGCGGGTGCTGTTTCAGGAACTCGCCAAACGGATCTCGGGCATCGAACCGGCCGGAGAGCACAAATTCCTCCGCTCGAACTTCGTGGGCGGTATCAAGGAACTTCCGGTGCGCGTCGCGCGCGCCTGACAAAACCAAGAAAAGAACAGACCAACATCAGGGAGACACCCATGCGAGACCGCCTCAGACCCGTCTGGTGCGACCACCTGTCCATCCTGCGCGGCAAGTACCTGCCGCAGGAAAAGATCGGCACCGGCTCGACCCGCTTCGCCCAACCGTGCCTTGCCGTCCATTACGACAAGGACCTGATCGTCGATGCGCCGGGCACGAACTGCCTCGACGGGCTGCCCGACATGACGCTGAGCTGGGAGGCGCAGGATATCCGCCCGGGCTGGGAGCCGGGCGTGCATATGGTCACGGGCGATCTGACCGACCGCGACGGCGCACCGATCGAAGCCGCCGGGCGCACCGCGCTGAAGCGTGCCATCGCCGACTGGCAGAAACACGGCCTGACCCCGAAAGTGGGGATCGAGCTGGAAGCCTATGCCTTTACCCGCGCCGAGGATGGCAGCCTGCAGCCCTATGACACGCCGGGCGCGCATGTCTATGGCGGCGGCCCGTTCAACGATCCGCTGGGCTTTTCCGATGCGATCTGGGAAGCGGCCGAGGCGGCGGGGTTCAAGCTTGACCTCGTCACCACTGAATACGACGCGCCGCAATTCGAATTCACGCTGGCCTTCGACGAGGCGCTGGCGGCGATGGACGATCTGGTGATGTTCCGCCAGCTTGCCCGCGAAGTGGCGTTCCGCAAGGGCGTGATCCTGACCTTCCTGCCCAAGCCGCTGTTCGATAAGGGCGGCAACGGCATGCATATCAATCTGAGCTTCTCGGATCCTGCGGGCGAGAACGCGTTGAGCCAGGGCGAGGAGGGCGGCATCGCCGGGATGACCGACCTTGCGCGTGGCTGCATCGCCGGTTGGATGGCGCATCACAAGGGGCTGTCGGCACTGGTCGCGCCCTCGGTCAATTCCTATGCGCGGCTGCAACCGGCCTCGATGGCAGGTTACTGGGCCAATTGGGGCGTC
>CAXXFG010000004.1:0-132260 GCA_963678885.2 Desulfobacterales bacterium | reverse complement strand
TCTGCAATAACAGCTTCTTGAAATCAAAGGCTTGGAAATGACGGAAGAAATAGAAAAGAAGCCGGCCGCCAGCAACCTCTCGCCATGTAGAAAGCCCGATACTTTCAACATCAACAGGATCTTACAACTACAACAAAAACGGTCTGGTCAGGTGCTCAGACATCACCGCAGCATCCAATATCGCATAGAGGCGCGTTGCGTCCTGAAAAAAAGGGGTTGAACAAGAATCTTTTAAAGGGGACTCAAGATGTTTTGCTTTTTGGTAGCTAAATCATCCTACAGGAAAAGTCAACCAAAAAAGCAATGGGGGTATGACTTTTTCAGATTCAAATGCCGCAGATTGTCTTTGACCCCATAAAACGGCTTCAAGCATAGCGTCCTTTTCCCCACCACCTAAAACCGCTGCCGACCAATCCGCTCGATGACGGTCATGAGGGTTTGAAACCCCAGCGGCTTTCGAAGAAAATGCTCGGGGGGCGGGACATCTTCCGGGCGTTTATCGAGGACGTCCCTGTCGCCGGAGTATAGTACCATTGTGACCAGGGGAAACTCGCAACTGATCTGGCGATACAGATCCCACCCGCTCAAGCTGGGCATCCAGATATCGCAGAGAATAATGTCCACTTCGGGATGCGCACGCAGGTAATCGATGACCTCTCCCGAATTCTCCAACATGGCCACAGACATGTTCTTCACGGACACAAAAAAGGTTTGCAGCATCCGCAGCACCTGGGGATCATCGTCCACGCACAGAATGGCGGGCCGCAGATCCGGCTTTTTGTCGCGATGGATCGGCAGATAGACGGTAAAACGGCTGCCCTTTCCCGGATGCGACAACACGCCGATCAGGCCGTTGTGCTCCCGGACAAGGCCGTAGGACACCGACAGCCCCAGACCGGTGCCGCCGGACTCCCGCCGGGTGGTGAAAAACGGATCGAAGATACGGCCCATTACTTCCCTCGGCATGCCACGTCCGTTGTCTTCCACCTCGATCAGCACGCACCCGATCCGCTCGATATAACGGCTTCGCAGGCAGACGACGCCCTTTTCCATGTCGCTGACGGCGTTGGCCGCATTCAGGGTGAGATTGGCCACCACCTGCTCCAGCTTCTGGAAATGGCCGGGAATCGTCGGCAGCCCCGATGCCAGGTCCACGTCGAGCCGGCGAACGGATTTTCGCACCCGCGCGCCGACAATGGTCAGGGTGTTTTCAATCACATGGTTCACCTGAACCGGTTTCATGGCCGTGCTGTCATCCATGCGGGCGAAGTCCTTCAGATGGGATACGACCTTCTTGATGCGGTCCGACCCGGTCTTGATGGCCTGGATGATGTCCAGCATGTCCTGACGCAGCTCGTCGATGGTCAGGTTGCCCCGACGCCACCCCGGATTTTGTGCGGCGAAATCCGCGATGATGGGAGAGAGCATTTCCCATGTTTCTTCCAGCAGTGGGGCGTTGTAGGAAATAAAACTGTTGGGGTTGTTGATCTCATGCGCCACGCCGGCCACCACCTCGCCAAGCGAGGCGAGCTTGTCCGCATGAATGACTTGCTGCAAGCGGTAGGCGGACTCCTGCTTGAGCTTCTTTTCTTCTGTCACATCCCGGAATATAAACAACACGCGTGCGGGGCGCCCGGTAGAATCCGAAATGATGCGCCCCTGCTCCTGGATGATGCGGATGCCGCCATCCGCGCATTGAAGGCGGTACTCGATGGTCTTTTCCGCCCCCTGCCCGCTGCCGCTCCGGGACCATGCGGCAAATGCTTCCCGGTCGTCGGGATGCACCCGGCCGATGGCCTTTTCGTGGGTCAAGGGCCCGTCGGCCGGATCGTGGCCGAAAATGGCGAACGCCTCCCCGGACCAGGAAACAGCACCGCTGACAAGGTCATGGTCACGGATGCCGAGCTTGGCAATCCTCTGGGCCTCGGCCAGATTTTCGTTGGTGCGCTGCAACTCGGATGCAAGCTTCTTTTGCCCGATGGCCTCCTTGACGCGAAGAATCAGGGACAACGGCCGCAGGGGCTTGAGCAAATAGCCGTCCGCACCGCTGTCCAACGCCGTGATGGCGCTTTCCAGGGACGGATCCCCGGTGATGAGAATGCAGATAACACCGGGGTGGGTCTGCTTCAACCCGCGCAGCAGAACAAGCCCGTTCTCGTCCGGGAGCCGCACATCGATCAGGGCCACATCGATCCGCTTTCCGTCTGCGGCGGCCATGGCCTGCCGGACACTTGACACCGCCAGAACGGCATATCCCTCCCGTGCAAAGGAGTCGGTGAGAATCTGTCGAATCCCCGGATCATCATCCACCACCAGCAAGTTTGCCTCGGGCATACCATGGGCTCCTTTTTTGAAGAGGGAGGGATGCAAAGATATAAGAATACGTGAGCAGCGACCGGCAATCAAGCCCCCGGCACCCGGCGGGGAGACGAAAAGACCCAGTAACGCCCGGTGGGCAATGCTTCAAAGAACGCCGGCAGCCGATGCGCCTTAACCCCACCGGAACCTCCGCACCAATCGGGTTCCCCGGGCAGGCTCACATGTCGACCTGTTTTGTTGTTTCCGCGCGGTCCGTTTCGCGGCCCCCCACCCGGAAAAAGGAGATAATCTCCTTCAGATGTTCGGACTGGCTGGAAAGCTCCTCACTGGACGCGGCCATTTCCTCCGATGCGGTGGCGTTGTGCTGAATCACCTGGTCCAGCTGCTGGATGGCCTGGTTGATCTGCTCCGCCCCCGCTGCCTGCTCGCTGCTGGCGGCGCTGATTTCCTGCACCAACTCAGCGGTCCGCCGGATGTCCGGCACCAGGTTCCGCAGCATCTCCCCCGTCGCCTCGGCCACCGCCACGCTGGACACCGACAGCTTGCCGATCTCGCCGGCGGCCTCCTGGCTGCGCTCGGCCAGCTTTCGCACCTCCGACGCCACCACGGCAAAGCCCTTTCCCCCGTCACCGGCCCGGGCCGCCTCGATGGCTGCGTTCAAGGCCAGCAGGTCGGTCTGCCGGGCAATTTCTTCGATGATTGTAATCTTCTCTGCGATACCCTTCATGGCCGCCACCGTTTCCAATACCGCCTTTCCGCCCTGCTGTGCGTCCGCTGCGGATTTCGCAGCGATCTTCTCGGTTTCATGCGCGTTTTGAGCATTCTGCTTGATGTTGGCGGTCATCTGCTCCATGGCCGAAGATGCCTCTTCCGCAGCGGCGGCCTGTTCGGTGGCCCCCTGGCTCATCTCCTCCGACGTACTGCTCACGGCCCGGCTGCCGGCGGTCACGTTGTCCGCGGAAACCTGCACCTGCCCCACAATGGTTCGCAGCTTATCCACCATGCTCCCAAGGGCGCGGGCCAGCACCCCGATCTCATCCTTCTGATCGATATCGATCCCAACGCCCAGGTCACCCTCGGATACCTTTCCGGCGAAGGCCACGCCCTGGAGAACCGGGCGCACAATGCCCCTGGCGATCGAAACGGCCAGGAACAGACCCAGGCAAAGCGCGAAGGCTCCGGACACCACCAGCGCGATCCGTGTTTTGCGGGCAGCGGTGAGCATCTGAACATCGCGCATGATGTTGTCCCGGGCAAGGGCGCGAATCTTCTTGAGCAGCGCCTGCACTTCGATGAGGCTGGGCACGGTTTTTTCCGAATATATCGCGTTGGCCTGCTGCAACCCTTTCTCAAGCCGCTGTTCCGCCAGGATGGCGTCTTGAAAATGACGGCTGACGGCCGAAAGGGCGCTTTGCGTGTCCTTGCGAAATACCCCCACCGCCCCGGCAAAATCCCCTTCTCGCACTTTCTTCTCGATTGCAACCGCGGTTTGGTGCAGCCGTTCATGCGGCTCCCGTATCCGGCCTATGGATTCCCGAAGCGCGGGAAACTCCTGCAGCAGCCTCCGGGTCTCCGAATCCCCCAGGAACCGGCCGAAGGCACACCGGCCCGCGTCCAACTCCACTTCCAATGAAAAATCCGGGTTGATCACCTCCCCCCGGCGCGCATCCCGCATCCTTCCTGCCCCGGCCGCTTCAACGGCCAGTGTTTCCCCCAGGGTGGACACCCATCGCTGGTGATCGAGAAGACGGTTGGCCAGGGTGAGGGACAAACCCGCGTGGGGCTGGCGAAACACCTCCGCCACCGCCACGGCCGAGGCATGCAGGTGATGGTGCGGTGCCTCGATTTGCCGGAACAGGGTCGCCAACCCGGGCACCAGGGCCTCGGCATCCTTGCGGCCTTGCCCATAGAGCCATTTTCCGAACCCGCATTGGTGATCGTCGGTTTCCACCGACAGGGTGGTAACCTGGGCGTCGGTGAGAAGCGCATTGACCTGGCGCACCCAGTTCAGATGATCCACCTCCCGCTGGGCGAGGATGCCGTCCAGCTGGTTTCCCCTGATCACCTCCCCGGCATCCCGGACAATGGTGTTGATGCCGCGCACGCCCCATCCGGCCATCAGGGCAAGCAGCAGCAGCACCATCCCGAACCCGACGCCGAGTTTTTTCCCAAGCTTCATGTCCCGCCAGCGCATTGCCCCCCCCCTTTTGTGTTCTCGCCAAAAAAATTCGCACGGCCGGGTCGGCCGCAGGTCACCCCCGCCGGCCGCCGGCGGGCGCCCGGCACCGGGCCCCGGTTGCCTGCCAGCGGTGCCTCTTTGACGCAATGCTGCCGATCATGTCCATCATGGCCCCCGGCGTCAGCGGTTTTCGCCCGATGGCGTCCAGTTCCGGCCGGATCTGCGGCCGCAACAGCGTCAAGTCGGCGAACTCGGACACCACCACCACCGAGGTCCATGGATAAATATTCTGTATCCATTTGAGCAACGTGATTCCGTCCATGCCCGGCATCACCACATCGGTGATAACCAAATCGAAAAACAGGCGCCGGCAGTCGCGCTCCATCATCTTCATACAGGCGCAGCGCCCGTCCGGTGCCGAATCCGCGCAGACTCCTTCCCGCCTGAGATGGCGCTTCACGGTGTTTGCGAATTCAATCTCATCGTCGACAATCAAAACCGTATCAATGCGGCATTTCATACCGGTAGCGCCCCTTTCCACGCCGGGTTGACCGTCTCGCCGGCCGAAAATGCATGTGACGCCGGACAAGGCGCCGGCCTTTCCGGGAAAAACAGCAAGGGGCATGCCAGTGCGCCAGCGCCCATGGATGCGGTTATCTTATTGTTTATTTGATGGAAAGCGTGCTTTACCGGATGAGTGGAAAACGCATTGAAACGACATTCAGGTCGCATCGGTGAAAAAAGAACAGGCGTTTCTGCAGGGGCATTGCATGGGAGTTTGTGTCATGTAAGGGCGTTACCCCATGCGACCAAACGGTCGTGGTCAAAACGACCTATATGTCGCGCACCAGCGACGCCCATCTGGAATTCCGCCGCATGGCGGCAATCTTGCGTTGCACGTGCCGCACGGAAACCCCCAAGATGTCGGCGGCCTTTTTCCGATCGCCCCGCGTCTGCTCCAACACGTAGGCGATATGCATCTGGGCATTTTCCTGAAGGGAACAGAGGCAACGGCCGTGCGCAGGATCGAAGGCGGTGGTTTCTCCCAGGTGTTCGGGCCGGATGACCCCCGCTTCGGCCATAAGCGCGGCCCGTTCCACCACCTGTTTCAATTCCCGGATGTTACCGGGATAGGCCCGTTTTGCCAGCACCGCCATGGCCTCGGGGCTCATTTCCACCCGTCCGCCGTTTTGCCGGCACCGTTGCAGGGAGAGAAAATGGTCGGCCAGCAGCGCGATGTCACCATCCCGCTCTTCGAGCGTGGGCAGATGGATGGGCACCGAATTGATGCGGTAATAAAGGTCCAGCCGGAACGCGCCTTCCCGGCAGGCGGCTTCCAGGTCCCGGTTGGTGGCCGAAACAATGCGGACCTGAAAGGGAATCGGCTCCCGGGCCCCCACGGGCGTTACCCGGCCCTCCTCCAGGGTCCGCAGCAATTTGGACTGAAGCTGAGCCGACATCTCACCGATCTCGTCCAAAAACAGGGTACCGCCGTCGGCCTGTTGGAAGAAGCCGGCCCGGGACTGTTCGGCCCCTGTGAAGGCGCCCCTGGTGTGACCGAAGAACTGGCTTTCAAACAACGTGTCGGGAATGGCCGAGACGTTCACCGGCATAAAGGGTCCGTCGCCCATGGGGCTGGCGCGGTGAATGCCCCTGGCCATCAGCTCCTTGCCCGTCCCGGTTTCCCCCGTGAGCAGGATGGGCAAATCGCTGCCGGCCATGGTCTGGGCATAGGAGAGAATTTTCTGCATCCCGGCGCACCGGGTCACCATGTCGGCGAACGCCTCGGGCACAGCGCGGTTCTGGGCCGTTCCGCCCGCCATGCCAGCCCGAAGCCCCTTGCGTTCGAAGGCCCGCCGGACAGTCAGGACCAGGCGCTCGTTTTCGACGGGCTTGACCAGGTAATCGTACGCCCCCATGCGAATGGCCCGCACCGCCATGGCCACATCATCCACCGCCGTGAGCATGATAAACTCGGTGGCCGGGCTGTGGGAACGCACACGGGTGAGCAACTGCAACCCGTCGATTTCCGGCATCAAAAGATCGAGCAGCACCACGTCATAACGGCCGCGCCTGATCAGGTCGACCGCCTCGGGCCCGTTGTCGCACACGTCCACATCGGCGGTTGCCTTGCGCTTGAGCAAACGCCTTACCGACGACAACGCAATGGGCTCATCATCGACGACCAGCAGTTTCATCGCATTCAGGAAATGGTTTCAAGGCGCACGATTTCTTCGACCTGAAGGATCCGGTTGATGTCCAGAAGAATCTTCACACCGCTGTCCATCTTGGCCATGCCGAGGATGTAGTCCGTGTCCAGGCTGGCACCGAAGACCGGGGCGTCCTCGATATTCTCCGCCCGGATATTCAGGACTTCGGAAACCGAGTCCACCACGATGCCCACCAGGACGGTGCCGTCCTTTCCGTCGATTTCCACAACGATGATGCAGGTGCGCTCTGTATATGCCGCGGGTTCCATGTCGAATTTGATGCGCAGATCGATCACGGGAATGACCTTGCCGCGCAAATTGATGACCCCCTTGACATAGGAAGGCGTCTTTGGAACGGCGGTGATGTTCATCATCCCGATGATTTCCTTGATTTTGAGGATGCCGATGCCATACTCCTCCTCCCCCAGGGAAAAAGACAGGTATTTGCCTTCCTTCTGCGCCATCACCTTGATGGCCTGGTCCATCGCCTGACTCGCTTCTGCCATAGGATTCTCCTTGCTCATGACGTCCGGTGCGACGATCTTTGGCGTGCTGCGCGGGACCGGCAAGGCCGGCGCCGTCTTGCTGCGCCTCCCGCGCGGGTGCTTATCATTAACCGCTTGACTTTAATCTTTATCACATACTATACAATATCAACACTAATTTTTCCAGGCGTCATTTTCCCAGCCAAAGGACGATTGATGAAGCCACCCGCACCAGCGAAACAAGGGCAATCCGCAATGGATGCCGACCACCGCCCATCGCTTCCGGGGCCGTTGCAACAGCATTTGATCAACAATCCACGGGAGATTTCCTCCATCGAGGGGCGCTTGTCGGAACTCGGCCTCACATCCGGCACGGTTCTCGTCACCAGCTGCTTCGAACAGGAGGGAAAGACAACCGCGGCCGTCAGCCTGGCCTGGAGCCTCGTCCAACTGAAAAACGCTCGGGTGCTGCTGATCGACGCATCGCCGTCGCCCACCGGCATCGGCAAGTTGTTCGACGTGGCGGAAAGAGAGGGGCTGACCAACTGGGACAGCCGGCCGGAGGCCGCGCCGCTGCCCGTTGTGGAAACCGCCCACAACGGCTTGTTTTTGCTTCCCCTGGGTTCCCCGGACGCACAGGCAAAAAGCCCGTGGACCCGTGAGCGTTTCGAGGGGATGCTGGCACATTTCAAGGCGCAATTCGACATCGTCGTTGTCGACGGTCCGTCGGTCCTCGGCGCTTCCGACATTTCCCGCATCGCCGGGGGCTTCGACGCCCTGTTTCTGACGGTTGAATGCGAAAAGACGAAATGGGAGGTCGTCCAGATGGTGACCGCACGACTCCGGAAGGCGGGTGCGGCGGTATCGGGCGTTATCCTCAATAAACGGAAACATTACATTCCCGGCATATTCTATGGAAAGGTCTGACGTGGCAACTCTATCGGCATGTGCCAACCTTCGAATCTTCCAGACTTGTTGCATCTGCCTGGTGCTGGTTCTCGCCGCAGGCGGCTGCGGTGGGCAAAAGGCCCTTTCGGAAGCGCCTGAAATCGTCATGGAAGAAACAACCTTCTCCTTTGACCAGGGCACCTACCCGTCGCAGATGCAGCTGTTTCCGGAATATCGCATCGTTCCCGGCGATGTTTTGGACGTGCTGTTCCAGATCCGCACCTGGCAAAAAAAGGACGCCTTCACCCTTGCCGTGGACCATACCGTCAGCGTCAAATTCGTCCATGCGCCGGAGCTCAACGAAACCCAGCAGATCCAGCCGGACGGCAAAATTTCGCTTCCGTACATCGGCGAAATCTACGTCCTGGGAAAAACCGTCACCGAGCTGACCGATGAGCTGAAAGCTTCTTACGGCAATGTGCTGCGCGACGCCGAAATCTATGTCACCGTTCCGGAATTCCGCTCCCGCATCAAGGAACTGAAAAAAGACCTGCACACCGCGCCCCGGGGGCTGAGCCGCCTGGTCACCGTTCGACCCGACGGCTATGCCACCTTCCCCCTCACAGGGGATGTCTTCGTAGCCCAGCGTTCCCTGCCGGAAGTCAAGAAGGATCTCGACGCCCTCTACGACGGTATTTTGCCGGGGCTGCACGTGGACCTTTTCCTGGAGCAGCATGCCGGCTCCATGCTCTATGTGCTGGGGCACGTCAACAACAGCGGCGTGTACCGGATCGCCAAGCCCGTCAGCGTGGTGGAAGCCATTGCCATGGCCGGCGGAAAGAAACCCGGCGCCCGGGTGAACGACATCATCGTTTTCAGGCGCCACGAGAACAAGCTTGTCGCCAAGCACCTGAATCTTGAAAAAATGCTGTCTCCCAAGGACGGCATCCGGTTCTTCTACCTGCGGCCCGACGACGTCGTTTATGTTCCCGAAAGAAGGATGGCGAAACTGGCCCAGATCATGCGGGAAGTCCGGGAAGTCTTTTTCTTCAGGGGTTGGGGCATCGGCATTGATGGAGAACTGTATGAAGGCGCCGTTTTTGATTGACCGTTCCTGACACACCGGCGCACAAAAACCGCCGCGGCAGCGGCCCAGGAGGCAACGGCAGCCGGACGGATACATGACCAGGGGTTCCGGCCGGTACGCCTTTCGACAACAGGGATGACAGGGCTCGTTTGAACATGATCAAAACAGAAGACTACCTGCGGGAAACCCTCATTATCTTTTTCGCCCAGAAAAAGATCATTTTCGGAACCACCGCCCTCATCGCCGTCATCGCGGTGCTGATCGCCTTTTTCTGGCCGCCGTCCTACGAGGTGTCCGGATCGCTTCTCGTCAAGGCCAAGAAGGTGGAAAAAAGTCCAGAGGCCATCGAGTCCATGGATCTGCGCAACTTCCGGGTGGAAAAAGAAGACCTGTTTTCCGAGATGGCGCTGCTCACCTCTTTTGACGTGGTGAAAAACACCATCGCCACCTACGATGTCGACGCCCTCGATTTCCTATGTGCAGATCCGGACGATACGCCGGTCGCGGCACTTACGGGGAAAATCACCAACAGCCTGCGCACCGAAATCCTGCCCAACACCAACATCATCCGCATTTCCCTCGTCAACCGCGCCCCGGTGGAGACCCAGGAATTTTTAAACAGGCTCATGCACCAGTACATCGAATACCGCGGCAAGATCTATTATCCGGAAGGAGAAGCCCTTTTCTACGAACGGCAGGCGGATAAATTCAAAACCGCCCTCGGCACCAAGGAAACCGAGTTACAGGAGATGGTGGCCGCCACCGGGTCGACGGCCCCGGAAAAAGAAATCGAAAACAATCTCGCCGCCATGCTGGATCTGGAAAAAACCCTCAATGATCTGAAAAACCAATGGATCGAAAAAAAGCACGCCGCCGATGTAATGCAAAGCGCCATTGCCCGGGAAGATATCCGCTTCTTTTCCGAAGTGGACAACCCGGCCATTTCCCGGTTCGGCGACAGGCTCTATGCCCTCATGGTTGAAAAAGGCACGCTGCTCAGAAAATTCCACCCCGACAGCACGACCATCTTCCGGATCAGGGAGCAGATCGACGAAACCCTGGCGGCGCTGAAGCGGGAAGTAGCATTTCTCCTCGAAAGCAAGAACACCGAGCTCGACGGCCTTTCCCAGACCATGGCGTCGATCCAGGAACGCATCACGGCCCTGACCCAACGAAATGTCACCCTCAGCCAAAATCGAATTGTTTTCGACGGGCTGCGGCGGGACATCGATTTGCTTGCGCATTCCTACACCACCTTCGCCAAACGCCGGGAAGAAGCGAAAATCAACACCAGCACGGACGCCGGCAGCCGGTTTTCGGTTTCCCTTGTCAACTCCCCGTTCTTTTCCGATACGCCCTATTTCCCCAGCAAAAAGACAGTGATCCCCTTCGGCATCCTGGCCGGCGTCATCACCGGCTGCTGCCTTGGGTTTCTGAAGGAATTTTTCGACCACACCTTCAAGACGCCGGAAGATGTCACAAGGGCTGTGGATCTGCCGGTATTGTTTTCCATTCCCAAATGGTAAGCGCCGCGGGTCTCCGGGACAAGGCAGAAACCGCATGCCGTTATCGTCTTCATCGGTTGCCGGGACCCTCCGTTGCCCGTGGCAACGCCGCAAACAATCATCGACCAGGTTGAAAGCCGAATCACGGATCCTATGGTGACGCCGTCCGAAAAACCCCACACCCCGCCACTTTACAAGCGGCGCCGTTTTTTCCTGGACGCCTTTCCGGCCGGTTATGCCGGTCGGGCCGGCTTCTTCCATGAATGGGGTCTGCTGCTGTTCAACCTCCTTGTGGCGTCGGTGCTGCTGCTGTTGGCGGCCCCGCTGATGCTGGCGATTGCCGTGGTCATCCTTTTTCGGTCCGGGCGCCCGGTATTATACAAGGGCCAGCGCATGGGGCTTGGGAAGCGGTTGTTTGTCATGTACAAGTTCAGAACCCTCCCCCCCGGCGCCCAGCAGCTGATCGGCCCGGAATTGCTCTCCACCCGCCACGGGATGGTGACCCCTTTTACGAAATTCCTCCGCGACACCCGGCTCGACGAACTGCCCCAGCTGTTGAACATCATCAAGGGCGACATCAATTTCGTCGGCCCCCGTCCGGTGCGGCCTGAAATCTATGAAACCTTCGGGGTCCACATCATCAACTACGAGCGCCGGTTCCAGGTCAAGCCGGGCCTGCTGGGCTATTCCCAGTTGTGCACCCCCCACAGTTCCCCCAAGCGGATCCGCGCGCTGGTGGACAACCGCTTCATCGCCCGCAAGAGAAGCCTCTTCCGGGACCTTCTCCTGATCCTGTTCACCATCCACATCGTCCTGCGCCAGGTATGCCTGCGGGGCGGCCTGTTCCTGTTCCGGAAGCTCATCCTGGAAAAATGCCTGCGCAGATACGCGGAGAAGCGTGCCCAGGAGAGGATTCGGCTGCCCGACACCCATGTACAGGTCATCTACGAGGACCAAGCACCGGCCCTTCCCGCAACGGGAGGGCCACTTGTGGACCTTAACGAATCGTACCTCAAAATGCGCTCAAGCCACCCCCTTCCCCAGGGACGCTTCGCGTTCAAGCTGAAACGACCGGTGCGCAAGCGCGACCGGAAAAAGATCAAGACCTGCCGGTGCATGGGGGAGCACATTCGGTACGTGTTCAAAAAAGACGCGCCGCACCCCCACGAATACGTCGTTCGCTTCATTCCAACGAGCCCCTTCAATCAGTACATGCTGGACCAGTACTTTCTGTCCAAGAGCATGGCGTAGCCAAGCCCAATGCCGCCCCTGCACCCGGTCGGATTCACTTTCATCGCGTTTCCGAAAATCACGGAGACCTTCATTCTCAGGGAACTTTTGCTGCTGCAGCGCCATGGTCTTGCCAGTGAACGGTTTTCCCTGCTGACCCCGGCCGCCGGTAACGCCGTCCATCCCGAAACAGCCGCCTTGTCCGGCGCCACGCATTACGCACCCTGGCTGTTGTCCGCCGCGGTCATCGCTTCCAATTTCCGGGCCATGACCCGGCGACCGGGCACCTATTTCGGCCTCATGAAAACCCTGCTGCTGGCCACGGCGGGGCGGCCCGTGCACCTGCTTAAAACAGCGGCGATTTTTCCCAAAAGCGTTTACTTTGCCGAAACCGCCCGGGCCCGGGGCGTGCGCCACATGCATGCCACGTTCGCCTCCCACACCGCCACCTGCGCCCTGATCGTGGCCGCCCTTTCGGGCATATCCTTCAGTGTGTCCACCCACGCCTACGACATCCTGTCCGCCTCCCGGTTTTTGAAACTGGTTTTGGACAGGGCCGACTTCGTCAGGACCATTTCAACCTATAACCTGACGCTGCTGGCGCGGGCCGGGGGGCAAGAGGTGCTGAAAAAAACCCACGTGGTCCGCTGCGGCATCGATCCGGACAGCTACCGTGCGCGGCGGGAACCGTTCGTGAACGGCGCCGGCGCCCCGGTCACCTTTCTTTGCATCGCGGCCTTGCGGCCCGTGAAGGGACACCGGTTTCTGCTCCGGGCCCTGGCCGCGGCAGGGCAACGACACCCGAACATCCATCTTGTCCTGGTGGGAGACGGCCCTCTCCGTAAAAGGCTTGCCGCGCAATGCCGCCGCCTGGGCATCGGGGGGATGGTGACGATGACCGGCAACCAGACCCAGGCCCAGGTGCGGCAGTGGCTGGACACCTGCGACTGCGCCGTGCTCACTTCCCTGCGGGAAGGCACCCCGGTTTCTCTCATGGAGGCCATGGCCTTCGGCCGGCCCGTCGTCACAACCCTGGCCTCCTCCGGCGTCGCCGAATTGGTCACCCATGAAAAAACCGGTCTGGTCGTTCCGGTGGGCGATGTCCCCGCCATTGCCGCCGCTTTGTGCCGGGTGGTGGAAAACCCCGGGCAAATGCGGCGCTACGGCACGGCCGGTCGCAAAGTGATTGCGTCTTCATTTGATTTGGAAAAAAATGGCCGGGAGCTCGCGCAGTTGATCCGCGCCCGGCTGTGAACAGGTTGCGGCAACAGGAAACCGTCGCCTAGCTTGACTTCGTAACCTTCACGATGTGAGCAGGGTGACGGTGGTCTTCAGATGGAGGCCGTGTCGTTGCCCGAAGCGATTTACAGTGCCTTGGGAAAATCAGCATCACCCTCTGGATCTGAAAAGCCGTCGGAACTCTTCATGTGAAATCGAATTGTTAATGTCCACTGTCTGATTTTCTTTAGGCACTGTTTATCGCAAGTTCGATACGGCCGGAAGCTGAAGGCCATCGCAACTCTGCGGCCTTGGCACAGCATCAAGGCTTAACATTACGAAGTCAAAATAGACAAGGTTTGTCAGGCCTTGATCACGAGGATCGCCACCCCTTCCAGGGCCCGGACGAGCTTGACCCCTACGTCTCCCAGGACGAACTCTTCGGCCTTGCTCATGCGTTTGCGCCCCAGCACCACCATGGTATAGGGTTCTTTGCCGAATTGGTCGATAATGCCGTCGGTGATGGTGCTGTAAGGCGTGGTGGCCAGGTTGATGTGAATGCGGCGGGAATCGTAGCCGTTTTCCACCAACGTTTTTTTAACGTCCGCCAGCAGCTTTTGAAACCGTTCGGGTTGCTGCTGCATGAATTTTTCCCCCATCAGGGCGTCCCCGGCGGTTGGCTTTCTAAACACATGCAGGAGTGTCAGGTGCGAATCCTTGGGAACAATCCCGTGTCGAAGGATGTACTCCAGCGCTTTCTTGGAGCTGACCGAATCGCTTAACGCCATCAGCACGTTGTTCTCCATGGAACCTCTCCTTGCTATAGGGACCGCAGATATCCGTTTAGATCCTCCACCAATTCATCGACCAGTTCGTAATAAATGGTGGCACTGCCCGAAAAATGCAGCATGATGTCATTGAGCATCCGCGGGATGTAGGGAAACAACTTTTTCAGATTCAAAAACCGGTTCCTGTGCAAAATCGAGAAGTCCCCGGGGGCCCACCGCCGGCTCAGGTCGCCATAGGTATAGGGGTCGCTTCGAATCATGTAGGCATTGTGAAACCCCCTGCCCACGGCATAGGCCAGGATGTTGCCCAGCCCGAAGATATCGAGGCCGAACGGATTTTCCCGAGCATCGTAGTCATAATCGAAGTCTATCCACACGAAGTCACCATCCTTCTGGTCCGCCATCAGGTGGTCGCTGCGGATGTCGCCGTGACGAAATCCCTCCCGGTGCAGCAGGCTGATATTTTCGAAGGCCGGAATCAATTTCTTCAGCACCCCCGGAAGCACGTCGTGGAAATACTTCACATGGGGCATCCGGAAACCGTCGACGAAGAAGAAAAAATTGCGTCCGCGCACAATGTCCAGGATCCGGATGTTGTTGCCCCTTTCGTCATCATGGGAAACGCCCTGCATGAACCCCGGCCGCCCCCGGACAAAGCGCAGAATGGCCGCTTCCTTCAACGGATCCCGGAAGCAGCGGATTTTCACGCCGCCGAAGGCCGTATAAAACGACTCGAAAAAAGTCAGCTTGACGATTTTCCGCTCTCCGGTGTCGGCATCCACGACCCGCTTGACCCAAAATTTGGGATCCTCCATGCCGAACCGCCGTTCCCGCTCCACCCCGGTCACCGTGTACCGGTGCCCTCCCACCACGATCGCATCCCCGAACTCGATGGCGGTGAAATCGCTGGTGTCGGTAAAGACCCGGCCGGTCTCCATGGTTCAGAGCCCTTCGAGCATCCGCAGGGGGAGATTCCCCATGGCGCCTTTGACCATGTCGAGGAAATTCTTCAGGCCGTTGTACTCAACGGCCATCCCCAACTGACGGCACAACGCCAAAATGGCCTCGACATCTTCCGGATGCATCCGGATCCGCTGGGAATGGTACATGCGCATGATGCCGAGAATGGCTTGGCGGCACTTGATGGGGAAAGAGGCCATGGAGGCAAGCCCCTCCTTGGCGGCGGCCTCCGGATATTGCACCCGGGGGTCGGTTTGCAGGTCGTCCACGAACAGGGGTTTCCCGGTGACGAATGCGCACTGGTCCTGGTCGTAGAACAGGGGCCCCTTCTCCAGGTAGACGTCGCTGATGCCGTAGCTGCTCACGCGAAACAGCTGTCCTTCCCGTTCGTCGTAAAGCATGATGCTCGCCCCCCTGATCTTGAAGGCCCGGCTGAAGCCTTCCACGAAATGACTGAACAGAAGGGAAAGGTCATCATAGGTGGAAATAGCGTCGCTGATGGCCTTGAAGTGGCGCAGGTAAAACTTTCTGTCCGGGACTGTGTCCATAACATGGTCTCCCTGGGGGAACGAACCGGGGCCTGCACGGTGGACTCATCGGTTCGGTTGGTAAGTGATCGCCCTATTCCGATTGTCGGCCATGGGGCCGCCCGTTGTCAAGCATGGGAAGGCAACCACGGACGCCGCTCTACAAGGCTATCTCAAAATAAATCTAACGCCCCCGACGGCGTTGTGGGGCGCTTCAACATGCTCACATATTACATATATGCTGCGCTTTTTCATCGCCCCACGCCTTGTCAGTGGGCGCGATCTTTTTTTTGAGATAGCTTGTAATGACCGGGGGTGAAGGCATCCACGCGGCCGTCCCGGAAACGCACCAAAACCGTCGGTGTGTCCGGCATATCGCAAACCAGCTCCACACCGGTCACCGGTAGATTTTCGCCCGGCGGGAGGGGATACAGCACATGGGCGGCCCATTGCGCACCGCTTCCGGCGGTGGCCATGACCGCCACGGGGGACGGCACGGGTGTTTTCCGGCCCTTTCCCCTGGGAATCCATCCCAAAAGATCCGGCACTTCGCGGCCGCGAACGACCCGGGCCGCCACGGCACCGGTGGCCACCGGCAGGATGGCGATATTGGCGCTGCCGGCATCCCGGGTTTCGACCCGCAGGGGGGACGAAAATACGTCCACGGTGGCCGCGTCCAGGTGAAACAGGGCCTCATAACAATGGTGGGCGTCGTCCGCCGGGCGGTACTGATCGAAAACCACCAGGTATCCGCCACCGGTGCGCTTTCCCGGAAGCGGTGTTGTCGCCTTTTGAAAAAACAGATGACGGGTGTGTACGGCCAGGGCCAGGCGACGCTCCCCCCAACGCTCTATGGTCTCCCGGCCGAAATCGGCCCGGGCGTAGTCCAAGCTGGGGGTGAACTTGCAGTCAAGGGAAACCGGCTTGTGAACCACATAAGCCTTGCGGGGGGCACCGGCCCGTTTCTGGCCCGTGCCATCCACCAGCACCGTGTTATGGGCGGCAGGGCCGGTGAAGTAGCGCCGCCACCGGGAATCGTCGTAATCGAAGTTTCCCGGATCAATGACCAGGGGCTTGCCATGGGCGTAAAAGACAAAGCTCAATTTGTCCTCGTGCTGGTGTCCGTAGCCGAAGGGTCCGGCATCGAACAGGACATAGGCGTCCTGGTGGTGCCAGCCCGTTCGCATCACCACCTGCCCCGCATACGGAAAAACCCGCCCCTTGCCCTGGGGGCGCGTCCCTAAACGCCCCCAGGTGGCGGCCCAGCGGAAATCGGCGCGCGCGGGAAAAACCGCCAGGGCCCGCTCCATGGTGCCGGCGATAGGAATGGGGCCAGCGTCGTTCAGGGCCGGCAACACCCCGTTGGGCATGGCCGCATACAGCATGTAGTCGAGCATGTGCTCCAAGCGTCGGCTGTAAACGGCGGGCAGGGCCACCCCGTTCAACCGGGCCAGGCGGCAGACATCCAGAAAGTTTTCATAGGCGATTTTATGATAGGTGGTGGACAACTCGAACTGAACCCCGTCGGGGTAAACCTGGCGTGAGAGTTGCCCTGTCAGCGTTTGTGCGGCCATGTCACGCCAGCGGGCCGCCTCGGAAAACTCCGGGAACAGCACCCCCAGGAAAAACAGTCCCTTCATCTCATGGGTCAATCGGTTTCCGGAAGTGTGGTGACGTGCAAGATAGCGCCCATGACGAAAAAAGGCGTCGAGCATCCGGACCAGGTCGGCAGAGGAAAAGGCCGGGGAATCGCGGAATGCGAAAAATGCCGCCATCCAGGGGCCGGACATGCGGATGCCCGCTTCAAGGGGCCGCCACGCCGGATTTTCGGAGACCTGTTTTTCACCCCCCGGCGGCGGGCATTGCCGGAGCCATCCATTCATCTGGCGGGCGAAGGCGTGCACATACGCCGCCTTTCCGGTTTGCCGGTAGGCAGCGGCCAGATCACGCCACCATCCGTGCCGGTTGAGCTGCCAGGTCCATTCCCGGTACTTGTCGCGGGTGGGGTTGGCACGCCAGTCGATGCCGTTCGCAAACGGGTGGGAAACGCCCAGCACCGTGATGGTGTCTTCGGCGGCGCGGTCCGCCCTGGTAAGCAGGGCCGCGTCCGCCGGCCCGGCCCCGGGCCGCGCCGGGGATGCGCCGGAAAAATAGACGGGCGTCTTGCGATGCCGATAATAGGCCGCAAGATGCGCCGTCGCCGCATCCCACCGTTCTTCAGACACCGCCTTCCTGACGGCGTCCAGGGCCGGCAGGTTTAAATCAAGGGCTGCGAACACCGTCGGCATCTCCACTGTGGGCGGCGGCGGGATCTGGCCGCGCACCGGCACGGCGCACAGAAAGAGAAGACAGCAAAACCATCCGAGTCCGGCCGGCATTCGCCCCAGCCGCTCCCCCCGGCGGGTCATGGCGCGCCGCCGCCCTTCACCGGCGACCAGGAAACAACTTTCTTTCCCGCCACCGCATCCAACATCCCCAGCAAGGTGCCCAACGCACCGAGGAGCACGTAAAAAGCGATGCCGGAAAATTTTCTCACCGGCCGGGGAACGCGCCGCCCTCGGCGGACCAGCGGAAACACGCCGGCCAGCAGCAGCCCCATCGCCTGGGGCGCCAACAGCCACAGCCAGCCCGCATTGTCGGCACACAGAAAAAGGGTCGCCGCGAACAACACCAACAGGTAACAGGGCATCATTCTGCGGTTGATCTTGTTGGAAAACAGGCAAAACGCATAGAAGCCGTACCGGAAAGGGTTCAGCAGCCGCCGGTGCAGCCAGATGCCCCGCAGGCTCCTGGAAACGATGCGACGGCGGCGGACCAGCTCGTGCCGAAAACCCCTGGAAGGCATGGGGATGTGCGCCAGGGCGCCGCCTTCGTACACGAACCGGAATCCGCTGGAAATCACCGTCAGGCAGACGAAAAGATCGTCGGTCACCGCCGGGTCGAGGGCCTGGAACAGGCCGCGCCGAAATCCGTATAGTTTCCCGTCGTTACTGGTCAGCCGCCCCAGACGGCTTTCCCATTGTTTAATCTTCTCGTCCAGGGAGATGTAGCGCCCCTGGGCACTGGAAAACGCCCCCGCCGCCTCGGCAATGACGCGCCGTCCGCACACACCGCCCACCGACGGGTCATGAAACCGGGCCGTAAGGTGCAGCAGGGCATCTGCTTCAAGCCGGGCATCGGCATCGGACACCACCACGACATCCCCGGTACACAACGGCACCGCCCGGTTAAAGGCCCGGTTCTTCCCCTGCCACGTCGGCAGGGCCACCAACCGGACCCGGGCATCCTGGAAAGATCCGACGACAGCCTCGGTGGCATCGGTGGACCCGTCGGACACCACGAGAATTTCCATGCGATGGGCCGGGTAGTTGAGCGCCAGAGAATTTTCGATCTTGTTCCCGATCAGCTCCGCCCCGTTATGCACCACGCAAACGAGGCTGACCGATAGCGGTGCCGCGGCACCCATCGGCCCCGGCGCCGTGTTCGGGCGCCGTCGCGCCGCAAGAAACAGCACCAGGGGATAAACAACGAAAAGATGCAGCAACCCCAGAAAACTGCAGAGGGCCGCCAATAAACTAACACGCATCTTCGTTCGCCCCGGCGGCTTGGCAGGTGGTTTTCCGCATGGCGAAGCGCAAGGCCACGTGGGAGATGGGAACCGACAGGAGGAAATATTTATGATACACGTCGCTGAATATCAGCAAGTACACCAGCAGCGAGAGAAAACTCAGCAGATAGGCGTCCACGAGGGAAGATTCGGCACGGTCCCCGTCCCGGCGCAGCAGGGACCGGGCCCGGAAGAAATTCACCAACGCCTTGGCAATAACGGCAAGAAAAAGCGCCAGCCCCACCAGCCCTGTACCCACCAGCACCTCCAGATAGACGTTGTGGGCCTTGTGCCGAAGACTGAACGGCGCCGGCGCATAGCGATGGGCGTGGGGCGTCTGGGCGTAATACTCCTTGTAGGTACCGGGACCGTGTCCGAGGAAAGGCCGCGCCTTGAACGCATCCCATCCCACCAGAAGCTGGGCCGTGCGCAGCCCCAGGGATTTGTCCCGATCGAAATGGGTCAGGGTCTTCTGGTGCTGCCAATAGGACGGCGGCACCATCATCAAGACGACCAGCACGGTCAGCAGGACGAGGCCCACGGCAATCCCCAGGGTTTTGGGCCGCATCCGCCGGCGGTGCACCACCAGAATCCCCAGCAGCGTGAACAGCCCCACCAGTGCCCCGCCCCGGGAAAAGGTCAGCGCCAGGCCCAACAGGTTCAGCAGAAACACCCCCAGGCAAAGAAACCGTACCACGGGCCGTTTGGCCATCACCATGTAATGGGCCAGGAAGGGCAGGCTGAACAAGATCATCAGGGCAAGGTTGTTGGGATCATACGTACCGCCGGTACCCCGCTTGAAGGAGCCGCTGGTGATTTTTTCGGCGAAGAAGTCGATGTTGCCCACATACCCGAGGGTGGAAAAAAAAGCGCTGAGAGAAATACTCCACACCAGGACGGCCGGCAGAATGTGCTGAAAGCCGCGGTCGGACACGAACACCATTGTCACGGCCATGAATCCAAGGGCCGCGGCCAACAAGGGAATCTCCCGCCAGCCGACCATCCCGTAGCGTGAAAAAGAGGCAGATATGACCGCCACGGCGAAAAAGCCGCCGAGCCACGGCCAGAGGGGGGAGGAAAGCCATGCCGGCAGCCGCTTCCACATTACCATCCGGCAGAAGATAAGCAGAACCAGGAAAAACCCGAGGATCCAATGGATTTTCAGAAAACCGTATTCACCGCTGAGCCCCCGGAACGCACCGAAGGGAATGACGAACACGATGGCATAGAAGGCCGCCGACGGGTACCGGAAAATGACGAACAGAACCGCGGCGAAAAGCGCCGGCAGCGGGGACAGGTAGTAATAGGGCCCGGTGAGAAGCGCCGCCGATAGGCCGATGACGCCCAGGGCCGTCAGCAGGTGAAACGGCCGGATGTGTTTGATGGTGTCGGTCGATATCATGGCCACTTCCTTTCCAATGCCGCAGGAGGCTCTCTTCCGTGCCTACCACAGAAATTCCACCGGCGGCAAGCCCCCCGTCATCGGGTCCCGGGCCCTATCCTTCGGATTGCCTTGAGGCCGTGGAGGATACCGCGCAGGTGATCAACGGGCCGGCGGCGGAAGGAAAAAAGGGCGATCCCCCCCCGCACCAGCGTGTATCCGAACACGGCGTACCAGAAAAAAATCCAGCTCCACCACCCCTTGCGGCAATAATCCCGAAAAAACAAGTAACGGCCCACGATAAACTTCTCGCCGGTCACAAAGGCATCGGGACGCATGGACGGCGCCTCCAGATGATAAAGCCTGGCATGGGGCGTAAACATTAACGCATAGCGCCGGGACACCCGGTGGGAAAAATCCTTGTCTTCACCGAATCCCTGGCGGCGATAGTTTTCGGTGAAGGAAAAATGCCGGAACACCTCTTTGCGAAAGGAGCAGACCCCTCCGGACAGAAACGCCACCCGGCACACCTTCCGGAGGGGAAATCCCGTGGTGTCGAAGCTCGTGCAAAATCCCGAGGGCAGCACCCTGCCCTCGCGGATCCACGACACCAAAAACACGATGTCCAGCAGGCGTCGCAGGCGATGCGCCACCCCCAGGGGTTTTGCATTGGCGATGGCGCCCCCCACGCCGCCGATCCGGTGTTTGCCGTCGGCCGCATACACCGCCAGGATCTTTTCGATGTAATCGGGAAACAACACCACGTCGTCGTCCAGAAAAAACACGATATCCCCCCGGGCCATGGAAACACCCAGGTTCCGGGATTCGGTGAGCCCCGGCACCGCCTTGCGGGTGTAGCGGCACGTCACCCCCCGCCGGCGGCAGGCTTCGGCCAGCGGCGGCCCGGGCAAATTTCCGTCATCGACGATGATGATCTCGTCGGGCAGCCGGGTTTGGTACAGCAGGGAGTGCATGCAGGCGGCAAGATCGGCGGGCCGGTGGTACGTGGGGATGATCACACTGGTTGTCAGCATCGGCGCAGGCTCCCGAGAAGATTAGGCAACGCGTCGTTCCCGAAGCGCCGCCAGGGAACCTGGGACAGGTTCGCGTCGAGGATGCGCCGCGACACGCCGCCCGGCCCGGTCGGTAACAGGGACACCATGGCCTCCATGGGCCAGGTATCCATGAAGGCAAGCCGTTGCATCGTATGGAGAAGATCCAGCGCCCTTTCGGCCGGCAGCAAGCCGTTGTCGACCCCGGAACCCGGCGTGAGCAGCACACCGATGTCCGGACGGCAGCCGGACGCCACCTGGCAGCCGGGAACGATCCGCGCTACATCCAGATGCGCGGCGCAATCGGTGGCCCGGACAAGCGCGGGAACGAGCCATTGGGGAAGCCACCGGCCGCAGATGCACCGAAAACGCTCCCTGCGCCGCCATCGCCGCAAAAGACGCGCGCCTTGGTCAACGGTCGCCGGCAACCAGGGCAATGCGGCCAGGTGATGTCCCCGGATGGTGATCTGGCGTTGAAAGGGATACAACCGCCCCTGGTGCAGCACCATTTTGTCGTCGGACAGGTAATGCCACCCCTCCTTCAGAAGACTGAGCAGCACCAGGGTCTTTTTTCCGCCCCGGGGACCGGCCAACAGAAGCGTCCGTCCATCCCGGACAGCGGCGGCGCCGTGAAGCAGCAAAGCGCCGCGGTCCGCGAGAACCTTCCGGATGGCGAAAAGGAGCATTCCGTACAACCGTCGCGCGACGCCGGACCGTTCGGTCGTAAGAATGCGCACCGTCTCTCCGAAGGACACCACCAGGTCGGGCCGCCGCCGCCGGATCAAGACAACGGCCGGCGCCCCCCCGAAGGGCGTCACGAAGAAGCCGAGGCGATCGGTCAGGGCGTCCCGGGGCACCGGCGGCAAGCCTGCGAAGGAGCCGGGGCGCACGTCGATGTCCACGCACCCGTCATCCCGGAGCGCCGGACGGCAAAAAAGGTTCAGCTGGGCCGTCAAATGCCGTCGGATCCCGGCGGGAAGACCTGCCAGACGCACCGTCACCAGGCCGTGGATATCCACCAGCAGGTCTGTCATGGTCTCCTCTTCGTTCGGTTGCGCCGCATGGGCCGGAGCAGTTTGTTTTTTCCGGCCCGGGCCTGTACCAATCCTGCCATAACCAGGCAGAAAAACCCCGTGCAAAGCACCGCCGCGGCATATGGGTGCATCCCCAGGCGGTGGGTGGCCGCCGGCAGCGATACCACCAGCCCGGTCATGACGGGAAACGGCAGCCAAAGCCCGCGCAGGTGAACGGACCAGTGCCGCCGGGCCCAACGGGTATCCCGGCGCACAACCCAAAGAAGCCCCCCGAACATCAGCATGAACGACAGACCGCTGGCCACGGCCACTTCCCGAATGCCGCCCCCCAGATGTATCAACAACACGCTCAGCACCACATTCGCCGCCAGCGCCAGAATCATGATGCCCAGTGCCCGGACTTGGAGTTTGTTCGCGACAACCATGCCGCGCAACACAAAGCTGGTGGACAGAAAATAGCTGAACAGCGCAATCATCTGGGTGGGCACAATCCCCGGTGCATACCGGGGCAGAAGCAGCCGGACGGCCGGGGGCAGGCAAAAAACGACCGGCCCGATCAAAAACGGCACATAGTACGCCGCGTTGATCAGGGGGCTGAAAAAATGCTGTTTCAGGCTGCGCAACCGGCTCTGCCGGCTGAGGCTTTGCATCAACTCGATTTCAATCACCTCCCGGGCCGCCCCCGGAATCTTGAGCAGGAAGCCCAGGGTCATGCCGGCGATGCCGTAATACCCGAGTTGATCGAGTCCCAGGTAATGGCCGATGATGAACCTGTCGGCGGTCCGTATCAGCAATGTACTCAGATTCAGGACCATGATGGGCATTCCAACGGCCACAAGACCCTGAAAAACACGCATCCGGAAACGCTCCCTGGCATGTTTCCCGGCCTGCCGTGCCACCACGATACACATCACGGCAAGGCTTGAGACAATGGCGGCGTAGAGGCCGTAGATGCCGAACATCAGCAGCAACGCCACGTTCAGCCCGCAGGAAACAACCGCCATGAGGCTGTGGATGAAGGCCAGGCGCGCAAAGCGCTGCTGGGCCTTGAGCATGCTCACGTGGTACTCGAAAAACCAGGTGAGCACCACGGCGCCCGCCATGGCAAACAGCCCGGCACGCACCACCGCAGCGGCGGCGAACAGCAAGGCCGCCACCGCGATTCCCAGGGCCAGGGCCAGGCTCAAGACAAGGGAGCCGGTGTACACGGCCCCCCGGGCACGGGCGGCCGCCAGTGCGTCTCCCCGCCCTTCGTGGAAGGGCAGCAGATACATCATCGCCGTGCGGGCCCCGAAATGAAAATAGGGGGCATAGGAAAGGATCAGACTCAACAGGTTCCACAACCCGAACATCTCCGGGCTGAGCAGCCTGGGCTTCAACACCGCGTTCGCCACGCCGACAAATTGCCGAAAAACATTGCCGGCCGCATAGGTGCCGATCACGGAAGCTCTGGAGCGCTGTGGGGTCTTACCTGTCATGGGTTCGGTTCCGCCCTGAACAGGCGGCCATTGAATTAACTTTTCATAATAGCACCTTATAAACACATCTCACCGTCAAGGCAAGGGGAATCACCCGCAGGGGGCAAGGGCCATTGAAGATGTTTCGGAAAACGACGGGTTACCGCACGGGTGGACGCATCCGATATGCGCGGCCGGTCGGCCGGAAAAAGGGTTTGACTTTGAAACGCCCCCGCCCTATGCAGGAAGTGCCTTGTTCCCAACCCGCCAACCGATCCGGAAATTCCATGGGCCATAACGCACCGCGACATTCCCCGCCATTGCGCCGGGACAACAGACAACCGGCCGTCCAGGGCACCATCCCCATGGGCCAGTGGCGCCGGATCCTTGACGGAATTGAAAGCCGGCCATGGCGCCGGAAGCTCCATGAAGCCGGCGTTACCAAGCAAGGTTGGTTCCACAACGAGGCCAAGGCGACATTCTACCGCAGCGCGGCGCCGCCGGAGCGCCGTCGGTTTCTTGATATCGGCGCCGGCAGCGGCATCATCGCCCAGGTGCTCGCGGCGGTTTTCGACCACGGCGTGGCCGCGGACAGGCTGCCGGAAGCGGTACGGTTCATGCGGGCCAGGTTCTCCCAGGACAGGGTCGACAACCTTCAGGTGGTACGCTGTTGTGCCCTTTCGCTTCCCTTTGAAGCCGAACGTTTCAACCTGGTGGTGGCCAACGGGGTGCTGGAATGGGTGGCGGCGGCCGCACCGGATCTTCCCTGCGGTGCAGCCCAACGGGCGTTCCTGGAGGAAATTCATCGGTGCACGGCTCCCGGCGGCGTCTTTGCCATGGGAATCGAAAACCGCTGGGCCCTCGGCCACCTCCGCGGGCGCTCTCCCCATGGCGAGCCACCGTTCGTCGCGCTCTTGCCCAGGGCCCTCTCCCGGATCGTCACGAAAAAACTGCGGGGAACGGACTACCGCAACTACATCTACTCTTATTTCGGTTATCGTCGGCTGCTCAAACAGGCGGGGTTTGGAAGGGTGGATGTTTATCTTGCGGTCCCCAACTACTACAACCCGGTGGCCTTCGTGAAGGCTGGGCAACGCTCCATCGCCTGGCCGGAAACAAAAAAGGCGTCCGGAAATCGCTTCGGACGCCTTGTCGTCAATCTGATTGCCCGTGCCGGCTTACTGCCGCTGTTCTGGCCGGCATACTTCATCCGGGCTGAAAAACAGCGCTCAAGCGCGCCCGGACAGCCCACACCGCCGCCGCATTGACAGGGCGACACCGGACAGGCCGGTTGCAAACAGCAGGATGGACGCGGGCAGCGGCACGGAAGAGACCCCGGCCACCGCGTCAATGTCCGCACCGGAGGTGGGTCCAAGTTCCGAACTGGTCCATTGGTGGGGCAGCATGTCCACCAGTTTGACGAACCGGTATTGTTCTCCGGCGGCAAGGTAATGATCGATGTCCAGTCCGGTGGTGGTATAGAGCAACCGTCCGTTGGCGGCACTGATGGTTTTCTGCACCGCGTTGGTGGATCCGATGGACGTATCCCCCACGAAGAACCAGGATCCGTCGGCACCGGTGGTGCTCACATACACCGATACCGGCTCGTTTTCCCGGCCGATCTCGAAGATGACAAGGTCCACCCGGTCGCTGCCGGAACCCTGGATGGTGTTGTCCGTGAATTCCAGCACCAGAACGCCCTGGTTACCAAGTGACACGTAACCGCCTGGATCCGGGTATGTATAATCCGGTGCACCAAGGGCCTGGGTAGGATCCGCGTAGTCGGTTCCCACCGGCGCAGGGACCGTGCCCGGCGTATAGCTGACCACGCCGTCGGCAAATGCCGCCGCCCCTTCGGGTATGTCGAATCCCCTGTAAACGGTGGCGGATGCAGACCCGCTGAACGCCGCCAACGTCAGCACCATGGCGAAAACCGCCGGGAATAAAATCTTTTTATTGCGCGTTGTACCCATAACCGTTTCCTCCGCGGGAAAAACCCCGTAAATGTTTTATGGTTATTCTTATTAGCATATTCACCGCATTAGCGCAAGATGGACCCAACGGCAAAGATTTCCTTGACAACATTCCTATTTTATAGGATTTTTAACGGATATTGTTGATGAGCGTCCACACACCCGCATCATGGGCATAGAACCTAGGCGCATGACGCCGGCGCATCCCGCCCGGCGCCATCTCCACGAAAGGGGCCGACATGCACCTCAAACCGTTTCGTCATCTTGTTCTGCGCTTCCTGGCCGTCTGTTGGCTGTGCACGGCCGTGTGGCCTTCTTCCGGGGCCGCCGCCGATGCGGGCCGCGATCAACTCCCGGACAATACGCCCCGGGTCGGGGAAATCACCCTGTTCTTTCCCGTCGCCAAGAGCGAACTGGTGAAGGGCGGGGCTGAATATCACCGTCTTGTCCGCTTCGCCGACCACCTGGCCCTTGTCGCCAATGGCCGCGGCCTGCGCATCCTCAGCATCGGCAGCGCCTCGGCCTTCGGACCGGAAACCCTCAATCGGCGCCTCTCGGTTGAACGCGCCAACGCCCCCCTTCCCATCCTGGCAAAGCACCTGGTGAACACGCCCCACCACATTGAAAAAGCTTACGGCACCGGTGACAGCCTCAGCCCCAGGAACGTGCCCATGGATGTGCACCTGCGCTACCAGCATGTGCGCATCGTCGCATTGTTTGCGGATGACGCCGCGGCCCCGTCCGCCGCGGCACCGGAGGAAACCCCGGCGGACACGCAGGCGGACACGCCGTCACCCAGCCAGGGGGACACCTATGTCAATTCGGTGGGCATGCGCTTTGTCTTCGTCCCCGCCGGCACCTTCACCATGGGAAGCCCCCCCGGAGAAACGGGCCGCAGCGACAATGAACGCCCCCACATGGTGCGCATCACCAGCGGCTTCTTCCTCCAGGAAACAGAGGTGACCCAGCAGCAATGGGAAACAGTGATGGGCACCACCCCCGCCTTTTCCCAAAATTGCGGAGACGACTGCCCGGTGGAACGCATCAGTTGGCAAGACGCCCTTTTGTTCGTAAAAGCTTTGAACCTCCGTGAAGAGACCGACAGCTATCGGCTGCCCACCGAAGCGCAATGGGAATATGCCTGCCGGGCGGGAACCGACACCGCCTTCAGCGCCGGGCACATGGACGGAGCCACCGATTTCGAGAACCCGGCCCTGGATGCCATTGCCTGGCATTTCGCAAACGCCCGGAAAGGCGCCCATCCCGTGGCGCAAAAGCAAGCCAACCCGTGGGGGCTCTACGACATGCACGGCAACGTGTGGGAATGGTGCGCGGACTGGGACGGCCCCTACCCCTTTTCCGAAGCCGTGGACCCTGCCGGACCGGATCGGGGCAAGCTGAAAATCCGGCGGGGCGGCAGCTGGAGCCACGCACCCCGTTTCTGCAGATCCGCTTACCGCAGCAGCCTGAACCCGGAAAAAAGAGATCCCCAGGGCGGATTCCGGGTTTTGAAAACCCAGTGAACCGCCCGGGGCCAACGGGTTGCCACTGACTACAAGCTATCTCAAAAAAAAGATCGCGCCCACCGACAAGGCGTGGGGCGATGAAAAAGCGCAGCATATATGTAATATGTGAGCATTTTGAAGCGCCCAACAACGCCGTCAGGGGGCGTTAGATTTATTTTGAGATAGCTTGTGCCGAAAAAAGACGAATCGGCGCGGGATCAGAACGTTAGACAGGTCAAGGACGTTTCATGGACATCAAGCAAGACGCGACGGAATCCTACGATAAATACATCAAGGCCCTCATGGACATCAGCCGGGCCATCACTTCGGATTTTTACCTGGAGGACATCCTCAAACTGATCGTAATGGTGACCGCCAAGGTAACCGGCGTCGACATCTGCTCCCTGTGGCTGCTGGACGAAACCCAAGACCCGCCGGCCATCGTCTTGAAGGCCACCCAGGCCATCGAACCGGAATACTGGAAAGACCGTTCCCTCAAAACCGACGAGGGCGTGGTCGGACACGTATTGTCCAACAAGCGCCCCATTGCCATCGCCGACGTGCTGGCGGAGCCCCGCTTCAAGGAAAAGGAGATGGCCAAGAAACTCGGCCTCGTCTCCATGCTCGGTGTCCCCCTGGAGGGGAAGGACGGCAAGGCCATCGGCGTGCTCAACTGTTTCACGGCGAGCCCCTACACCTTCTCGGAAACCGAGATCAATTTGATCCAGGCCGTGGCCAACCAGGCGGCGGTGGCCATTCTGAACACCGAGCTGATGGTCAAGACAAAGGTGGTCCAAGAGGAGCTGGAGACGCGCAAACTCCTCGACCGCGCAAAGGAAATCCTGATGAAGCGCCGCAACAAGAGCGGTGAGGAAGCGTACCAGTGGATCCGCAGACGCAGCATGGACACCCGAAAGCCCCTGCGCCAGGTGGCCGAAGCCATCCTCCTGTCCGACGAACTCGAGTAGACCGGGCCCCGGCGGCGGCCGTCAGAACGAAACCACGATTTGCGCATGGGTCTTGCGCCACTTGGGAGGGGACAGCGCCACACCGGGCCGCAGGTACCCCACCGCGATGATCAGCGGTACCCAGAATTGATCCGGGATGCAAAAGGCCTTTCGCACCCCCTCGTGATCGAACCCGTCCATGGGATGGGTTTCGAGCCCCAGGCTGGTGGCCGCATACATGAGGCCCATGGCAAAGAATCCGGCGTTTTTCGCCGCAAAGGCAAGGCGCTTGTCCGTGCTTTCACCGTACAACGTCCTGGTGGCATCAAAAAACCACGCCCGCTGCTCCGGCGACTTGTCACCGGCGCGCACCAGCTCCTCCCAATTCCGCTCCAGGGTGGGGTGACCTTCCCGCCACCCGGTCTTGTCCCCCAAAACCATGAGAATCACCGGCGCCTCGGCCACCTTTGGCTGGTCCCAGGCCAGGGCCTTTAGACGCTCCTTTTCCGCCGTTTCCTTGACCACCACCAGGTTCCATGGTTGGAGGTTGAAACTCGACGGGGCCTTGGCGGCCATTTCGATCATTTGCCGCAGCAGCGTGTCCGGCACCTGCCTTTGCGTATCAAAAAAATTGACCGCCCTTCTTTTCTCTATAATATCTTCGTATTCCATAACGGCCCTCCTTTTTCGGTCATGTGGCCGCTATAATAACACATTCTGCCGGCCAACGGAAAAGCCGGTCGGCCCTGGAACGATCTTCGGAATGCACACGGCGGAAAGCGCCACGTGCCGCCTCAGTCCGGCTGTCGCGCCAAGCAGCCCCGGCATATCCGCCCCTCTTCCACCGTGGTCAATCTGGAGGCCATTGTCGGCTCGCCGCAGCGCCCGCAGCGGATGGAGGGCTCGATCACCGCCTTGCCGGGCAGGGGAATGGCCGTCTCCCGGATGGAGAACAATGCCTCCACCGGTGCCTCCAGGATCAGGCGGCTGCGTTGGTGGTGAAGCTCCTGGAAGCGGGCCTCGTCCGCCGCCGTTGCCGCACCCGCCGCCCGCTTGCGGATCAGGGCCATGTGCTCGGGATCCGGGGCGTCGCTCTTTCCCTTTGCCGCCACCCGCACACCCCGGCCGGTGTTGCGGCTCAGCAGGGTCACGGCCATTTTACCGTAGTCCTTGTAGATGAAATTCCCCTTGCCGAAGGTACACCCTGTCAGCACCTGGACGGCATCCACCGCGCAGGCATCCGTCTCCACGATGGCCACAATCTCCTCATCCTCGGACCGATGGGTCTTGAGCCATTCCATGGCCGCTGTCGCGGCTCTGAATCCGATACACAGACCGGGGCAAACATGTCCGTGAAACGCCTTGCAACGTTCAAACGCGTCACTGCACATCATCTCCGCAGCTGTCATGATTCATGCCTCCTTTTCATTTTTTCGGGACCGGCACCGCCGGTGGGCGGCCCCTGCGTAGGCAATGCCGGACAGGCCGAAAATCACCGACAGACCTGCGACCGCCTGTTGCCACCGCCCCCGTTCCCCGGCACGGCCCGGTGGTGCGGTATCTGTCATGTTCCGGGAGACGGCGGCGGCATCGGTTTCAATGTCCAGGGCCAACCGGTGGCCCATGCCGTCTTCGAAAACGGCATGCCAGGTCCCCGGACCGTCCGGCGCGAACATGAACCGCCCGTTTCGGTCGGCCCGTCCGCGCTGGAACGCGATCTTGGAATCCGGCGCCATGATTTCAACGGCAGCATAGCACATCGGCGTCCCGTCGTCATACATGGCCACCAGGCGACACCCCCGGGCACGCACATCCACCTCCCCCGCGACACCGTGGGCCCAACCGCAAGTCCCCGTAAAAACGAGGAGGCAAACAACGCCGATGGTCTCCGCCGCGGGCCGGGCGTACGAGCGGCCGCCTTCCCGCCGGCGTGGTCGGAACACCGCCCGGTAAGCCAGCCAGCCCACCGCGATGGTGCCGAGCCCGGCCAAAGCCCCCACCGGCCGGTTCTTGAGGGAAAACGCAATGATCAGCACATTGCACAGAATAAACAGAAGGGGTGTCACCGGGTAGCCCCAGGTCTTGTACGCCAGCCCGCCTTTCCCGGCGCGCATACGGATGCGCATCAGCCCCAGAACGGTCAACGAGGAAAACAGCGAAAGGGTAAACCCGATATAAATGAGAAGGGTCTCGAAAGAGGCCGAAAGCACCATCACCGTCGCCATGGCCGCCTGCAGCAATATCGCCCCGGACGGGGTGCGGCGGCCCGGATTCACCTGGGCGAAGGCGCGGAAGAAAACGCCGTCCCGGGCCATGGCATAATATACCCGGGGCCCGGTCATTACCATGGCGCTTAGCACCGACAGCAGGCCCAGGGCCACGGCGCCGCTGAAATAGCGGCTGATGCCCCCGCCGAAAAGCCCTGTCGCCGCCTTGGCCCCGATGTCGAGGACGCCGGACATATCAGAAACCGGCAGCGCCCACAGGTACAACAGGTTCAGCAACAGGTACAGCACGGCGACCAGGGCGGTGCCAAGGAAAAGGGCCAGGGGAATATTGCGCCGGGGGGAAACGATTTCGGCGCCCAGGTATGCGGCGGCGTTCCACCCGCTGTAAGCAAAGGAGACGAAAACAAGGGAGACCGCAAAGGCGCCCAGGGTCAGGGGGGGCGGGGGGGATCCCGCGCCGCCGTGGCCCCCGCCGTCCCCCAGCCAGAAGCCGCCGATGATGAACCCCGCCACCAGCACCACCTTGAACACCGTCAGGAGGTTTTGCACCCGCCTGCCCGCCTGCACGCTATGCAGATGCAGCAGGGTAAACACCGCGATCACCCCCACGGCCGTCAGGTTCAACAGCGACAGGCTGACAACGGGGATCCCGAACAGGTGAACGGCGTGGGACTGTTCGGCGGAAATGGAAAAGGTTCTGAAAAAATAAGCGGCAAAGGCCATGGCGGCCGCCGCGATGGGGGCGGAAAAGCCCACGATCAGGGACACCCAGCCGGACAAAAACGCCACCGGCCGGCCGAAACTCTCGCGCAGGTAAACGTATTCGCCACCCGCCCGGGGAAAGCGGGCCCCCAATTCTCCGTAACACAGGGCACCGCAGAGGGCGAACAAGGCCCCCAGCCCCCAGCACAGCATCAGGGCACCGGGGCGCTGCAATTCGGCCATGACAAACCCGGAGGTGGTGAAGATACCGGTGCCCATCATGTTGGCAACCACCAGCACCACGGCGGAGAAAAGTCCCACCTGTCGCCGCAACCCGGCGCCTTGAGAAGAGGTGTTCATATCACATCATCTTTCCCGCGTTTTGCCGGCGGCCCTTGGTGCGGCCGCCGGCAAAACGCCGGGTGCCGAAACTCAGGGCACCTGAAACGTAAAGGTCGTGTTGATCATGTACTCATCACAGACAGCGGTATCCGGGTACGGTGGCCTGTGGGAAACAAGCACCATCCAATAGCCGGACGCAGATACCGGCACCTGCACCATGCCCCGGGCGTCGGTGACGGTCTCCACGGGGTAAGAGTGCCCGCCCTGATGCCCCTTGCCGTTTGTGGGGTGGCTGTCTTCCGCATGAAAACCGGCATAGGTGGCCTTCACGGGCAGGTTCCCAAGGGGCGCGCCCTGGAACATCACCTGCAGATCCAGGGCGCCGCCCTTTGCGAGCGCGGCGGGATCGCCCATGGGAAGCAATGCCAGGCGATGCCCGGCGGTGTTATTCGCGCCCTTTTTCTCCCCGCCGGCGAACACCACGGTCTGGGCCAGAATGTGAAAATTCGTGCAGCGCACCACGTCGGTAACGCTTGTTTTATCCCCCCATTGCCGGCCCTCCGGCGTCATGGAGAAGAACCCCGGCTTGATCCGGGCCTCCACCCGGTAGGCGCCGGGTTTCTCCACCTTGAGCCGATACAGGTCAGCCGCCGCCTTTTCCAGGGGGACGTCCTGTCCGTCGGGATCCACCGCCACAATCGCCGCCACACGGTCTTCCCCCACCTCCTGGTCGACCCGGTCGGCAGGGAACTTGTGTCCCCAACCGATACCGATGTCCACGGTGGTGCCGACGGAGGGAAAGAAGGCGCCGGGATTAAGCCACATGTTATGCGCAGCGGCGGTGTGGGCCGATGCGGCCAGCAGAAAAACGGATAACAGGGTCACGATGCGTCGCATTGCTTTCATTGATTTCCTTTCCGAGAAGATATTCTTCCCACGCTGTTTTCCAAAAAATCTCCCACGTACAGCATGTATTCAAAGGGCAGGCGCTTCTCCCCCGCCTGGAACAACACCGTGCCGAGGGTGCTGTGGGTCACGGCCTCCTTGTCGGCGTATCCCGCGCTGGCGACGATGGCCACGGGGGTTTCGGGCGCGTAGTGATGGGAGAGCTTTTCGATAAAATGCTTAAAGTCCGTGCGCATGGTAAACAGCACCATGGCCGTTTGATGGGCCGCCATCTCCTCCACGGACCAGCCGGATGCCAGGATGACCGAATGGGAGTTCTTTCCTTCGGTGACACCGGCGCGCACCGCCGCATTGGCGGCGTTGAAACAGCTTAAGCCCGGCACTACCTCGGTATTCACGTCGGAGAGTTCCGAAAGCGTCCAGGCGCAAGGACCGTAGACCATGGGGTCCCCGCTGTCGAGCATGGCAACGGTCTTGCCCCGGGCCATCGCCGCCCGGGCCAGGGAAGCGAACTCGGCCTGCTTCCGGTGGTACTCTTCGCAGCTCATGCGCTCCCGAGTCGCCTCCGCCGCCTTGACATCCGCGCACGCTTTCCCGTGAAACGGGAAGAGCCGGTGGTACCCGGTGAGCACCTTCTTTCCGGCCAGTTGGGATTCGAACCGTTTGACGATCTGATCTCCGGCGAAGATCAGGTCCGCCTTTTCAATCACCGACAGGGCTCTCAAACTGGCCAGGTCGGAATCCCCCGGCCCCATGCCCACCAGATAGAATTTCCCTTTGCCTTCAGGCGACCCCTTCCCACCGGCCGCCCCACCGGCTTCAGCCAGGGCGCCGCCCACATACACCATCGCCAGCCGCGAATCGATACCGCCCTGATCCGCTGCAAAACCTGCTACAGTGCCGCTGACAACCTTCTGGGCGCCCGCCATGCCGGCGCTGCAGACAATGGCCGCAGGGGTATCCGGGGCATACACCTTCGCAAGACGCGCGAAGAGGGCTTTCATGTCCCGCGGCATGAAAACGACCAGGGTTGCCCGTTGGTGGCCGGCAAGTGCTTCGATGGTATCGGTTCGCCCCTCGCGTTGAAAAGGCGCGGTGAGGATCACCTCGCCCAGGCGTGCCTGAAGCGCCGCGTTGGCGGCGTTGAAGGCGCTGATGCCCGGTACCACCACCGGGTTCAGGTCGGAAAGCGCCCGAAGACACCACACATCCGGCCCGTAGAGAGTGGGGTCCCCGCTGCTGAGCACCACAACGCGTTTCCCGGCCCCGATGGCCGTGCGCACCAGGGCGACAAATTCCGTCTGTTTCCGGTGATATGCCTCGCAACTCGTCCCATTCACGGTTCTTTCCCCTTCGGGGATCTCTTCGCACCTCTTTCCGTAGAACCGGAACAGCAGCCGGTAGTCGGTTAGTACTTCCTTCCCGTCAAAATTTACGAGGGGCTTGAGCATCTCCTGATTTTTCCGGGCACAGAACACCACATCCGCCTGCCGGATCACCGTCAGTGCCCGGGTGGTGAGCAGATCGACATCTCCCGGACCGATACCCACCAGATGAAAGGTTCCCTTCGCGTTGGTTGCCGCATCGGCGCCGCCGCCCCACAGGGCCCCAACACAGATGCAACAGAAAATCAACACCCGCAACACCACCCGGACAGGTGGGAGCGTTCGACTTCGTTTCATGGTATTCTCTCCATTCTCATGTTGATGTTATATACTCAGCGTGACCGCCGCACCGAACGTCCTGTCCGTTGCAGGGTATCCGGAAGCGTTTTTGTAGCGCTCGTCGAAGAGGTTCTTGACATATACTCTCAAAGTGGTTTTTGGAAAGGCGCCGCCTTTGAAAAGCTGCTGGCAAACGCCGAAATCCACCACCTGGTAGGCGTCGTTGTCCACCTGGGTGAAGTACCAGACATCCTCCGCGATCTCTTCGGATATCTCGGTGGTCTCCTTGCTCTGGTAGTAGTAATCGAGGGTCAGATCGGTCGTGGCGAACAGCTTGTAGGAGAGGCCCGCCGTGACGCGGTTCGCCGCCCGCTGGTCGAGTTCGGTCTCGCCGGCCGGCTCGTCGCCCTGATTGTCGAACTGTTGCCAGGAGTAGGTGAGATAAAATGAGAGAAGGTCCGTCAGGTGCCCGCCCAGTTCCACATCGACCCCGTGACGGTACACCTCGTCCAGGTTGATCTTGTAATCGCTGTACCGGAGGTTGCCGGCATCCTTCCCGGAATACTTCGCATAACTGCTGTTGGTGGCGATGTAATCCTCGATCCGGTAGAAGGCATAGTTCACCTTCAAGCCCACATCCCGCCACAGGCGCCGGGAAAGCACCAGATCGTAGCCCATGCCGTGCTCTGGATCGAGCCAGGCGCCGGCGGGTCGGCCCTGGGGATTGTAATCGCCGTGGTAATCCGGAGCCCGCCAGATCTTGCTGGCACCGAAGGAAAGGGACGTATCCCGGAGCCACGGGGCCATGTGCTCGAGTTTCCAGGTGAGAAAAGACTTGGGAACGAACTCGCCCCAATCCCGTTCGATCAGATCCGGCCGGTCGGGAATCACCCCGTTGTTGGTGACGGTAATTTCCACATCCTCGTAGCGAAGTCCCACCCGCAGGTCCAGGGACGGGGTAAGCAGCCACCGGTGCTGCACGTATCCGCCCTTCTTGTTGATGCGCTCGGTCCTGTCATTGTCCACCCCGTCGTCGGACAGCTGGGCCATATCAAACCCGACGGTGGTGGTGTGGGCGTCGGACCATCGGATTTCGTCTTCCAGCTTCCCTCCCTGCTGCCACCAATCGGTGTCCATGACCGACGGCGTTGCATCGTCCGGGGCGGCGTAATAGGCCCGCTTCCGGTTGTCCTTGCCGTAATAGGCGCCCAGGCGCAGGCGTCCGATGGGCGACGACTGCTCGGCATTGAGCCGATAGGCATAGGAGAGCCCGTCCCAGGTGGGCTGCTGCCAGGGATCGAAGGTGGCGCTCTCCACCTTTGGATAATCCGAATCGTAGTCAGCACCCGCATTGGTCACCGGCGCCTCGCGGTCCACATCGGAATAGGACATGCTCAGGGCCACAAACCCGTCCGACGGCAGCACGAACCCCAGGCGCCCGTATACAGTATCCATGTCGGTGGCGTTGTTCCTCAGAAATCCGTCGCTGCTGCTGTGCTTGTAAGCGACATCGTAGGTGACGGCGCGCGCGGCCCCCTGCACCGTCATCTCCTGGGTCCAGGTGTCGTAACTGCTGAACCCCACGGTGAGTTTGCCGTCGGGCAGGATGCCGTCCCGCCGTTTGGGAGCGGCTGTCTTTAAATTCAGCACCCCGCCGATGGCCTTGCTGTCGAACAGCGCCGAATGGGGCCCGGGCAGAATCTCCACCGTATCGATCAAAAAAGCGGGAAGCGTCGCGTAATCCACGATGTTGCTCGACTTCCGGCCGCCGGTTTTCTGCAAGGTCACGCCATCAATGGCCGTCACAAAGCGCTTGGCGTCAAATCCCCGCAGGTAGACCGAATCGACACCGGCGTCGATGTCGGACTCACCTCTAAAATCGATGATGGCATAGCCTTTGAGCACATCCACAATGCTGCCGGGCACCCCGACCGTGGGCAGCGCCTGAACGCCGATAACGGTTTTTTCAGGCTGCTGGACAATTCCAGGCGCACCCGCCTGTTCCGTGACCACCATCTCTTCCAATTGCCGCACCGACGGCGTTTCCGTGTCCGCATGCGCGGCCGCCGCCATCAATACCACCGCCACTGTTGCCGGGCGAAGGATGCATTTCCACTTCCATTCCATTTGATATATTCCTCTTCTCCACTTCATTTTCCATTTCATTTGATATACTCTCCTTCCGTTCGCAAACCGGCCGCCCTTGGACTCATTGCACTGCCGGCAACTGCCGCATGGCCATGAGGGCGGGTGCGCGTTGCTTCTCATATGCCGCCGCCCGCTCCAGGGCACGCCGGCACGTCGTCACATCCTTTGTTTGCAGGGCCGCGTAACCGGCCATCAAATATGCGCGTCCCCTATGGACGCCGTCCGTCTCCGCCGCGCCAAGATAGCTGCGCGCCGCATCCCCATAACGCTTGAGGGTGTAAAGTAGATCCGCCTTTCGCATCACAAGCGCCGGTGAAAGTTCTTCTTCCGGAAACCGCTCCAGGGCGCGCAGTGCTGCCTCGGGCCTGCCCGCCCGCTGAAGGGCGCCTGCCAACTGCTCCAGAAGTGCCCGGTCCCCCGCATCGGTGAGAAGCTCTTCATACAGGGCGGCCGCCTTTCCGGGTATGCCAAGCTGCATCTGAAGATCGGCCATCAGTTTTTTCTCCTGCTCCCCCGGCGGCGTCAGAAAGCCAAGAATCGTAAGGGCCGTAAGGGCCTGCGGGTAGGCCTGCGCCTGCAAGTGGATGTGGGCCAGTGCCTTCCACCAGGCGGGGTTTTCGGGGGCCAACCGGGCCAGATCCATGGCGTATTGCCGCGCCCGGGGGACCATGTCCAATTGCAGGTATTGGTGCAGCAGCGCCTCCTGCCATTGCATCTTTTTCTCCCCCGCGCAGCTGTCGGCCAATAGGCGCATGTGGTCCAGGGCCTCACGCGGGCGCCCGGCGGACAACAATGCCCGCACGTATTGCTCCCGCCAGGCGGTTTGGATGTCCGCGGGGTGGGCGGCAAACAGCCGTTCGAAAACCGCCAGAGCCCCGGGAATCATGTCCCCGGCCTGATAAGCGGCGGCGGCGTAAAACAGATGCACCGGCTTTTTCTCCCGGTCCAGCCGGTAGGCATCCTCGAAGCAGCGGCCCGCCAGCCGGAAATCACCGGTCTCGTAGGCGGCCTTTGCCATGTTCAACCGCGCACCCATATGGTCGGCATCTTTTTCAAGGGCCGCGGAGAGCAGCGGGACCGCCTGGTCACAATCGCCCATGAGCAGGTGGCAGGTTCCCATGGCAAACAAGACTTCCGCGTGCCGGCACCCCCTGGGATCCGCGTCCGCCTGCAAGCCGGGTGCGCCGCAGCGGGATCGAAAGTCGTTGAGCACCGCCAGTGCGCCCCCGTAATCGCTTTCTCCGATGAGGGCCTGGGCCCTTGACAGCGCCGCCCTTGCCGGCGGGGGAACCGGTCCGGGTTCGGCCAACGCCCCCCCCACGCCGCAGCAATCCCACAGGAGAAGAAAGAAAAAGACCAGAAAGAAAAATGGAACGCCCCGCATACCAGGCCCCACGGCCGCCACCTCTTGTCGCGATATCATCATTTCAGTTGGAACCGGACCGTTGTCTCGGCCCATGCCTTGACCGGTGTTCCGTCAACGGTTCCCGGCTGAAACCGCCAGCCGGATACGCACCGCACCACGCTTTGGTCGAACACCCCCGCCGGCGCACTCTCCAGCACCCTTACGCTGCCCACACGCCCGTCTTCTTCCACCTCCAGGCGCACCCGCACCCATCCCTCGATTCCCCGGTGCTTGGCACTCACGGGGTATACCGGAGGCACCCGCACCAGCAGGTTCAGCCCGGAATCCAGGTCTTCCACCCCGAATGCACTGCCCAGCACCGCTGCGGCGGAGCCCGCCGGTGTGATGACCGGCAACGCAACGGTATCGGACATCCGGGGCAACCGGGGATTCACGGCAAAGGAGAGCCGGGGGGCAAAAGCCGGCGCCGGAGGGGCTGACACCGGCGGCTGCCGGAGGGCCGGCGGCGGCACCGGCGGCTGGGAACTGGTCCGTTGCGCCGGCGTATCGGGCCGCTTCAGCCGAACGACATTGATGCGGGACAGGGGCGGCCCCGTGTCCGTGACCGGCCCCACCTGTTGCCGAAGGCCCGGCATGACGGCGAACAGGGCCAGATTCAACAGCACCGCGCCGCCCACGGCCACCGCCCAATGCCCCCGTCCCCTCCTTCCGGCGGCGCAACCCGGGGCGGCCTCCCGTACAACATTCATGGGTCAAAGCCCTCCCGCATCTCCCGGCAGCCGGGCCGCCAGGGACACGTTTTCGGCACCGGCCATGCGGCATCCGTCCATCACCCGAATGGCTGTTCCGGTATTGCTTTCACTGTCCGCCACCACCACCACGGCCCCGTCGGGACTTTCCGCCAGGGCCCGCTCCACGTTCGCCCGAACGGCCCGCACATCGACCTCCCGACGATCGATAAATACCCGGTCCTCGGCGTCGATACCGATCAAAATGGTCGTGTTCTTCTGCACGGTGGCCGTGGCGGCCGTAGGCCGGGAGACGTCGATACCGGTTTCCTTGACGAAACTGGTGGTGACCAGAAAAAAGATCAACAGGATGAACACCATGTCGATGAGGGGCGCGATGTTCAGCTCCGTTGCGGCCCGCCGGCTGCGCCTTCCTGCGTTAACGTTGATCATGCATGTCTCCTTCATCACAGCCGCCGCCGCAGAAAAAGTCCGGCCGCGGCGATTCGTTTTGTCAGGTTCCGGGCCCGGCGCTCCAGAAAGCCCTTCATGTACAACCCGGGAATGGCCACCAGCAGACCTGTCTGGGTGGTAATCAGGGCCTCGGAAATGCCGCCGGCCATGGCCTTGACGTTTCCGGTCCCGAAAATCGCCAACACATCGAAGGTGGCGATCATGCCGGTAACCGTCCCCAAAAGCCCCAACAGCGGCGCCACCGAGGCCAGCACGCCGATTATCGGAAGCCCCGCGGACAAGCCCCGGTTGATCCCCAGGACGGTCTCGTCGAGAATAAAGCGGTCCAGGGTCCGGTCGCCGGTGCGGGCCGCCAGAAACCTGCCCACCAGAAGGGAAACAGCGCCGCTGTACTCCCCGGGCGCCGGCATGCGGCCGCCGGACACATGCTCCCAGGCCACCTGGAAGCGCATGTTTTTCCGGTACAAACGCCGGAAAAAAAGCACCCGGTCGATAATCAGCACCCACATGACCACGCTGACCGCGGCCAGCGGCAGCATGAGCGCTCCGCCCGCCGCGACATGCGCACCGATCCGCGAAAAGCCGGTATGCAACAACTCAAGCAGCGACATCACGGTGTTTCTGCACGAGGTTCAAAAGGGAAACGGCCTTTTCCTCCATCTGGCCGATGCGCTTTTCCACCTCCCGGTTGAGCAGCGTGTGGGCCAGCATGATGGGAATGGCCACCGACAGGCCGAGCATGGTGGTGACCAGGGCCTCGGAGATCCCCCCGGACATGAGCCGCGGATCACCGGTCCCGTGCCTGGTGATCACGTGGAAGGTGTCGATCATGCCGGTGACGGTTCCCAGCAGCCCGAGCAACGGGGCGATGGCCGCCAGCATCCCGAGGGTGGACAGAAAGCGCTCCATGGGCGGCACCTCTTTGAGGATGGCCTCCTGCAGGGCGTTTTCCATGGCCTCGCGTTCCATGAGACGGCAGTCCAGGCCCGCCGCCACCACCCGGGCAACGGGTTTAGCGGCATCCTGGCGGCAGGCATCCTTGCACGCCTGCCAATTCCCGTCCGCGGCCAAGCGGTCCAGACGGGCGGAAAGGCCGTCCGCATCGCTTTTCTTTCTCAGAAGATAAATCCCCCGCTCTGCGACAATGCCCGCGCCCAATACCAGTATGGCCAAAATAGGCCATACCAGAGGGCCGCCCTTTGGAATCTGCCGCCACAGGCTCAGCTTGTCGGTCAGCTGTCCCAGGGCCGCGCCCCGGCAGATGTCCATGGGCACCCGGTCCGTCTGTGCATCCATGTACCGTTCAAGCTGTTTGCGCATGCCCCGCGGCGGCAGCTGGGACAGGGCGAAGAGCTTCCCCTCCACCGGCACGGGGTTCAGAAAGCCCGTCTCCCCCCCGGCGCGGTATGCCGCCGTGAAACGGCCGACCACCAGCACCTGGGCGGCAACGGCGGCGCCGGAGCGATCAATGATGTCGGCACGGGTCAGATACACCTTGCCGGCGTTGCGAATCTCTTCCCACAGGCAGGCGGCCATGCGTTCTATTACATCCATGCCCGGAAAACGCGCCTGCTCGATGATCTGCCGCAAGGATGCCATCTCTTGGGGAACCAGTGCGTTCTGGAAATTTCCGTCCGCCAAGGCCAGGGTGTCCTCGGCATTGACCCGCACCACCCCCGCCAATTCGCGCACCACGCCGTCGGTATGGGCGCATTTCTCCACCAGGGCGGTTTCCTGGGCTTCCAGTCGTTGTTCTTCGGCCTCCAAGGCCGCCACCGCTTTTTCCAGTCCGTCCACCGTCGCCTGCGCCTTTTCGACCGCGGCGGTCAAGGCCGCCGCATCGTCTGCAATCATCTCCCGGCTGGCGGCGGCCTCCCGCCTGGCGGATGCCTCTTCGGCGGCGGCGCGCATTTGCAGCATCTGCCGGGTCTCCGCCACTTTCCGGTGAAGATCGCGCATGTCCTCCACCGCAAACGCCGCCGATCCCCCCGCCAGCAACACCCCGACAATCCATCCGTATCTGAACATCGTCTTCAGCTTCATCGTGGCCGTATCCTTCCAATGGGCAGGGTGACAAGTTCGGCGGCGCGTCTTTTGGCGCCCATGTCCACGGCGGCCTGGATGTCCCGGCCGCATCCGGCGGCAAGCGTCTCCCAGGCGCCCGTGGCCACGTTGTAAAACCCGCAGGTACGCGCATCCAGGGTCTGAAAAAAGAGCCCGACGCTTCCCAGCCGGAGAACGTCCACCAACAGCCGCCGGCCTTCGCATGAAATGGTTTCCCGGCAGACTTCGATGGTGCCGCCGTATTCGGCCTCCACCTGCAGGGCTTCCATTACCTTGCGGAACTTCTCGCTCACGGCGATATCGGGATCCGCCTGCATGGTCTCCAGACGCTCCAACCGCCGCCGGCGCTCCGCCCTCAAAAACGGCAAACCGGTTGTGATGTGGTCGTTAAGTTCCCGCAATTGCGAACGGATAAAGGGAGCGATGCGTGTCTGGATGTCTTGCATGTCGGCCAGGGCCTGCTTCTTTTCTTCAACACGGCGTGATGTTGCCGCGTTCTTCTCCCGAAGTGTTTTTTCCCGCACGGATAGGGCCTGCCCGGCTTGCGCCAGCGTTTCCAACCGCTGGAGAAGTTCTTGCTTTCTTTCATTCCACAGGTCTTCGTCCTTCTGCGTCTCTTGGCGGATCCGGATGGCTTCCGCCACGGGCTGCTTTACCTGTTCGTCCACCCCCGCCGCCGCCGGCGATACGTTCCACGCCGCCGCAAGCAGCGCCACCCCGGCACCCAGAAGGGCCCTTGCGAACCGTTGCCGCCGGTATGTCGAAAAAATTATGAACCGCACCGTGCCTCCTTCCCACACGCTCATCGCACCGAGAAAACAAAAAAAGGCCACGAAAGCACCTCCCCTTCAAGGGAGAGGATAGCCTTCGTGGCCTTTTTTGTTCGATGCGCTATGACGTGGGCGCCGCCTGGACGGCGCCCTTGTATGCTATATAAAAGGGGCAATGCCCCGTTGCTTCTCTTCCGCAGCTTCTGCCGCCGTGCTTCTGACCGCTCTTCTTAGCCGAACGGTACGGATACGTCAAGCGTTTTTTCATGCGGCCCGCGTTCCGTCCCCGCAAGGGGAACATTGCGCCGGTATCTTCTGGATGCGCACCGCGCAAGCCTTGAACTCGGCGGTCTTGGACACCGGGTCCACGGCCGGGTTTGTCAACCAGTTGGCACAACTTTCCCGAAAATGGAATGCCATCCATATCAGACCCGGCGGCACCTCTTCGGTGATCCTGGCGGCCACCGTGACCGCTCCGCGCCGGGAGACAAGACGGATCTTTTCTCCCGGCATGATTCCCATGGCCGCGGCGTCCTCCGGTGAAATATCGGCGCTCTCCTGCCCCAGAAGGTCGTTGAAGCCCTCACAGCGGCCGGTCTGGGTGCGGGTGTGGTAATGATACAGGCGTCGACCGGTGCTCAGCACAAAGGGGTATAGATCATCGGCCTCTTCCGCCGGCGGCGTCCATTCAACCGCGGTGAATTTGCCCAGGCCGCCACTGAATTTCCCGTCCCGGTGCATGCAGGTGGTGCCGGGGTGTTCTTCGTCGGGAACCGGCCATTGGAGACCGTCGTGCGCGATCCTGGGATATTTGATGCCCGCAAACAAAGGACAGAGCCGTGCCACTTCACCGTCCCAGATTTCCCCGGCACTGTCGGCGGCCCACTTATCGCCCATGCGGCGTGCGATTTCACGGAAAATCCACCAATTTGGTTTCGCCTGTCCGGGGGGCGGTGACACCTTCCGCACCCGGCTCACCCGGCGTTCGCTGTTGGTGAAGGTGCCGTCATCCTCGCACCAGGCCGCGGCCGGAAACACCACATGGGCAAAGCGGGTGGTTTCCGTTGGAAAGATATCGTTACAGACGAGGAATTCGGCGGACCGGAGACATTCTTCCACATGACGGATGTCCGGCTCGGTGTTGGCGATGTTTTCCCCGAACACATAAAGCGCTTTGACCGATCCGTCGGAAAGGCCGTCAATCATGTCCGGAATCATCAGTCCCGGCGATGCGGGCAGGGGCCGCCCCCAGGCCGTTTCGAACTTCCGCCGGGCCGCAGGGTCGCCTACTTTCTGATAACCCGGAAAATCCCCCGGAAGCGCTCCCATGTCACAGGCCCCCTGCACGTTGTTTTGCCCCCGGAGCGGATTCACACCGCCGCATGCGAATCCGACATTGCCCAGCAGCATCTGCAAATTCGCACAACTCAGTACGTTGTTGACACCACAGGTGTGTTCGGTAATCCCCAGGGTGTAGATGAGCATGGCGGGCCTGGCGGCGGCCAACTGCCGGGCCGCGTCTCGTATCCCCGCGGCCGGCACTCCGCAGATTTCGGCAGCGCGTTCCGGCGGATAGGCCATGACGGTTTTCTTCATTTCCGCGAACCCGGTGGTACAGGAGGCCACATAATCCCCATCGTACAAATTCTCGGTGATCAGCACATGCATGAGCCCGTTTATGAAGGCGACGTCCGTGCCCACTTTGATTTGCAGAAAAGTGGTGGCATGCGCGGCGATGCCGTTTCGACGGGGATCGACCACAATCAGTCGGGCACCGTTTTTCACGGCCTGTTTGACGAAGGTGGCGGCCACGGGATGGGCCTCCGTCATATTGGAGCCGATGACGAAAAACATCTTCGCCTTCTCGAACTCGGCGAAAGAGTTGGTCATGGCGCCTGATCCGAAGGCTTGGGCCAGCCCCGCCACTGTGGGCGCATGACACGTCCTTGCGCAATGATCGATGTTGTTGGTCCCGATCACCGCGCGGAAGAGCTTCTGCATATTGTAGGAATCTTCATTTGTGCTGCGGGCGCAGCTGATGCCTGCGATGGCATCGGGCCCGTGTTGGTCGACAATGCGGTTGAACGTCCCGGCCACCAGGTCCAAGGCCTCGTCCCAGGAGGCCTCCCGAAAGGCATCCCCTTCCCGGATGAGGGGCGTCTTCAAGCGTTCTTCCGAATAGATGAAATCGTATCCGAAGCGGCCCTTGACGCAAAGGCGTCCCCGGTTGGGCGCCGCATCCTCGACCGCCGTCACCTTGACGACCTTGCCTTCGCGAACGTGCAGCCACTGCTGGCAGCCCACACCACAATAGGGGCAGGTGGTACGCACCTTTTCCACCTCCCAGGGCCGCCAGTGGGGCATCGCCTTTTTCTCCACTAGAGCCCCCACGGGACAGGCCTGCACGCACTGGCCGCAAAAAACGCAATCGGAATCCGCAAGCGGCCGGTCCCCGCCGGCAATGATTCTGGCGTCTTTGCCCCGGTATCCGAAGGAAATGGCCTGGTTGACCTGCACCGCGTTGCATGCCTGCACGCACCGGCCACACAAAATGCAACGGGAAGCGTCCCGCACAATCATGGGGTTGGACAAATCCGGCGGCGCATACAACCGTTCAGCCGTCACGCCGGTCAGGCCGAACGCCTGGTACCGGAACGCCAAATCCTGCAACCGGCAGTCACCCCAGGCCGGGCAGAGCGCTTCTTGCTTCCCGGCGGCCATGGCCGCGCGTTTTGCCTGGTGCCAGGACGCGGCATTCCTGCAATAGGCGGCGCACGTATGATTGCCGCTTTCCAGCAATAGATTGATGATCACCCGGCGGGCCTGCACCACCCGGGCAGATTCTGTGTAAACCACCATGCCCCCCGTGGCCGGGGTGGCGCAGGCCGGCACCAGGGTACGCATCCCCTCGACCGCCACCACGCAAATCCGGCAAGCGCCGGTGGCACTGACGCCCTCCAAGTGACAAAGGGTGGGAATGTCCACCCCGTTTTCCCTTGCCACCTCCAGGATGGTGCGGCCATGTTCGAACTGGACTGTCCTGTGGTTCAATACAAGTGTCGGCATTTCCTAACTCCTCTTTGTTAGCTGTCATCGATTGTAACCGGACCTACTGCGCCTGTGCACCGTCTCCTGCGGCGGAGCGGATATCCCCCACCACCCGGATGGTTATGGCCGGTTGTTTGGGATGGTTCGTCGACAGCGTGATGGTGCCGAAATATTTGCCTTCGGTCTCTTTCATATTTTCGACGGTGAGCCGGTATTCGCCCGCATGGGGTTCAATTTTGCAGCGAACGTTTTCCGTGGTGGTAACCGGCAACCCCACGATCTCAAAGGGATGGGCGTCAGAGGGCGAAATCACGACAACCGTTGGGGAAATGTCTCCCACCGGGCCGACAAAACGGACGATTTCCGGCGTGATCTCGGCCAACCGATCCACCCGGCCGGTGAGGTGGAGCCGGATATTCTTCGCGGAAGGATCGTTGGTGAAGACCGTTGCGGACTTCACCACGGTCCCCCCGCCGTATCCTTTTGTTCTGAGGTTCAGGGTGACACCGCCCTGCCCGCCCGGGTCGATCTGCCTGGTATAGTCGGCGGTGGTGCACCCGCAGGATGCCTTGACCCGCTGAATTATCAACGGGGCCGTTCCCGTGTTCCTGACCGTAAAGGTATGGGTCACCACCTCTCCTTCCAACACCGGAGCGAAGTTGAACCCGGGCTCGGAAACAAAGGCCACCGGTCGGGATGATTGGGGCGGCGTGCCATCGGCGGCAACGGCAATTGCGGACAACACCGACAAAACGGTGCCTGCAAGAACGGCGACAGTGCATTTCTTCATCTTCTGTTTCTCCTTTCCGAATAAATCGTCAATGGCCATACGACCATGGCGCCGGTAAGTTTCCGGGTTTCGGAAAGGCTGAAGCCGATGCAATACGTTATGATGTCATGCGATGTTAAAACAGCGGCGGGAGATCAATGTCTCGGCCACGTAAAAGCGTATTTACCGAACCCGGGTAAAATGGTTGCAGCGCCCTCACGTAAAGCCGAAATAATGATACATGAACAACAATCCTTTGGGGGTGGCCAGATTCAAATGCCCCATGGTATGCGGTGGTCCACGGGGTTGTCAACAGTAACGTGTCAGAAATATTTTTCTGCCGCCGCTTCCGACGCACTTCAAGCCGGCTGCTCGGGAACACGGAAGCAGGGGATTCTTTAAGAGGCCGCGGAATGCGGCCGCGCCGTCAAGCCACGGGAAGCGATACGCAGCCGGGCACACGCCGCCGCCGGCAATTCAATAGACGCGACCGGAGACAAACCTGGCCGGACAGCGCTTTCTTCCCACGGCCTTTATTTTGGCATCTTCAATTGACGCCCTTGGCATATCGGGCAGGTTGACGCAGTCAATTTATTCTTCAAACACGATTTTATGGTCGACCAGGTGCATGCCTTTTATCCTGCCGTGAACGGTCTTCTGGTCGCCGAAGATACCCACCAGGCGCCAATCTCCGCCTTCCACGGGCTCCACCAGGTCCACGGACTCCATGATGAGTTGTTCTTCTCCGTCTTTGATCAAATACGCATTGGCTTCACACATGTGTCAGTACCTCCTTTAATTTCTCCACCACCGCCTGTACCAAATGCGGCAACGGCTCTTTGGGCAGCCCCACCAACTCGATGTTTTCCTGGTAAAGGGGCAGCAGTATTTTCCGGGCCGGGCTGCTTGCAACAGCCTCGGCCATTTTCGGGGTCACCTCACCGAGCATGGCATTGGCCCAGGTGACGGCCACCGGTCCGACAATGCAATCCGTCGCCGCCGCGGTCCGGCAGATGGCGTTTTCGCCGCTGGCCCCCTTGTTGGCGCCGGCCTTTAGCATCTGGGCCGTGGCAATGGCGTTGGTGCCGACCGCCACCAACTCGACGCCTTCACCAAAGGCGCCCTTGATGTATTTGATGAGCGTGGCACCGATGCCGCCCCCCTGTCCGTCGATAACGCAAATTTGTTTCAGCATCCACTCCGCTCCATCCTGGAACGCCGCCGGCATCCCGACGGCGCATTCCGTTCAAATAAGAAAAACCACGACACCGGACATGCATCGTCCTTTGGCCTTCGTGGCTCTCGTGGGCGGTCACCGGAACATGAGCCGGGCAAACCCGGCCATGGCGGGCCTGGCTCCCGGGGCGGTATTGTTTTGCCGGATGCGACCGCTCCGGCGTCTTGCGCCGCATCGTCTTCATGACGATCTTTCGCAGCCATTGAACATCGCAGCGCCATGGTCTGTCAAGAAAAAAATAGGGACGTGGGGCCCCGGATCGGTTGACACTTGCCCGGAATGCCGTTATTGAGAACCGGAAAAACCGACCGCCGGTGCTGATTAAAAGGAGTTCCACATGGCAACCGACCCACCCCGATGTGCACGCTGCCCCCTGGCACCCGATCAACGGTTGTGCCGAACCGAAAACGGCAAGGCACCCGGTTTCTGCCCCACCCGGAACATGCCGGATTTGACCCGGCAAAGCCTCGACATCTACGCTGACGCCCCCGGCGTCGGTGAATTCGCGCACCAGGCCTCCGTGCAGGAAGCGGAAGGATACATGCACCGGGAACGAGGCTACGAAAAGGCAAGGGGTTGCAACACCCGCATCGAAGAAATCATGGCGTTCTCCCAAAAAATGAGCTACCGCCGCTTGGGCCTTGCCTTTTGCATGGGGCTCAGAAACGAAGCCGCCGCAGTGGAGCGGATATTCACTTCCCGGGGGTTTGCCGTGGTGTCGGTGGTTTGCAAAACCGGGGGGGTATCCAAGGAGCACATCGGTATCGACCGCTCCCGGCAAATCGACCCGGGCGCCCCGGAAACCATGTGCAACCCCGTTCTCCAGGCCCTGGTGCTGAACCGGGCGGAAACGGACTTCAACGTCCTTTTGGGACTTTGCGTTGGGCATGACTCCTTGTTTTTCAAGTACGCCGCCGCCCCCTGCACCGTGCTGGCCGTCAAGGACAGGGTCCTGGGACATAACCCCCTGGCGGCGGTCTATACCCTGGACAGCTATTACCGCAGCCTGAAATAGCGCCCACCCCATGTGATGACAATCCGTCCATCCCAAAACAGACCTTTCGCCCCCTGACGGCGTTGTTTTTAATTTTCCGCACACCTTGACCACACCCGATTTTCCGACTCTGGAACGGCCGCCGAAAACCAGAGGTGTACGGAATGCAACCGATAACGCCGCAGATGCCGGAAACGCACGCATGACGCGCGTTTCCGGCAAATCTGTTGACGCAGGCCGCAGGAAAAGGATAGTCTTAGCGTAAACATCGCCGGAAAAGGCCCTGTTGCTGCGATAACGCCCCAGGGACGGCCGGACAATACAATATCGAAGCGGTGGGGGGGCAGGCGGGAAAAGACTTCCGGCGGCCTTCTGGAAATTCCGAACTTTCACCCCTGCCACATGGCGCAAAAAGGAGCGTTCAAGATGACCCACCTTTCCCGCAACAGGGCACTGCTTTCCTTTGTATGTTTTGTAATCGTCCTTGGATGGACCTTCCATGCCCGGGCGGGCCTTCCGGTTGTTGGGAATCTCTCCGACTTCAACACCACCGAACAGGCGGCGGCGGCCGTCGTGGACAGCGACATATCGTTTTCCGGAGGAAACGAGTATGCCGACGGTTATCTGAAGTTTTCAGTGAGCGACCCCGAAGCGGCGGACAACTGGACTCTGACCAGTTCCGCGGATCCCACGGCGAACGGGGAGATCTCGGTGGTGGGCACGGATGTCTTCATGGGAAACGGCGCGGGAACCGACCAGGTCGGGGTGGTGGACGCCATCAACAACGGCCTTTCCGGAAAGTCTCTGGTCGTCAACTTTTCCAGCCCCCTGACAAACGCCGGTTTTGAAACCGGGGACACCAGCGGATGGACAACCTACGCCCAGGATTACGGCGCCGCCCTGGATGGCCTCGCCATCCCCTATGTCACGGCGGGCTTCGGTTCCGGCACCGGCACCATCGACATGGCCGCCGCCGCCGGAATGTCCTTCAACATAACGGTTCAGACAACGGAAAAAAGCAGCGGCGCCTACGCCCTGCGCCTTTACAGCACCGGCACCATCACGTTCGAAAACCCGCCCCAAGCCGGCACACAGCCGGACGGGTACGGCTCGCTTCACGGCCCCTATATTCTCAGCAGCCCCTTCACGGCCGAAAACGGGGACCAGCTGTACGTCGACTGGTCCGCCATCAACGGCGGAGACTGGTACGAGGTGTTCGGCTACCTGATCGGCGCCGGGGCCGACGACACCTTCGGCACCGGAGACGACACAAGGACCCAGCTGTTTTCCCAACGGGGCGACACCCAGACGTGGAAAACCACCAACGCCGCCATTCCCAGCACGGGCACGTATAAATTCGAGTTCATCTGCGGCACCTACGATGCCACCGGCGGCAAAGGGGTGGGGGCCAGCCTTTACGTGGACAATATCCGCATCGTGTCCGCCGCGTCCATCACCAACGCCATCGTCACCGCCATCGCCCGCCGGGTGGCATACCACAACACGTCCGACGCCCCCCCCGCCTCCCGCACCTACACGGTGGAAGCAAAGGCCTTCGACGGCACCACCGGATCGGCCTCGGCCACCTTGTCCATCACCCCGGTCAACGACCCCCCCACCGACATCTCCCTTTCCAGTTCTGAAATCGATGTCACCACCGGGGCCAACGGTGTTGTGGGCACATTGTCTTCCGTGGATCCGGATTCCGTGGCGTTTACTTACACGCTCGTGGCCGGAGCCGGCGACACCCACAATGCGCTGTTCAATATCAGCGGGAACTCTCTCCGGGCCAATGACGCGGATCTTGCCATCGGCAGCTATGCCGTGCGCATCGAAACGGATGACACCGCCGGCGGCACCTTCGCAAAAAGCCTGACCCTGACGGTATCGGACACGGACGGAGACGGCGTGCCCGATACGCAGGAGATTTCGGACGGCACCGATCCCAACGACGACGGGGACATCTCCGACACGGACGGAGACGGCGTTCCGGATTATGTGGAAAACCGGGACACGCCGCCCACAAACCCCGCCGATCCGTCTGATTTCAATGACGCGGACGCTGACGGCATCAGTGATTACCGCATGGACCACGGCCCCTTCGGCATCGCCAGCGACGGAGAAGACCCCGGTGCCGTAACCGTGCCGGAAAACACGGTGGCGGTCACACGGGCCGTTGCCGTTCGCGGTGCCGCGCCGGTCACTTATACCATTATCGGCGGCGCGGACAGCCTCCGGTTCACCATCAATGCCCTGACCGGAAACCTGACCTTCGTCAGCCCGCCTGATTTCGAAGCGCCCGCCGACAATGATGGCGACAATGTCTACGAACTGACCCTCCAGGCCACGGACGGAACCGACACCGACACCCAGGTGTTGCTTGTCACCGTAACGGACGAAGCCGGTGAACCGCAACCCTGGGACGCCCGCAGCCTGCGCAATGGCGACGGCGAATTGTTCCTCGGCGGCCATGTCATCGAACTGGGCATCAGCGGCTGGGGGGATTTCGGCACGGTCTCTGCGAAGCCGGACACCTTCTACGGCACCGCCGTGCGTTCCCAGGTGGGCATGAGCCACGACCCGGACCAGTTCGGCCAGGGGCTGGACCTGCGCATGGATTATTTCCTTCCCGGCACACCCGAAGAGCGCTTCGCCGTGGGCTACCGCCAGGGAGGCAACACCTACACCAATTCCAACGCGGCCCGGCGGTATGCCCGCAACATGACAACCACCGTGGAAAACACCTCGTCGGGCGATGTCCTGTCCGCCACCATCAAGTCCACCTGGGAAGGGCGGATGGTCATTCAGCAGAAAGTGCTGTTCACCGAAGGAGACGCCTTTTTCCGCAACGAGGTCACCTTGTCCAACATCTCGGGCGACAGCTGGACCAGCGCCCGGTATATGCGCACGTTCGATCCCGACAACACGAAGGATCAGGGCGGCTCATACGCCACCGACAACACGGTGCTGAAAACCATCGCCGACGGGGACGGAAAAGAAGTGGTGGTGGCCAAAACATACAGCGATGCGGACCCGGTGTATAAGAAGAACGGCTCCCGCATGCCCATTTTTTTCTATTCCAAGGACGATCGCACCCGGGCGTCCATTTTCGGTTTTTCAAACAGCAACCCTTATGATTCCCGCGCCTGGGACGCGCCCGTGTCCAAAAACAGCACCATTCGAAGCGATACGGCCATCACCATCACCTTCGAGGCCGGTTCGCTGGCGCCCGGACAGGCCGCTCGTTTCGTGTATTATACCAGCCTCGATGAACGGGATTTCGATGACGTCATCGCCGACATCGAAGCATCCGAGGACCCATCGGATCCGGGCCCCGGCGATCCGCCCCCGCCCGTCGAAGAGCCCATCGTCTCCTCTCCCCTCTTGAGCATCGACGGCACCCCAACGGACGTGACCACGGCCGGCACCGCTTATAGCTTCATTCCAACGGTCACCAACCCGGACGGCGACGCGGTTTCCTTCACCATCGTCAACCAGCCGTCCTGGGCCGCGTTCAACACAAGCACCGGGGAAATATCCGGCACGCCCGGTAACCCGGACGCCGGCGTCTATACGGACATCGGCATCACCGTATCCGATGCCGGGGGCAACAGCGACACCCTGCCGGCCTTCAACATCGTCGTAAACGCGGTCAACACCCCCCCGAGCCTTACGGGTGTGCCGTCCGCGGCAGTGGACGAAGGCGCGGCCTACAGCTTCACGCCCACCCTGACGGACACCGACGACGTGGACATCCACCGGTTTTCGGTGGTCAACCTGCCCGCCTGGGCCGAGTTTGACATGACCACCGGTGAAATTTCCGGAACCCCCGGTGCCGAAGACGGCGATACCGGCCCCACCACCTACGACGCCATCAGCATCACCGTCACCGACGGGGCAGGCGCCGCCGATACCCTGGGGCCCTTTTCCATTGCCGTCAACGACGCCAATACGGCACCGCGCATCACCTCCGGCGATACATTTTCCGTTGTGGAGGGAAGGACCGCCGTGGGCACAGCCACTGCGGTGGACGCAGACGACCACCCGGTCACCTTCAGCCTCTCCGGAACGGATGCCGCGTTGTTGACCGTGGACGGCGCCGGGGCTCTTGCCTTTTCAGCCCCCCCGGCTTTCGATGCGCCGGCGGACGATAACGGCGACAATGTGTATGAAATGATCCTGACGGCGAACGACGGCGCCGGCGGGACGGACACCCAGAATGTGACGGTCACGGTCACCGCGCAATTCCTCCCCGTTGCCGTCGCGGACAATTACACCGTCACCGAGGGCAATACCCTGACCGTTTCCGCCGATCTGGGCGTTCTGGCCAATGACACGGACGCGAATTTCGACACCTTGACCGCGGCATTGGTATCGAACGTGGATCACGGCACGCTCATCTTCAACGGAGACGGCGGATTCACCTACACCCACGACGGCACCGAAGCCCCGACCGACAGCTTCGTGTACAACGCCAACGACGGCCACGGTGACGGCAACACCGTCACGGTCACCCTGACCATTTCGCCCGGAAACGATGCCCCCACAGCGGTATCCGATGCCTATGTGGTGGCCGAAGGCCACACCCTGACCATCAACGCCCCCGGTGTCCTGGCCAACGACGTGGATCCCGACGGCCCGGCCCGGACGGCCATCCTGGAAACCGGCCCCACCAACGGCGCCCTCACCCTCCAGGACGACGGCGGGTTCACCTATGTGCACAGCGGCAGTGAAACCGATACCGACGGGTTCGTCTATTTCGTCTCCGACGGCATGGCCCAAAGCAATGCAGTGCAGGTAACCATCACCGTCACACCGGTCAATGATCCGCCCACGGCCAATGACGATACCGCCCAAACCTTTCTGGGCACGGACGTCACCGTCGATGTCCTTGGCAACGACACGGACGTGGACGGCGGTGACCTGACCGTTACGGCAGCAACCGCCGCCAGCGGCGCGGTGACCGTGAACGCAGACAACACCCTGACCTTCTCCCCTGCCACCGGTTTTACGGGCCTGGACACGGTTTCCTACACCATTACCGATGGCCGGGGCGGGACGGCCGCCGGCCGCCTGGAGATAACGGTGGTGCCCCTGCCAGACGCGGACGGAGACGGCATCCCGGACAGCGTTGAGGGCGACGGCGACACCGACGGCGACGGCATCCCAGACGCGAAGGATCCCGACGCCGACAACGACGGCATCCCGGACAGCGTTGAGGGCGGCGGCGACACCGACGGCGACGGCATCCCAGACGCGAAGGATCCCGACGCCGACAACGACGGCATCCCGGACAGCGTTGAGGGCGGCGGTGACACCGACGGCGACGGCATCCCAGACGCAAAGGATCCTGATTCCGACAACGACGGCATCCCGGACAGCGTTGAGGGCGGCGGCGACACCGACGGCGACGGCATCCCAGACGCGAAGGATCCCGACGCCGACAACGACGGCATCCCGGACAGCGTTGAGGGCGGCGGTGACACCGACGGCGACGGCATCCCAGACGCAAAGGATCCCGACGCCGACAACGACGGCGTGCCCGATGATATCGACACCGACGGCGACGGCGTACCGGACATCAAGGAATCCGAAGACGGTACCGACCCGGAGGCCGCCGGCGCGTACCGGGACACGGACGGTGACGGCGTGCCGGATGTGGTGGAAGCCATCTCCGGAACGGATCCGGCAGACCCTGACAGCTTCAGGGCACCCGCCATCGCTGTCCCGGAAGACATCTGGGTGGACGCCACCGGCCTGTACACCAAGGTCGACCTCGGCATTGCCCGGGCGGTGGATGCCCTGGGCAAAAGCCTGCCGGTTTCGGTGGTGGACGGCATCACCTTCTTCCGCCCGGGCCTCCACCTCGCTTACTGGGAAACCGTTGACCGATGGGGAAACAGAACGGTGACGGGCCAAACCGTCCACGTCCGGCCCCTTGTTTCCTTCAGCAAGGACGAAATCGTCATTGAAGGCCAGACCGTGACGGTACAGGTGGAACTCAACGGTCCCTCTCCGGTCTACCCGGTGACGGTTCCTTACACGGTGGGGGGCAACGCGGCTTATCCAGCGGACCACGATCTTGTCGACGGGTCCGTCACCATCACGGCGGGCACCGCCACGGTGTTCTCCTTCACCGTCGCCTCCGACAGTCTGGACGAAGAGGATGAAACGGTTGTCCTCACCATGGATGCCGCTGTCAACCGGGGAGCGCATTCCCAATACACGGCAACGATCACCGAAGGCAATATCGCCCCCACGGTGCAGCTCCGCGCCATGCAAGACGGTGAAACGCGTACCCTGATCAGCAGTGATGCGGGACCGGTCACGGTGGTTTCCATCGTTGAAGATCCCAATATCGACGACGACCACCTGTACGACTGGTCCGAAACGGATGCCGCGCTGGTGCATCCGGCGGAAACCGGAGGCAGCTTTGTCTTTGATCCGTCGGCCATGGCCCCAGGCGTTTATACGATAACCATCGTCGTCACCGATGTTCCGGACGGCGGAACGGAACGCAGCACCAAAGCACGCCTCCACCTGAACCTCGTGGCCGGCCTGCCGCCGCTTTCCGACACCATGGACACGGACCGGGACGGCATTCCGGATGCCGAAGAAGGCTATGGGGATACGGACAATAACGGCATCCCGGACTATCTGACCCCCCCCCGCAACTGCAGCGAGCTGCCGGAACAGGTCGTCGGGGACAATGGATATATCCTCGAAGGCGATCCGGGGGTCTGTCTGCGTCTCAGCCGTTATTCCCTAACCGGTCAAGGCGGGGGCGCCCAGTTGGCGGCACCCGAACTGCCCGGTGATCCGGCGGCGGACAACATCGGCGGCATCTTTGATTTTCTTGCCACCGGGCTGCCGGATACCGGCCAAAGCTATCGTATCGTTCTGCCCCAGCGCCAACCAGTACCGGATCACGCCGTGTACCGGAAATACACCGACCAGGAACAATGGCAGACCTTTGTGGAGGATGCGGCAAACGCCCTGAGCAGCGCACCGGGCGAACCCGGCTATTGCCCCCCGCCGGGCAGCGCCGCCTATACCCCGGGCCTGAATCCCGGCTGCTGGTGTGTGCAAATAACCATCGAGGACGGCGGGCCGAACGACGGCGACCGCACGGCCAACAACGCCGTTGTCGACCCCGGCGGTGTTTTCGTCATGGCAACGGACAACACGGCGCCCGTTGCCGTGGATGACACCGCGGCGGTCCTTCGCAACAGCACCGCCGTGGTGCCGGTGCTCGCCAACGACAGTGATGCCGATGGCGACACGCTGATCATCACGTCCGCCACCTCTTCCATGGCCGGGGATACCGTGGTCATCGATAACACAACGCTGCGTTATACGCCCGGCACAGATTTTCTGGGAACGGCCGTGATCACCTACGGCATCTCGGATGGAAACGGCGGTGTGGGCAGCGCCCGGCTGACCGTAACGGTTCGGGACAACACCCCGCCGGTGGCCAGGGACGATGCGGCAAGCTGTGACGACCTTACCTCCGCAACGGTGTCTGTTCTCGCCAACGACAGCGACAGCGACGGTGACGCACTGAGCGTGACCGCGGTCTCCGTCCAGACGGAAAACAGCGGGGACGCGCATGTCACAGCAGGCGGCGCGGTGACCTTCGTTCCCCGGTCCGGGTTTTCGGGAACGGCCGTAATGCAGTACACGGTTTCAGACGGATTCGGCGGCAGTGCCCAGGCCTTCCTGCGCGTGTCGGTCACCCGGGTACCCGATGCAGTGGTGCAAACCAAGGGCGGCGGCGGCGCGGTATCGCCCTGGTGGCTGCTGGCGGCCGTGGCGGGCCTCGTTCTGAAACGTGCGGCTGGCCGGAAAACACTGCTTTTCCTTGGAGTGGTATCAGCGCTGTGCCTATACGCGACGCCCTTTTCGGCCCACGCCCAACAGGAAAGGCCGTGGTTCGTGGGCGGCGGCTGGGGCATCACCTGCTACGACGCGGACCGGGATGACATCAACCGGGAATTGGCCGCCGCCGGGCATGACGCCACCGTCCTCAGTATCGACGACACCCGAACCGGCTACAAGCTGTTTGCCGGGTACCGCTTTACAGACCATTGGCGTATCGAAGGCGGCTACGTGGACCTGGGCGAAACCGAGGTGAAACTGCGGGCGAAATACAACGACGCGGAAGCCTTTACAGCGGCGGTGAAAAAAATCCATCCGGAATCCGCAGACGGGTTCTACCTGGCGGCGGGTTACCACTGGCCCATTATCAAGAACTGGTCATTGCTGGGCCGGCTGGGCCTTTTCAACTGGGAAAGCGACTACAAAACAGCCGCCGGCGGCGTCGGCGGCTCCCACAGCCGCAGCGGCACGGATCTTTTCTGGGGATGCGGCCTGCAACTGGATTTGACCAAACGATGGAGCGTCCATGCCCTGTGGGAACGCTTTTATTTGGGCAGCAGCGAAATCGATTTTTTCAACGCCGGCCTGCAATGCCGTTTCCACTGGCCGTTTGCCGAATAAGGGCCCGGGGAAATAAATGTCCCGAAAATTGCGCCGGCATGGTTGTTTCCCCGCGTCCCCGCGTTTCTGAAAACGACCTGGTTGCGGTAAAACGGGCGAACATCCCATGCCTTCGGATCATGTGCCGGTCCCACGCCTGAACACGGGGCCGGCATGTCGCAACAAGCACAGCGCCCACACCGATAATCCGGCGAGGGCGCCGCATAGATGCGCCTCCACCACCACCGGCCCGCCCACCAATGCCTCCGTGGCAGCGGTGGCACCGAAACGCATTTCCAACCCGATTTTAAGCGCCAACGCCCCCACCACGATCCCGCCGGCCAGGGGTGTCTTTTTCCAGGTACGCAGCGCCGCCAACAGGACGACCCCGTGAAGAACTCCGGACAGACCCACGTACCACTGCACGTCCGAAAGCAGCAGCAGCGCCGATGCAAAACATCCTATCGCCGGCACGCAGAGCAACCAGTGCCGAAGCGGCATGGCCTCCCTGTAGGCCCCCCAGACGAGGGCAGCCGCCGCCACATTCAGCAGGGCATGCCGGCGGCCCAGATGAACGAGATGGCCGCTGATCATCCGGTAAACCTCTCCGGACAAGATTCCGTCGCGCTCATAGCGCAGCCACTGGGCAACGTCGTCGCCCAGCATCCCGAGCAGCAAGACACCACCGAAACAGATCACCAAAAGAAGAAGATGTCCGGAATTGCGCTTATATCCGTTTGTTTCCCGCATCCACCGCTCCAAAACACGCTTCTCCCCATGCGACACAGGCCGCCAGTCCCCCGGAGACGCGGTGGAAAGAGGGAATCATTTTTACTCCCCCTATACCGGCCAGGGCGTCATGTCCCCGGCCGCAAATTTTCCGGGCATCTTGAACAGGCCGGCCTCCACCGCCGTGTCGACTTTCCGGGCCGCCGCCGCCAATCCCATTTCGTTCATCAGGGCAAACGGGCCCTTGGGCCAAGCCAGGGACGTGCGGATACCGAGCTCCAGATCCTTGACCGACACCACCTCTTTTTCGATCAGGTGCGTTGAAACGGCGAAAACGGCACCCAGAAGGGTATCAGCCACCTTGGCACGGGACGCCGCATCCCGGAGCACCGGTCCATCTTCCAGGTTCCAGGGCGCGCCGCTTTCAAATTGCTGCTTCAGGGATGCCGGCACCGGGGGATACCCGATGTCCGTGTGGGCCAGGTATTCCACCATTGAAACGCCGGCATGGTAGCAGGTGCCGAGTCCCGAACCGTTTTGCACCCACATGATACCGAATTTGACCCCCAGGGTTTCCCGGGAAATATCCTCCAGCGTGGCCGCGTTATAGCCCTCACCGAAAAAACTGTCCAGCACCATGTAACTGGCAATGAAGACGGGGTTGACGGCAAACCCCGGGAAATCCCGAACCGTGATGGGAATCTTGCGGTTTTTTTCGGCAAACGCCATCAGAGCCTGGTAGGTGGCCTCACTGGTTTGCCGTTGACGGATCACCTCCACCAGGCGGTTGACGTTGGCCGGGAAGAAATAATGCAGCCCGGCCGTCCGCTCGGGATGCGTTGCTTGCGCCATGAGTTTCTCGATGCGGAAGGTGGAGGTATTGCTGGCAAAGATGGTATCCGAAGGACAGGCCTCGGACAACGCCTTGAACACCTCGATTTTCAGTTCCATCTTTTCCACAGCGGCTTCGATCACCAGGTCACAGGCGGCCAAATCCGCATATTGCGCCGTGCCGGTGATGGCGGCGCAGATCTCGTCCATCTGGGCCTGGTGCATTTTCCCCTTGGCCACACGCTTGTCCAGCGGCCCCTTCACGAATTTTTCATACATGGATGCCACCAGGGCATCATTCAGCTCCTTGTAAATCACGCGGTAGCCACTCTGCGCCGCGTTCAGGCCGATGGCGGCCCCCATGACCCCGAACCCGACGACCCCCACTGTGTTGATCTGTTTCATGTGCACCGTCCTTTTGATTGGGTTGAACGAAACGGAACGCGATGGCCTGAAGCGGCCGGTCGACGGCCGGCCCCTGACAATGTCTGTGACGCATCCCCGACGGAATCAACGACAAAGCCGGAGAAAAACAGTAAGTATTACTTATATACCCATGGGCGGGCGGCGTCAAGACGTGGGCAACACCTTTCCGGTGAAACCGCATATTCAAAAATCATCACTTCGGCACGGGGTGCAGGGACAGGCGGGGCCGGCACCGTTTTCCAAGGCGCCTGCCGGACACACAAAAGAAGCCGGCCCCGCCAAAGGCGGACCGGCTTCCACAAAAAAACCGCAAAACAGCCGCTGCCGACGGCGACGCTAATGGGCAGGATGCAACGCGGGCACCGCCGGCTTTGCCAGCTTCCGGACCTGTGCCGTCGTAAGGGGGGTGCCGTACCCCACCATTTGCGTCGCCACCGGCCCATTGACCGGGAGCTCCACCCATTCTCCATCCTTTTTATCGAGGAATGTCCACGTCAATCCATCGGGCACCACCGGCACCACCCCCTCGATATTGTCCAGGCCCCCGTTCGCGAAGGTGTTGACACGCACCGTCTCGCCGGCGGCGATCCGCACGGCCGCTTCGGTGCCGTGACAATCATCGCACATACGCCCGGCCGCGGTCACCGAGTGCGTGAAATAGGGGGCGTAGGCAATGAACGGCACGGCCGGAGCGTCGGCGGGGGTCTTGTCCCGGTGTACGAAGGTCATGGCCGAGGCGCTGGTCACCTTGCCGTTGTAGTTCATCAGCAGGGTCCAGTTCTTGGCGGGAATAAAATTCCCCTTTTTCTCGCCTGTTTTCAGAAACGCGCCGAAGTGGCAATTCAGGCAGGCCATGGTGCTCTGGACATGGCAGGCGGCACAATCCAGATCCTTGGCGTGTTGGCTGTGGGAAACGGTCGTACGGTCAAAGGCCGGTGCGTCCGTGCCCTCTTCGGTGTGACAGTTTTCGCAGGAGGCCTTCACCGCGCCCGGCTGCCGCATGGAGGTGTACGCAGTGCCGTCGCCGTGGACATCCATGCCGTCGTGGCAGTCGGCGCATCCCATGCCGGCATCGAAATGAACGTCCGGCTGTCCGGCCGCTGCGTCCATTTTCATGGCCAGCTTCTCCCGGCTGTGACAGGGAAGGCAGGTTTCCATGTTCCGGGCTTTCGCCACCGAAAAAGTCATGGCATCTTTCCGGGGTTCCAGGTGACAACTGTCGCAGCTCTTCACATGGCAGGTTTTACAGTTGAGTTGATCGTAGGGCACCTTGGTGTACTGCATGAGGCCGTCCGATTTCTCATACCAATACCGCATCCCTTCTCCCCGGTAATGCAGACTCTTGGGGAAAAGCGCACCGCACCCCTGGGGCTCGGCCCAAGCGGGCATGCCGGACAACACCACAACCATCAGAGACAACAGGGCCGGAAAAATTCTCATGGGTCTTCTCCACACGTGACCGATACGCTCCGGATCGGCCGGAAGGATTCATCATGGGCACCAGGCGCCGGAGGCTCTTCCCACAAGAGGCCCGGCGGTTACCGCAACCATATCGTAACATACCTATTCACGTTGCATGCCACCGCAAAAACGCCACGCGGCAGGATTGCCGCCGCATGGTTTCTTCATCACGATAGCATGACATTACCACGCGTTGCACGGCCATGACAATTTTTAACAAAACCGGGCTTGACACCGGAAGGTGGCGCCACTAAACTCCACATCGTCCATTGTGGCGCCACGGTTGCGCCACCAACGAAAGGCCGACAATGAAAACAACCGTGCCCCTCATCAAGGAATCGGGCTTTTCCGAACTCCTGCTGGAGTCGATGCCCGACGGCGTGTTCACCCTGGACACCGCGGGCAGCATCACCACCTGGAACCCCTCCATGGAACGGATTTCAGGGTACAGCGCCGACGAGGCCATCGGAAAGCCCTGCACCTTTCTGAAATTCGACAGTTGCCTGGGCAGGAAATGCCCGGACGGCCTCCAAGAATGCCGCATTTTCAAATACGGCCAGGTCAAGGGAAACGAGTGCTTCCTGGAACACAAAGCCGGGCACCGGGTACCGGTGCTCAAAAGCGCGCAGCTGATCAAGGGCAGGACCGGGAAGGTCCGGGGTGTTGTGGAAACCATCACGGACTTAACGGAACTCCAGGCGGCCCGTCAAAAGGCGGAGGCAGCCTACCGGCGGTTGGGGGAAATCCATCGCCTCGACAAGATCATCGGCAGAAGCCACGTCATGCAGCAGGCGTTCTCGGCCATCCAGTGCGCCGCGGCCAGTGACGCCACCATTCTCATCCAAGGGGAAAGCGGCACCGGAAAGGAACTGGCCGCCGGCGCCATTCACTACAACGGTATCCGAAGGAGCCGTCCCTTTGTGACCGTCAACTGCAGCGCCCTGACCGAAACCCTTCTGGAAAGCGAATTGTTCGGGCATGCCCGGGGGGCCTTTACCGGGGCCCTGCGGGATCGCGCCGGCCGCTTCGAAGAAGCCGACAGCGGCACGTTGTTCCTGGACGAAATCGGGGATATCAGCCCCGTCATCCAGGTGAAGCTGTTGCGGGTACTCCAGGAGCGGGAAGTGGAACGCGTGGGGGATTCCAGGAAACGGAAGGTGGACATCCGCATCATCGCCGCCACCAACAAAGAGTTGTACCGGTTGGTACGCGCCGGACTGTTTCGGGAAGACCTGTACTACCGCCTGAAGGTGTTTCCCGTCAACATGCCCCCGTTGCGCGACAGGAAGGAAGACATTCCTCTTCTGATCAGCCATTTCATCTCCGCCCAACGCACGAAGACAGGCCGCAGCATCAGCGGCATCTCCCAGCAGGCCATGCGGGTGCTGCTGGACCATCCCTGGCCGGGGAATGTCCGGGAGCTGGAAAACGCCATCGAGCACGCCTTTGTCCTGTGCGCGACGGCGAACATCGACACCCCGGACCTGCCCATCGAGATTCGTGAACAGACTCCGGCATCCGGCGCCCTCCCTCCCCTCCCCCTGGTTGCGGCGGCCAAGACGGGCAGGCGGCACCTGAACCGGGAGGCCCTGGTGGCAACCCTGACCCAAAGCGGGTGGAACAAGGCCGAAACCGCCAGGCGGTTCGGCCTCAGCCGGGCCGCCATCTGGAAATACATGAAAAAATGGAGTATTCCAAACGCGCCGCCTAAAAATTGAACACCTTGGCCTCTGCGGCCATGTCGATCAGATGCGGCCCCCCGTCCAACAGCATATTGCTGAAAAAACCGGCTTCGTCCAACTGCCGGTTTGCCGCGCAAGGGGTGCAGACACCGATGGCCACCTCGTGTTCCACCAAGTACGGCAGATAGTCCCCCGGGCAATCCCCGGTGGTGGTGCGGAGGCCCAAATCCCGATGCCGGTTCGCCCACAGGACCCCTTCGTCAATGAAAAACAAATCCACATGGTGCCCCTTGCCGTGGGCGATCTTCGCAAACTGGAAACACCGGGTGGCCGCCTCGTTGTCGTTGCGACTTAACACAAACAGAAAATTCGCCATGCCTCCTCCTCAACCGGCATCGCCGGAGATTGGGACGGTTTTGAAATCCCCACCCGCCGCGACAGAAAACCGCATCGGAAAGGGCAAACAGTGCGTGCTAACCACGTCAACGCAGGGTGGACATAACAACGGTTCGGCGCTGTTGTCAACTTCAACTGTTTGAGAAAATTTCACAAAAAGGCAACCGGGAGAAATGGCTTGACAATTCGTAATTATTCTTATTTAGTAAACCAATGCAATATGACACCACACCGGAGCGGATGTTCCCCCAAAAATGCCGGAAGAACGGTCTCAAGGTCACGCCCCAGCGGATGGCGATTTACCGTGCCCTATCGGAAACCCGATCGCATCCATCCGCGGAAACCGTGTACCGGACCGTTAAAATTGCGTTCCCGCACATTTCCTTCGACACCGTTCACCGCACGCTGCTGACCTTCGTCCGCATCGGACTGGTGGAGGTGGTGGAGGTGTTCGGGGGGGCGAAGCGCTTTGATACGGACATCTCGCCCCACCACCACCTGCATTGCACCCGGTGCGGGAAAATCCAGGATTTCACAAGCCGCGTCTATGACCGCCTTGACATCCCCGAAGACATCGCCGACCGGTTCCTTGTCACCGGCAAACGGGTGGTTCTGAAGGGCCTTTGCAGCTATTGCCGCCGGGAAAATCCCGGCACCGGGGATCCCCCGGGGCACAACACTTCCAACACCCCATGAAAGGAGACACCGATGAGCAAAACCGCCGAAAACCTGAAAGCCGCCTTTGCAGGAGAATCCCAGGCCCGCAACAAATACACGTTCTTCGCCGAGGTCGCCAGGGAAGAAGGCTATCATTACATTGCGAAAATGTTTGAAGAGACGGCCGAAAACGAACGGCAGCATGCAAAAGATCACCTGATGATGCTGAGCGGCATCGGTGATACCGCCGCCAACCTCCGGGAGGCCATGGGCGGAGAAGATTACGAGACGGAAAGCATGTACCCGGAATTTGCAAGGATCGCCGACGAAGAAGGCGAAAAAGATGCGGCCAGGCTGTTTCGGCAGATCGCCAAAATCGAAGCCCACCACCGGGAGCGCTACAGAAAACTGCTGGCCATGGTGGAGGATGCAACGGTCTTCAAGCGCGAGCAGGCCATCAAATGGAAATGCGCGGCCTGCGGTTACGTGCATGACGGCACCGAGCCGCCCAAAAAATGCCCCTGCTGCCAGAAACCCCGGGCGTATTACGAACCGGCCTGCCTGGACATTTAATCCCCCTTGCGCACGGCAGGCCGTTTATACCGGGGCTTGCCGTGCGCCGGGCACTTCACTGCCCGCCGCCGGCCCCGTGCGCACATACACACTGGTGCCGACCTGCCTCAGGGGAAGGGGCAGTCCGGCCAGGGTTTCCGAATGCCCCGTGAACAGGTAACCACCCGGCCGAAGACAGCGGCAAAGACCGACGAGCACCTTCTCCTGCGTGGAACGATCGAAGTAGATGAGCACGTTGCGAAAGAAGATCACGTCCATGGCGGTGCCCATGCCGTAGTCCTCCTCCATGAAATTGAGCCGCCGGAAGCGCACCTGCGCCCGCAGGGCCGGGACGATGCGCACCAGGCGTTTGGCGTGGTCCCGGCTCCGCATCAGGTAACGGCGCCGCAGGTGCATGGGAATGGGCGTCACATCATCTTCTGCGTAAATGCCCATCCTGGCGGTGGCCAGGACCTTGGTGGAAATATCGGTGGCCAAAATGGAAAACCGGAAGCCGCGCTTCCGTTGGGCGACTTCCCCCAGAACCATGGCCAGCGTATAGGCTTCCTGGCCGGTGGAGCACCCGGCGCTCCAGAAGGCAAGGGGCCGTGCCCCGGTGCCGGGATGTGCCAGAAGCGCCGGCAGGGCGCTGTCCACCAGGTGCTCGAAATGGTCGACTTCCCTGAAAAATTCGGTTTTGTTGGTGGTAACGGCATCCAGCAGGTTGATCAGTTCCTGCTGTTTTCCCTGGGCGCTGAACACATAATCGTAATAGGCCTCATAGGTGGGGCATCCCACCTGACGCATGCGCCGTTGCAGCCGCCCCTGGAGCAGTATCCGCTTGTTGGGGGGCATCTCGATGCCCAGTTCCCGGTAGACAACGGCGCTGAATCGCGCGAACATCCCGGAGGACAACTCCTCTCCACCGGAAACGTCGGGTGTCGCCTGGTTCATGGGCGGCCTTCTCATCGTCCCTCAATCACGGTTTGCGCCTCGGTCATCAATTGACGGGCGAACCCCCTGCCGACCCCTTTGAGCAGCACGTCCCCTGTACGGGTATCGAAAATGATCTTCCGCCCCTCGTCCCCGCCGACATGGGACGCCTTGACCATGAAGCCGCTGTGACACATCAGGGCCATGGCGGTTTCCACATTCTGACGGCCGATGGTCAACTGGGAAGGAAGTGCCGGATTGCTGCGGAACAAGGCCGCGCCGCCGAAGACCTTGGCCTCGATCTCCCTTGCCCTGTAGCCCGTTTCCATCATCCGGGCCGCCATGATGGGCACCACGCAGGAAACATATTGGTATTTTTTGGGGCATCGGTCCCGGCAACCCGCCGGCTGCAGGGGGCAGACAGGCTGCAGGGCATGGCAGATGGCCGCCACACCCGAAGGACGGTGAAACATGGTAACGGCCACGCACGAGCCGAGGATGGTGGTCACCCGCACAGGACGTTGGCTGAAGCAGACCTCCCCCGGTTTCAAATAGATTTTTTCCACCTGTGCGGGATGCGTTCCAAACGTTCCGGCGGCGTCATCCTGCATGGGGGCGCTCCCGGTATGCGGTGGCCTTGCGGGCTTCGACCAGGTGCATCAACCCATTGATGTCCAGAATCAGCGCCACAGCGCCGTCCCCCAGGATGGTCGCGCCGGAAGTCCCCTTCACATCCCGATATGTACGCCCCAGAGACTTGATAACGGTCTGATGCCTGCCGATCACATGATCCACACCGATGCCCATCCGCTCACCGCCGGCGTTGACGATCACGACCTTTTCAAACGCCACCTCCGGCCCCGTCAGGCCGAACAATTCCCGCAGCCGCAGGTAGGGCACCAAGCCCCCGCGGATCTCCATGACGTTGCGCTCCCGGGCCCGCTGCACCTCCGGGCGGGTACGCTCCACGCATTCCTCCACCATCGGCAGGGGGATCACGAAAAACCCCGTCCCCACCTGCACCATGAGACCATCGATGATGGCCAGGGTCAGCGGCAGCTTGAGGGTGATGTGCGTCCCCCGGCCGGGTGTGCTGTCCATGACGACTTCTCCGCGCAGGGCCTCGATGCTGCGCCGAACCACATCCATGCCGACGCCCCGGCCGGAGACTCCGGTCACCGCGGCGGCCGTGGAAAAACCGGGTTCGAAGATCAGGTTGAACACCTCCGATGCATTCAACTGGGCGTCGGCGGCCACGATGCCTCTTTCAACGGCCTTCTGGAAAATCGCCGCCGCGTCAAGCCCCCCCCCGTCATCCGAGATGGTGATGTGCACGTTTGTTCCCACATGGGCGGCCGACAGGTGCACCCGGCCTTGCCGGGGCTTGCCGGCGGCGGCCCGGACCTCCGGGGCCTCAATGCCGTGGTCGATGCTGTTGCGGATGATGTGCACCAGGGGATCCTTCAGCCGGTCCAGAACGGTCTTGTCGAGTTCGGTCTCACTGCCCTGGGTCACCAACGTCACTTCCTTGCCCAGCTCCTGGGTCAGGTCACGGATCAGCCGCTTGAAAATACCGAAGGTGGTGCCGATGGGAAGCATGCGGATGCCCATGGCATTGTCCCTGAGTCCGGTGGTCAGCCGCTCCACCTCCTCGGCGATCAGTAACAGATCCGGGTCGTCACCGCTCCCCGCCTTCTGGGACAGCCTGGCCTGAACGGTCACCAATTCCCCCACCAGGTCCACCAGGGCGTCCAGCCGTTCGGCATCCACCCGGATACTGGTGGTGTTGATCACCGCCTGGCGCTTTTCCCGGACCTTTCGCACGTGGGTCTGCTCCACCACCGCCGATTCGACATCCCCCGGCCGCACGGCCTTTGATGCGGTCAAACATTCGCCGATCCGTCGCTGCCCGCCCAGGGCTTTTTTCAACTCCCCGTCGGAAAGGGCACCGTGATCGATCAGTATTTCACCGAGTTTCTTATACTCCTTTTGGACCTCACGGTCCGCGGCCGACAAGGCGTCGATGGCCTTGATGTCAAGGCGGCACATGTCTTCCACGAAAATGAAGACATCGCGAATCGCGTCCTCCCCCTGGTCCGTGCTAAGAAAAAAATCCCAGTAAAGAAAACAACAGGTGGGATCCAACGCCTCCAAGGGCGGTATATCGTGGGTATAGACCACGAAGCTGGCGTCCCCCAATGCCCGGATTTCTTCCAGAAGGCGCAGGGGATCCGAGCCGGTTTTAAGAAGATCGGGGGCCGGATGGAACCGAATCCTGTAGGTGACCGTGTCCAAGGCAGCCACCGCACGGGGCGGCGCCTGTTGCCAAACCGCCGGTGCCGCCTTCCCCGCCGCCGTCTCCTGGTAGCCGGGCACCAGCTTCTGAATGCCCGCAATCAGGGCAGCCCCCCGCTCCGCGGTTTTGTCCGGATCCGGGTCGTCCGCATCGAGCAGCACCTTCACATGATCCCTGGACATCAGACACAGGTCGACCAGCTCCCGGGTAACCGTCATGCGCCCCTCCCGGATCAGATCGAACACCGTTTCCACTTCGTGGGTAAAGGCGGCAATGTCGTCAAAGCCGAACATGGCGCCGGATCCCTTGACGGTGTGCAGGGCGCGAAAGACGCGGTCCACCAGGTCCGCGTCATCCGGCGTGTCTTCCAGCGCCAGCAGCGCCTCTTCCAGTTCCCCCAGCAGTTCGTAGGCTTCCTGGCGATATATTTCCTTCTGTTGTTCCATGTTTTTATCCTGGGCGGCATCTGCTGCCGCTTCCTGTCCCCATCAGAACAGCTCGACGCCGTCTCCGAGGGCGTCTTCATCCGTGTCGCCGGCCGGACTGTCGGCATCCGCTTCCCCGAACAGGGTGATGTCCGCGTCCTTCCCTGCGGCATCGCTTCCGCCCATCGGGGTGCCGCCGTCCTTTATCGCCCCCTCTTCTTCGCCGGAAAAAACCCGCTGGTGAATGTCGCGTTCCCGCTGCATGGTGTAGGAAGCGTCCATGCCCTGCACTGAAGTGCTGCATGCATCCTCCCCCGCCGGCAGCAATAAGGAAGCCGTCGCGCAGACATCTTCGAGCCCGGACAGGTGACCGGACATCTCCCGGGCCAGGGCCGGCAGAAAATCCAGCGCCGCCGTGGCCGTCTCCAAAACCTCTCCGAGCGCGGCCGCACGTTCAGACGCGGCCTCAAGCCGCCGGTCGAGCTTTTGTCGCATGGCGGTAATGTCCCCGATTCCGGCGGCCAAGGCTTCAGCGCTGACATCTTCGTGGTCGGACCCGTTGTCTTCTCCGGAAGCGGCCCGAAGCCCTTCGGCCAGCGTCCCCACCTGCTGCAGGCGCTGTTTGACCTGCAGCACGAACGCGTCGGTTTCGTGGGACAGCCGATTCATCTCCTGGGCCAGCACTTCAAGGGTCCGCCCGTTTTGCCCCAAATGGTCGGCCTTCACGATGGCGTTGAGGGCCTTCATCTTTGTCTCGAAACTGATGGCGTCCACCTCTTCCATGTGCAGCAGGAATCTTTCCCCGGCGGCCGCAACAGCGGCGACGCTCTGGTCGATCCGGCCCACCAGCTGATTTCCCTGGACAAGCAGCCGGCCAAGTCCCTCAAGGCCGTTGACCAATTTTTGAAAGGGATTTTTGGCGGACGCGCCCAGCCCCACCTCGGCCATGCTGCCGGCAAGTTCCTGCACCTCCGCACCGATCTTTCGAAAGGCGGACACACTGCTGTCGTATACCCTGTCGATTTCGGACAGCACATCGTTCAGTTGCATCTTCTGAAGCACCACGCCGGCCCCATACCGCTCCAGGGCGGCAGTGCCGTCGGTGTCTCCCGAAAAAGCCCCGGCAGCCGCCTCCAGGGCGTGAATGATGTGCTCCACCCGCTGGCGCATATTGTCATGGAACTGCAACCCCATCACCATCTCGCCCACCCCCCGGGACACTTCCCGGGATCGGGTGCCCGCCTGCTCGAACACCGCCACTGCAGAACCGACGCAATGGGCGATCTCCTCCTGGGCGGCACCGACCGCCACGGCGGCCTCCCCGCACAGCCGCCGGAACGCCTGCAACCCCTCGGACAACGTGTCGTAGGCGCGCATCTGTTCGCCCATGGCCTCCGTGGCATCCTTTCGGATCCGAAACCCGGCGTCCCCCACCCGTTGGGACAGGCGCACGATTTCGTCGAACACCACCGTGAACATTTCCCGGGCGGCCTGGCTGCGGGTGCTTTCAACACCGATTGTTCATCCCGACGATCCTCAGGTTCATGGCGATACGATCGAGCCGGTCGCACACCTGCTCGATACCGCCCAACTGCTCGGCCACATCCCGAACCCTTGTCAGGCGAAGGGCCACCTGCCGCGCATGGGCGTCCAGGGACAACTGGGCGTTCTTGGCCAGCCCGGCCACACGGTCCAGAAGGCTCTCGTCCCCGCCGCCGGTCATCCCGGAAATGGCCGCCTGGACGTCCTGGGTCAGCTGCGTGGTATCCCCGTAGATTGTCTGGAGTCTGCCCCCGATTTCGAGAAACGCCGCCTCGTTGTTCACCGATGCCTGGAGGCCGCGGACAAGGGTGGTGATCCGTTCAGCCGCCCCCCGCATTCGCCGGAGCCGCACCGCATGCAGCACCCGGCCGGTCACACCGGCGACCAGACGTCCGGCGTCGGCAAAGATCCGTCGACCGACAGTGACCAACACCGTCCACTTGCTCTTTAGATTGCGCGAATACCCGTTTGTCATTGTCTTCCCCAACCCGGCGGTATCCAAGGTTCAATGCGCATGGGGCCGCCCCACGGCCCCCGGGCCCCCAATCCCTGTCCGTCTATCTCTTTTCCTTGCACAACGCCACCACGGACCCGGCGATGTCCCCCAGGGGCCGGACCTTGTCCACACCGCCGCGTTTGATGGCCTCCTGGGGCATGCCGAAAACCACACAGGTTGCCTGGTCCTGGGCGATGGTGACAGCACCGGCCTCTTTCATCTCCTGCATGCCCCGGGCGCCGTCGTCGCCCATGCCGGTCATGATCACCCCCACGGCGTTCTTTCCGGCGTAGCGGGCGGTGGAACGAAACAGCACGTCCACCGACGGCCGGTGGCGACACACGAGGGGGCCGCTTTTCACTTCCACGAAATACCGCGCCCCACTCCTCTTGAGCAGCAGGTGGCTGTGCCCCGGCGCAATCAGGGCCCGGCCCCTGAGCACGGTATCGTTGTTCTCGGCCTCCTTGACGGAAATCCGGCACAGGGTGTCGAGACGTTCCGCAAAGGAACGGGTGAAGTGTTCGGGCATGTGCTGTACGATCACGATGCCGGGCGCGTCGATGGGCATGGCCTCCAGAAACACCCGAAGCGCCTCGGTGCCGCCGGTGGAGGCCCCCACCACCACCACCTTTTCCGTGGTCTCGGCCATGGCCCGGGTGGATTTGGTGATCACCGCATCGGCGGTCAGTTTCGGCGCCACCTGAACAAAGGGGTCCACGCGCTTCGCCCGCACCATGGCCGCCGCCTTGACCGCATCGCAAATCTGCACCCGGGACTCTTCCAGGAACACCTTGGTTCCAAGCTTGGGCTTGACGATAATCTCCACCGCCCCGTATTCAAGCGCCTTGAGGGCCGTCTCCGAGCCCTTTCCGGTGAGACTGGAGCACATCACCACCGGAATGGGGTGCTGGCTCATGATTTTGCGCAAAAACGTCACACCGTCCATCCGGGGCATTTCCACATCCAGGGTGATGACGTCGGGCACCTCTTCACGAATCTTTGCCGCCGCGCGATACGGGTCCGGAGCCGTCCCCATGACTTCAATGTCCGGGTCGGAAGACAACACGTCGGACATGGTCTGACGCACCACGGCCGAATCATCCACCACCAGGACCCTTATCTTTTTTTTCTCCGGCATCGATCATTTCTTCCGTTCAAAAGGTTTATCAAAGACGGACAGCGGCGCTCATCCGAAGGTGCCGTCCTTTTCCAGAACGCGCTGGCTGCTCTCGTACCATTTGAAAAATACCTGCACCGCCGTCGGACACAATTGACTTCCCCGTGCGGACCGGATGATGGCAAGGGCTTTCTCCTCGGCCATGCCCTTTCGGTAGGGCCGGTCGCTCACCAAAGCGTGATAGGTGTCCGCAACGGCGGCGTAGCGCGCCCACAACGGGATTGCCTCGCCTTCCAGGCCGTCGGGATAGCCCCTCCCGTCCCACCGCTCATGGTGGGAGGTAACCACCGGCAGAATTTCCGACAGGCTGGGAATGGAATCCAGTATGTTCTTTCCGATAACCGGATGCCGTTTGATCACCTCGTACTCCGCGTCGGTGAGATTTCCCGGTTTGAGCAAAATCCCGTCCGGCACGCCGATTTTGCCGATATCGTGCAGGCGGCCGGCCGTGTGGGCCAATTCAGCGGTTTCCCGGTCCGCGCCCTGCAACATCACCATCCGGGAGAGAATATCCGCCACCGCTTCGGAATGCCCACGGGTGTATGCGTCCCGGGCCTCCAGTGCCGAGATGAGGCTGGCAATGCCGCCGAGCATCAGCACCCTTTCGCGCTCCAAACGCTCACGGTCCTTCAGCAGCAGGGCCACGTGATCGGACAGCAGCTTTTCCACCATCACCACCAGATGGTCCAGGTGAAAGGGCTTGGTGATGTAAGAGGCGGCGCCGCTCTCGATCATCTTCTGCATCTTCCACCTGCCCCTGCTGGTGCTCATCACCACGAAGGGAATGGATGAAAACCGCGGATCGGATTTGACGGCCTTGCAAAACGCCAGGCCGTTCATTTCCGGCATGTCGATGTCGCTGAGGATCAGGTCCGGCCGCGCCGCTTCCATTTCACCCAGGGCCGCGGCCCCGTTTTCCGCCGTGGTAACCTGAAAGCCCGCCCGGTTCAAACCGTCCTCAATCGCCAGCCGGATGGAAGCGGAATCGTCCACCACAAGGATCCGCCGGTTTTGCCGGAAATCGGATTTCGACAGCACGCGCTGGACCGTGACCAGCAGCTCCGATCGGACCTCGCCCTTGGACAGATAAGCCTCGACACCCGCCTCAAACCCCCGGTGGACGTCCTGGTCCGAAGAAAACGTACTGATCATGACCGCCGGGGTAGCACAAACCGCCGGATCGCCCTTGAACGCGCGGCAAAACTCCAGGCCGTTCATCACCGGCATGTCCATATCGGTGATGACAAGATCAAAAACCGTCTCCCGCATCCGCCGCATGGCTTCGGCGCCGTCGGCGGCCTCTTCTATGACCGCCTCCATGGGGCCCAACAAGTCCCGGACCATAAACCGCGCGGCAGCGCTGTCATCCACCACCAGAATCTTCTTCGGTTCCAATGCACCCATGGCGAATCCTTCCTCCGCGCTGTTACGGACTTTTTCTCAGTCCGCCTTTTCTTCCGCGCCCTCTTCGGCATCAAGACCATCCGCCTGTTCGGCCAGACCGTCGACAAGGGCCAATTCATCCACAGAAAACACGCGATCGACATCCAGAATGATGACGAACGTCTCGTTTCGCTTACCGATGCCCTTGATCAACTCCGTTTTCCACCGGGATCCGATTTTCGGGGGCGGCTTGATCCTGTCGGCATCGATCTCCACCACCTCCTCCACCGCGTCGGCCAGGGCGCCCAGCGCCGCGAGCTCACCGTCGAGCATCAGCTCCAGCACGATGATCCGGGCCTCATCGGTCACCTCCGCAGCCGGAAGGCCGAACTTGGCCCGCATGTCCACCACCGGCACCACGCTGCCCCGGACGTTGATAACCCCCCGCATGAAATCCGGTGCACAGGGCACCTTTGTGACCGGTGTCCAATCGAGCACCTCCCGCACCTGTGAAACGTCCACGGCGAACACCTCGTCGCCGAGTTTGAAAGTCAGGTAGAGTGCTGTCTGCACAGTGGTCGGCTCTTCCATATTTTCCCCCATGATGCGGGCGGCGCGAACGACACGGCGCACCCCCCGGTGGCAGTCCACAATTCTAGTAAGCCTCGAAATCCAGGTCGTGCCGATCCCCTGCTTTTCCTTCGTCCCCCAGCATGATGGAAACACCGGCGGCGCGGGCGGACGCCTCTTTTCGGGGCGCATGTTTCTCTTCCCGGTTTTCCTTGCTGCCGAAGATCTCAACCGATGCGTTCCCCTTATTTGGCGCGCAGCGGCCGGACGGAATGCCTGGCCGTGTTTTCTGACCAACCTTGCCGGTGGAGGCGCCGCCACCCCGGCTCTCCAACCTGAAAAAGCCGATCAGGTCCCGCAACTGCTCGGCCTGGCTGGAAAGTTCCTCGGCGGTGGAAGACATCTCCTCGGATGCGGAAGCGTTCTGCTGGATCACCTGGTCGAGCTGCTGAATGGCCGCATTGATCTGCTCTGCCCCCGCGTTCTGCTCATTGCTGGCCGCACTGATTTCCTGCACCAGCTCCGCCGTCTTCTTGATGTCCGGCACCATGCGGTCGAGCATTTGCCCGGCGCCTTCGGCCATTTCCACGCTGGTGCTCGACACCCTGCTGATTTCGCCGGCCGCCGCCTGGCTCTTCTCCGCCAGCTTCCGGACTTCGGACGCCACTACGGCAAAGCCCTTGCCGTGATCGCCGGCCCGGGCCGCCTCGATGGCCGCGTTGAGGGCCAGCAGGTCCGTCTGCCGCGCAATTTCTTCGATCACCCTGATTTTCTCCGCAATGTTCTTCATGGCGGAAACGGTTTCGAGAACCGCCCGGCCCCCCTCCTCCGCATCGGCCGCGGCCTTCTGGGCGATCTTCTCGGTCTGTGTGGAATTATCCGCGTTCTGGCGAATGTTGGCGCTCATCTGCTCCATGGAAGACGCCGCCTCCTCTGCCGCCGCGGCCTGCTCCGTTGCCCCCTGGGACATCTGCTCGGAGGTCGCGCTCATCTGCTGACTGCCCGACGCCACGTTGTCCGCAGAAGTCTTGACCTCCAGGACAATCTCCCGCAGTTTCATGATCATGGCATCCAGGGACTTGCCCAGGGAATCTTCCTCGGACAGAATCCTGACCTGGGCCTCCAGGTCCCCCCCGGCAATTTGTTCCGCCACATGCACCGCGCCCCGCAGGTTGGCGATCATCTGGTCCATGGCCGTGTTCATCTGGCCGATCTCGTTGGTCCCCTGGTCCGTGTCCACCGTGACGTTCAAGTCCCCGAAGGACACCCGGCGCATGTTCCGGGCCAGGATGTTGAATTTGCGGCTCATGGCCCCGGCAAAAAGATAGGCCACCAGGGAACCTGCCGCCACCGCCACAATGCCCACCAGCAACGTGAGGCGCTTGATGTTTTTGAGGCCGTCCAGGAAATCCTCCTGGTAGGCCGATGGTGCCACGACCCAGTTCCACTCGGGGAAAAAGGCGTAACTGGCCAGCTTCAACCGGGCCGTGCTTTCCCCCTGGTTGCGCCACGGATAATAAGTGGTGGCGGTTTCATCCGCACCCAGCCCCTTGGCCTTCTTCACCATCTCCTGAATGAACAGGTTGCCGTCGGCGTCCTTGGTGCTCCAGACATTTTCCCCGTCCCGCAGGCCTTGATAGGACAGCACGTATTCCCCCTTTTCATTGAGGATGAACACGTAGCCGGTCTTTCCCACCACGGCGCCGGCCAACTCCTTTTTGAGTCCTTGGATCTTCCGGGCCGCGAATGCGGTGTCCACCAGCTCGTCATAATACACGCTGATCCCGATCACCCAGCCGCGGCCGGCATCGTGCACCAGAGCGGCGATCTTGTCCCGGGCCCGTTTATCGCCTTCGTTCTTCCACGGATAGGACTGGTAGGCCGTCTGGTTTCCCGTCAACCGGCGGCCCCTTCCGATGGCGTCCTGGATGAACAGGTTGCCGTCGGCATCCCTGGCATCGAACACGTTCTCACCGTCCCGCTCCCGGAACTGGGAAACAACATAATTGCCCTTGTAGTCCAACACCCAGATGTAGCCCGTGCTGCCCACCTTGATGGCGGCGATGCTCTTTTTAAGGGCCTCTTCATCCCCGCTCCAGCCGTCCACGAAGCGCGACACGGACTCGGCCTGGGCACTGACGATCTGCCGGGCGATCTCCCGCATATTTTTTTCCTGCGTCTGAATTTCTTCGTACGTCCCCCTCACCAGAAGCTTCAACTGCAGAGCCTGCTCCTGGAGTCGCTCTTCGATCTGGGAGAACGTCTCCTGGCGAACGTTCTGGTAGCTCATGATGCCCAGGACAATCACGGGGACCGCCACCAGAAGAATGCAGATGGCCATCAACTGCCACCGGATGCTGATATTGTTGATCTTCATTTTTCAGGTCTCCCCCGGCATCCCGCCGGTTATTGAATCGTTTTCCGCCAATTTGGAACCGGGCCTATCCGATAATCTTCTTCACAACCGCCAGCAGCTGCTCCGGCTTGAAAGGTTTGACGATCCAGCCGGTGGCGCCGGCGCTCTTTCCCTCCTGCTTCTTGCCCGCCTGGGATTCGGTGGTGAGCATGATGATGGGAACGAATTTATGGCGGCTGCCCGCGCGCACCTCCCGAATCAGCCCCAGTCCATCCAGGTGGGGCATGTTGAGGTCGGTGAGAATCAGGTTCACGCCGGCGTTTTCGAGCTTGCCCAACGCCTCCCGGCCGTCGGCCGCCTCCAGCACATCGTACCCCGCATTTTTGAGGGTGAAGCTCACCATCTGGCGCACGCTTGTCGAATCGTCCACGGTCATAATCGTCTTAGTCATCACGCCCCCCCCCCAGCAAACAGCCGGTATTCGCCGTCACACCGCAACAGCGCGTCGAGGTGAACCCAACCGGAGCGCCCACGCGACGGACAGCGTTCAGTGCCGTCTCGGACAATATCAGCCGCTTCCCCCGGGCGATCATGGTCCGGTGCGCGGCACACAACATCTGTAAAAAGGTCAGGTCCATCTCGCTGCCCGGATCGACGCCGACGGTCAGCGCATCCACCCCGGCGATGGCTTCCAGAAACGCCTGCTTGATGTCTGCGGCCTGGACGATGGTCAGCGGGCCGTCAAAGCTGAGTATCCCGCAGCCGCCTTCCGCCTCAAAATGAAATCCCATGTTGCCCCCTGTCCAGGTTCTTTTTTTGTTCCCTGCTCTTGATATGGGTCAGCACCGCGGCAACGTCGCTGAAATCGCTGCTCATGAAAGTAAGGAAGCGCGGCCGCAGCAGGTGCCCCATGGTAAGGGCCTCTTTGCCGTTGTCTGGAAGAATGAGGATGGTTCTGGTTTTTTCGAGGATGCCCTTTTTGTCGGCAAGCCGGGCCAACTCTTCATTCTCACCCACCATCACCACGGCCACCGCCGCCTCGTTGAAATGGGAGGGGATCACTTGATCGAAGGCCTCGATTCGTGAGTATTGAATGACGGACAACCCCGAGAGCACATCCCGGAGTGCCGCCCGCAATCGCTCGCCGGCCGGCGCCTTTTCGGATATGAACAGATGAATATGCATGCGCACCTCATGAACGGAAAGACAATCCAGGCAGTCCGCCTGTCGCGCCATGCCAGAGCAAAGGGTGGGCCAATTCAATGGGATTATTTTTTAGCTTATCATTCAGGATGGTTGTAAAACGGCTTGGCCGTGGGCATCTCCTCTCAAGGCGGGGATCCTCCCGTTGCGCAGGAGGTTTTCTCCCGCACCGCAGGAGAAGACCCGCCGTCGAAGACGCGGACCCACTGCCGGAAAAAGAGGCGCACCGCCCTTGGCACACCGAACCCGGCACCGGGAGCTTCCGACGCCGTTGGCGTCAGGCGTCCCGGAACCGGGGGATATCGTATTTTTTCAAAAGGGCATGCAGCCGCGACTCGGACAACTCCGAGAGCCGGCAGGCGTTTTTTATCTGCCCCCTGGTGCGCCGCATCAGCTCCGCAAGGTATTCCTTTTCCACCGTTTCGATCAGCGTCTCGCGCAAACACCGGATGGGCGGCAGGTCCTTGCCCTGGAGCATGGCGTGCAGGGGAATTTCCGACCGATCCGCCCCGTCGGGGAGCTGATCCCTGAGCTGGGGCAGGCGCAATCGGGCCGGCAGATGGATGGGATACAGGGTCGGCGCGTCACCGGCCATGGCCAGCGCGTGGTCCAGGACATTGAGCAATTCCCGGACGTTCCCGGGCCAGTCATGGGATTTGAGCATCTCGATGACCTCCGCGGCACATCCCTTGAGGGTCGACTCGTCCCGGTCGGATCTGCGCTCGAGGTAGTTGATGACCAGGCTCCGGATGTCCGGTATCCGCTCTCGCAGGGGCGGCACGTGGATGTCCACCCCCCGCAGGCGGTAGAACAGATCCTTTCGGAATTGCCCGACGGTCACCATGCGGTCGAGGTCTCGGTTGGTGGCCGATACCAGGCGGAAATCGCTTGTCACCTCCCCCGCCCCGCCGATGGGCCGAAACCGGCGTTCCTGCAAAACCCTCAGAAAAGTTTTCTGCATGGCGGCGGGCAATTCCCCCACCTCGTCAAGGAACAGGGTGCCGCCTTCGGCCTGTTTTATCAATCCCGGCCGGGTGCAATCCGCACCGGTGAACGCACCCTTTTCATGACCGAACAAGGCACTCTCGATGAGGGACTCGGGCAGGGAAGCACAATCCACCACCACGAAGCGATTTGCGGCCCGGTCGCTGTTCTGGTGGATGGCCCTTGCGATCAATTCCTTTCCCACCCCGGTTTCGCCGGCAATCAAAACGGCTGCATCGGTGACCGCGGCCTGGGCCACCAGCTCGAGGCAGGCCTTTAGAGCGGGAGACTCTCCCACAATTTCCTCCCGGGCCAAGAACCGGGGGTGCCGGGCGGTCTTTTTCTCGGCCCGGTATTGGAGCGCGCGCGCGATGGTCAACCGCACCTCGTCGGTGTGCAGCGGCTTCGCGATAAAATCCCAGGCACCGCTCTTGAACGCTTGCTCCGCCTCCTCCAAGTCACCCGATCCGGTGATGATGATCACCTCGGGGGCCGAAGGGGAAGTGAGAAGCTGGGGCAAGCCGGTCAACCCGCTGCCGTCGGGCAGGCCCAGATCCAGCAGAACGATGTCGAACGCATCGGTTGCGCAGCAGGCCAGTCCGGCTCGCAAGGTATGCACGGCATGGGCCTCGTGACCGCTGAGGCCAAGCAACTCCATAAGAAATTTACAAAACTCTCGATTGTCATCCACAACCAGAATTCTTGCCATCGTGTACGCCTCTTCACCACCCCTTCTATGGAGCATTTCAAGGCCACCGCCTGCAGCCGAATCACCGAACGGCCCACGCCCACGCCCGCCCAACGTCATCTCCCTCTTTTTTTGCCATAATACGCTGAAACAACGATAAATTTCAAGGCTTGAATTCAATTAGGAGGTTTTACCCGCCGCATGGGCGTTCCATGCCGAAAAAGCCGCCGTTTTGCGGAAAGTCTTGCGCCAACCCCTCTCTGGTTTTTTGGGAAAGGCGCTGTGTGCGGCGGATCGCAGCAAGTCTTTGGCATCGCAAGATGTTCCCCTGGTGCGGGGACAACACCGCGGGGTGGGCATGGTCTTCGGTTTCCCGCCGTGGCGAATCGACTGCCGACCGCGCCTGAAGAAAATCAACGCATGGGCATTGACAACGACAATTTTACATGGTGAATTATAAAGGCTTTTCAGATGCGGACAGGGAGGCTGCTTTTCCCAAGGCAGTGCAAGTCGCCTTGCGCCGTCACATGGACTTCATCTGAAGCCCATGGGCACCCTGGGCAGGTCGTGACGGTTACGCCATCACGTTATTACAAACTCAAAATAAACCGAACGCCCCCTGACGGCGTTGTGGGGCGCACCCAGAATGCGGCCGTACATGCCGGACTTTTTTTGTCGCCCCCCACCCCGGCGGAATCAGCAGGCGCACTCTTTTTTTTAAAACAGCTTGACAGACCTGGGCTTGACTTTTCCTCCTGCTTGACATGCATTCGGGATGCATGGTGCCGTATCAGATACACTGCAAGCCGGGGTCAAAGCCGTTTTCAGGCACATCACCCATCATTGCCATGCCGTCAATGGCGGAAAGGAACTGCAATGCACCCATACATCAACCGCATGCTGCGCGCATCGAAACTGGATCCCGGGTTGTACGAAGAGGTGGAAAACGACAAGACCGCCATGGGGCAGGCCATCGGGGTGGTGGTGCTGTCCAGCGTGGCCGCCGGCATCGGCTCTCTTTCGGTGGCCGGGGCACGGGGATTTGTCGCCGGCATTCTCCTTGCCCTGGCGGGCTGGTTTGTCTGGGCCTTTCTGACCTACGTGATCGGCACCAAATTGCTGCCGACACCGCAGACCAGTGCCGACTACGGTGAACTTCTGCGCACCATCGGGTTCTCAAGCGCCCCGGGCATTATCCGGGTGCTCGGCATCATTCCCGGGCTGACCACGGCGGTGTTCTTTGTCGCCGGCGTATGGATGCTCATCGCCATGGTCGTCGCCGTGCGTCAGGCCCTGGACTACCAGAGCACCATGAGAGCCGTCGGGGTGTGCATCATCGGCTGGATCGTCCAGTTCGTCTTCAGCGCCCTGGTGCTGACCCTGTTCGGGGGACCTTCGTTTTCTTGAGCGGAGGCAAGGCCCCCCGCGCAAGGGCAAAGGGGGCCCCGGCAATCACCGATGGGCCGGCAAGATGTCCGCTTCTTCCTCCGCTCCGAATATGTGTTTCTCGAAAAAATGGCCCCATGTTTCGCATCTGCACGCGTAAATCGGCATCCCCACCGGGATCAGGACATCAATTGGCGCGCCTGTTCCGACAACAGTGACTTGAACCGTTCCAGACCCACCGTGCAGGGTATGATGGGAATACCCATCCAGTCCGAATATTCCAGAAAAGCCTCTGGCTGCTCGGCCATAAAGGTATCCATGTACCCCGTGGCGTCCAGCACAACAGCGCCGCCGGTGTGCCTGGGGAAATTCTCGTTGGCCAGGGCCTTGTCCCAGCCCTTGAACACATCCTTCCGGAACTTGACCCACCCCGCCGTCATCCACCACACCGGCTCCCCCGGTGCAATGTCCTGGGCAAGGCGGCGCCGCTGCTCTTCATCGGCCAGCATGTCCATGCAGTGGGTGGCCCGAATCCTGGCGACGCCGGGTCCCTGCTCTTCAATAATCGTCTGCATCCGCCGGGTGGGCGCATCGGGATTGACGTAACAGAACTTGCCGCCGTATACGACCAGTACCTTGCCCGTCTGCGCCTTGGCCTTCCGGATTTTTTCAACCAGCTGCCGTTCCAGGGCCCCAATGTCCTGGTGAAGGCCGGGGGTGGTATAGTGAATGTGCCGGGCGTCCAGAAAACCCGTCTCTTTCAGGTAATTCAGCTCAATGCTCAAGGTGCCGCAAGACACGATGGCGATATCTTCAAACGAAAGCGTGCGCATGTGCAAGGCCTCCTTTCAATAAACCGCACCATGGAAGAAACAATTACTGCCGTCTACCGCAAGGAGAAAATGCAAGATACCTGCCATTTATCAAGGAGGTCACCACGAGTGAGGAAACGGCAGTGGAACCAAATCAGCCGGACAGGCCGAATCGCCGCATCTGGTTCCATACGCTGGTCCGGGAGATGCCCAGCATGCGCGCTGCCTTGGATTGGTTGCCGCCGGCTTCTTCAAGGGCCCTGGTCAGGCGCTGGCGTTTAATTTCCTCCAGGCTCGCGCCGTTGCCGATGGCCGGCGACGGGGCATGGTGATTCCCCAGGATGTTTCCGGGCAGATGCGCCGGCCCGATCATGTCGCCCCGACAGGAGACGAACGCATATTCAAAGGCGCTTTTCAACTCACGGACATTGCCGGGCCAGTGGTATTTCATGAGGGCGGCAAGGGCATCGTTTGAAATCCCCTGGATGTCCTTCCGGTGGCTCTTCAGTTGAAGACGGTTGAAAAACGACCGCGCCAGTAAAGGGATATCCTCCGTGCGGTCTCTCAGCGGGGGCACATGCACCGGGATGGTATTGATGCGGTAAAAAAAATCCTCCCGAAACGCACCCCGTGCGATCAGGTCCGGCAGGTTCCGGTTGGTGGCCGAAAGGATACGCACGTCCACCTTGATGGGTTGATGGTCCCCCACCCTTTCGATGACTTTTTCCTCCAGAACCCGCAACAACTTCACCTGGGTCGACAGTGGTAGGTCACCGATTTCATCCAGAAAGATGTCCCCGCCGGCGGCCGCCTCGAACCGCCCCACGCGGCTTTGCAGGGCGCCCGTGAAAGCCCCCCGCACGTGCCCGAACAACTCTGTTTCCAGCAGCGATTCATTCAGCGCCGCGCAGTTCACCTTGATAAACGGCTTTTGCGCCCGGGGCCCGGCCTCGTGTATCGCCTGGGCCACCAATTCTTTCCCGGTACCGCTGCCGCCGTAAATGATAACCGGCGCATCCGACACGGCGGCGTTTTCAATCAACATAAAGAGCTGCCGCATCACCGGGGCCTGCCCGATGATGCCGTGAAACCGGTCTTCCCCGTTCAGTTCCTTTCGGTAGCTGGCGATCTGGCTCTCCTTCTCAACAAGATCGGTCACATCGGTCATGGTCTCCACCGCGCCGATCACCTCCCCGTTTTCATCTTTCAGCACCGATGCGTTTTTGACAATGTGAACGCTTTTCAGGTCCTTTCGCACCAAATGACATTTTTGGCGGCTCAAACCGCCCTTCTCGAACAGAGCGCACCAATGGTGCTTGCAATGGGTGTTGCGCGCAATGGCGCAATTGCTGCAATTGAGAATCGTGCAGGGCTTCCCTGTCACCTCGGCTTTCTTGTAGCCGGTGATTTCTTCAAACCCCCGGTTGACCGAGACGATGATGCCGTCCGGATTCACGACCATGACACCGTCCTGGATCGTGTCCACGATGGTTTTCCAGTACAAACTCTGATCTTGCATGCGCATGTTGATAAAACCGTTCAAAAGGTTGACAGGTCCATGTGCCAAAAAACTTAACACATCAGCGCCCTCCGGGCAAGCCGGCACCAACCCAATGAGATGGTCATGGGAACCTTCACGCGCGCCTGGAAAAAGGTTTCCGTAATCATGGAATTCGACATGCTGACACAAACTGCCAAAAAGAGTGGGCCAAAAGCCCGAAGCTCATTGCGCTTGATTAGCGGCATCGTTCAGTCCCATCCAATATACTGATTATTGACAAGTGGTGTTCGTGCTCTGCCCCTTGCCCGAGTGACACCCTAACTGGATGCCACGCCTTGGCGTGACAAGCTAATTTACTTTGATTGCGCCGGGATAAGGGTCCCGAAATATATTCTGAAGCTGTCAGATGACAGCGCGCTGATTGTCAAAGAGCGAAACCGGCAAATCAGTTAATCCAGATAGATGTTTGGTGCAGACGCGTTAAGCGTACTGACACTCGCGATTGAAGACGAAAGGCAGAACCAACGATTCGTTTGTCAAGAAATCAGATGCAAAGACGGAAGAGCAATTCGCAAGCTTCATTTTTCCGATCTATAGGAGAGGTTTTTCCTTGACAACCGGAGGCCATATAGAGGTTATGGATTGATCTTTTTTGCGGCCGTATCAAAGATGTAATATAAGACCAGCAAAGGGATGATCCGCGTCACCATCCTGGTGCCGATGGACGAAGGTCAGATACCGCGCATGCAAAAGAGCGTGTAGAAAATCCCCCCGATGCTGGCAAACGACAGACCTTTCATGACAAACCACCGTATTCTTTTTCCATCCATGACCGAGGTACTTGGGGGACGTCGTTGACTACTATGACAAAGTGTCCAACGTCCCCAACAGCTCTATTTCCAAAAACTTAATTTGATACCGTTTCTCTATATCCAAACAAATTTCTTTCAGAACTTCATCCACGTCTTCATCAAATACAGCGCGTCTATATTTTGCTGGAAAAACCAAATGGTAAAGCAGCACCGTAACATTATGGCTCTTGTGTATGTATTTGCTCATACACACATTTTACGCCGCAAGCGGCGGGGAATACAACCCCAAGGGATTAAAGAAGAAGTTGTACTCTCCTAAACCGACGTCGAATAAAGCTTTATACCGTTAATCACTTATCAAGGTTTGACACCGATCTGCGCCCTTATCAAGGTTTGACACCGATCTCCGTTAATCACTAATCAAGGTTTGACACCGATCTGCGGACACCGATCTGCGCCGATCTGCGCAACTGGAATTCTTGCAGGCCTTGGGTGTCGTACCGGAAATATTTGTAAAACCATGAGACCAAAAAATGCTAAAATATCCATTGAAATGGGTGTTGAAAGTACGATTGATCTTATGAATAATGAATATTTAGGATGCGACCCCATTGTCTTCTTACAGCTTTTTAAATACAGCTTCGTCAATGCCCATGTTTTGATTTTCAATACCACCAGTATCATAAATAAGCACAATAAATTTTTCATATTGCTTAGAGCCTATAATTTCAACTCTATAAAAGGTTTCAGTAGTAAACCATGAGTCTGAGGCAAAGGCACCTACAATTTTAATCCTTGAACCTTTATTTAGATCCTCACTAAAGACTACCTCAGGGCCACCAAATCCTGGTTTCTTGACAAGATAAACATAGTCGACATTTTTTTTGTAATTCGCGTTAAAAGTGACGCCAATAACAACCAAATCGACTAATGTAATATATTCAGATCCTAATATTTTTTTAAATTGCTGATGGTGGCTAACATCATTGTACTTGTCAGGCCCGCATCCAGCCAAAAGCAAAGAAAAAATAAGGAAAAATTTTACCGGGAGTTTTAACTTCAAAATACATACCTCTCTATTTACACACATCAAGCAATTCATGCTCAAACAAATCTACTCCAAACACACCCCAGACTGAATTTAGGAACTCTTGATAAAATGAAATTGCATAAACTGCATGCATGGATGGGATATTTACTAACCAGTCAGGCGCACCTTTCGATGTTGCCCAACCGACAAAAGTATCATGATTTGCACCAAAAGTGTGTCCAGCGGGAACGTAATCATCAATGCGGCGTCCAATTCCTTTACCCGGTTGCACAAATCTATTTCCAGGTCTGCCAACAACATATTTGTGCCCCTGCGGCCTGAACCAAGCCAATCCAAGCGGGTCGATAAAATTAACCGGATTATTTTGGACGTAGGAGTAAAGATTCAATCCTCCAGCCAGTCCAATCGGATCCGGAGTAAGATATCTTCCTATAGAAGGATCGTAGTAACGGTGGTAATTGTAGTGCAGCCCGGTTTCCTGATCATAGTATTGGCCCGCAAATCTCAAGTTGTTCGTTACTACCGAATCAGCAAGCACCTGCGCTTCGCCAAAACTTGAATATATCGCAGACCAGACAACCTCTCCATTGCCTTTCACCATTTTCTGGGGCGTCCCCAGGTGGTCGTTGTGATAGTAATAATAGTCACCGCCCACCTTCATGAACAACGGATCCGTGCCCCAGGTAGAACCAGGCTTCCAGCCATAGGCTTTAAGCTGGTTGCCGGCGGCATTGTATTCCCCGACCAGTCCTTCATCGCTGTAATGGAAATAGGTTCGCGTGCCGCCAACGTCTTTCCAGAACCTGCGACCGAAAGGATCGTAATAATATGATGCTGTCAAAGAACCACTGCCGTCCCTCACCTCTTTGAGGCGGCCCTCTGTGTTGTACACATAATTCGTGGTAATGCCTGCAACGGTTTTCTGAATCAGGTTCCCGGCATCGTCGTAGCTGAAGGAGGTTTCATCATACCCCGTCAGCTCGTTATTGGCGTTATAGGTCCAGGCGCCAGGCACGTTTTCATCGCTGAGCCGGTTGCCCACCGCATCATACGTGAACCCCTCATCCGTCGTTACCGGATTGTCGACATCCACCAGGCGATAGAGATCGTCGTATATGTATGCGTAGGCACCATCCCCGGTGTCTTTGCTGGTGACGTTGTCCATCTTATCATAGTCGTAATCATAGGTCATCACCGGATTCCCGCCGGGGTCAGAGCCATCGATGCTCTCAAGGCGCATCAGCGGATCGTAGTCCATGGGGCATTTTGTGGACGTACGTCAGTTTATAAGTTTTCCAAACTGTACTTTTTTTTCTCTATTATCTGACGCCCCCTATCCACTGAAAGACTAATCGCTGGTTGGGAAAGTCCAAGTTTCCTGCTCAACCATGCCTGAGTGGTTCCCAATCGCATAGTCGCCCAATAGCATAAAAGGTCACGGGCAAATACCAATTCCGGCTTTTTCCCCTTACGCCAAATTTCAGAAGGCGGCATTCCAACAATTTCTGCAACCCTTTCGGCTATTTTTTCAATATTATATCCTTCAGCCTTTAGACGATATTTTTCTTCGAAAGCTTCCTTGGCCCTCGACAGGACACTCTCTACGAAGTCACCATCTCCAAGAATACGCTCATCTCCTTTCTGTAATGCACCTGTTTTTCTCAACGACTTAACAACGGACCAACCACCTGCACTTCGAATCAGTCCACCGCCAGCCAGCTCCTCCTTTTTACCGTCAGCAATACCTTTTTTGACAAAATCGCGGTAACGTCTACGTGCAGTAGACAACTTGCCGTCAAAAAAACGCAGGATGTATTCCGTGTTCTGCCAATTAATAGGGCTCTTTCCCGTAAGTGCGCCATGTCCGCAATATGCATACTTGTTTAGTGCCTTCATATCAGAAACGAGCTTTGCACGAAGAGGATTCAAGTGGATGTAGCGGACAAGCTCCAACAGATATGTGTCTTCTTGGCAAAGAATTGATTTATACCGATTTTGAAACAGATGCCCGCATCGGTTATGCGTTCGGTTGTAGTGTATGGCATAGCCGGTCAGGAGGCGTTTCATAACCGTAGCAATTGGTGTTAAACCGGTTTTTAACAGCAGGTGGAAATGATTCGGTATCAGTGCCCAGGCGAAAAAAGAAGGAAAAAAGAAGGAAAGAAGGTGTCAAACCTTGATTTGTGATTTAAGCGAGTCGTATTGATCTTGCAGTCTTTTTTCTTTTGGGATCTTAAGGTTCATTATCTTGGCACGCTGGCTGACTGATGAATAGGACAGGCCGAAATGACTTCCTATTTCCTTATTGGAGAACCTGCCGGTCTTCCAAAGAAAATACAGCAATACATCCCGCCTGTCTCTATGAATCGTCCCGACCCTTTTCCCTGCGACAATAGATTTCATGTCCAACTCTAATATCTCCGACCCGGATTTCAGCAAAACATTAATATCACAATCTCTGAACAGGCTGTTTTTATTTGGCAGTTCTGCATCTTTCCGGGCGTCAAGAAATTTTTTCTTGATTTCATCAATAAAATCCTGAGTGCCGAAAATAAATCCATGTTTCAGATCTTCCAGGAAACTGCCTTCTTCCTCTGAATACTGTTGGACTTTGATTCTGTATGATTTGTTAAAATCAGGTGGAGATACCTGGCTGAGGATCGTCTTGGTTTTCAGCCATCCAGGCGTTTTCCTTTTATAGGCATAGTATGGGTAGCTGCTCCACTTGTAATCGCCAAGTCGCTCGACAATATGAGCTCTCAGCGGATTGCGATGGATATAGCAGGATAACCGAAGTAGGTATGCGTCATTTTGCACCAGAATGCTTTTAAAGCGCCCCTGGAAAAGATGCCCGCTTTGGACGTTGGAAACATTGAACTTGCGCGTATAGGTGGTTCCCAGCCATTGCATGGCCTTTGATAAATTCGCATCCAATGTCTTGAGCAGAATATGATAATGATTATCCATCAGAACATATGCGAATATCTCAATATCAAACCTTTCGGACAACTCCTCCATCAAGGATAAAAAGAGATGGCGATCACTGTCTGATAGAAATATATCCCGCCTTCCATTGCCCCGGGACAATACATGATAAAGCGCGCCTGGGTATTCTATTCTCCATTGCCGTGCCATAATATCCCACTATTATTATCCTGATCTCAACCTGTCATGCTTTATTCACTAATCAAGGTTTGATATTCATATAGAGGCAACGACGGGTAGCATTTGGAAAAATAGTTGAATCCCGCACAAAAAAGTGACACCTCCCTAACCGTAGCAGACGGGCTACGGTACCAGTGCGCATGTGGCGCAACAATCAAAATGGATTTAGGAGGTGTCAGATGAAAACATACGCCGGAATCGATCTGCATTCAAGCAATAATTATCTGGGCATCATCGACGAAAAAGACCGAAGGCTTTACAAGAAAAGGCTTCCTAACCAGATGAATGATATACTTGCCGCCCTTTCCCCTTTCAAGGAATCGCTTGAAGGCGTCGTGGTCGAATCAACCTATAACTGGTACTGGCTGGTCGATGGGCTCCAAGATGAAGGGTATACCGTGCACCTGGCCAATCCCGCCGCCATCCGGCAATATGAAGGGTTAAAGCACACCAATGATCAATCCGACGCCTTTTGGCTTGCCCATATACGCCGCCTGGGGATACTCGCTGAAGGGTATATATATCCCAAAGAGCAACGGGAGGTCCGGGACCTTTTAAGGCGACGGCTTCTTTTCGTCCAGCAACGCACCACCCAGATTCTGAGCCTGCAAAGCATGGTTACCCGGCATCTTGGCCGACGACTGTCAAGCAATGGTATCAAGAAGCTGAAAGAGACGGATGCCGGAAAGCTGTTTCAGTCTCCGAATCTGGTGGCAATGGCCGAAAACAATATCAGCACAATCCTGTTCCTGAAAGGCGTAATAAAGCGGATCGAGAAAACTGTGGTCAAGCAGGTGAACATGAAAAAAGAGTTTGAGATGCTTCAGACAATCCCCGGCATCGGTATTATCCTCGGCTTGACCCTCATGCTTGAGGTCGGGGACATAAACCGGTTCAAGACGCCAGGGAACTATTCTTCTTATTGCAGGTGCGTAAGCAGTAGTAAAATATCCAACGGAAAGAAGAAGGGCGAAAACAACCGGCGGAACGGCAACCGTTATTTGGCGTGGGCTTATGTGGAGGCAGCAAATTTTGCCGCCCGTTATTGCAAGTCCGCCCAGAAATTCTACCAGCGGAAGATGGCGGAAAAAAACGGAACTCTTGCGAAAAAGGCATTGGGCAACAAAATATGCAGGGCGTCATATTACGTCATGCGGGATCAGGTAGCGTTTGATGAAGGCAAATTGTTCCAGGCATAGTCTTGGGCGCCGGGAAAACCGGTGCAGGGGTTGGTGAAAAACCGTAAGGTTTGATTGGAATCCCGGCGCCCAATCCAACAAGGAAACGTGTATGCGATAAGCACTACAGTTTGGAAGCAGCGGCCAGCCACCAATAGGGTTGGAATTAACCGTAAGGTCTGATTGGGCGCCGCTGCTTCCACCCAATGGAGTGATGGACGTTGTAGGATTTTGGTTCGCCCATGCCGTGAACCGTTTCGGGTCTGGCTGACAACCACAGGTTTGTGATAAACACCCTTTGGACACGGTATGGAACCGATGGATTTCTGGGGCCCGAACAGGGCCAGGGGCAGTGCGCCGGGCATGACCGGGTGCACAATACGCCTTGATCCGGATGGGTGACTGGCGCGGATCATCTCTGATGACCGCCAACCGACCCAAAGAAACAACGGGTGCGATCAAACAAATTCAACACCGCGCTTCGTGGGGGATGAAGGGTCAAGAGAAAAAGGCGTTATTTTTCTTGGGGGAGGTGTTTTTTCTCTTGACCAGGCCTCTAATGGGTGACCCCTTCCCTTTCATGTCCGAGGTACTTGGGGGACGTCGTTGACTACTATGACAAAGTGTCCAACGTCCCCAACAGCTCTATTTCCAAAAACTTAATTTGATACCGTTTCTCTATATCCAAACAAATTTCTTTCAGAACTTCATCCACGTCTTCATCAAATACAGCGCGTCTATATTTTGCTGGAAAAACCAAATGGTAAAGCAGCACCGTAACATTATGGCTCTTGTGTATGTATTTGCTCATACACACATTTTACGCCGCAAGCGGCGGGGAATACAACCCCAATGGATTAAAGAAGAAGTTGTACTCTCCTAAACCGACGTCGAATAAAGCTTTATACCGTTATTCACTAATCAGGCAGTGTTCAACATTCTGTGTCAGCCAGTCGGTTTATCCATTTACTATCAGAGTCCGAGCACATTATCCAGCCGGCCTTCAAAAAAGATAGCGAGCTGGGAGAGTGTCAGGGACCAGTTTTGAATCGGCATCGTCCATTTCTTGCTGGCGTTTTGGACGCCCATATATAAAAGTTTCAGTAGGCTGTCCTGGTTCGGAAAAGCCCCTTTGGTTTTGGTCAGTTTCCTGAATTGACGGTGGACCGCTTCTATGGTGTTGGTCGTATAGATGATCTTGCGAATGGCCTCTGGGTACTTAAAATACTGACTTAGCCGCTCCCAGTTGTTCCGCCAGGACCTTATGACAATCGGATACTTCTCGTTCCACTTATCTTCAAGAGCGTCCAGCTCCGATTCCGCCAGGTCCTTGCTGGTGGCTTTGTATACACGCTTGAGGTCTGCCATGAACTCTTTCTGGTTCTTGGAGGCAACGTATTTGAGTGAGTTTCGAATCTGGTGCACGACGCATAGTTGCACCTCAGTGGCTGGAAAGATCGACTCTATGGCTTCCGGAAAGCCTTTTAGGCCATCAACGCAGGCAATCAGGATATCTTTCACCCCTCGATTGGAAAGGTCTGTTAGCACTTGCAACCAGAAATTGGCGCCCTCGTTCTCTGATATGTAGAGTCCAAGAACCTCTTTGTGGCCTTCAGGGGTTACCCCGAGAATCGTGTATATCGCTTTGCTCTGAACCTTGCCGTTCTCACGGATCTTATAGTGGATGGCGTCCATCCAAACGATGGGATAGACCGCCTCCAGGGGACGGGCCTGCCACTGCTTGACCGTATGAATGATTTTGTCTGTAACGGCGCTCAGGGTGCCTGTTGAGATCTCAATGCCATAGATCTCCTCTATGTGGGCGGATATGGCTTTATAGCTCATACCGTGACCATAGAGGGCCAGGATCTTCTGCTCTATCTCGTCGTTGATGGTCGTTTGATGCTTTTTGACAATCTGCGGAGAGAATGTCCCTGAACGGTCACGCGGCGTGCTGAGTTCGAAATTGCCGCTAAAGGATTTGATGCGCTTCTTGCTCTTGCCGTTACGCCTGTTGGCCGCCACCTCTCGTCCGAGGTGTGAGTCCATCTCACCCTCAAGGGCCGCTTCCGTCAGGCGCTTTATCAGTGGCGTCAGAATACCTTCCTTGCCGGTGAGTGGTTGGCCCTCTTGGAAGGCTTTTAAGGCTTTTTGAAAATCAAATTCGTCGTTCTCTTTGTTCATGTCAGTCTCCTTTGAAGGTGTACATATCAACTTCTGGGGTTACTGACACAAAATTTTGAACATCCTCACTAATCAAGGTATGACACCGATCCTCGACACCGATCCTCGGACACCGATCCTCGTTGAAGTCTTCTAGTTAATCACAAAAACAATAGATATTCTTCCTATTAGAGATGGCTTTTTCACATAAACCAATCAATTCTTTTGAAAACTCTTTTAGTGGTGAATAATCAGTCGATCTTTCGATTTCAAGCAGCTCTAATTTTAATTCAAGAATTTGATCACCTATATAAAATATATCCGCATAATAATCATGCATTCGATTAAATTGCTTAAATTCTTTTTTAAAACCCTTTTTATGAATGAATATAGCATCATGTAAATTCTCCGGAAAAAACATTTCCGGTTCAACCAATTCGGCATCCTTTTCATTTTTGCTAAGATGTATATCTAAAGACATAGTTAATAACAACCTCCTTCGTCTTGGAACAAATCGATAATATCTTGTACATCACTTAAGGGATTGAAGAAATTAACTGCGTGCCCGAAGAAGTTGTCTCCAAAAAGTGTAATGCCCAAAGCAGCACCTGGAATTTTAAAGGATTTACTTGGAAAAGAAGTTATAACATTACCATACTTGTCGACAACAACTCTTTGTATTTTCTCACCTCGTGTACCAATTTCTCGACCTAAATCTTTTTCGTATAATGTCCTTTCCACTTGCTGAGTTATATGGTCAGGGTTCCTTACTGTTTTATTTAAGTCCCGTTTAATTTTAGATGGATCTTTAAATTTACTTTTATGCTTGAAAGCATTCCTGTTTACATGGCGTTTGGCAATATGATTCCATGCCTTCTTCGCAATCTTTACACCAAGCCCTATTCTACCAAACCCTTCAGGGTCTACGTAATTTATTGGATCATTATCGACATAATTATATAAATGATTTAATTCCAATGAGTATTCATCAGATAAAATGCCAACTGGATCCGGTGTAAGATATCTTCCAGAGGAAGGATCGTAATATCTATTCCAGTTGTAGTGGAGTCCTGTCTCAGCATCATAGTATTGGCCCGCAAATCTCAAGTTGTTCGTTACTACCGAAGCAGGAAGCACCTGCGCTTCGCCAAAACTTGAATATATCGCAGACCAGACAACCTCTCCATTGCCTTTAACCATTTTCTGGGGCGTCCCCAGGTGGTCGTTGTGATAGTAATAATAGTCACCGCCCACCTTCATGAACAACGGATCCGTGCCCCAGGTAGAACCCGGTTTCCAGCCATAGGCTTTAAGCTGGTTGCCGGCGGCATTGTATTCCCCGACCAGTCCTTCATCGCTGTAATGGAAATAGGTTCGCGTGCCGCCAACGTCTTTCCAGAGCCTGCGACCGAAAGGATCGTAATAATATGATGCTGTCAAAGAACCACTGCCGTCCCTCACCTCTTTGAGGCGGCCCTCTGTGTTGTACACATAATTCGTGGTAATGCCTGCAACGGTTTTCTGAATCAGATTACCGGTATCATCATAGCTGAAGGAGGTTTCATCATACCCCGTCAGTTCGTTGTTGGCGTTATAGGACCAAGTGCCGGGCACATTTTCATCGCTCAGCCGGTTGCCCACCGCATCATACGTGAACCCCTCATCCGTCGTTGCCGGATTGTCGACATCCACCAGGCGATAGAGATCGTCGTATATGTATGCGTAGGCACCATCCCCGGTGTCTTTGCTGGTGACGTTGTCCATCTTATCATAGTCGTAATCATAGGTCATCACCGGATTCCCGCCGGGGTCAGAGCCATCGATGCTCTCAAGGCGCATCAGCGGATCGTAGTCCATGGCAATGACGCCACCACCCGGCAGGGTGATTCTGGCGGGCCGCATCCAATCGTACTCGTTGATGGATACCATGCCGGCATCTGGAATCTCCACGCCGGTCAGTTGGTTGTTGTCATCATAGGTGTAGATGTATGTAACACCATCCGGGCCGGTGTAGCGCTTTTTCAGGCCATTCCTGTAGTACTCATATGTATTGGTCAGTGAGAAGGCACCGTAATTCAAAGTCTCGGCGGTTTTTCGGTAGGCGTCATCATAGGTAAAGGTACCGGAGGTAGTGCCGTCGGCGTAGGAACGGAGGTTCCCCACCTTGTCATAGGTAAAAGAAACCGTTTTGACGGGATTAACGGGATCTGCGGGATTGAAAAAGCTAAGCCCATTAAGCCTGCCGGCGGCATCATATGCGTATACCGTCCGCTGGTTTTTGGGGTCGACCTTTTCAATCAGATTTCCGGCCCCGTCGTATGCGTAGGTGGTTACCTCGCCCATGGGCCTTGTTTCTTTGGTGAGCCGGTTGTTCCGGTCATACTCGAACCGGGTGATATTGCCGTCTGCATCGGTAAGCCGGATCAGGTTGTCACGGTTGTCGTAGACAAATCGGGTTTCTCCACCCGAAACATCCGTCACCAGAACGAGGCGATCAAGGGAATCATATGCATATTGCGTCTTATGATTCTCCCGATCAGTGCTGGAAATGACGTTGCCAATTTTGTCGTATTCAAAACGTGAGGAGAGGGGCTCCCCAGCGCCGACCATATCGGCCACCTCGGTATTTCGACCCCGCACGTCATAACTGAAATGACGGTCGAACCCGGAGAAGGATACCATGTCCGGTTGATCCAGTTTCCCGCCGGAACAGGAATCGCACCCACCGCCACCCGGATCGTCATATGCCACATCGATAGCATTGCCGTTTCCGTCAACGGTTTCAGTCAGACGGCCTTCAGCATCGTATCGATAGGCTATTTCCTTTCCTTCCGGGTCGATCCGTTTCAAGAGTTTCCCGTCAAAGGTGTACTCGAATATTGTTTCGCTCTCATCCGCATCAGTGATTTTGCTGAGATTCCCCCGAACATCATATGCAAAAGACCGCTCTTTCCCATCCGGGAGGATTTCTTTGATTTTTTTCCCGGCGCCATCATAAACAAATTGCGTGATGTTACCCAGGGGGTCTTCTGCGGAAAGCATCCTACCCACAAGGTCATAGGTATAATGCCAGATATTTCCCCGAGGATCTTCCCTGGTGAGCATATTCCCCATGGTATCGTAGGTTAGAGTGGACAGATTCCCTTCAGGGTCGGTTAGCGTCACCATGTTACCGTTTTCGTCGTAGGTCATGGTGGTCAACGCATCCTGGGTGCTGTCGTCACCGACCCGCCTGACGGACAAAAGGTTGCTGTCGGCATCGTAGGTGTATTCGGATATTCTCTCTAAAGTGGTTCCGACGGCTTCGGCTTTCCGGGTAAGATTCCCTAATTCGTCATATTCGAATTCGGTCACATTACCGTTTTCGTCAGCCTTGCGAATAATCTTATTAAGATTAAGGTCATATTCTCTGGTGACGACCGAGCCGTCCGGATATTCGACCCGAATCAGGTTCTCCCATTCGTCGTATTCTTTCACCGTATCGAGACCGTTTTCATCGGTAACGATTTGGACCCTGCCGTCAATGGCGATTTTCTGAACCGTCGTCCCGTTGATATCGACCCGTTTTGTGTTACCGTCTTTATCGAACCAGACTTCTTTGACCTTGCCGGTGGTTGATCTTACACGCGAATAATATTCTTTTTTGTTTTTGTCGTATCCAAAATTCAAATAATAACCTTGCCCATTGTTATCAATAACAGATGCCACACGATTGCCTACACTTGGATCACGAATCCATTTTAGACTTATTTCTGACCCAGTTGAATCAACGACCTTAATCAACTTGTTTCCGTCATACTCGTAGATTGTTGCATCACCATTTGCGTTTATAGCTTTTTCAAGCACCCATGATATCCCTTCAGGTAAATAAAAGTACTCAATTCGGCGATTTCCCGCATCCCGTATAGCCGATATCAAACCATTTTCATCATATTCATACCATATAACTTGCCTGCCATTTCTATCTTCAATGCCGACTACCCTGTCTTGCGTCCCGTACAATCTTTCATCATCATGAAGGCAACGGCCTAATTCACCAGAGCGATTCCCAAACGAAACAAGCTTAATTCCGGGCATCGGTTTTTCAGGGGTGCCTAAATACTTCTCATATTTCATCCAATTGCCATTATTATCTTCCCATAAATATATCGCTGCATTCCAAGGTTTTGAGTAGCCTTGCGGCTCTTCCACCTTATAAGTGACGGTAATAGTTTTCGAGCCATTTTCAAAAACTCTAGGAACTGTTAAGTCCTCTGGTGTGTAAAAAATCGACTCCATAATCCCAATGCCGCGTTCATAATATTTATCCCCAAGATGAGAAATATAATTAACTCCTAAGGGAACACCGGGAACGTATGTTGTAACAGTAACAGCGCCACCGCCACCACTTGAGCTGCTTGCCCCGCCCCCAAGGCCAGATGGAGGCGTGTAGATCCCAGTGGGCATCAATGAAAGATGGTCGTTAGCTGTAAATTGACAATTAAACCTGTCGTGCCATTGGCTTGACTGGTAAAACCGCTCCACTGAAATATTACCACCAGGCACTTTAACCATTAATTCATGCTCAATTTTTGTATACTGCCGACTTAACAGGCCTACTGAAGACCCTACGGTCTGGCATTGGTTGCCCGAGCTGTCCGGAACATTGCACCTGCTTTGATTCGAATTGGCAGGTGTGCACGGCCCCTTTGTTTCGGGAGGTGCTGGCGGGCAATTCGTTCCTTCGAATGTTGAAGGGCTTGGCCCTGGACCGCTCTTGGTTCCTCCTTGCCCACCTCCGTAGCTAATTGACCCGGAGCCTCCTCCTATCCTGTAGGTTCGACGCCGCCAGCTGCCACCATCATCACCGCAATATCCATAGCTGTAATGATAGCAATGGCTGGCCGTACCGCCTGATTCCGAGCCGTTTGCGCAGGTGTAAGAATATTCCGTCTTTACACACTTCAAATAATCGCCGCATCCGCCACCGCTCCCCTGCTCTTCTTCAGAATCAAGGGATTTTAAACAGGTAATTCTGTATGGAACTGTAATCCTCTCTTTAGCCTCCATACTGTCCGGCAAACCACTTAAGAGTTCAAATTTGTAATTTGCATCACTTTCAGGAAAATCAAATCCTAAATCATCGGCACGAATCAAACCGTAATTGATGAGGACATATTCGCCATGGTAGACATCACCGGCTTGCATTTTAGGCAATTCCACCGTAGCCGGTTCCGAAATAACGACGGCGGCCGGAACATCCGTTTCAAAAACCGCCGTAAGGAGAATTTCATATTTATCCTGAATGGTGATCTCATTAACCTCCCACTCCACCGTCACCAGATTATATTCGAGAAAAACCTCCTTATTGACCGTAATACCCGGCTTGATCCAGAGGCGGCCCACATATTCCTGATGATTGTTTGCGGTAATCCGGCATTTATAGGCGCCGGACGGCAGATTGCTGAAGACCACTTCACCGTATGCGTCCGTGGTCTTTGTCTCATCAATGGTCAGGACCGCCTCGTTCTGAAGGCGGATCTTGGCCTCTGAAAGACCACGGATCAGCTCGTTTTTCGCGTTGAAAGTTCCGGTATAAATATCGGTGATTTTAAACAGCACATCGCCGATACCGGACTGGGTGACCGATGCGTATAAGCCGATATCGGTCTCAGGGTAATTATCACTGGTAACCCGGAGATAGAAGGTATGGAGACCTTCCGACACTGCGGCATCCGGCATGAAGCTTACATTGACTTTCCTGGTTTCTCCCACAGCCAGCGCACCCAAAGCAGATGCGGCATTAAGCTGCACCCAGTTTGGCGCCGGGTTCCCGTTTGCGTCAAGGAGCTTCAGGGATATGTTTTCCATATCCGCGAGCCCGGAGTTTTTGAAGGTTATGCTTTCGGTGACCATGCCTTCCCGGGCCACACCTGTTTCGATATGGTCCGGCGTAAAGTAAAGGACAGGCTCCGCTTCGGAAAAATGGGTATTGATTACCACCGAGCCCCAGGGCGTATCCTGGGATTCATCGCTCTTGACCGCCAGTTCGATGCCGCCGGACTCTTCCGCCGTGTTGTCCGCCCACAGGGTAAAGTTCTTTGCAACCCGCTGCCCCGAACCCACCGCCGGAATGGGATCTCCAAGGTCAAGGTGGACCCCGGACTGAAGATCCCCCACCTGTTCCAGCCGAAGATTGGTCAGCTCGGTGCCGGCTTCGGTCTGGACCTTGATGTCTATCTTCTGCTCGTAATTTTTCGGAATGCTCAGATTGATCATGGCCGGGCTGATGCCCACACGGTTGATGATGAACTGCCCGTGCACAGGCTTGTCCAAAAGATCCGGATGAACCACCCTCACCGTATAGACGCCGGCTTCACCACTGTTCGGCACGAAGGTATGCGAAAAGGCACCGGTCTCGTCCGTATAGACCGGATATTTACGCTCGAAACCGCGAACGGTGACCACCAGGTTGAGGGAGGCATCAGCAAGGGGGAGGCCTGACGAGCGTTCTATGGCCCGACCGGAAATCACAATATCATCGGCGCCGGAAGACACTTCGGGTGAAACCCCGGTGATCTCGCCGTAATAGGAGGTGTCGACAAGTGAGACCGGGTGCCGGGTAGCGGTGCCTTTCATGGTCACCTGATCGGTCTGGCCCAGATGGAAGTAGACGTTTTTGATCTCCACGCGGGCAATCACCTTGTCCGGGGCGTTTGCCGGGACGAACAGCTCGAAGGGCTGGGAGGTGAAGGTCTCCCCTGCCGGCACCCGGGCCACGGTCTTGCGATTGGCCAGGGTGACGATCCCGTCTCCCAGGGTCTGCTTGAACGCTTTGGAATAAAGAACGTTCTCGTCTTCGTCGAGCAGGTACCAGGTGATTTCTGATGAGGGGTTTTTGCTGCTGTTTTCCGCCGTGACAATCTCAACTTCGGCAGCGCCGGCATTCTCGAAGGTGAACTGCACCAAACCGGCACCACCCCGGAGGAATTCCTCGTTCAGGACCTGGAGCGCCATCATGTTCTCTCCGACGCCCACCTCTTCGTTCCGGACGATATTGACGGCCTCGCCGGTGTTGGGGGTGATGGCGACGGTGGTCTTGAGGGGCGCATAATCGGGCAGGGTGTCGTACCCGCCCACGATCACCGGCACGGTTCTGGTTTCTCCCGCGGCCAGGGTGAATTTCTCCGACACATGGGTCCGGCCGCCGATGTCCGCTTTCATGCGCACACTTGAGAGGGTATCGGACCCGTGGTTTTCCACCAGATATTCAATGCGGTTCATGATGCCCCGGTCGATGGTGCTTTCGGCGGTCAGGTCCGCCGTTACCACCGGCAGGGTGATGGTGCGGGGCATGCTGTGGATGCCGTTTATGTCCACGGCCACGATGGTGTAGCTTCTTGGGTCAAAGGCAAAGCCGTAATCGGTAAAGCTGGTTTCGGCCATGAGGGCCTGGTTCACCTGGAAGCCTGACGTGTCTTTTCCAATATAGGCATAATAGCCTGCGATCTTGCCGCTGGTGTCCGAATGGCTCCAGGAGACCACCGGCGGATCATAGTCGGCCTGGGTGACGGCCATGGTGGCCACCGGCAACAGGTCGAAATTGAGGTAGAAGGAATTGGACGGCGGCGACTCATTGCCCACCGCGTCCCGGGCGGTGATCACATAGCAATGATCCGTGGGCGACGGCGTGGGATCGATGGCCATGGTCTGGGGAATGTCCGTGGCAAGGGGCGTCATGCCCGCCACCGAGGTAATCTGGGTGGCGCTGGAACGATAGATGGCGTAGGTAACGGTTTCCGTGTAGGGCGGGGCCTCCCATTGGCAGCGAATCCCCTGGGGCACAAGGTTCAGGGCGAGGTTTGCGGGCGCTAAGGGCGCAACGGCATCGGCCGTTGCCTGCACAGGAGCGCTCATGCCACTGACCGATTCCTCCCCGTTTTCCCGGCGAATGCTGGCCACGGTATATTCGTGCAGGCCGTCCTGGCCTGTCTGATCGGTAGAGGAAACGGCGCCTTCCATCATTCCGACCTGCGCAAAATCACCTTCCCCCGGAGCCTTTCTGTAGACGATATACCCGGCTGCGTTCTCCACGGCATCCCAGGACAATTCGATGCGTCCGCCGGATACCGGCTGGGCCTTCAGGCCCGTGGGGGCGGCCAGGGGCGGCAGACCGCCCTGGTATACCTGGAAAGTGTGATCCACGAGAATCTCTGTGCCGATATTCCCCAGATCGTCCGCTCCCTCGAAAACGATTTCAAAGGTTTCCGGTGCGGCATAACCGGCATCGGCCGGCAGTTCGATGGTGCCGGCGAAACTCTGCACGTCACCAGTCACTGTGGTTACCTGGGCCAGGTCTTCCATATTGGCAGTTCGGCCGGCTTCGCCCCCCACCACCAGGGACATATCGGGAAGAATGCCGCTTGCCATTTCATCTGAAATACCGAAAGAGACAGACAGCAGCACCGGCGCCGTATCGCTGTTTTTGATGGGCGCGGCCGGCAAGACCGACAGGCGGGTGACCGCCGGGCCGTCGGTATCGAGCCGCAGGCTTTCACCCGCATCGATTTCGGTGCCCCGGTTTCCGGCCGCATCCCGTGCGGAAAACACCGCCCAGGCCGTGCCTGAAACCGTTGTCTCTTTCACGGTGAAACTGCCGGTGTAAAGGAGATCCCCTGATTTCACGAGTTCCACGGCCATGGGAATACCGCCGTCCGGTGTGATGGTCAGAAACGGGACGGACCCCAGGGGTTCGCTCACCGACAGGGAAACATCCACCAGACCCGGTGCGATGCGGCCGGTTGCAAGGTCGACATTGCCGTGGGGAGAATAACTTATTTCGGTGGCTCTGGGCATGGTGTTGTCCGAAACCACAGAAACTTCATCACTCAGCGCACTTTCGTTACCGGCGGCATCTTCCGTCGTTACCCGGTAATACCAGTCGCCTTCGCTGTCCGGCAGATCGGTAAATCCTGTGGCGGTCACAAGATCGGCATTCACCTTTTGGGCCTGGGCGATACCGGTAAAGCTTGCGCTGCTCCGGTAGACGTTATACCCGGCCAGGGTCGTATCCAGGGGGCGCTGCCAGAGAAGCTTTATCTTCCCGGCTTCTTTCGACTGCCCGGTGAGGGAGCGGGGCGGGTCGGGAATGCTGGTATCGACAGTCACCACCACCTCTGAGGACATCTGGCCCCTGCCGGACCGGTTCTCGGCCACGGCCCGGAGGCGGTTTTCTCCCTCATTCAGGGCGAAATCGATGCTGAACATGCCCAGCGGCCCAACGGACTGCATGGCAGCGGTCTCGACACCGTTGTGGATCAGGATGACGTCGGTGTATTTATCCGAGGTACCGGTGACGGTATACGCCAGTTTATTGGTAAGCTCTCCGCTTTCTGGCGCCGTAATCACCGGCGGCGCAGGTGCGTCCAGCCCCACCGTAAAGGTATAGTCGTGGGTGCTGCTGTTACCCAACGTGTCGGTGGCTGTGATGGAAAAGACATGCTCTCCATCCGTCGCGTTTACGATGTCGAGATAGCAGGTATACGGGACGCTGTAATCCCTGCGGACCAGATCGCCATCGAAATAAAATTCCAGACGGCTTACCCCGGCGGGATCCGAGGCCGAGGCCGCCACCATGCCCGACACGGCGAGGTTCTGGCCGCCGGACAGGGGCAGATCGTTATAGGTGAGGCCGGTGATTTCAGGCCCCTGAGCGTCTTCGGTGGGCGTGACCGCCACCGTCGACACAAGGGCTTGTTCTCCACCTGCATCGTTCACCGTGGTCACGGCCACAAAATATCCGGTATTGTTGGTAAGACCGGTGATGCTCATTCCGGTTTTGGTGGTGGTTTTGTAAGGCGCCATGCCGGCCACATCCGTAAACTCGGCATCGCTGAGATAGATGCAGTAATGCTTCACGTATTCGGCGGGTGTGGCGGTATTCCAGGCAAGAGTGGCGTATCCGCTGAAAGGGGCCGCCGAAAGACCCGTCGGGTTCCCCAGCAGGGTAATGCCGGTGTATGTTGCCCCGGTGCTTTCGTTGCCGTCGGCATCGAACGCGGTGAGCGTGAATTCGTAAGCGCTTGCCGGCGACAGGCCGGTTTTCTCGTACGTGAGGGCATCGGCCGGGATATCGCCGCCCTCGGCCACGCCGCCCACCTTGATTCTGTATCCGGCAAGGTCGCCGCCGGTGTTTGCAGACGCCTGCCAGGAGAGAATCAGGCGATCTTCAAAACAGGTTACATTGAGGACCGTGGCATCTTCCGGGGCCTCCACATCCAACGGCACCGCCGAAACGGGTGCGACATCCCGGAGGAAGTTTCCTGACACATCCACCGCCACGACGGCGAACCAGTAGGCCGTGCCGCGGGTCAGATTTTCCACGGTGAAAGAGAACTCACCGGCCTCCACCTCGCCGACGAAAGTCAGGTCTGAAACGGATGTATATTCGGCAGTCTCGGCATAAATCCGGTAACCGGCAATGTCTCCATGGACGGATTCGTCGTACGCCGTCCAGGAAACGGACACGGACATGCCGTCGCCTTCGGGATCGAGCACGAGGGTTTCCACGGCAAGGGGCGGCGTGTCGTCGAAGAAGATTTCCGCCTCGACCGCTTCGCTCTCATTTCCGGCGCGATCCATGGCCGTAAAGGACAGGGTGTTGATGCCGCCGGTGAGGGTGACGGCAGCCTCCCATTCCGCTTCCGGGGTATTTTCCACCACAATCTCGCCGTTCAAATGGATGGCGGCATAGGGCTCTTTGCTGCCGGTAATCACCTGCACCACCGACTGGGAGGGACTGGTAACCGGGTCCAAAGCAGGCGCCTCCGGGGGCGTCTGGTCCACGGTGAAATGGGCGCGAAGCACCGTGCTCTCGTTTTCCAGGGCGTCCTGAAGCTGCGCCTCCACCTGGTAGATGGCCTCTCCAAAGGACTCGGTGGGGGTGAACACCAAACGGGCGCCTTCTTCGATGATCCAGACGCCGGGCACTTCGATCAATGCAGCGTCCTTAACGGAGAGAATAGAAGCGCCGGCCACCACCTCGGTGGTTTCTTCCAGAAAATCTATCACAATGGTTTCCGGGACGATGTTCGTATGACTATCGTCTGTCGGAGTAATGCCGTTGACCTGGGGGGCTACGGAATCCACGAGGATGTCGATAAACTGAGACGCGCTCCGGTTGCCGGCAAGATCCTCCAGCCATAGCTCGATGACGTTATCGCCTTCTGCCAGGGTGAGGTCCGCCGACCAGTCTCCGGCGCTGAACCCGACAGCCTCCGCACCGCTGATCATGACCCTGCAATCGGATTCCCGGGTGCCGGTGAGGGTAAGGGCGGTCTGTTTTGCGGTATTGAGGGCGGGACGCACCTGAACCGTGCCGGTAAAAACGTCTCCCCCCGTAATTCCCGGAGCGGCCGGGGCTGCATCGTCCACGGTAAATGAAATAGAATGGCCCTGGCTGTTGCCGGACATGTCCACGGCAGAAAAGGTTACGGTATATGTGCCGGAGGCAAAGGGGGCGGCGTCAGGCGTAAAGGTGAAGACATCGTCCGCCTCGGTAACGGCGCCGGCCACTGCCTGGGCACTCTGATCCTGAACCGTAAAACTTGCGATAACGGCGGCATCGTCCACTTGGCCGAATTCGTCATGCAAGGTAACGACAACGCTGCTGACAGTCTGCTGCACCGTTCCGTCCGCAGGAACAATGCTGACCAACTCTGGCGCTGTCGGGTCGGAAATCTCCGGCATCGCAACGGCGAGGGTGTTGTTGGTCTCGTTTGATTCGATCACGACATCCAGAGTGTCGGCCGCGACCTCTACAGTGTGGAGGCCCGCCGTTGCTGTCCAGGCGGCATTCAACTGAATTTCATCGGATGGGTAGAGAATGTCGAACACGGTCTCCGTGGCGATATCCGCGCCATCGATCCTAAACACCACCTGGAGCGAGTCCACGGACGGCCCCGTTCCCTCATTTACTACCGTGGCTGTAAAGACAACCGTCTGGCCCGCATCGATATTCGTTTCAGGATCCCAGGCAATTGCCGTCAGCGCCAGGTCCGGTGGCGTGCCCTCGGTGGTAAACCGCCATACCGGCCCGGCGGTGGTCTCCCCTGCCCCGTCCTCGGAAACCACCTGCCAGAAGTATGTGGCCCCGGGGAGCAGATCGGCAAAGACCATCTGCGTATCGGTCAGGTCTTCACCAACAAGTCCGAGGCTGTCCGAAGCGGTTCCCAAATAGACATCATACGTGAGCGTATCCCAGGTATTGGGATCGTTGGCAATCCAAGTGACGCTGAGGGATCCGTCCGTGATGCTTATCCCAACCGCCGCATCTGCGGGTTCCGGTGATACCGGGGCAAAGGGCGGTTTGTTGGTAGGCGCATCATTCACACAATCGCTCTCGACAACCAGCCAGGGCGAAAAGTCGATGTTTCCGTAAATCTCCTCACCGTTATACCCCGGGCCGTTTTCATCGTTCCACCAATTGTCTTTCGCCACGACGATTGATGAGCTGTTGTTATAGACGGCATATTCAGCGTTGTTTCTGAAATTATTGCCGCTGATAAAAGGCGTGGCGCTGGAAAGGTAGATGCCACGCTGGTTGTTTTCGATGTTGTTGCAGGCGATGATGGCGCTGTTGCTGCCGTCTCCGATGGCAGTGATTCCCTGATAACTTGAAAGCCGAATGGTGTTGTATTGAATGGTTGGCGATGCATATTGTAAAGACAAATTGCATCGACTGCTGTAGCCCCCATATTCAATGATGCAGTGCTCAAGAATAGAAATATCGTCAGCCGTGGTCGTATCAAACTGGAGACCATACCAGTCACCCGGGGCAGGCGCGTTCTGATTGGATGTAAAATAAATCGGGGCCGCCACCGTGCCTTGTGCAATCAGGGCGCCGGGCTTCCCTGATCCACCACCGATATATAGGAATGTCCTGTGAAATCTAAGCTTGGCACCTGGCTCAAGGGTCAGCGTCGTGACACTGTCCGCACCGTCATCCCCTTGTATCCTTAGATTGGAGGTCAGGTAATATTGGAGGGTGGCCGGCCAAACGGCATCTTTGGCCAATGTCCCACCTGTCACCTCAAGCACACTGTCGTCAGTGAGATTTGAGAAGGAACTCCCGTTAACAAATTCACCGACATAATCAGCCGGCAATCTTATAATGAAATTGGGGTTATATTCAAATGTATTGCCGTCCGTATTGGTTAATATCCCATTGGAAAAGTACACCCCATTGCTGAAATAGTTATTGCTGAGCTCCCCCCCCGTCGGGCTGGTGAGATACACATCGTAATCACCGTTATCGGAGAAGGTGTTATCCGACAGGGTGGGGGCACCGGAATCTACAGAAATACCCCGACAGCTATTGTTTCGGATGGTGGTGTGGGTGATGATCGGGGATGAGGATTGGATGTTGATACCATTGCTGCTTGCATAACCGGCGTATTCTACAATGCAGTGCTCCATGATAGACGTGGCATCATCCGTGGTATTCTGGAAGTCGATGCCGTACCAATCACCGGGGGCTTGGGTCACTTGGCGCGAGGTGAATACAATCGGCGCAAGCTCGGTGCCTTGGGCCACCAGGGCGCCTGGATCGCCGGAACCACTACCAACATAGAGAGTCGTTTGGTAAAGTCGGATTTCCGCCCCTGCTTCGATGGTAAGTGTTGTGACGCCATCATCGCCGTCCGTGCCCTGGACTCTCAGCGTTCCATTTATCCTGTAGGGCATCGATGCCGTCCAGGTGGCATCCTTTGAAATGGTGCCGCCATCTACATCCAGGACGCTCTGTTCATCTATATTGTTGATTGTGTTGTCATTGAGCAGGCGCCCTACCCAGTCAGTATCGATTTTAACCGGAAAGGTGTTATTCCAAGCAATCGTGTTGCCCGTAAACGCTGAAAGGGAACCATTTATGAAATATATCCCGTTGGCAATGGTGTTGCCCGTCAGAATGCCCCCCGTCGGGCTGGTGAGATACACATCGTAATCACCGTTATCGGAGAAGGTGTTATCCGACAGGGTGGGGGCACCGGAATCTACAGAAATACCCCGACAGCTATTGTTTCGGATGGTGGTGTGGGTGATGATCGGGGATGAGGATTGGATGTTGATACCATTGCCGCTTGCATAACCGGCGTATTCTACAATGCAGTGCTCCATGATAGACGTGGCATCATCCGTGGTATTCTGGAAGTCGATGCCGTACCAATCACCGGGGGCTTGGGTCACTTGGCGCGAGGTGAATACAATCGGCGCAAGCTCGGTGCCTTGGGCCACCAGGGCGCCTGGATCGCCGGAACCACTACCAACATAGAGAGTCGTTTGGTAAAGTCGGATTTCCGCCCCTGCTTCGATGGTAAGTGTTGTGACGCCATCATCGCCGTCCGTGCCCTGGACTCTCAGCGTTCCATTTATCCTGTAGGGCATCGATGCCGTCCAGGTGGCATCCTTTGAAATGGTGCCGCCATCTACATCCAGGACGCTCTGTTCATCTATATTGTTGATTGTGTTGTCATTGAGCAGGCGCCCTACCCAGTCAGTATCGATTTTAACCGGAAAGGTGTTATTCCAAGCAATCGTGTTGCCCGTAAACGCTGAAAGGGAACCATTTATGAAATATATCCCGTTGGCAATGGTGTTGCCCGTCAGAATGCCCCCCGTCGGGCTGGTGAGATACACATCGTAATCACCGTTATCGGAGAAGGTGTTATCCGACAGGGTGGGGGCACCGGAAGCTACAGAAATACCCCGACAGCTATTGTTTCGGATGGTGGTGTGGGTGATGATCGGGGATGAGGATTGGATGTTGATACCATTGCTGCTTGCATAACCGGCGTATTCTACAATGCAGTGCTCCATGATAGACGTGGCATCATCCGTGGTATTCTGGAAGTCGATGCCGTACCAATCACCGGGGGCTTGGGTCACTTGGCGCGAGGTGAATACAATCGGCGCAAGCTCGGTGCCTTGGGCCACCAGGGCGCCTGGATCGCCGGAACCACTACCAACATAGAGAGTCGTTTGGTAAAGTCGGATTTCCGCCCCTGCTTCGATGGTAAGTGTTGTGACGCCATCATCGCCGTCCGTGCCCTGGACTCTCAGCGTTCCATTTATCCTGTAGGGCATCGATGCCGTCCAGGTGGCATCCTTTGAAATGGTGCCGCCATCTACATCCAGGACGCTCTGTTCATCTATATTGTTGATTGTGTTGTCATTGAGCAGGCGCCCTACCCAGTCAGTATCGATTTTAACCGGAAAGGTGTTATTCCAAGCAATCGTGTTGCCCGTAAACGCTGAAAGGGAACCATTTATGAAATATATCCCGTTGGCAATGGTGTTGCCCGTCAGAATGCCCCCCGTCGGGCTGGTGAGATACACATCGTAATCACCGTTATCGGAGAAGGTGTTATCCGACAGGGTGGGGGCACCGGAATCTACAGAAATACCCCGACAGCTATTGTTTCGGATGGTGGTGTGGGTGATGATCGGGGATGAGGATTGGATGTTGATACCATTGCCGCTTGCATAACCGGCGTATTCTACAATGCAGTGCTCCATGATAGACGTGGCATCATCCGTGGTATTCTGGAAGTCGATGCCGTACCAATCACCGGGGGCTTGGGTCACTTGGCGCGAGGTGAATACAATCGGCGCAAGCTCGGTGCCTTGGGCCACCAGGGCGCCTGGATCGCCGGAACCACTACCAACATAGAGAGTCGTTTGGTAAAGTCGGATTTCCGCCCCTGCTTCGATGGTAAGTGTTGTGACGCCATCATCGCCGTCCGTGCCCTGGACTCTCAGCGTTCCATTTATCCTGTAGGGCATCGATGCCGTCCAGGTGGCATCCTTTGAAATGGTGCCGCCATCTACATCCAGGACGCTCTGTTCATCTATATTGTTGATTGTGTTGTCATTGAGCAGGCGCCCTACCCAGTCAGTATCGATTTTAACCGGAAAGGTGTTATTCCAAGCAATCGTGTTGCCCGTAAACGCTGAAAGGGAACCATTTATGAAATATATCCCGTTGGCAATGGTGTTGCCCGTCAGAATGCCCCCCGTCGGGCTGGTGAGATACACATCGTAATCACCGTTATCGGAGAAGGTGTTATCCGACAGGGTGGGGGCACCGGAAGCTACAGAAATACCCCGACAGCTATTGTTTCGGATGGTGGTGTGGGTGATGATCGGGGATGAGGATTGGATGTTGATACCATTGCTGCTTGCATAACCGGCGTATTCTACAATGCAGTGCTCCATGATAGACGTGGCATCATCCGTGGTATTCTGGAAGTCGATGCCGTACCAATCACCGGGGGCTTGGGTCACTTGGCGCGAGGTGAATACAATCGGCGCAAGCTCGGTGCCTTGGGCCACCAGGGCGCCTGGATCGCCGGAACCACTACCAACATAGAGAGTCGTTTGGTAAAGTCGGATTTCCGCCCCTGCTTCGATGGTAAGTGTTGTGACGCCATCATCGCCGTCCGTGCCCTGGATGGTGAGATTGCCAAGAACCCGGTAATCAACAACATTTGGCCATGTCGTATCCGTGGAGATAGTTCCCCCTGGAATCTCTAAAATGGGAATTCCGACTTCACTGTTAAAAATGTTCTCAGATAAAAACTGAGATGTGTGATTTAGCCCTACTTTGGTAAGGCCGTTAAATGTGTTCTCCTTAAAATCCCCCCCAGCGCCGGAAGAATCGACATTAAGATCATAGTCCGCATTGCCGGTGAAAGTGGTGCCGGTAATGGTCGGGAATGCATTGGCGGAAATTAAAATGCCGTTCGTATTGCTGTTCTGTATGGTGGCGTTTGTTATGGCCGGAGAGCATTCCCAAACACGCACATTTCCATTTTGAGAGTCTCCGGCATACTCTACCGTGCAATAATCGAGTACCGTCGTGGCATCATCGCAGGAATGATAAAAAAGGATGCCGTCCCAGTCCCCGGGAGCCGGCGTAGGTGCATTCGACGTGAATAGAATCGGTTCACTTTCGGTGCCCTGGGCAATCAACGCTCCGGGATTCGTAGTGTTATTTCCATAGCCAATAATCAGCTGGTTGTTCTTGTAGGTGGTTACATCGAAGCGAACCTCCGTGCCGGCTTCGATGGTCAGGGTTGTGATTCCATCGTCTCCGTCGGTGCCGTAAACCTGAACCGGTCCTGTGATAATGTAAGGCCCGTCCGCCTTGGTCCACATCGTATCCGTCGAAATTATCCCGCTCACATATGTTTCGGCATTTGTGATGATTGGGATCAACAGTGAGAAAAAGACGAGCAGGAGTGTGGTCGAGAGTCTTCGGCTGTCGTTTCCGGGGCACGATGTCATAAGCGATTCCTTTTTCTGCATCAACTTTAACGTCAGTAGGCTATGCGTTATGTTCATTGACTGAATTCAGGTTGAATCAAAAGCTACAAAAAAACGACTTTACTGCTTATCTTGGACGGAATTTCAGGATTTACATGATTCCAAGGCAAAGCCAAAGAGCCACACGGCATGGGCAGTAGACTGTCTATTCTCAAGTGTTAAAAAATCCTGTCAATCTCGTGACTCCTGCCACTTTAATTCAGTTTGTTTTCCATATTGGCCTTTCCGCACTCTTCGCACCCGTCGGTGACCTTTACACGATTTTTTCGGGGGCGATTTGCCAGCAGTTTGAAGTTCAGGAACTTCCGGTAGGCCTCCCACCCGCCTTCCAGAAAAAACACCTTTCCCAGGCAGGCCTTGTCCATCTCTTTTTCAATGGCCGGATATTCCTCACCGGTTTCAGTGGCAATCACCACTGATAACAGTGGATCGCCGGTGGATTTTTTAACAAGATCGAGCCCCTTGGGGACGTTGATTTTTTTCTGGTCTTGCTTGAGCTTCTTCCGGTCGAGAAAAAGACTGCGGACAAGATCACTGACCGTTAGGGCATTTTCATCGGGTGATAGTGCGATAGCATCTACCGGCAGCGCTTTGTTTTTGTTTTCAACGCTGGATGAGGCATCGATGATAATCAGATTATCGAAATCCTTTTCCTGGAAAAAAGCCCTGGGGGAAAGCTTGTTGAGCTGCTGTTGCGAAAAAGGGTCGCCCACCATCGGCCCCTCTTTATGCTTCCAAGCCCAGAGGCCGCCTTCCAGGATTTTGACGTTAAATCCGGATTGATTGAGGGCGACGGCCTCTTTTTCCATTTCCGTATAGACGAAGCCTTCGTTGATGAGCACCACGGGGTGTGTTTTTAGAAACGGCTTTGATTTGATAAAGGCCAGGGGGATGTTGATGGCGCCCGGGATCTTGAATTTAGCGAATTCCGTATCGTTTCGGACGTCCACCAGAAAAAGATGTTCATTTTTGGATTGTTTTTGCATGACGGTGGTGGGCGCAATGGACAGGGCCGCGTTACGGCTTTTTGTTTGGGCTGCAGACAAGAGCGTTGAGGGGATAAATATGAGTAGTATTGAAATGAGGATAGATTTTTTCATTTTTTTAACCTGAAGGTATTGGATATTTTTTCCATCAAAAACAAAATATTTACCGGCTACTGCTAAAAATTTTTCACCGCGAAGAACACGAAGGGCACGAAGAAAAATATTAAACGACAAAACGCTTCTGCCCTTCCCGAAGTTTTTTGGCATTGAAATTAATCATTAACCCCCTACCGACGGATGCCAACTTCATGTATGTCAATAGCTGCGCTTCATGGATTCTTTTAACTTCTTCGACACTTTTAAGTTCCAGAATCAATGTGTCATCCACCAGCATATCGATTCGGTAACCACAATCCAGTCTTATCCCTTTGTACACGACCGGTAATGGATGCTGTGTTTTGACCGAGATACCGGCTTCTTTAAGCTCATGGGCCAGGCATTGTTCATAGGCCGATTCGAGTAAACCAGGCCCGAGAGTACGATGAACTTCGATGGCACATCCAATGACGCAATTCGATAATTCATCAAATTCCATTCTTCGTGTCCTTCGTGCGCTTCGTGGTGTACAGACATGATGCCTCAATGGGATATTTACCCTGTAATCCTGTCGAAAAATTAATGGTTATGGGATGGTGACAATCTGTTCGCTCACCTGTGCAGGTGCCACACGGAGCACCTCACTCCAAACCTGGACACCCTCTGCGTCCACTCTGAACAGGTAGTTTCGATCGGACGGCACCGTGAAATCAGCCATACCTGAGGCATCCGTATTGAGATACCGACCGAGATAGTTCCCGCCCTCGCCGAAAAGATATACCTTTGCCGATTCAACCCCGGCCCCATCCTTTTGCACCCGGAGTTTTGCTGCCCCGTGGGGAATGTCGAGCGCTATATCCTCGGCCTGAAAAGACGGGGTCCAGTACTTTTCTCCCAGATAATCCACCCTGATCTTGTACGCCGCATCGGGCAGGCTGAAGGTGACGATGCCATCAGCATCCGTTTTTTGATGCCGGCCCACATAACTGCCTTGGGACGTGAAGAGATAGGTCGTCACTTCCCCGAGGGCTGCCGCGTCGAGATACGTTCCGGTCAAGGTCAGGGTACAGTCCTGGTGATTGAGGAAAAGCTCTCCGCTAAGAGCGCCCGGCACGGTAAAAAGGCTGCTCCAGAACGGATAGCCCACATAATCGACACGGAATTTGTAGCTGCCGTCCGCAAGATCGAAAGCGGTCTCCCCTGCTTCGCTGGTGGCTCCGGCCAGGCCCAGGTAGGCATTGTTCTGGTTGAACACATAGGTTTTGACCCCCGTCAGAGGGGCTGTACTCGTTTTTTTGACATGGAGCGTAAAACTGCCGCCGCCGACGGAGAGGATGACAGGGTTGGACAGATCCGCCAGCAAGGTTTCGTTGGCCGTCCAGAATTGACTGCCCTGGTAATCGGCACGGAACTGGTAGTCACCCGCAGGCAACATAAACGTTACCTGCCCGGTTTCATCGGTGGTGGCGGAAAGCCCAAGATACGCGCCGGAGGGGGAAAACACGTACACCTTTACATCGTTTTCGGGCAAGCCCGCCCCGGTGACCTTTACCGCAGCTTCGGCCATGGGGATGGTTAACGGTGTGTTTGCCCAGGTGAAGGTGTCGGACCAGAACGGACGCCCCATGAAATCCGCTCGCACGGTGTAGCCTGTTTCCGGCAGTGAAAATGTTACCTGTCCGGTACTGTCCGTGTGCCGGTATTCTCCCACATAGGTGCCGGTAGCATTAAAGAGATGCACCTTGATGCCTTCCAAGGGGGTCAAGACGTCTTGATAACTGCCGCTGACGGCAACACCGGTATCCTGGTGCGGCAACGGGAACGCAACGGTTGTATCGTCGGTGACTATTTCGGGTGCGGTCCAGAACTGGTAGCCCAAATAGTCGGCCCGAACCTTATAACTTCCTTCAGGAACCTCAAAAGAAACCACGCCGTCAAAGCCCGTGATTTGATATTGCCCCAGATAACTACCCGTGTCGTTAAATAGGCAGAGCTTAATACCCGCCATGGGCGTTTGGGGGTCTTTTTGGAGAGCGACCTGAAAGAGGCCGCCTCCGGTGGCGATATCCACCGGATTGGGGCCGCCTCCCGTCATCAGTGTCGGGGCGCTCCAGTACCGGCTGCCCAGCACATCGGCTCTGAATTTATAGGTAACGCCCACCGGGAGATTGAACGTGGCTTGGCCGCTATCGTCGGTAGATTGATAGAGACCGAGGTAGGCATCGGATTCCGAGAAAAGATAAACCTTTGCTTCCCGGGCGGGTCCGTTGCCCGTAAAAACCGTGACGTTTGCGGTTTCGTGACCCAAGGTCAACTCAGCGGACAAGGCGTCGGGAACCTGGATAGTATCACTCCAGAACTGCTCTCCTAAGAAATCGACCCGGAACCGATACCCGCCGTCGGCCAGATCGAAAAAGGCCTGCCCGTTTTCGTTGGTAACACCATAGAAGCCGATATAACTGCCAGCATCGGTGAAGACATGGCATTTGGTGCCGACAATGGGCTCACCGGGAGCCTTTTGGACCGTATAGGTGAAGCTTCCGCCGCCCACTGAAAGATCCACCGGGTTGACCGTGTGCGCTGCCAGGGGGCTCACCGCGCTCCAGTATTGGCTGCTCTGGTAATCGGCCCTGAATTTATAGCGTCCTTCAGGGATTCGGAAGAAAACCTGGCCGTTTTCATCGGTGGTTTGGTAGCGGCCCAGGTACGCGCCGGTTTCCGAGAACAGGTACACCTTGACGTTTTCCTGGGGCAAGCCACTGCCGGTCACCGTGACATGGCAATCAGCCATGGCTATATTGACAGCAGCATCCTGACCGATAAATGTTTCGGACCAGAACTGGGCGCCGAGATAATCCGCACGCACCTTGTAGGAACGCGCTTCGGGCAATGAAAAAGAAACCGTGCCGGATGCATCGGTAATCTGGCAACTGCCAAGGTAGGCATTGGTCTCATTGAACAGGTATACCTTAATGCCCGCAATCGGATCCGATGCTTCCTGGAAGACGCCGCGAACAGAGACGGTAACGTCCTTGTGCGGCACGGTGTGTTCGATGGTCGTATCCGTTGTAATGAAAACAGGGTCCGTCCAGAACTGGTATCCGAGGTAATCGGCACGCACTTTATAAACGGCCTCGGGTACCGCGAAGGCGACCTGGCCCGGTTGATCGCTAATGCCGTATTTGCCAAGATAACTGCCAGTTTCGCTGAAGAGGTATAGCTTGACACCTGGGATGGGGTGGCCTGGTTCTTTTTGCAAGATGACCTGCATTAACCCGCCGCCGGTCTCGAGGGCGATATTGTTTGTCGCGCCGGCTTCGACTGCGGTGGGGCTGGACCAATACTGGCTTCCAAGGATATCGGCCCGGAACTTAAACATCACCCCTTCGGGAAGTTCGAAGGTGACAAGACCATCGGCGTCTGCTTTTTGATATGCGCCGAGGTATGATCCGGTTTCAGAGAACAGGTAAACCTTCACGTCGCCTGCCGGGCCATTGGCGGTTGAAATGTGTACCTGGGCGGTTTCAACGGGAATGACCATTTCCGGTCGCAGGGTATCGGGCAGCGTAACGGGCTCGGACCAGAACTGGTGCCCCAGGTAATCCACCCGGAATTTATAGGTGCCGGCGGTGAACGCGTCGGGAGTGAAGGCGCCGTGCCCCTCGCTGTCCGTAACGGCGTACTTTCCGGTGTAGGCGTTGGTTTCCGTGAACACATAGGCTTTGATGCCGCTTAAGGGCTCACCGTTATCGTCTGTGACAGTAAAGATGATGTTGGGCTCTCCGAAAACGTATTCGGCGACCAGTACATTGCTGGTGTTTCCGGCCATATCGATAGCAACAGCCTTGAGCAAGGTGTTTTCCGTGATTTCGATAGGTTCGGCATATATGGCGGAGGTCTCGGTTGGGATCGATCCGTCCACGGTGAAGTGGATCTGACCGGGTTCATTTGCGAAAAGCGTTACCACCTGGGCCGTATAATAAATGCCGGGGGCAGGATCGATGGAAAGGATCGGCGCCATTCGATCGACGGTCACCGCGGCAGAAGCATAGACGGCCACGCGGGTGTCCTCGTCTTGAATGACGGCGTACAGATAATAGGTGCCGTCAGCCAGTTCCGAAATGTCCCATGTGTACTGATCGCTGGCATCATCAAGGTCTTCCGGGAGGCCATCGGCTATTAAGATGCCATCTTCGCCGGAAGGGTCCGTATCATAGTATAGGGAAACAACGGCATTGCTGTCAGGGTCTGCGTCGGTCCATTGAATAAGAAGATCTGAAGCGTTAATGACCACCTCTTCTGAAGGCGAAACGAAGGAAACCTCAGGCGCCTGGTTAACGACATCTATTTTGACAAAAAAGTCTGACACCGTGCTCCAGGCACTGGCGACCCCATGTTCATCCACGGTCTGAACACGCCAGAAATACCGGGTATTGTTTTTGAGCGCTCGGTCGACCGTCCAGTCCGGGGTGTTGGATTCCCCCTGCATCACAAAACGGGTCAATGCGGCGTTGGCATAGATTTCAAATCGATAAAAGAGCGTGTCCTTGTCCGGATCGGCTGCTGCGTGAACGCTCAGAACCGGCGTTCGGGCGTCGGTCCAGGCATTTTCGCCCGGGTTTTTAATGGTGGGGCAACCGGGGGCATGATTGATGCGATTGACGAAAAAACGACCGGAAACCCAAGGGCTTTCCGCAGCGCCGTCATGGGCTTTTACCCGCCAGAAATAGGCGGTATCTTCGCTCAGATTTTCGACCCCCCACCCCGTGGTGCCGGCAGATTCCGGGATGATGCCGGAGCTTGCGCGATTGGCGCTGTCAAAGGTCTCCATCGTGTCGATTTCGAAAATATAATCCAGGGGATCGCTATCGGCATCGACGGCATTCTGGACGGTCAGCATGACCGTGAGGGTATCCAACTCTTCCAGTCCGCCGGGGGTCAGAATAGTTGGCGCGGATGGGGCATGGTTTGCCGTATTGACATAAAAAGAAGCGGCCGGGGTTTCGGTACGGGCGCCATGCTCGTCGGTGGCAATGCATCGCCAATAATACCACGTAGTGTCGCTTAGGGCCGGGGTGACCGTCCAGGACGTGCTGCCCCCCGAAGCCTCGGGTATGTCGAGGCCCGATGTGACGAGGCTTGTCATGTCCGGGTCCTCGAACACCTCGAAGGTGTAAACGAGGATATTATTATCGATGTCACAGCTGTTGGAAATCTGGAGCACGGGTCTTGCGGTGTCCACTTCGGACGCGTCCGAAGGGCTGCTGATGTTAAAGGCCTGGGGGGGGTCGTTCTGGGTGTTGACGAAAAAATTCCAATAGGCCCAGAGGCTGGACCCATCCCCATCTGAGGACCGTACCCGCCAGTAGTAGCGATTGTTATCGGCAAGGGATGAGGGAACAACCCAGCTCTTGGTGTCGACGCCGGCGGGCAACTGGGTGCCCGACGTGTCTGCCAAGAGCGGAAAAAACAGACCGTTCGCCTGCCCGGCTTCGGCGACCTCCAGTTGACTGGCCACCATGTCGGTCATTTGCTCGTCGGCGTAAATTTCAAACTCATATGAAATCTCATCAGCCTGGGCGTCGGTGCTGCTTTCGATGATCAGCTCGGGGGTGACATCGGCCACATCTTCATTTTCATTGGGATAAAGCGGTTCAGGAATACTGGGCACAGACTCATCGAGAAGCGGATCGGTACCGTCTAAAAACTCCTGCAAATCCGAGATGCCATCGCCGTCAAAATCACCAGTGCCATCCCGGTCGAGGGTGCCGAAAAAAGCCACCTCCCAACTGTCGAGCATGCCGTCCATATCAGTGTCACCGATGTCACAGATGGTAAGCTTGGCCCGTCGGGTTGCCGTCAGCGTTCCATCCGAGGCCGTGAAAGCAATGCCATAGCGTCCTTTCTGCCCCACTTCCGGAGTCCATTCGAAAATTGCGGTTCCATCCCCCTTATCCACAAAGCTCGCACCGACCGGAAGCGGCTCGGCGCTGAGGGTGGGGATGGTGCCATTGGGGTCCGATGCTTCGACAATAAAGGAGAGAAACGAGCCCTCGGTCCTGGATCGATCCGGAATGTATTGCATTACCGGCGCCTGGGGTATGGCGGCACTGTCGTCGAATACGAGCGTATAAGACCCGGTATTGTTAGCGTCGAACACATTTACAAAATGCATCCAGGTATGGTCATCCCGATCCTGTGTTTTTGACAACCAGACATTTTCCGGTTTGACCTCTTTGCCGTCCGAACGTATGGCGCCCCGAAGCAGTTTTTCGCCATGATGCGGGTCTGATAACTTGATGAACATAAAACCGGCGGTTGCGGGCGCCGATAAAGTGTACAGGGTTTCGGTGCCGGATGCCCCCTGATACACCAAACCGGACAGCTCGGATTGGTCGGTAACCACCGTATCCTCGCTGTCGGACTCGTAGACGCGATACACATCACCATCCTTGGCCAAAAAGTCCCGAATGCCATCCCGCCCGGGGAGATCAACCAGGACATCTCTGACGAGAAAATGTGTGTTTATACTGCCGATAAGAGAGGTCAACTCCCCACCGAGTTCATCGGCATGGGAAAAGCTGGCATCGAATTCCACAAATCGACCCGAAAGGGAGCAGGTCATACGCCAGCGGGCCATGCCCGATGCCGTGGGAGCAATGGTGCCAAAATCGACCAGAAGGCTCTCGGTAGCCGCCTGCCCGTTTACCTCACTGCCGTGTATGAAGAAGTTGATGAGCAACCCTTGCTCGTTTTCTACAATTTTGGGTTGGGCCGAATCGATTTTCAGGTTCTTGGCCCCCCCTGCCCCGCTGTTTTTAACCCGAACCCCCAGCGAGAATGGGATTTCAGGTTCAATTTCAGAGGTGAAAGGATCGTCACCGTACACTTCAGAAGGTAGAAAGTAGTCCAGAAGAAGCTCGGGCATTGGTTTGACGAAGATGTAATCGGGTGTTACTTCCGTGATATTTTCTTCACCGCCGATGGTATAGGTCAAGATCGCGCCAACATTGTATAGGGTGCCGAATTCAAGTCCGTTAGAGGCGCCGGGGGCCGGGATAATAAGCCAGTGGATATCGGCGGATGACGCGGGCTCCACGCTACCGGTTCCCGATACATTGTCGATATTGTCTATGGTGTCGACGCGGATGTAAAAGAGGGCGTCGGTATCGTCGGGATCGGAGCTGGCCAGAACCCGCGCCCCCTCTTCATCGGTGAACAAGACATCGACATTGATATCTTCGAGGGAGACGTGTGTTAAGCCGTTGTTTATGCGCATATGCGCGTCGAAGGCCTGACGCTCCAGGGTCAGCTCCTGCTTGATTTCAATCTTCACACGCGCACAGAGGGATTCCTCAGCGGCCACCGAATCCACCGGCATGCACATAAGAACGATCGTGAGATATTGCAGCCAGCAAAATAAACTGCACAGATAAGATGCTTTCACATTAGCGTGAATGCGCATGCAAGCCTCCGTAGGTATGTTGTTTGACCAGACACAAGTCCGCCAAGCCGGTTTTATGCCGTTAAAATCCTGTTAATCCTGTCATCCAGTCTGATACTGTCTTGCCCTTTCCGAAAAACCAAACAAAAAAATAAATGGGGCAGGAGTACAGGACAAAACCTTACGCCATAATCCAGCCCGCAATGCCCGCACTCTGTCACAATGGACTTTCCGGTTTTTCTAGCTGCTCATTTTTACCTCAATGCCACTCCCTTCAACCCAATATCTCCTGAAACCTTGTGTGCCGGATGTTTGTGTAATTACCTGCATGGCCACGTAGTGAGATTGACGGTTTATAAACATATTTTTCTGAGGATCTGCTACCCGCCATGCGCCATCCAGATAAAATTCCGCCCAATTATGATAATCGACAGCGGAAACATTGCAGTTATCGTCACAGACATACCCCCCCATGGTCCGTGCTGGGATTTTTTTTGCCCGGCAAAGCGCCACGAAAAGCCTGGCAGACTCGGTGCAATCGCCCTTTTTTGTTTGAAGCGTCTTCACCGCTCCAATCTCATCGCTGCGATAGCCGGTATATTGGATGTTTTGGGCGACCCAATCGAACAGCTCTTGGGGTAATCGATGCGGGTCTTTGGTGTCGAATGTATCGCAAAGGGCAATAATGCTTTCGTCATCGGATTCTACATAGGGCTCAGACAGAAGATATGGCTCGATGTTCTCATCCGAACAATTTGGGCCTTCTGCCATGGAGAGCATGGCGTCTATGGAGATGATTTTCGTGCCATATGGGGGAAACTGCTCGAAAGAAAACGACATGACCTGATTTCCCAGGAGATCGTTTTTCATGGTGAACGGCTGAGATGCATTGATGTCCATGCATTTTTGTGACGATGTCACTTGAACCGGTGCAAAAGTCAGAAAGCGGGCATTTCGGACGGTCTTGTTCGTCTTATTTTTCAAGACAAATTGATAGTGAATGGTTTTTTGTATCAGATATTGCGGTGGTTGCTCACAGCCTGCCAAAGGGCAATGTATTCTCAGAATAACCAGACCACCCAGGGCTAACATGGCGAATAGCAACCGCCAACAACCGTTTTTTCCTATGCGGATAGGAGTCATCTCATGCTGTCCAATTTAAATCTATTTTAGGGTCGCGGAAATAATTCTTTATACCTGGCCCTTCGTCCCCACGAAGAGTCCTGGCCAACACCCCCTTGGGGGCATACGACGAAAAACATTAAAATATTGGCCGGTTAAAACCCTCCGGGCGGCTTCGTGTAAAGTGACGTTAATCGAATGGGTTGCGCCATGCCGCTCATATGCCAAACATGGTTTAGAAGTTGACGACACAATGCACCATTCTTTCTCTTTGTGCACTTCGTGGTCATTTCACCTGTCTTGCGATAAATTAAGCGTGCCATTTTATAATGAAGCATGTGGTTACAGGGCTCAGGGGCTGCTTGGGAAGGCTGAAAACGGTGTTCTCAGAGAGGCACAATTTCCGCTATCGCTCGGCAACCGATTTGATACCAACGCAACGTCAAAGACAACACCTGCCGTTGTTTGCCCGGGGGCCCTTACCCTGGACAAAATATTGATACACGGCCTCTAAGAGCTAAAAGAAAACTATCCAGAAGCAGATTAAAACAGTACGCGTTGAAAAATTTGGGGGGTTGAAACGTGCTACAGAAAATAACTTAGGGCTATAAAGCAACCCTTGGGCAACATTGGGTATCTAAAAATCACAGTTGGCGGAAAATTGCAACTATTATTTTTCATAAGTTTTTTTGACCGTTCGTTCCAAAATGTTGAATTCGATTGGGGGGGGGGGGGGGGGCTCCAAGTTGCGGAATAGAGAAAGATATTTTGATGTGCTTTTGTGAACCCGGATAATACGCGGAAGGAAGTCGTTGGGGGCCTCGTTGATGTTTCGGACTTCTTGAGGTTTTCTGCTGTTTTGTCTGGGCAAACAGTCGCCCCAGGTGTCATTCACCCTTCCGACTGTCTCGTCTCTCAAAAACTCATCATATCGCCTTTTGCTCAATGGTGTAAGGCGCATGTCGGCTATGGCTGTATTCCGCAGTGCGAGATGGCTGTTTGGTCAAACATCTGCTCCAGGTCGCCTTTTTCAGCGGGGGTGAAGTCAAAGGCGTCCTGCCAGATCTCGTCGTCTTCCATGCACAGGTAAACGAAAACATTGGGGGCAATCTTCTTGATGGCGCCAACCATATGCTTGTAGAGGGCGATGCGGGGGGGCTTGAAGTAACGCATTTTATTATCGAGGCCGGTGATGAACTCACCGTAGAGGATTTTTGATTTGGGGAATCGCTCTTAGACATTGGGCTTTAAGGCCGGAATGAACTGGAAGGTGCCGAGGCTGATCCAGACGACGCTTTCGGGCCGCACGTGGGAGAACAGCGCGTGGATCACTGATTCGTACTCTTTTTCGCACCCATCGTAGATGACCATGGGGTCGAAGTGAAAGGCCAGGGGGTAGCCCCAAGCCTCACATGTGGCGGCTGCCTCGAATCTGGCCTGGAGAAAAGCGGTGCGTCGCTCTTCTTCTTTGATGACCTTCGGGGTATTGAGAGACCAGGCACAGATGGTTTTTCTATTGTGCTCCAGGGGTTTCGAGGCATCCATGGCGATGGTCTTGGATTTAAGCTCCAACACGGCCCGGTGCTGCTTTGCAAAGGCCGGCACCAACAGCTGGGAGGTGTCGGTCCAGGGCTCCCAGATCATACTGTCGGTGAACTCTCCGGCACCAACACGATGAATGCCGGGTGTATTGAAAAGCTCATTCAAATCGGACAGGAGATCGTCCCGGTTGACAATAAACTGGAGTACTGGCGGATGGAAATAGGCTTGCAGAATGCAGTAACTACAGTCCATTGTCCAGAAGGTGCCGATGTGGAGAATTTTGTAGCAGCAGCAGGCATACTCTCGGGTACCGGGGCATTCCTTGACAAATGCGCCTTTATTGCGGGTGAGAGATAGTACTTCTTTTCCGCCTTGTATCCCTTCTATGCCGGTGCTGGTGAGCGGCTCGTAAACCGCTCTTGGGTCTTGGACGATATGTACCGGAAGATGATGGATCCGATCACAAACAGTGGCAACCAGCGGATAATCGGCAATGTCCTGATGAATATAGATCTTTGAAATTGTCAATGGAACCGCGTCATCTTTCCTCTACCAATTGGCAGGCCAATTGAAAATCATATGGGGCCATTTCGTTTGAGTTCACAACTCACTGTCGTGTGATGCCGGTTAATTCTCCGAGCTATTTCTCGGTGGGAAAAGCCTGCGACACTTAAATGGCTGATGACATATCTTTATTTTTCTGTAACATGGGTATAGGGCATGACAGTCTCCTTCTGGAAGTTAGGTTGGTGGTGCTTCCTACACTACCAGAAATCCTGTCATGTCAGTCAGTTATATCGTATGGTGCACTTTGAAGTTGAATTCACCACATCACCTATGTCTGGACCTTTGAGTGCTGGCTGTACCTGGCAGTCGTTATGGATCTGTATTCCCGTCAGATCGTCGGCTGGGCGATGGACAAAAGGATGAAAAAGCAACTCGTAATGAATGCCCTTGCAATGGCCTATTGGCAGCGGAAGCCGCCTAAAGGGCTGCTGCACCACTCAGACCGTGGCAGCCAGTATGCCGCCATGATTACCGAAAGCAGCTTGAATCATACGGTATGGAAGCCAGCATGAGCCGCAAGGGCAACTGTTGGGACAACGCCCCGACCGAGCGTTTTTCCCGTTCCTTGAAATCAGAACGGCTGACAGCCTGCCGTTTTTATACCCGGAAAGATGCCGAAATGGAGATTCTTGATTACGTCGCCTTCTATAACAGCACCCGGCTTCATTCGACTTTGGGATAAGTAACCCCGATGGCGCATGAAAAAGAGCAGTATTTAAAAGTAGCTTAGGTCGGTGTCCGTTTTTACTTGACCATTACACATTCTCCTGTCCCTGTATTTCGGTACGGTCTTCTATTGGATGGGACCCGGGGCCTTTAACGTCAGCAATGACGGCCTCAATGATTTCAGCTGGCCGACCATGGTCTATTACAGCGTGGTCACATTCACACCCCTCGGCTTCGGAGACGTCGTCCCCAAAACCCTCGGAGCAGCCTGCTGGGTCATGGCCGAGGTGATCACCGGCTACATCATGCTTGGCAGCCTGATCTCCATTTTTACAACCGAACTGGTCCCCAGAGGGTAGCTATAAATATTCTGACATTACCTGCAAAATTTTCTGAGATTACGTGCGCGGTTACAGCCGTTTTCGTTTGAATGGGAACGCATTGGTTCAAACTGCTTGCACCGCGCTTACACCACAGGCGGAATGTTCAAAGGGGTCACACCTCGAAGGCTGCAACCCCTTGAAATAAAATGGCGCACCCGGCAGGATTCGAACCTGCGACCTACGGATTCGTAGTCCGGCACTCTATCCAGCTGAGCTACGGGTGCGCATGAAAAACAGTTTGAATTCGGGATGCTTCTTAAGCTATACATCTTGGGTTGTCAACGATTTGTTGGGTGATTTTCTGAAAAATTGAAGGTGGCGGCGTGTGCACCGATTTTGAGCGATTCATGGACATGGCCTTGGGAGAGGCCGAAAAAGCTGGACAAGGAGACGAAGTTCCGGTAGGAGCATGCCTTGTTGATGACGCTGGAAAGGTACTGGCGTCAACCCATAACCAGACTATCACCCTGGCGGATCCCACCGCCCATGCCGAAATTCTCGCGCTTCGGCTGGCGGCCGGCAGGATTCGTAATTACCGGCTGCCGGGCACAACGCTGTACGTCACCATCGAGCCGTGCCCCATGTGTATGGGCGCTATCATCCACGCCCGGATCCAAAGGGTCGTGTACGGCGCGGCCGATCCCAAATGGGGGGCGGCCGGTTCCCTGTACAATCTGGCGCGGGACAAGCGACTGAACCATCAGCCGGAGGTGATCGGCGGTGTGCGCGAATCCGCCTGCAGGGAGATGATCCAGACCTTTTTCCGACGGAAACGTACTGCGGCCAAGGCGAACACCGCGCTCTGAGGCAATTTGCATAGCATAAAGGCCGCAACAACCGGGCATCCGACCTTGTCCGGCATTGAAAGGAATGCAACCCGTGGCAAACACAGTACTCATTGGCACCCAGTGGGGCGATGAAGGCAAGGGAAAAATCGTGGACATGCTGGCCGCAGATGCAGACGTGGTGGTGCGCTTCCAGGGCGGCAACAATGCCGGCCACACCATGGTGGTGGCCGGCGAGCAGATTATCAGCCACCTGGTACCGTCGGGTATCCTGCAGAAAAAGCTTTGCCTGATCGGCAACGGCGTGGTGGTGGATCCGGAAGTACTGCTGGAAGAAATCGATTACCTGGCCGGAAAAGGCGTGGACACCAGCCCGGCAAGGCTCCGGGTCAGCGAGAAAGCCCACCTGATCATGCCGTACCATAAGCAAATCGATCTGGCCCGGGAAAAGATGAAGGGTGACCAGAAAATCGGCACCACCGGCCGGGGCATCGGACCGGCCTACGAGGACAAGGCCACCCGACGCGGCATCCGTTTCGCCGATCTTCTGGAGCCGGAGCTGATGGCGGAAAAGATCACCGCCATCATGCAGGAAAAAAACTTTTACCTGGAAAATTTCTTTTCCGAACCCCCCCTGGATGTCCGGGAAGTGATCGACCAATACCTGGCCCATGCCCAGCGCCTGGCGCCTTACGTCGGAGACGTATCGGTCATGATGGCCGACAATGTCGCCGACGGCGGCCGAATCCTATTTGAAGGGGCCCAGGGCACGCACCTGGACATCGACCACGGCACCTACCCTTTTGTCACCTCCTCCAACACGGTGTCGGGAAACGCCTGCTGCGGCACGGGCATCGGCCCCAGAATGATCGACAACGCCCTTGGCGTGGTCAAGGCCTACACCACCCGGGTGGGGGCCGGCCCCTTCCCAACGGAACTCACGGACGCCACCGGCGACTATATCCAGAAAAAGGGCGCGGAATTCGGCGCCACCACGGGCCGCCGCCGCCGGTGCGGATGGCTGGACATGGTGATCCTGGAAAACGCCGTGCGCCTCAACGGCCTGACGGGGCTCGCCATCACCAAGCTTGACGTGCTCGGAGGCCTGGACACCCTGAACATCTGCACCCATTACACCTACGCGGGAAAGAAAATATCGCATTTCCCGGCCAGCCTAAAGGTGCTGTCCGGTTGCGTGCCGATCTACGAATCCTTACCCGGATGGCAGGAGGACATTTCCGCTGTCCGCAACTACGCGGACCTGCCGGAAAACACCAAGGCCTACCTCAAGCGCATCGAAAAACTGGCGGGGGTGCCCATCGACATCCTGTCGGTGGGGCCGGGGCGAGAGCAGACCATCGTGCTCAACAACCCGTTCGGCTGAAGCGGTGCCGTGGCAACCGGGCATGGCGTGTACGCGGCATCGCGCCCTAAAACCTGTTGACAAAGCAAGCGGTCTGGCCTAAAAGAGCACCCATCGTCGGGCAGTAGCGCAGCCTGGTAGCGCGCATGCTTCGGGAGCATGAAGTCGGAGGTTCAAATCCTCTCTGCCCGACCAATCTCTTCAGAAATCAGGGGCCGTTTTCGGCCCCTTTTTTATTGGCATGGTGCCGTCACCGGCGCCCCGGTCTTTTCCGAAAGAGAACGCCTCCATTGTTCCCAAAGCGCAAACAGCGTGGGATACAACAACGCGCCGGTGGGACCGAAAGGCAGAGCCCTGCATCAAACGTCCACCGCCACCAGTGACATGCCGAGGCGTTTCTCCAGCTCCCTTATCTTTTCCAGTTGGGTTTTGTCCAAGCGGCTCGGGGTAAGGTCGTGGCACGAAAAGGCCAGCAGGGTTTTTCCCAGTTCCGCCTCCAGGGACTGGATGCTTTCCAGTTTTTGGGCGCTGATGGTGGAAAGGCTACAGATCATCGCACACCTCCTATGGCTGTGGGGGAATGTACCCACAAGTTACCACGGGCCCGGTTGCAAATACAACGTGATTTCCTTCGCATCCCGCAGCGCTCCGCCGATGCCGCGGCGTGGGCCGCCCACCAACCGGGGCCCACGCCGGTGCGGTACTTGCGTTAGGGGCAAATCGGAAAAATCATCGGGTCCCTTTTCCCTATCGCGCTTCCGGTAAGGCACGGATGGGCGGTCACCCATTCCCAGCGATCGGAGACCCCGCCCGGGATCAAGCGCCACTCCATCCAAAATACGTTTATTCAAACCTCTTTTTCCAAACATCCTGACGGAATCTGCGCGGATGCATGCGCATTTCCTGTTAGGTGCGGTTAACGCCGGACAGGTCAGGTGCGACAAGTCCGGACAGTTTATTTGCTCTCTACAGTCCTTAACACGTGTACTTGACAAATCTGTTTTTTCTGTTAGGATATTTTGCGTACGAAACATTTGAGATGAACGAAATTATGGAAACACAACAACAATTTTTTGAAACCAGCGGGTATCGGGTACTGAACGCAATTCGCCGGATCATCCGGGCAGTGGACATCCATTCCCGGAAGCTCAACAGCGAATTCAACATCACCGCGCCCCAAATGATCTGCCTGTATGCGCTGGACCGCGAGGACGGCATCACGTTATCGCAACTGTCCAAAGCGGTCAGCCTCGGTTCCAGCACCCTCACGGGAATTCTCGATCGGCTGGAGCTCAAGGGGCTCGCCGTGCGAAGGCGTTCGTCTTTCGACCGGCGGAAAATACTTCTCCACATCACCGAGGAAGGCAGGCAAATGGTGCAAAAGGCCCCTTCCCCGCTCCAGGCACGACTTTCCAGCACACTTTCAACGCTGTCGGAAATGGAGCAGCACACCATCGCCCGGTCCCTGGAGCATGTGGTTGCGTTGATGGAAGCAGACACCATCGACGCCCTCCCGACGTATTTATCAAGCGCCGATATTTAGTTTCGCGTTCACATCACAGGCACGCGGACCGGCCAAGGGCCTTTTACGGCATTTTCTTGACCACCGCCGGCGGCCTGTGCATCAACCCTTAACCTTGCAGCTCCGGCCATGCCGGACCAGGAGACATGTGACATGTTATCACCCAAACAGGAAAAGATAATCGAGGCAATCGACGGCGGCACCACCTCCAAATGGCGGGATTGGAAATGGCAGGTCCGTCATTGCGTGCGGGACCTGGCCACCTTTGAAAAATTGCTGGACATGGAATTGTGCGACGAACAGCGGGCCCAGTTCAAGAAAACCGTGGAAAAATTCCCCATGTCCATTACGCCGTATTATCTGTCCCTCATCGATAAGGCGAACCTGAAAAACGACCCGGTCTTCCGCCAGGCATTTCCCTCCGCCGACGAGTTGATCATCATGGAAGACGACATGTCCGACCCCCTCCATGAGGACAAGGACAGCCCGGTCCCCGGCGTCACCCACCGTTACCCGGACCGCGTGCTGCTGCTGGTGAGCAACACTTGTTCCATGTACTGCCGCCATTGCACCCGCAAACGCCGCGTGGGCGACAAGGACAGCGTTCCCGACAACGCCCAGATCGAAGAAGGCATCGCCTATATTCGAAACACCCCCCAGGTGCGGGACGTGCTGCTCAGCGGCGGGGATCCCTTCCTGCTGTCCGACGAGCGCATAGACTGGATCCTCGGCCAACTGCGCGCCATCCCCCACGTGGAGGTGATCCGCATCGGTACGCGCACCCCTGTGGTGCTGCCCTACCGGATCACCGACGATTTGGTGGCCATGCTGAAAAGACACCACCCCCTGTGGATCAACACCCATTTCAACCACCCCAGGGAATTGACCCATTCCGCACGCATGGCCCTGGATAAATTATCGAATGCCGGCATTCCCCTGGGCAACCAGTCGGTGCTGCTGGCCGGCGTGAACGACTGCCCGCGCATCATGCGTTCCCTGGTACGCAAGCTTGTGGCCAACCGGGTGCGCCCCTACTACCTTTACCAATGCGATTTATCCGAAGGGCTGACCCATTTCAGAACACCGGTGGGAAAGGGCATCGAGATCCTGGAAAGCCTCATCGGCCACACCAGCGGCTTTTGTGTGCCCACATACGTGATCGATGCGCCCGGTGGCGGCGGCAAAATCCCGGTCATGCCCAATTATCTGATTTCCTGGTCCACCAACAAGGTGGTATTACGCAACTACGAAGGGGTCATCACCACCTACAAGGAGCCGGACGCCTACGAACCCTATTTCTGTGACCGGAAATGCGCACGGTGCGATCTACAGCTTTCCCTGGACGATGCCGATGAAGGCCGGGCCATCGGTATCGAGCAATTGCTCAGCGATTACGACGAGACCATCTCGCTGGTGCCGGCCAGAAACGCCCGCTACGAGCGCAGGGACTGATGCCATGACGCTTCCCGTCGATACCGTTGAATACCTGGAAGGCGCCCTGGTGCAGCACGGTCCGGTCAATGACCGCATTTATCTGATGAAACTAGGCGAGGCCGCGCCCGACGAGGTATTGGAGGGATTGCTGCGCAAGGCTTCGGATGTCGGGTATTCCAAGATCTTCGCAAAGATCCCCGAATCGGCGGCGGCGCCCTTTCTCGACGCCGGCTTCCGAAAGGAGGCAAAGGTGCCGCGATTCTTCTCCGGTCGGGAATCAGCGGCGTTTCTGGGGTACTACCTGGACGCGGACCGCGCCCAGGAAGCGGATGCCGACCGCCTGGATGACATTTTGGCGCTGACCCGCCGAAAGAGCGACACCGACACTGCCCCAACGCCTCTGCCGGGGGCGTTTTCCCTTCGCCCCTGCGGGGAAAACGACGCACCGCCCATGGCCGACATCTACCGCGAGGTGTTTCCCACCTATCCGTTCCCCATCCAGGAACCCGATTACCTGGTGGAAACCATGCGCAGCCACGTGGCCTATTTCGGCATCACCCACGCCGAGAGCCTGGTGGCCCTTTCCTCTTCCGAAATGGACAGGGAATCGAAAAACGCGGAAATGACCGACTTCGCAACACTCCCCGACTGGCGGGGACACGGCCTGGCCACCCACCTGTTGTCCGGAATGGAAAACGCCATGCGCAAGCGGTCCATCCGCACGGCCTACACCATTGCCCGTGCCGCCTCCCCGGGAATGAACATCACCTTTGCCAGGCGGAATTACGACTTCGGCGGCCGCCTGGTCAACAACACCAATATTTCAGGCCAAATCGAAAGCATGAACATCTGGTACAAGCACCTATAAGGAAAAAACCTGCCATGACGCAATGCACAGAGGAAACCCGGGCCCTTTGGGCCGCCATCTCAGCCATCAAGGAATTCATTGGAGAAACGACCGGCACCAAAGCCACGGACATGGAAATCGCCCGGGCCTTGAAACGCTATTTCGTCCTCAACGAGATCAAGGAGCACGTTCTCCTGGAAAGAAAGACCGGCCAGGCAGCCGGCGACTGACACCCTATTCCCCCTCGTGAAGCACAAGGCCGGCAGGCAGGGCCTCGCCGAACACGCGGCTCTCTTCTTCCGCGGCCATGGGCACCACCTGTTCCAGCAGGCGCGCATGGGCCGCGGCCTCTTCAAAGCCGGTCATCCATCGGAGGATCCGATCCCGCCCCGCGTCGCTCACGTCCCGGAGGCGGTCACCGGTGCGGCGGGCCATGCGCGCCACGGCCGGAAGCACATGGGTGGACCGCTTCCAGGGAATGTCCATCAGCCGTTCGCACCAAGCCGCCGCCGTATCCGGAGGTACAACCCGATCGGCCGGCCCGTATAGAAGCTCCCGGGCACCGAGCCGGGAAAGAGACCATAGCAGCTGCGGCTTCACGTTGGGGCCCCTGATTTCCTCCAGCAGCAACGCCCCCCACCGAACCTTGTCCTTTGCCAGCAACTGTTCGAGATTTGCCAGCAGCATCCATATTTCAAGCCGCTCCTGGGGCAACAGGGACGACTTCTTTCCCTTGCCGCGCCCCAGCACCGGCGTCAGATCCTGGCTGAGCTGTCGCTGATGCCCCGGCGCCATGCCGCCGGCCACGCGCCGCCACAGCACCCACCATTCCGAACGCACCTGGGCGTTAGCGGGGTTCAGGGGACCGGCCTTGTATCGCTTCCACAGGGCCTTGACCCGGTGCGCGTCGAAGGCGTCCCCCCTGCCCGGACGCAAGCAATACCCCAGCAGGTTCATCCACCGGCTTTCCCAGTCGGTCGCCGCACGGGGGGACGGCGGCAACGCCAGGAGCGCATCAGCAACGGTCCGGATGAAGGACAGGGGCCAATTTTCTTTTTTCAGATCCACAACCGCTGCCAGTCGTTTCGTGATCCCGGCTATTTCCCCGGAATCCGCCCTGCCGGAGAACACGTCCCGGATCACGTCCCGGGCCGCGGCGACTCGGGAGGCCTCTAAAACCGTGCGATCCCCCACTTCTTGAACGGCGGTCCCGTCCCGCAGCTGAAATTGCAGCCGCCAGCGGTGGGGCCCCTCACCGCTGCGACACCACAGGGCCAACGTGCCCATTTCGGTGTAGCGCGCCTCCACCTGAACCGGCAGAGTCGTTTGCACACCTTTCTTTCCGTACGCGATGACCGTCTGCAGTGGCGGCAACCGAGTGAAGGAATCATCCACCAAGACGACGTCGCCGCACCGGTCGCCGGTGCGGTAGGTGGAACTGTAAACGTCGAACTGCACGGGTCTGTTGGTGCGCACCTGAAAGGCCTGCCGGTCCATACGGATCTCCGACCCTTCGTCCAGCCCCCTTTCCACCAGGCACACCGCTTCGTTTGGCACCGAAGGCTTTTCCGCGGCACGCGATACGCCGAGATAATAGGCCCGGGCGCTGCCGGAGCCCACCCGCACGCCCCTGCCGGTCTTGACCAATCCGTAATAGGCGGCCCCCAGAGAAACGGCCAGGTCCGGCTCCGGATTTTCCAGCACCCGGGGCATCTGTGCATCGCTCATGCCGAACCAGTGCCGAATGGCTTGGCGGATCCGGTCCTGGATGACCGGCGGCTTGAGTGCCCCACCGTTGAAAAGAATCAAATCCGGGGCCGCGGTCTTTCGGCCGACAACGCTGCGGACATCGGCCTGGTGGCGATGCAGGAAGTTCCCCAGATGCCGGGTGATCGCCGGCTCGGCTTCGTAGGGAAGACCGAACTCGCCAATGCCCTTCCTGCCCGGTTTCCGGGAAACATCATCGGCGGCGACCAGTGGGAAAAATCCGTCCAGTACTGTCTGGTGCACCGTTTCCCGAGACAGTTCGGCGCGGACGGTTCCGGCAATGAGACGGCTGCCTTCCCCCACGAGGGTCACGGTGCGCCGCAGCGCATCCTTTCCCAAAATTTCCTCCTTTGCCTGGCGGCATTGGTGGCAAAGCATCTTGTAGCGGTCCCCGGTAAGGCGGACCTTTTTAGCGGCAAGCGCCCCCTCCAGGCACCGGGCAAGGGCGAGGTCCATGTTGTCTCCCCCCAACAGCAAGTGATCGCCCACGGCCAGCCGCTCGAAACGGGGACTGCCGTCGGTCTCCCGCAAAGTGATGAGGGTGAAATCCGTGGTGCCGCCGCCCACGTCGCACACCAGGATCAGCTGACCGGGGGTTACCGCCTGCTGCCAGTTGCGCTCATAACGCATCAGCCAACTGTAGAACGCCGCCAGGGGTTCCTCGATGAGCAGCACCTCCTGAAGCCCGGCAATGCCTGCGGCCGCGACGGTCAAATCCCGGGCCACCTCGTCAAAAGAGGCGGGCACCGTGATCACCACCATCTGGTTTTCGAGGGCCAGGTCGGGGTCAGATCCCCTGGCGTGGTTCCATGCCTGGCGGATGTGCGTCAGATAGGCGGCGGCGGCCTGCACCGGGGACACCTTACCCACGGACTCCGCCGCACCCCATGGAAGGATCCGGGCATTGCGGTCCACCCGGCTGTGGCACAGCCAACTCTTGGCCGACGATACCAGCCGTGCGGGCACCCGGGCGCCGTGGTCCCGGGCAAAGGCCCCGGACACATGATCGTGGGACGTGGGCCAGGGAAGTTGGATCGCCTCCTTGCTGATTTCATAAGCGCCGGGAAGATACAGGAACGACGGCAGCACCGACAGCCGGGACACCTCGCCGGGCCCGGTCAGCTGGGGAATGCGGAAGCGCTTGATAACGGCGCCGCCCTCCTGTCCTGCGCCGAGATCCGCGTAGGACACGGCGGAATTGGTGGTCCCCAGGTCGATGCCGACCACAAACCGCGCAGAGGCACTCACCGTTCCTGCTCCCGCACATTGAATTCGAGTTTCCACCGCCTGCCATCCTCGATGGCGACACACCATACTTCCAAGGTGCCCACCTCGGTGAGACGCACCTCAATGGTCACGGGAACCGCCGCCCCCGGACGCCCGGGCAGGGTCGTCTCCAACAGCGCCACCGGACTGAGGGTGTCGGCCCAATCCTCCACCACCTCTCCGGCCTTGTCCTCGGGTCGCTCCAGGGAGCCCATCAGTTCGAAGGTGGCCGCCTCCCCCACGGCCAGTATGAAGGTCTGCGCCGGCATCTGGGTGACCGTGCCCTCTTCCATGCCGAAAGGCGCCACGCAAAGCGCCTTGACCGGTGCCGGCAGTCCCGGCACCGCCGGCATGGCGGCGGCGACGGCCAGGTAATAGGAGCGGCTCAATCCACTGCGGATCCGCAATCCCTTCCCCCGGAGGGCCATGCCGTAGTAAGCGGCGCCCTTTGCAACGGCCAGGTCGCAGTCTGCGCCCGACAGCGCCCGAACCTTCGCGCCGGCGTTGTCCCCGGCCCAGGCATCGAGAACCGACAGGATTCGTTGCTGCAGCACAGGGGCTTTCATCACACCGCCGTTGAACAGCACGGCGGTGGGCCGCGCCTGCGTAGCACCGGGCCGGTCCATCCGGCGGACAAAGGCGGCCAGGTGACGGGTCACGGCCGGGTCGGCTTCGTAGGAAAGCCCCAGCTCCCGCAGCCCGCTTGGCGCCGGGGCCGCGGGTGCGGCATTACGGTCGCAGGCGGGGAAGAACCCCTCCACCACCACCTGCTCCGCATCCCCACGTTGCAATTCCGTGCGGATGCTGCCGCCGATGAGGCTGCCGCCCCTTCCCAACAAGGTGATGGGCACGGCGTCACCCTGAGTGCCCGACAACAGGATCTCCTTTGCCCTGCGGCTGTTTTGCCAAAGAGACTGCATTCTGGCCGTGTCGATCCGGGTGCCCGATTGGGACAGCTTGCGGGCCAGAAAATGGGCGAGGGCAAGATCCATATTGTCGCCCCCCACCAGCAGATGACTGCCCACGGCAACCCGCTCCAAGGTCAACCGACCGTCTGCGGCACCCACGGATATCATGGAAAAGTCGCTGGTACCGCCGCCGATATCGCAGACCAAAACCCGATCGCCTTCCTGAACCGCCTCCCGCCATGCATCGCCACTGTCGTGAATCCAGGCATAGAATGCAGCGGTGGGCTCTTCGAGAAGGGTGACCCCGGAAAGCCCCGCCTCCCGGGCCGCCCGGACGGTGAGTTCCCGCGCCACGGCATCAAAAGAGGCCGGCACGGTCAGGTAGATTTCCTGGTTCTCCAGCAGGCGCCGGGTATCCTGTCCATCCGCGCCGACGGCCATTCGGTGGTTCCACGCGCTGCGCACATGCCCCAGGATACGCGCCGAAGCGGCCACCGGCGACAGCCTGGGGCAACCTTCCGGCGCATTCCAGGGCAGAATCGGCTTGTCCCGGTCCACCAGGGGGCTACAAAGCCACGATTTGGACGAGCTGATCAGCCGGTGGGGCAGTTCCGCACCCCGTTGCTTGGCGAATTCCCCCACGGTAAAGGGCCCATCATCACCCCAGGGCAGGGTCAAGGCACCCGGCGGCGTGTCGTGGGGCCCGGGCGCCATCAGGAAAGAGGGCAGCAGGCGCTGCCGGGCCACCTCTCCCGGCGCGACGGTCTGGGGAATATCGAAAAATGCGATATCCGGCCGGCGGTCCGCAGATACCGCCACCGAAGTGTACGCCACCACCGTATTGGTGGTGCCGAGATCAATACCGACAATGTATACAGGATCCGACACGACGCGACCTCTTATACCACCTCGACTTCGGCGGGGGCGATAATCTCCGGGTTCCGGTCGGCGGACAGGGTGGGCAATTCCAACCTGCCGGCCTGCCATCCGCGATGCCGCAACACCCCTGCAAAGGGCGGTGCGCCCGACACATTCCCCACCAGTTTGATGGCCGCGGGGTCAAATCCCTGCGGCACGTTGACCGCCTCTCCCTCCACCTGGTCAATCACCGGTTTGAGGAACAGGCTCTTTTCCACGATCTTGCGGCAGGTGGCGTGGATTTCCCGCACCGCCGCGCCGACCTGCTCGTCCCCATAGGCATCGAGGTCCTCGGCAAAAAAAATCGATCAACCGCCCTTCCCGCTGCAGCACGGACACAAGATGCAGAAACAGGCGCTGGTCCCGGATGCGGTTCCGGTCGCCGGCCTCCCCGGCCGCGCCGCCTTGGGCGCCTTGCCTCCGGGAACACCGGCGGCCGCCGCCTTGCGCAAGGGGCGGTGGGCAAACCAGACGGCCACGACCAGCAGCAGCGCCAGGACAAGGGACGCGGGCACGCCGTAAAGAAGCAATTTTCGCCCGAAACCGTCCAATGCGTTGATGGTCATGGCAGACTCTGGTACGTCCGCGACCGATGAAATCAGGAAGGTGCAGGTATCGCCGAGCAGGGTCACCCCCCACCACAGGGCGGCATCCACCAATGCCATTGCGAAAACGACGACCACCACGGTCCACCAGAACGCGCGCCGTGCTGGTACCTTTATGTTCTTCATGTTCAGGGCTCCCCATACTCCCCGCAAGGCGGGCAAAATGTTTCATTCAGCGGCGGGCTGAAAGCAGGCGGCCGACCCCCAAGGAATCGGGCCGGAAGAGTTGGTTCCACACGAAATGGAGAAAGTAAAACCTCTATCGCCCGCTGTCAAGTAAGAGACCGGGCAACGGATTGAAAAAACGCGCATCAAAAACGGCGACATTTAAAAAAAAGTATGCTATTATTTTAATTTTTAAGGTTATTGACGTGGAACATTGTTGATCATGCGAATTGTCACCAGACCTGATTTTGACGGCGTGGTCTGTGCCGTTTTGTTGTACGAAGCGGTACCGGTCACCCTCCCCCACCTGCTGGGTCCAACCCGGCGATATGCAGCAGGGAAGGGTTTCCATCCAGGCCTCGGATATCATCGCCAACCTTCCCTTTGTGCAAGGCTGCGGCCTGTGGTTCGATCACCACATCACCAACACGCCGACCACTGCCTTTTCCGGGGCCTTTGAGGTGGCACCGTCGGCCGCCCGGGTCATTCACAACCATTACCGGGACAGTTTCGGCGACCGCTTCGAATCACTCGTGTGCCAAACCGACGATGTGGACGCCGCGAACCTGTCCATGGATCAAATCCGGTTTCCGGAACGCTACCCCCATGTCCTGCTGTCCATGACCATCCGGGGCCAGCAGGAAGACGAAGCACCCTATTGGAACCACCTGGTGCAACTGCTGCGCCGGGAACCCATCGAAGCGGTTTTTGACCACCCCGGATGTCCGGCCCCACCGCGAAGCGGCCGTGCGCCGGAATGCCGCCTATACGCAACTGCTGCTTCGGCACACCACCGTCACCGGCACGGTGGCCGTCACGGATTTTCGCTCCCTGTGGCCGTCTCCGGACGGCAACCGTTTCCTGGTGTACGCGCTGCTGCCCGAAACCGCGGTCAATGTCAAGGTCCGCTACAAGGACCCCGGGCGCAATTATCTGATCGTCAGTATCGGTCACAGCATCGTCAACCGAAGCTGCCGTGTAAACGTCGGCAAGCTTCTTTCCCGTTACGGCGGCGGCGGCCATGTGGGAGCCGGGGCATGCACCTTCCCCGCCGATCTCGCCGAAAGATACCTTCCTGAAATCATAGATGTTTTAATCAAAAACAAAGAAACGGACCTGTAACATTGTTTAGTAAAATCATCGCAACCATTCGACATCGCCTTCAGCAATTGTTCGCATCACATGCCACCCCACCACCCAACGGCGCCGCGCCGCGCCCGCCCGCAAAGGCCGCGCCCCGCGCGGAAGAGAGCGACACGGCCGCGCAGCAAGCCGGACAAAAATCTCCCCGCAAACGGCGCCGCCCCCGAAGACGGAAACGCCCGGATTCACCGGCCGACGCCGTCGCCGCCGCACCGCAGCCCAACGCGGCGCCATGGGATCCGTCC
>CAXXFG010000003.1:0-23554 GCA_963678885.2 Desulfobacterales bacterium | reverse complement strand
AGGGAGAGCCACCCATGCGCATGGGTGTCATGCACCGTATGGGAGCCAATACGGTACGCACCGTTCTCACAGAAAAAAATCGAATGGGGCCCGAGTCCCCCCTTTTCGATGGCCGCCGCCGCCGTGAATATCTTCAGGGTCGAGCCCGGCTCGAAAGGATCGGTGATGGCCCGGTTGCGCCATTGCCACCGATCGAACGTTTGATATGTGTTTGGATTGAAAAAGGGGTAATGCGCCAGGGCCAGGATCGCCCCGGTTTCGGGCACCATCACCACGGCCATGCCGGAAGCGGCGGAAAAGGTATCCACCGCCTCTTTCAACGCCTGTTCCGCAATGAACTGGACGGTGCGGTCCAGGGTCAGCACCAGGTCATGCCCTCGGGGGTCCGGCGCCGCGGCCGGGACTTCCGCGCCGAAGCCCCGGCCCAGGGCGTCGCGCAAAACGGTACGCTGCTGATCATCCCCGGTCAGATCCGGGTTGTAACGAAATTCGAGTCCTTCCATCCCCTTGCCGTCTATGCCGGTGAACCCCAGCAACTGGGCCGCCAGGGTACGGTTCGGATAAAAACGCTTGCACTCTTCCCGGAAATCGATCCCCCCCAACTGAAGAGATCCCACCGCCTGGCTTTCCCGGGGGGAGACCTGCCGCTCCACCCACACAAAGGGACGATTATCTGAAAGGCGTTGCACCAGGGTCTTGCGGTCAATCCGAAGGGTGTCGGCAAGAACCGCCGAAGTGGCGCGCACATCACTTATCCGCCCCGGGTAGGCACAGATGGATACGGCATCCAGACTCACCGCCATTTCCCTGCCCTTGCAATCGTATATATTGCCCCGTCTGCCGGTGGCCTGTACCGATGCCTCATACTGGGCAGACGCCTTCCGGGACAGGGCATCCCCGCGAACCACCTGGATATAGACGGCCCTGGCACCGATAATTGCCAGCCAGAGGGTAAACACGCCTCCCACAAAGGCCACCCGGGTACGTATCGGATTCTTTTTGGTTTCCGCCATCATCGGACCTCTACCACCTGGCCGGCCGCGGGCATCCGCAGGCCCTTGCGGGCCGCCAGAGCCGACAACCGTTCGGGAGACTTCAACCGGGCCATTTCCAACTGCAGAACCTTCTGGACATCCTGCAGATGCGCCCGCTCGTTACATGCACGGGAAATATCATATCCGACCCGGGTGTACTGGACCCGGCACCAGGTGTAGACAAGCAATTGCACCAAGAAGATCCCCATGCATGCGAGGGCGATGACAATCCCTTTCGACCGGCCGAATCCAGCGGCCTTCTTTTTCGGTTGTCGGGCCATTGCCGCCACGCTTTCATCCACACACCGTGCAGGGGCCCGGGGGCCCGGTTTAAAGCTTTTCCACCGCACGCAGCCGCGTGCTGCGCGCCATGGGATTTACCGCAAGTTCCTCACTTCCCGGCCGCAGGGGCTTGGCGGTAATCCGCCGCACAAGGGGCTTTTTTCCGCAACCGCACACCGGCAGGCCGGGCGGGCAGATGCAGCCTTTCTCCCATTGCCGCATGGCCCGTTTCACCAAACGGTCCTCAAGGGAGTGAAAGGAAAGCACGCACAGTCGGCCGCCGGGCGCCAGATAATTCAACACGAAGGATAAAAACGTGCGCAAAACCTCCAGCTCTCGGTTCACGGCGATTCTAAGCGCCATGAAGACGCGTGTTGCCGGATGAATCCGTTGGCGAACCGCTGATCGGGAAGGCACGGCATCGGTAACGAGGGCCGCCAGCGCCTTGCTGGTAAGAAGGGGACGGCGTGCCCGCTCGGAGACAATTCTTTCGGCAATCCGTCTGGCCCACCGCTCTTCACCGTAGGCCTTGAAAATCCGCTCAAGCTCGCCAGCCGGCATCTGATCCACAAGGTCCGCCGCAGTCACCGGCAACCGGGGATCCATGCGCATATCCAGCGGTTCTTCCCCGCTGAAACTGAAACCGCGTCCGCTTTGGCGCAACTGGTACAAAGACAGCCCCAGGTCGAGCACGACACCGTCCACCCGCGCGATGCCCAAGGAGTCGAGAAGAGACGGCATGTTCACGTAATTGTCGTGGAACAGGTGGCAGGTCACCTCCTGTGAAGACAACACCTCCTTGGCGTTGGCCACGGCGGCCGGATCCTGATCAATACCGATCAGACGGCCTCCGGGCCGAATGCGGCTGCAGATCAACCGGGCATGGCCCGCGCCCCCAAGCGTGGCGTCCACATAAGTTTTGCCCGGGCGACAGTTGAGGCAATCCACTGTCTCCGCAAGCATGGCTGTCGGATGCACAAATGCCATGGCGCTTACAGCCCCAACTTGGCGATTTCGTTTCGGACATCCTCCTGCTTCATATCTTCTTCCAGAGCCGTATGTTGCTGATCCCAATGATGGCGGGCCCAGATTTCGAAATGATCCAGCACCCCCACCAGGGCGATGTCCCGCTCGATTTCCACATATTGCCGCAGCGCAGGCGGAATCAGCACACGCCCCTGCTTGTCGCAGGGACAACTGGCCGCATCCCCTATGAAAACACGACGGAAGCGCCGCATGCTCTCGTTCTTGATCGGCATGTTCAAGATGCGGTGCTCGACCCGGCTCCATTCATCGAGGGTATAGGCCTTCAGGCAACCGTCCAACTGCGTAACCATGATGCCGTCCCCGCCACCGGCGCGAATCAGATCCCGAAACCTGGCGGGAACCACCAGCCGGCCCTTCTCGTCGATGGTATGAAATGAGCTGCCCCGGAACATTTGGTATACACTCCCTCCACTTTATTCCACTATATGAGTGTAAAAATACATTTTCACGCAACTGTCAAGGAAAAAATGAGAAATCTACATCTTGGTCATTTTAATATCATCTATAATTATAAAATGTTAAATCGTCAAGCATCCCAAAAGAACCAAAGTGGAGCATTGTGGAGTGATTTTAACATCACAGCCCATCACCACCCGCCGGTCTGCGCCTTGACAGGCAGGGGCGGGGCTGTTAGAGTATGTTCAAAAAAATCAATAGGTAGACCTTTATAAACCCCATCATCGACCCGTTTGTAGCGGACCAATCGGAGGCGGATAAGGCGGCATGCTAGGCGAGGCGCAAACAGACCAGGCAATCCAGCCATCGGAGCAAATCGGCACCTTGCTGGTGAACGAGGGACTGGTCCGGGAAGTGGATGTGGCCGACGCCGTTGCCATCCAGAAGGAAGAAACCGCCCAACCGGCCGTGCCACTGGGGACGTTGTTGGTAAAAAAGAAGATCCTCTCGCCACTCGAACTCCGGAGCCTCCTGGAGTCCGGGGAACTGCGCGATACCGTGGGCACCTTTGCCGTGGCCACCGGCCGCCTGGACGCGCAGCAGTTGACCGAACTGAAAAAACGCTGCCCGCCCGATCAGTCCCTTGCCGAAAACCTCATGGCCGAAGGCCTCTTCACCGACGCGGACATGAAGGCCTTTCTTGCGCATTTGCTCGACAGCCCGGCGTTGGGTGAGCTGGCCGTCAACCAGGGCATGCTGTCCGAAGAAGCACTGTCGGAGGTGCTCCGATCCCGGCACCGGCATCGCACCATCGGGGAAATTCTCTGTGACCTGAACCTGATCACCCCCCTCGATCTCAACGCCGTTCTGTCCAAACACAGCAAACGGCTGCGACTGGGCGAAATGTTGGTTCGACAGGGGCTGATCGACCGCCCCACCCTGGAACAAGTGCTTGAAGATCCGCAGCGGGATGGCAGCCCCCTGGGAGACCTGCTGGTCCGCCGGGGGCTTCTGACCGAAGATCAGCTATACGGCGTCCTGTCCTCCCAGTACAACCTGCCGTACCTTCGAAGCGGCGCCGTCTCTTATGACGATGGTCAACGGGACATCCTGCCACGCATCATCGGCAAAACCTTTTCGCGCCAATATGCGGTGGTTCCCCTGCGCCTGGCCAACAATACCCTGACCGTCATGATCCATTCCCCCGAAGCGCTTTCGGTGGTCCAGTCGTTACGGTCGAAACGGACGGACCTGCGCATGACCTGCGTCCTGGTGAAACCTTCGACACTAACGCAGGCCGCCGCCGAACTCTATGGGGATCCACCCGGGGCATCCAAGAACGCCCCCGACCCGGTGACCGCTGCCAAGTCGACGCCCGCTGCAAAAGCACCGGCGGCGACCGGTGCCCCGGCAGCGCCCCGGCATTCCACCCCATCGCCGCATCCGCCGGAACTTTCGCCGCAACAACTGCTGGGCGCCATCCTCGACCAGGCACTCCACGCCGGCGCCCAGGCCATCCATATCGATCAGGGTGGCCGCCGGGCGGCGCTCTGGTTCAGAATCGGCGATTTTCTGGAAAAACCGGCACTTTCGTGGATGGAAGAGGCCCTTGATGCCCTGGTAACACCGGTAATGGACGCCGTGAAAACCATGGCGGGCCTTGACACCAGCAGCCGCCTGCCCCAGGAAGGCGTGTTCCAGGCAGCACGCCCAACCGATAGCGGGGGCCGGCTCAACCCCATTGAATTCTACGTGACGGCATGCCCGACCCTTTCGGGGGAAAGCCTTGTCATCAGGCGCATCCCCACCCTGACGCCGGCGCGGCGCCCCCTTCTCAATGCCCGGGCCATGGCCGCCGTCCACCCCCATCTCCAAGACGCTGCAGGCATGATTCTCATAGCCACCTCCCCCGGTGTCGGCCGCATTGAGACCCTTTACAACCTGCTCGGCCAGATGGATCAAACGGACCGCAAGGTCATCACGGTGGAAGACCCTATTCTGCTTCGCCTTCCCGGCACCGCCCAGACCCAGGCCAACCCCGCCGCCGGTCTCGGCTTCGCCGCCTTGCTGCGGGCCGCCTTGCGACTGGACCCGGACGTTCTTCTCGCCACGGATCTTCCGGACAAGGAAAGCGCCGCCATCGCCTTTGAGGCGGCCAGACGCGGCGTCCTCGTGCTGACGGCCGTCACGGCGGCGGATGCCGCCGGCGCCGTCTCTGTTCTGCGGGAACTGAACATGCCGCCGAAAAACGTGCCGCTGGGCCTCAAGGCAATTGTGGCCCAGCGGCACGTAAGGGCCGTCTGTACGCGGTGCCGCCAGCCCTACCAGCCCCCCCGGCACGAGTGGCGCCCCCTGTTCGACCGGTTTCCCGGGCACCTGACCTTCTACAAGGGCACCGGCTGCCCGGATTGCGGTTTTTCCGGATACCGGGGCAGGGTATTGCTCTCGGAAGTGCTGCCCGTCAATCAGACCGTGATGGACGCCATCCGGGCAACCGACGCAGAGCATCTCATTCGTCAGATCGCCGTGCGCACCGGCGCCGTCACCATGGTCGAAGACGGCCTGTCCAAGCTCAATCAGACCACCTTGGCTGAAATCAGCCGGGTGGTGCCCCCCGAAGCGTGCGACGCCTTTCGCTGCACCCGGGCCGACTCCCGGGAGGCGGACGTTCCGGCCGGCCCTGCCGTTTTCCAGGTGGTCTTGCAGGATCCCGACCATCAGCAAAAAGAACTCCGGGCGCTACATGCGGCCTATGAGCTGCTCATCGCCCAAAAAGCACGCCGCCAGCACCGATCGGCCTTTGCACTCTTCGCGGCCTATATCAAGTCCCAGCACGCCGACATCTGCCGCCGCCACCACGTCGAAAGGGTGCGCTTCCGGGTCGCCCCCACCGGTCCCGGTGTCTCCCTTACCGCCGCGCCCGACTGACGATTGCCGGCATGCCGATCCGCTATGGCCCCTGTTTCGAATTTCTGATATCATCGCCGATCATCCAACCGCCACCAATCAACGGAACGAGAAAGGCGCCCACCCGATGCACTCTGTACGACAATTTCGCTACAACAACGACAATCTGGCCTACCTGATCTACGGCAGGCAGGAAGCCATCGCCGTCGATGGCGGGGCCGTGGACGATATGCTCGACTTCCTGAAGGCCCGCGGGCTCAAGCTGACATTGGTGACCAACACCCACGGACACCCGGACCACGTGTGCGGCGACACCGCTCTCACACACCGCACCCACGCGCCCCTTCTGACCGCGACGGCCGCCGCGCGAAAAGGAGAACTTGTACTGGAAGGCCTTCCCATCGCCGTCATCCCCTCGCCGGGCCACACCGAAGATTCGGTGGTTTTCCGGGGAGACGGCTGGGTCCTCACGGGCGACACGCTGTTCAACGGCACCGTGGGCAATTGCTTTTCCGGAGATCTGGCCGCCTTTCTTGACACCATGAAAAAGCTGATGGCCCTGCCGCAAAACACCGTTGTCTACGCCGGCCACGACTATATGCAGGACGCCATGGCCTTTGTCCGGCACGTCGATCCGGAAAACCCCCGCATCGCCGCCTTCCTGGCCGCCTACGATCCGGACCACGTCCGCTCGCTCCTGTCCGACGAACTGCACGTTAACCCCTACCTGCGGTTCAACGATCCGGCCTTTGTGGAAATTCTGCGTCAACGGAATCTCCCCGTGGAAACCGAGTGGCAGCGATGGCGCGCCACCATGGCTCTTTCCTGAAGATTCCACCGTTTTTTTCAGTATCCAACACCTGTATTTTGTAGTATCTGAGGACACCATGCGCCCCCCTTCTTCCGCCCATATGCCGACACCGTGCCCCCCCGAGGAGACGCCAACCACGCGCCTGGTCAGGGCCTTCGCCATGCACCAGATCAAAGACGCCCCAGGCAGCCACGACTGGGAACACACATTGCGCGTTGTACGGCTGTGCCGGAAAATCGGCCCGGCCGAAGGCGCCGACATGGAAGTACTGCTGGCGGCCGGCTATCTGCACGACATCGGCCGCCCCCGCCAGGACACCGCCAAGGGGGCCGTCTGCCATGCCGAAATCGGGGCCGAGATGGCCGCCCCCTTTGTAAACGGCCTACCCCTGCGCGAAACCCAAAAGGGGAACATTCTGCATTGCATGCGAAGCCACCGGTTCCGAAGCGATTACCGGCCCGAGACCCTGGAAGCCCAAGTGTTGTTCGATGCGGACAAGATCGACGCCATCGGCGCCGTCGGCGTGGCCAGGGCCTTTTTGTTTGCCGGCGAAGTGGGTGCCCGGCTGCACAATCCGGACATCGCCGCCGAATCAGCAGCCGCTTATTCCCGGGATGACACCGGTTACCGGGAATTCAAGGTAAAACTTTGCAAGATCAGGGACCGTATTCTCACAGCCACCGGTCGGCAAATGGCCGAAGAGCGCCACCGGTTCATGGAACAATTTTTTATCCGGTTTCTTCAGGAATTCAACGGAGAAAGGTAACCTCATGAGCATCAACATCGTCGACAGGGCAGATGACCGGGTCACCATCGCCAACGTGCTGATCAGCGTATCGGACAAACGGGGACTCGACACCTTCATTCCGGGTCTTAAAACCGTTAATCCGGACATCACCTTTTTCTCCACCGGCGGCACCTGGCAGCGCATCCGGGAAATTCTCGGACCCGACGATCCTTCCCTGGTCCAGGTTTCCGCCTACACCGGTCAGCCGGAAACCCAGGGCGGTCTGGTCAAAACCCTTGATTTCAAAATTTACCTGGGGCTGCTGACGGAAACCTACAACGACGCACACCAGAAAGATTTGCGGCGCACCGGCGCCGTGGCCATCGACATGGCGGTGGTGAACCTCTATCCCTTCAAGACGACAGTGGCGACACCCGGCGCCACCGTGGAGCACGCCCGGGGCAATATCGATATCGGCGGCCCTTGCATGGTCCGGGCTTCGGCGAAAAACTTCCTCCGGGTCGCGTCGGTGACGGACCCGGACGATTATCCCGCTATTGTCTCCGAACTTCAGGCCGAGGGCGGGACCATCGGCTTTGCCCGCAGGTTCGCCCTGGCCCAAAAAGCCTTTGCCCATACCGCAGACTACGATAAAATGATTGCAGACTATTTGAACGCCCAACCGGTCGACCGGGCGACGGCCTGCTACCGGTTCTGAAAACGCCCCGGCACCGGAAGCTGCATGCACGTTCCGGCCGCCGGTCAAGGAGAAGCGCATGAGCGACAACCTGAAGAGAATGTACCGCACCATCATGGACGATCACTTTCCCTCCCGCATGGAAATCAGCTTCGTGGAGGCCGACCAGCGCCAGACCCTGGTGTACGAAAAGGTCACCTGGACCATCGACAACGTCCGCAAAGGACTTCGTTACGGCGAAAATCCGGGACAGGAAGCGGCCCTTTACCGGCTGACCAACGGAAATCTCTTGCTGGGCGACACCCGGACAATTCAGCCCGGACGCTATCTGGTCTCGGACGTGGAGTTGCTGCAATCGGGAAAACATCCGGGGAAAACCAATCTCACCGATGCGGACAACAGCCTGAACATCCTCCGGTACTTCACGGACACTCCCACCGTGGTGATCGTCAAGCACAACAACCCCTGCGGCGTTGCCCAGGCCGACACCCTGTGCGAAGCTTACGGCAAAGCCTATATGGCCGACCGTGTGGCGGCCTTCGGCGGCTGCATCGCCGTCAACCGCCCCGTGGACAAGGATACCGCCGAAGCCGTGACCCGGCAATATGCCGAAGTGATCGTGGCGCCGGATTTCGAACCCGGCGTCATGGACATCCTTGCCCGCAAAAAAAACCTGCGGGTCATGCGCATCGCTGCCATCGACCGCCTCGCCTCCTTTGTGGGCGCACCCTACGTGGATTTCAAGAGCCTGGTGGACGGCGGCATCATCGTACAGTGGCCCTTTGTGCCCACCGCAAGAACCGCCGGGGATCTGATACCGGCCGAATGCGAATACAATGGCGTCCGGTATAAAATCCAGCGGGAGCCCACGGCTGCCGAAACGACGGACATGCTGTTTGGATGGTTGGTGGAAGCCGGCATCACCTCCAACTCGGTGATCTATGTGAAAGACAGGGTAACGGTCGGCATCGGTACCGGTGAGCAGGACCGCGTCGGCGTTGCCGAAATCGCCCGGGACAAGGCCTACCGTAAACTGGCGGACCGATATTGCTTTGACGCCTTCGCCGTTGCCTACAATGATCTGAAGGACAAGGACAAACGGGCGGAAATCGACCGGCGCGTGGCCGGGGAACATGGCGGACTGTCGGGGGCCGTCATGGTCAGCGACGCGTTTTTCCCCTTCCGGGACGGTGTTGACGTGGGGCTGCGGGAAGGCGTCACGGCCGTCATCCAGCCGGGAGGATCGGCAAACGACTACCAGTCCATTCTCGCCTGCAACGAGGCCGGCGCCGCCATGGTCTATACCGGGCAGCGCAGCTTCAGGCACTGAGCGCGGCAAGGGGCGCAGGAAAGGCCGTCGGCCGCGCCATGATCGCCGCGCCGTTTGATTCCGGATGGGACACACCTATGGCCAATATTCTGATCGTCGACGATGACGCCATGGTACGCACCTCCATGGCCGCCATTATCGGTCATGCAGGGCATTTTGCGGACCTCGCGGCCAGTCTCAAGGAAGGGCTCGCACTGGTGGAGGAGGGCCGTTACGATGTGATTTTCCTGGATGTCTGGATGCCGGACGGCAACGGTTTGGAGGCCATCCCCAAGTTCAGGACAACCCCCGGGCATCCTGAAATCATCATCATGACCGGACTGGGCGACCCGGACGGCGCCGAACTGGCCATTAAGAGCGGCGCATGGGACTATATCGAAAAGGGCGCCTCGGTCAAGGAGCTGAACCTATCATTGACCCGTGCCCTGCAATACCGGGAGCAAAAGGAAGCAAAAAAACCCCGCCTGGCCCTTAAAAAAGAGGATATCATCGGCAACAGCCCGGCCATCAACCAATGCCTGGACCTCATGGCCCAGGCGGCCAGCGCCGACAGCAATGTCCTGATCACCGGTGAAACGGGAACCGGCAAGGAATTGTTCGCCAGGGCCATTCACAACAACAGCGCCCGGGCGGAAGGCAATTTTGTGGTGGTGGACTGCACCGCCTTGCCCGAAACACTGGTGGAAAGCATGCTTTTCGGCCATGAAAGAGGCGCCTTCACGGGTGCGGACCGTCCCACCGAAGGACTTGTGCGCCACGCCCATGGGGGCACCCTGTTCCTCGATGAAATCGGGGAACTGCCCATCGGTTTACAGAAGGTGTTCCTGCGGGTGCTCCAGGAACACCGCTTCCGGCCCATCGGCAGCAAAAAAGAACTCCATTCGGATTTCAGACTCATCTGCGCCACCAACCGCAACCTGGAAGACATGGCCAAAGAGGGCGGCTTCCGTGAAGATCTTCTGTTCCGGGTTCAAACCATCAGCATCCATCTGCCCCCTTTGCGGGACCGAAAGGACGATATCCGGGAAATCGCCCTGCACCATCTGAACAAAACCTGTAAATTATCGGGGGAACCCATCAAGGGGTTCAGCCCGGATTTTTTCGAAACCCTCTGCTTTTACAACTGGCCGGGCAATGTCCGGGAGCTTCTGAACACCCTCGACAAGGTCATGGCGGACGCCTTTGACGAGCCGACCCTCTTTCCCCGCCACCTGCCAACCAACATCCGGGCCCAGGCCGTCCGTCGGCAGGTCAAGGGCGCCCCGCCACCTCCGGTGGAAACGCCCGGCCGCGAGCCTTTCCGGCCCAAGCCGATGCAGCAGTTCATGGACGAGATGAAAGCACATTACCTGACGGACCTGATGGCCTGGGCGGATCATGATGTCAGGCAGGCATGCAGCGTGTCCGGCTTGTCCCGTTCGCACCTCTACCAGCTGTTGAAAAAATTCAACATCTCTTCCCAAGGCACCTGAAAGTCGCTCCTCCCGCGGCGGGAAGAACGCCGCCTGCCCGGTTTTATTTTCCGGAAGTTCTTGAACCCGTGTGTGGCGATGAGTTGAGTTCACGGTTTCGTCGTGATATGGTCGAAAAGTTTTTGCGTTTCTCAATTCCCACAGTTCCACATGACACAGGACGCCACCTGTATTTTAAAACGGGGAGGACGAAATGAAGGTTCTCGTAGCGGATGATTCCATGCTGACCCGCAAGATTGTCATTCGGTATCTTGCCCCCAGGGGCGACACCGTTGTGGAGGCAAGCAATGGTGGAGAGGTTATCGATTTTCTCAACAAGGGCCAGGACCGACCGGACCTGATTCTCATGGACTGGAACATGCCCGTTCTTGACGGCTACCAGGTGCTGACCATGTTGCAAAAAGATAACCGTTACGGCGACATCCCCATTGTCATGCTCACCTCCGAATCGGACGATCTCAACCGGAAAAAGGCCCTGGACGCCGGGGCAAGAGGCTACATCACCAAACCATTCAACGCGGACGACCTGCTCACCGTCGTCGACGACATTCTCTAACCGAAAAAGGACTCCCCATGAGCAAGATATTGCTGAACGACTGCCCCGACGACATTGCCGGGTCCCTTTCACAACTGCTCGGCGAGAAAACCCTGGTGACCGCTGCGGCCTTTCGCAAAGACGCGGACGTGGCCCCATTCGATCTGGTGGGATTGTATGCGGAAACCCTCACCGGCGATGTGCAGGAAAAAATCAAGCACCTGCGATACCAAACCAGATTCCGGGGCACCCCGGTGGTGCTGCTGCAACCGAAAAAGCCCCAACAATCCGGGGGACCGTTTCTGCGGGCAGGCGCCACGGAAACCCTCTTTCTTTCGGAACCGGCCGGCGCAGTGGTTCAAATCCTGCAAAGCCTCATGACGCCGAACCGCAACCCAAGGGAAGAAGAACTGGCATACCTGACACCCTTCATCGCCAGCACCAAGGATGTCTTCAGCACCATGGCCTCCATGGACATCTCCTACAAAACCGTCTATTTTCAGAACGACCACCGGATGCTGGGTGATATTTCGGGCGTGATCGGCCTGTCAGGCGACGCGGAGGGAACCGTGGTGATCACCTTCTACTGGCAGCTGGCCCAGCGGGTGATTTCAAGCATCATGGGGGTCGCGCCCGAAGACATCAGCGCAGACCTTCTCAATGACGGCGTGGGCGAAATCATCAACATGATCAGCGGATCGGCCAAACGCTTTCTGGCCGACACACCGTACTATTTCCAGCTGTCATTGCCGACTGTTATTTTGGGATGGCAACACGAAATCGGTCATCCCGAGAACGCGTCGGTGGCGGTCCTTGTTTTTGATGTGGAAGACCAGTCCTTTGCCGTGCAGGTGAGCCTGACGCCCCGAACAAAATCCGTCAATATGCGATGAACGCCAGACAAGACATTCTGTTCGCCAACACGGACAGCCATTTGGGCCGTGCGGCCGACGCACTGGTGGCCGAAGCGCAGCTGACCCTCCACCAGGCCGGAACCCTCCGGGAAATACTGGTGACCCTCTCGTCGGCCCCCATCGGGTTGATCCTCTGCAACCTGTCCCTGGCGGACCTGCCCGGCCTCTCGCTGCTCACCTATCTGAAGAGCGATCCACTGCGGGAAACCATCCCCTTCGTGTTCTTCATCCACGCCCGTGACCAGGAGCGGCTTCCGCCCCAAGAGGCCATGGCCTCCGGCGCCGCAGGGGTCATCGTCTACCCCATTGGGCCCGGGGATTTCGCGGAACATCTCCGACGGCACCTTGTTGGCGCACCGTCACAGACGTCCAGCCACCCCCGAACCGTTGCGAAAGACGGCGGCACGCCCCCGGGCGCCCATGTCTCCTTAAACGCAAGGGATTGGGCTCCGTGCCGCATCATCAACCACACCTTCCACGGCGCCATGGTGGAAACGCCTCTCAGGGGCAAACAGGGCAGCCCCGTCGTTCTGCGCTACCCCCTTGCCGATGGTCCCCTCACCGCCACCGGAAAACTGATCCACATTCTGCTGGGTGACCATGAACGCCCCATGGGGATGGGCATCAACTTCAGGGGAAATGCAAACTGGCGTACCATCCACCACCACCTCAAGACCGGCACCGTTCCCACGGCTTCCGCGCCGAAAACGGACCCACCGGCGGCGGCCACCCGCCCCGCACCATCGGTTTCGGCGGCCACCCCGCTGTCCCCGCCCGTGTCCATGGAGGCCTCCCGGGACGGCGGCCTGTGGATGTACGGCGAGATGACCGCGACACGCGATCAAGGCGCCACCATCAAGACCCCGATTCTGGGAAAGGTGGGGGAAACCCTTCACATCCGTTGCACCCTGCCCGGTAAGCAGGAAACCCTGCCCGGCCGCATCGCGCATGTCCGACTAGACAATTTCAACATGCCGGTGGCCATGGATATCACCTTCTCGGACAGTCTTCAGTGGCGGCAGATCAGGGCGCAGCTCCACACCGAAACCGCTTCCCCGAAGGACAGGCCCTCCGACGGGGAACTTTCCCCGTTGCGAACCGAACACGATGCCGCCTGGGAAGATACCGTCGTCGTTGCGCCGTCACGGAAGAAAACAAGCGCCACCGAAGACCGGTTCTATAAAAGTCTGATCGGAAAAAAACTCGGCGGCTACGAAGTGGCCTCCTTTCTCTCGGCAGGGGGAATGGGGGGCGTTTTCAAGGGATGGGACGCCTCCCTCGAACGGGATGTCGCCATCAAGGTGATTTCCTATGCGCTTTCGTCCCAGCCCGAATTTGTGGAGATGTTCTTCAAAGAGGCCCGCCTCGTTTCTAAATGCAACCACCCCAACATCGCCCACATCTACTTTATCGGAGACGAAAACGGCATCGTCTATTACGCCATGGAATTCATCCACGGTCGGTCTCTGGCCCAGCTTCTGGAGAAGGGCCGCACCATCCCCGCCGCACAGGCCGCCGGCTACCTTGCCGCTGCCTGCGAAGCACTGGACCGGGTGTGGCGGGAACATATCATTCACCGGGATCTCAAACCGGCCAACATCATGATCTCGGAAGACGGCACCGTCAAGATCGTTGATTTCGGGGTGGCGCAGCAGAAAACGGACGCAACCGGTACGCCGACAAACGTGGTGGGCTCTCCGCCCTACTTGAGCCCGGAAGTCATCCGGAAAGCGCCCGTTGACGTCCGCAGCGACATCTACGCCCTGGGTGCCACGTTCCACCATGTCCTAAGCGGCTCCCCGCCGTTCATGGCCACCCGTCTGGAAGACCTGTTCCGGCAGCATCTCAATACCCCAGCGCCGTCCCTGGCGGCCCACCACCCCCACATTCCCCGTCCTCTCAGCGAGATCATCGGCAAAATGCTCGCCAAGGATCCCGAAGACCGGTTCCAATCCTACCGGGAGATCATTGCCGCGCTTGGCAGCTGACCCGCCGGGCATCATCCCGCACAAAACTCACATCTTACTGTTTTCACTATATTTTGAAAATCCAATTTGCTTTTTTAAATCTCTTCTGGTAAAGTTCCTGCCGGAAATGACGGGGCGTTCTCATGGCATTGACGGGCGGCATGCCCGGGGCAGGCAATCGGGGGTGCGCCCGGTACTCGGACAGGAAGCAAAGATGGTCCAGATGTTATCCTCAGGCCTCACGGACATCGGGCAGGTTCGGTCCTGCAATCAGGACAGCTTTTGCTGTGATGATGCACTGGGGCTCTATATGGTTGCCGACGGCATGGGGGGGCACAAAGCCGGGGACGTTGCAAGCCGCATAACCGTTGCAACCGTTCGCGAGGTCCTGTCCGCACCGCCGCCCCACCCCCAAGAAACGGAAGATGACCCGTCCCTGTCATCCCCTGCCAACCGCCTCCTGGCGGCAATCCGTGAAGCAAACCGGCGGGTTCACACTGCCGCCCGGGACGACAAACTGCGGGGCATGGGTGCCACGGTGGCGGCGGTCCTGTTTTCCGGCAACGCCCTCATCGCCGCCAACGCCGGCGACAGCCCCATCTTTCTGATCCATCACGGCAAGATCCAGGCGCTTTCCGTCCCCCATACCCTTGCCGCGGAAATGCGCACCGATACAGACCCGGAAGACCTGCCGCCGGACCCGTCAATGCACCATGTCCTGACGCGCGCGGTGGGCGTGGGAGAGGACATTTTCCCCCATCTTTGCGAAGTGCCGCTGTTCAGGGGCGATGGGATCGTCATCGCCTCGGACGGCCTGACCAACAAGGTCTCCACCGAAGAAATCAGGCGAACGGCCGTTGCCCTGCCGCCGCCGATCGCCTGCCGCCGTCTCGTCTCCCTTGCCAATGCCCGGGGCGGCGAAGACAATATCACCATCGTTATTGCCGCTGCCGGTCGCCGACATTCCCTGGTCAACCGCTTCGGAACCGCCATCCGCGCCGCCTTTCAACGGGTCACCTGCGGATCTAAACACAATTCATTTTTCCCACAGGAGGGGATCCCATGCCGATCCTGACGCTGAAATTCCAGGAAAGAACATTGGAAGAATATCGACTGAAAGCCGGTGGCACGTTGACCATCGGCCGCATGGCGGACAACGATGTCGCCATCGACAACCTGGCGGTCTCGGGGTACCATGCCAAAATCGATGCCGCGGGGGAGTCCTTCATCCTGACGGACCTGCAAAGCAAAAACGGCTCCTTTGTCAACGATGAGGCCGTCACCTCCCGTCGACTCGCCCACGGGGATGTTGTCACCATCGGCAAGCACAACCTCGTTTTTGCCTTCGCGGAAGGCGAGGCGCGCCCCGGACAGGCGTCCGGCGATCTGTTTCAAACCATGGTCATGGACACCGACCAGCACCGGGCCCTGATGGAAAGAACAAAGCGCCAGGCGCCGTTAACCCAAGCGCCGTCCACCGCCGTCCTCAGTTGCCTGAAGGGGGACCAGGGCGAGGTGGGCCTTTCCAAGAAGCTGTTCAAGATCGGCAAGAGCATTCAGTGCGACTTCCAGGTCGGCGGCCTCTTCGTGGGACAAACAGCCGCCACCATCAGCCAACGGCCAGACGGTTATTACCTGAGTTACGTGGAGGGGATCGCCAAGCCGAAGGTCAACGGAACGGCGGTAAAAACCACGGTTCGACTCAACGAGTTTGACATGATCGAGATCGGCAACACGAAAATGCAGCTGGTGCTCAAAAAAAAGGGCGCATAGAGGCATCAGGGAACAGGAACGGTTAAACCGCCCAGGGAAACGCGCTCCGAATCCACCACCCGGATATTTTTGTATCCCTTCCTTGGCATCCGCAGCAGCAAGCAGGGGGCCGTCACCATTTGGGCCGAAACGCCGCCGGGCGCCGGTGTGACGACCCGGACCTGAACCACCGCCGTTTGGCCGGATACCGCTGCGGAAACCCCTGCGGCATCGAACCCGTAACCAGTTGTGGGGCGCCGACCCATTTCCACGACCAGAACGCCCTCCCGGCTGAAATCCACCGGGGCCGCATCAACCAGAGATCCAACGAATCCCCCTCGACACCGGTTGCATAGCGCCCGGTAATCCCTTTGGTTGGATACCCATGAGAGTGTCCATCCCGGTGGCGCCGGAAAACATTGGCGGGCGCTGTGGAGCACGGTCACCGCCAGGGGGGCCGCGCGCTCCATCCCCACCGGCGTCGCCTTGCAGGCGGTCATCAGCACCACCACCCCCAAAAAAAAGGCGCCGACCGCTGGGACGCGCCCCGTCATTCGGCCACCCGCCTGAGGATGTTGCGCTGCAGGGGCAACCCGATGCCGCCCAAAACCCGGGCAGCGGATGCCGGCAGGCTGAAACTGATGTCCGTGGTAAAATCAAGGCCGGACCTGTCGCCGGTCACCGTCACCACCACGGGCTGGTCCATGGAAATATAGGCGCCGCAGGCCTCCCCGGCATCGCAGATGAAGGAATCGTTGTTGGGGTCGGTTCCTGCAAAAATCACGTAGGTGGCGCCCACCGGAAGCCCCGGAAAAGCGTATGCGAATCCATCACCGGAAACAGCACCGGCATCCTGGGCGACGGGATCCAGGGTGTCCGGATCCAACAGCAGCACGTAATGGTATCCGGCATAGGTCGAGGCGGCGGCACTGCCCTTCTGCACCACCACATTCACCGTGACGGTGTTGACACTGGAGGTGAAGATGACGGTGCCCGTATAGGTCCCGTCGGAAAGGCTGCCGCGGGCCACTGTTGCCGTATAGGTGCCCAGACCGTCCGGGTCCACATCCGAAGCAACCAGGGACAACCAGTGCGCGTCGGCCTGCACACCGGTCACGGCCAATGCCCCAGCCCCCCCGTTTTCCACCGTCACCGCAAGGTCCGTTGTCATCGTTCCGAAATTGAGGATACCGGGCCGCACCACCAGGGTCGCCGGAATTGCGCCGTTGACCCCGCCCTGCTGGGCAATCCGCACCGCCTTGTGGGCGTCGATGAGCCCCCAGCCGAAGCTGTCGTCCCATCCCGAGGCGCCAAGATCCCGGGTCAAGTAACCGCCGGAAAGCAGCACATCGAATTCCTCGGGGGTCAGTTCGGGGTACAGGGCCTTCATCAAGGCCGCCACCCCCGCCACATGGGGCGCGGCCATGCTGGTACCCATGGAAAAGGCATATTCCATTGCAATGGTACCGGCGCTGTCGTCTCCGATGGTGCTGAGCACTCCGTCCACATACCCATCCGCGTTCCGATCCGTATCGGATCCACCCGGTGCCGCCACGTCGATGGTGCCGCCGAAATTGGAATAGGCGGCAAGGGTTTCATCGATGCCCACGGCGCTGACCGACACCACGTTGTCGTACGCGGCCGGATACATGGGCGCGGAAGTCCCGCTGTTGCCAGCGGCGGCAATGACGATGACACCCGCATTCCGGGCCTGGGTGTAAGCATCCTGCTCGGCCTGGGAATAGCTCCCGCCTCCCAGGCTCAGGTTGATGATGTCCGCAGGCGCCGCCGGAATGGTTGGCGCATCATTGGAAAGTCCCGCAGCATATCTTACGGCCTGACGAATATCGTAAGATGTCCCCCCGCCCTTGCCAAGAACCCGAAGGGGCATGATGCGCGCATTCCAGGCAACGCCGGCCACCCCCTTGCCGTTGTTGGTGGCCGCCGCGATGGTGCCGGCCACGTGGGTCCCGTGGAAGGAGCTGCCGCCGTCCACCCCGTCCTCGTCGCCGGGGTCGTCTGGGTTGGCGTCGATACCGTCGCCGTCCAGGGCCATTTCCTCATCTGAAATAAAATCATACCCGGGAACAAATTGCCCGTAGAGATCAGGGTGCGCCAGCAACACCCCGGTGTCCACCACGGCCACGATCACATCGCTGCTTCCCGTGGTGACATCCCATGCATCCGGCAGGTTGATGAGGGGATAATGCCACTGGTAGGAATAGTAGGCATCATCGGGCACCTGCAGGGGCGTTCTGATATAATTGGGCTCGGCGTACTGGATTCCGGTAATTTTTCGCAACCCCCGGACCATCCAGAGGGTTTCCATCTTTTCCCGGGTTCCGGCGTCGAGAATGCCGGGGCCGACGCTCCGCTCAAAAGCCGAAGAAACCCCCAGCCTCTTCAACAACGTCTCTCGGTCGGTCCCTTCGGCTCTCCGCACCAATTGGACACCACTGAAAGCACCGCTTTGCGATCGGAGTCCGAAATCCCCAAGACGCGTTGCCTTGCCGGAAAGGGCGGAGACCGTGCCGCCGGCCTCCGACACGAGCCCCACGACCACCTCCCCCGGCACAAACGCATCGCCCAGGCACAGAGACCGCCGGGCCGACAGGGGTTCCTGCAACCCAATGGTAAGGGTGTACACCGACGCCGTCTGGAAGAAAAAAGTCCCCACCGCCCCCACCCTCACGAAATAGGTGCCGGAAGCCGGGGCCGTAAGCCGCGCAATCCCGTCTTCCGCATCGGTGACCGCCGAACCCTCCAACACCCGCTGGGCATTGTACAGATAGAGATCCAGCTCGTACAAAGCGGGGTTCTCCGCCATGTACAGGGTGAGGGTCATTCCCTGGGTCAGGATCACCTGAAAAAAATCGTCGGTATCCCCGGAATCAAAGGAAGCGCCCGGATCTCCCGCACCGGCCATGTTCACGTACCCGCTCACGGACACCGGCGCCAGAATCGACTGGGCCGAGTCAAAGTCGTCATTGGCAATGTTGGTGGCATTGGTATCGTTTACGTCACTGTCCGATACGGTGTGCGCCGTGGCCGAAACCGTGCCGCTGATGGTTGCCGTCACCGCGGCTGCGGCAACAATCTGCGCGATTTCCATATCGACCGCCCCGTCATCGTCCGTCACCGTCAGTTGCGCCGTGTAGGTGCCGGCTGTCTGGTAGGTATGCTGCACGGACACCCCGGTGCCGATGCCGCCGTCTCCGAACGTCCACCGGTAACTGGAAATGGTGCCGTCACTGTCCGATGATGCCGCGGCATCGAAAACGACCGTCAGGGGAACCGATCCCGCAGTGGGCGTGGCCGTGAACCGGGCAACCGGAGTGATGTTTGGAGTGGACGAAACAACGACTTGAACGGTTTCCGTATCGACCGCCCCGTCATCGTCCGTCACCGTCAGCTGCGCCGTGTAGGTGCCGGCTGTCTGGTAGGTATGCTGCACGGACACCCCGGTGCCGGTGCCGCCGTCTCCGAACGTCCACCGGAAACTGGAAATGGTGCCGTCACTGTCCGATGATGCCGCGGCATCGAAAACGACCGTCAGGGGAACCGATCCCGCAGTGGGCGTGGCCGTAAAAACCGCTGTCGGGATCGTATTGGCCGGTGCGCCGCCACCACCGCCACCACCCCCGCCGCCACAACCCGCCACCAAGATCAACGCACAGACCACAACGCACCACATTCCCGAAACCGCCTGCCGGCGTGTCCATTTCCCCCGCATCTTTTCCGGCCTGTCCTTTCGTTAATTTCAACCAGCAATGGATCCGATTGCAAACAATTCACAAAGGGTTAACCTAATTATTTTTATATGTCGCCCCCCACTTGTCAACCAGATATTCCACCGGGAACTCCGCGACGGGGACGTTGCCCCCGCTTTCCGGGGACCGGCAGGTATCTCATCGCACAGCCACCAGCGCCGCAACCTCTTGCCATGATGCCGTGCAATCCCCCTGCATCGCGCCGGCTTTTCAATTGACCTTCCATCCGCAATACAGTATGAATTTTTTTGCGTGTTTTTTCCATTCGAACAATTGTAACCGGCTGGCGGCGAAAAGGTTTTCGGACCAATATTCGGGCCGGCCACGGCATTTTATCAGGAGAACATTATGGGCAACACATACAAAATTGCGGTGATCCCCGGGGACGGCACCGGCCCTGAAGTAGTGGCCGAAGGGAAAAAGGCCCTCAAAGCGGCAGCCGATAAATTCGGTTTCTTCCTGGACATGACCGAGTTTGATTATGGCGGCGAGCGTTACCTGAAAACCGGCGAGGTTCTGCCGGAAAACGCCACCGAACAGCTGAAAAAATACGACGGCATTTTTCTGGGCGCCATCGGACACCCGGATGTCGCCCCCGGCATCCTGGAAAAGGGAATCCTTCTGAAAGCCCGGTTCGATCTCGATCAGTATATCAATCTGCGGCCCGTCCGTCTTTTTCCAGGCGTCGAAACCCCGCTCAAGAACAAAACCCCCGACGACATCGACTATACCGTGATCAGGGAGAACACCGGCGGCATCTATACCGGTGTCGGCGGCATCTCCCAGAAGGGCACCGCCCACGAGGTGGCGGTGCAGAGCATGGTCTACAACCGTTTCCAGGTGGACCGCTGCCTGCGATACGCCTTTTCATACGCCAGAAAAAACGGAAAAAAGGCCCGGGGCAAGGGAGAACACAACACCCTGGCCCTGGTGGGCAAGACCAACGTCCTCACTTACGTGTTCGACCTTTGGGAACGCGCCTTTCACGAGTTGGGAGAAGCAGAATTCCCGGACGTAAAACGGGAATACTACCATGTGGATGCCTGCTGCATGTGGATGGTAAAAAGCCCCGAGTGGTTTGATGTACTGGTCACCAGCAACATGTTCGGGGATATCATCACCGATCTGGGCGCCGAGACCCAAGGTGGGATGGGTATTGCCGCCGGAGGAAATATCAACCCGGACGGGGTGAGCATGTTCGAGCCCATCGGCGGATCCGCGCCGAAGTATACGGGCAAGAACATCATCAACCCCCTGGCCGCCATCTGCGCCGGGGCCATGATGCTCGATACCCTTGGGGAAACCGAAGCCGCCAAGGCCATCGAAAACGCCGTCAAGGAAATCACGGCCACCAAGATCAAAGCGCTGGGCGCCGGGAAAATGGGCTACACCACCACCGAGGTAGGCGACATGGTGGCGGACCTCATCTAACCTCCTTATGCGCCGCAAGCACGTCCTTCTGATTCACCCGCCGGTGGTCAGGCCTTGTGAACCGCCACCGGGCCTGACCCGGCTGGCGGGAAGCCTCAAAGCGGCGGATGCAGACTGCACCCTTATCGACGCGAACATAGAGGGGCTTCGGTTCCTGTGCGCCGCACCGCCGAAGGCAACGGACACCTGGAGCCGCCGGGCCGCCGGAAAAATATTTCTGCACCTTGGCCAGCTGCGATCCGCCGCCACCTACCGGAACAAAGAGCGGTACCGACAGGCGGTCTTCGCGGTAAACCGTGTACTGGCCATGCACGGCCGCACCCACGGCATCTGCCTCTCACTGACCGACTACCAGGATCCGAACCTGTCCCCACTATCTGTGCAGGATCTGGCCAAGGCGTTTGCAAACCCGACGCAGAATATTTATTTCCCTTATTTTTCAGAACGGCTGGAAGATATCGTGCGCACCGGCACTGTTGACCTGGCGGGTTTCTCCCTCAACTACCTGAGCCAAGCCATTTGCACCTTCGCCATGATCGGTTATCTCAAACGCCTGGCTCCCGGCCTGCCGGTGCTGCTGGGCGGCGGCCTGGTCACTTCCTGGCTGCGACGCGCAAAAGGCCGCTCCCCCTTCGGGCGCATGGTGGACCAGGTGGTGGCTGGCCCCGGAGAAGGCCCGCTGCTGGAACGGCTGCACCTGGTGCCCCACACCGGTGCGCCCCTGCCGGACTTTGACCATGTGGCCCAACTGCCGTATCTTTCGCCCGGCCTGGTGCTGCCTTTCAGCGCCAGCAGTGGGTGCTGGTGGCGCCGTTGCGCTTTTTGCCCCGAACAGGCGGAAAAAAACCCCTACCGCCCCCTGCCCCTCCGGCAAACCGTCTCCCAACTGAAAACACTGACCGCCCGGTATACGCCCACCCTCATCCATCTCGTGGACAATGCCCTGAGCCCGGCGCTTCTCCGGCGCCTGGCAGCAGATCCACCGGGTGCCCCCTGGTACGGATTCGCACGGTTCACCCGGCACCTGGCCGACACCGGCTTTTGTAACGCACTGCGAAAGGCCGGATGCGTTCTTCTCCAGCTCGGGCTGGAATCCGGTTCCCCCAAGGTATTGGAGCGATTCGGCAAGGGCATTGACCTGGAAATCGCCGGCAGGGCCCTCGCCGCCCTTGAACGGGCGGGCATCGCGGTTTACGCCTATCTTCTGTTCGCAACGCCTTGGGAGTCGCGCGTGGATGCTGAAATGACCCTTGACTTCATGCAGCAGCATCGGGCCACGATCCGCTTTCTCAACCTGGCCGTTTTCAACATGCCCGCCATGCCCGGGAAAAGGGACACTCCGACCATGTCTTTACGGAACACATTATCCCTCTACCGGCCGTTTTCCCCTCCCGAGGGTTGGCAGCGGCGGGACGTCCGGCAGTTTCTCGACAAAACCTTCAAACGCCACCCGGCCGTGGCCCCCATCCTCCGCAACGACCCCCCCGCCTTCACGTCCAGCCACGCCCCCTTCTTTGCCTGCCCGCCGGACACGTTGGAGCGCGACCCCGCACAACAACCGGCGTCAGAAGCCGTGGAATTGAAACGGTGAAAAACCATAAGAGATACCGTTGTTGATATAGCGCACGCCGACCCGGTGAGCGCCTGCCTTTTGGCGGCACCAAATAACTTCCGAAAAAAAGGCCTCGCCCGGTTCCGCGCAAAACACGTCGATGGGGGCATCCTCGGTCATGATGTAAATCTTCGTCCCCGGTAACAATTCCGGAGCACAATGGAAGCAAATCCCGCCGGAGCTGTGATTGAGCATGGTGCCCTCTACAAACTGGTCGGAATTCTGGTGAACGTATACGATGGGCCTGAGGAATTCAATGCGTCCGCTGCATCTTCGATCGTCATGGGAAACATCCTGCTTCATGGCGTGTTGTTCCTTTCAGTTTCCAGGGAGTCCATCCTTTCCGAAAAACATTGTACCGGAAAAAGGATCACGAGCGGCCGAAAGCGTCACGGCACCGACAAGAACTGGAGTGATTGAAACGGCCGCGTCCACAGGTCCGAACAACGGCAAAAAATACCGCAGGTGCAGGGAAAGGTTCGTTATTTGATGCTATAGCTTCCCAGAAATATTGTCAATTCCAAAGAGAAGACACATGGGGAAATGCCCGGTAAAGCGCCGCCGACAGGATCGGGCGGGGTGCGACGGTTCCGGCGCGGCAAAAAGCCGGTTACGACGGGAAAACACGAAGGCGTTCCTCCCCACCCCCGCGCAAGCGGCGGGGGTGGGGGGGGCCGTGCCTATCCGATCACACAGAGAGTAGCGCCTTTTGCCACCGAATCCCCCTGGGTGCAGCTGATGGCCCGCACTGTACCGGACACCGGCGCCGGCAGCGCATTTTCCATCTTCATGGCCTCCAACACGATGACCGTTTCGCCCTTGTTGACCGTCTCGCCGACCTTCTTCTCCACACTGACGATCATGCCGGGC